>NZ_JBEPRN010000008.1:0-269775 GCF_040548375.1 Bradyrhizobium sp. F1.4.3
AGCAATGCGGTGCGACAAGACAGACAGCAGCTTTGAAGCGATGATCTATCTCGCCACCGCCGTCATCCATTCTAGATGAATCTCAACAGACCCTAGGCCGGGACGACGCTGAGTATGGTGAGGCGCCCTCGCGCCCCATGCGCAGTCTTCGCTACTGCATCACCCCCTGCGCCCCACGAATCAGCTTCCCCGGCCGACGCCCCGTCGCCTCGCCCTGCCGCCGCGTCACCACGCCCGACACGATGGTCGCCTCATAGCCGTCGACATCCTGCAACAACCGCCGTCCGCCGACCGGCAAGTCATAGTGCACCTTCGGCGGATGCAGATGCAGCCGGTCATAGTCGATCACATTGACGTCAGCTTTATATCCGGGAGCAATAAGCCCGCGATCGGTGAGGCCGACCGAGAGCGCGGTCTTGCGTGACTGCGCGGCCACCACGAACGGGATCGTCAGTTTTTCGCCGCGCTTGCGGTCGCGCGTCCAGTGCGTCAGCAGATAGGTCGGGAAGCTCGCATCGCAGATGATGCCGCAATGCGCGCCGCCGTCGGACAGGCCCGGCACCGATTGCGGATCGATCAGCATCTCGCGTGTCGCGTCGAGATTGCCGTCGGCATAGTTGAGGAAGGGAACGTAGAGCATGCCGCGGCCGTCGTCCGACAGCATCGCGTCATAGGCAAGCTCCTCCGGCTGCCGGCCCTGCTTGCGCGCTTGCGGACCCAGCGCGTTCTCCGGCGGCTGCTCGTAGTCCGGGGGATCGCCGAGCAAAAACATCTTGTCGTAGTTGGGACGGAAGAACAGCGGGTCGTCGGTCGCGGTGGCCGTCTCGTTCAAAATCGCCTTGCGCACGTCCGGCTGATGCAGCCGCGCCAGTCGCTCCCTGAGCGGCAGATGCGCGATCGCCTTGTAGCTCGGATGGGTCTGGAACGGATTGCGCGACAGCTCGAGGCCGAGCAGCAGGCCGACGGGACGCGCCGCGATCTGCGCGGTGATGGAAAGGCCGCGCTTGGCTGCCGCATTGATCTCGTCCAGCGTCTGGCGCCAGCGTTGCGGCGCCTTGTCGTTCTGCGTGATCGAGAACGAGATCGGGCACTTCGTCTGATCCGCCACCCGCAGCATCATCGGCAGATCTTCGTGGATGGTGGACAGATCGAGCACGAATTGCAGCACGCTGCGGCCCTGGCTATGCATCGCGCCGGCAATCGCGGTGAGCTCGTCCTCGCCCGCCTTCAGCGTCGGCGTGTAATCGCCGGTCGAGGTGCGGTGGTTGAGCGTGCGCGAGGTCGAGAAGCCGAGCGCGCCTGAGCGCACCGCTTCGCCGGCAAGCTTTGCCATCGCGGCGTTATCTTCGGCGGTCGAGGGATCGCGGCGCGCACCGCGCTCGCCCATGACATAGACCCGCAGCGCCGCATGCGGCAGTTGCGCGCCGACATCGATGTCGAAATCGCGCTTGGAGAGCCAGTTCATGTAGTCCGGAAAGCTCTCCCAGGCCCAGGGAATGCCGGCGCTCAGCACTGGCTCCGGAATGTCCTCGACGCCCTCCATGAGCTGGATCAGGCGGGTGTGGTCGGCCGGCTTGCACGGCGCAAAGCCGACGCCGCAATTGCCCATGATCGCGGTGGTGACGCCGTTCTGCGACGACGGCGTGATGTCCTGGCTCCAGGTGACCTGGCCGTCATAGTGGGTGTGGACGTCGACAAAGCCCGGCGTCACAAGCTTGCCGCGGGCGTCGATTTCTTCCTTGCCCTTGGCCGAGACCTTACCGACCTCGCTGATTTTGCCGCCGGTAATGGCGACGTCAGCTTCAAACAGCTCGCCGCCGCTTCCATCCGCAACTGTGCCGCCGCGGATCACGAGATCAGGGTTGGTCATGTGGTTTCTTCCCGCGTTGTTGTTGTTGTTCTCGTCGTCCCGGACAAGCGCAGCGAAGCGTAGCGCAGATCCGGGACCCATAACCCCAGGGAGTAGTTTGGCGAAGACCCGTAGTTGCCAGCCTCGCGCTACAACCGCTCCCTGTGGTTATGGGTCCCGGCCCCCCGTGCGCAATTGCGCACTAGGCCGGGACGACGATAGAGTTTGTACCCGCGACCGTGGCTCAAGAAACGTTTTTTGCCCGCCGCTCCGTAAACGGCGAGAGCACCACCGTCGCGACCATGAAGATCACGGAGGCGCCGAACACCCAGTGCGGTGCGCTCTGGTCCATGATCCAGCCGAACAGCAGCGGGCTGACGATGCCGCCGAGATTGAAGCCGGTCGAGACGATGCCGAAGGCGCGCCCCGCAGCGCCGGGAGGCGCCGCATTGCGCACCAGCATGTCGCGCGAGGGGGCGATCACGCCGGAGAGGAAGCCCGCGGCCGTCATCGTCGCGGTCAAGGCCCAGCCGGGCAGCGTGACCAGTGCGATCAGCAGCACGATCGCTGCGTTCACGGCGAAGCAGGCGGCGGCAACGTAGCCGTGGCGCTCGGTGTGGTCGGCCAGGAAGCCGCCCGCGAGCACGCCGGCAGCGCTGGCCGCGAGGAAGGCGGTCAGCGCGATGTTGGCAGCCGAATACGAAACGCCGTAGCCGCTCATCAGCGCCACCACGCCGAGATTGTTGATGCCGGCAACCGACAGGCTGAGCAGCATGAAGAGCGCGGTCAGCGTGATCAGCGCCGGGGTGATGACGGCTTGTTTCGGCGCATTCACATTGCCCGGCTTTGTCTTGTGCGCGCCGGCATCGGGAATGTTCATCGCCACCAGCAGCAATGCGACCAGCACGCCGATCGCACCCGACGCGATCAGCGCGCCGGTGCCGCCGGACACAATGACCAGCGCGGCCACGATTGCAGGCGCGACGGCGCCGCCGAGATAGCCGGCAAAAGTGTGGATCGAGAACGCGCGGCCCATCCGCGCCTCGTCCATGTGCTCGGCGAGGATCGCGTAATCGGCGGGGTGATAGACGCTGTTGGCGAGCCCGAGCAGCACGGCGCAGGCGATCAGCGAGGCGTAGCTCAGATGCAGGCCGAGCAGGATCAGCGCGAGCCCGCCGAGCGTCAGTCCGCCCAGCAGGATCCTGCGCGCGCCAAAATGATCGACGAGATAGCCGGTCGGTGCCTGCGTCAGCCCGGACACGACGGCAGACACGGTCAGCGCGAAGCCGAGCTCGACATAACCGACGCCGAGCTGGCTCTTCAGGAACGGGAACAGCATCGGCAGGACCAGCAGATGAAAATGGCTGACCCAATGCGCGATCGAGATTCCGGTCAGCGTGCGCAGCGCGCTGTCCGCCTTGCCTTGTTGCGGTGCGGCGAGAACGTCGACCATTGCAGTTCCGATTCACTCCCTGAGGGAGCGCAAACTATCGGGGAGGCCGGTTATTTGTCCATGAACGCGGGCGCATGGCAGGTAGCGCGAGTGGGGCGCTTCCCCAATGTCGTCCCGGCCCCCCGTGCGCAATTGCGCACTAGGCCGGGACGACACTGAAGGTGTTGCGCGAGCGTGCTGTCAAAACGCGCGCCGTGCCTCCTCACAACGGCTCATCATCATTGCCGTACCGATCGCGCTTCGGCGTCGCGATGTCGCCGTCTTCGTAATCGTCGTCGGTGTCGCGCGGAGGCTTTGGCTTCTTCGCCTTGTCGTCCGCCTTTTTGGGCGGCTCGCTTGGCTTGGCGGTCTTGGCCATGGCTGTTCCCGGATGGTGATGCTGCATCCGACTCTACCCGCAAAACATGAGCGGTTCCTGACTTATCTCAAGGGTGCGACGAGACCGTCAGCCCTGCACGATCGGCCCGCCCGCCTTCTTCCAGGCGTCGATGCCGCCGGCGATGTGCGCGGTATTGGTGAGGCCCGCGTCCTTGGCCGCGGCCACTGCCATCGCCGAGCGCTCGCCGAAGGCACAGAAGAACACCACGCGGCGGCCGGTGGCGGCCGCGACCTCGCGCAGCATGCCGCCGGACTTGAGGCTTTCCTCGACGTTGGGGTAGGGCGTGTGCAGCGCGCCTTCGAGCAAGCCGTGCTTGGCGCGCTCATTGTTCTCGCGCAGATCGACCAGCAGGATATCCGGCCGGCCGAGCGAGCGGATCGCCTCGACCGCGCTCAGCGCGCGGCCCTCTTTCTCCAGCTCCTCCTGATGCAGGCCGACATGCATATTGGCGGGCACCGCCACATCCATCATCTTCGGATTGGGCAGCTTCAGGTTTGCCATCAGCTCGATATATTCGTCGACCGAACGCACCTGGAGCCGCGGATTGTAGCGCTTCTCCTCGCCGATGGTGGAGACGGTGTCGCCCTTGTAGTCATGCGCCGGGAACACCATCGTCTCGTCCGGCAGCTTGAGCAGGCGGTTGAAGATCGACTCGTACTGCGCGCGCGACGAGCCGTTCTGGAAATCGGTGCGGCCGGTGCCGCGGATCAGAAGCGTGTCACCGGTGAAGACGCGGTCGCCCATCAAATAGGAATAGGAATCGTCGGTGTGGCCGGGCGTGTACATCACGTCGAGCGACAGGCCCTCGATCGTCACGTTGTCGCCGTCGGCAACCCGCATCGCCACGACGTCGGCCTTGGTCTGGTCGCCCATGACGGTCATGCAATGGGTCCGGTCGCGCAGCTCGCCGAGGCCGGTGACGTGGTCGGCGTGCAAATGGGTGTCGACGGCTTTCACCAGCTTGAGGTCGAGCTCGCGCAGCAATTGGCAATAGCGGTCGACCTTCTCCAGCACCGGATCGAGGATCAGCGCCTCGCCGCCGGGGCGGCTCGCCAGGACGTAGCTGTAGGTGCCCGAAACACTGTCGAAGAGCTGGCGGAAGATCATGGCAAGACCCGGCGTGGAGTGATTTCCAAGATTCTACTACGCCATGGGCTATAAGGAGAAGCAATTCACTGTGTAAATAAGAAAATTTAGAAGATTTTTATTGTGGGGTGATGGGGCCTGGGTGGCATAGCGGCCCGCTACACACCCGCTGTCATCGCCCGCCTTGTGCGCGATTGCGCACTGGGGCGCGCGATCCAGCATTTCAGAGACAGCGAGAGGTACGGAGAAGCCGCGGCGTACCGGATTCCCCGCCTACGCGGGGAATGACAGCGAGGGCGCGGCGGGACAGCGACCCTACGGCCTCACCACCGTGTATCCGTTCTCCGCCAGGAACAGGATCTGCCCGACCCCGACCTGCACCGGGGTGGCGGTCGGGATAAAATCCGGTCGTTTTCCCGTCTCCCGCTCGATCGTGTCGACAGTGTTGAGGCAGATGTCGAAGCGCACGCCCTGCGCGATCAGGCTCTCGACCTGCTTGCGGCGGTCGCCGCCGGCCAGCAGCAGATCGATGCCGGGACCGAACGCCACCACCTCGATCGCGATCTTGTCCGGGTCGTAGAACTTCAAAAGGTTGTTGGCGACGCTGAGCACCAGCGCTTGCTTCTTGGCGTCGCCGTCAGAGAGCTGGAGTACGATCTTGTGCTCAGCGAACGGCTTGTCCTGGAGCGGCACCTGCTGCGCCCAAACCTTCTGGTTCAAAGCCGGCGGCATCGCGACCCAGACGAACAGCGCCAGCAACAGCGCGCGAAAGGCTTGCGGCCGCATCATCCCTGTCCTGCAATCCCTGGATTGCCGTCGACGCCTTTCAAGGTGACGCCGGAGCCGAGCCGCTCGGGCGCCATCCGGCCCGAGCGCAGATATTTGGCCACCACATCCCACACCGGCGCGCCTTGTTGGCCGTTGACGGAGGCCCAGCCCGCGACCTTGTAGCGGTGGTTTGCGCTGAGCGTCTTGCCGCTGTTGAGCTTCAGCTCGGAGATGCGGCTGCCGATCGCGGCTGTCGGGGTGCAGGTGTAACTGAGGCCGCCGGCGCGAACCATGTCACCGCCCTGTTGGTAATAGGGATCGGCGTTGAAGAGGTTGTCGCAGATGTCTTCCAGCACATCCTTGATCTGCTCGCCCGTCATCTCCTGCGCATAGGTCTCGGGATAGGTGATCGCGGTTTCGGCGAGCACGTCCTCCAGCGTCAGTCCCTGACCGGACAGCGCGGTGACACCCCAGCGGAAGCCCGGCGACAGCGCTATCTCGGCATCGAGCTCGGTGCGCAGCGCGGTGCAGATCAGCTCGTCGACCGGCCCGGAAAAATTGTCGCGGCGATAGAGCAGACGGTCGGGCGTTGCGATCTTCTCCGTCCAGTCGGTCGCGTAGGGCGCCCGCAATTGGCCGATCAGTTCGGCCATCGCCGGATCGGGCTTCAGCAGCTCCGAATAGACCGGCAGCAGATGATATTTGACGTCGTTGATCTTGCCCTTGTCGAGCGCGAGATCGAGCACGGCCAGAAATTTCCCGTTGGAGCCGGCATTTGTGACGAGCGTGGTGCCGTTCGCATTCTTCACCGCGATTGGCTGCGGCACGGCGTCATGGGTGTGGCCGCCGAGGATGACGTCGATGCCGGTGACGCGGCTTGCGAGCTTGAGGTCGACATCCATGCCGTTGTGCGACAGCAGGATGACCGCATCGACCTTGTCGTGTCCGCGCAGGCTATCGACGTGCTTCTGCAACTCCTCCTCACGGATGCCAAAGGTCCAGTCCGGCGTGAACCGTTTTGGATGCGCGATTGGCACGTAAGGAAAGGCCTGGCCGACGATCGCGACGCGATAGCCGCCGAGCTCCTTGATGGTCGAAGGCTTGAACACGCGCCCCGTGGCCTTGTCGAAGGCGCGGGCGTCGTTGAACGCGGCTTCGTCGGTCAGGAAGACGTTCTGTGCCAGGAACTCGCCCTTGAAGCGTTCGAGATTGTCGCGCAGCGCCTGCTCGCCATAGGTGAATTCCCAATGCCCGGTCATCGCCTCGATGCCGAGCAGATTGGCGACCTCGACCATGTCGCGGCCTTGCATGATGTTGGCGAGCCCGGTGCCCTGCCAGAGGTCGCCGCCGTCGACGAGCAGCGAATGCTTCTCGCCGGCGTCACTGCGGAGACGGTCGACCAGCGTCTTCAGATGGGCGAAGCCGCCGAGCTTGCCGAAGCGCGCAGCCGACTTCTCGAACTCGAAACAGGTGAAGGCATAGGCATCGGCGCTGTCGGGCCGGATGCCGAACCGCTCGAGGAAGGCGCGGCCGACCAGATGCGGCGGCCGTCCCGCCATCTCGCCGATGCCGATATTGACGCTGGGCTCGCGAAAATAGACCGGATTGAGTTGCGCATGGGTGTCGGTGAGGTGCAGGATCCGCGCATTGCCGAAGCGCTCGATGTCGTAAATGCTGGCGGCCTCAGCGCCGCGCGCAAGCCGCGGCAGGCCGAGCGAGGCGGCAATGCCGGCTGTGCCCTTCAGGAAATCGCGGCGGCGGATGGCCATCTAAATTTCTTCGCGCCTCTCAACGACGGTTCCACAGACGTCAATCTAGCGGATCTCCATCGCCTTCCAGGCGTCTTTTTCCGACGTCGCCTGGAAGACAGATGCTTTCGCCAGCGCCTCGGCCTCCTTGGCTGCGGCGACGGCGCGGTCGAAATCGCCGCCATCAGCGGCCTTTTTCGCTGCCGCCAGCGTCGAGACGGTGGTGGTCCACTGGTTGCGCAAGCCGGCTGCCTCCTTGGATGCGGCCTCTGCAGCAGCGTAGGCCGCCTTGTAGTCCGCGTCAGTTGCCGCGCGCGCTGCTGGCGCGAGGCTCAACGCGAGCAGCATGGCGAAAGGAAGTGACCGCTTCATGGCCGCGCTCCGGGGCCGGAGATCGGCAAGCCATTGGCGACGTAGGAGAGGAAATACTCGACGTCGCGGTATTCGTCCGCCTGCGGCTCCAGCGGAACCGCGCGGGTCTGGCTGTTGCAGGTGATGAAGCGGCGGCTGGTCGTGCCCATGCCGCTCCATTCGGACCGGTAGATCGGCAACGCATTCAGGATGCCGAGCGCCGGCGCGAGGACCTCGGCACGAATGCGCTCGCCCGGGCTCTGCACATGACAGCTCGCGCAGGAGAAATTCATCTGGCCGCGGCGGGTGTAGAAATAGCGCTTGCCGTTCTCGAACGCCGCGAGCGCGCGGGGATCGTCGGGAAGCTTGATGTCCATCAGCTTGCCGCGCGAGGTGAAGGCCATGTACGCGGTCAGCGAGGCCATCTCGTCCTTGACGTAGGAATAGGGCGCCTCGCCATTGGCCTGGCGGCAGCGGTTGAGCGCGAGCTCCAGCGTAACGACCTTGCCCTCCTTCTCGTCGAAATAGGGATAGTTCTGGCGGATGCCGACGCCGCCGTTCGGGAAGCAGTCGGCGTAGGTCTTGCCGTTCTTGAACGGCGTCGAAAACATCTCCTTGCCGGCATCGAGCGCGAACTCGTAGGGCGGAAACTCTTCCTTCTCCTGCCACTGCCGCTTCATGTCCTCGTTCATCGAATAAGGACCGTTGACGAAATCCTCGTGCTTCACGTTCGGAAATTTCTGGAAGAAGAAATTCTGGAACGCTTTTGCGTCGGCGGCGGGATCAACCTTGTCGGCGGCGATCACGCGCGGCGCGGCGAAGCTGAACGCCGCGAGTGCGACGAATGCTGAGCCGAGCAGAATGGTAGCGCGTCGTTTCATCACGAAATCTTCGCGGTGATCTCGTCAGACCCACTCTTGTTGTCGGTCCAGGAGATCTTGAGGTCGTCGCCCTTCTTGGCGCCCTTGAAGCTGAACTTGACGTAGGGGTCCTTGGAGACGGCCGGGCCCCAATCGGCGACGAAGACGTCCTTGCCGTTACATGCGAACGTCAGCTCCTGGATGAAGTGCGCCGGGATGATCTCGCCCTTGGCGTCCTTGACGAAACCGGAATCCATCGGGTGCTGGATCAGCGCCTGCACCTCGGTGATGTCGCCGTTGGCGGTGGCGCGTACGCGAATGCTGGATGCCATCTCGATTCCTCCTCCGTCAGCCGCCGCAGCCGCCGACAGTAACTTTCACTTCCTTGGTCGCGCTAAAGAGCTTGCCGTCGGCCTCGACGATCGCAACCACGTTGGTGGTCTTGGCCATTTTCAGGCGGTTGGCGACGCTCGGCATCGTGCCATCGGGGATCCTGTAGGAGGCCGCGAGCGCGTTCGGGTTCTCGGCCACGAAGAACGAGATCGACGTGACCTTGTCGAGCGTGGTCGTCACCGAGATCGGCACCACCGCGCCGTTCTCGGCGATCTCGGGCGCGTCGAGCTTGACCTTGTCGGAGGGCTCGGCGGTCTTACCGTAGAGCGCCTTGATCGCGTCGGCCTCGCTCTTCTGCTTGAAAGCCTCTTCCGGATATTTGTCGTTGGCCGCGGCGCGCGCGGGCGCGAACGGCAGATTGCCGAGGCCGATCAGCGCGACCGAGACTGCGCCCTGAAGGATCAGGCGCCGCGTCGCGAGAGGGCTCGTGGTTGAGGTCATCTAAGGTCTCCTCGGCTGCCTGCCGCTACAGCGTTTGCAGGAAATCAACGATCGCGCTGATCTCCTGGTCGGTCAAAAGCCGGTTGCGGCCGAACGGCGGCATCATGGTCTGCGGATTGCGCTTGGTCTCATCGTACAGGATCGCGATCAGCTCGTTGCGATCGGGGTATTTCGCCTTGATGTCCTTCAGCTCCGGCCCGATCGTGCCCGGCAAATCGCCACCCTTGATGACGTGGCAGGTCAGGCAATTGCCCTTGCCGCGGTCGAAGGCGAGTTTCTGGCCTTCCGTCACGGCGGATTGCGCCCGCGCCGGGCTCGCGGCAAAGCCGGCGAGAGCGACCAGCGCGAGGAGCAGGGCGGGCTTGCGAGGAAGGGCGGTCACGGCGTCGTTCCGAGGCTTATCATGTATGCGAAAAGATAGTGTTCAAAAGCACAAAGGACATGCCCTGACAATCAAGACTATGCAGGCCGCAAAATGGCGTTAATATCTTCCGCATTGCAACTGAAGAGATAGATCGTTCGTAGAGTCCATTGGAGCCAGTCAGTTTTTCCGGGGCGTTTGGCCCTGATCGCATTTTGGTCTGCTTTCTCATTTCCGGGGACGTCAATTGGCTGAATATGTCGTCGAATTTGGCAGGGACGGCGGGCGGGTCGAGTCGGATGGCCGCCTCGACGCCCCGGCCTTCCATCGCAATCACGAGCCGCTCTGGGCTGCGCTTGAAAAGCACCTCGCGGGGCGCACGGGCGACGTGGTCGAGGTCGGCAGCGGAACCGGCCAGCATGTGGTCCATTTCGCCCGTCATACGCCCGATCTGGTCTGGTGGCCGAGCGACCTCAACCAGCGCCATGTGAAGAGCATCGAGGCATGGCGCGTTCATTCGGGCCTGCAAAATATCCGGGCGCCCCTGCGGATTGATCTCTCCGATCCCGACTGGTGCCCGGAGATGAAGAGCGGGCAGGGGCCGGCGAGTCTTGCAGCCGTGTTCTGCGCCAATGTCATCCACATCGCGCCCTGGGCCGTGGCCGAGGGCCTGTTCGCCGGCGCCGGCCGCTATTTGCGGACCGACGGCAAGCTGTTCCTCTACGGCCCGTTCAAGCGCGACGGCAAGCACACCGCGCTCAGCAACGCCGTGTTCGACACGTCTTTACGCGATGGCAATCCCGATTGGGGCGTGCGCGATGTCAGCGATGTCGAGAAGCTCGCGCGGGGCGTGGGGCTCGGCCTGGTGGGTTCGATCGACATGCCCGCGAACAATCTGACGCTGGTATTTTCGCGCTAAACCACGAAGAATGTGCGCTCCCTCCCCTGCTTGCGGGGGAGGGTTGGGGAGAGGGTGTTTCCGCAATCGAGAACCCCCAAGCGGAGAAAGCCCTCACCCGCCGCGCTCTTCGAGCGCGCTTACCTCTCCCACAAGCGGGAGAGGTAAGCGTCGCTCTTGGCCTGCACTGAGGTAGTCAAAACGCTTCACGCCTCGCCATCCTGCCAGCCGATCTTGTCCTTCAGGAACTGGAAGCCCAGCACCTCGAAGCCGGCGCGCTCCTTGTTGTCCTTGCCGTAGCCGTGGCCCCCTGCTTCCGGCTCGTAGAACCAGGCTTCGTAGCCCATCGCCTGGAGCTTTGCCGCCATCTTGCGCGCATGGCCGGGATGGACGCGGTCGTCACGCCGCGTCGTGGCGATCAGGATCGGCGGATAGGGCTGGCCGGGCTTTGCGTTGTGATAGGCCGAGTAGGTCTTCAGCCAGTCCCACTCCTCGGGCTTGTCGGGGTCGCCATATTCCGCGATCCAGCTCGCGCCCGCGAGCAGCTTGGTGTAGCGGCGCATGTCGATCAGCGGGATCGTGCAGAACAGCGCGCCGAAGCGTTCGGGATAGCGCACCAGCATGTTGGTGATGAGGATGCCGCCGTTCGATCCGCCCTGGGCTGCGATGCGCTTTGCTGTCGTGACGCCGCGGCGGACGAGATCGGCGGCAACCGCCGCAAAATCGTCATGCGACAATTTCTTGCCGGCGAGCCGGCCGGCATCGTGCCAGCGCGTGCCGAACTCGCCGCCGCCGCGCAGGTTCGCCTGCACGATGGTGCCGCCGCGCTCGAGCCACAGCTTGCCGAGTGACGCATTGTAATGCGGCTTCACAGCAAGCCCGAAGCCGCCATAGGCGCTCATATAGACCGGCGCATCGCCGGTCTCCGTCGCGGGGCCCGTCTGCACATAGGGGATGCGCTCGCCGTCGATCGAGATCGCCTCGTGCTGCGTCACCACGAGACCGTCGGCATTGAACGTGCGAGGTGCCCGTTTCAGCACGGTCGGGCTTTCGACGCCGCGCTCGATCAGCATCAGCGACGGCGGCGTCAGCGGGTCCTGTATATTGGCGAGCAGGTCGCCATTGCTTTCCGACTCATGATGATCGAAGCGCCAGACGTCGACGACGCCAATTTCGGGGAGGCCGCGCAGCGTCTCGTGACTCCAGCCGGAGGGGGACGGCGTGCAGATCTCGAACACCGGCCGCAACTTGTCGAGGATGGACAGCAGGAGTTTGCCATCGGCCCAGGAAAATCCCTGGAGCGCGCGGCGCGCGCCTGGCGCGAAGACGACGGTGAAGTTGCGATCGCCGGCCAGGAAAGCCGACAGCGAAATGCCAAGCACGGTATCGGGGCCGTAGGTTGTGCCGGCGGCGGTCCAGGCCGAGCGCAGCTTGATCGCGAACCAGTCGCGGTGAATTTGCAGCCAGATGTCGGAAGGAAGGTCGAGCTTCACAGTCGCACCGTTTTCGGTGCCGAGCCAGAGGTCGAAATTGAAGAAGTCGAGCCGGTCGATGAACCAGACCCGGGGTGTCTCTCCGGTCCGGTCGATATCGCAATACGCGCTCATGCGATCCGAAGTGGTCTCGAACACCACGCGCGCCCGCTCGACGGGCTCGCCGCGCCGCCACAATCGCACCGTCCGCGCGTAGCCCGAAGTCGTCGCCATGCCATCGCCATAGGCGCTCGACAACAGCACCGTGTCGGCATCGACCCAGGACGCGCCACCCTTGGCCTCCGGCAACGTGAAGCCGCCGGCAACAAAACTTTTCGTCTTCAGGTCGAATTCGCGCAACGTGACGGCATCGCTGCCGCCGCGCGACAGGCTCAGGATTGTTTGCGGCGCGTCGCCCGGCAGCGAGCTCGACCAGTTCAGAAGCCAGTCCTCGCCTTCATTGGCAGCGAGCGCGTCGATGTCGAGCAGCGTTTCCCATGACGGATCGGAATTTCGAAATTCCGCAATCGTGGTTCGACGCCACAGGCCGCGTTTGTGATTCGCATCCTTCCAGAGATTGTAGAGCAGGCCATCGCTGCGGCTGACATAGGGGATGTTGTCGGGTCGATCGTAGATCGCGGCGAGCGTATCGCGGTCGCGTTCGAACGCTGCGCCGCCGAATGTACCGAGCGTCAGTTGATTCTGCCGCTCGACGAAATCGAGCGCGCGCACGCCTTCGATCTCCTCCAGCCAGAGCCAGGGATCGTCGTCGGGCTTGCTAAGCGTAGGCCTGTCGTCGACGGACATGATGCAAACTCCGAAAGATCGTGCGGCGGATAGGATTTGATCGAGCGCAAGCCGTCAAGAGCGCGGCCATTTATCATGCTGCCGATTGCGTCAGAGGCATGGCCTGCGCCCGTTTGCGCCGGTTGCTCGGCCCGATCCACCCCTCCATAGTGCCGGGAATCAACAAGCCCCTCGGGCGGAAATGCCGATGATCGATGTGACCTCAGCCGACGAAATCGCCGACGACGCCCGCGTGCGCACCAATGTGGTGCGCCTTGCCGCCGCACAGGCGCTGACGGGCGCCAACTCGGCTGTGATCTTTGCCACCGGCTCGATCGTCGGCGCGACGCTCGCGCCCGATATGTCGTTCGCGACCGTCCCGATATCGATGTACGTGGTGGGACTCGCCGCCGGCACGCTGCCGACCGGCGCGATCTCGCGCCGCTTCGGCCGCCGCGCGGCCTTTATCGTCGGCACGGCCTGCGGCACGCTGACCGGCCTGCTCGGCTCGTTCGCGATCCTGCGCGCGTCGTTTGCGCTGTTCTGTGTCGCGACCTTCCTCGGTGGCCTCTATGGGGCGGTGGCGCAGTCCTATCGTTTTGCCGCCGCCGATGGCGCCAGCGCCGCCTATCGGCCCAAGGCGGTGTCGTGGGTGATGGCCGGCGGCGTGTTCGCCGGCGTGCTCGGTCCGCAGCTCGTGCAATGGACCATGGATGTGTGGTCGCCCTATCTGTTCGCCTTCAGCTTCCTGGTTCAGGCCGCGGTGGCGCTGGTCGCGATGGGCATCGTCGCCGGCGTCGACATGCCGAAGCCGGCCCCGGCCGATCTGCATGGCGGCCGACCGCTGCTGACGATCGTGAGCCAGCCGCGATTCATCGCGGCCGCGCTGTGCGGCGTCATCGCCTATCCCATGATGAATCTGGTGATGACCTCGGCGCCGCTTGCCATGAAGATGTGCGGCCTCAGCCTCAGCGATTCCAATTTCGGCATTCAATGGCACATCGTCGCGATGTACGGGCCGAGCTTCTTCACGGGCGCGCTGATCGCCCGCTTCGGCGCGCCCAAGATCGTCGCCGCCGGCCTGCTGCTGGAGGCGGGCGCCGCCACGATCGGCCTCTCCGGCATCACCGCGATGCATTTCTGGGCCACGCTGATCGTGCTCGGCATAGGCTGGAACTTCTCCTTCATCGGCGCCTCCGCGCTGGTCTTGGAGACGCACCGCCCACAGGAGCGCAACAAGGTCCAGGCGTTCAACGACTTCCTGGTATTCGGGATGATGGCGATCGGCTCGTTCTCCTCCGGCCAGCTGCTTGCCAATTACGGCTGGTCGGCGGTGAACATGGTGGTGTTCCCGCCTGTTGTGCTCGGCCTCGCCGTGCTCTCGCTCGCCTCCTTTGCCCGCCGCCGCAAGGTGCGGCTGGAGGCCGCCATGGGCGAGTTCCCGGATGCGATCTGAGTTGGCGGGAGGCTGTCAGCAACGTTGATGCTTCGATCGCTGTCGAAGTGATTTTCTGGTCGGGGTTGCTTAGATGCCGTCACGGCCGGGCGAAAGCGCGAAGCGCGTCTTCGAGCTGGATCTCCCGGCCATCCACGTCTTAGGGCGTCGAAGAACGTGGATGCCCGGGACAAGCCCGGGCATGACGGAGCAAAACGGTAAGCAAACATGCTCGACAATCCCCGGCCGGTCTCGCCGATCGACGAATCTTCCCTCCGCTACGAAGGCTGGCGCATCGTCGCGGTCTGCTTCCTGCTCGCGACGTTCGGCTGGGGGCTCGGCTTCTACGGACAGAGCGTCTATGTCGCCGAGCTCCAGCGCGCGCGGGGCTGGCCGGCCTCGCTGATCTCCTCCGGGACCACATTCTTCTACCTGTTCGGTGCGCTGCTTGTCGTCTTTGTCGGCGAGGCCGTCCGAAAATATGGTCCGCGGCTCTGCCTGATCGCGGGCACGCTGGCGATGGCGGCGGCTGCGGTTGCGATCGGTGCGGTGCAGGAGCCCTGGCAGCTTTATCTGGCCGACGCCGTGCTCGCCTTCGGATGGGCCGGCACCAGTCTCGCCATGATCACCAACACGATCAGCCTGTGGTTCGACCAGAAGCGCGGCATGGCGATCAGCCTGGCGCTGAACGGTGCAAGCTTTGGCGGCATTGTCGGCGTACCGCTGCTGGTGACGTTGATCGGCCATGTCGGCTTCGCGAGTGCGATGTACGCCGCCGCCGGCGCCATGCTGGTGCTGCTCGTGCCGGTGATTTTTCTCGTCGTCGGCCGTCCGCCCGATCTCCATGGCTGGAAGGTGGCGGCGAAAGTGAAGCCGCAATCATCGAGCGAAATCCGCGCGCACGCGCTGCGCGATGTCGGCTTTCTCACGGTCACGATTGCCTTTGCCTTGGTGCTGTTCGCGCAGGTCGGCTTCATCGTGCACCTGATCTCGTTCCTCGATCCCATCATCGGCCGCGACCGTGCCGCGGTCGCGGTTGCGGTGCTGACGGCGATGGCGATGATCGGCCGGGTGCTGTTCTCGATGGTGATCGACCGCCTCGACCAGCGCCTCGCCTCCGCGCTGTCGTTCCTGAGCCAGGCAGCGGCGCTTTGCGTCGTCATCAATCTGCACAATGATTACGTGCTGATCGCGGCCTGCGCGGTGTTCGGCTTCTCGGTCGGCAACCTCATCACGCTGCCGTCGCTGATCGTGCAGCAGGAGTTCGATTCCGCCTCGTTCGGGGTGCTGATCAGCCTCAACACCGCGATCAACCAGGTCACCTATGCGTTCGGCCCCGGCGTCGTCGGCTTCCTGCGCGATCTCTCCGGCGGCTATTCGCTGCCGTTCTACCTCTGCATCGCGCTGGAGGTGGCCGCGGCGGCGCTGATCATGGTGCGGGGCCGACGGCCCCAGTTGTGAGCGACAGCGCCCCAACGCACTCCGTCATTGCGAGGAGCCCTTGCGACGAAGCAATCCAGACTGCCTCCGCAGGGACAGTCTGGATTGCTTCGCTCCGCTCGCAATGACGAGGCGAGAGCGGACCTCACGTCTCCCGCTGCTTCAGCAACGCCTCCACATCCAGCCGCTTCGTGAACATCGCAAGCTTGCCATCCGCTCCGAACGGCCATTGCTCCCTGGGCTTGTCCCAATACAGTTCGACACCGTTCTCATCGGGATCGCGCAGATAGAGCGCCTCGGACACGCCATGGTCGCTGGCGCCGTCCAGCGCAATGCCGGCCGAAAGCACGCGATGCAGCGCATCCGCCAGCGCCGGCCGCGTCGGATAGAGGATCGCGGTGTGGAAGAGCCCCGTCGTGCCCGGCGGCGGCGGCGAGCCGCCCTTGCTCTCCCAGGTGTTGAGCCCGATGTGGTGATGATAGCCGCCGGCCGAGATGAAGGCCGCGCCCGAGCCCATCCGCTGCATCAGCTCGAAGCCAAGCACACCGCAATAGAAGCCGAGCGCACGATCGAGATCGGCGACCTTGAGGTGGACGTGGCCGATCCTTGTGCCGGCATTGACGGCTGATGTCTGCGACATGTGGCTGCTCCGTTGGTGAACTCCACTTAATCCGGGCCTCGGGACGGCGCTACGGGCCTATTCCGAAACCCAGCGTTTCCGGACGCGTGATCAAGAGAGCTCGCGGGCCTCGCCCTCGGGCAGCTCGAACTCAAACGTGTTGAGCGTCATCGACACCAGCGTGTAGTAGCCGCACAGCCCGATCACCTCGACCACGCCGCGCTCGCCGAGCAGCTTCACCGCATCGTCATAGAGGCCCTTCTCGACGCCGTGCCCCTCATGTAGCGACTTCGCGACGTCGTAGATCATCTTAGCCATCGGATCGTCGAACTCCGGCGTGCGGCGGTCGCGGATCGCGTCGATGATGTCAGGCTTCATGCCGCCAGCAAGCGCGAGGCGCTTGTGCGCATACCATTCGTAATGTGCGGTCCAGTGCCGCGCGGTCACCAGGATCGCGATCTCCGAGAGCTTTGCCGGAAACATCGTGTCGTAGCGCAGGACCTCGCCGAGCCGCGTGGCGTGACGGGCCATGTCGGGGCTGTTGAGCCAGGCCATCATCGGCGCCGGCGGCTTGCCGCGTTTGCCGGCAATCGATTCGTCATAGGTCTGCCGCTGGCTCTCGTTCATTTCGCCAGGCGAAAGAAGTTTCAGGCGCATTCTCGTTTCCTCTTTGTTTTCAAGCACCGCCGTGGCGGCGACTATAGCTGAATGCCGCTCGCTATGCGGCACAGAAGTGGTTGAATTCCACGAAGCGATGGCCCAGAGTCTGCGGCAACAAGTCGATTTTGATTGATGGAAACGACCAATGGCTGACTCCAAAACCAGCGATTCTGAAACCGCCGATCTCGAAACATTCCGCAGCGAAACCCGCGCCTGGCTCGAAGCCAACTGCCCGCCGGAAATGCGCAAGCCCGCGACCTCGGATACCGACGTGTTCTGGGGCGGTCGCAACGCAAAATTCTCGTCCGAGCCGCAGCGCATCTGGTTCGAGCGCATGCGCGACAAGGGCTGGACCGTGCCGGATTGGCCGAAGGAATATGGCGGCGGCGGATTGAGCGCCGCCGAGCACAAGGTGCTGCGCGCCGAAATGGCCAAGATCGGCGCTCGGCCGCCGCTATCGAGCTTCGGCATCTGGATGCTCGGGCCGGCGCTCTTGAAGTATGGCAACGACGCGCAGAAGAAGGAGCACCTGCCGAACATCGCGGCGGGCCTGATCCGCTGGTGCCAGGGCTATTCCGAGCCGAACGCCGGCTCCGATCTCGCCTCGCTCCAGACCCGCGCCGAGAGCGACGGCGATGATTTCGTCATCACCGGCTCGAAGATCTGGACATCCTACGCCAACTACGCCGACTGGATTTTCTGCCTGGTGCGCACCGACCCCGCAGCGAAGAAGCACGACGGTATCAGCTTCATCCTGTTCGACATGACCTCGAAGGGCGTCTCGACCAAGCCGATCCTTTTGATTTCCGGCTATTCGCCGTTCTGCGAGACCTTCTTCGACGCTGTCCGCGTGCCCAAGTCGCATGTGGTCGGCACCGTCAATCGCGGCTGGGATGTCGCGAAATATCTGCTCCAGCACGAGCGAGCGATGATCTCGGGCATGGGCGAGCGCGGCGTCGGCCGTCCGCTCGGCCAGATCGCGGCGGATTCCGTCGGCACCGATGCGCAGGGACGGCTCGATGATTCGATGCTGCGCGGGCGGATCGCCAGCTTCGACGTCGATGAAGCCGCACTTGCGGCTTGCGCCGAGCGCGCCGTCGATCTCGCCAAGGCGGGACAAGCGCATCCGGCGTTCTCGTCCGCGATGAAATATTACGGCACCGAGCTCAACAAGCGCCGCTACGAGATACTGATGTCGGCCGGCGGCGTCGATGCGCTGGAATGGGAGAGCGAACGTTCGCGGCAAGGCGCTCGTCCGCGCGCCTGGCTGCGCACCAAGGCCAACTCAATCGAGGGCGGCACCACCGAGGTGATGCTCGGCATCGTCGCCAAGCGCATCCTCGATCTGCCGGGGGCGTGAGGTCGCCCGCACCAACCACTCGTCATTCCGGGGCGCGCAAAGTGCGAGCTATGATGCGCAATTGCGCATCTGAGAATCCATAACCCCGAATCGGGATTATGGATTCCGGGCCTGGCCTTTCGGGCCATCCCGGAACGACGAACCAAATATAGACTTCGAATCGGAAACAACCACCATGGCCCTCGTCCTCACCGAAGAACAATCGATGCTCCGCGACTCTGCACGCGGGCTGATCAGCGACAAGGCGCCGCTGTCGCACCTGCGCGGCTTGCGCGACAGCAAGGATCCGACCGGCTTCTCCAAGGAGTTTTGGCACTCCTTCGCCGAGATTGGCTTTGCCGGCCTGCTGGTGCCGGAGGAATTCGGCGGCAGTGGCCTCGGTTTTGTCGAAGCCGGCGTGGTGATGGAGGAGATCGGCCGCACCTTGATGCCGTCGCCGTTCCTCGCCACCAGCGTGGTCGCGGCCTCGGCGCTGAACCGCGGCGGCAATGCCGCGCAGAAGTCGGAATATCTGCCGAAGATTTCCAACGGCTCGTTGCTTGCGACGCTGGCGATCGACGAGGGTGCAAAGCATCGTCCGCTCCAGACCAACCTCCAGGCCCTGCGCGCCGGCAACGGTTTCAAGCTGAGTGGTGCGAAAGCGCTCGTTGTTGACGGCCACGTCGCCGACTTGCTCATCGTCGCCGCGCGCACCGCGGGGTCGGCTGGCGAGCGTGACGGCTTGACGCTGTTCCTGGTCAAGCCTGCGGCCAAGGGCGTTGCGATCGAACGCACCATCATGGTCGACGCGCACAATGCGGCGCGGATCGAGCTCGCCAATGTCGAGGTCAATGCCGACAGCGTGCTCGGCGAGGTCGACCAGGGCGCTTCCCTGCTCGACGGCGTGCTCGACATCGGCCGCGGCGCGGTGGCGTCCGAAATGGTCGGCTTGAGCGAAGAGGTGTTCAACCGCACCGTCGAGTACCTGAAGAGCCGCAAGCAGTTCGGCAAGCCGATCGGCGAATTCCAGGCGCTCCAGCACCGCGCCGCCGAGCTCTATGTCGACATCGAGATCACCCGTGCCGCGGTGATGAAGGCGCTTCAGGCACTGGATGGCGACGTCGCCAAGGCTGCCTCAGCCGTCGCAGTGGCAAAAGCCCGCGCCGGCACCACCGCGACGCGCGCGGTGCAGGAAGGCGTGCAGATGCATGGCGGCATGGGCATGACCGACCAGTTCGACGTAGGCTTCTTCATGAAGCGCGCACGGGTGTGCGAGGAGCTGTTTGGTGACGCGAATTATCACACGGAGCAGTTGGCCCGGGCGCGGGGGTATTGAGGCGAGGGCACAGTGGCGCCCGAATATCAGGTGTCGTCCCGGCCTAGTGCGCAATTGCGCACTAGGCCGGGACGGCACAGGAGAGACAGCCGCCTTACCGCATCGGCGGCGCGTACTGCACGCCACCGGCGTTCCACAGCTGGTTCATCCCGCGCGGGATCTTCAGCTGGGACTTCTCGCCGATATTGCGCTCGTACATCTCGCCGTAATTGCCGACGTGGCGGATGATGCGGACGACCCAGTCCTTGGTCAGGCCGAGCTGCTCGCCGTAATTGCCTTCGGTGCCGACCAGCCGCATCACTTCGGGCTTCTTCGACTTCAAGGCTTCGTCGATGTTCTCCGAGGTGACGCCGAGCTCTTCGGCGTTGATCATCGCGTAGAGCGTCCACTTCACGATCATCATCCAGTCGTCGTCGCGCTGGCGCACCACGGGCGCGAGCGGCTCCTTCGAGATCACGTCCGGCAGGATCATGTGGTCGCCGGGCTTGGACATGTTCAGCCGCAGCGCATAGAGCTGGGAGATGTCGGCGGTGAGCGTGTCGCACTTGCCGCTGTCGTAGGCCTTCACCACGTCCTCGAGCTTGTCGAATTTCAGCTCTTCATACTTCATGTGGTTGGTGCGGAAGTAGTCGGAGAGGTTGAGCAGCGTCGTGGTGCCGGCCTGCACGCAGACCTTGCTGTCGGCGAGGTCGAGCGAGGTTTCCTTGTTGCGCGACCGCGGCACCATGAAGCCCTCGCCGTCGTAATAGGCGACCGCCGGGAAATAGAGGTCGTAGTCGAGCTCGCGCGCCATGCTCCAGGTCGAGTTGCGGGAGAGGATGTCGACCTTGCGGCTCTGCAATTCCTTGAAGCGCTCGCTGGCATCGAGCGGAACGAACCGCGCCTTGCCCGGATCGTTGAAGATCGCGGCGGCCACCGCGCGGCAGAAATCGACGTCGAAGCCGCTCCAGTTGCCCTTGTCGTCGGGGACCGAGAAGCCCGGCAGGCCCTTGTTGACGCCGCACAGCACCTCGCCGCGGCGCACCGTGCGCTTCAGCGTGCGGGTGTCGTAGAACTCATAGATGACGGCCAGCGCGCCGACCAGCACGGCGACCGCGAGCCCGATCAGCAGGCCGCCTCGAAATGTGCGCATCATGTTGCTCTCTCGAAATAATCGGGAAAAGGACTTTGGACGAGGGGCGGGATATTAGAGTTCGGGCTTCTGCCGGATGACCACCTTGGTCCCGACCGGGACGCGACCGTAGAGATCGGCGACGTCATTGTTGACGAGGCGGAAGCAGCCCGAGGACACCTTGGTGCCGATCGTGTCGGGACGGTTGGTGCCATGGATGCGGTAGACGGTGGTGCCGAGATACATGGCGCGAGCACCGAGCGGATTGCCGGGGCCGCCGGCCATGAAGCGCGGCAGATAGGGCTGGCGCTGGATCATCTCCGGCGGCGGCGTCCAGTCCGGCCACTCCTTCTTGTTGGTGATGTTCACCAGCCCCTGCCATTGGAAGCCGTCGCGGCCGACGCCGATGCCATAGCGGATCGCGCGCCCGCCGGGCTGCACCAGATAGAGATGGCGTTCGGTGGTGGAGATGATGATGGTGCCCGGCGCTTCGGTCGTGCGGTAGTACACGACCTGCTTCTGCCATTCCGGATCGAGCTCGTAGCTGTCGTCGGCGACCAGACCGGGCTCGTCGCCGCGGTCGGGCTGCTGGGCGAAGGCGTGCGGCGCGGACAGGATCAGCCCCATCGCAGCCATCAACGCCCCGGTCAGGCGACGAAAATCCGTCATTTCAAGCTCTCCTCGCTGCCACAGCGCATATCATTCGGAACCATCTGAACTCAGGGGCAGCTTCATGGCAAGTTGATGGCGCGCCCGGCTGGTATGTCACGAGAATGCTTTGGTTTTTTGACGGGGCCCGGCAATGCCAAAAACAGGGGATGGCGCGAAAAGCACGGATCGCCACCGAGACGGCGGTGTGCTCCCTCTCCCGCGTGCGGGAGAGGGTATCTCCGCAGAACCCTCACCCGGCGCTCTGCGCCGACCTCTCCCGCAAGCGGGAGAGGTTAAAGCGAACCCGTGGTGAGATTTCGCCGACCCAACAGGCATCGGGTGGTCAGATCTTATTGTTCTCCGGCGCGATCCCGAGCCGCCGCACGATTTCGGTCCCCACGGCGTGCGCTTCGAGCCGCGATCCGATGCGGGGGCTGCGAAATCGTCCTCCGGACTGCAATCTGATCACGACGGTGCAGTGCTCGTCCTCGGACCGGCCGCGGCGCTCGACCGTGATCGCTTTCACGTCGCGCCCCTCGATATGGTCCGTGCGCGGCTTGCCATCGCCCCACAGGCGTTCGACGCGAATGTCGCCTTGCCGGATGATCCAGAAGGCCCCGGTCACGAGGTTGGCGAATCTGTAAACCACGAACGCGCCGATGGCGCCGACCGGCAGCAGCATGATGTCGACCGGGCCCGACGACAGGCCACGCCAGAGCTTGTAGGCGTAGGGAACGGCGCACAATGCGACGACGATCAACGCAACGATCCGAATGTCTCTTGCGGAAAACGGCTCGACGGGCTCGCCGAGATGCATCTCGGGATTGCTGGCATCGAGCGGATTGACCGGAGCCTCGACGTCGGGAACGTCGAATTGCGTGACGATCCGGGCAACCGTCTGGCGAACATGCGTGACGTCGGAGATCGGCGGGGACGTCAGGCGCTCCCCCGAGGCCAGCGTGAAGGCCAGTTGGAAACGGGCTTTGGCGGCCTTGCTGCCGGGGACCTGTAATCCCCTGATGTCGCCTTTTGCGACGATCCTGGTGCGGAGCCGTCCGAACGGACGCTGCTGCCCGATCAGGATTTCGTCCGGCGTGATGATCCACACCACCGCCGGTGCCAGCATGACGGCGCCGACAAACGCTGCTCCCACAAGCAGCGCGACCACCGAGATGATGATTTCCAGCGTATCGTGCGTGAACAGGCCGGGCGAGAAGCAGAGGGCTACGGCTGCCGCAAAGCCGGACATGACCAGCCGCTGCGCGATCGAGGAGCCTTCACGAAGGCGAATGTCGCTGCTGGTGGTCGCGTCGTCCATGTCGGGCGGCTGGTTGCGTGGCTTCGAAACTCCACGGAGGGGGCCGTGGAGTCAAGCAACAAGCGTGACCGCCGCCTGCGGCGCTCAGCTATTGGCGTTCAGCAGCCGCGCCACGGTCCGGTCGATCTCGTCGTAGCGGCCTTCGCCTTCGTGCTGGAACACGATCTTGCCATTCTGGTCGATGATGTATTGCGCCGGCCAATACTGGTTGCGGTAGGCGTTCCAGGTTCGGGAGTCGTTGTCCTGCGCCACCGGATAGGTGATGCCATGGCGTTTCAGCGCGGCCTGCACATTCGAGGCGGAGCGCTCGAACGGGAATTCCGGCGTGTGCACGCCGACCACGACCAGGCCGCGGTCCTTGTACTTGGCGTAGAGGTCGGTGACGTGCGGCAGCGTGTTGACGCAGTTGACGCAGCCATAGGTCCAGAAGTCGACCAGCACGACCTTGCCGCGCAAATCGGCGATGCTCAGCGGTTTGGAGTTGAACCAGTTGCTGATGCCAGCGAAGTCGGGCGCGGTCTCGTGGCTCGCGGCAGCGACGCGGATCGGCGCCGCGGGCGAAGCCTCGTCACAGATGCCGGGGATGGCGGCGCCGGTCAGGGCGAAGCCGATCAGCGAGGCAGACACGGCCAGCAGTTTCAGGGTCATTAAAGCGTCCTCCGGTTGAGATGCAGGGTGATCACAGGCCGATCTGGCCGGTGGGGTAGAATCCGGTGAGCCACGCCACGATCAGCGTGTCGTATTGGAAGTAGGCGGCGACCGCGAAGGCGATCACGACGATTCCAAAGCCCTGCTGCAGCCGCGGCGAGATGCGCGCGAGGCTGCGCACCCGCGTGGTCGCGGCCTGTCCGCCATAGGCGATCGCCAGCATCGGGATCGCCGCGCCGATCGCGTAGGCGACCAGCAGTGTGCCGGCCCAGGTCGCATTCTTCGTCGTCGCGACCAGCGTCAGGATCGAGCCGAGCACGGGGCCGGCGCAGGGTGTCCAGACCAGGCCGAGCGTCGTGCCGAGCACGAGACCGCCAAGCGCGCCCTCGCGTTGCACGGCGCTCGAGCTGCCGAGATCGAACCAGCCATTGAGTCGGATCGACAGCCATTCGAATGGCGCCGGCCACAGCATCAACAGGCCGAAGCCGAGCAGCAGGATCGCGGCGGCCTCGCGCAGTACGTTGGGATCGAAATCGAACAGCCGCGTGACCGCGCCGAGCAGCAGCGCAGTCGCCGAGAACGAGATGACGAAGCCGAGCGCGATCATCGCGGGCCGCACATGCGAGGTACGCCCGATCGAGGCGCCGAGCAGGATCGGCAGCATCGGCAGCGTGCAGGGCGCGGCGATGGTGAGGATGCCGGCAAGGATAGCGAAGATGAGGTCGAGCATTGGGCCACTCGTGAATGGGGTCACGAGATTGCTTCGAGCCGGATGCGTCAGTCGTTACGCGGCGTCACACGTTCGTGACAGAGCGGTGCTGGCCACGAAGGCGGTGCGCTCCCTCACCCGCCGCGCTCTGCGAGCGCGTCGGCCCCTCCCGCAAGCGGGAGAGGCGGGAATGCGCGGCGAAGCCTACCCCCCCAAACACAAAACGACCCGGAGGGGGGCATCCCGTCCGGGTCGCTGGAGGTTCTTGGGAGGTTTAAGCAAAACCGTATGTGACCTTTATAGGGACGAAGTTTTTCCGCCTGATGTTGTGCCTTGTTTCAATTGTTTCGTCAGCGGTAACGCTTTCGTGTCCCGAGATGGGGCCGGAAACCCGGTCCTATCTCATTGAAATCATTAGACTTCAGGCAGCGAAGCGATCGACGCCCGCGCCTTTAAGCAAATCGGCCAGCTGCTTGCGGGCGTAGAACATCCGCGTCTTCACCGTGCTCTGGGGGATGCCGATGATCTGTCCGACCTCCTCCACCGACTTCTCATGGTAGTAGACGAGGGTGATGATCTCGCGATGCGCGGGTGACAGCTTTTGAACGCAGGCGCGCAGGATGGCGCTGGTGTCGCTGCGGTCGAGCGAGGTCTCCGGTGTGTCGCAATCATCGGGGATCTGGCGCACGTCTTCCTGGTCGATGTCCTCGAAGCGGCGCTGGCGCATCGCGGTGAGCGCCTTGAATCGGGCGATCGAGAGCAGCCAGGTCGAGACCTGCGAGCGGCCCTGGAACTGGCCGGCGGTGCGCCACACGTCGAGAAACACCTGGCTGACCAGGTCTTCGGCGGTGGTAGCATCGCGCACGATGCGCAGGATGAAGCGATAGACCCGGACGTTATGACGGCAATAGAGGATGTGCATGGACGTCCGGTTGCCGTCGGCAATGCTTTCGAGAAGCATATCGTCCGAGGTCGCCTGAACGGCAATGATGCTCTGGCTGGCTTGGGCGTTGATGGCGATGACGTTCGGCATTGACTTAGCTCCCCGTAGCGCCGCAACCGAGCGGCGTTTCCTTGGACCAAAGTGTTAATGAGCCAACGTTTCGGGACGTCTGCACCAAAAGCGGAAAATGGTTTCGTGCGCCGTCAAATTGTTTCGTCGAAAATGCCGCGACGAAACATTCGAGGCAAAAAAGCGTGGAGTTTCAATGTACGGAAAATACGGGGCGGGCGGTTTGGCGACGGCCTGAGCAGCCAGGAACGTATGTCCGGCTTTTGCGTTAGGGCGGGCCCCAAATCTCGGTGTCGTCCTGGCGAAGGCCAGGGGACCCATAACCACAGGATTGGGTTTGGCGAAGACTCGTGGTTGCCGGCTCGCGCCGCAACTTCCCCCCGGGGTAATGGGTCCTGGCTTTCGCCAGGACGACATTGGGAGCCCTACGCCTTCTCGCCCGCGGGCGAGAACAGATAGCCGCCGCCGCGGATGGTGCGGATCACGGCGGGTTTGGTCGGATCGGGCTCGATCTTGCGACGGATGCGCATGATGCGCAGATCCACGGCACGGTCGAAGGCTTCGGCGTCGCGCGCATTCGCCAATTCCAGCAGGCGCTCGCGCGACAGCACGCGCTTCGGATTGGCCGCGAACACCTTTAACAGCCCGAACTCGGACGCGGTCAGCGGATGCTCGTTGCCCTCGTCGTCGCGCAAGGCCTGGGCTTCGAGATCGAGCCATTTGGTGCCGAATCGCACCAGCTGATCCTTGTCGGATTTCGCAGCCGCCGTTTCCGTTGCCACTGCCCTCACAGGCGTGCTCCGCCGCAGCACCGAGCGGATGCGCGCCATCAATTCGCGCAGCTCGCAGGGTTTTGCGACGTAATCGTCGGCGCCAAGCTCGAGGCCGACGACGCGGTCAATTGGGCTCGCCGTTGCGGTGAGCATGATCACCGGCACGTTGATGCGGCTCTTGAGATCGCGGATGATCGAGAGGCCGTCTTCCTCGGGCATGTTGAGGTCGAGCACGACGAGGTCTGGCATGCTGCCTTCGATCGCGGTGCGTAAGGATTTGCCGCCGTCGCACAGCGTCACGGTGAAGCCGTGCATCTTGAGGTAATCGCCGACCATCTCCCGGGCCGGGGCCTCGTCGTCAACGATCATGATGTGCTGGCTTTGGGTCATGTCACTCAGATCTCGGTACTCGAATCACGGCATTTCGGTCGCGGGCAGGGTGATGGTGAAGGTCGATCCCTTGTTGGGACCATCGCTCTCGGCCGTCACCTCGCCGCCATGCATGTCGATAATACGCTTGACGATGGAAAGCCCAAGCCCCGTCGAGCTCTCGCCGGCGGTCGGTTTGGCGGACAACCGCTGGAACCGGCCGAACAGGCGACCGAGATCCTCCGGCGACAGGCCGGCGCCCTCGTCGCTGACGCGGATGACGGTGTCGTTGCCCTCATGGGTGACCGCGACAATGATCTTGCCGCCGATCGGGCTGTATTTGATGGCGTTGCTGATCAAATTGTCGATCGCCTCGCGGATGCGGTCGGTGTCGCACATGGTGACGATGTTGGATGGCGCCGTGACGCCGATCGCCTGCTGCTTGTTGACTGCGAGCGGCTGGTTGGCCTCGGCGACCTCTTTCACCAGGGCCGCAACGTCGACCGGCTCGCGGCGAATGGTGATGTCGAAGGCATCTGCCATCGCGTCCGAGATCAGATGATCGACCATCGTGGTCAGGCGCTTGGTGGCATCGCGGATGTGATCGACCTGGGCGACCACGCCGCTCGCGGACGCGCCGGTCGAGATCAGCTCCTTCAGCATCTCGGTGCGGCCGAGGATGACGCCGAGCGGATTCTTCAAATCGTGCGCGACCGTGCCCAAAATCTCGTTCTTGAAGCCGTTGGCTCGCTGGAGCCGCAGCCATTGCGCCGAGAGGCGGCGGTTGGCTTGCATCAGCGCGCGGGTGCGCTGGGCGACGCGGTCCTCGAGCTGCGTATTGGCGTCCTGGAGCTGCTGATAGAGGATGACATTGTCGAAGGCGATCGAGAGCCGGCTGGAGAAGATCTCGACCAGCGAACGGTCGGTCTCGGACAGCTCGCGCTCGGCCTGGAGCAGCACCACGACCTCGCGGCCCGAGCCGGTGCGCAGATAAATCACGCTGCGATGGTCGGCGAATTCGTTCTTGCGGCGCTGGAAGGCGTCCTCCACCAGCTGACGCAAATCCGGGTCGAGCGCCTTCGACGACGTGGTACCGATGAAGCGGCTGTAGCAGCCGCTGCCGGCGAGCACCGAGAGCTCGGGATCGACGCCGCCATTGTCGCGCAAGACCAGTATGCCGGCGCAGTCGACATTGAGCAGCGAGGCGAGCTGGGTCAGCACGCCTTCGGCGAGCCGCTGCATCGACTTGAAGTCGTAGAGCGTCGACGCGGCGTCTATGATGATCTCGAGCCCGCGCCTTGTCTGCACCATGCGCTCGAGCTGCTGATAGGAGCGCAGCGCCGCGGTCAGCGAGGTGAACAGCTTGTCGGCGGTGAGCTCGGTCTTGGCCTTGTAGTCGTTGATGTCGTACTGCACGATCACGCGCCGCTCGGGCGCTTGGCCTGGCTGTCCGGTGCGCAGGATGATGCGCACGGTCTCGTTCTTGATCTCGTTGCGGATGAATTCGACCAGCTCGAGGCCGGCGACATCGGTCTCCATGATGACGTCGAGCAGCACCGCGGCGATGTCGCTGTGCGCGGCCATCAGCTTGCGACCTTCCGTCGCGGAATAGGCGGAGAGGATCTCCAGGCCCTGGCCGTTGAGGCTGTAGTCGGACAGCGCGAAGCGGGTGCCGTCATGCACGGCCGGATCGTCGTCGATGACGGCGATCTTCCACTTCCGGGCGTCCTTATCCTCTGACGCGGTACCGGTATCGTCGATCAGGTGGAGGACATCGTCCTGTTCGGCCATTGAGAAGTCCCGTCAGTCTCTGTGCTCTGCGCGCCGCCCTTGGCGACCCGCGGCATGATAATCCGAAAAGTAGTGCCTTGTCCCAGCTTGGATTCCAGCATCATCCGGCCGCCGAGCTGCTGGGTGACAAGGTTATAGACGATATGGAGACCGAGGCCCGTGCCGCCTTCATTGCGCCGGGTGGTAAAGAAAGGGTCAAAGGCCTGGCGCTGCACGTCAGGGGTCATGCCGGCCCCGTCATCGGCGAAGATGATCTCGATGTCGTCGGCCCCGCGCGGCCGCGCCGAGATCGTGATCGTGCCGGCGCGGCCGTCGGCGAATGCGTGGTTGGCGGCGTTGAGGAAGAGGTTGGTCAGGATCTGGCCATAGGAGCCGGGATAGCCGTCGAGCAAAAGCCCCTCGGGCACGTCGACCTGGAGCGTGGTTGGCGAGCGCTTCAGCACGGGGCGCAGGCTCGCGATGATCTGGTCGGTGGCTTCGCTCAACGAGAATTGCCGCCGCTCGGTATGCGAGCGGTCGACCGCGACCTGCTTGAACGACTGGATCAGCTCGCCGGCGCGCTGGAGGTTGGCGACCAGCTGCTGCGAGGCGTCGCGCGAGGACTGCACGAATTCCTCGAGCTGCGAGCGGCGCAGGCCGCCATCGCCCTTGAGCTGGGCCTCGAAGATCTCGCTGCGCCGGGCAAAACTCGAAGCAACGGTCAGGCTGATCCCGATGGGGTTGTTGACCTCATGGGCGACACCGGCGACGAGGCCGCCGAGCGCTGCGAGCCGTTCGGCATCGATCAGGTTCTGCTGCGCGGTGTTGAGCTCGAGCAGCGCGCTTTCGGCCTTTTCCTTCGACGCGCGCAGCTCGTCCTCGGTCTCGCGCTTGGCGATGGCGTTCTCGCGGAATACCTCCACCGCGCGAGCCATGGCGCCGACCTCGTCGCGCGCCTTGATGCCCTGCACCTCGCGGCCGAGATCGCCGAGCGTGATCGCGCGCATCGACGCCATGATCTGCTGGAGCGGCAGCCGGATCGACAGCGCGATCAGCACGCCGGCGGTAAGGATGATGCCGAGGAAGATCACCGCAATGGAAAGCACCCGCCGGGAGATGTCCGCCAGCGTGCGGTCAAAGGTTTCCTGCGCCTTCTGCTCACGCTGGCGCATCTTGGTCGAGAGATCGTCGATAGCGCCGATCGCCTCGGCCTGGCTCGCGTCGATGGTATTGCGCAGCAATTCGGTGCGGCTCGCCAGCTGCTCGGAGAGCTTTGCAAAACCCTCGCGCAGCGCCATGGTGCGGGTTGCGAGCTTTTGCAGTGCCATGCGCTGGAGATCGTTGTCGGCGAGGTCGAGCATCACCGGAATGGTTGTCTCGATCGTCTCGGTGTTGCGCCGCGCGTCGTCGGCCGCACCCGGCGACAGCGACAGGTAATAGGAATTGGCCGCCACCAGCATCGCGGTGAAGGCCTCGCGGGATTTTCCGAGCGAAGGCCAGATCAGCGCGTCGCGGTGACCGGTGGCACCTTCGATGATGGAATAGAGCGCCGCCATGTCCTTGGCCGGGCCCTGCACCTGGTCCTCATAGGTCTTGGCGATGGTCGCCTGCACGCTGCGCAGCTCGCCGAAGCCGTTGAGGAAGCGGTCGGTGGTGCGCTCCAGCTCCTCGACCGAGCCTGCCAGCATCGGGTCCTTGGCGGCGCGGTCGGTCAGGGTGCCCAGCACCGCCTCGCGCAGCAGCAGGATCTCGGCGAACAGGTCGGGGCTCGGCTGGTTGATGTAGCGGTGGATCAGGTTCTGGAGGCGCCCGGTCTCGCTTTCGAGCAGTGCCAGGATCCTGTCGGACTCGCGCACCTGGCGCACGTCGTCCCAGGCCGAGCCCAGCACCTGGGCGCCGTTCCAGATCATCACCACCAGCACCACCACTACGGCGGAGTTCAGCGCCGCGATCGACAGGATGCGCCAGCGGATCGGCACCGCCCGCAGCCCACCGACCAGACGCGCGCGCAGCCGCCCGATCGGGCCGGGCGGCCTGTCTGCGAGCTCGCTGTGTCCGGGTGCAGCCAAGCAGCTTCACTCCACCTTGCGAATGCGTTCGATCAGCGCGGCCGCGGCGGGATCGCGCGCGGCCTTGGCGTAGACCGCCGCCATCGCGTCCTCGAACGGCTTGCGGTCGATGTCATATTGGTAGTCGTCTGTCGTCACGAAAGATGGCCGGTTGTTTTCAGCGCCGTCGATCAGGCGGGTCGCGAGCCCCATGAGCACCTGCCCATAGGGAAGCTCGACCGGCTCGGCGCCGAAGCGAAACACCTTGATCTCGTGCCGGCCGCCGGTGCGCTCGGCGATCATGGCGCCCATGTAGCGCAAGGCCTGGACGGTCGGGTAATCCTCGGCCTGGGTGTCGGCGGCGCGGAATTCGCGCGCGACGGCGCCCGTCGCGCAGATGGCGAGCAGAAGCGCGACGAAAATCACCCCGGTCCGTGACAGTTCGGCACGGTTCAACACTGGCACACTCAACCCCTCGGTGATGGAGTCTATGGCGGGGCCAAAAGGTTCAATGCAATCTAGCAAATGGTTAGGGGAAGGCCATCCCGCCCCCGCCCGCGGCGCGATTGTGCGGCGCGACTGGCCATCATTCACGGTTGAAACCGCCAAGGCCGCGCCTTAAGCAGGGTATAGTCGTCTTTTGCCGCACGAGACGGGAAGAGCCATCGTGATTTCAGCATTGCGCCTTTTGCAGGTCACCGCCGCCGTGGCCCTCGCATTGAGTGGCGAGGCGCGCGCCGCCACCGACATCGCGCTGTGGCACGCGATGTCGGGCGAGCTCGGCAAGCAGCTCGAAAAGCTCACCTCCGACTTCAACGCCGCGCAGTCCGATTATCGGATCGTGCCGAGCTACAAGGGCAACTATACCGAGACGGTGACGGCTGCGATCTTCGCCTTCCGCTCGCGCAGCCAGCCCGCGATCGTGCAGGTCAACGAGGTCGCCACCGCCACCATGACCGCGGCCAAGGGCGCGATCTATCCGGTGTTCAGCATGATGCGCGACATGGGCGAGCCGTTCTCGCTCAACGATTACCTTCCCGCCGTCTCCGGCTACTACACCGACGCAGCCGGCAATCTGTTGTCGTTCCCGTTCAATTCGTCGACCCCGATCCTCTATTACAACAAGACCATGTTCCGCGATGCGGGCCTTGATCCAGACAGGCCGCCGAAGACCTGGCCGGAGCTTGGCGCCGCTGCAAAACGCCTGCGCGATCATGGCGCGGCATGCGGTTTCACCACGTCCTGGCCGTCCTGGATCCATGTCGAGAATCTCTCCGCCTTTCACAATCTGCCGCTCGCGACGCGCGCGAACGGCTTTGCCGGGCTCGATGCGGAGTTGACCATCAACAATCCGGTCGTCGTGCATCACGTTGCCCAGCTTGCCGAGTGGCAGAAGACCAAGCTGTTCGACTATAGCGGCCGCGGGCAAGCGGCCGAGCCGCGCTTCCAGAACGGCGAATGCGGCATCTTCATCGGCTCCTCGGCGACGCGCGCCGACATCAAGGTGAATTCGAAATTCGAGATCGGCTACGGCATGATGCCGTATTGGCCCGACGTGAAGGACGCGCCGCAGAACGCGCTGATCGGCGGCGCCACGCTGTGGGTGCTGCGCGACCGCCCGCACGAGGAATACAAGGGCGTGGCGCGGTTCTTCGCCTATCTGTCGCAGCCGGGCGTGCAGGCGGCCTGGCACCAGAACACCGGGTACCTGCCGATCACTCGCGCCGCCTACGAGTTGACGCGGGCGCAGGGCTTTTACGAGCGCAATCCGGGCTCGGCGATCTCGTTCGAGGAGATCACGCTGCATCCGCCGACCGAGAATTCGAAGGGCATCCGGCTTGGCTCCTTCATCTTGATCCGCGGCGTGATCGAGGACGAGCTGGAGCAGGCCTTTGCCGGCCACAAGGGCGCGCAAGGAGCGCTCGATTCCGCGGTCGCGCGCGGCAACAAGCTCTTGCGCCAGTTCGAGCGCGCGAGCCCGGACCGGTAGCGGCCAATGACAAATGCCGTGTTGCCGGCTTTCGCCGATGCGCAAGCCTTTCGCGCCTGGCGCTCCGATCCGCTACGATGGTTGCCGATCGCGGTCGACATCGCCCGCAGCCACGGTCTCGATGGCCGCGCCCAGGTGTTTTCGACCGGCACCAATCTCGTCGTCGGCTTCGGCGAGAAGCTGATCCTGAAGATCTTCCCACCGCTGTTGCGCGCGCAGTTCGTCTCAGAGCGTGGTTCGCTGACACAGCTCGCAGGCCGCCTCGATCTGCCGATTCCGGAGATCGTCGCGGAAGGCGAGCGCGACGGCTGGCCCTATCTGATCATCACGCGCCTTGCCGGCGCGCTCGGCTCGGAGGTCTGGCCGTCATTGCCTGAAGCGCAGAAAGAGCGCGTGCTGCGCCAGATCGGCGAGACCATTGCCGCCGTGCAGCGCGCGCCGCTCGGCCCTCTTGCGCAGATCGAGCCGCGCTGGGATGCGTTCATGCGCAAGCAGATGCAGGGTTGTCGCGCGCGGCACGAACGTCTCGGCCTTGCACCAAAATTTCTCGCCGGTCTCGACGACCTCCTGCGCGATGCGGCAAAACTCATTCCGATGGACGCGTCGCCGGTGATCCTGATCGGCGAATACATTCCCGAGAATTTCCTGCTCGCCTGCCACGATGGCGACTGGTCGCTCGCCGGCTTGTTCGACTTCGGCGACGTGCGCGCGGGATGGCGCGACTATGATCTGCTCGGCCCCAGCGCATTCATGGCGGCGGGAAGGCCCGGCCGCGTGCGCAGCCTGCTCGAAGGTTTTGGCTATTCGAAACTGGACTATGCGCTCAAGCGGCGCCTGATGGCGCTGATGCTGCTGCACCAGGCCAGCGACCTCAACAGCCACATCTGCATCGAGGGCTGGCAGGAGAGGGCGGACGATCTCGTCGCGCTTCAGGATCTGATCTGGGCGGAGTGATCTGGGCGTTTGGCGCGCATTCACACCTCGGAGAAGCGATCAATATTTGCGTAAGTTTACTTTCATCATCGCGAGGAGTGAAACGCGATGTTTGATCCTCTTATGGTCTCAGTGAGAGGAGTCAATCTTAAGATATTGAATCTGCAATGATTCTCGTTGACACCCCAATATAAACCAATATGTAGAAAGCAGAAGAGGCGCTTTCGCGCCCTCCGGTGGTTAGCCTATTAATAGTCTCGGGAATGGGATTCGCGCTGCAACGCTAGCCCCCCTGTCGAGACACAGGTCGAAAGACATAGGCTCCTCCATCTTCTCGCCGGCGACTACACCGCCGTGTTGTGCACCATCCCAAGGTGAGGCCCCCAGGACCATCCGGGGGCTTAACTTTTTAAAAGCGCCGCTCAAACTGCAACATCGGTTGCTTGGGCAGCAAAATCCATTTCGTGCCTTTCAAACCGATCTTCTGGTCGTCGTCCTTGAGTCGCGAGAGCTGAGGTGACAGGCTCGTCCTCGCGATCCGACCTGCAAAGAACCTGGTGTTGATCTCGGCAAGAATTTCCAAGGCCGTCATTCCGTCTGGGTGATCTTCCAAAACCTTCAGAATCGCTTCCTTGATCGTCGGCAGATTTTTGGCCTGTGTTTCGTCGATGGCTTTAAGTGCCGAGTTGATCTGCTCCAGCTCTAAATTCGCATCGAACAGCTCGCCCTGCTTGCGCGCGAGTTCTTCACGAAGGCGCGCGACGTCGGATGTCATCGGCGCGATCTTCGCGACAAGCTTCGCTCTCAAATCCATCAGAAGGTCACGGGGCGAGTTCGTCATGAATCCGGTATAAGTCGTTTTGTCTTTAGGTGCAACTCCGTGCGGTTCCGGACTCCGTTAACCTTAATGAATCGTATCTGCGGATTCCAAAGGAAGCTGGCATGCTCTGTGCTACGCGCGCGCTAGTACCTTCCGGATCAATTCATGAGAATAAATTCCTATTTCCCGACTGCGCGTCGTCTCGTTGCGGGTGCTCGCAGCGAAGTCTCGAAAATTCTCACAGCCGAGTTGGGGTGCGCCAATTGGCGCGGGGCCGAGAAATGGTTCCCAACTGGAACCGTTTCCTAAACTCATGCCCAGTTAATCCGAGGGGAGTGCGCGTAATCCGATCTTGGATGCCGGCTCGTGCAACAGCTTTTTCTTGAATTTGGGGCTTGGCTTTTGCAAAGGTGATGATATCGCCTATAAAATAGGCGATATCAGAGATCGGTTCATTTGATGAGCAAATGCACTTCTTTGTATGCAATGATCGTGACCTAGGCGCGAAGACCTATCCGTCAAATTCGGACTTTTTTCAAATATTATCAGAGCGTTACGTAGGGCTTAAGCTCCCATTAAGCTTTGGCACGAACCTTGCGAATCCAGTTCCAACCAGAAACTTTTTTGCGTTGGAGCATCCTCATGAAGCGCCGCGATTTCCTCAAGTCCGTTTCCGGATTGGCCGCTGGCGCGGCGCTTCCGGCCGTGCCGTCGATAGTCTCGTCGGCCAAGGCCGACGCGCGCTCCGAGACGCTGCTGATCGTCTCGGAAGGCGGGCCCAACAATCTCGACATCCACGGCGTCGGCACCAACGTGCCCGGCTATGAGGTATCCTGGAATTGCTATGACCGCCTGATCAGCCACGAGATGAAGAGCGGCCCGGGCGGCGTGCCCTATTACGACCGCGACAAGTTCAAGGGTGAGCTCGCCGACGACATGAAGATCGACGACATGTCGGTCACCTTCAAGCTGAAGAAGAACGCCAAATTCCACGACGGCACGCCGGTTACCGCCAAGGACGTGAAGTGGTCGCTCGACCGCGCCGTCACGGTCGGCGGCTTCCCGACCTTCCAGATGAGCGCGGGGTCGCTGACAAAACCCGAGCAGTTCGTCGTGGTCGACGATTCCACCGTGCGGGTTGATTTCGCCAAGAAGGATCGACTGACGATTCCAGATCTCGCCGTGATCGTGCCTTGCGTCATCAATTCCGAGCTCGTGAAGAAGAACGCCAACGAGAAGGATCCCTGGGGTCTCGAATATACCAAGCAGCAGACCGCGGGCTCCGGCGCCTACAAGGTGACGAAATGGACCGCGGGCACCGAAGTGGTGATGGAGCGCAACGAGGAGTGGGTCGGTGGGCCCCTGCCGAAGATCAAGCGCGTGATCTGGCGCATGGTGCCGCAGGCCGGCAACCGTCGGGCGCTCTTGGAGCGCGGCGACGCCGACATCTCCTACGAACTGCCGAACAAGGATTTCCAGGAGATGAAGGCGAGCGGCAAGCTCAACGTGGTGTCGCTGCCGTTCTCCAACGGCATCCAGTACATCGGCATGAACGTGACCAAGCCGCCTTTCGACAATCCAAAAGTCCGTCAGGCGGTTGCCTACGCGCTGCCCTATCAGAAGATCATGGACGCGGTGATGTTCGGGCTGGCGAACCCGATGTTCGGCGCGGCGAAGGACAAGCCGACCGAAGTCGCCTGGCCGCAGCCGCACAAGTACAACACCGACATGGAGAAGGCGAAGGCGCTCATGGCCGAAGCCGGCTACGCCAACGGCTTCGAGACCACGATTTCGTTCGACCTCAACTTCGCGGGCGTCAACGAGCCGCTCTGCGTGCTGGTGCAGGAGAGCCTCGCCCAGATCGGCATCAAGACCACCATCAACAAGGTGCCCGGCGCCAACTGGCGCACCGAGCTGAACAAGAAGGAAATGCCGCTCTTCACCAACGTGTTCTCGGGCTGGCTCGATTACCCCGAGTACTTCTTCTACTGGTGCTATCACGGCAACAATTCCGTCTTCAACACCATGAGTTACAAGTCGGCCGAGATGGACAAGCTGATCGACGGCGCGCGCAATGCGGCCGCGACCGGCGACATGGCGACCTACGACACCGACGTGAAGGGCTTTGTCGATCTCGCCTACGCCGACGTCCCGCGCATCCCGCTGTACCAGCCCTTCGTCAACGTCGCGATGCAGAAGAACATCAGCGGCTACCAATACTGGTTCCATCGCCGCCTGGATTATCGCGCGATGGCGAAGGGGTGAGAGGGCGAATGGCGAGTAGCGAATAGGGGGTAACGATGGATACACACGGCAGCGAGCAGCCATTCGCCATTCGCTATTCGCCACTCACCAGCGCGGAGCGCACCCCATGCTGACCATGATCGGCAAGCGCCTGATGTTCGCGATCCCGTCGCTGATTGGCGTCGTCATCGTCACCTTCCTGCTGACGCGCGCGCTGCCGGGTGATCCGGCGGCGTACTTCGCCGGCCCCGCCGCGACGAAGGAAGCAGTCGAGCAGATTCGCAAGAAGCTCGGCCTCGACAAGCCGCTGGTCGAGCAGTTCTTCCGCTACACCAACGATCTCGCCCATGGCGATTTCGGCAACTCGCTCACGACGGGACAGCCGGTCGCGGCCGAAATCCGCAATCGTCTGCCGGCGTCGGCTGAACTAACTCTCATCGGTCTCGTCGTCTCGATCGTCATCGCCATCCCGCTCGGCGTGCTCGCGGCGACGCGACCGGGATCATGGGTCGACCATCTCTGCCGGGTGACGACGACAGCCGGCGTGTCGCTGCCGGTGTTCTTCACCGGCCTCGTGCTGGTTTATGTTTTCTACTTCCAGCTCGGCTGGTCGCCCGCACCGCTCGGCCGTCTCGATGTGTTCTACAGCGCGCCGCCGACTGTCACCGGCTTCTATTTGATCGACACCCTGATCGCGCGCGACTTCGAGGCGTTCCGTTCGGCGCTGAGCCAGCTCATCCTGCCGGCGACGACGCTTGCGATCTTCTCGCTGGCGCCGATCGCGCGCATGACGCGTGCCTCGATGCTGGCGGTGCTGTCGTCGGAGTTCGTGCGCACCGCCCGCGCCAGCGGGCTCTCGCCGGCGACCGTGATCGTCACCTACGCCTTTCGTAACGCGATGCTGCCCGTGATCACCACGCTCAGCATGGTGTTCTCCTTCCTGCTCGGCGCCAACGTGCTGGTGGAAAAAGTGTTCGCCTGGCCCGGCATCGGCTCCTACGCGGTGGAAGCACTGATCTCGTCGGATTTCGCACCGGTGCAGGGTTTCGTGCTGACCATGGCCGTCATGTACGTGCTGCTCAATCTCGTGATCGACATTCTCTATGGCGTGATCGATCCGCGCGTGCGGCTGGAAGGGTAGAGGTGAATTATGAGCACCGTTGCGCCTGCTGTTGAACCCGTCGGTCCCGCGCGGACGTCGGGACTCGCTGCGATCATCGAGCAGACCCGCTACGTTCTCGGCGAGAACAAGGTCACGGGCTTCGCCTTCGGGCTCCTGATCGTAATCCTCATTGCCGCGATCTTCGGTCCCTATGTGGTGCCGTATGATCCGCTTGCTTCCGACACCGCCGCGTCGCTGAAGCCGCCCTCCGCGGCGCACTGGTTCGGCACCGACCAATTGGGCCGCGACATCTTCAGCCGCGTCGTGGTGGCGACGCGGCTCGATACGTTCATCGCAGTCGCTTCCGTCGTGCTGGTGTTTCTGATGGGCGGGCTCGCCGGCATTGCAGCCGGCTACTTTGGCGGCTGGACCGATCGCATCGTCGGCCGCATCGCCGACACCATCATGGCGTTTCCGCTGTTCGTGCTGGCGATGGGCATCGTCGCAGCACTCGGCAACACCGTGCAGAACATCATCCTGGCGACCGCCATCGTCAACTTCCCGCTCTACGCCCGCGTCGCGCGCGCCGAAGCGAACGTGCGCCGCAACGCCGGCTTCGTGCAGGCGGCGCGGTTGTCCGGCAACGGCGAGTTCCGCATCCTCTTGGTGCACATCCTGCCCAATATCATGCCGATCATGATCGTCCAGATGTCGCTGACCATGGGCTACGCCATCCTCAACGCCGCCGGCCTCTCCTTCATCGGCCTCGGCGTCCGGCCGCCGACCGCCGAATGGGGCATCATGGTCGCCGAAGGCGCGGGCTTCATGGTCTCCGGCGAATGGTGGATCGCGCTGTTCCCGGGCCTCGCTCTGATGATCGCCGTGTTCTGCTTCAACCTCCTCGGCGACGGCCTGCGCGACATCGTCGACCCGCAGCGGAGGACGTGATGACTGCTTCCAAGCTCGCAGCTGCGCTCGCCTTACGTGCAAACCTCCCCCAGAAATTGTCTAATGAATCCAACGCCATTCTACTGTGCATGGGGTTGTTTTCGACATTTTTGAGTGGGAGCCGTTCATGACCGCCCAGCCCCTGCTCGACGTCCAGGACCTCACCGTCGAATTCACCACCCGCCGCGGCATCGTCAAGGCGGTGCAGCACGTCAACATCTCCGTCGCCAAGGGCGAGACGCTCGCCATCGTCGGCGAGTCCGGCTCGGGCAAGTCGGTGACCTCCTACGCGGTGATGCGCATCCTCGACCGCGCCGGCAAGATCGCCGAGGGCTCGGTGATGTTCTCCGGCATCGACGTCAAGGCTGCGACCGAAGACCAGATGCGCGATTTGCGCGGCCGCGAAGTCTCGATGATCTTCCAGAACCCACGCGCCGCGCTCAATCCGATCCGGAAAGTGGGCGACCAGATCGAGGACGTGCTGCGCACCCATGTGCAGCAGGCCATGGTTTCGGACCACGGAGAAAAGGCGATTGAAGCACTGGAGCAGGTCAAGATCGCCCGCCCGCGCGAGCGCTACCACGCCTATCCGTTCGAGCTTTCCGGCGGCATGTGTCAGCGCGTCGTCATCGCGCTAGCGCTCGCCTGCAATCCGCAGCTGCTGATCGCGGACGAGCCAACCACCGGCCTCGATGTCACCACCCAGAAGGCGGTGATGGATCTGATCGTCGAGCTGACCAAGCGCAAGGCGATGTCGACCATCCTGATCACCCATGATCTCGGCTTGGCCGCCGCTTATTGCGACCGTGTCGTGGTGATGGAGAAGGGCAGGGTGGTCGAGACCGCGAAAGCCGCCGACATCTTCGCCAACCCGCAGCACCCCTACACCAAGAAATTGATGCGCGCGACGCCCCGGCTCGGCGTGTCGCTGCGCGATCTGTTGCCGGAGGACGAGGGCGCAGCGCTCGCCGCCGCGAGTTCCGCGTGCGTGGAATCGGCTCCGGCCGGCGCGGAGAGCCAAAAGCCCCTTCTCCTCATCGAAAAGCTCGTCAAGGAATATCCCCGCCAGGGCGCGACTGCGACGCTTGGCAAACTGTTCGGCCGTAAGCCGCCGGTCGAGCCGGACGTGTTCCGCGCGGTCGACGGCATCAGCTTTTCCATCGGCCATGGCGAGAGCGTCGGCCTGGTCGGCGAATCCGGCTGCGGCAAATCGACCACCTCGATGATGGTGATGCGGCTCCTGGACCAGACCTCGGGCCTGATCCAGTTCGACGGCGAGGACATCGGCGCCATTCAGCCAGCCTCCTTCGCCCGGCTGCCGCAGCGCAGCCGCATCCAGATGGTGTTCCAGGACCCGACCGATAGCCTCAACCCGCGTTTCACCGCCGTGCGCGCCATCGCCGACCCGATCATGCAGCTCGGCGACGTCAAAGGGCGCGACGCGCTCCGCACCCGCTGCGAGGAGCTGGCCACCATGGTCGGCCTGCCGCTCAACCTGCTGGATCGGTTCCCGCACCAATTGTCCGGCGGCCAGAAGGCCCGCGTCGGCATCGCTCGCGCGATTGCCCTGCACCCCAAGCTCGTCATCCTGGACGAGCCGACGGCGGCGCTCGACGTCTCGGTCCAGGCCGTGGTCCTGAACCTGCTCCAGGGCCTCAAGGCGCGGCTAGGTATGAGCTATCTGTTCGTCTCGCATGATTTGAACGTAGTGCGCTTGTTGTGCGATCGTGTCATTGTCATGCGGTCGGGTCGAATCGTCGAGGAAGGCTCTTCCGAGAGGGTTCTGAGCGATCCGCAGGACGACTACACCAAGGAGCTGCTGACGGCGATCCCGCATCCGCCGTTGCCGGTGCACTGAGAGCCTGTTTGGGAGCGTGATGGCCGAACCGCTGGACGACTATATCGACGCTGTCGCGAAAGCGTTGGCGCTGCCCGTCGAGGAGGCCTGGAGGCCGGCCATTCGCGCCAATCTCGACGTCTCGTTGCGGCTCGCCCGCCTCGTCGACGAATTCGCGCTGCCGGACGAGACCGAGCCGGCACCCGTGTTCTCCGTCTGACGCCGCCATGATGACCAAGCCAGATATGACGGCTGCCGAGATCGCCAAGGCGGTGGCCGGTAGTCAATTGTCCGCGCTCGATGCGACTGAAGCTGCGCTTGCGCGCATCAAGCAGCACGATACCGTCCTCAACTCCTTCACCGAAGTCACCGCCGATCGCGCCCGTGCGAAAGCGCGCGCGATCGATGCCGACATTGCCGCCGGCAAGAAGGCCGGCCCACTCGCCGGCGTCCCCTTCGCGGTGAAGAACCTGTTCGATGTCGCGGGTCTCACGACAAGGGCCGGTTCTAAGATCAACCGCGATCGCGCACCCGCCAAGCGCGACGCCACGTTGATCGAGCGCATGGAAGCTGCCGGCGCAATTCTCGTCGGTGCGCTCAACATGGGCGAATACGCCTACGACTTCACCGGCGAGAATGTCCATGACGGCCCCTCGCGCAATCCGCATGACACGACGCGGATGAGCGGCGGCTCCTCAGGTGGTTCTGGCAGCGCCGTCGGCGGCGCACTGGTGCCGATCGCGCTGGGATCGGACACCAATGGCTCGATCCGCGTGCCGTCCTCGTTCTGCGGCATCTTTGGTTTGAAGCCGACCTATGGCCGGCTGTCGCGGGCGCGTTCGTTCCCGTTCGTCGCGAGCCTCGATCATCTCGGCCCGTTCGCGCGCTCGGTCACCGATCTCGCGCTCGCCTACGACGCGATGCAAGGGCCGGATGCCGACGATGCCGCCTGCACCACAACACGTGGTCTAGAGCCGACGACGCCGCTGCTTGCCAATCCGGTTTCGGACCTGCGCATCGCGATCGCCGGCGGACACTTCCAGAAGCATATGTTCCCGGAAGCTGCCGAAGCCGTCAGCCGCGTCGCCAAGGCGCTTGGTACGACACAAGTGGTCGACGTGCCCGAAGCCGCGCGCGCCCGCGCCGCGGCTTACGTCATCACCACCACCGAAGGTGCCTCGCTGCATCTCGATCGCCTGCGCAAGCGCCCCAACGACTTCGATCCCGCAGTGCGCGACCGGCTGATCGCTGGCGCCATGGTGCCGGCGCCGATGGTCGACCGCGCGCAAAAATTCCGACGCTGGTATCGCGCGCAGCTCGCGGAGATCTTTAAGTCGGTGGACGTGCTGCTCGCGCCCGCAACGCCCTGCACGGCGCCGAAGCTCGGCCAGGTCAATTTCAAGCTCGACGGCGCCGACTTGCCGGTGCGCGCCAATATCGGCATCCATACCCAACCGATCTCGTTCATCGGATTGCCCGTCGTTGCAGTTCCGGTGCCGCTGCAGCCGTTGCCGATCGGCGTGCAGATCATCACAGCGCCCTGGCGCGAAGATATCGCGCTGCGAGTCGCGTATGCATTGGAGCGGATGGGCGTCGTCGCTGCCCCCGCGCCGAGAGGACTTTGAGATGGACATCGATCTCCCCGACGTGATTGCCGAAGTGACCGCTGCGTTCCAGCGCTACGAGGCGGCGTTGGTCAACAACGACGTCGCCGTGCTCGGCGAGCTCTTCCGCAACGATGCCCGCACGCTGCGCTACGGCATCGGCGAGAACCTCTATGGCTATGAGGCGATCTCCGGCTTCCGCGCCGGGCGTTCGCCCGTCGGCCTCAACCGCCGCACCGCAAAGACCGTGATCACCAGCTACGGCCGTGATACGGCCGTCGCCTCCACCCTGTTCTATCGCGACACCGCGCCGGGCAGGGTTGGCCGGCAGATGCAGACCTGGATTCGCTTCCCGGAGGGCTGGCGCGTCGTCGCTGCCCATGTCAGCATCATCGACGAGTCGAAAGAGACCTGATCGTATGACGCTTGACGACTTTCCGCCCGGAACGCTGCCGGCCGAGCCGGTGGTGCCGCGCGTCGACCGGGCACTGCCATCAGTGCAGAAGGTCACGCGCGCCGAGGAATTGCGTCTTCAGCTTGCCGACGAGATCGTGCGGGGAGCCCTGGCCCCCGGCTCGCCGCTGGACGAGACTGATATCGCGCGGCGCTTCAACGTGTCGCGCACGCCGGTGCGCGAGGCGCTACGCCAGCTCGTGGCGAGCGGGCTGGTTGAAGCGCGCGCCCACCGCGGCGCGGTGGTGGCGCAGCCCTCGTTCGAGCGGCTGACGAGCATGTTCGAGGCGATGGCGGAGCTCGAGGCACTCTGCGCCGGCCTCGCCGCCGAGCGCATGTCTGCCGCCGAGCGCCATGGCCTCGAAGCGGTCCATGAAGAGCTGCGGGTCTTGAGCTACGCCGGCAACCCCGATCGCTTCCACGAGGTCAACGAGCGCTTCCACAACACGATCTATGCCGGCTCGCAGAACGGCTACATCGCCGAAATCACGCTCGCCACGCGCGTCCGCGTGCAACCATTCCGCCGCGCCCAGTTCCGCAATCTCGGACGTCTCGCAAAATCGCAAGCCGAGCACGACCGCGTCGTCGTCGCCATCATGCGCGGCGACAAGCAGGGTGCGGCAGCAGCGATGCGCGCGCATATCGAGCTGGTCCGCGGGGAGTACGAGATTTACGCGGTGTCGGTTTAGACGAGGCGGTTGCTGCGCCCTCAGTGTCGTCCCGGCCTAGTGCGCAATTGCGCACGGGGGCCGGGACCCATAACCACAGGGAGCAGTTGTAGCGCGAAGCAGGTAACTCCGAGGCTTCGCCAAACCCAATCCGGTGGTTATGGGTCCCGGATCTGCGCTCCGCTTCGCTGCGCTTGTCCGGGACGACGGTGTTGTTGAATTCACGCCGTCGCAGCGTCCGCCATATACGCGCGCCAGCCGCCATAGGCGGTGATGTCGCGGGCTTCGCCCAGCACTTCCGGCTCGACGAGAAATCCCTTCACGCTGCGGCCATCCGCTAAGCGAACAGTACCGATCGCCATTGGCGCCGGAATCGCGTTGACGAACTTGCCGAAGGCCGACGACGACAGCAACCAGATCTCCAGCTCGATCGATGCGCCCGTGCCGGCCTCGACGCGCAGCATGCCCGGTTTCGGCGGCGTGGTCTGAAGCGCATAGAGCTTGTAGTCCGGCGCGGTCGTGGTCGTCTCGATCAACTTTCCGCTCAGTGCCTTCAACTCGCCGTTCAGCGCCATTCCGGAGAGATGCGCGCCGACCACTGCGATCGGAATCTCATCGCTGTTGCTCGCGGCGAGCTGTGCGAGCGGTGCCTGCGCCACGCCCTTCGCGCCCACGCTGAGTTTTGTGTCCGCATGGAAGACGCGGCCAATGCTGGCGAGCAGCGCATCGTGCCCGGCAGGTGCCAGCAACGTGATGCCGAACGGAATGCCGTCGCCACGCATCGCCGCCGGCAACGCGAGACCGCAGAGATCGAGCAGATTCACAAAGTTGGTGTAGGTGCCAAGCCGGCTGTTGAGCTCGATCGGATTGGCCAGCACCTGCGCGGTCGTATACGCCGTCGGCGCCGTCGGCAGCACCAACGCGTCGATGTTCGCAAAATTTCGCTCAGCGATCTTGCGCAGACCCTGCAAACGGTAGAGCGCCGAGAAGGTCTCCGCCGCCGTCAGCCGCGCGCCGGCAGCGGTAATCTCTCGTGTCACTGGATGGATCGAGTCCGGGGCGGAAGCGAGCAGATTACGGATCACGAGATAGCGCTCGGCAACCCACGGGCCCTCATAGAGCAGCCGCGCCGTCTCGTAGAACGGCTCGAGGTCGAACTCGACCAGCGTCGCGCCGAGCGCGGTCCAGCGCTTCAGCGCATCGGCGTAAGCGGCTTCCGCCTTCTTGTCGCCGAAGAAGATCAGCTGTCCGTTGCGCGGCACGCCGAGGCGCAAGTTTGCGGGAAGCGGCGAGATCGCGCCAAGCGGCCGGTCGCGCGAGAAGGGATCGGCCTGGTCGGGGCCGGCCATCACGGAAAGTGCGAGCGTAGCGTCGTCGACCGTCAACGCAAACACCGAGATGCAGTCGAGCGTGCGGCAGGCCGGCACCAGGCCTGCGGTCGAAATCATGCCAAGGCTCGGCTTCAGCCCCACGATGTTGTTGAGCATCGCGGGCACGCGCCCGGACCCCGCCGTATCGGTGCCGAGTGACAGCGGCACGAGGCCGGCGCCGACAGCCGTCGCCGAGCCCGAGCTCGATCCGCCGGGAATGAGATCGTCGCGGATCGAATTGCGGGGGATGCCGTAGGGCGAGCGCACGCCGACGAGGCCGGTCGCGAACTGGTCGAGATTGGTCTTGCCGATGATGATCGCGCCAGCGGCACGCAGGCGCTGCACGGCGGTGGAGTCATGCGTCGGCGTATAAGAGAAGGCCGGGCACGCTGCCGTGGTCAGAAAGCCGAGCGCGTCGATATTGTCCTTCACCGCGACCGGTACGCCGTAGAGCGGCAGGCTGGCGGCATCCGTTCGCGCAGCAAGCTTCTCGGCCTCGGCGATCGCGTCCTTCTCGTCGCGCAGGCTGATGAAGACGGCGGGATCATTGTGGTCGCGGATGCGCTGATAGCTGCGCGCGACCGTCTGCGCCGGCGTGGCCTTGCCCGCGCGATGCGCGGCCACAATCGCGGCGATCGTTTCAGGCTGTTCAGCCCCCGTTTCAGCCCTCATGGCGACAAAACTCCGGCAACTTGTCCTCACCCTGATTGAAGCAAGCGATGTGCCATTGTGTACAGAATCCGGGCAGGGCGGATGCTTCGGATATTATCGGGGAATCAGTGGGTTGGGGGATATTTCGATGATCGCGCGGGTCGTCCTGCCAGCGCCCTCTTATGGGCACCTGCCCAAATCATGGGCAGTTGGGAATCAGGTGAAGCAGGCCAGGATCTGGAGCAGCCGCTCCCGGTTCGCCTTGCCGATCTTCGCCTCGACATGCCGCTCGTGCTCGTCGGCGAGCCGTTTGAACCTGGCAAGTGCCGTCTCGCCCTGCGCGGTGAGGTGCAGCGCATGCGAGCGCCGATCCGCCTTTGACTTGATCCGCTTCACCAGCTTACGCTGCTCGAGGCTGTCGAGCAGATGCACCAGCCGGGCGCGCTCGATGCCAAGACGCTTTGCCACCGCCATCTGGGACAGGCCTGGATTGGCGCCGATCACCGTCAGCACCGAATATTGCGTCGGCCGGATGTCGACCTCGCCGAGCGTCTTGATGAAGTCCTGAAAGATCCAGATCTGGAAGCGCCGCACCGCGTAGCCGGCGTGGCCGACCAGCGCGTCGAGACCGATCTCGTCCGCGTCGTCGAGACGCGACGCGCCATTGCCGGATCGTTTGCGTGGGAGAGTTCGGGCTGCGGTGGCTATCACGTCGCGTCTCCTGCTATGTGATCCTTGTAGCCCCTTCGCCGGTGGTACGGAAGATTGTTGTTGACGACAACAATTGTCCCGCCCAACATTATAGCCAAAGCAGCCCGGAACGAGGCTGCGGCCGATCCGGGTCCGGGCGAGGAGGAAACATATGGCAGCCGCCTTACGCGGTGACGCTTCAAGTCTGTTCGCAACGCCAAAGACCGTCGCCGAGCATCGCGCCGACGGCAGTATCGTGCTGCGCTCGCCCGAACCTTTGCGCGAAAGCGCGCGCTGCATCGGCGACTGGCTGGAGCAATGGGCATGGCAGACGCCCGACACGATCTTTCTCGCCGAGCGCGGCAATCCCGAAGCGTCATGGACCACCGTCACCTATGCGGACGCTCTGCGGCATGTGCATGGGGCTGCATCCTGGATCTTCGCACAGGGTCTCAGCGCCGAACACCCGCTCGTGATCCTCTCCGACAACAGCATCGACCACGCGCTGCTCGCGCTCGCCGCCCAGCATGTCGGTGTGCCCTCGGCCGCGATTTCCCCGGCCTATTCGCTGATGTCAAAGGATTTTGACAAGCTCAAGAACATGATCGCGCTGCTCGAGCCGGGCGCGATCTACGTGTCTGCGACACGGCCGTTCGCGGCGGCGCTGGCCGCAATCGAGCCGCTGCACCGGGCCCAAATCATCAGCGGCAATGCCGACGATACCGATGCGCTTGCCTTCCGGAGCATTGCGGCAACACCCGAAACGCCCGGCGTCGCAAAAGCCTTCGCCGCGGTGACGCCGGATACGATCGCAAAACTCCTGTTCACCTCGGGCTCGACCGGCACGCCCAAGGCGGTGATCAACACCCAGCGCATGCTGACCTCCAGCCAGCAGGCCAAGGCGCAGACCTGGACCTTTCTCGAACAGAGCCAGGGCGGTCTCGTCATTCTCGACTGGCTGCCCTGGAGTCATACCTTTGGCGCCAACCACAATTTCAACCTCGTGCTGCGCAACGGCGGCTCGCTCTATATCGATGGCGGCAAGCCGGCGCCCGGCCTCTTTGCGACGTCGCTAGCCAATTTGAAAAGCGTGATGCCGACGGTCTATTTCAACGTGCCGCGCGGCTTCGATATGCTGATCACTGCGCTGCGCACCGACGAAGAACTGCGCAGCCGCTTCTTCAGCGAGGTGAAATTCGCCTTCTACGCCGGCGCCGCGCTGCCGCAGAACCTCTGGGACGCGCTCGAACAGCTCTCGATCAAGACCGTCGGCCGGCCGCTGCCGATGGTCTCGGCCTGGGGCTCGACCGAGACCTCGCCGCTCGCAACCGACTGCCATTTCCTCGCCGAACGCTCCGGCAATATCGGCGTGCCGATTCCCGGCACCGAGCTGAAGCTTGTCCCTTCCGGCGACAAGCTGGAAGTGCGCGTGCGCGGCCCCAACGTCACGCCGGGCTACTGGAAGGCGCCCGAGCTGACCAAGCAGGCGTTCGACGAAGAGGGATTTTATCTCATCGGCGATGCCGTGAAGCTCGCCGATGCCGAACGGTCGGAGCGTGGCCTGTTCTTTGACGGCCGTGTCGCGGAAGACTTCAAGCTGAATTCCGGCACCTGGGTCAGCGTCGGCACACTGCGCGTCGCCGGCATCGCCGCGTTGGCGCCGCTCGCGCAGGATATCGTGGTGACCGGTCATGGCGGTGACGAGGTACGGTTCCTGGTGTTCCCGAATCTGGCTGCCTGCCGCGCGCATGCCGGTCTGGCCGAGACGGCGGATGTGAATGATGTGCTGGCGCATGAAAAGGTCAGGACCGCGATCGCGCAGGGGCTCGCAAAGTTGAAGCAACAGGGCGCCAACTCCTCCGGCCATGCCACGCGCGCGCTGCTGCTGGCGGAACCGCCCTCAGTCGACGGCGGCGAGATCACCGACAAGGGCTACATCAACCAGCGCGCGGTGCTGACGCGGCGTGCCGATGCGGTGGCGCGGCTGAATGATGATGGCTCGGGTGAGTGGGTCGGCTGTGGCGGCTGAACGCCGCTATCCGCGATCGCTTCCTCTCGTGCCCCGGACGCAGCGCAGCACGCAGTGATGCGCTGCAGATCCGGGGCCCATTCCTTCTGGGTCCCTGTGTCTTGGACGTCTGTCAGGATGGGTGTGGGCGGGAAGGTTCGCAAAGATAAGCCAGCCAACCTGCCGCATTGTCCAGCTTGATTCTTTTGTTGCTTAAGCAACTAATTTATGCGAACCGTTCCAAACAAGGATGATGGCGGGTAAACCGCTGCGCTCGATCTCGGAGGAAATATGCTCGGCAGGAATGCTGTCGCCGGTACGCGCTGGCGCATGCCTGAGAACGGCAATGCCGCGCGTCCGCGGCGCCGCGTGTCAGACGTCGGTGCCGCCCGTCACCGCGCCGAGATTCTCGTGCAGCCGGCGCAACAGATCAATCAGTACCTCGCGCTCGTCCTTGCTCAGACAAGACAGCAGCCGCCGCTCGCGCTCAAAGGCGGCGACGATCACCTTGTCATGGATGGCGCGGCCCCTTGCGGTCAGCGAGATCGAATGGGTGCGGCCGTCGTTCGGGTCGGTACGGATCGAGACCAGCCCGCGCTTCTCCAGTCCCGCGAGCGTGCGGCTCACAGGCCCCTTGTCAAAACCGATGACGTGGCAGATGCGCGAGGCCGGAATGCCGGGCTCGATCGCCAGCAGCGACATGATCCGCCATTCCGTGACGTTGACGCCGAACTGCCGCTGATAGAACGCGGTCGCGCTGTTCGAGAGCTTGTTGGCGATGAAGGTGATGAAGGCCGGGACGTAGCGATCGAGGTCGAGCGTCGGCCCCATTTCGGCGGTCGCGGGTTTTTGGCGGGATCTGGTCGAGGACGGCGGCATGTTTGGCTTTTGACTTTCAGGGTGCCCGAAGACCTAAGGGCATGGGCTGCCCTTCCACAAGATCAAAGTGAGGGAGGACTTCAATGACTGCATCCCGCTCCCCTGTCACCAGCGGTACGTCGGCCGTTCCGCATCTCGACGTCGATCCCTTCCACATGAATTTCTTTGCCGACCCCTATCCCACGCACGAGCTGCTGCGGGAGGCCGGGCCGGTCGTCTATCTCGACAAATGGAAGCTCTATGGCGTGGCGCGCCACGCCGAGGTCCATGCCGTGCTGAACGATCCCGCGACGTTCTGCTCCAGCCGCGGCGTCGGGCTCAGCGATTTCAAGAAAGAGACGCCGTGGCGGCCGCCGAGCCTGATCTTGGAGGCCGATCCCCCCGAGCACAGCCGCACCCGCGCCGTGCTGTCAAAAGTGCTGTCGCCGACCGTGATGAAGCAGCTCCGCGACCGTTTTGCCGCGGCGGCCGAGGAGCGGGTCGATGTGCTGCTCGAAAAGCGCAGCTTCGATGCGATTCCCGACCTCGCCGAGGCCTATCCGCTCTCGATCTTTCCGGATGCCCTGGGGCTGAAGCCGGAAGGCCGCGAGCATCTCATTCCCTATGCGAGCCTGGTGTTCAACGCCTTCGGGCCGCCCAATGAGCTCCGCCAGGAAGCGATCGCGCGCTCGGCGCCGCACCAGGCCTATGTCACCGAGCAGTGCCAGCGCGACAATCTCGCGCCCGGCGGCATCGGAGCCTGCATCCATGCCCAGGTCGACGAAGGCAAGATCACGGCGGCAGAGGCGCCGTTGCTGGTGCGCTCGCTGCTGTCGGCCGGCCTCGACACCACCGTCAACGGCATCGGTGCGGCGGTCTATTGCCTCGCGCGATTCCCGGAGCAGTGGCAGCGGCTGCACAACGACCTCACGCTGGCGCGCAACGCTTTCGAGGAAGCGGTGCGCTTCGAAAGCCCGGTGCAGACCTTCTTCCGCACCACGACGCGCGACGTCGAGCTGTCGGGCGCGACCATCGGCGAAGGCGAGAAGGTCCTGATGTTCCTCGCCGCAGCCAATCGCGATCCGCGGCGCTGGGACAAGCCGGACAGTTACGACATCACCCGCCGCACCTCCGGTCATGTCGGCTATGGCTCGGGTATCCATATGTGCGTCGGTCAACTCGTGGCGCGACTTGAAGGCGAGACGATGCTCACGGCGTTGGCGCGTCGTGTCGCGAAGATCGAGATCACGGGCGAACCGCGCCGCCGCTTCAACAACACGCTGCGCGGGCTCGATAGCCTGCCGGTCGCAATTACACCGGCATAAGGGGGAAATCATGAAACATCTGAAGTGGACACTCGCGCTGGCTGCAAGCCTCGTGAGCGGCGCGGCGAGTGCTGAAATATCCGACAATGTCGTGCGTGTCGGCGTGCTCAACGACATCTCCGGCATCTTCCAGGATACCAACGGCATGGGCTCGGTCGAGGCTGCGCGCATGGCGGCCGAAGACTTCAACGGCGGCGGTAAGAACATCAAGGTCGAGATCGTCTATGCCGATCACCAGAACAAGGCCGATGTCGGCAACGCCATCGCGCGCAAATGGCTCGATGTCGAAGGCGTCGATGCCATCGTCGACGTGCCGAACTCGGCGGTCGGCCTCTCCATCAACACGCTGCTGCGCGACAGCCGCATGACGTTCCTGGCATCATCAACTGCCAGCTCCGATCTTACCGGCAAGGCGTGCTCGCCCAACACCATTCAATGGGTCAACGATGCCTGGGCGACCGGCAACACCACGGCGGCGGCGATGATGTCGCGCGGCGGTAAGGACTGGTACCTCCTCACGGTCGACTACGCGCTCGGCAAGGGCATCGAGGCGGAGGCACAGAAGTATATCGAAGGTCACGGCGGCAAGGTGATCGGCTCCTCGAAGCATCCGCTCGGCACGTCCGATTTCGCCTCCTTCCTGTTGCAGGCGCAAGGCTCGAAGGCGCAGGTGATTGGGCTCGCCAATGCCGGCGGTGACACCATCAACGCGGTGAAGCAGGCCGCCGAGTTCGGCATCCAGCAGGGCCTCCAGCTCATGGAAGCGTTTTACTGGGACATGAATGACGACACCCGCGCCTTTGCAAAACGCTTCGCAGCACGGCCCGGCATGAACGGCAAAATGCCGAGCGGCAACCAGGCGGGCGTCTATGCCTCCACGCTCGTCTATCTCAACGCGGTCGCTGCCACCGGCAGCGACAATGCCAAGGATGCCGTGCCCGAGATGAAGAAGTTCAAGGGGAAAGACAAGCTGTTCGGCGACACCGCGATCCGCCAGGACGGCCGCGTCGTGCATCCGATGTATCTGTTCGAGGTGAAGAAGCCGGAGGAGTCGAAATATCCGTATGACTATTACAAGCTGGTTTCGACGATTCCGGCCGATCAGGCGTTCCGGCCGATGGCGGAGGGCGGGTGTGAGTTGGTGAAGTAAGCAGTCCCGTGCCCCGGACGAAGCGCGGCGCGAAGCGCTGCGCTGCAGAGCCGGGGCCCACAATTCTGGGTCCCGGCTCTGCGTCGCGTCATTTCATGCCGCGCCGCGTCCGGGACAAGAGGCCTACCCCACCACCTTGCTGCTCCCCTGCGTAATCAACCGCGCGGCGCGCTGGTCGCGGGCGTAGATCCAGAGCCAGCTAAGCGCAACGCTGAGGCGGTGGCGAAGCCCGATCAGGAAGTAGATGTGGGCGATGCCCCAGATCCACCATGCGATCGTGCCGCGCAGCTTGATGCGGCCGAAGTCGATCACCGCGAGTCGCTTGCCGATCTGCGCGAGGCTGCCGGCGTGCTTGTAGCGGAACGCCCCCGCCTTCTCACCGCGCAGGCGCGCCTTGATGGTCTCGGCGACATGGTGGCCCTGCTGCTTGGCGGCAGGGGCGATGCCGGGCACCGGCTTGCCGTCCCAGGCGTTGATCAAAACGGTGTCGCCGATCGCAAAGATCTCGGGATGGTCGGGGATCGTGAGGTCGGCCTCCACTTGCACGCGCCCGGCGCGATCGGCCGGCGCGCCGAGCCACTCGGCGGCGGGCGAGGCGCGCACGCCGGCGGCCCAGATCATGGTTTTCGCGTTCAGCCGCTGTCCGCCATAGACCACGCCGTCGCGGTCGATCTCGGTGACAGCCTGGCCCAGCACGACCTCGACGCCGATCTTCTCAAGCGAGGCCTGCGCATAGGCCGAGAGATCGTCGGCGAAGCCTGCGAGCACGCGCGGCCCCGCCTCGATCAGCACGACGCGGGCCTTGGTCGTGTCGATGTTGCGGAAGTCCAGCGGCAGGGTGTCATGCGCCATCTCCGCGATGGTGCCGGCAAGCTCGACGCCGGTCGGTCCGGCGCCGACGATGACGAACGTCATCCGTGCGGCGCGCCGTGCCGGATCGGTCTCGCGCTCGGCGCGCTCGAACGCCACCAGGATGTGTCGGCGCAAGGTGGTCGCGTCCTCCAGCGTCTTCAGGCCCGGCGCGAACTGCTCCCATTCGTCATGGCCGAAATAGGCATGCCGCGCGCCGGTGGCGAGCACCAGCGTGTCGTACGGCACCTCGCTGCCGTCATCGAGCAGCACGCAGCGCCTTGCTGCATCGACGCCGTTCACGGTGGCAAACAGCGTCGTCACCTCGCGCCGGTCGCGCATGAGATGGCGGACCGGCCAGGCGATCTCGCTGGTCGCAAGCGAGGCGGTCGCCACTTGATAGAGCAGCGGCTGAAACAGATGGTGGTTGCGGCGGTCGATCAGCGTGATCGCCACCGGGCTGCCTGCGAGCCGGTGGGTCGCCTCCAGCCCGCCGAAGCCGGCGCCGACGATGACGACGCGGTGGGGTGTCGTGGTCATGATGTGCCCTCGAATCTCGCTGCTCTGTATTCCTTCATTTAAGTGCGGATTGGGCGCCGCGGTCCAATAGCCGTCATCAATCGCGGAATAGGCCGGGCGTACCGGCATCCCGCGAGAAAGCGCCGCAGTCTTGGACTGGTCTTGGCCGAAGTGAGTAGAATTATATTTCTTGCCATTCCCGATTGGGGCGAAATATGGTGCAGGGGCAGGCGCTGAGCCATTGGCGGCTCGACAGATTTTGCGTTCAATAGAGACGACCCGGGGCGGCGATCACCCCGTTTCCGGGGTCAATAAATCAGGAGGGGAGTGGTTATGAGGATGGCATTCTGGCTGGCGGGCGCAGCGGCGCTGGTGCTGGCAAGCCCGGCATTGGCCGGCGACACCATCAAGATCGGCTTCGTCTCGACCTTCAGCGGCCCGACTGCCGTGATCGGCAACGACATGCGCAACTCGTTCGAGCTCGCGCTCGATCATCTCGGCCGCAAGATGGACGGCAAGCCGGTCGAGGTGATCTACGAGGACGATGGGCAGAAGCCCGACGTCGGCAAGCAGAAGACCGAGAAGCTGGTGCAGTCCGACAAGGTCGATTTCATCGTCGGCTATATCTGGTCGAACGTTTTCCTGGCCTCGCTGAAGACCGCAGTCGACTCGCAGACCTTCATGATCTCGGCCAATGCCGGCCCGTCGCAGGTCGCAGGTGAGCTGTGTTCGCCCTACGTCTTCTCGACCTCCTGGCAGAACGACCAGACGCCGGCCGCGATGGGCCTCTACATGAACCAGAAGGGCGTCAAGAGCGTGTTCCTGATCGGGCCCAACTACGCGGCCGGCAAGGACATGCTCGCGGGCGTCAAGAGCACGTTCAAGGGCGAGATCAAGGGCGAGGAATATACGGTCTGGCCGAGCCAGCTCGACTTCTCCGCCGAGCTCTCCAAGGCGCGCGCCTCCGGCGCGGAGTCGATCTTCGTGTTCTATCCCGGTGCGGCCGGCGTGCAGTTCCTCAATCAATATGCACAGGCCGGCCTGAAGAGCACGATGCCGCTCTACACCGCCTTCACCGTCGATGAGCTGTCGCTGCCGCTCCAGAAGGAGAACGCGCTCGGCGTCCCCGGCGCGCAGGAATGGGTGAACGACCTCCCCAACGAGCAGAACAAGCGCTTCGTTGCCGACTACCGCAAGAAGTACACCGGGCTCCGCCCGACCTATTACGGCGCGCAAGCCTATGACGCGGCCCAGCTCATCAACAGCGCCGTGGTCGCGGTGAAGGGCGATACCAGCAAGAAGGACGCGATGAAGGCCGAGATGGAAAAGGCCAACTTCAAGTCGCTGCGCGGCGCCTTCAAGTACGGCAACAACCACATCCCGGTGCAGAGCTTCTATCTCCAGGACGTCGTCAAGGACGGCGAAGGCCAGCTCGCGCTGAAAACGGTCGCCACCATCGTCGAGAACGACCAGGATCGTTTTCACGACAAGTGCGCGATGAAGTGAGCTGAGCTAGCCACGACCACGGTGCGCTTCCTTCTCCCCTTGTGGGAGAAGGTGGCGCGAAGCGCCGGATGAGGGGTTTGTTTCTCCAAAGTAGCCTCTATCGAATGCACGGAGAGAACCCCTCACCCGCTTCGCGGCGAGCCACCCTCTCCCACAAGGGGGAGAGGGGAAGAGCGCATCACACCCTTGGCATGCTCACAGGCCTTACCTCACGCGCCTGCGCCGCCAGCCTGATCCCGGCATTGGCCGCGCCAAAACCCTGATAGCTCTTCCGCTCGACGATCTCGAAGAAGAACCTCTCGTCGAAGATGTGCGTATAGACCTGGAAGAACTCGCCGTCGCCCTCGCGGTCGTAGAGGATGTGGTTGGCGCGGAGCTGCGCCATCAGTTCGGGCGCAAGGTCGTACTTGGCTTCGATATCGTCGTAATAATTGTCTGGAATATCCAGGAAGTCCGCGCCGCGTGCGCGCATCGCGGCGACCGTCGCAAAAATGTCGCGGCACGAGAACGCGACATGCTGCACGCCCGAGCCAAAGAACTCCGAGATGAAGCGGGCCGGCAGCGTACGGTTGGCGGAGGAGCCGTTGAGCACGAAGCGCAGGCTCTGGTCGCCGTTGATGACGGCCTGGCTTTGCACGAGGCCTCTGGGGTCGGCAATCTCCATCTGCGGCAGCCGCGTCAGGTCGAGGATGCCGGTGTAGAACAACAGCCAGGACAGCATCTCGTCATAGGGCATCGACTGCGCGATGTGATCGACCGCGAGCAGCGCGTCCACGCTTGTCTCGCTCGCAACTTGCTCGAAGTCCGTGTCCCAGTTCTTGCCGGCCTGGTCGAGGAAATACAGCAAGCTGCCACCGACGCCGTGGATCGCGGGAATCTCCAGCTCGCCCGGTCCAACCGGCTGGTAAAAGGTGCGCGCCTTCAGTGTCTCCGCCCGCTGCATGGCGAGGCCGGCATTGTCGACATCGAGCGCGATCGCGCAGACGCCGGGGCCATGCGTGACGTAATGCGAATGTGCAAAGCCGTCGGTCTCGCAATTGATCACGAGCTCGACCTTGCCCTGCGACCAGCGCTCCACCGCCTTGCTGCGATGCTTGCCGGTCTTGCGGAAGCCGAGCTGTGAAAGCAGCTGCGCGAGTTCGCCCGCCTTGGTCTCGTTGACCGCAAACTCGACGAACCCGGTGCCTTGGCTTTTCGCCTTCGGCGCCAGGGGCTCGCCGATGAGCTTCGGCCAATCAGGTGCGAGCTGGTCCTGCAACAGGATCAGCGAGCGCAGGCCGTCGACCGCGGTCTGCAAAGCCGAGCCGGCACGGAACTGGTCGTTGAAGATCTCCAGCGACAGTGGCCCGCTATAGCCGGTCGCCGCGATCGCCTGCATGAATTCGCCGACCGGCAGATCGCCCTGGCCGGGGAAGGAGCGGAAATGCCGGCTCCACGACAGGATGTCGAGCTCGAGCTTAGGCGCGTCGGCAAGCTGCACCAGAAAGATTTTGTTGCCGGGGATCGAGGCCATCGCGCGGACCGGAAAGCCAGGGGCGAGCGCGTGAAAGCTGTCGAGGATGACGCCGATCGCGGGATGGTCGGCGCGCCGCACGATCTCCCAGGCGTCGCGGTAGTCGTTGACATGCCGTCCCCACGCCAGCGCCTCGTAACCGACGCGCAAGCCGCGCTTGGCCGCGCAATCGCCGAGGTCGCGAAAATCGTCCGCCGCGCGGTCGATGCCGCCGAGCGAGCTAGGGGAGACGTTGGAGCAGATCAGCAGCAGCTCGGTCCCGAGCTCCTGCATGAGGTCGAACTTCCGCTCGGCGCGGGCAAAATTGCGCGCACGCTGCGGCTCCGGCATGCCCTCGAAATCGCGGAACGGCTGGAACGCGCATATCTCGAGATTGAGATCGCGGCAGAGCTTTGCGATGTCGCGCGGGCCTGCACCGAATGAGAGCAGGTCGTTCTCGAAGATCTCGACGGCCTCGAAGCCGGCTGCTGCGATGGCGCGAAGCTTTTCGTCCAGCGCGCCTGAAAGGGAAACGGTGGCGATCGAGCGCTTGTTCATGCCGTGCTCTCCTCCATGGCGCCACCCAGGAACAATTGCCCGATGCGCGGATCATTCAAAATTCGTTCCGCCTTGTCGATCATGCGGGTCTGGCCGAGCTCGAGCACGATGCCGAAGTCCGAGATCTCCAGCGCCGAACGCGCGTTCTGCTCGATCATCAGGATGGTGACGCCGCGGTCGCGCAGGGATTTGAGGATGTTGAACGTCTGCTGCACCATCAGCGGCGACAGGCCGATCGAGGGCTCGTCGATCAGCACCAGTTTGGGTTCCAGCAGCAGCGAACGCGCGATCTCGAGCTGCTTCTGCTCACCGCCGGAGAGCGTGGAGACCTGCTGCGTCGACTTGCGGCGAAGTGCCGGAAACAGGTCGAGCGCGGCTTCGATTCGGGCCGGCAGGTCGATGCCCTTCCCGGCGGCGACGCCGCCAAGCTCGATATTGTGGCGGACCGAGAGCTCGGGAAAGATGTTGCGGCCCTGCGGCACGTAGCAGATGCCGGCATTGAGCAGTGCGCGCTGGCTCAAATTCGTGACATCGCGATCTGCAAAGGTGATCTTACCCTCGCGCAGCCTCAGCAGGCCGAAGATCGCCTTGAACACGGTCGACTTGCCGGCGCCGTTGGGGCCGATGATGGTGGTGATCGTGGCCTGCGACACGGCGAATGTCGTCCCATTCAGAATCGTCATCTTGCCGTAGCCGCCGACGAGATTGTGAACCGAGAGGATCGTGTCGCTCATGGTCCGCTCTCCCTAATGTCCGAGATAGGCTTCGATCACGGCGGGATTCTTGCGGACCTCGTCGGGCGGCCCCATCGCCAGCACCTTGCCTTCCGCCATCACCATCACGCGCGAGCACAGCGACATCACAAATTCCATGTTGTGCTCGATCACGACGAAGGTGGCGTTCTTCTCGCGGTTGATCGCGACCAGCCGCTCCTTCAGATCCGTCAGCATCGACGGATTGACGCCGCCGGCGGGCTCGTCGAGCAGCACCAGGCGCGGTCCGCCCATGAAGGCCATGGCGGCATCGAGCAGCTTTTGCTGGCCATACGAGAGCCCGCCGGCCGGCTCGGCGGCGAGATGGTCGAGCTTGAAGAAGCCGATCATCTGATTGGCCACCTCCGTTAGTCCGGCATCGGAGCGGCCGACCAGGCGCGAGGCCATGTTGCCCTGATGCTCCTGGCCGGCGAGGATCAGGTTCTCGCGCACCGAGAGTTTTGGAAACACCTGCAAGAGCTGGAAGGTGCGGCTGACCCCGAGCTTGTTGAGTTCGGCGGGGCGCAGACCCGTGACGACCTTGCCGTCGAGCTTGACCTCGCCGCCGGTCAGCGTGAGCTGGCCGAGGATGCAGTTGAACAAAGTAGACTTGCCGCAGCCGTTCGGTCCGATCAGGCCGAGGATCTCGCCCTCGCGGACGTCGAAGGAGACGCCGTCGACAGCGGTGATGCCGCCAAAGCTCTTCTTGATGTCCGTGACTTCGAGCACCGCACTCATTGCACCGTCTCCAGCCGGGACTTTGCGACGGCGCGCAGCGCGGAGGCTGCCTTGGTGCGGCGCTCGGCGAGATGGCGGTCGAGGATTCCCAAAATGCCGGTCGGCGACCAGATCAGGAGCCCCATCACCGCGATCGCGTAGAGCATCAGATAATAGCCTTCAGTGAAGCGCAGCCATTCCGGCAAGAGCACCGCAATCATCGCGCCAAGGAACGGACCGAGGAAGAAACCGGCGCCACCGACGATCACCATCATCAACAGGTCGAGCGAGAGCGACAGGTTGAACGGCACGGGATCGATATACTGCGTCAGCGGCGCATAGAGCGCGCCGGCGACGCCGCCGAGCGCCGAGCCGATCGCGAACGCTATCAGCGTGTAGCGTCGTGTGTCGACGCCGAGCGACTGCGCGCGCAGCGGATTCTCGCGCAGCGCCATGAAGGCGCGGCCCCAGGGCGAGCGGATCAGCCACCACACCGCCACCGATACGACCGCGAGCGCGCCGAGGCAAACGTAATAGAATGGCAGCGGCTTGTTGGTCGCGATCCCGAAGATGTGGGGGCGCGGAATGTTGGAGATGCCGTAGATGCCGCCTGTGAGCCAGCTCTCGTTGCGGAACACCAGGAAAGCCAGCGTCGAGAAGGCGAGCGTGACGAAGGCAAGGTAATGGTGCTGCACCCGCAACGCGGGGTAGCCGAGCACCCAGCCGACCGCGAAGCTCAAGATAATCGCGACCACGATCGCCGCCGGTAGGGGCCAGCCATGCGTGGTCATGATCGCCGCCGCATAGGCGCCGATGCCGACGAACGCGCCCTGCGCCAGCGAGACCTGACCGGCATAGCCGAGCGTGAGGTTGAGCCCCATCGCGGCGATCGTCATCACCGCCCACTGGCTCAGGATGAACAGGCCGTAGCGGTTGAAGTTCATGGGGACGATGATCAGGCCGACGATGACGACGAGGCCGAGCACGATCTTCAACGGTTTGGCAAATCCGGTCATACCGTGCGCTCCTCGGCGCGACCGAGCAATCCTTGTGGTCGGAACAGGATAACGAGGATCAGGAAGATCAGCGGCACGGCCGCGCGATATTGCGTGGAGACGTAAGCGGCCGCGAGATTGTCGAGCACGCCGATCAACAGGCCGCCTGCAATGGCGCCGCGCACCTGGTTGAAGCCGCCGACGATCGCCGCGATGAAGGCCGCTTGGCCCAGCACCTCGCCGCTCGAGAATTTTGCCAGATAGATCGGCGTGATCAGCAGCGAGGCCAGCGCCACCAGAAGGGCGTTGATCAGGAAGGTCAGCAGGATCATCCGCTCGACGGGCACGCCGATGATGCGCGCCACCGTCGGGTTCTGCGCCGCCGCCTGCATCTGGTGGCCGAGCGAAGTGCGGTTGAGAAGCGCAGTCAGGCCGAAGACAGCCAGAACGGCGAGGATGAGAACGCCGATGCTTTGCAGCGAAACCGCGTGACCGAGAATGGAGATGTCACCGGTCGGCACGATCGAGGGGAAGGGCGAAGCCTCGGCGCTGAAGAACTGTTTGACGGCCTCCTTGATGCCGATCGCCAGCGCCATGGTGGCGATCGCGAGCGGCAGCACGCCGTGCCGCATCATCGGATCGACCAGCAGCATCTTGAAAGCCAGCCCGAGCAGCATCATCGAGAGCAGGATGCCCAGGATGATCGCGAGCCAGAACGGCGCGCCGGCATGCATCGCCGCGAGCATCAAAAACGCCGGCAGCATCACGAATTCGCCTTGTGCGAAATTAATGGTCTGCGAGGTCTGCCACAACAGCGTGAAGCCGACCGCAACCAGCGCGTAGATCGCGCCAGTGGCAAGTCCCGCGACCAGAAGGTCGAACAGATTGGACATTTTCCCTTCTCGTGTCTCTCGTCCCGCTCTTTCGTCTCCCTCTCCCCGTTCTTCTTCTCCCTCTCCCCGCGAAGGGCGGGGAGAGGGGGAAGAGCGGCGGGGAGAGGCGAAAGCCTCACTTCTCCTTCGGCAGCACCTGCTTCACGACCTGCTTGCCTTCGACGACTTCCACCAGAAAACTCTGGCGGTCGATGTCGCCGGTGTCGCTGAAGGTGACATCCATCAAAATGCCCGGCTCCTCAGTGGCCTTGATCGTCAGGCCGTGCAGCGTGTCGGCGAACGCCTTGGAATCGACCTTGCCCATCTTCTCGGTGGTGGCTTTCACCATGTAGACGGCGAGATAGCCCTTCAACCCGTTGTGGTCGGGCACGTAGTTGTACTTTTTCGCAAATTTGTCGCGGAACGCCTTGATCAGGTCGACCGGCGCGTCGGTAGTGAGGCCGACATGGCCGCGCGCGCCGTTGGCGGCATCGCCCGCGAGTTCGATCACCTTCTGGCCGATCAGCGTGGTCTCGCCCATCAGCGGCGCGGTCACGCCCTGGCGCTTCAGCTCTTTCAGGATGCGGGCGCTCTCTTCCTCGTTGAGATAGACGAACACGGCGTCGGGGTTGGCAGCCTTGATCTTGCCGACGTCGGCGGCGAAATCGGCCTGGCCTGCTTCGGTCGAGAGGTCGGCGACCACCTTGGAGCCGAGGCGGTCGAGCTCCTTGACGACGACGTCGCGTCCGCCGCGGCCGAAATCATTGTTGACCCAGACCACCGCGACCGATTTCGCCTTCATGTCGTCGTGGATGTATTTTGCGACCTTCGGCATCGAGGACTGCTGGCCGAACGAGGTGCGGAACAGAAACTTGTTTCCAGCTTGCGTCAGCTCGGCGGCTTCGCCGCCCATGATCTGCGCGATGCCGGCTTCGGCCGCGAGCGGCGCGGTGACCTTGACCGAGCCGGAATAGCCGGGTCCGAGCAACACGTAAGGCTCGGCGTCGAGCGCCTTCTGCACCTGCGCGCGGGCTACACCGGGATTGGATTGCGTGTCGGCATGGGTGACTTCGAGCTTGCGGCCGAGCACGCCGCCCCTGGCGTTGATTTCCTCGATCGCGAGGTCGATGCCGTTCTTCCAGTTGGTGCCGACGGTGGCGCCGCCGCCCGACAGCTCGGCGACGTCGGCGAGCTTGATCGCCTGCGCGTGGGCGCTGGTTGCAGCAGCGAAGGCAAGCAGGGCGCCTGCCAGTAGCGTCGATTTCATCTCACTCCTCCTCGGTTTCTTCAGTTTTGTCGACGGCCTTGTGTCCGGCCGCTTCGGTTACGCTGCGTGGTAGGCCGAGCTTCGTGCCGCCATCACCTCGTCAAATGCCTCTCCCATGACCTCGGTCGATGGGGCAAGGCCCGTGAACAGTTCGAAGGCGTCTGCGGCCTGATAGATCGCAAGCTCCCGCCCGGTCATGATCCGCGCGCCCTTGGCTTGCGCTGCGGCGAGCAATGGCGTGATCAACGGCGAATAGACGGCGTCCGCGACCCACAATTTGTCGTGCAGCAGCGCCGCCGGGACCGGCATACCCCGGTTCGGCAGCATGCCGACCGGCGTGCCGTTGACGAGGCCGCTCGCGCCCTCGAGTGCATCCTCGATGCTTGCGGCCATCCTGGCGCCACCCTGTTTGGCTAGCAACGCCGCGAGCTTTTCCGCGCGCGCGGTCTCGCTGTCGAAGATGCGGAGGTCGGCGACATCCAGGCTCGCCAGCGCAAAGGCGATCGCCTTGCCGACGCCGCCGGCGCCGATCACGGCGACGGCGTTGCCAGACTGTGCCAGTAGCGGTGCGACGGCGCGCGCAAAGCCGGTCGTGTCGGTGTTGTGGCCGGTCAGCCGGCCGTCCTTGACGACGACGGTGTTGACCGCGCCCATGGCGGCGGCACCCGGCGCCAGCGCGTCGAGCAGCGGGACCACCGCTTCCTTGTAGGGAAAGGTGACGTTGACGCCGGCAAAGCCGAGCCGCCGCACGCCCTCGAGCATCATGCTGAGTCCGGTCGCGTCCGCCCCGGCGACCTCGATGAGCTGGTAGTGTCCGCGCAGGCCAAGTGCCTCGGCGGCGCGCTCATGCATGGCGGGTGAGGCGGAATGCGCGATCGGCGCGCCGATCAGGCCGGTGAGGAGTTTTTTGGATGCGGCAGGTCCGCGCTTTGACATGATCCACTATCACCTGGTGATGAGCGTTGATTTCCGGCCATTAGCCGCGAAATTCGCGCAATTCCAAGTGGCACGATAGTCTTTCCCCCGCCTAACACAATTACCCATTTATCTGGTAAACCTAACCTAATGTTACTTCTTTCGTCCGCGTGCCAGAGCGGCCTTGCCGTTGCCGCGGGACGGCTCGACCGCGCGCATCTCAGCGCGCAGGGACTCGATGAAATACTCGACATGGAGCGACAGCGGCGCGCCGCGCTTCACCGCGACATAGGTGTCGAACCGGGTCGGCTCGGTGATCTTCAACAGCTCGATGCCGGGATAGCCGCCGTGGGCCACCGTGAACTGGTCGATCATGGCGATGCCGAGTCCCGCCTTCACCAGTGCGCAGACCGTGGTGCCGAAGCGCGCGCGGATGGTGATGTTGTAGTCGAGCCGGTGGCGCGCAAAGATCTCGGCCATGATCCGGCCGTAGGGGTCGTTGGGATCGATGCCGATCAGCGGATAGCGGGTGATTTCGGCGGCCGAGACCTGCTTGCGGCCGGCAAGCTCGTGGCCGGGCGGTACGATGCAATAGAGTTCGCCCGAGGCGAGCGGCATGAAGTCGAGCCCGGAATGTTCGAGCCGGTAGCTCATCGCCACGCACTCGCCGCGGCCGAGCATGAGATAGTCGATGGCTTCCTCGAGCTTGAGGATGTTGATGTCGATGCCGAGATCCGGATAGCGGCGCCGGACGCGCTCGATCGCGCGCGGCACCATCACCTGCGAGATGCTCGGCACCGAGCCGATGCGCAATTCCGAGAGACCGCCGCGGCCGATCTTGGAGATGATCTCGGAGAGGTCGTCGACCTTCTTGTAGACGCCGTTGATTTGCTCGAAGATGCTCTCGGCTTCCGGCGTCGGGAAATAACGTCCGTTCTGGCGCTGGAAGAAACGGATGCCGAGCGAGCGCTCGGTGTATTTGACGAGACGGCTGATGCCCGGCGCCGACACGTTCAGGAGCTTCGCCGCACCGCCAATGGTGCCCGTCACCATCACGGCACGGATCACTTCAACCTGGCGCAGCGTCATCATGTCTTGGGCATCCCGAAAGCAATCGCGAGGGCGATCATCTCACGAGCGATGCGAGGTCATCCAGCGGCAAATGCTGGTCAACATGGACGGAAGCAGCAAACTCGATTTCGCGGGCGGATTGTTTCGGCCAAAGCGGCGCGTCCAGAAGAGACAACGGCGCCTCAGCGCGGTGCTGCGTTTGTTGCAGCTGCGTTCTAGCCCGCCGGTCCCTTTGGTGACACGTTGCCGGGCCGCTCCTCGCGCTCTCCTTGCAGCACTTCGCGCGCGAACTCGATGATCCTCTGCTTGTTTGCCGTATCGCGGACCGCGAAAAACACGCGGTTCAATTCCAGGCCGAGCACGCTGTTGAGGGCGATGTTCTCATCTTCCATCGTGGCTCTCCCGCTCTAGACGCCTTAGGTGTAACTTGACGTCACTTCCTCCACAAGTAGATTAAATCTTCAGCGCACGCCGCACGCCGGGAAACTACGGACGCGCGAATTGAGGCAGCCCCCAAAGACGTGCTATACCGAGCGGCGAGGGTCAGGGAACGCACCGATGTCCGCCGTGGATTATGGCCAGGAAGCGCTGGACTTCGTCGAAGGGCTGCAGGCCTATCGTAAGGTTCCGGACGCCATGAATGCGCTCGAAGGGGCCTTCGGGCGCTTCGGCTTCGAAACCATCATCGTGACGGGACTGCCGAATCCCGATCAGCGGTTCGCGCAGATGGTGCTCGCCAAACGCTGGCCGGCAGGATGGTTCAGCCTCTACACCGAGAACAATTATGATCGCGTTGACCCGGTGGTGCGGATGTGCCGGCAATCGGTCAACCCGTTTGAGTGGTCGGAAGCGCCCTATGATGCCGAGCTCGATCCGGGTGCGGCGGAGGTTATGAACCGCGCCTCTGATTTTCGCATGTCGCGCGGCTTCATCGTCCCGATTCACGGGCTTACCGGATATGAGGCGGCCGTCTCGCTCGGCGGCATCCATCTCGATCTCAACGCCCGCAGCAAGCCGGCCCTGCACCTGATGGCGATGTATGGCTTCGATCACATTCGTCGTCTGCTCGATCCGGCACCGCAGCAGTTGACGCGCCTGACCCCTCGCGAGCGCGAGGTGATCGTCTGGGCCTCGCAAGGCAAGTCGGCCTGGGAGATCGGCGAGATCCTGCACATCGCGCAGCGCACCGCAGAGGAGCATCTCGCAACTGCAGCGCGTAAGCTGGGTGCCGTCAACCGTACGCATGCGGTCGCGCTGGCGATTCGCCACAAGATCATCAATCCCTAAGCGACCTACTGGGAAATTTCCCAATACCGAACCTGCCTCTTTTCGCAGAGGCTCCCCCCATTGAGGGATGAATGGGGTTTTCATGATTCATGCAATTTCCGCTGTCAATCGTCACCTTTACGAAGACGTGCTCGATCAACATTTCCGGCTGCGTCACGACATCTTCGTCGAGGAGCGGCGCTGGGAGACGTTGCGCAAGCCGGACGGTCGCGAGATCGACCCCTACGACAACGAGGATACCGTTTATCTGCTTGCGCTGGAGGGCCGCCGCGTCATTGGCGGCCACCGGCTCTATCCGACGACCAAGCCCTCAATGATGAGCGAGGTGTTTCCGCATCTGGCGTCCGTGCGCGGCTGCCCTGCGGATCCGCTGGTCTGGGAGTGGTCACGTTATTTCGTCGTACGTGGTCGCCGCGACGGCGCGCTCAACCTGCAACTGATGGCGGCGGTGCAGGAGTTCTGTCTCGGCCAGGGAATCGCGCAGGTCAGTGCGATCATGGAGACCTGGTGGTTGCCGCGCTTCCATGAGGCCGGCTTCGTCGTGACGCCGCTTGGTCTGCCGGCTCTGGTCGAGAACGCCTGGACCATGGCGGCGACCATCGATATTCGCCAGGAGACGGTCGATGCCCTGCATGATCGCATCGGCATGGCTTCGATCGTGCAACAGGACGGCCCGCGTCTGGACGCCATCGCCCACGCCAACCTCTGCGGCCTTTCCGCCGCGCAACGAAAGAGCGCCTGAGATGTCGAACATGATGCGGGACAGCCAGATCATGGCGCAAACCAAGGACGAGAATCTCGGCTACATGTCCGACATGGCGCTCGAGCTCGCGCAGATGGCGGAAGACAGCGGACTGGCAACGCTTGCCTATCTGTTCCGGATGGCGGCGCTGGAGGCCTCGACGGCAAACAGCGAGCTCGCCGAGCCCGATGATCTTCCCCACCAGGTGACGTCGCACTAGACGCGTCCTTTTCTATCATTCCGACGAGGTCCGCACCCTCTCCCCGGCCTGCCGGGGGGAGGGTGATCGTTTTGGTGCGGCAGGTTGACCCATCCCGCGGCAGCCTTCTTGCACGGCTTATAGGAGGGCTCGACCGCATGCGCCGGGATGCAACAAAGTGCATGTCCGGCGCGGAATCGCTCTTGCCTCGGAACGATACTGCCATTACCCATTTTTCGGCCTTGTACAGGCAGGGGGAGCTCTTTCACTGATGGCGACTGTGTTCGAACATCGGCGCGACGCTGCGTGCGCCTGAAAGAGTCTTGATGCTGCTCGTCGTCGAACAGTTCTTGAACGGATTGCAGTTCGGCCTGCTCCTGTTTCTGCTCGCCGCCGGCCTGACGCTGGTGTTCGGGATCATGGATCTCGTCAACCTTGCGCACGGCTCGCTCTACATGATGGGCGCCTATTTCGCCGCGACCTTCGCGGCCTGGACCGGCAGCTTCCTGCTCGGTGCACTCCTGGCGCTTGGCGCGACGCTAGTGCTCGGCATCGTGCTCGAAATGGCGGCGCTGCGGCATCTCTATGGGCGCGACCATCTCGACCACGTGCTCGCGACCTTCGGTTTGATCCTCTTTTTCAATGAAGCCGTGCGGCTGATCTGGGGTCCGGCGGGGCTGGCGCTGCCGTTGCCGACCTGGCTCACGGTGCCGGTGCCGATCCTGCCCGGCATTCACTACCCTGCTTATCGCCTTGCCATCATCGTGGTGGCACTGCTGGTGGCGCTCTTGCTCTATCTCGGCGTGATGCGCACCCGCATCGGCATGCTGATCCGGGCCGGCGCCTCCAACCGCGAGATGATCGGCGCGCTCGGCATCAACATCAAGCTGCTCTACACGCTGGTGTTCGGCTTAGGTGCCGCGCTCGCGGGCCTTGCCGGCCTCATGCAGGCGCCGATCCTCACCGTGCAGATCGGCATGGGCGAGAACATCCTGATCCTCGCCTTCGTCATCATCGTGATCGGCGGCATCGGCTCGATCCGCGGCGCATTCCTGGCTGCGATCTTCGTCGGCATGATCGACACACTCGGCCGCGCCTTCCTGCCCAATTTGCTGCGGCAAATCCTGAGCTCTTCCGCGGCTTCCACCGCTGCGCCCGCACTGTCCTCCATGCTGATCTATCTGTTGATGGCGATCGTGCTGGTGGTGCGGCCGGAGGGGCTGTTTCCGGCCAACCGTCGATGAAGGCTTTCACTGTGAGCAAGGCCGTCACGGCCCTGATGCTGGCGGGCCTCGTGCTGCTGCCGCTCTATTCGTCCCTCTCCGGCAACATCTTCATCCTGACGCTGTTCACCCGCATCGTCATCCTGGCGCTGGCGGCGGCGAGCCTCAACCTCATCATGGGCTATGGCGGCATGATGAGCTTTGGCCACGCCGCCTATCTCGGCATCGGCGGCTACGCGGTCGGCATGTTGGCGCAGGAAGGTGTCGGCTCCGGCTTCATCCAGTTCCCGGTCGCGCTGGCAGCGTCCGCGATCTACGCGCTGGTGATCGGCGCGCTCTCCTTGCGCACGCGCGGCGTCTATTTCATCATGATCACGCTCGCCTTCGCGCAGATGGCCTATTACGTCGCCTCGGGGCTGGCGCGTTACGGCGGCGATGACGGCCTCACCGTCTACAAGCGCAGCGACTTCTCCGGGCTGATCAATCTCGGCAACCGCACGCAGTTCTACTATCTCTGCCTCGCCTGCCTGTTTGGCGTGATCTTCCTGATCTGGCGTATCGTCAATTCGCGCTTCGGCCTCGTCGTGCAGGGTTTGCGCTCCAACGAGCAGCGCATGCAGGCGATCGGCTTTCCCTCGAAGCGCTACCAGCTCGTCTGCTTCGTCATCTCCGGCATGATGTGCGGCCTCGCCGGTGCATTGCTCGCCAACAACACCGACTTCATCAGCCCGGCCGTGATGTACTGGACCCGCTCCGGCGATCTCATGGTGATGGTGATCCTCGGCGGCATGGGCACGCTGTTCGGCCCGGTGATGGGCGCGGTGGTGTATCTGTTGCTGGAAGAGTTCTTGTCGCAGATTACCGAATACTGGGCGCTGATCATGGGCCCGCTTCTGCTGCTGATCGTACTGTTCGGCCGCGGCGGCATCATGGGCCTGCTCGGGAGGCTCAACCGTGGCTGAACCCTTGCTTCGTGTCGAAAAACTGGTGCGCCGCTTCGGCGGCATCACGGCGACGGATAACGTCTCGCTCGATGTCGCGAGCGGCGAGCTGCATGCCATCATCGGCCCGAACGGCGCCGGCAAGACCACGCTGATCAGCCAGCTCACCGGGCATCTCGCTCCGGATTCCGGCAGTGTTTCGCTCGGCGGCCTCGATATCACGCACCTGCCGGCCTATCGCCGTTGCGCGCTGGGCCTGGCGCGTTCGTTTCAGATCACCTCGCTGCTGTTCGACTTCACCGCCGCCGACAATGTCGCACTCGCCGCGCAGGCGCATGCAGGCCACTCGTTCCGCTTCTTCGCCAATGCGCGCAAGGAAAAGGGCCTGCGCGATGCAGCGCACGCCGCGCTCGACCGCGTCGGCCTGTTGCATCGTGCCGACGTCCTGGTGTCCAGGCTCAGCCATGGCGAGCGTCGCCAGATCGAGCTTGCAGTCGCGCTCGCCAGCAAGCCGAAGCTGCTGCTGCTCGACGAGCCGATGGCGGGCCTCGGCGTCACCGAATCCCAGCGCATGGTGCAACTGCTCCAGGAGCTGCGCAAAGAGGTCTCGATCGTGCTGGTCGAGCACGACATGCCGGCAGTGTTCGCGCTGGCCGACCGCATCACGGTGCTGGTCTATGGCCGCGTCATCGCCTCCGGTGACCCGGCCGCGATCCGCGCCAACGACGAGGTCAAGCGCGCCTATCTCGGCGATCAGCATGTGGTGACGCACCATGTCTGAAAAAGTGATGGCTGACACCCTGCTCGACGTCGACGGCATCGAGACCTGCTACGGCCTCTCCCAGGTGCTGTTCGGCCTGTCGCTGTCGATCAAGCCGGGCGAGATGGTCTCGCTGATGGGCCGCAACGGCATGGGCAAGACCACCACCATCCGCTCCATCATGGGCCTGACGCCGGCGCGCGCCGGCACGATCCGCTTCGCAGGCGCGGAGGTGCGGACGCAGCCGTCCTACCGGATCGCCAAGCTCGGTGTCGGCCTGGTGCCGGAGGGGCGCCAGATCTTTCCGAACCTCACCGTGCGCGAAAATCTGGTCGCGGCCGCCGCCGACCGCTTCAACAGCGCCAATCCCTGGACGCTGGCCGCGATCTACGCCCTGTTCCCGCGGCTCGCCGAGCGCGCCGCCAACATGGGCAATCAACTCTCCGGTGGCGAGCAGCAGATGCTTGCGATCGGCCGCGCGCTGATGACCAACCCAAAACTCCTGATCCTGGATGAAGCAACCGAGGGGCTGGCGCCGCTGATCCGCGAAGAGATCTGGAACTGCCTGTCGATGTTGAAGAGCCGGGGACAGTCGATTCTCGTCGTCGACAAGAACGTCGACCACCTCGCCCGCATCTGCGACCGCCACTACATCATCGAACGCGGCAAGACGGTCTGGGGCGGCAGCTCGGATCAACTGATGGCCGAGCCGGATCTGCAACACAAATATTTGGGGATTTGAGGTTAGGTGAGGGGCGCGGCTATGTCGCCGCCCCCCTCGGCGTCGTCCTGGCGAACGACCAGGACGACAGCGGGGCGATTACCAATAAATCCCGTGACGATGCAGTTCGCGGATCACGCGCGCCTCGGTGGACGGCTGGCGGCGCTTTGGCTTGGTCGTTCCGGTCGTGCTTGTCACCGGCGTGGCGGTGGACTGAGCGGGCGCGACGGCCGGAGCTGTTGCAGCCGGCACTGTCGTTGCCGGCGGAGTGGAAGCGGGTGCGGTGGTCGCCGTTTGGACACTCGCAGGCGGTGTGGCCGGCGGAGCCTGCGTGACCTGTGGCGCCGCCGCTGTGGCCGGCTGCTCGGTCGTCGGCTGGGCAGCTAAGCTCAGGCTGCGCGGACCACCGGCATAGGCCTGCGTGGCCAGCAGCGACACCGTCGCGATCAGGATCAGCTTGTGCATGGAAATCCCCTTTTATCTGGTCAATCCGTCTTACCCAAGCCGCGTCCGCCGGCCGCTAGCGTGCGAGGCGGTGCGTGCCGATCTCGATCAGGGTGGTCCGGCAGGAGAGGCGATAGATCAGGCTGAACAATTGACCCAACATGACCGAACTCCATTGTTGATCATCGGCACATCATAGGCCGTCAGTCTTTCCGGCGTTTTTCGCGGGATGACGGAAATGGCTTCGTCCGGCCGCTTCTCGATGTCGTCGGATCATGCCCCGCGAAACGGCTTCACCAATGTGTGAGACGTGACCCCGCCGAGCCGGAAACGTCTCCGGTTGACGCAGGCTCAATATCGGGATATCCCTCTATTTGATATATCGGGATATCCCGATAATGGGAGCGTCATGGCCGAGCAAGAGCTGCCTGTGGTGGAGCGAAACCGCTGCAACTGCGCGGCCCTGCGCAGGGCGTCGCGCCACATGACGCTGTTCTACGACGCCGCGCTGGAGCCTTCGGGGCTTCGTTCCACGCAGTACGCTCTGCTGACCGAGATTCATCGCCGCGGAGAGTCTGCACCCTCGATCCGTGACCTTGCCGAGGCGCTGGTCATGGACCAGTCGACCATCGGCCAGAACCTTCGCCCGCTCCAGCGCGACGGTCTGGTCATGCTGGAGCGCGATGAGGCCGATCGACGGAGCCGCCTGGTCAAGCTGACGCGGACAGGGCGCTCACGCCTTGCCGACGCACAGCCGCTGTGGCGCGCGGCGCAGGAGAAGTTCGAAAATGGATTCGGCAAGCGCGCCGCTGCCGACTTGCGAAATATTTTAGCCGGCATCGCCGGCGACCAGTCGCTGATCGCCGAACGACATCAATTGCGGATTGAAAAGGCGTAACCAATGAACAGTATTGAACGCGGCGCATTGGCCCGCGCCGTGCTGCTTGATGATCTCTCGCTGTCGCCCGAGCCTCCCCGTCCGGCGACGTCGCCAAACACCGTGCTGGCGATCGTGTGCGTCGGCATCTGCCTCGCCAATCTCGATCTCTTCATCGTCAACGTCGCGCTCCCCAACATCGGACACGATTTCAAGGACGCCTCGCTCGACGACATGTCGTGGGTCCTCAACGGCTACGCCATCGCCTATGCGGCGCTGCTGGTGTTCTTCGGCCGGCTGGCCGAACGTCATCGCAGGAATCTCAGCTTCCTGCTCGGTGTCGGCCTCTTCACCGCCGCCTCGGCGGCCTGCGCTGCCGCCAACAGTGTCGCAATGCTGACCGCATTTCGCCTGGTGCAGGCAGCGGGCGCTGCGCTGATGACACCGACCTCGCTCGGATTGCTGCTGGCAGTGTTCGCCCCCGAGAAGCGCGGTAGTGCGGTGCGGACCTGGACAGCGATCGGTGGCCTTGCCGCAGCGCTCGGACCCGTCGTCGGCGGCGTGCTGGTCGCCGTCAACTGGCGCTGGATCTTCTTCGTCAACGTCCCGATCGGCCTCGCGGCCATGGTGATCGGCTGGCGGAAGCTGCCGGAGATTGCCGGCCACGATGCGCCCCGCCCCAAATTCCTTGATGCAGTTCTGGTGACCGGCGGCATCGGCGCGCTCGTCTTCGCCATCGTCAAGGTCAGCGACTGGGGCCTGCGTACGCCTGCCATCGGCTACAGCTTTGCGGCGGCTGCGATCCTGCTGACTCTGTTCGTCTGGCGCTGTCTCCGCCTCGAGAATCCCTTTGTCGATCCGGCGCTGTTTCACATCCGTCCATTCACGGGCGCGGCCCTGGTGATGGCGCCTTACTCGGCGGCGTTCGGCGCCATGCTGCTTTCGGTTGCCCTGTGGGAGCAGACCGGGTGGGGATGGTCGGCGTTGCAGACGGGCCTTGCGATTGCGCCCGGGCCGCTGATGGTGCCGATCACCTCGCTGCTGTTCGCCGGACGCCTGATCGCGCGCTTCGGCGCCGCGCCTGTCGTCACCGCCGGCATCGTGGTTTTCGCCGCCGGCCTGATCGCATGGGCGACATTGATCGGCCCGGAGCCAAGCACGGCGTTCGTGATCATGGGCATGATCCCGACCGGCATCGGCGTCGGGTTGACGTTTCCGACATTGATGGGCGTCAGTGCCGCGGGATTACCGCCGTCGTCCTTCGCGACGGGCTCCGGCGTGATCAACATGATCCGTCAAGCCTCGCTCGCGGTGGGAGTAGCGATCTTCGTGGCCATCATCGGCTCGCCTTCATCTTTGCCGGAGCGCCTCGTGGCGTTCCAGCGCGGATGGTGGGTGATGGTCGCGATCGTCGCGCTTGGCCTGCTGCCGACCTATTTCTACCTCAAGCAGAGGCCGAAGGCGGCATAAGGCAACGCGCTCAAAACATCTCGAAATATTCGCGATGTTCCCAGTCAGTCACCTCAGACAGGAAGCGGTCGATCTCGGCGTTCTTGATGTGGGTGTAGTAGTCGACGAACTCCGCGCCGAATTTCTCGCGGAAGAACGGATCGTCCTTCAGCGCGCTCACCGCGTCACGCAACGATTTCGGCAGCAGCGGCGCCTTGGTCTCGTAGGGCGTGTCGGCCGAGGGACCAGGATCGAGCTTGCGGTCGACGCCGTCGAGACCCGAAAGAACTTGCGAGGCCATGTAGAGATAGGGATTGGCAGCGGGCTCGCCGACGCGGTTTTCCAGGCGCGTGGCTGCGTCGCCGGCGCCGCCGAGCACGCGGATCATCACGCCGCGATTGTCGCGGCCCCAGATCGCGCGGTCGGGCGCCAGCGAATAGGAGCGGTAGCGCTTGTAGCCATTGATGGTCGGCGTGGTGAACACGGTCGCTGCGCGAGCGTGGGCGAGCAGACCAGCGAGATAGGCGCGGCCGAAGGCGCTGAGCGGTTCGCTGCCCTCCTTCGCCATGAAGAGGTTCTCACCGCTCGCGTGCGAGACGATCGACTGGTGCAGGTGCCAGCCGCTCGCGAACACATTCGGCAGCTTCGGCCGGCACATGAAGGTGGCGTGATAGCCGTGCCGGTGCGCGATCTGCTTCACGGCGCTACGAAACAGCACCATGTTGTCGGCGGGCTCCAGGCCCTTCTTCGGCTGGAAGGTGAACTCGCATTGGCTCGGCCCGAACTCGACCTCGACGGAGCGCAAGGGAAGCCCAAGCGCGACGATGTCGCGTCGTAAAATCTCCAGCACCGGCTCCATCTGGTCGAAGCGCTGTTCAGTGAGATATTGATAGCCGTGGCTGAGCAGGCTGACCGAGGGGGGCGTGCCGGGCTGGCCGGCGTCCTCTGGCCGCATATGCGCGTCGTCGAGCCTGAAGATGTGGAATTCGACCTCGAGCCCTGCGACGAAATCATAGCCGCGGCTACCGAGCTCATCGAGAGCCTTGCGATAAAGCCTGCGCGTCGCGAACGGGACGGGACGGCCGTCACTGAAATAAAGGTCGCACAGCACCCAGCCTGTCGTCGGCGCCCATGGTAGCACGCGAAACGTGGTGGGATCCGCGACCATCAGCACGTCGGCTGCGCCCTCCATTTCCTTCATGCCGAACCCGCCGCCGGCGGTGAACACCGGAAACACCGTGCGGTGCGAGGTGTCCTTGGCGAGCATGGTGGTGGTGATGGAGCAGCCGCTTTCCAGCGACGCAATCGCCTCGGAGGCGATGATGGTCTTGCCGCGCAAGATGCCATGCTGGTCGGGGAAGGCGAGGCGGATGACTTCGAGGTTCTTCTCCTCGACGATGCGGCGGAGCCGCGTCGCGGCGTCCTTCTGCTCATCCGACCACAGCGCATGACGCGCGACGAAAGTCACTTCATCACTCCTTCAACTGCCGTAGGGTGGGCAAAGCGAAGCGTGCCCACCGCGTCTGTCGTCCGCATGGAAGCATGGTGGGCACGGCGCTTCGCGCCTTTGCCCACCCTATGGGTTCCGCACATGAACGTCACTCCGCCGCCGTCAGCCGGTGCACGTTATCCGCGATCTCCTTCGGCACCGGGGCGGTCCACGGCGCGCCGCGGCGGCGCTTGACGTCGACTTCCATCCAGTAGGTCTCCCAGCTACGCGTCGGCCCGATGCCGTCCATGGTCGCCGGCCCTTGGATCGAACGCGCGTTGGCCTCGTCGAGATGCAGCATCGGCTTCTCGCCACCCGCAACCTTCTCGATCTCTTGCCGCAGCAGCCGGCGGTATTGCACGATCGCCTTGTCGCTCTGGCCGAGATGCTCCTTGGTGCGGTCCTGGATCGCGCCCATCGACTCCACCGCCCATTGGTCGTGGACGTTGATGTCGCTGCCCATACCGGTATAGGTCGCGGTCTGCTGCTCGTGCGGATCGAAACCGTAATCGTTGCTGCTGTTCTTGCGCGATTTGTAGTCGGGCAACTCGTAGAGCTCGAGCCGCTGGTCGCGCATCTTCTTCTTGTCGACGGGGTTCGCGTAGCTGGTGAAGATCGCGTACCAGTAGCAGTTCTCGTCGTCGACCGGCACGTGCCACTGCGTGATCGTCATCTCCGTGCTCATGGGGATGACGAAGCCGTGCGGGAAGAGCTGGTTGGTGACGCGCACATGCGTCCGCTCCTCGTCGATCTCGCGCAGCGCAATCAACCGCAGGCCGTATTCGGTGTGCTCGACGTTGATGATTGGACGGTCGTATTCGCGCAGGATCTTCGTCATCGGCAGGTCGCTGCCCGCCGACGCGCCGCGGAACTGCTTGCCGTAAGCAGTAGAGGTGTCCTCGTCCTCGAAGAAGCGGTGCAAATACGACGCGTGCGCGGGGTCGATGCCGACTTCGAGCGCCTGAAGCCAGTTGCAGGCCATGTGGCCCTTGAACGCAAACGTATGCGTGCCCGGCGCGACGAAGCAGTCGAGTTCCGGAAAGGCCGGCGGCTCGCCTTCGCCAAGATAAGCCCAGAGGATGCCGCTCTTCTCCACCACCGGATAGGAGCGCTGGCGGATGTTCTGGCAGAGTTTTGAGTCCTTCGGCTCGGCCGGGGTCTCGATGCACTGGCCGGTCGCGTCGAACAGCCAGCCATGGAAGGCGCAGCGCAGGCCGCCATGCTCGAGCCGCCCGAAGGCGAGGTCGGCGCCGCGATGCGCGCAATGGCGGTCGATCAGGCCGTAGCGTCCGGTCTCGTCGCGAAACAGCACCAGGCTTTCGCCGAGCAATTTGACCGGGCGGATCGGCCGCTCGCCTTCGAGCTCATCGATCAACGCCGCCGGCTGCCAGTAGCTCCGCATCAGCTTCCCGCAGGCGTCATTCGCCCCGGTGCGGGTGATCAGGTCGTTCTGCTCCTGGCTCATCATGGCGGTCGCGTCCTTTTCCTGGAGAGCGTTTTGTTCGCCTATTGAACGAATGGGCGAATTATGCCATGCCTTGGATCGGCAGCAAGCACTATTTTGCAGGACTATCCCCGGCCCATGCCGAAGCTGAAACGAAGCGAGACCGAAGAGCGCGCGACGGATTGGGTCGAGAGCCTCGATCGCGGCCTGCGCCTGCTGCAATGTTTTGGCGCGACCACCGGTCCGATGACGCTGAGCGATCTCGCCCGCGCCGCAGAGCTTCCGCGCGCCACCGCGCGCCGCATGCTGTTCACGCTCCAGCGCGGAGGCTTCGTTTCTGGCGATGGAAAGCTGTTCTCGCTGACGCCGCATGTGCTGACGCTCGCGGCGTCGTATTTGCGGTCCAATCAGCTCGTCGCCGTGCTTCAGCCTGTGCTCGACCGGATCGCGACCGCTGCCCAGGAAATCTCCTCGCTCGCGGTGCTCGATGGCGATGACGTCGTGTTCGTCGCGCGCAGCAGCCCGGTACGGATGTTTTCAGGCGGGCTCGAGATCGGCTACCGGCTGCCAGCGTTCTGCACCTCGGTCGGCCGCGCCATGCTCGGCGAGCTCGACGACGCCGATCTCGCCGCGCGCCTGACGACGATGAAGCGCGAAGTGCTGACGCCGCAGACGGTGACCGATCCAAAGGCGCTTCTCACGCGTATCGCGGCGGACCGCGCGCAAGGTTATTCCCTCGTCGACCGCGAGGCCGAGCCGCATTTCCGCTCGATCTCCGTTCCCGTGCGCCGTTACGACAATGTGATCGTCGCCGCCGTCAACATGGGCGCCCACGTCGATCGCGTGCCGGAGCAGGAATTGATCGAGCGATTCTTGCCATCGTTGCGCGACGGCGCGGAGTCGGTGCGGTCGCAATTGTTGTGAGCTGCGTTTAACGGTTGCGCATCCAGTCGGCGAGACCTGACAGCGCCTTGTCGAGATCTTGCCGCACGGCGGTATCGATGACCGTTTCCTCCAGCGCGCCGCGCATGCAAGTTAGCCACGCATCGCGCTCGGCATCGCCGATGGCAAAGCCGATGTGGCGCTGCCGCAGCCGCGGATGGCCCTTTTCGACAGAGTAGAGTTTTGGGCCGCCGGTCCATTCGGTGAGGTAGCGCTTTAGCACGTCCTTGATCAGGCCGAGATCGGCGGCATGCATCGCGCGGATGGTTTGCGCTTCCGACAGCGTATCCATGCGCTCGTAGAAGCGCTCGACCAGCCGATTGATCGTGGCACTGCCGCCGATCCGCTCGAACATGGAGATTGCGACGTCGCTGTCGGTCATCATCTATCCCAACGCTTGCTTGCGGGGCGTTGATATATGTCGTTGAAGCCCGCGCACAAACTCCGCTGTCGTCTCGGATCAGCGCTCCGCTTCGCTGCGCTTGTCCGGGACGACGGCGGAGAGTTACAGCGCCACGCTGCGCAGACCGAAGCTCCGGGCCTCGTTCTGCAGCACCGGGCGCACTGCATCGATCAGCCGCGCCGCCGCGGCGTCGACCGAGAGCCCCGCGGTATCCACCACGGCCGTCGCACGCGAGTACAGCGGCTCGCGGCTCAGCAAAATATTGCGCAATTCCGCCATCGCGGAGCGATCATCCGCCATCGGACGCAGGTCGCCCTGGCGGCGGACGCGGGCCATGTGCTCTTCGGGCTCGGCCTTCAGCCAGATCGTGTAGAACGATGACAGGATCTGGTCGAAGGTCAGCGGCTCCGAAACGATGCCGCCGCCGGTCGCCAGCACCATCAGCTCGTTGCGCGCGAGCAGCTGTTGCAGCGCGGCCTGCTCCATGCGGCGAAAGCCTTCCTGACCGTAGAGCGCGATGATCTCGGCGACCGAGAGCCCGTTCTGCTGCTCGACCTCCTTGTTGAGTTCGACGAAGCTCCAGCCGACTTTCTTTGCCAAGATCTTGCCAAGCGTGGACTTGCCGGCCCCGCGCAGGCCGATCAGCGCGATGCCGCAGAACGGCGCGCGCCGCGGCGCGGATGCGCTGCCGCCGGCGAGCAAATCCTTGGCCTGCGCGATCTGGGCAGGCGTCGCCTTGCGCAGGAGATCGCGAAACATCTGCCAGTCCGGCGTCGGATCGGCCGAGGGCAGCAGGTCTTCCAGATGCGCGCCCATCGCGTCCGAGACGCGGCGCAACAGCACGATGGAGACGTTGCCCTTGCCGCTTTCGAGCTGCGCGATGTAGCGCTCCGAAATTCCTGATACCTTGGCGAGCACTTTGCGCGACATGCCACGCAGCGCGCGCATGGTGCGCACGCGCTGGCCGAGCTGTTCGAGAAAGCGGGATTCGGCGTCGGGACTGTCGGTCATGAGCCTTCTTTAGCGGATGCCTTCTTTAAACAAGGTCCTGCGGCGCGTTTTAATGAAACATAATGCCTGCTGGCATTGACAGCAAGCGGCCGCGGTGTCTTTCTATGAATTATAATTCTAAATTCGGGGAGAAATCCGTGAGCGAGGGATCCTATAACGCGGTGATCTGGCTGCTCGACCGTAACGTCGAGGAGGGCCGCGGCAGCAAGACCGTGTTCGACGACACCGTCTCGCGGCTCACCTATCGCGAGCTCCAGCACCAAACGCGGCGCGCCGCCAACATGCTGCGCCGGCTCGGCGTCCGCCGCGAGGAGCGCGTGGCGATGATCATGCTGGATACGGTCGATTTCCCGATCGTATTTCTGGGCGCGATCCGCGCCGGCATCGTGCCGGTGCCGCTCAACACGCTACTGACCGCCGATCAATACGCCTACATCCTCGCCGACTGCCGCGCGCGCGTGCTGTTCGTGTCGGAAGCGCTCTATCCCGTCATCAAGGACGTGGTCGGCCGCATGCCCGATCTCGAGCATGTCGTGGTCTCCGGCAGCAAGATGAACGGCCACAAGCAGCTCGCCGAGGAGCTCGCGCGCGAGACCGATCAATTCACGACCGCCGCGACGCATCCGGACGAGCCGGCATTCTGGCTGTATTCGTCGGGCTCGACCGGCATGCCCAAAGGGGTGCGGCATCTGCATTCGAACCTGCAGGCAACCGCCGATACTTACGCCAGCAAGGTGCTCGGCATCCGCGAGAACGACGTCGGCCTCTCAGCGGCAAAGCTGTTCTTCGCCTACGGCCTCGGCAATGCGCTGACCTTCCCGATGTCGGTTGGCGCCACCACGATTTTGAACAGCGAACGCCCGACGCCGGCGCGGATGTTCGACCTCATGAACCGCTACAACCCGTCGATCTTCTACGGGGTGCCGACGCTGTTCGCGGCGATGCTCAACGACGAGACCATGAAGAGCGAGCGTGGCGGGAAGTCGCTGCGCATCTGCACCTCCGCGGGTGAGGCCCTGCCGGAATCCGTCGGCAACAGCTGGAAGGCGCGCTTCGGCGTCGACATTCTCGATGGCGTCGGCTCGACCGAACTGCTGCACATCTTCCTGTCGAACGCGCCCGGCGACATCAAATATGGTTCTTCCGGCAAGCCGGTGCCGGGCTATGCGGTGCGGCTCGTCAACGAGGCCGGCCAGGATGTGGCCGATGGCGAGGTCGGCGAGCTCCTGGTCGACGCGCCCTCCGCCGGCGAGGGCTACTGGAACCAGCGCCACAAGAGCCGCCGCACGTTCGAAGGCCCGTGGACGCGCACCGGCGACAAATATGTCCGGGATGCCGAGGGCCGATACACCTTCTGCGGCCGTGCCGACGATATGTTCAAGGTCTCCGGCATCTGGGTCTCGCCGTTCGAGGTCGAGAGCGCGCTGATCACGCATCCCGCCGTGCTGGAGGCTGCCGTCGTGCCCGAGGCCGATCCGGAAGGCCTGTTGAAGCCAAAGGCCTTCGTGGTGCTGCGTCCGGGCGTGAAGACAACAGACTTGCAGGAGATGTTGAAGGATCACGTCAAGCAGAAGATCGGCCCCTGGAAATACCCGCGCTGGATCGACGTGGTGGAGTCCCTGCCGAAGACGGCGACGGGCAAGATCCAGCGGTTCAAATTGCGGGAAGGGACGAACTAGCGACAAGCCGTCATGGCCGGGCTTGTCCCGGCCATCCACGTGCATCCGCGATTGAGCAAAGGCGTGGATGCCCGGGTCAAGCCCGGGCATGACGACGGAGAGAGAAGAGCGAAGAAATGACCAATCTCACCCCCACCGGCTTTCTCAGCATCGGCAACGCCAGCCTCGAATACAAATGGCTCGCGCCCGAATCCGCTGACGCCCCCACGATCGTCATGCTGCATGAAGGCCTCGGCTCCGTCGGGCTGTGGGGCGACTTCCCGGAGAAGCTTCGAGAGGCCACCGGCGCCGGCATCTTCGTCTATTCGCGCGCGGGCTATGGGCAGTCGAGCGCGGTGGCGCTGCCACGGCCGCTCGATTACATGCAACGCGAGGCGCTGGACGTACTCTCGAAGATTCTCGACGCGATTCCCTTCAAGCGCGGCCTGTTGCTCGGCCATTCCGATGGCGCCTCGATCGCGGCGATCTACGCCGGTGCGCATCAGGATCACCGCCTGCACGGGCTCGTGCTGATGGCGCCGCATTTCATCGTCGAGGACATCTCGGTGGCATCGATCGCCGCCATCAAGACGGCTTACGAAACCACGGACCTCAAGCCAAAACTCGCGCGCTGGCACAAGGACGTCGACAACGCCTTCTATGGCTGGAACCGCGCCTGGCTCGACCCGAAATTCCGCGACTGGGACATCTCGGAATATCTCGCCTACATCCGCGTTCCTGTCATGGTCCTGCAAGGTGTGGACGACCAATATGGGACACTGCGTCAGGCCGAGATCGCGCAGCAAGAATGCTATTGCCCGGTCGATTTGAGAGTCATTTCAGACGCGGGACATTCCCCGCATCGTGAAGCGCCGGGAGCGACGCTTGACGCGATTGAGCAATTTGCAAAGGCGGCCCTGCGCGACGATCAGGGACTCGGGGTACCCGCCGCATGAGCTTGCGGAGGCACATCTCCCGCTCGGCGCCATCGTGCGGTCCCAGTAGTCATCATGAAACAAAGTGCATGTATTGGCGTTTATGGACTAGACGAACTCCGTTATATGCATTATTGTGCATCTAACGGTAAAGACCGAAGTCCAAAATCAAGGGTGGCCCATGGCCGGGGAAGATCGGCGCCTCGCAGGCGGTGCGACATTCATCGATTTCCAGACCGAGCCATCCCGCTACCGGCACTGGAAGCTCGCGGTCGACGGTGACGTCGCGACGCTGACCATGGATGTCGACGAGAATGGCGGCCTGTTCGAGGGCTATCTGCTCAAGCTCAATTCCTACGACCTCGGCGTCGATATCGAGCTCGCGGACGCGGTCCAGCGCCTGCGCTTCGAGCATCCCGAGGTGAAGGTGGTGGTGATGCGTTCGGCCAAGAACCGCGTGTTCTGCGCCGGCGCCAATATCCGCATGCTCGCGGGCTCGACGCATGCCCACAAGGTGAACTTCTGCAAGTTCACCAACGAGACCCGCAACGGCATGGAAGACTCCTCTGAGAATTCCGGCCAGCGCTTCATCACGGTAGTGAACGGCTCGGCCGCCGGCGGCGGCTATGAGCTGGCGCTCGCGACCGACCACATCATCCTCGCCGACGACGGCGCCTCGGCCGTGGCGCTGCCCGAAGTGCCGCTGCTCGCGGTGCTGCCGGGCACCGGCGGGCTGACGCGCGTCGTCGACAAGCGCAAGGTGCGTCGCGACCACGCCGACTTCTTCTGCACCATCGAGGAAGGCGTGAAGGGCAAGCGCGCCGTGCAGTGGCGCCTGGTCGACGAGATTGCGCCGAATTCAAAGCTGGAGGCCAAGGTGGCCGAGCGCGCCAGGGAATTCGCCGGCAACTCGAAGCGCAAGGGCAGCGGCAAGGGCATCGCGCTCACCCCGCTCAAGCGCATCATCGACGAGACCAGCCTGCGCTACGGGTTCGTCACCGTCGACATCGACCGCACTGCCCGTATCGCCACCATCTCGATCAAGGCGCCGGAGGCCGCGCCGCCCGCCGACATCGACGGCATGATGGCGCAGGGCGCGTCGTTCTGGCCGTTGCAAGTGGCGCGCGAGCTCGATGACGCCATCTTGCACCTGCGCATCAACGAGCTCGAGATCGCGATGCTGGTGTTCAAGAGCCATGGCGACCGCGCCCATGTGCTCGCCTGCGACATTTTCCTCGAAGCCAACAAGGCGCACTGGCTGGTCAACGAGATCAGGCACTACTGGAAGCGCGTCTTGAAGCGCATCGACGTCACCTCGCGCACGCTGGTGACGCTGGTCGAGCCCGGCTCCTGCTTTGCCGGCACGCTCGCCGAGCTCGTCTTCGCCGCCGACCGCTCCTACATGCTGATCGGCACGCGCCAGGGCGACAACCGCCCGCCGCCCACGATCGAACTCTCCGCGATGAATTTCGGCCCGTATCCGATGAGCCATGGCCTGACGCGCCTGCAATCGCGCTTCCAGGCCGATCCGTCTGATGTGGACCGCGCGGAAGACACCGTCGGCACAAGCCTCGATGCCGAACAGGCCGAGGAGTTCGGCCTCGTCACCTTCGCGCTCGACGACATCGACTGGGACGACGAGGTTCGCGTCTTCCTCGAGGAGCGCGCCAGCTTCTCGCCCGACAGCCTCACCGGCATGGAAGCAAGCCTGCGTTTCGTCGGTCCGGAGACGATGGAATCGAAAATCTTTTCGCGCCTGACCGCCTGGCAGAACTGGATCTTCCAGCGCCCCAACGCGGTCGGTGAAGAAGGCGCGCTCCGCCGCTACGGCAGCGGCCAGAAACCGAAATTCGATATGACGCGGGTGTAGTTTTTCGTGTCCCGGGCGCGGCGCAGCGCGAAGCGATGCGACGCTGAACCGGGACCCAGAACGGACCAGACAATGGGTCCCGGCTCAGCAGTGCAGCACTTCGCGCCGCACTGCGTCCGGGACACGAGACCGACCAAGGAGCACGGCCATGAACATGAACATCATGAACGTCGACTACTCGACCAAGATTCCGAACAACGTCAATCTCGCCGAAGACCGCCAGGTGCTGAAGGCGCTCGAAGGCTGGCATCCCGGCTACATGGATTGGTGGAGCGACATGGGGCCGGAAGGCTTCCAGGAATCGCTGGTGTACTTGCGCACGGCCTATTCGGTCGATCCGCGCGGCTGGGCCAAGTTCGATTACGTGCGCATGCCCGACTATCGCTGGGGCATTCTGCTTGCGCCGCAGGAAGAAAATCGCGTCGTGCCGTTCGGCGAGCATTTTGGCGAGCCGGCCTGGCAGGAAGTCCCGGGCGAGTATCGCGCCATGTTGCGCCGCCTGATCGTGATCCAGGGCGATACGGAGCCGGCTTCCGTCGAGCAGCAGCGCCACCTCGGCAAGACCGCGCCCTCGCTCTACGACATGCGTAACCTGTTCCAGGTCAATGTTGAGGAGGGCCGTCACCTCTGGGCGATGGTCTATCTGCTCCAGAAATATTTCGGTCGCGACGGCCGCGAGGAAGCCGACGATTTGTTGCGCCGCCGCTCGGGCGATGCCGACGCGCCGCGCATGCTCGGCGCCTTCAACGAGGCGACACCCGACTGGTTGTCCTTCTTCATGTTCACCTACTTCACCGACCGCGACGGCAAGATGCAGCTGCATTCGTTGGCGCAGTCGGGCTTCGATCCCTTGTCGCGCACCTGCCGCTTCATGCTGACCGAGGAAGCCCATCACATGTTCGTCGGTGAGACCGGTATCACCCGCGTCGTGCAGCGCACCTGCGATGCGATGAAGGAAGCCGGCATCACCGATCCGACCGACATCGCCAAGGTCCGCGCGCTCGGCGTCATCGACCTGCCGACGATCCAGAAGAAGCTGAATCTGCACTATACACTGTCGCTTGATCTCTTTGGCTCGGAAGTCTCGACCAACGCGGCGAACGCCTTCAACACCGGCATCAAGGGCCGCTATCACGAGACCCAGATCGAGGACGATCACCAGCTCAAGAACGCGACCTATCCGGTGCTCAAGTTCATCAATGGCGAGATCAAGCTGGTCGACGAGCCGGCGCTGACCGCGCTCAACATGCGCCTGCGCGACGATTACAGCCAGGATTGCGTCAAGGGCATGCTGCGCTGGAATAAGGTGATCTCGACCGCGGGCTACGACTTCCAGCTCAAGCTGCCCAACGTCGCCTTCCATCGCCACATCGGCGAGTTCAAGGATGTCCACGCGACGCCCGACGGCATCCTGATCGACGATGCCATCTGGGCCAGGCGCAAGGACGAATGGCTGCCTTCGACCGCAGACGGCGACTTCATCAGCTCGCTGATGCAGCCCGTCACCGAGACCGGCCAGTTCGCCTCCTGGATATCGCCGCCGAAGGTCGGCATCGACAACAAGCCCGGCGATTTCGAGTACGTGAAGATCGAGTCGTGAGCGACTTCATCTGAGGCGCTCTGGTGGTTGCCATATCGAAGACTGTCATCACCGGCGAAGTGTTTAGTCCGGGGCATGACAGCGGAGTGTGGGCGCCGCCGCCTGCTCTCCCTAATCCCCCGGCCGGCGCTGCCTATCCCGCGATCTCCAGTCCGGTGGTGGCGTAGGCGACACCGCCATCGACAGCGATCGTGGTGCCGACCACATAGTCGCCAGCGCGCGAAGCGAGATAGATCGCAATACCAGCCATATCCTCATCTGATCCGATGCGCCGGGCAGGCACGCGTTTCGCAACCTCGTCGGCGTGATCGCGCGCCGCGCGGTTCATGTCGGACTTGAACGCGCCCGGTGCGATCGCCGTGACGTTGATATTCTCCTTGATCAGTCGAGCTGCCATCCGCCGTGTCAGGTGGATCAGGCCGGCCTTGCTCGCCGCGTAGGAATAGGTTTCGCTCGGGTTGACGAAGATGCCGTCGATCGAAGCGATGTTGATCACCTTCGCCGGCCGCTCTGCGCTCGCGGCCGCACGCAGCGGCGCGGCCAGAGCCTTGGTCAGAAAGAACGGTGCCTTGACGTTGAGGTTCATCACCTTGTCCCAGCCGCTCTCCGGAAACTCGTCGAACTCCGCGCCCCAGGCAGCCCCCGCATTGTTGACGAGGATGTCGAGTTTTGGCTCGCGCTTCGTGAACTCACTCCCCAGCAACTCGGCGCCGGCCAGCGTCGAGATATCGATCGGCAGCGCGATGCACTCGCCGTCATATTGCGCGGAGAGCTCGTTCGCGGTCGCCTCGCATGGTCCCGCCTTGCGCGCGGTGATGTAGACCTTCGCAGCACCTGCGCTGAGAAACCCCGCCGCGATCATCCTGCCGATGCCGCGCGATCCGCCGGTCACGAGCGCGACGCGGCCTTTGAGCGAGAACAGGTCGTTGAACATGATGCCTCCCTTTGGTTGGCGATGTTTTGAGCGGGGCGGGGAGGGGAGTCAATCTCGGCTCGTCGTCCCGGACATACGCAGCGAAGCGGAGTGCAGATCCGGGACCCATAGCCACAGGATCAAGTTTGGCGAAGACTCGCGGTTACCAGCTCGTGCCATAACCGCTCCCTGGGGCTATGGGTCCCGGATCTGCGCTGACGCTTGTCCGGGACGACAGCGGAGAACGAAGCTAGGCCGCAGCAAACCTGCGAAAGCCGTTCCACATCGCGGTCGCAGCTCCCGAGGTCAGCACCGGCAGGATCCGGGCGTCCTGGTAGTTGCCGTTGAGCGAGACGCGCGGCAGCGCCGTCATATGGCCGGCGTTCTCGACGAACAGCATGCCGGGCCGCGTCGTCACCGCGGTCTTGAAACCGGCGGATGCGGCCAGCGCGAATTCGCGCTCGCCGGCGGCTTCGCGGTCGCCATAGGGATAGGCGAAATGCAGAACGGGGCGCTCCAGCGCGTGCTCGATCCGCACGCGGCTCGCCGCCATCTCCTGCGCGGCGAGCTCCTCGCTCTGCCTGGCGAGATTGCAATGGCTGATGGTGTGCGCGCCGATCGTGACCAACGGATCGGCGGCCAGTTGCCTGATCTCGTCCCAGGACAGGCAGAGGCTGCGGCACAGCGCCGCCATGTCGACATCGTACTTGGCGCAAAGCGCCTCGATCTCGCGCTTGAGATCGTGCTCGCCCGGCAGCGCGCGCAACCAGTCGTGCAGGCGGTCGAATGCCGCCTGCTTTGCCGCGGGCGTGGTAGCGTCGAGCCGTAGCGCGGCGTTGCCGATCTGCACGTCGACCTGCTCGGTCCTGGCGATCACGGCCTCCAGCGCGGCCCACCACAGCCGTCCGGTGCCCTCGGCGAAATCGCTGGCGATGTAGACGGTCGCGGGCGCGTCAAATTCGCGCAGCACCGGCAGTGCATGGTCCTGATTGTCGCGATAGCCGTCGTCGAGGGTGAAGGCGGCGAAACGGCGGGTGAACCGTCCCTGCACCAGCCGTTCGTGCAGTTCGTCCATGCTAACGATGTCGATCTCGCGCGAGCGCAAATGGCACAAGGTGGCGCGCAGGAAGTCGGGGGTGACTTCGAGATGCAGGTTGGGCTGGAACGTGGCCTCACGGGCTGGCCGCACGTGGTGCAGCATGAAGATGGCGCCGACGCCCGACAGAAGCGGCCGCAACAGGTGGTGCGCCCCGCTGAAATAGAGTGCTCCCAGCCCGGCGCGGATGACGTTGTTACGGAGTTGTTTCATGACCGCCTGGCCGCCCCCTGGGCATCCCGCCCTCAACTTAGGGTGACACCCTTGAAGAAAAAGTTATTCCAATTGCTCACACATGGCCTTCGAAGGGGCGGCATTTCCGGTTTGACAGCCTGCCAGGGGTTTGTTTTGTCTCCGGTTCCAGAGTTCGGGTCGTCGAATGCAAAAGCTTTTCAGGTGGGCCAGCAAATGGTGGCCAGGGCTGATCCCCCTGGCCGTCATGTGGGGATTTGCGGCCTGGAATAACACCTTGCCGGTCGAGGCCGATCTCTCGGCGCGCAGCGCCGCCGCGCTCAAGGACACCGTTCTGGACAAGACCCGGATCGCGGTTGACGGACGCGACGTCAGCTTGGCCGCGGATGCCTTCTCCGAGGAGGGGCGGCGGGATGCGGTCATGGCGGTCGAAAATGTTCCCGGCGTGCGTCTCGTCGATGACGGGACTCGCCTGGTCGCCGAGGCCAAGCCTTTCGTCTGGAACGCCGAGCGTGACGTCGTGCGGGTGACGCTGTCGGGCTCCGCACCGCTGCCGGCGATGAAGGCCCGGCTGACGGAGGCGGCGCGCAAGGAGGTCGGCGGCGTCGAGGTGGCCGATCAGATGGGCCTGGCGCGCGGCGCGCCGCCGCGCTTCGAGGCCGCTGCAATGCTGCTGCTCGACCAGATCGGCAAGCTGAAGGACGGCAAGATCACGATCTCCGATACCAAGGTCAATCTATCCGGCATGGCGCGCGATCTCGGCGGCCGCGAGGCGATTGCGGCCGCGCTGAAGAACCTGCCCGAAGGTTTCTCGATCGCGGCTAACGACATCAAGGCGCCGCCCTACATCTTCCAGGCCTACAAGGATCCGGTCGCAGCCACCGTGACGCTGACCGGCTACGTGCCCGACAACAATGTCCACGCGACGATCGCCACCAGCGCGTCGCGCAAATTCTTCAACGAGAAAGTCGTCGACAATCTCAAGGCCAGCATCGGTGCCCCCAGCGCCTTCAACACGACAGTGCTCGCCGCGCTCAGCGCGCTGTCGCGGCTGTCGACGGGCACGCTCGTCGTGTCCGATCGCGAGGTGAAATTGTCGGGCGATGCGCTGTACGAAGGTGCGGCGAACGACATCCGCGCAGGTCTCGGCAAGGACTTTTCAAAGACCTGGCAGTACAAGCCCGAGATCACGGTGAAGCCTGCGGCGGGGCCTGTCGATGGCACCGTCTGCCAGCAATTGTTCTCGGAGCTGCTGGCCAAGGGCAAGATCCGCTTCGAGCCCAAGCGCGCCGATATCGATCCCGACTCTGCCGGCATTCTCGACCATCTCATCGAGACGGCGCTGCGCTGCCCCACCACCAATATCGAGGTCGCGGGCCACACCGATTCCGATGGCGAGGACGCCTTCAACCAGGCACTCTCCGAGAAGCGCGCGCAGGCTGTGATCGACTATCTGGTCAAGGCCGGCCTGCCCGCCAACCGCTTCACCGCGGTCGGCTATGGCAGCACTCAGCCCGTCGCCGGCAACGAGACAGATGACGGCAAGGCGCAGAACCGTCGCATCGAATTTCTGGTGAGGTGACGATGCTCTATCTCGTCTCGTTTCATTTGGGCTGGCTGATGGGTTCGCTGCTGTTGGGGCTGGCGATGGGCTGGATTTCGGTGGTCCAGCGCGGCAACGGCACCTCGAAGGTGACCGCGCGCTGGCTGGCGGTGCTCGTCGCAGGCCTCGTCGCGGCCTCGTTCGCACATGTCGTTCCGGGCCGCTTCGGCTACTGGCTCGACCTCGGGCTGATCATGTTCGCCTGCTATCTGGTCGGATGCACCATCGGCGCGTGGCTGCGCGACCGGGTGGTCTCGCGGAACATGCCGGCCGCCTAAGTCTCGGGACCGCTTGCAGGCCAACTTCTGTCCGTCATCGCCATAACGGCTTGATCGGCAAGCAAATTGCCCAGCGGCGAAAGTTCGCTTGACTATAATACGTACGTACGTATTATATCGCTTATGCCAAAGCCCTCCCTCAAAGACGCCATCCTCGACGCCGGCCTCAGGGTCATGTTCCGCACCGGCTATCACGGTACCAGCGTGCGCGACGTCACTGCTGCGGCGGGCGCACCGCAGGGCTCCTTCACCAACCATTTTCGCTCCAAGGAGGCGTTCGCCTCCGAGGTGCTCGACCGCTACTTCGACGTCACAAGGGGGCTCGTCGCAGAGGCGCTCGAAGATACCTCGCTGACGCCGCGCGCGCGCCTCAAGCGTTACCTGGACATCATCACCGGCCGGCTTGAGGCCGACGGCTATGGCCGCGGCTGCCTGATCGGCGATCTCAGCCTGGAGGCGACCGGCAGCAGCGAAATGCTGCGCGCTCGTCTCACAGAGATCTTTGCCGAATGGCGCGTGCCGTTCGCGGCCTGCATCGCAGAGGCCCAGACGCATGGCGAGATCGCTTCAGATTTCGAGCCTGAGGAGCTTGCCGACTTCCTGCTCGCGTCCTGGCAGGGGGCGATCCTGCGCATGAAGGTCGACCGCAATCCGAAAGCGCTCGAACGTTTCAAGACCATCGCCTTTCAAACCGTGTTCAGGGAGCCGACATGACCAAGCAAGCCGAGATCGAGATCCGCAACGCGCCCGTCCTGGGAAGCACAATGGCTTATCGCGAGACGGGTGCGGATGATGCACCGGTTGCGCTGTTCCTGCACGGCAATCCGACCTCTTCGCACATTTGGCGCAACATCCTGCCTTTGGTGTCACCGGTTGCGCGTTGCGTCGCGCCCGACCTCATCGGCTTCGGCCAATCCGGCAAGCCCGATATCGGCTACCGCTTCTTCGACCACGTCCGATATCTCGACGCATTCATCGAACAGCGCGGCATCAAATCCGCCTATCTCGTCGCGCAGGACTGGGGCACGGCGCTCGCATTTCATCTCGCCGCGCGCCGGCCGGATTTCGTGCGCGGACTGGCCTTCATGGAATTCATCCGTCCGATGCCGACCTGGCAGGATTTCCACCATACCGAGGTCGCGGAGGAGCAAGACCATGCCGAGGCGGCGAGGGCGGTCTTTCGCAAGTTCAGGACGCCGGGCGAGGGCGAGGCAATGATCCTCGAGGCGAATGCGTTCGTCGAGCGTGTGCTGCCCGGTGGAATCGTCCGCAAGCTCGGCGACGAGGAGATGGCACCCTATCGCACGCCGTTTCCGACGCCTGAGAGCCGCCGTCCCGTTCTTGCATTTCCCCGCGAACTGCCGATCGCAGGCGAGCCCACCGATGTCTATTCGACGCTGCAATCCGCCCATGCGGCGCTGGCCACATCCTCCTATCCAAAACTGCTGTTCACGGGCGAGCCCGGGGCGCTCGTCGCGCCGGAGTTCGCCGAGCGCTTCGCGGCCTCGCTGACGCATTGCGCGCTCGTTCGCCTGGGAGCCGGATTGCATTTTCTCCAGGAGGATCACCCTGAGGCGATCGGCCGCTCCGTCGCCGGCTGGATCGCCGGCATCGAAGCGGTGCGTCCGCAGCTTGCGGCTTGAGCGGAGGGCGAAACGCCGGAGGTGTCATCCATTGCCGCCCGTGCGGCAATGCTCGGCCTTCATGGTTCGAGATGCCGCTTTTGGCGGGCTCACCATGAAGATCTAAGACTTCGCCGCAAAACGAGGCCTCATCCTGAGGAGCCCGCTCAAGGCGGGCGTCTCGAAGGATGGCCACAAAGAGACCGTCCCACCGCGTTCTCTTCATAAGCGCTTCCCCTGCGCTTGCGGGAGGCTGGGGTTGGGGAGCCTCCGCGCCCCTTCGGCGCATCGGAAAATCCGTCAGGAACGACCGGATCGCCCCTCTTTCAACAGGCCGGTGCGGCCCATAGATTGACGTCGGCTTAAGGCGTGACGGAACATTGCGCGGCCGAAATCATCAAAACTTCATGGCCCCTGCGCAGGATCACCATGGAGATTCGTGTCAGCCTTGCCGTCGAAAGCGCCAAACCGTGCATCTTGAGCTCGCAAACCTGCCTAAAATATTGAAGGCACGTGTTTTTGTTCACATTGTCGAATTCCACTCCGCCCGAAAACGCGCTAGTGGAGGGACGGGGGGCATGCGCGATGCCGGAGCCGGCGGCGAGGGTTCGTTGAGTGCCTGTGCGTCGTCCGCCTGTTCGCCGGCCACCCTGGCCGCTGAAGCGTTGTTCGAGGTCTAGATGCTGGAAGCCATACGCAGGGCGATGTCGTTTCTGCGCCAGAAGCAAATCCTGCATAAGCTTGGAGTTGTGATCAGCGTCGCGGTCATCGGTATCGCTTGCTATGTGCTCTACCACATGCTGCGCGGCATCAACTTCAACGAGGTGATCGAAGCGATCAAGAGCACCGAGCCGAGCCAGATTGGAATGGCGGCGCTGTTCGTGGCTGCGGGCTATTTCACCCTGACCTTCTACGACCTGTTCGCCGTGCGCGCGATCGGCCACGCCCACGTGCCCTATCGGATCAACGCGCTCGCGGCCTTCACCAGCTACTCGATCGGCCACAATGTCGGTGCCAGCGTCTTCACTGGCGGTGCCGTGCGCTACCGCATCTATTCGGCCCACGGCCTGAACGCGATCGATGTCGCCAAGATCTGCTTCCTCGCCGGTCTGACCTTCTGGCTCGGCAACGCCGCCGTGCTGGGCCTTGGCATCTCCTACCATCCGGAGGCGGCCACCTCGATCGACCAGCTTCCGCCCTGGCTGAACCGGACGTTCGCGATGATGATCATCGTGGGGCTGGTGGCTTATGTGGTCTGGGTCTGGACCCAGCCGCGGGTGGTCGGACGCGGCCCCTGGACCGTGGTGCTGCCGGGCGGCCCGCTGACGCTGCTCCAGATCGCGATCGGCATCATCGATCTCGGCTTCTGTGCACTGGCCATGTACGTGCTGGTCCCGGACGAGCCCAATCTCGGCTTCGTCGTGGTGGCGGTGATCTTCGTCTCGGCGACGCTGCTCGGCTTCGCCAGCCATTCGCCCGGCGGGCTCGGCGTGTTCGACGCCGCCATGCTGGTCGGCCTCTGGCAGATGGACCGCGAGGAACTGCTGGGCGGCATGCTCCTGTTCCGGGTCCTCTACTATCTTTCCCCGTTCGTCATATCTGTAATCTTGCTGACGTTTCGCGAAGTTATAATCGGCGCCCGATCGAAGCGTCTGCAACAGGCGGCGCTCAAGCTCGACCCCGGGCCGGCGCCCGAAGCCGCCTATGTGAGAGAGCGCAGCGACAGCGGCGCCTGATCGGCGTAATCCTTGAGGAGAAGCCCGCCCCGATGGCGATCGACGCCCCATCTTCTCCCTCCGCCCAGCCCTGGTCCGACCGGCTGCGGCACTCGACCATCATCCTGATCGCCGCGGCGCTGGCGCTGTCGGTGGTGGTGTCGCTTGGCGAATTGTCGGTGATGCGGGCGGCGACGGTGTTCCTCTGCATCGCGGCCGCGGCGCTGATCCCTTGGCGGCTGCATGATACCGCTGCCTCGCGCGAGGACACCCGCCGCGTCAATCCGGTCGAGAGCGCCGCGGTGGCCGCGGTGGTTGCCGGCATGCCGGATCCCGCCGTGCTGCTCGACCGTGCCGGCCGCGTCATCCATCTCAATGCCGCCGCCGCCCAGCTCGCGCCGGCGCTGCGCAGGAACGAGCTCGCCCAGTTCGCGCTGCGCTCGCCCGAGATCATCATGGCGCTACGCGAGTCGATCGCGACCACTGAGCCGCGTCGCACGACCTATCTCGACCATGTGCCTGTCGACCGCTGGATGGAGCTGACAATCACGCCGGTGCCGGTGCCGACCACTTTCGGCGGCGCCGACAAATGCATGCTGATGACCTTCCACGACCAGACGCCGCTGCGCCGGGTCGAGGAGATGCGCGCCGATTTCGTCGCCAATGCCAGCCATGAACTGCGCACACCGCTCGCCGCGCTCTCGGGCTTCATCGATACGCTCCAGGGCCAGGCCAAGGACGATCCCAAGGCGCGCGAGCGCTTCCTCGGCATCATGCACAACCAGGCGACCCGCATGGCGCGCCTGATCGACGATCTGCTGTCGCTGTCGCGGGTCGAACTGTCGGCGCATGTGCGGCCTGACACCCTGGTAGACCTGCTGCCGATCATTTTCCAGGTCGCCGACGGTCTCGAACCCCTGGCGCGGGAACGCCAGGTCGAAGTCGAGACCCACCTGCCGGAGGCGCCGGTGATGATCGCGGGCGACCGCGAGGAACTGCTCCGCCTGTTCGAGAACCTGATCGAGAATGCGCTCAAATACGGCGCTTCGGGCGGACGCGTCATCGTGTCGCTGACCGGGGCAACGGCGACTGATGGAACTCAGGAAATCCGCGTCATGGTGCGCGATTTCGGGCCTGGCATCGCGCCTGAGCACCTGCCGCGGCTGACCGAGCGGTTCTACCGGGTTGACGTCGGCGACAGCCGATCGCAGGGCGGAACCGGACTCGGATTATCGCTGGTGAAACATATCCTTAACCGCCATCGCGGCCGGCTTTTGATCGAAAGCGTGCCCAAACAGGGCGCCACTTTCACCGCCTGTTTTCCCCAGGGGAAGCCTGCGGTTCCGGCCTGAAATCCAAGCGATTTCAATCGCTTGATGCTGTCATCCGACTGTCATGAAACCTTCGTAAAAGCACAGCCGACTGCTCCTAAAGGGGCGGCACGGGGAGCGCGATCGGGCGCGGATGGCGCTTCGCTCCCCTGTATGGAGACCAGCATGAATTTCCTCAAAACTATAGTCGCTGCTGGCTTGGTCGCCGCATCGACGTCGGCTTTCGCTGCCGACATTACGGGTGCAGGTGCAACGTTCCCGTTCCCGATCTATTCGAAGTGGGCTGATGCCTACAAGAAGGAGACCGGCAACGGTCTGAACTACCAGTCGATCGGTTCCGGCGGTGGCATCAAGCAGATCCAGGCCAAGACCGTGACCTTCGGCGCCAGCGACGCGCCGCTCAAGGCCGAGCAGCTCGAGAAGGACGGTCTCGTCCAGTGGCCGATGGTGATGGGCGCCATCGTTCCTGTCGTCAACCTCGAGGGCGTGAAGCCGGGCGAGATGGTGTTCGACGGCGAGACGCTGGCCAACATCTATCTCGGCAAGATCACCAAGTGGGATGACGCTGCGATCAAGAAGCTCAATCCGAACGTGAAGCTGCCGTCGGACGCGATCACCGTCGTGCGCCGCTCGGACGGTTCGGGCACCACCTTCAACTTCACCAACTACCTCTCCAAGGCCAGCGCGGACTGGAAGAGCAAGGTCGGTGAGGGTACCGCGGTCGAGTGGCCGGTCGGCGTCGGCGCCAAGGGCAACGAGGGCGTGTCGGGCAACATCGGCCAGACCAAGAACTCGATCGGTTATGTCGAGTATGCCTATGCCAAGCAGAACAAGCTGACCTACACCGGCCTCGTCAACAAGTCTGGCAAGACGGTGCAGCCGACGGTCGCAGCCTTCCAGGCGGCCGCCTCCAACGCCGATTGGGCCAAGGCTCCGGGCTACTACGTCATCCTGACCGACCAGCCTGGCGACAAGTCCTGGCCGATCACGGCGGCGACCTTCATCCTCATGCACAAGGACGCCACCGACAAGGCATCCTCGCAGGAAGCCATCAAGTTCTTCCGCTGGGCCTTCAAGAACGGCGGCAAGGCGGCTGAAGAGCTCGACTACATCCCGATGCCCGAGGGCGTCGTGACCCTGATCGAGAAGACCTGGGCTGCCGAGATCAAGAGCTAAGCTCTTCTCTCCAAGCGCAATGCAGCCTCAAGCGGCTGCATTGCGGACCACAATAATTCGGCCCCGGACCAGCGCCGCACCGCTCGCGCTGCGCCGCATCCGGGGCGCGAGACCCACAACAAGCGTATATGATTTTGGTACAGGGGATCGGCGTGGCAGAGATGGCCGTTCAGAGCGATGCAATCGACGACGCCGGACCGTATGATCGCGCCAAGGCCTTGAGCGCGTTCAAGCTCGGCGACGTCACGTTCTACTGGATCACGCGGCTGAGCGCGATATCCGTGCTGCTGATCCTCGGCGGCATCATCATCTCGCTGATCGTCGGCGCCTTCCCGGCGATGAAGGAATACGGCCTGGCGTTCCTGTGGACGCAGCGCTGGGCGCCATCGGCCGATCCGCCCGTGCTCGGCGCGCTCGGGCCGATGTACGGCACGCTCGTCACCTCCTTCATCGCGATGCTGATCGCGATTCCGGTCGGTCTGGGCATTGCAATCTTCCTGACCGAGCTCTGCCCGCAATGGCTGCGCCGTCCGATCGGCATGGCGATCGAGCTGCTCGCCGGCATCCCCTCGATCATCTACGGCATGTGGGGTTTCTTTGTGCTGGGCCCGTTCCTGGCCAACACCTTCCAGCCCTTCATGATCAAGATATTCGACGGCATCCCCGTGCTGGGTGCGATCTTCGCCGGTCCGCCGTCCTATCTCAGCCTGTTCAACGCCGCGCTGATCCTCGCCATCATGGTGCTGCCCTTCATCACCTCGATCTCGGTCGACGTATTCAAGACCGTGCCGCCGGTGCTGAAAGAGGCGGCTTACGGCGTCGGCTGCACCACCTGGGAAGTCGTCCGCAGCGTGGTCATCCCCTACACCCGCGTCGGCGTCATCGGCGGCGTCATGCTGGCGCTGGGACGCGCGCTCGGCGAGACCATGGCGGTGACCTTCATCATCGGCAACTCGTTCCGCATCTCGTCGTCGATCTTCGCGCCGGGCACCACGATCTCGGCGGCGATCGCCAGCGAGTTCGCCGAGAGCGACGGCCTGCACCAGTCCGGCCTGATCCTGCTCGGCCTGCTGCTGTTCGTACTGACGTTCTTCGTGCTCGCGGCAGCGCGGCTGATGCTGATGCGGCTGGAAAAGAAGGCGGGGAATTGACGCCATGAACCCGATCTATTCACGCCGCCGCCGCAAGGACATCGTCGTCCGCGGGCTCTGCATCGCCGCCGCCGCCTTCGGCGTCACCTGGCTCGCGCTGATCCTGATCACGCTGCTTTACAACGGCCTGGCCGGTCTCAACGTCCAGCTCTTTACTGAGAACACGCCGCCGCCCGGCTCGACCGAGGGCGGCCTGCTCAACGCCATCGTCGGCTCGCTGATCATGACGGTGCTCGGCGTCGGCATCGGCGCGCCGCTCGGCATGTTCGCCGGCACCTATCTCGCCGAGTACGGCCGCAACGACAAGCTGACCTCGGTGATCCGCTTCATCAACGACATCCTCTTGTCGGCGCCCTCGATCATCATCGGCCTGTTTATCTATGGCGCCGTGGTGGTGCCGATGCGCGGCTTCTCGGCAATCGCGGGCGCACTGGCGCTCGCCGTCATCGTGATCCCGGTGGTGCTGCGCACGACCGAGGACATGCTGCTCCTGGTGCCGAACGCGCTGCGCGAGGCGGCCTCCGCGCTCGGCCTGCCGCGCTCGCTGGTGATCAAGCGCATCGCCTATCGCGCTGCGCGCTCCGGCCTCATCACCGGCGTGCTGCTCGCAACCGCCCGCGTCGCCGGTGAAACCGCGCCGCTGCTCTTCACCGCGCTGTCGAACCAGTTCTTCAGCCTCAGCCTGAACAAGACGATGGCGAACCTGCCGGTCACCATCAACAACTTCGTGCAGAGCCCCTACGCTTACTGGAAGCAGCTGGCCTGGAGCGGGGCGCTGCTCATCACCCTGACCGTGCTTGCCCTTAACATTGGCGCGCGCATCCTTGGCGCCGAGAGGACCGCAAAATGAGTGATCTTTCCGTATCAATGAGCGCGGCCGGCGGGCTTCCCCAGACGCCAACGCTGCCCGAGGCGCCGGCCAAGGTGACGGTGCGCAATCTCAATTTCTATTACGGCGAGCACCATGCGCTGAAGAACATCAACCTGGCGCTCGGCACCAACCGCGTCACGGCGTTCATCGGCCCGTCGGGCTGCGGCAAGTCGACCCTGCTGCGCATCTTCAACCGGATGTACGATCTCTATCCGGGCCAGCGTGCCACCGGTCAGCTCATGCTCGACCAGACCAACATCCTCGACACCAAGCTCGACCTCAATCTGCTGCGCGCGCGGGTCGGCATGGTGTTCCAGAAGCCGACGCCGTTCCCGATGACGATCTACGAGAACATCGCCTTCGGCATCCGCCTCTATGAGAAGATCTCGAAGTCGGAGATGGACGGCCGTGTCGAGAAGGCGCTGCGGGGCGGCGCGCTCTGGAACGAGGTCAAGGACAAGCTCAACGCCTCCGGGCTGTCGCTCTCCGGCGGCCAGCAGCAGCGCCTCTGCATCGCCCGCACGGTCGCGGTGCGGCCCGAGGTGATTCTGTTCGACGAGCCCTGCTCGGCGCTCGATCCGATCTCGACCGCCAAGGTCGAGGAGCTGATTCAGGAATTGTCCGAGAACTACACGATCGCGATCGTCACCCACAACATGCAGCAGGCGGCACGCGTCTCCGACAAGACCGCCTTCATGTATCTCGGCGAGCTGATCGAGTTCGACGACACCAGCAAGATCTTTACCTCGCCGACCGATCGGCGCACGCAGGACTACATCACCGGCCGCTTCGGCTGAGGAGACAGGACATGGGTTCCGAACATACCGCAAAGGCCTTCGACACCGACCTCCAGGAACTCACTCGGCTGGTCGCCGAGATGGGCGGCCTCGCCGAGCGCATGATCGTCGATTCCGTCGATGCGCTGATCCGCCGCGACGTCCCGCTCGGCCAGCGCGTGGTCGCAACCGACGTCGAGATCGACGCGCTTCAGAAGAAGATCGAGGAGCGCGCCGTGCTCACCATCGCGCGCCGCCAGCCGATGGCGATCGACCTGCGCGAGATCGTCGGTGCGATGCGCGTCGCGACCGATCTCGAGCGCATTGGCGACCTCGCCAAGAACATGGGCAAGCGCGTCGCGGCGCTGGAGACCGATTTTCATCCGCTCAAGCTGTTCCGCGGCCTCGAGCACATGACCGACCTCGTGCAGCAGCAGGTCAAATCGGTGCTGGACGCCTATGCCGCGCACGACCTGCCGGCGGCGATGGCGGTGTGGAAGGGCGACGAGGAAGTCGACGCCATCTGCACCTCGCTGTTCCGCGAGCTCCTTACCTACATGATGGAGGATCCGCGCAACATCTCGTTCTGTATCCACCTGATGTTCTGCGCCAAGAACATCGAGCGGATCGGTGACCACGCCACCAATATCGCCGAGACCGTGTTCTACATGATCGAAGGTCAGGCGATGACCGACAAACGCCCGAAGGGTGATATGACGACCTTCGCCACGACGGTTCCGAATACTTGAACACTTAAGGAGCGACGACCCGATGGGCGCACGCATTATGGTGGTTGAGGATGAGGAAGCTCTCACCGAGCTGCTTCGCTACAACCTGGAAGGCGACGGCTATGACGTCGAGACGGTGATGCGCGGCGACGACGCCGACACCCGCCTCAAGGAGCACATCCCCGACCTGATCGTGCTCGACTGGATGCTGCCGGGCCTCTCCGGGATCGAGTTGTGCCGGCGCTTGCGTGCCCGGTCCGACACCAAGCAGCTCCCGATCATCATGCTCACCGCGCGCGGCGAGGAGAGCGAGCGGGTGCGCGGACTTGCGACCGGGGCCGACGACTACATCGTCAAGCCGTTCTCGGTGCCGGAGCTCCTGGCACGCGTGAAGGGACTGCTCAGGCGCGCAAGCCCCGAGCGGCTCGCCACCGTACTGGCTTTTGGCGACATCGAGCTCGACCGGGAAAAACGCCGCGTGGCGCGCTCGGGCCGGCCGATCGATCTCGGCCCGACCGAATATCGCCTGCTCGAGTTCTTCCTGGAGCATCCCGGCCGCGTGTTCTCGCGCGAGCAGTTGCTCGACAGTGTCTGGGGTCGTGACATCTACATCGACGAGCGCACCGTCGACGTGCATATCGGCCGCCTGCGCAAGCTGCTCAATCTCGGCCGCGAGCAGGACCCGATCCGCACCGTGCGCGGCGCGGGCTATGCGCTAGATGATCGCTTTGCGAAGGCGGAGCAGGCGTAAGGCTGGGGGCGTTGTGTTAGCGGATTGCAGCCACGTTCTCAGTGTCGTCCCGGACAAGCGTAAGCGCAGATCCGGGACCCATAACCACAGGGCGTAGTTGTTGCGCGAAGAAGGTAACCCCGAGTCTCCGTAGCCACATCTTGCAGTGGCTATGGGTCCCGGATCTGCGCGCGCTTAGGGCGCGCTTGTCCGGGACGACATCGAGTTTGCTGGGCCGTCATCGTGTGACGGCTCCATCTTGATTTCAGAACTGACTCACCGCGCGGGCTTCGGTGCCGCCCGTCGGCGATCCGCCGCCGGCTGGTACGCGACGCGCGAATGCTGGGCGCAATAGGGCAGGCCGGAGAGCGCCTTGCCGCCGCAGAAGAAGAAATCCGGGCTCGAAGGATCGCCGACCGGCCAGTGGCAGGTCGCCTCGTTCAATTCGAGCAGCGACAGCCGCTGGCTCATCGGCACCACGTTGTCGTAGGTGACCGGATCAGGCTCCACCTCGACCTCGAAGGCCTGCGCCAGCGCGGTGTTGCCGCGCGCGATCGGCCGGGTCACCCGCATCATGTGCTGCGCGGGACGCGCCTTGCGCGGCCTCGGCGCCGCCGAAGACGGGCTCTTGGCGCGGCCGGACAACCCGAGCCTGTGCACCTTGCCGATCACGGCGTTGCGGGTCACATTGCCGAGCTCGGCTGCGATCTGGCTGGCCGAAAGTCCGGCCTCCCAGAGCTTTTTCAGCTGTTCGACGCGATCGTCGGACCAGGTCAAAACCGTCATTGCACCCTTTCCTTCGTCGCGCGCCTGCCATTCTGGGGCTGCACAACGAATGCCTAAGCCTCGAAAAACCCGTGCCGTCAGAATCCCTTAAGGCTCGCCGGGCGCGCCAATAACGCCCGAACGTTTACGCCGGTACATGAGGACCTAGAGGATCAGAACTGCTGCACGAGATGTCGTATCTGACAAGCCAAACGCTACAATATGGCGTGACTCGCGCGCAAGAGTCCGCCGACTCGCTTCCACATGTTCCGTGGCCAAAACCCCGCAAATTCGTCACCGCAAGACTACGGATTCAGCGTTTCGCGAGGCTTTCCGGGCGGCATTGACACCCGTGGTGCCAAGCATAAGATGGTGGTGCGTGCCGCCCTTAAAAGGCGGCACGTTTCGTTTTCCGGGCCAGTCAATGGTGCGCTGCGTGAAGCACGTACAGGCTGTCCTCAACACCCAAGTGACCGTCATGACCAACAGCGCAGCGCCGCATTTGCTCCCCGTTTTCGCCAGGACCGATCTCGGTTTCGAACGCGGCGAGGGCTGCTGGCTGATTGCGACCAATGGTGATCGCTATCTCGATTTCACCTCGGGCGTGGCGGTGAATGCGCTCGGCCATGCCCATCCCGCGCTGGTCAAGGCGTTGCAGGAGCAGGCCACAAAGCTCTGGCACATGTCGAACCTGTTCCAGAGCCCGGACGGCGAGAAGCTCGCGGCCCGCCTTTGCAACGAGAGTTTCGCGGACTTCGTGTTCTTCTGCAATTCCGGCGCCGAAGCGCTGGAATGCGTGATCAAGGTCGTGCGCCGCTACCAGGCCATGAAAGGCCATCCCGATCGCTATCGCATGATCACCTTCGAGGGTGCCTTCCATGGCCGTACGCTGGCGACGCTGGCTGCGACCGGCTCGGCAAAATATCTCGAAGGTTTCGGTCCGCCGATGGACGGCTTCGACCAGGTCCCGCATGGCGACCTTGATGCTGTGAAGAAGGCGATCGGCCCGCAGACCGCCGGTATCCTGATCGAGCCGATCCAGGGCGAGGGCGGTGTGCGTTCGGCGACGCCGGCGTTCCTCAAGGCGCTGCGCCAGCTCTGCGACGAGCGCGAGATGCTGCTGGCGTTCGACGAGGTGCAGACCGGCATGGGCCGCACCGGCGATCTCTTCGCGCATCGCCGTTTCGGCGTCGCGCCGGACGTGATGTCGCTGGCCAAGGCGCTCGGCGGCGGTTTCCCGATTGGCGCCTGCCTTGCGACCGCGGAAGCGGCCTCCGGCATGACGCCCGGCTCGCACGGTTCGACCTTCGGCGGCAATCCGCTCGCGGTCTCCGCGGCGAACGCCGTGCTCGACGTCATGCTCAAGCCCGGCTTCTTCGACCACGTGCAGAAGATGTCGCTGCTGCTCAAGCAGAAGCTCGCCTCCGTGATCGACCGTCATCCCGATGTCGTCAGCGAGGTCCGCGGCGAGGGGCTTCTGATCGGCATCAAGGCGGTGGTGCCCTCGGGAGATCTGGTTGCGGCGTTGCGCGATGAAAAGCTGCTCACCGTCGGGGCCGGCGACAATGTCGTGCGCTTCCTGCCGCCCTTGATCGTCACCGAGGCGGAGATCGAGGACGGCGTCGCGCGGCTCGAACGCGCCTGCGCCGCGATCTCGGCCAGTCGGACCAAGCGGGCGGCAAGCTGATGAGCAAGACGCCCAAGCATTTTCTCGACATCAACGAGCTGCCGCTGTCGGAGCTCAAGAGCATGCTCGACGCCTCCTCCGCCATGAAGGCGAAGCAGAAGGCGCATCAGCCGGTCAGGCCGCTCGAAGGCAAGACGCTGGCGATGATCTTCGAGCGCCCGTCGACGCGGACGCGGGTGTCGTTCGATGTCGCCATGCGCCAGCTCGGCGGCGAGCCCATCATGCTCACCGGCGCCGAGATGCAGCTCGGCCGCGGCGAGACCATCGCCGACACCGCGCGCGTGCTGTCGCGCTATGTCGACGCCATCATGATCCGCATCCTCAACCACGAGGCGCTGCTGGAGCTCGCGGCCAACGCGACCGTGCCCGTCATCAACGGCCTGACGCGGCGCTCGCACCCCTGCCAGGTGATGGCCGATCTCTTGACCTATCAGGAGCATCGCGGCCCGATCGAGGGCAGGACAGTGGCCTGGACCGGCGACGACAACAACGTGCTGGCGTCCTGGGCGCATGCGGCCGAACGCTTCAAATTTCAGCTCAATGTCGCTACGCCCCCGGAGCTCGCGCCGAAGAAGGCGATGCGCGACTGGATCAAGGCCACCGGCGCGCCGATTATGCTCGGCACCGATGCGGAGGCCGCCGTGCGCGGCGCCGACTGCGTCGTCACCGACACCTGGGTGTCGATGGGCGACAAGGAAGGCGAGCATCGCCACAACGTGCTCAAGCCCTACCAGGTCAATGCCAAGCTGATGTCGCTGGCCAAGCCCGACGCGCTGTTCATGCACTGCCTGCCGGCCCATCGCGGCGAGGAGGTCACCGACGAGGTGATTGACGGCCCGCAATCGGTCGTGTTCGACGAGGCCGAAAACCGCCTGCACGCGCAGAAGGGCATCTTGGCCTGGTGCTTTGACGCGGTGAAGTAACGCGACGAATTAGCCATTCGTCGTCTCGGCGAAGGCCGGGACCCATACCGCGGAATCTCTCGTGTGGCAGGATGGTTGAGGCCAATGGTCTTCGCCAAGCTCAAGCCTGTGGTGATGGGTCCCGGCCTTCGCCGGGACGACACCGAATTTGCGGTATCGTTGTGCAACCCTAACTGAATCCGGAACACGCTGCCTCGCACCCCCCTTCCATTTCCAACCTCCGACCCCAGATAAAGTGCCATGGTTTCCCAATCCCCTGACATGAAAACCGGGCCCGAAGGCCCGGTTCGCGCGCCATCAGCGGTTCCGATCGATGACGCCGTACTGCCTTACGAGGTCGACGCGCTCGACGTGCGCGGGCGCCTGGTGCGGCTTGGTCCTGCACTCGACGAGATCCTGACCAGGCACGATTATCCCGCGCCGGTCGGCAAGCTGCTCGGCGAAGCGATCGTGCTGACGACGCTGCTCGGCTCGGCGCTGAAATTCGAGGGCCGCTTCATCCTCCAGGCCCAGACCGACGGTCCGGTGTCGTTCCTGGTGGTGGACTACAATGCGCCGGATCGCTTGCGCGCCTATGCCCGCTACGACGCGTCGCGCCTTGGCGAGGCGAAGGATTCCGGCGCGTTGCTCGGCCGTGGCCATCTCGCGATGACCATCGACCAGGGTCCCGACATGAGCCGCTATCAGGGCCTGGTCGCGCTCGACGGCGGCGGTCTGGAAGAGGCCGCGCATGAATATTTCCTGCGCTCCGAGCAGATCCCCACGCGCGTCCGCCTCGCGGTCGGCGAGGAGTGGCGCTCGAGCGATGGCGGCAAGCATCGCTGGCGGGCCGGCGGCATGCTGATGCAGTTCCTGCCGAAGGCGCCAGAGCGCGCGCAGCAAGCCGATTTGCATCCCGGCGATGCGCCCGAAGGCACCGAAGTGCACGCTGTTGCCGAGGACGATGCCTGGGTCGAGGCGCGCTCGCTGATCGAAACCGTCGAGGACGTCGAGCTGATCGATCCGGATCTCTCCGGCGAGCGGCTGCTCTACCGCCTCTTCCACGAGCGCGGCGTACGCGTGTTCAATCCCCTGGCTCTGAAGGCGCAATGCTCTTGCTCGCGCGACGCGGTCGCGTCCATGCTGAAGAGTTTTTCGCCCGACGACCGCGCCGCCATGGTCAAGGACGACAAGGTCGTCGTGACCTGCGAGTTCTGCTCGTCGGTGTATGAGTTCACGCCGCATGATGCGGGTGTGGAGGACGCGTAAGTGGTGGTTGATCGTAGGGTGGGTCAGCGAAGCGTAACCCACCCTCTGCTTCGGCGAGGATAGACCTTGGTGGGTTACGCCTTCGGCTAACCCACCCTACGGCAGCGCCTGTTTCGCCCCTCTGTCAATCCGCCATCCCAAAAATATTCCACTTTACCGAAATTCGGATTTGTCGTATGTGTCGCCCATCCCGGCTCGACCTTGAGGGGCGATCATGTGTCGTCGTTTTTCGCGAGCCGGGTTGCGGTGGACGCGGCAGCGTCGGCACGAGAGGTTAAGGGCAGGGCGGATTGCTCTCCGTGAGCCCGAGGCTTCGTGCGGATGAGCGACGCTGAAGGTTCGTCTCGCCAACATTTTTCCCGCTACGTCGACAGTGCGGGAGAACCCTGTGGCGGTCAGCGAATGCGCGTACGGCAAAACCGTGTGGTCCTGGCCGTCGTCGCTACGGCCAAGCTTTCGCGGAGGCGTAAGCGAGCTCGACCGGGTGAGCTACGCCATCAATTCGTGAGGCGAGGGAGGCCAGAAGGAATTCGGCTCCCGGGAGAGCGCGGCATAAGCCGTCAACCCACTGCGCAGGGAAGGCCGTGTGATTGGCTACACCTGTATGCTGCTGTGCGGTCTTTTTGCGCACCATTTCGCGCAGCAGACCGCGGGTGCCAGCCGGCACCCGGCCTTCCCTGCGCCCTCTTGATTGTGAGGGTGGAGAGACGAGGCAAAGCTCGGGCGAAATGCGCCGCGAGGCTACGAAGCCATGTCTGCGATCGAAAACGAACGCAAAGATGGATTCCGCTCTCGTGCCCCGGACGCAGCGCAGCGCTGCTTCAGCGGTGCGCTGCAGAGCCGGGGCCCATATACCCGCGCGGTACCGCGTTGCCTTCTGGGTCCAACGCCATAAGCGCGTTTACGCGCGTCTTCGACGCGTTATGGGGCGTTGCAGCGCGTCCGGGACACGAGAGGGAGTGCGGTACAGTTGTGGGTGTTATGACGAGGCTGCACGGCAGCCCTAATTCAACACCCGCCTGTTGTCCGGGCTGTCCAGTGAGAACGTCGGCACGTCGATCTCGAAACGTTCGCCGCTTTCGCTGATCATCTGGTAGCGGCCGGTCATGAAGCCCGAGGCGGTCGAGAGCGGGACGCCGGAGGTGTATTCGAAGCGCTCACCGGGGGCCAGCGTGGGCTGCTCGCCGACCACGCCCTCGCCCTTGGTCTCCTGCTGCCGGCCGGTGGCGTCGGTGACGATCCAGTGCCGCGTCTTGAGCTGGACGGTCTCGTCGCCGGAATTGGTGATGACGATGGTGTAGGACCAGAAATAGCGCGAGCGGTCGGCCGACGACTGCTCCGGAACAAAGTTCGGCTCGACGGTCACTTCAATCTGGCGGGTCACGGCGCGGTACATGGTTGCCATCATAACGAAATCTGGCCGGGAACCAAACGCCGCAGGCGGCTTTCGCGACATCGTGCCGCCAGAATTGACAAGGAAGTACACCCCCAAGGAAATACACCTCGATGTGATCCGGCCGCTTTGCGAGGCGGGGACCGGACCGGTACACTCCTTTGAACGTCGCGATTTGCCGAAGGGTTTTTGGGCCCCGATGACCATTGCCGATCAAGTGACGGGATCGACGATTGCGGGAACCGCGGGTGCCAAGCCCGTGGAGGCAAAGCCGCGTGCGGCCGCGCCGGCCATCACGCTGCCTGTCATCGGTGAACGCGAGCTGCGGCTCGATCTGTTCCGCGGCCTGGCGCTGTGGCTGATCTTCATCGACCATTTGCCGCCGAATCTTCTGACCTGGTTCACGATCCGCAATTACGGCTTCAGCGACGCCACCGAGATCTTCATCTTCATCTCCGGCTACACCGCCGCCTTCGTCTATGGCCGCGCGATGCTGGAGTCCGGCTTCGTCATTGGCGCCGCGCGCATCCTGCGCCGGGTCTGGCAGATCTATGTCGCCCACGTCTTCCTGTTCACGATCTTCCTTGCCGAAATCTCCTACGTCGCGACCAGTTTCGAGAACCCGCTCTACACCGAAGAGATGGGCATCATGGATTTCCTCAAGCAGCCCGACGTCACCATCGTGCAGGCGCTGCTGCTGCGCTTTCGTCCCGTCAACATGGACGTGCTGCCACTCTACATCGTTCTGATGCTGGCGCTGCCTTTGATCCTGTGGTCGATGAAGTGGAAGCCCGACGTCACGCTCGGCTTCTCGGTCCTGCTCTACGCCGTCACCTGGGAATACGACCTCTATCTCTCGGCCTATCCGAACGGCTTCTGGGCGTTCAATCCTCTGGCCTGGCAATTGCTTTTCGTGTTCGGTGCATGGTGTGCGCTCGGAGGTGCGCGACGCATGTCGCGCATTTTGGCTTCACCGGTGACGATGTGGATCTCGATCGCCTATCTGGCCGCGGCGTTCTGCGTGACGCTAACCTGGTACGTGCCGCAGCTCGGCCACTTCATGCCGAAGCGGATCGAGCAATGGATGTATCCGATCGACAAGACCGATCTCGACGTGCTGCGCTTCACCCATTTCCTGGCGCTGGCCGCGCTCACCGTGCGTTTCCTGCCGCGGGACTGGCCGGGCCTGAAATCGCCCTGGCTGCGGCCGCTGATCCTGTGCGGCCAGCATTCCCTCGAGATCTTCTGCCTCGGCGTCTTCCTGGCCTTCGCCGGCCACTTCATCCTGGCCGAGGTCTCGGGCGGCCCGGGCATGCATGCGCTGATTAGTCTCTCCGGAATCCTGATCATGTGGGCCGTGGCTTGGGTGATTTCGTGGTACAAGCGCGTAGCTGACAAGAGCGGTTCGAAAACCAAAAACGCCGTCGGCAGCGCCGATATGGCGGGAGGGGGCTGATGAAGGCGAAGGTTTTCCTGAGCCTGATCCTGCTGTGCGGTAACCTCGCCGCGCCCCCGGCGCGCGCGGGCGATGCTGTGCCTGCGGCCCCCCCAGCCTGCGAATTGCCGTCCTATCTGCTCACCACCGAAAGCCAGCTCCACAAGGTCGCCGACACCGTCAAAGCCGGCAAACCGCTTGAAATTCTGGTCATCGGCAGCCGGTCAACGACCATTCCGGCCTCGGAGGACAGCTCCTATCCGGCGCGGATGCAGGCAATTTTGAAGGAAAAGCTGCCCCCGTCGGAGGTTGTGCACGTCTCCGTAGAAATACAGAGCAAGAAAACGGCGGAGGAGGCCGCCACCACCTTCGTTAAGCTGATGGAAGCAAAAGCACCTACTTTGGTCATCTGGCAGACCGGGACCGTGGATGCTATCCGATCCATCGATCCCGACGACTTTCGCGGCGCGGTGACCGATGGGGTTGCTGCGTTGCAAAATGCAGGGGCTGACGTCGTCTTGATGAATTTGCAGTACAGCCCGCGTACCGAAACCATGATCTCGGCGCCGCCTTATCTCGACAATATGCGGGTGGTGGCGCAAGAGCATGACATCCCGCTGTTCGATCGCTTCGCGATCATGCGGCAATGGAATGATCAGGGTCAGTTCGACCTGTTCAGCCCGTCCCGCGGCCCTGAACTGGCGAAACAGGTCCATGATTGCCTTGGCCGGGCGTTGGCACAGTTCGTGATCGACGCTGCCCATCTGGGGCCGGCCCAGCAGCAAAATTGAGGTCTAGCGTTAATGAGTTCTCTCCGCCCTTTTTGCCTGACGGCATGGCTGGCCGCGTCCGCAGCGGCGGCGCTGCTGGTGTTGACGCCCGCGTCTCAGGTGCTTGCGCAAGCCGCGCAGGCAACGCCCGCTCCGCAGCAGGCTGCTAATCCCGCTCCCGCATCGCCCTCCCAGACCACGGTCGCGGCGACCCACCCGCCCGCCGAGCAGCGCGGCATCACCGCGCGTGCCGTCGACAAGGTGAAGCAGGTCGCGAAATCCGCCGGCGACATCTTTAGCCGCGTACCCTGCCTGCCGCCGAAGGGCAGCGCGAAGGCGATGGGATCGCTGCCGCATGTCGCGAACAAGCTCGTCGCCGGCCAGCCCGTCGTGATCGTCGCGTTCGGCTCGTCGTCGACCGCGGGTTATGGCGCGAGCTCGCCGGACTTCAACTATCCCAACCGTCTCGCCGCACAGCTGCGCCGGCAATATCCGACCGCCGACATCTCCGTCATCAATGCCGGGGTCGGCGGCGAGGACGCGCCCGAGATGATGAAGCGCCTCCAGAAGCAGGTGATCGACGTGCATCCGGATCTCGTGATCTGGCAGGTCGGCACCAATGCCGTGCTCCGCAACCTCGATCCCGGCGATACGGCCAAAATGGTCGAGGACGGCATCTCACGCATCCAAGCTGGCGGCGGTGCGGACGTCGTGCTGGTCGATCCGCAATATTCGCCGCAGGTGACGCAACGCGCCGAAAGCGCCGGCAAGATGGTGAAGCTGCTCGGCAAGGTCGCCGAGCTCCGTCACGTCGGCATCTTCCCGCGCTTCGAGGTGATGCGCGACTGGCATGAGAAGCAGGCGCTCCCGGTCGAGAGCTTCGTCATCGCCGACGGTCTGCACATGAACGATTGGGGCTACGCCTGCTTCGCCCAGCTCCTCGGCGACGACATCATCCGCTCCGTCGGCCAGATCAAGTTAGGGGTGAATGTGCCGGCGGATGTGCGGACGTATCGGCCGATGTAAGTGGCCTCTCCCCATCGCCGGGACGACATCGTGGCTACGCCTTCTCCAGCGCCGCGGTGAGATCCTCGATCAGATCATCCGCGTGCTCCAGCCCCGCCGAGAAGCGAATAAAACCCTCGCTGATGCCGAGCGCTGCGCGATCTTCCGGCTTCAGGCGCTGATGCGTTGTGGTGGCCGGATGCGTCACCAGGCTCTTGGCGTCGCCGAGATTGTTGGAAATCTTGGCGAGCTTGAGTTCGTTGAGCACGCGGAACGCGCCCTGCTTGCCGCCCTTGACCTCGAAGCCGACCAGCGTCGAGCCGCCGCGCATCTGCTTCTTGACCAGAGCCGCCTGCGGATGATCGGCGCGGCCGGGATAGACCAGCCGCGAAATCTTGGGATGGCTCGCCAGCACGTCCGCGATCCGCGCCGCGGTCTCCGTCTGCGCGCGCACGCGCACGGCCAACGTCTCCAGGCCCTTGAGCAAAACCCAAGCGTTGAACGGCGAGATCGACGGGCCGGTCTGGCGCATGAAATTGTGGATGTGCTCGGCGATGAAGGCTTCCGAGGACAGGATGATGCCGCCGAGACAGCGGCCCTGGCCGTCGATGTGCTTGGTCGCGGAGTAAACCACGACGTCGGCGCCGAGCGCGAGCGGGCTCTGCCAGATCGGCGTGGCGAACACGTTGTCGACGACGAGCCGCGCGCCGCCGCCGTGCGCGATCTCGGCGATCGCTGGAATGTCGAGCACGTCGAGCGTCGGATTGGTCGGGCTCTCCAGGAAGAACGTCTTGGTGTTCGGCTTGAGCGCGCGCTGCCACTGGTCGAGATCGAAGCCGTCGACCAGCGTGGTCTCGACGCCATAGCGCGGCAGAAGATCCTGGATGACGTAAAGACACGAGCCGAACAGCGCCCGCGAGGCCACCAAATGATCGCCGGCCTTGAGCGGCGCCAGGATCGCGGTCGTCACTGCCGCCATGCCGGTCGCCGCGGAGCGAGCGGCTTCGGCACCCTCCAGCTCGATCATGCGGCGCTCGAACATCGCGATCGTCGGGTTGGAATAGCGCGAATAGATGAAGCCGGGATCTTCGCCCTTGAACCGCGCCTCGCACTCCTCGGCGCTGTTGTAGACATAGCCCTGGGTCAGGAACAGCGCCTCCGACGTCTCGCCATATTGCGAGCGCAGGGTGCCGGAATGGACCAGACGGGTTTCGGGACGGTAGTTGGCAGGCGACTTCGACATAGGTACCTCCGCATGACCGTCTCGTCGAAAACGGTCACAAAAAAACCGGCCTGGATATCTCCACGGGCCGGGATCACAGAGGTCCCCGGCCTGTTTAGCGACTTATTTAACGTGGCTGCAAGCCGGCCGGCTCAAATCACCACGGGATAAGTCATGCTCATATTCCGCAATGCCCTTTTCGTCAAGGCGTCCATCGGATAGCCGTAAAAAACTGTATTTTCCGCATGTCCGGATACATTTGCCCCCTGACGAGGACCCAAGTTTGACGTTCACGGTCGCCGCCGACGCCAATGGTATCCTGCCCGACCGCATGATCGCGGCGATGGCGGCAGCGGGGCTTATCCTGCCCGCCTATGACTTCGTCGAAAGCCAGATCCAGCCGGCGAGCCTCGACCTTCGCCTCGGCGACATCGCTTATCGCGTCCGTGCAAGCTTCCTGCCCGGCCCCGGCGCCACCGTCGCCGAGCGTATTGACGAGTTGAAGCTGCACGAATTCAGCCTCGCCGACGGCGCGGTGCTCGAGACCAACTGCGTCTACATCGTGCCGCTGCTGGAAAGTCTTGCGCTGCCGCCGGAGATCGTCGCGGCCGCAAATCCGAAGAGCTCGACCGGCCGGCTCGACGTCTTCACCCGCGTGATCGCCGACGGCACCCGCCGCTTCGACATGATCGGCGCCGGCTATCATGGCCCGCTCTATGCCGAGATCAGCCCGAAGACATTTCCGGTGCTGGTCAGCGAGGGCTCGCGGTTGTCGCAGGTGCGCTTCCGCACCGGTGACGCCATCCTCAATGCCGACGAGCTCGACGCGTTGCATGCGTCCGAGCGTCTCGTCGATATCGACGATGCCGATCTCTCCGGCGGCGTCGCCGTCTCCGTCGATCTTTCCGGCGAGAAGGGGTCCGGCTTCGTCGGTTACCGCGCCAAGCGCCACACCGGCGTCATCGACGTCGATCGTCGCTCGGGCTATTCGGTGCAAGACTTCTGGGAGCCGATCTCGGCACGTCCCGACGGCAGCCTGATCCTCGATCCCGGCGAGTTCTACATCCTCGCGTCGAAAGAGGCGGTGCAGGTGCCGCCCGATTACGCCGCGGAGATGGTGCCATTCGATCCGCTGGTCGGCGAATTCCGCGTGCACTATGCCGGCTTCTTCGATCCCGGCTTCGGCTATGCCGGCGCCGGCGGGCAGGGCTCGCGCGCCGTGCTGGAAGTGCGCTCGCGCGAAGTGCCCTTCATCCTCGAGCACGGCCAGATCGTCGGCCGCCTCGTCTACGAGAAGATGCTGGCGCGCCCCGACGCGATGTATGGTCAGCGCATCGGCTCCAACTACCAGGCGCAGGGGTTGAAGCTGTCGAAGCATTTTCGCGTGTAGCTGCTAACTCCGCCCTCAGGTGTCGTCCCGGCGAAGGCCGGGACCCATAACCCCAGGGAGTAGTTTTGGCGCGAAATCCTGGTTACCAGTCTTCGTCAAACTCAATCCTGTGGTTATGGGTCCCGGGTCTGCGCTTTCGCTTGCCCGGGACGACGGGGTAGTGTGTTGCGGCATCAACGATAACAACAAGCCGGGAGCGAACATGACCGCCGCAGCAAACTCCACGCAGGAAGCCCAATGGAAACGCTGGCGCACGGTCGCCGATCTCTATCACGCTTATTTCACCGGCCTCATCCTCACTGTCGTCACGCGGCGCGGCACGACTGACGCGGCGGAGTTCGTCTTTCGCGTGTTTCGGCGGCAGCAGCAGGAGCGCTTCCTGCCCGGGCTCGAGAAGCTCGGCCTTAGCCATCTGCCGCCGGCGGTGGCCGCCGCGCAATATCACTACCTCTCCAACTGGATCGGCGGCGTACATGTCGAATACATGTATGAGAACGACGCCAAAGCCTGGATCCGCTATCCGCCGCCGCGCTGGATCTGGAAGGGTACTGCGATCTGCGGCGTGCCGGGCGAAGTCTCGCGCGCGATGCTGCGGGGCTGGCACGCCAACAACGGCGTCGCGCTCGGCGATCTCAGGCTCGGTTTCGTCTGCACCAAGCAGAGCGTCGACGGCCAGGATGGGCTCGAAGGCTATTACCATCAGTACGAGCACCCGCTCGAGCTCGACCAGCGCCTGGTGTTCGCGCGCCATCTCGAAGCGCCGCTGTTCGATGCGAAGACCGCGCCGGCTTTGCCGATCTCAAGCTGGCCGAAGCCGCGGTTAGAAAAAGCCTATCGCAACTACGCCATGGAATATGTGCGCACCGCCGCACCCGTGATGGTGCAACTGTTTGGGCCTGAGGATGCCGGCTATCTCCTGCATCTCACCGGCAAGTTGATCGGCATGCAATATTTCGATGAAGTCGCGGCCGCTCTGACAGCGACGCGCGGCGGTGCGCGCGAGTTCGCATCTTTCCTCAACGCGCTGTTTGCCGCGCAGGACGATGCGGCCGAGACGACGCGATCCGAAGGTACGTTCGAAATTCGCCAGCAGAGCTGGAAGCTGATGGACGACGTCGCCGACTATCACCGCGCCTGCGCCAAGGTGCTGGAGGGGCTTTTCGAAGGACTGGCTGCGGGCTGCGGCCGGCACATCGGCGTGCATCTGCACCCCTCCGAGGGCGGCAGGCCGCCGCTGGTTTGGACCATCGGGTAATTCCACCTATTGAAATGCGCTGCCGCAGGGGACGCCTGCGCCTGACGCAGGAGGAATCGGGGGCTGCCGTGCTAACAAGCGCATGACGCGCCCTTCGCGCGAATAATTCGATTGGCACACGCATTTATTGCCGCGCCGTTTTGGCGATCCGTGCCCGGGAGAAGAAATGTCCGACATCGCCGAAATCCCGGTCGATGAACAGGAGCGTCCGCTGCCGCCGCCTCCGCGGCCGGTGAGGAGCGCGCTGACCGACGGACCGATCCTGCGCACGCTGCTCGGGCTCGCCTGGCCGAATGTGGTTGCGCTCTCCGCCGGCACCTGCGTGGTGATCGCGGAGACCTCCTATATCGGCCGTCTCGGTGTCGAAGCGCTGGCCGCGATGGCGCTGGTGTTTCCGACCGTGATTCTGACCATGACGATGTCCGGCGGCGCCATGGGCGGCGCGGTGGCGTCCGCCATCGCACGCGCGCTTGGCGCCGGCGACCGCGAACGCGCCGGCACGCTCGCGGCGCATGCGCTCTTGATCGGTATCACCTTTGGCGTCGTCTTCATGCTGGGCATGCTGATCTTCGGACCGCAGGTCCTGGAAATGCTCGGCGGACGCGGCGACGTGCTGACGCATGCGATCGCCTACACGCAGGTGTTTTTCGGTGGCGCGGTGCTGCCGTGGCTGCTCAACACCATGGCCGGCGTGCTGCGCGGCACCGGCAACATGAAGTTGCCGTCGCTGCTGATCCTCAACTCCGCGGTCTGGCAGATCGTGCTCGGCGGCACGCTGGGCCTTGGACTCGGGCCCGTGCCGCAGCTCGGCATGCGTGGTGTCGCCGCGGGCGCGCGGATTGCTTACTCCATGAACATCTGCGTGATGGGCTGGTACCTGTTCTCCGGCCGCGCCCGAATCGTGCCGAAACTGCGCGGCTTGCGCATTCAATGGGCGATGTTCTTCGACATCCTGAAGGTCGGCGCCATCGCCTGCTTCTCGCCGCTGCAATCGGTGCTGACGATCTCGATCTTCACCCACATGCTGGCGAAATTCGGCACCGCGATCCTCGCCGGCTATGGCATCGGCGCGCGGCTCGAATTTTTGCTGACCTCGATCGCGTTCTCGTTCGGCATCGCTTCGGTGCCGATGATCGGCATGGCGGTCGGCGCCGGCCGCATCGCGCGGGCGCGGCGCATCGCCTGGATCGCGGGTGCGAGCGCCTTCGTCGCCGTCGGGGCGCCGGCGTGCCTGGTTGCGATCTTCCCCGATCTCTGGGTCAACATTTTCACCGACAGCGCCACCGTGCGCGCGACCAGCCATCAATATCTGTCGACGGTGGCGCCGTTCTACGCCTTCATTGGCCTCGCCTCGACGATGTATTTCTCCTCGCAAGGTGCGGCGAAGGTGATCGGTCCGGTGTTGGCGCAGACCGCGCGGCTCGCCTACATCGCGACATGCGGCTGGTGGCTGTCGATGTATGAGGCCACCGCACAAAATTTCTTCTGGCTCGCTGCGAGCTCGATGGTCCTGCTCGGCCTGCTGTCCTGCTCCAGCGTGGTGCTGACGCGCTGGGGTCCGTGCGAGAGCAAGTCCGCAATCAGGCCGGCTCTGTCAGCCGCGGCGGACTAGGCGCACCCGTCAGATTTTTGTTTCTGAATGTTTCTTGCCGCTCAATTGGCAATATTGAGCAACCTGAGCTGCTCCTTGCCGAAGGCTCCGCGCCAGCTCCTGGGGGCAACGTCACCTCGAGTTCACCAAAGCACGGACAGCCACCATGACCTCGATTTCGGCGCTCTCCTCCCACCACCACGCATCACCATTGCAGCGACTACAGGATGAACTGCAGGCGGAAGTCAGTTCCGGCGCGGTTAATTCGTCCGATCAGTCGGCGCTGTCGTCCGCACTCAGCGACATCGACACCGCCTTGCAACCGAGCGGGGCGAGCGATCAATCCAGCGGCAGCCGATCATCGCCTGACGCGTTCAAGTCAAAGATCGATGGTCTGATCCAGCAGGAAGTTTCGGCTGGCAAGCTGACCGACCAGCAGGCCACCGAATTGCAAGGTATCTTCAAGGCGGCGTTCTCCCATGGACCCGATGCATCGGGTGGAGCAGGTGGACCGCCGCCGCCCGACGGGCCTGCTCCCGTCAACGGCACGGATAGTTCATCAAGCGGCAATTCGGTGGTGGACCTGCTTCAACAATTTCTCGATTCGCTCAAAAGCCTGCTCACGGATTCGACCTCCTCCAGCGCGACGGGATCAGGCGACACGACGAATGCCGGCGAAAATTCTTCGGCCAGCGCCACGGGCAGCTCGTCAAGCGGCAATTCGGCGACGGACCTGCTTGAACAGTTCCTTCAGTCGCTGAAGAGCTCGCTCGCGGATTCGACCTACAGCGCGACGCGACCAGGCGACCAGACGAAGCCAAACGACCCATCGATTTCCGGGGTCCTGATCAACGATCGGATCTGATATCGGCGACGCATCAACTAAAAAAGCTAAAACGCGGCGACGGTAAGCCGGCGCGCCTTAGCGATGCTTGTGGCGGCGATGGCCGCCACCGCCGCCGACATTGGCGAGCCGCATCAGTTGCGGGATCATCGCCATCATGTCGCCGCCGCCGGAACCACCCAGCATGCCCATGATGTCGCCGCCTCCCATGCCGCCGATCCCGGTCGGCATGGTGCCGCCTCCGCCCATCGGCGCGTAGCCGCCGTAATTGGGCGCACCAAAGCCGCCGCCGGCCAGGCCGCCAATGCCGCCGCCGCCATTCTCCATCATGCGGCTCATCATCGGGCCCATGGTCTGCATCAGCATGGCGAAGCGGCGCTTGCCCATCTTCGCCTTCATCATCTCCAGCATCGGCGCCATCTGGGTCATCATGTCCTCGCCGCCGGCACCTCCGCCGCCGCCGAAGCCTGCGAACTGCGCCTTCGCGGGCGAGCTCGCGACCGAAAACAGCAGCAGCACGGCGACCGCCTGGCAGATCACCTTGTCCGCACCTCTCATGGCATGCTCCTCGCGTGCGTGGCGCCGCCGGGAGAGCGAAGCCGACCGGACGCACGCGGGCATGGTTACGGCTGAGGAAGGGAGAGCTCTGTGAGAAAAATCACAGAGGCCGATCAGGCTGCGGCAGACGGAAATGCCCTGTGGATGGCGGCCACGGCCTCGCCGGTCTGACCCTGGACGTAAGGCGCAAGCTCGTTCGGCAGCATGTCGATGATCCAGACCATGCGGCACCGTGCCTCGCCCTCGGCGATCACCTGCACCGAGGCGCTGTAGTGCTTCAGCCGTTCGTTGTTGATCGCGTAGACCAGCCGCTGCCGCGCGTCGTCGCAATCGACCAGCACCTCGCGCGCCACCGAACCGTTGGCGAAGGTGACGACGCGCGCGTCGTCCTCGAGCTGACATGCGGTGACGAAGCCCGGCACCAGCCGCTGAGGCAGCGCGCCGAAGTCACGCACCGCATCCCAGACGTCGCGGGCGGGGACGGGGAGGGAGATGTCATTGTGGATGGAGGCCACGGGAGGTGTCCTTGATTGAGTGAGGGTGGGCAAAGGCGCTCTTGCGCCGTGCCCACCATTCGTCGACGCTGTTGCGCTCAGTTGGTGGGCACGCTTCCGCCTTCGCTCTTCGAGCTACGGCGGACAAGTCGCTTTGCCCACCCTACGGATTGTCGCGTTTAGCCCCGAGCTCACGTACAAACCGCCTCGACATTGTTGCCGTCCGGATCGATCAAGAACGCTGCATAGTAGGTCGGGCTGTAATCCTTGCGCGGGCCGGCGCCGCCGTTGTCGCGGCCGCCGCTCTTCAGGCCTTCGCTGTGAAACGCCCTGACCGCGTCATGATCCCCGGCGCGAAACGCAATGTGCGCACCGTCCGCCTTGCGCCCCTTGTTCAGATGCAGCCACAGCGCCGGCGCGTCCTTCGGCCCGAAGCCGGCATAGCCGTCGCCGCTCGAGCACAGGACGTAGCCGAGCGGTGCCAGCACCGCGGTGTAGAAGCGCGTGGCGGCGTCGAGGTCGGCAACGCGCAGTCCGATGTGGTCGTACATGATCGTCTCCATTTGCAGATGCGCGCCGCGAGTGGCGCGCGCCGGAGACGAACCTAGTCAGTTGAGGACAAGTCCCTCTTGGAGAATCTTGCGCATCCCCTTTGAGGCCTGCCGGAACTTCGTCGGCGACACGCCGGCGGCGCGATGAAAAGTGCGGACGAAGTTGGAGAGGTCGCCGAAGCCGACGTCATAGGCGATGTCGGTGATCGCGATGTCGTCATCAGTGAGCAGCCGCGCCGCGTGCCGCAGCCGCGAGCGCACCAGATATTGATGCGGGGTGACGCCAAGCACGTTCGAGAACAGCCGCAGGAAATGGAAGGGGCTCAGGCCCGCCTGCCGCGCGGCCTGCTCGAGGTCGATCTCGGCATGCGAATTCTCGTCGATCCAGAGCGCTGCCTCGACCGCGCGGCGACGGTCACGCGCGGTGGGCGTGGCCTGCTTGCGCGGCTTGCCCGACACGACCTCGACAAAGCGGCTGGCCAGGATCTGGCCGACCTCGTCGAGGCCGAGGTCGCTGTTGCCATCTGCTGCCGTCTGGGCGAGCTCGCCCAGCACCATCAGCTCAGGGAGCGGCGGCGTCGCACCGACCCGCCAGACCTCGCGGCGTCCGCCCAGCGCCTCGACCAGATCCTCGCTGAAGAAGAACGACAGGCAGACGTCGCCGCAGACATGCTCATGGGTGCAGGTGTATTCGTCGCCGGGAGCGCCGACCAGCAACGAGCCCGCCACCAGCTCGAAGAAGCCGGCGCGGCAATGGCAGCCGAAACTGCCGGCGCGGACGTAGGCGATCGAATGGCCGGTGCGGCACTCGGCAAACGGCTTGTCGCCCGGTCCCGCATCGCAGCGAAACTCGGAGACTGTCATCGATCGTGACGTCAGCAGCCTGGTCGCGTCCATCCCGCCTATTTAGGAAGGGGCTCGCGGCGGGGCAACGGGCAGCAGTACCTCGAACAGCGTCTTGCTGGCGATCGGATGAGCGCCCTCGAGCGCCAGCAGCCGTCGCTTCGAGATCACCCCGCCATAAGGCGAGATCCGATCGGCATAACTGCCGGCCTCCAGCACCCGGTGGCAGGGCACGATGAGCATGTAAGGGTTTTTCGAGATTGCGTGCGCCACCGAATGCGCGGCGCCGGAGGCTCCCAATGCCTTGGCGATCTCGTGATAGGTGCGCGTCTCTCCGCGGGGAATGGTGCAGGTGTACTCATAGACCCGCCGGTTGAAGGCGGGCACATCGCCGGCATCGAGGCTGACGTCGGAAAAGTCGGGATCGCTGCCTTGCAGCAACGCCGCGATGCCTTCGATCGCAAGCTCGGCACTGAGTGGAAGCGGTTGCTCGCGCGCCTCGGGATGGACCTGGAAGATCCGGCGGCGGGTGTCGATCTCCCGTGCCTCCGGCAATTGCACGGCCACCACGCCGGAATTGCTCCAGACAATGCCGCAGCGGCCTATGGCCGTATCGAATATCGCGTAAGCACGCCCCACCATGCGCACGCCCCACACACTGTACGTTCCTCAACCCAGCAGCGATCATAACACTGCCACAATCCGGCGCACCTGGAATCTTGCCAGGACGTTAACAAGCGTCAGGCCGGGCGCGCCAAAGCGCTTGGCGCGAGGCGCTGTCTCGGCTAATCAGGACAGGCGCGAGCAGCGCATCCGCGGGCGTAGTTCAATGGTAGAACGGCAGCTTCCCAAGCTGCATACGAGGGTTCGATTCCCTTCGCCCGCTCCAAGCCCCTTATCGCGGTGCGATCGCCCTGGTGTCCTCAGGGCCTGAATTTCCGTTTGACGGTCAATCGCGGCGCAACGGCACGTTGAGCTGACCATCCTTGTGCCTAATCCATTGGGCCTAGCACGAACTGCAGCCTGTCGAGGGGCTTGCGGTGAGTTCATGTTTCTCGGTCCGGGGCACGGCGTGAGGCGCAACATCCAGCGCAACATCAACGGGTCACCAAAAGGCCCGGATCGAGATCGAGCGAGTTGCCCCGCATGGTGAGCGCACAACGCAGACGGGAGATGGTCCATGCCTGATCCACGAATCCAGATCGCCGCAGCCTTGCTTGCCATATTCGCACTGGGCCCGGCCCACGCCATGACCTCGACGCAGCAGCAACCGACTTCTGCGAGTTCGGCACGCGCGATGATCCCGAAGCAGCAGGCTGCAGTGCGCCCGGTCAAGCCGGCGCAGCATCGGCTCGTGATCCAGGTCAACCAGAACGACCCCGCCGTGATGAATCTCGCGCTCAACAACGCCACCAACGTGCTCGAATACTACCGCAAGAAGGGTGAAGAGGCCGACGTCGAGATCGTGGCCTTCGGTCCGGGACTACACATGCTGCGCAAGGACACGACGCCGGTCGCCGAGCGCATTCACGCCATGAAGGACCTCGCCTTCCCGAACAAGGTTCGCTTCGCCGCGTGCGGCGTCACCAGGGAGGGGATGGAGAAGAAGGAAGGCAAGCCGCTTGAGTTGCTGCCGGAGGCCTCCATGGTCCCCTCGGGAGTCGTGCGCATGATGGAGTTGCAGGAGAAGGGATGGAGCTACGTCCGGCCATAGGCAAGTCAACGACGGGAGACCGCGATGATACGCAAGCTGATGTTCGCGCTGGCATTGTCGCTGCTCGCGCTGTCCGCCTCCGCCCAGAATGCCAGCAGGACCGGCGGTGACAAACGGTCCGCGGAATCGGCCGGACCTGCAGCAACGCGCGGGAGCCGCGCCGCGCGGCCCGCAGAGGCGCGGACCGCAGAGGAGGGGGTGAGAGAGCGCATCAATTCAGGCACGGTCGGACTCGCCGCCGGACTCCTGGAAGGCGCGCCGCTCCGCTTCGCCACCGAGATTTCGCGCGTCGTCAATCAAAGCGGAAAGGTGCACGTGCTTCCGATCGTGACGCGTGGACCGACCGAGAATGTCAACGATCTGCTCTATCTCAAGGGAATCGACATCGCGATCATCAACAGCGATTCCCTCGACGAGTATCGCGCGCAGGTGCCGGAGATCGAAAAGCGCATCGTCCACGTGATGAACCTGTTCCCGTCGGAGCTGCATGTTTTCGTACGCCCCGAGATCAACTCGCTCGCCGACCTCGCGGGTAAGAAGGTGAACTTCAATTCGCAAGGCACTGCAGCCGCCTATTCGGGTCCACTCATCTTCAGTCGCCTCGGCATCGAGGTGGAGAAGACCTTCGTGCCGCACCCCGTCGCGCTGGAGCAGATGCGCAAAGGTGAGATGGCCGCCGTGGTTTTCGTCACGTCCAAGCCGGTGGACGCCTTCGTCAAGCGCAAATGGGATGAGGGCTTCAAGTTCTTGCCTGTGCCGCTGGGGCCCAAGCTGGCTGACTATTACGTATCGGCGTCGCTGACACCGGCCGACTACCCCGCGCTGGTGCCCGCGGGGCAGGATATCGAGACGATCGCGGTGCCTACAGTCCTGGTCGCCTATAACTGGAACCCGGGCACTCCGCGCTATGACCGCGTCACGGCCTTCGTGAACGAGCTGTTCAGCAGGCTCGACCAATTGCGCGCCTCCGGGTTCGACCCGAAGTGGAAGGATGCCAATCCCGCCGCCAGCGCTCCTGGACTGCAACGTCTGAAGGCGGCCGAGAGCTGGCAAGATGCCCAAATGGCCAATCGGGCAGGACGTCGATGAGGCGGTTCGCCGCCGTCCTGTTCGGCAGCCTTGCGATCGTGGAAGCTCGCGCTCAATCCGCATCCAGCACCCTCAGAGGCCTGGACGAGTGCTTTGCCCGGACAAGCGTGGCGGAAGCCACCTGCGATCAAGCCGACAGCGACACCACGACCCGCTTGGCATGCCGGCTGAAGGCGCACACCGCGGAGAAGCTGTGTCTTGATGGCATATTCGCGAAAAGAGACGAGATCACGCAACCGAACGATATGCCTTCCAAACCGCGCTCCCGCGCGCCGCCGGGGCCACCCGCATCCGAACCTGCGCCGAAAGCGACTGAGCCGAGCCGGGACGACACGGTCGCGGCACTCCCGACGGTCAATGGCTGGTTGATCGGTGAGACCACGTCCCCGCGAGACTTCTCCCCGCTCTTAGTGGCCAAATTGTACGCGCTCCCCCCAGTCGCAGTCGATGCGCCTGCGATCCTCTTGCTGCGCTGCCGGGGCCAACGGACCGAGATGTCCCTCGGCGTCAACGGCGCCTGGCGCGCTTTGCGCGGTGGAGACATCGAGGTCACGGTCTCCTCCGATCAACCGGCGGCAAGGCCATGGCGCTGGCGATTGGCGCCCGACGGTCGCACGGCCTCCATGCTGGATGACCCGGTCGATGTGGTGCGCGCGTTAAGCGGCGGGAGGACAACGATTTCCGTGACCGACGGCACGGGTCGCAACGCCAGCGCGATTTTCGACCTCACCGGCATCGATGTCGTTCGCGCCAGGCTCGGAAGCGCCTGTCACTGGCCGAATACGACAGTCGAATCGCGAGGGCGATGAAGCAGGGAACGCGGCTGCCTTCGCCGCTTCCAGCCCAAGCTGCGCGGCGAGCGCTGTCAGGTTGGACTGATCCCCTTTGACCGCTTCTGCGTCAACCGACAAGACCTTGGCAAGGCCGCTATCTAGCAAGCTTTGTCGCGATGACGAATCGAGCGACATCAAGCGTTCGTCATCTAGGGGCACTAAACTTGCTTTGGTTAGCAGGGACTCATTGGTGCCGCGTTTTTGTTCCTGATTATCGGACAAAACATTCTGGCCCGGCCTCTTGTCGGGCAAACTGAGGCATTGATGACAAATTCAGCACCTGTTTTCACCGCTGGTGGTGGTAGCGACGGTTCCGTCACGCGCGTGTCGACCAGCGCAACCGGGGCGCAGGCGGATGGCCAAAGTCACCAGCCCGTATTCTCGCCCGACGGCACGAAAGTGGCGTTCGAATCCTATGCCGACAATCTTGTGCCCGGCGATACCAACGGCGGACCCGACGTCTTCGTGAAGGACCTGACGACTGGTGCGATCACGCTCGTGTCGACCAATGCAAGCGGGGTTCAGGGGGATAGCTGGAGCTACCAGCCGGTTTTTTCGCCAGACGGGACCAAGCTGGCGTTCGTATCTGCTTCCGACAATCTGGTGCCGGGCGATACCAATCATGCTTGGGACGTCTTCGTGAAGGACCTGACCACCGGCGCCATCACGCTCGTGTCGACCAGTGCCAGCGGGGCACAGGCGGACGGCTTCCAGAGCACCAACCCGGTATTTTCGCCTGATGGCACCAAGGTTGCGTTCTATTCCGATGCCGACAATCTCGTGCCGGGCGATACCGACCATTTGCGCGACGTCTTCGTGAAGGACCTGACCACTGGCGCGATAACGCTCGTGGCGACCAGTCCGTACAACGGGGGAGCCGGCACCAACGGTGGGGATCAGAATGGCTTTACCTACGCCCCCTCGTTCTCGCCCGATGGCACCAAAATCGTGTTCGGGTCCACCAAGGGGTTTGGCCAGGGCAACGATATCTACATCAAGGATCTTGCCACCGGGACCACCACACTGGTGTCGGTCAGCGCCAGCGGCGTGCAAGGGAATCGCGGCAGCTACGACCCGGTGTTCTCGCCCGATGGCACCAAGGTGGCGTTCTATACCTTCGCCGAGAATCTTGTGCCGGGTAGCTCCAATATCGGAATCGGCAACATTGTCATTAAAGATCTGATCACGGGCGTGGTCACGTTGGTATCGGCCAATGCCGACGGAGTTCCGCAGAACGACGGTGAAGCCCAGAAACCCGTATTTTCGCCTGACGGCACCAAGATTGCATTTTATTCTCGAGCCAACAATCTCGTGCCGGGGGTCAGCGGCTATGACTATGAGATCCATGTGAAGGACCTGATCACCGGGGCCGTCACGATTGTCTCGACCAACGCGAGCGGGGCGCCGGCAAATGGCTACAGCCAGCTTCCCGGCTTCTCGGCTGATGGCACCAAGCTGATATTCGAGTCTTCAGCCAGCAATCTAGTGCCGGGCGACACCAACGGCACTTCCGACATCTTTGTGAAAGATGTTGCTCCGCCATCCGTCACCGAGGCGAAGCTGACGGACAATGGCGCCGCCCATGTTTCGACATCGGGGGCGGTGTTTTTTACCGACGCCGACAAGACCGACGCTCACACGGTCTCGGTGACATCGCAGAGCGGCGATCTCGGCACACTCACGGCCACCGTCGACGATGCCGATGGCAAGGTGATATGGAGCTATGATGTTTCTCACGCCAACATCGCTCCGCTCGCGGCCGGACAGACCCATACCGACACTTTCACCTTGACCCTCAACGACGGCCACGGCGGTTTGGCGACACAGAACATCACCGTGACGCTGACGGGAATCGATGATGCCCCCGTGATCAGCTCGGGCACGACGGCAAGCTTCGCGGAGAATGGCACGGGCGTCGCCTACCACATCGCGGCGACCGACGTGGACAGCCCAACGCTAACCTATTCGCTCTCCGGCACCGATGCGGCTCTGTTCGACGTGTCGGCTACAGGCAATGTGACGTTCAAGTCTGCGCCCGACTTCGAAGCGCCGAAAGACGCAAACCACGACAACGTCTATGACGTCACCGTAGCAGCAAGCGATGGTGAAAAAATCACCACAAAGAACGTCGCGATCACGGTCACTGACGTGAATGACACCACCTACGGCGGTGTTCTGACTGTCACCAGCTCGACTGGCTTCACGTCGATTGATCGGGCAACGATCAATATCGGCGTGACCGGTAACTTGCATGAGACCGGCAGCACCGGTGTCATTAGCAACAGCGCGATCCTTGATCTTGGTTCGCTGAACGAAACCCGGGTGAAGCTCGCGCTCGCGAACGATATTATCTTCGGCGGTTTCCTCGGTGTGATCGTCGCCAATGGTGGTACCATCACGTTCGACAATGTACATCTCGACGGGACGTCGCTGGGCGCGACATCCGGCGGACTTATCGAATCCGTTGCAGGCAGCACCAACACCCTCAACAACGTGACACTCGAGGCTGGCACCGTGTTTGACGACAGTGCCGGAAGCTCTCTGAATGTCAGCGGCATGTTGAACAACGGCGGCAAAATCGAGCTCTTCAATGCCACGAAAACTGTCTTGACCGGCGACGTCGTCGTTATCGGCAACGGCGAGATCAAACTCGATCCGGGCTCCCTGATCCTGAACAGCGGTGCGCATCAGGCGCTCTACCTTGAAGGCGGCACGATCGGCGGCGCCGGCACGATCGGAAACGGAGACCACGGCCTCACTTTGAATATCGGCTTCGCCGGCAAGCTCGATGCGAACGGGTCTCAACCGCTTGAAGTGAACACTGGCAATTCGGTCACCAACAACGGCCTGATCGAAGCCACGCACGCCTCGCTCAATTTCGACGACGCCGTTTTCAACGGATTTGCAACGATCACCGCCGATCAGGGCGGCACGATCGACTTCAGGAATGGCTTGACAAATGGCGGCATCGTCGATGTGCGCGCCGGCGGTGAGGCGGATGTCTCAGGCAACCTCGTCAACAACGGCACTGTCCTGGATAGTGGCGTGCTCAAGGTCGATAGTTTGAGCGGGACTGGAACTGTCTACGTCAACAGCGGGACGTTGGCGGTCACTGGTAATCTAAGCAGCAATGTCGTTCTGACTGGTACGGATTCATTTGTCTTCGGACCCGATGCCAAACAAACATCGGGTGTCATCGCAAACTATACGCCGGGCACAACGTTGGTGCTGGATGGCTTCGACGCCAAGGTCAACGTGGCCTTCAACCATCAGACCGATATTTTGACACTGACCGATGCGGATCATCATGCGATGACCCTTCACCTCGCACCTGGATCCTTGATCCCGCAGGCCCACGGCGCGGCGTCGGATTTTCTTGTCTAGCGAATTTCCATGGAACACTCTCTCGAACCCGCCCTTCCGCACAAAGATTCCAATATATTAGCCCCTCGTACCCAGCATGCGCGCCTTTCCCGGCTTAAGCTCTGCGTCGCCCCGGCGGGTGCGGTCTGTGGCCGGGCAATGTTCGGATGAGGACCATGGACCAGCAAAAACTCGACCGCGCGATCGGTCGGCGATTGAAGACGCTGAGGACGCAGGCCGGCATGACCTTGAATGAACTCGCAGCGCGCTCCGGCGTCAGCCGGGCCATGATCGGGCGGGTGGAGCGGGCGCAGAGCAGTGCCACGGCTGCGCTGCTCGGCAAGCTTTGCGCCGCGCTCGACGTGTCGCTGAGTGACGTGGTGGCGCTCGCCGAAAAGCCGCCGGAGCGGCTGGTGCGGCTTGCCGACCAGCCGCACTGGCGCGATCCCGAGAGCGGCTATCGCAGGCGCCACGCCTCGCCGACCGATGCGGCGAGCGGCATCGAGATCATCGTCGTCGACCTGCCGGCCGGCGCGCGGGTGCCCTACAGCCCCTGGGGTCGCAACGCCTTCACCCAGCAGCTTCTGATGCTGGAGGGGGCGGTCTGCGTACATATCGACGCCAAGACGGTGCGCTTGCGCGAGGGCGACTGTCTCGACTTCGACGTGATGCGCGCGGTGACCTTCGAGAACGAAACCAGGCAGGACGCGCGCTACGTCATCATCACGCGGCGCGGTACCTCTTACGGGAAAATGTGATGTCGCTGATCGTCCGGGACGCCACGCTGGAGGACGCCGTCGACATCCTCGCCATCTACAATTTCGCCGCGCTCAACACCACGGCGGTGTGGACCGACGGCCCGGTCGATCTGGACACGCGGCGCAACTGGATTTTCGCGCGACGGCAGGCGGGCTATCCGGTTCTGGTCGCGATGAAGGGCAAGGATGTGGTTGGCTTCGCCTCGTTTGGCGATTTTCGTCCGTGGCCCGGCTATCGCCACACCGTGGAAAACTCGGTCTATGTCGACGAGCGGCACCACAGGGCCGGCATCGGCCGCAGTCTGGTAGCCGCGCTGATCGAGCGCGCCACAGCGCTCGACAAGCACGCGATGATCGCCGGCATCGAAGCCGCCAACACCGCATCGATCGCACTGCACGCCTCGCTCGGCTTTGCCGAGGTCGGCCGCATGCCGGAAGTCGGCTGCAAGTTCGGCCGCTGGCTCGATCTCGTCCTGATGCAGAAGCGGCTTGCGAGCCACGTGAATCCTTGAAGTGAGGCCATGACGATGCATATCCGCACCGGCGACACTTTTGATCCGCGCGTCATCGCGCTGCTCGACCATCACGTCGCCACTGCGCGTGCGCAGACTGCGCGGGGCAGCGCCCATGCTCTCGATCTCGCTGGGCTTCGCGCGCCCGACGTCGCGTTCTGGACCGGCTGGGACGGCGAGACGCTGGTCGCCACCGGCGCGCTGAAGACGCTCTCGGCGGTGCATGGCGAGGTCAAGTCGATGCACACGCTGCAAACCACACGCCGGCGCGGTTTCGGCGGCCAGATGCTCAGCCACATCATTGCCGAGGGCCGCGCCCGCGGCCTGAAGCGGCTCAGCCTCGAGACCGGCTCCTGGGACTATTTCAAGCCGGCGCATGTGCTCTACCGCGCGCATGGCTTCGTCGATTGTGGCCCGTTCGAGGGATATGCCGAGGATCCCAACAGCCTGTTCCTGACGCTTGATCTGACCAGCGCCTAAGCCAGCACGCAGCCCCTCAGCGCGACCTCGGCTCGAAAATGACGTCACGCCCCTCAAAATGAGTTGCGTACCTCAGAGCGCCTCTGCTAGCCTTCAGCGATGGCCCAAGAGACCCTTTCCGACGCTCTCACCGCCACTGCGCTGACGTTGAAGGACATCGCCCGCCAGGCCGGCGTCAGCCTCGCGACGGTCGACCGCGTCCTGCATAATCGCCCGGGCGTGCGGCCGGACACGGTCCGTCGCGTGCAGGAGACGATCGCGCGCAACGCCTTCCAGCCGCATGTCGCCGCCGCCGAACTCGCCCGTGGTCGCGGCCGCCGCTTCGCCTTCGTGATGCCGTCGGGGCCGAACCCGTTCATGCAGCAGATTGAGGCGTATCTGGGCGAGATGTCGGCCTGGCTCTCGGCCCGCCGCCTCAACGTCGAGATGGTTGCAACCGACGTGTTCGATCCGTCCGTGCTCGCCGCCTCGCTCGAGGCGTTGTCGGGAGATTATGACGGCGTCGCCGTGGTGGCGCTTGATCATCCGGGCGTCCGTGCTGCGATCGACGATCTCGTCGACGCCGGCACGATGGTGGTGACGCTGGTCTCGGACGTGCCATCGTCGCGGCGCCACCATTATGTCGGCATCGACAACATCGCCGCCGGTCGCACCGCCGGTGCGCTGGTCGGGCGGCTGGTCGGCCAAAAGCCCGGCAAGGTCGCGATCGTCGCCGGCTCGCAGGGCTTGCGCGATCATGCCGAGCGCATTTTCGGCTTCAACCAGGTCATGGCTTCGGAGTTTCCGGAGCTCAATGTGCTGCCGGTGCTGGAAGGGCGCGACGAGGACGACTGCTCGGAGCAGCTTCTGGCGCGGCTGTTGGGCAGGCATGCTGACATTGTCGGCCTTTATAACGTCGGCGCGGGCACACAGGGCGTCGCCAAAGCGTTGAGCGATGCCGGCCGCGAGAAGCAAGTGGTGTTCGTCGCCCACGACGTCACCGTGTTGACGCGCCGGCTGCTGTTGCAGGGCGTGATGGATGCCGCGATCTCGCAGAATCCGGGACATGAGGCGCGCGCCGCCGTGCGAGTGCTGCTTGCGCTCGCCCGCGGTGAGCCGATCTTGCGCGAACAGGAGAAGATCAGAATCGATATCGTGATGCGGGACAATCTGCCGTAGGCCCAAGGACGGAACGATGGGCTGAATGGCACCAGTTTCAATACCGCCCGTTGCGGGACAAGCGACGCAAGCTCGCACACCGCGACAGGGCTCGAAGGGAGGACGGCGTGTATCTCGGACTGGACATCGGCACGTCCGGTGTGAAGGCGGTGCTCGTGAGTGAAGCCGGCGCGATCGTCGCGACGGCGGCCCGCGAGCTTGCGCTGTCGCATCCCGCGCCGTTGTGGTCCGAGCAGGATCCCGACGCCTGGATCGATGCGGCGATCGGGGCGGTCGACGATCTCGTAGCCCACCGTCCGCGCGAGGTCGCGCAGGTGCGCGGCATCGGGCTATCAGGCCAGATGCATGGCGCGACGCTGCTCGGCGCGGACGGCCGGCCGCTGCGGCCTGCGATCCTCTGGAATGATGGCCGCGCGCATGCCGAATGCGGTGAGCTGGAGTTGCGCTGTCCGTCGCTGCACGCCATTGCCGGCAATCTGGCTATGCCCGGCTTCACCGCACCAAAACTGCTCTGGGTCGCGCGGCATGAGCCAAAAATCTTCGAACGCGTGGCAAAGGTGCTGCTGCCGAAGGCCTATGTCCGCTACCGCCTCACCGGCGAGATGGTCGAGGACATGTCGGACGCCGCAGGCACGCTGTGGCTCGATGTCGGCCGACGCCGCTGGTCGGCGGAACTGCTGCACGCCACCGGGCTCGATCTCCACCACATGCCGCGCCTCGTCGAAGGCAGCGAGGCGAGTGCGGTGCTCACGCCAGAGCTGGCGCAGCGCTGGGGCATGACGACGAATGTCGTGGTCGCCGGCGGCGCCGGCGATTGCGCGGCGAGCGCGATCGGCCTCGGCGCGATCGCGCCCGGCGATGCGTTTTTGTCACTGGGAACCTCAGGTGTCGTTTTCCGCGTCACCGATCGTTTTGCGCCGGCGCCGGCCTCGGCCGTGCATGCCTTCTGCCACGCGCTGCCCGGGCTTTGGCACCAGATGGGCGTCATGCTGTCGGCGGCGGCCTCGCTCGCCTGGCTTTCCGGTGTGATGGAGACGCCGGCCGCGGCGCTGCTGGCGCCGCTCGGCGAGCGCGTCGATGCGCCGAGCCCCGTCAAATTCCTGCCCTATCTCGACGGCGAGCGCACGCCGCACAACGATGCCGCTGCGAGCGGCGCCTTTGTCGGCCTGCGTGGCGCGACCGGGCGCGGCGAGATCATCCAGGCCGTGCTCGAAGGCGTCGCCTTCGCCGCGCGCGACAATCTTGCGGCCCTGAGCGCGGCGAGCGGGCCGATCGCCGAGGTCGATCTCGTCGGCGGTGGTTCGCGTTCGCCGCTGTGGGCACAGATCTGTGCCGACGTGCTCGGCATTCCCGTGCACCGGGTCGAGGAAGGCGAGATGGGGGCCGCGCTCGGCGCCGCGCGGCTCGGCCGGCTCGCCGCTACCGGAGAAGACCCGGCGCAAGTCTGCACGCGCCCGCGACGACTCGCGAGTTTCCTGCCCCGCGCCTCCATCGTCTCCGCCTACGACGATGCCTATCGTCGATGGCGCGATCTTTATCCCGCGTTGAAGGAGTCCGTCTAAGTGAACGCGCCAGCCAAATTCTTCGATGCAAACGCACCCATAGCCTTCGCCGGCAAGGATGCAGGGAACGCGCTCGCGTTCCGTTGGTACGACAAGGATCGCCTCGTACATGGCCGCCGGCTCGAGGAACACTTACGCTTTGCGGTCTGCTACTGGCATTCGTTGTGCTGGCCAGGCGGCGATCCCTTCGGCGGCGAGACGTTCCTGCGCCCCTGGCATCACGGCATGGATCCGATGGCGCTGGCGCGGGCCAAGGCCGACATCGCGTTCGAGCTGTTCCGCCTGCTGGACGTGCCCTTCTTCACCTTCCACGACGTCGATGCGGCGCCGGAAGGCACTTCGCTCAGCGAATCCGTCGCCAATCTCAACGTGATCGCTGATCTCTTCGAAGCGAAGATGGCAACAAGCAAGGTCCGCCTGCTCTGGGGCACCGCGAACCTGTTCACGCACCGCCGCTACATGGCGGGCGCTGCGACCAATCCGGACCCCGAGATCTTCACCTATGCCGCGGGCCAGGTTCGCGCCGCGCTGGAGGTGACGCACCGGCTCGGCGGCCAGAACTATGTGCTGTGGGGCGGTCGCGAGGGCTATGAGACGCTGCTCAACACCGATCTCAAACGCGAGCTCGACCAGCTCGGCCGTTTCGTGTCGCTCGTCGTCGAGCACAAGCACAAGATCGGCTTCAACGGGCCGATCCTGATCGAGCCGAAGCCGAAGGAGCCGACCAAGCATCAATACGACTTCGACGTCGCCACCTGCTACGGCTTCCTCGCCCGCTACGACCTGCTGAAGGACGTCAAGCTCAACATCGAGCAGAACCACGCCATCCTCGCCGGCCACTCCTTCCATCACGAGGTCGCGCTTGCCGAGGCGCTCGGCATCTTCGGCTCGCTCGACATCAACCGCGGCGACGGTCTGCTCGGCTGGGATACCGACCAGTTCGCGATGAACGTGCCGGAGCTGGCACTGGTGTTCCACGAGCTCCTGAACCGCGGCGGCTTCACCTCGGGCGGGCTCAATTTCGACGCCAAGATCCGGCGCCAGTCGATAGATCCCGATGATTTGATCCATGCCCATGTCGGCTCGATGGATGCCTGCGCGCGTGCCTTCCTCGCTGCCGCCGACATGCTCGATGCCGGCGTTCTCAACGCACCGCTTGCCAAGCGCTATGAGGGATGGGCCGGCGCCGAGGGCAGGGCCATTCTCGGCGGCCAGCGTTCGCTCGCCGAGCTCGCCGACCGTGCGCTGAGCCCCGGCTTCGACCCGCAGCCGCGCTCGGGTCGGCAGGAATATCTGGAATCACTCGTCAACCGCTACGTCTGAGCGAGGCTGCTGATGGCAAGTGCTGGCGCAACACCCGTCCTCGAACTCACCGGCATCGGCAAGGATTTTGGCGCGATTCGCGCGCTGCATGGTGTCGACATGAAGGTGTTGCCCGGCGAAGTGGTCGGCCTGATGGGCGACAATGGCGCGGGCAAGTCGACGCTGGTCAAGATCATCGCCGGAAATTTCCGGCCCACACATGGCGAGATCCGCTTTACCGGCGACGCGGTTCATTTCAATCGGCCCATCGATGCCCGCGCAGTCGGGATCGAGGTCGTCTACCAGGACCTCGCACTGGCCGACAATCTGACCGCTGCCGCCAACGTGTTTCTCGGCCGCGAGCTGAAGCGCAGATTCGGCCCACTTGCATTGCTCGACCACAAGGCGATGGCGGCGCGCGCGCTCGAATTGTTCGGCGAACTGCGCTCGGAGACGAGGCCCGATGATCTCGTCAAGCAGATGTCGGGCGGCCAGCGCCAGGCGGTCGCGATCGCGCGGACGCGGCTCTCCAATGCACGGCTGGTGATGATGGACGAGCCGACGGCTGCGATCTCGGTCCGCCAGGTCGAGCAGGTGCTGAGTTTGATTCACCGGCTCAAGGAGCAGGGCGTCGCCGTGATGCTGATCTCGCACCGCATGCCCGATGTGTTCGCGGTGTGCGACCGCGTGATCGTCATGCGCCGTGGCGAGAAGCGGGCCGACAAGCCGATCCACGAGACGTCCCCCGAGGAAGTCACCGCCCTCATCACCGGCGCGAAGGAGGCGGCGTGATGGCCATGCCCCTGGAATCCCCGATCACCTTCACCAATATAGGCAAGGCCAAATGGTGGCAGCGTGGCATCTTCGCCTCCCAGACCGGCTACGTCCTGCTCGCTCTCGCGGTGCTGCTGGTGGTCATGCATTTCGCCAGTCCGTATTTCTTCACCGAAGGCAACATGCAGAATGTGGCGAAGAATTTCTCCTTCATCGCCATTGCCACGCTCGGCGTTACCTTCGTCATCATCACCGGCGGCATCGATCTCTCGGTCGGCTCGATGATGTGCTTCTCGGCCATGATCACCTCGATGGTGATGACCGAGCTGTCGACGCCCGGCGGCCTCGGCGCCTCGCTGTTCGTGCATATGGCGGCCGACGGCAAGACCGTGCTGGCTAACGTGCCGGGCCTGATCCTGCTGGTCTCGGTCGTCGCGGGCCTCGGCGTCGCGCTGCTCGGTGGCCTCGTCAACGGCTTCTGCATCGCCGTGCTGGGCCTGTCGCCGTTCGTGACCACGCTTGGCATGCTCTCGATCGTGCGTGGGCTCGGCTATGTCGTCTCCAACGGCCGCGGCAGCTTCCCGGGCGGGCCGGACGCCGATTATTTTTACGCACTCACCTCGGGTGACGTGCTCGGCGTGCCCGTGCCCTTCATCTATCTGGTGATCCTTGCGCTGGCGATGGCCGTGGTCCTGCACCACACCTCCTTCGGCCGCCACGTCTTCGCGCTCGGCGGCAACGAGAAGGCGGCGGAGCTGACCGGCATCCCGGTCGTGCGGGTCAAGATCGAGGTCTATGTCACCTGCGCACTCGCCGCAGGGCTCCAGGGCATCATCATCTCCGGCTGGCTCGGCTCGGCGCCGGCCAACATGGCGACGTCCTACGAGCTCAACGTGATCGCGGCGGCCGTGATCGGCGGCGCCAACCTGGCCGGCGGAGTCGGCGGTCCGCTCGGCGCCATCGTCGGCTGCGTGCTGCTCGAGGTGATCCGAAACGGTCTCGTGCTCGCGCAGGTCAGCTCCTACTGGCAGCAGACGCTGGTGGGCGTGATCATCATCTTGGCCGTGCTGGTCGACCGCATCCGCTCGCGGATGACCTGAAGTGACGTCGTCGGGAAGGCAACGAAAATGTCGCCTGTCCGCTTCCCGGACGATCTCGAGAGGATGGGCGCAAGACAAGGGTGGAGGAGAGCAATGAAGAGACTTCTTCTTGCCGGCATGGCCGTCGCGATGATGGCGGCCCCGGCATTCGCAGCGAACTATCGTTTCGTCATCGTGCCGAAGGCGATGAACAATCCGTTCTTCGACTTTGCGCGCGACGGCTGCCAGAAACGCGCCAAGGAGCTCGGCAACATCGAGTGCATCTACAAGGGACCGGTCGAGCATGAGCCGGCGACGCAGGCGCAGATCATCCAGGACTTCGTCACCCAGAAGGTCGATGGCCTCGCGATCTCGGTCGCCGACGTCGCGGCCATGACCAAGTCGATCGAGGCGGCGACCGCAGCCGGCATTCCCGTCATCACCTTCGACGCCGACGCGCCGGGTTCCAAGCGCATTGCCTATATCGGCACCAACAACAAGGAATTCGGCGTCGCGCTCGGCAAGCAATTGCTAAAACTCCGGCCCGACGGCGGAAAGTACGCCATGGTCTCGGGCGGTCCCGGTGCCAAGAACCTCGCTGAGCGCGTCGACGGTGTCCGCGAGGCGCTGAAGGGGTCGAAATGGACCGAGGTCGCGGGCTCTCCGACGTTCTGCAATGACGATCCCGCGCTTGCGGTCCAGCAAATGACCGACGTGCGTACTGCGACGCCCGACCTTGCCGCGATCGTCCCCGTCGGCGGCTGGCCGATGTTCGCGCCCGAGGGCTTCAAGGCCTTTGCCTCCAGATCCAAGAAGGACATCGACAGCGGCAAGTTCACGCTTGTTGTCGCAGATACGCTCAAGATGCAGCTCGAGTTGCTGCGTGACGGCTATGCCAATGCGCTGGTTGGCCAGCGCCCGTTCGAGATGGGCGAGAAGGCAATGGACACGCTGCTCGCCATCAAGAAGGGCGAGAAGGTGCCGGAGATCGTCTATACCGGTCTCGATCTCGTGACGAAGGATAACGTCGCCCAGATGTTGAAATAGGAGTGTCGCCAGCCCCACACTCCTGCGTTCTCTCTCGCTTGCGTAATCCGCAAGCGGGAGAGACACCGGCTCTTGGAAGGAATGGGAATGAAACGATCGCGGCTCGGTTCTCTCGACGTGACGTCAATCGGCCTTGGTTCGGCCCCGCTTGGCGGTTTGTTCACTCCGGTCAGTGATGCCGACGCTGAAGCGACGATCGAGCGCGCCTGGTCGCTCGGTGTACGCTTCTACGACACCGCGCCGCTCTATGGCTTCGGCCTGGCAGAACGGCGGCTGGGCAGCTTCCTGCGGCAGAAGCCGCGCGACTCCTACGTCATCTCAACAAAAGTCGGTCGCCTTCTGCGCGCGCCTGACGGCACTGCCGCCGAGGACGACCATTACAAGGGCGCACCGCGCGAGCGGCCGGTGTTCGATTTCAGCCATGACGGCGTGATGCGCTCGGTCGAGGAGAGCCTGATCCGCCTCGGGCTCGACCGCGTCGATGTCTTGCTCGTGCATGATCCGGACGATCATTATGACGATGCCGTCGCCGGCGCCTTCCGCGCGCTCCAGCGCCTGCGCGCGGACGGCACCATCAAGGCGATCGGCGCCGGCATGAACCAGTCGGAGATGCTGGTCCGCTTCGCGGAAGCCGTGCCGGTCGACTGCTTCCTGCTCGCCGGCCGCTACACGCTGCTCGATCAGGGCGCGCTGGATGCGCTGTTTCCGGTTTGCCGCGACAGAGGCATCGGCATCCTGCTCGGCGGCATCTACAACAGCGGCATCTTGGCCAATCCGCATGTCGGCGCGAAGTTCAACTATCAGGATGCCGATCCGGTGCTGATTGCGCGGGCGCGCGAGCTCGACGAGCTCTGCCGCAAGCATGGCACGGAGCTGAGGGCCGCTGCCTTCCAGTTCTGCATGGCGCATCCCGTGGTAACGGTTGCCGTGATGGGGGCGCGTAACGCCGCCGAAGTCGCCGACAACATCGCGATGTCGGAGATGGCGGTGCCGCCGGCGTTCTGGCAGGAACTGCGTGCGCGAAAACTTATCGAAGCGCGCGCGCCGCTGCCCGGTGGAGCGTGAGCCATGATCATCGACGGTCACCAGCATTTCTGGGACCCCGCGCGCGCCCATTATCCCTGGATGGACGCGCCGGAGCTCGCGCCGATCCGCCGCGCCTTCGGTCCCGCCGACCTCGCGCCGCTTCTGAAAGCGAACGGCATCGAGGCGAGCATCGTGGTGCAATGCCGCTCCGCGCTGGAGGAGACCGAGGAGTTCTTGCGCATCGCGAATGTCACGCCCTCGGTTATCGGCGTGGTCGGCTGGGTTGATCTGACTGATGGCTCGCTTGGCGGGACACTCGATCGTCTGCGTGCCTCGCCGGGCGGTCAGAAGCTCGTTGGCATCCGGCACCAGGTGCACGACGAGCTCGATCCGGATTGGCTGTTGCGTAGTGACGTTCAGCGCGGCCTCACGGCAGTGTTCGCGCGCGATCTCACTTACGACTTCCTGGTCCGCACCCGCGAGCTGCCCGCCGCGATCGCGATCGCCAGAGACTTTCCACACGCGCGCTTCGTGCTCGACCACGCCGCCAAGCCGCCGATCGCAGACGGCTGGAGCGCAGAATGGGCCGATCGCATCGCCGCGCTCGCGGTCTGTGGCAATGTCTGGTGCAAGATCTCGGGTCTCGCGACTGAAGCGAAATGGAACGATTGGAATGCGGAGCGGCTGTTTCCGTTCGTCGAGCATGCCGCGAATTGCTTCGGCGAGGATCGCCTGATCTTCGGCTCCGACTGGCCGGTGTGCCTGCTTGCGGGCAGCTACGGAGAGATCAAGAGCGCGCTGGAGGCGTGTCTGGCGAGGCTAGGCCCACAGGTGCGCGAGAAGGCGTTTGGGATGAATGCGAAGCGAGCGTATCGGTTGGCGGTTGCAAGCTAGCGCGAGGCGCGGACTCTTTTTCTTACCCTCCCCTGAAGGGGGAGGGTCGATCGCGCGAAGCGCGAGCGGGGTGGGGTGATCTCTCCACGCGGGCAGCGTTCGGTGCGGAGAGACTGTCACCCCACCCCGGCTCACATTTCGCTGCGCTCCATGTGAGCCGACCCTCCCCCTCCAGGGGAGGGTAGGAGCGCCTTTACGCCCCCGCTGGCACCTGGTCCAGAAATCCCGTGATGCTCTTGATGCGGCCGTCCTTCAGCACGGCGAAATCGGTGCCCTTGATCGGACTGTCGACGCCATCGGGGCCAAGCCCCCACGAAAAGCGGACATTGTCGCCGTAGCCGTTGGGCTCGCCGATCAGCTTGAACTTGAACTCCGGAAAACGCTGCTGCACGCCGACGATCAGCGCGTCGACGCCGTCATGGCCGTCGCCCTTCATCACGGGATCGACATAGCTCGCATCGGCGGTCCAGTTCTCGCTGAGCAGTTCGCGCCGCCGGTTCTGCGCGCGCTCGTTCCAGAGATCGATGTAGCGGCGGGCGATGGTGACGGGATCGGTCATGGTATTCTCCTTCGATGGCACCGTGTTCGGCTGTCCCTGACTATCGAAGGTTCACGCGCGCCGATCGATTACCTCTGAGGTCATCAGCGCGCGTGAAATTTTCACTTCGCCGCGGTCACCATGATTTCCACGGTGTACTGCGCCGCCGCCAGCTTGGCTTCGACAGTGGCGCGCGCCGGGGTGTTGCCGGGCGACACCCAAGCGTCCCACACAGCATTCATTTCGGGAAACGTCTTCATGTCGGTGATGTAGATCGTGGCCGAGAGCAGCTTCGACTTGTCGGTGCCGGCCTTGGCGAGATGGCCGTCGATGGTCGCCAGGATGTCCTGGGTCTGCTTGGTCACGCTTTCGCGGGCGGCATTATTGGCGACGACACCGGCGAGATAGACGGTGTTGCCGTGCACGACGACCTGGCTCATGCGCGGGCCGGTTTCAAAACGCTGAATGCTCATTGGGATCTCCTGTGAATGGCGGCCCTGTCTAGCGCAGCAGCTTGCTCTGTGCCACCCCGGGCACGCATGCGTTGGTCATGATGCATGCGTCCGTTACGGAAACTTGCTGAAGAAAGCCCAGATCGTCTCGGCGCCGTCGATGTCGCCGTTTTGCGGCCCGAGCAGGCCCGTTGCGACCCTTGGGAAGCGGGCATCCGGAGAAAATCCGGGCATGCGATGGCCGCCTCCGTTGACGCGATAGAGCACGACATCGTGCCCCGTCGGGCAGCGCGACGAAATCCGCGTGACGGTGGACTGGTCGGCAGGCGACTTGTCGGGCAGGTCTGTCACGCTTGCGTCATCCGCCTCGCAGCCATTGAGTTGGCGCCAGAATGCCACGGTCTTCTCGGTGGACCAGAACCCATCTGCGGCAAAATAGCTCGACCCGCGTCCACCCTCATAAGGGATCAGCGGATCGGCGGTGCCGTTCATGATCAGCATCGGCAGGGGGCGCGACGGATGGCAGGTTGCGGCGGATTCGTCGGTAAGATTCATGATCACGCTTGCACCGGCCACAAACAGATCGGCGCGTGCGCAGACCAACGTCATCACCATGGCGCCGCCGTTGGAGACGCCGGTGACATAGACGTGCTTTCCATCGGCGGTGCCGTCAGCCACCAGCTTCTCGACGAGCTTTGCAATGAACGCGACGTCATCGGTGCCTGGAGGCGGACCGCGCAGCTCAGGTCCCGCTTTTGTCCTCGCATCGGCCCATGCATGGTTGAGCCCATCGGGAAAAACCGCGGCAAAGCCCTGGCGCTTGGCGACTTTTGGCCATGCGGTCCGCGTGATCATGTCGGCGCCGCGCTGGGTCTTGCCATGCAGTACGACCACGAGCGGTGCCGGCTTTTTCGCCGGCAGTTGCGCGGTGTAGGATCGCATCACGCCGTTGACGCCGATCGTGTCCGCCGACGCTGATGGCGCGGCGGCGAGCGCTGTAAGGAACGCCGCGATGCGCATCGGCCGCCGCATGATCTAGCCCACAGCCTTCGCCGCGGCACGGCCCGCATTGCGGCCCGAGAACAGGCAGCCGCCGAGGAACGTGCCCTCCAGCGAGCGGTAGCCGTGCACGCCGCCGCCGCCGAAGCCTGCGGCCTCGCCGACCGCGTAGAGCCCGGGGATGATCTGGCCTTCCTCGCCGAACACGCGCGAATCGAGATCGGTCTCGAAGCCGCCGAGCGTCTTGCGGGTGAGGATGTTGAGCTTGACCGCGATCAGCGGTCCTTGCGCGGGATCGAGGATGCGGTGCGGAGACGCCGTGCGGATCAGCTTGTCGCCGATATAGCGCCGCGCATTGTGGATGTTCATCACCTGCGCATCCTTGACGTAGGGGTTGGCGATCTCGCGGTCGCGCGCCTCGATCTGCATCTTCACATGCTCGAGCTTGAGCAGGTCGTTGCCGGCGAGCTTGTTCATCTCCGCCACGAGATCCTCGAACTTGTCGCGCACGATGAAGTCGACACCATGGCGCTTGAACGCTTCCACCGGCGCCGGCGCGCCCTTGTTGGTGGCGCGGCGCAAGGTCATGCGCCAGCTTTTGCCGGTCAGATCGGGATTTTGCTCAGAACCCGACAGCGCAAATTCCTTCTTGATGATGCTCTGCGTCAGGATGAACCAGGAATAATCGTAGCCGGTCGACATGATGTATTGCAGCTGGCCGAGCGTGTCGGAGCCGGGGAAGAGCGGTGCCGGCAGCCGCGTGCCGGTGGCGTCGAACCACATCGAGGACGGGCCTGGCAGGATGCGGATGCCGTGGCGAGGCCAGATTGGTGACCAGTTCTGGATGCCCTCGACATAATGCCACATGCGGTCGCGGTTGATCAGCCGCGCGCCGGCCTTCTCCGTGATGCCGATCATGCGGCCGTCGACATGTTCGGGCACGCCGGAGATCATGAATTTTGGCGGCTCGCCGAGCCGCTTCGGCCAGTTCTGCCGCACCAGATCATGATTGCCGCCGATGCCGCCGGAGGCGACGATCACGGCCTGCGCCTTCAGCGCAAATTCGCCGACCACATCGCGCGACGAGCTCTTGCCGCGCTCGATCGTGTCGGGGGCGAGCACGACGCCGCTGACGCCATCCACGGTGCCGTTGGTGATGGAGAGCGCATCGACACGATGGCGGAACTTGAAGGTCAACCGTCCGCTCTTAGCCGCGTCGCGCGCGCGGCGCTCGAACGGCTCGACGATGCCCGGGCCGGTGCCCCAGGTGACGTGAAAGCGCGGCACCGAATTGCCGTGGCCCATCGCGTCATAGCCGCCGCGCTCGGCCCAGCCGACCACGGGGAAAATGCGATGACCCATCGCGCGCAGCCAGTCGCGCTTTTCGCCTGCGGCGAACGCCACATAGGCCTCGGCCCATTGGCGCGGCCAGAAATCCTCATCGCGGTCGAACCCGGCGGTGCCGAGCCAGTCCTGCATCGCGAGCTCGAAGGAGTCCTTGATGCCGAGCCGGCGCTGCTCCGGCGAATTGACCAGGAACAATCCGCCGAACGACCAGAACGCCTGGCCGCCCAGTGACTGCTCGCCCTCCTGGTCGACGACGATCACGCGCTTGCCGCTGTCTGCAATTTCGGTCGCCGCCACCAGTCCCGATAGCCCCCCGCCGACGACGATAACGTCCGCCTGCTCGCTCATGAGTTCCCCCCTGTAGTTGCCCGGATTGAAGCCAGCGGTTGTATCTGAGATCAAGGGCTGTCGCGTAAGACATCGTTAACTTGTTCCAGTTTGGGACCGGGACGGCCCCAGTGCAGCGCCGACGCAACACTGGATTTGAATTTGTTTTGAGCGAGCCTGCATGCCTAGACAAAACCGCAGTCTCGACCGACGCTAGCAGTGCATCACCACCTGACACACAGATTCGACTGGGGCGGGGGCCAATGAAGTTTCTGACGGGGTTGCTTGCGGCGGTTCTCCTGATCGCTGGCATGGGGGCTTCTCACGCGGTGGTCCGGATCGCGGATGACCGCGGCGGCCGGATCGGAACCTACGTCGACAGGTACCAGGATCTGCGGCAATCAGGCGATACCGTCATCATAGACGGCCTCTGCGCTTCCGCCTGCACCATCGTCCTCGGTGCCATTCCCCGCGACCGGATCTGCGTGACCTCGAACGCGACTCTCGGCTTCCATGCCGCCTGGGATTTCGGCACCAACGGCCGCGCCGTGACCAATTCCGAAGCGACCCAGATGCTGTATGCGATGTATCCCTCGCAGGTGAAGCGCTGGATCGCGCATCGCGGCGGCCTCACCCCGCACATGCTGTTCCTCAGGGGCAGGCAGCTCCAGGCCATGTACAAGCCCTGCTACCTCGACGCGCAAGCCTTGGCCAACAGGCCTTTGCGCCGATCTTCTCCGCCAGCGGAAGATTTGGAGTCCGCCCGGGGGCAGCTGCTGCACTGAAGCCATCAGCGCGACGTGATCCCTGGCCCGCCTGCGGCGCTTGCCCCTCGGCGGGTCAACGCCTATTTGGGAGGCAGGGAACGGGCGCTTTCGGCCCGATCGTTGTGATGGCTCAACCTCTACACTCCGCGCATCCAGTATCGGACAATTCGCCCACTGCCGGCCGGACGCCGTCCGTGGTGCTGTTGGCCGGCGCAGGCGTCGGCGGGCTGGTTGTGCTCGGCGCGCTCGCCCTCTGGTTCCACTACGGCAGCCAGGTGTTCTTCGAAATGATCAGGACCGGCTTTGCCGCCTGCTTCTGACCCGCGACAGGAAGTTTTCCGCTCATGAGCTCAACCGCGCGCCCGCTGGTGATCGCGACCGCCTTCGCCTCAAGCCTCGTCGTCGGTCTGCTCGTGCTGTTCTGGGCGATGGGCGGGGTGAGCAAGGTGGCGCAGCCGGCCTCGATCGGTGGCCCGTTCCAGCTCACCGACCAGAACGGCAAGGCTGTTACTGACAAGAGCCTGAAGGGCAAGCCGACCCTGATCTTCTTTGGCTACACCCATTGCCCCGACGTCTGCCCGACCTCGCTGTTCGAGATGTCCGAAGTGCTGCGTGCGATGGGCAAGGATGCCGACAGGGTCAACGCCATCTTCATCTCGGTCGACCCCGAGCGTGATACGCCCGCGACGATGAAGGATTATCTCTCGAGCTTCGATCCGCATCTCGAAGGCCTCAGCGGCGATTCCGCCGAGACCGCCAAGGTCATCACGTCCTACCGGGTCTACGCCAAGAAGGTCCCGACGAAGGACGGCGACTACACGATGGACCACACCGCGCTGATCTATCTGATGGACCGCGACGCCCGCTTCGTCTCGCCGTTCAACCTGAAGCGCAGCCCCGAAGAGGCCGCGACCGAGCTGAAGCGGTATCTCTAGGGACACCTCTCCCGCAAGCGGGAGAAGGGGCTCACCGTCTCCGTGGCAGCAGTCGTCGCTCGCGTTCCCGGCGGGATGGTCTATAAGGTCCTCCGATCCCAATGAAATTCGTTCATTTCCCGCCGATGGCCGCATCGCGACAGGTAAAATCGCCCAAATCCGCCCGTGGCCTCCTGACAGGGCTGGTCCTCGGCGCTTGCCTGCTCGTGGGCCTGACCGGCGCGAAGGCGCAGGCCCCGGCCAAGCAGCCTCCGGCGGCGCCCCAGGCCACGCCGCGGGTAGCGCCCCAGGCCGCCCCCCAGGCCGTGCCCGGCTTCTGGGATCCGCGGCGGCGCCCGGAGCGGCCGGATTTGTCGCGCCTGACCGTGGTCCGCTTCCTGACTGAGACCGACTATCCGCCGTTCAACTACACCGGTGCCGATGGCAATCCGGCCGGCTTCAACGTGGATCTTGCCCGCGCGCTCTGCGAAGAGATCAAGGTGACCTGCACGGTGCAGATGCGCCGCTTCGAGACGCTGGTCGACGCGCTCACCTCGAACCGGGGCGATGCCATCATCGCCTCGATGGCGGTGAGCCCGCAGCTCCGCGCGCGTGTCGATTTCACCGATCCCTATTACCGCGTGCCGGCGCGCTTCGCCTCGCGCAAGGATGCGGTGATGCCGGAGATCCGCCCCGAATATCTCGAAGGCAAGAAGGTCGGTGTGATCGCGGGCTCGGCGCATGAAGCCTACCTCAAGGCGATGTTCACCGACGCCGAGCTGCACGGCTATCCCAATGACGACGCCATGCGTGCCGCCTTGCGCAAGGGCGAAGTCGATTTCATCTTCGGTGACGCCATCTCGCTGGCGTTCTGGATCAACGGCACCGATTCCGGCGATTGCTGCGCCTTCTCCGGCGGTCCCTTCGTCGAGAGCCGCTTCTTCGGCGAGGGCATCGGCATCGCCGTGCGCAAGGGCAACGACGTGCTGCGCCAGGCCCTGAACTGGGCGCTGTTCCGCGTTTGGGAAAAAGGCCGCTACACCGATCTGTGGCTGCGGTATTTTTCGGTCAGCCCGTTTTAGTTCTTTCGCTGCGGCGACAATTCCTCATCCTGAGGAGCTTGCGAAGCAAGCGTCTCGAAGGATGAAGGCCCCGCCGGTGGCCTCGCCCTTCGAGACGCGCGCGAAGGGGCGCGATCCTCAGGGTGAGGGTCTCACAGCACCTCGCAAAATTGCATTCTACCCGGAAATCGCTATTTTCCGCGGCCCGGAGGCCCCCTTGATGTCCGTTACCGATCCCAACATGAACCCGAGCGATCTGCGTGCGCTCGCCGAACAATCCAACGCCTGGCCGTTCGAGCAGGCGAAGGCCATTGTCGCGCGGCTGAAGAAAAGCCCGAAGGACGAGGTGCTGTTCGAGACCGGCTACGGCCCATCCGGCCTGCCGCATATCGGCACGTTCGGCGAGGTCGCGCGCACCTCGATGGTGCGCCACGCCTTCCGCGTGCTCACCGAGGACAAGATCAAGACGCGGCTGCTCGCCTTTTCGGACGACATGGACGGGTTTCGGAAAGTGCCGGACAACGTGCCGAACAAGGATCTGCTGGCACAATATCTCGGCCGCCCGCTCACCGCGGTGCCCGACCCGTTCTCGAACGAATATCCCTCGTTCGGCGCCGCCAACAACGCGCGCCTGCGCGCCTTCCTCGATCATTTCGGCTTCGACTACGAGTTCGCGAGCTCGACTGACTATTACAAGTCAGGCCGCTTCGACGCGACGCTTCTGAAAATGCTGGCGGCCTACGACCAGGTCATGGCGATCATCCTGCCGACGCTCGGGCCGGACCGTCGCGCCACCTATTCTCCGTTCCTGCCCATCAGCAAGACCACCGGCGTCGTGCTCCAGGTGCCGATGATCCGCCGCGACGTCGCGGCGGGCACCGTGACCTATGTCGATCCCGACACGAACCAGGAAGTCGAGACGCCCGTCACCGGCGGCAACGTCAAGTGCCAGTGGAAGGCCGACTGGGCAATGCGCTGGGTCGCGCTCGGCGTCGATTACGAGATGGCCGGCAAGGATTTGATCGACTCCGTGAAGCTGTCCGGCGCGATCGCCAGGGCGCTCGGCGCCACGCCGCCCGAAGGTTTCAACTACGAGCTGTTCCTCGACGAGAAGGGCCAGAAGATCTCGAAGTCGAAGGGCAACGGCCTGACCATCGACGAATGGCTGCGCTACGCCTCGCCGGAATCGCTGTCGCTGTTCATGTATCGCGAGCCGAAGGCGGCCAAGCGGCTGTATTTCGACGTCATCCCGCGCAATGTCGACGACTATCAGCATTTCAGCGACGGTTTTGCCAAGCAGGATGGCAAGCAGCAGCTCGGCAATCCCGTCTGGCACATCCACAGCGGCAACCCGCCGAAGGGCGATATGCCCGTCACCTTCCAGCTGCTGCTGACGCTGGTGTCGTCGTCGAATGCGGAGAATGCCGAGACGCTGTGGGGCTTCATCGGCCGCTATCGTCCCGGCGTGTCGCCGCAGACGCATCCGAAGCTCGACGCGATGGTCGGCTATGCCATCAACTATTACCGCGACTTCGTGGCGCCGACGAAGCAGTTCCGCGTGCCGACCGGCACCGAGCGCGCCGCGCTCCAGGATCTGCGCGATGCGCTGTCGCAGCTTCCGCAGGAGTCGTCCGCCGAAGAGATCCAGAACGTCGTTTACGAGATCGGGCGCCGCGAGCCGTTCCTCGATCAGGTCAAGAAGGGCAAGGACGGCCGGCCCGGCGTGACGCTCGACTGGTTCAACATGCTGTATCAGGTGCTGCTCGGCCAGGAGAAGGGACCGCGCTTCGGCTCCTTCGTCGCGGTGTACGGCATCCAGAACGCGGTCAACATGATCGACGGCGCGCTGGCGCGGAGTGCGTGAGGGGACCGCCCTTCGTTGTAGGCGCAACCCCCAACGTCGTCCTGGCGAAAGCCAGGACCCATAGCCACCGTCGGATGTGGTTACGGGGACCGGGAGTTACCTGCTTCGCGCGACAACATCTCCCTGGGGTAATGGGTCCTGGCTTTCGCCAGGACGACACTGAGTGTCTGGTGCGTGTTGCGCCCCCCTCACTGACTCGCCCAAACGATCCGCGCAATCCACGCCACCTCGCTCACCGCTATCGCCCGCTCGACCTGCGTCGCACCGAGCGGCTGCAATTCCAGTGCCTTCGTGGTGCGGCGCATCAGCGTGGCGATCGTTACCTCGCCCGCCCTCGTCTTCACCACCACGCGGTCACCCTTGCGAACCGGCGTGCCCGGCGAGACCAGGATGACGTCGCGGTCGCGATAGGCCGGTTGAAGCGCATCACCGGAAATCTCAAGCGCGAAGGTGTGCCGATTCTCGGCGGTCGGAAGCGCGATTTCGGTCCAGCCCTTGCCGGATGGAAAGCCGGACTCGTCGAATGCGCCGCTTGCGCCGGCCAGCGCGAAGCCGAGCAACGGCACCGAGCGGCCGTCGCCCGCGCCGTCGCCGATCAGCTTCACGAAGGCCTCCATCGAAGATTCGGCCGCCGCGAGCGCCTTCGCGATCGATTCGGTCGAAGGCCAGCGTTCGCGGCCGTCGGAGGTGACGCGCTTGGACTTGTTGAAGGTGGTGGGGTCGAGCCCGGCGCGCTTGGCAAGGCCGGACGGCGACAGCCCGGCGTGCGCGGCCAGTCGATCCAGCGCGCCCCAGATCTGGTCGTGGGTCAGCATCCTCTGCGCTTTGGCCTGCCTGACCATGGAAGGTCCAGCCCGTCGCAACTCAGGAAAACTATCCTCAAATCAACCGGTTTTCCGTTTTCCGCGCAAGAGGCGACGGGGAAGCGTTTTCAAGCGAGGTGGATACCGGTTCGCGTAAAGAAAACGCGTCAAAACAAGAATTTAGAGCCCCGTTCCGATTTCATCGGAACGGAATAGGCTCTAAGGCTTGAGTTCGGAGGGGGCCGCCTCTACGGTCGCGCCCGGGTTTTGAGACCCGCAAGAGACGAAAAACCCCAAGAGACTCAATGAGCTGACTCAACGGGCAAACAGGGCTCCGTAACCGGTGGTCAAGATCTACAAAATCTGTCCGGCCTCGGCCTGGCGCGAGGCGGAACGGCAGGGCGTTTACCGTGGCAGCGCGGACGATTCGCGCGACGGTTTCATCCATTTTTCCACCGCCTCCCAGGTTCCCGAGACGCTGCGGAAGCATTTCTTCGGACAGCGTGCGCTGTTCCTGGTCGAGGTCGACGGCGATGCGCTCGGCAGCGAACTGCGCTGGGAGCGTTCGCGCAATGAGGAGCTGTTTCCGCATCTCTATGGCGAGCTCGATCTCGGTGCGGTGATTTCGGTGACGAACCTCAACATGCGCTCCGACGGTGGCCATGACACCCCGGAGCTTGCCCCGTGATCCGCGCCTTCGATGCCCTTTCGCTGCCGGTGCTGCGCTGGCTCGATCCGGAGGATGCGCATCGCCTTGCGATCCAGGGCCTGCGCTTCCTGCCGCCGGTCAAGCCGCGGCCAGAAGATCCCAAGCTTGCGGTGCGCGCCTTCGGGCTCAACTTTCCCAATCCGATCGGCATGGCCGCGGGCTTCGACAAGAGCGCCGAGGTGCCGGATGCACTGCTGCGGCTCGGCTTCGGCTTCGTCGAGATCGGCTCGGTGACGCCGAAGCCGCAAGGAGGTAATCCGCGGCCGCGGCTGTTTCGCCTCGAGCGTGACGAGGCCGTCATCAACCGCATGGGTTTCAACAATGACGGCGCCGAAGTCGCACTTCGGAGGCTCGCCGCCCGCGCGCAGCATGGCGGTATCGTCGGCGTCAATGTCGGCGCCAACAAGGACTCGCCCGACCGCGTCGGCGACTACGTCAAACTGATCGAGACCTTTGCGCCAGTCGCGAGCTATTTCACCGTCAACGTCTCCTCGCCGAATACGCCCGGCTTGCGCAATCTGCAGGAAGGCGCGCTGCTCGACGATCTGCTTGGACGCGTGATCGACGCGCGCGAGCGGGTGCGGCAGAAGGCCGGCGACACACCGGTGTTGCTGAAGATCGCACCGGATCTGAGCCTCGCCCAGCTCGACGACGTCGTGCAGGTCGCCCGCTCGCGCCGGGTCGACGGCATGATCGTGTCGAACACGACGATCGCGCGGCCGAGCACGCTGCGGGAAGAGATGCGCGCGAAAGAACAAGGTGGCCTGTCCGGCCGGCCGCTGTTCCGCTTGTCGACGCGCATGGTCGCGGAGACCTATGTCCGCGTCGAGGGCGCGTTCCCGCTGATCGGCGTCGGTGGTGTGGATTCGGGTGGTGCCGCGCTGACAAAGATCCGCGCCGGCGCGAGCCTGATCCAGCTTTATTCGTCGCTGGTCTACAAGGGCCTTGGCCTCGTCGACGAGATCAAGCGCGACCTCACCTCGACGCTGCTGCGCACCGGCCGGGATTCGCTCTCCGAGATCGTCGGCGCCGATGCAGCCACGCTGACGGCGGAAGACTGGCCGGGCATGTGAGGCGGTCTCGTGCCCCGGATGCAGCGCAGCGCGCCGCACTTCGCGGCGTGGTGCGCTGCTGATCCGGGGCCTACAGTCGCTGGGTCCCGGCTCTGCGTCGCGTCATTTCATGCCGCACCGCGTCCGGGACAAGATTGCTACAGCTTCGAGAACGTCGCCCTGAACAGAGCCGGATAGCGCGCGCCCTGCAATCCGCCGCGCGCGACGTAGAACGCGATCAGCGCCCACCACAGTCCGGCATTGCCGTACGATTGCAGCGACCACCAGACGCCTAAGAAGATCGCGAGCGAAGCCAGCATGAGATTGCGCATCTCGCGCGCCCAGGTCGCGCCGACATAGATGCCGTCGAAGCCGAAGGCGAACACGCCGGGCACGGGCGCGAGCACGATGAACACCAGGAAATCGCGTGCAGCCCGGCGGACGTCCTCACTGGCGGTCATAAAATTGATCAGGGCCGGACCGAACAGCGCGAACAGCGCTGACACGACCAGTGCGAAACCAAGCCCCCACAGCAGGACCAGTCGAGTCGAATCCGCAAAACCCCTGGCGTCGCGTGCGCCAAAGGTGCGGCCGCAGAGCTGCTGCGCCGCGTTGGCAAGGCCATCGAGGAAGAAGGCGCTGACCAGCAGGAAATTGTTGAGCACGGAGTTCGCGGCCAGCGTGACGTCACCGGCGCGCGCGCCTTTGGCGGTGAAGAACAGGAATACGGCGATCAGCGCCGCGGTGCGGATCATGATGTCGGAGTTCACCGCCAGCATCCGCATCAGCTTCTCGCGGTCGAACAGCGTCGCGTACGGCACGGCAAAGCCGCCGTCCGCGTAGCGCCGGCAGACGATCACGCCGAGGACGAAGCCGATCGTCTCCGACAGCAGCGCCGCGATCGCCGCGCCGGCGATGCCGGTGTCGTAGACCAGCACCAGCAGAATCGTCGCCACCATGTTGATGAGGTTGATGACGATCTGGAGCAGCAGCGCCGGATTGGCGCGGGCTTGTCCGACCAGCCAGCCGAGGATGACGTAGTTGGCGAAGGCCAGCGGCGACGACCAGATCCGGGTCATGAAGTAGGTTCTGGCAGCGCGCGTGACGCCTTCGCTGCCGCCCATCAGGTCGAACAGCATGGCGGCGAGTGGCAGTTGCAGCGCGATCAGCCCGGCGCCGATCAGGCCTGCGACGATGAAGCCGCGCACCAGGATCGCGGTCAACTCGTGCGTCTCGCCGGCGCCCAGTGCCTGTGCGGTGAAGGCGAGCGTGCTCATGCGCAGGAAGGCGAACAGCCAGAACAGGCAGTCGAAGATCACCGATGCCATGGCGACGCCGCCGAGCAGGGCGGCATCGTCGAGCCGTCCGATCGCGGTGGTCGAGACCACGCCGATCAGCGGCGTGGTGAGGTTCGCGACCATCGCGGGACCTGCGATGGCGAACACCTGACGGGAGCCGACCCTGGGATGAACGGGCGCGTGCATGTCAGAACACGAGCACCATGCCGTCTTCGGCGGCGAGATGCGCGATATCGTCGAGGCGTGAGAGCATGTCGTCGCTCATATGGGTGAGGACGAGCCGCTTGGCGCCGATTGCTGGCAAATGCTGTTCCAAGGTCTTCAGGCTGAGATGGTTCTTGACCACCTTCTCGTACATGTAGGCTTCGGCGATGAAAAGATCTGCGCCATGCGCCAGCGGAATGAGCGTCTCCGTCCATTCGGTATCGGCGCTGTAGGCGAGCGTGCGGCCCTCGGCCTCAATGCGATAGGCCAGGAACGGTCCACCGGATTCGCCGTGCACGACCGGATAGGGCGTCACCGTCACAGCGCCGAAGTTTTGGCTTTGCCTCGGTGCGAGCTCGACCACGGACAGCTCGAAGCGCTGCTTGGTCTTCGAGGAATGCTCGAACAGTGCTTCCATCACCTGTTTAAGCCGCGTCTCGATTCCTTGCGGGCCCGCGATCGTCAGCGGCCGGGTCCGCCGCGAAAACTGCGCGTCGAGCAGGAAAAACGCCAGGCCGGCAAAGTGGTCGCCGTGGAAATGAGTGATCAGGATCAGGTCGATGTCGTCGCGCGGGATATCGAGTCGCTTCAACGCCGGCAGAGCCGAGGCGCCGCAATCGATCAGGAAATTGGCTTCGCGTCCCGAGACATGGAAGCAGGTATTGAGCCTGCCGCCCGACCCGAAGGCGTCGCCGCAGCCGACAAAGCGCAATTGCATCGGCTGCGGGCTCCCTAGAGCATGAACCCGGCTTAGCGGCCGCGCGGCGTGCCGAAGACGCGCATCAGCAGCCAGATCGGGATCACGATGACGGCGCCGAGCAGGAAGTAGCGCCATAGCCAGTTGACGGTATCGAAGCCGAGATCCCACAGCCGCTGGAACAAGAGGCGGATGCTGTAGATGATATTCCAGGGATCGAACCCGATTGCGGCCAGCACGACGCCGACCAGGATCGAGAGCAGGATCAGACGAAACGCGACCGCCAGCGGCGAGCCGCCGAGAAAGCGGTTCAGGCCATCACTGCGGCCGGCCGGCAAATCTCTGACGTCGTGGGCCATCACAAAAAACTCCTTGGGCGGATTCGACCCCCATTGACCCCCATTATAGGGCACGGCGAGGCACATGGGGAACCCGCAACGGGGCGTCAATCAGCTTACCGCATTTTAATGCCGACCGCTTCGAGGGATGCATTGTTTGAATCGGTCGGGCCGCGGGGAGGCTTAACCTCTCCCGCTTGCGGGAGAGGTCGGCGCGTAGCGCCGGGTGAGGGCTCTCGCCTCTGGGGAATCCCAACGCGGAGACACCCTCACCCCGACCGTCTCCCGCAAGCGGGCGAGGGAGCACACCTCCCTGGTGGCTGCACTTGGGCTCTATCTCCATCTCCCTTCAAGCCTCAATCTCAGTCGCCTCCGCCTTCAGCATCTTTTCCAGCGTTTCCAGCCGGTCGGCCTCCCGCGGCGGCTTGTCCCAGCGCAGCCGGCTGATGCGGGGAAAGCGCATGGCGACGCCGGATTTGTGCCGCGGCGAGCGCTGCAGACCCTCGAAGGCGACCTCCAGCACCAGCCCCTTGTCGACCTCGTGCACGACATGGCGGACGGGGCCGAATTTTTCGGTGGTGTTGCGGCGGACGAAGCGGTCGATCTGGAGCAGCTCCTCGTCGGTGAAGCCGAAATAGGCTTTTCCGACCGGCACCAACTCGTCGCCGTTTTCGCCTTCGGTCCAGACGCCAAAGGTGTAGTCGGAATAATAGGACGAGCGCTTGCCGTGGCCGCGCTGCGCATACATCAGCACGGCATCGATGATATGTGGATCACGCTTCCACTTCCACCATTGTCCCTTCGGCCGCCCCGGCAGATAGGGCGCGTCGCGCCGCTTCAGCATCACGCCTTCGACGGCGTCGGCATCCTTGCCCGCGCCTGCGCTCGCGGGATCGGCGCGCGCCGCAGTGAGCGCCTCCCAGCTTGCGAAGGCGACGGTGGGCGAGAGATCGATGCGGGGATCGTCGAGCTTCTCGATGAAGGTCTCCAGCCGCTCGCGCCGCTCGGCGAAGGGTAGCTCGCGCAGATCGTTCTCGTCGTCGCCGAGCAAATCGTAGGCGCGCAGATGGATCGGAAACTCCTTGATCAGCTTCGGCGAGACAACCTTGCGGTTGAGCCGCTGCTGCAGAACGTTGAAGCTCTGCACGCGGCCCTCGCGCAGGATCAAAAGCTCGCCGTCGATCGCGCCGGGCAGGCGCAGCGAGGGCACGAGATCGGGAAAGCTTCCCGTGATGTCCTCGCCGGTGCGCGAATAGAGCCGCGCCGTGATGTGGCCGCGGTCGTCGCGGCCTGCGACCGCCTGCACGCGGATGCCGTCCCATTTCCATTCGGCGATGTAGTCGGCGGGATCGAGCGCGGCGAAATCCGTGTCCTCGATCGCATGCGCCAGCATCACCGGGCGGAACGGCGCGGGATCGCGGTTGACCGGCTTTTCTCCGCGGCCTTCCAGCCAGGCGAACAGGTCGAGATAGGGAGCGCTGAGACCGGGCCAGATCAGCTCGACTTCGTGCGGGTCCTTGTCGCCGAGCGCGGCCGCCGCGGTTTTCGCCAGCCGTGCGGAGATGCCGATACGCAGCGCCCCGGTGACGAGCTTCAGCAGCGCCCAGCGGCCGGTCTCGTCGAGCTCGTCGAGCCAGCGTTCGAGCTGCTTTGGCAGCTCGGTTTTGCCGAGCGTGCGGAGGGTTGTGACGACTTCGGTCAGCGTCGGGGGCGGCGGGTTGTTGTGGTTACGGACGTGGGTGGACTCATCGGCATCTCGCCCGGAGCACCCCCCTCCCTGACCCTCCCCCGCAAGGAGGGAGGGAACGGTGAGAGTGGTGCGCGCCTCACGCTTCGACTCTTTGCCGATGGTCGCTGAAGCATCAGGTGATTGCCCAGCACTCCGCTGCGCTCCCTCCCCCCTTGCGGGGAAGGGCGAGGGAGGGGGGTAGCCCGGAAAAGACTCGCCGTTGCCGAGCACCCGCCTCGGCCACATCAGCGCCACCGTCTCCGAGAGATCTCCGACATAGTCATACGACAACCCGAACAGCACGGGATCGGTGCGCGACGCGATCAAATCACGGATCAACGCGGGCTTGGCGTGCTTGAAACTCAGCGCACCGGTCAGCGCCGCCAGCGCATAACCGCGGTCGGGGTCGCCAACCTCGCGAAAATAGCTGGTGATCAGCCGCAGCTTGTTGTTCCGGCCGGGCTCGTAGGCGAGGCGGTCCAAGAGTTCGGCGAAGCGATTCATGCCTCGGCCTCGTCAGCGAGCGGCGCTTCGCTCTCCTCCTCGTCGCCATAGCCGACGAGATCGAGCGGCTGCGCCCGCAAGCCTTTGCTTTGGCACCAATGCACCAGCGCATCTTCCTGGCCGTGCGTGACCCAGATCTCGCCGGCGCCGGTGGCGGCGATGGTTGCAGTGAGGCCGTCCCAGTCGGCATGATCGGAAATCACCAGCGGCAGCTCGATGCCCCGTTGTCTCGCGCGGGCGCGCACGCGCATCCAGCCCGACGCAAACGCGGTGACCGGATCGGGAAAGCGCCGGGTCCAGAGATCGGAGGTCGCAGACGGTGGCGCCAGCGTGATGGTGCCGGCGAGGGCAGCCTTCTTCACGCCCATCACCGGCTTTAGTTCGCCGAGCGCGACCCCTCGGCTCTGATAATAGTGCGTGATCTTCTCCATTGCGCCATGCAGATAAATCGGCGCGTCGTAGCCGGCCTCGCGCAACAGCGCGATCACGCGCTGCGCCTTGCCGAGCGAATAGGCGCCGACGAGATGGGCGCGTTCGGGAAACAACGCGACCGAGGCGAGCAGCTTCTTCACCTCGTCGGCCGCATCGCCGTGGCGAAACACCGGCAGCCCGAACGTGGCCTCGGTGATGAAGACGTCGCAGGGCACGAGCTCGAACGGTGTGCAGGTCGGGTCGGGCGCGTCCTTGTAGTCACCGGAGGCGACGATGCAGGTGTCCTTGCAGCTCACGGCGATCTGCGCCGAGCCCAGCACATGGCCGGCCGGATGGAATTTCACGGTGACGTCGCCGAGGCGGATCTCCTCGCCATAGCGGATCGCCTGCGTCGATCCGGCGAAATTCTCGCCGTAGCGCAGCCGCATCATGTCCAGCGTCTCCTGCGTCGCCAGCACTGCGCCATGGCCGGCGCGGGCATGGTCGGAATGGCCGTGGGTGATCACGGCCCGCTCCACGGGGCGGACAGGGTCGATATGAAAACCGCCGGGCTTGCAGCACAGGCCGCTCGCGACTGGCAACAGGATGTCTTGCGGACGCATGCCTGTTATATAGGTTGCGCCATCGCGTCTTCGAGTCACCTGCCGCTTTGCTCCCTGGTTCCAAAATGCCCCTGCGCCTGTTTTTGTCCTCCGGCGATCTCATGGCCGACCGCCGTTTCGAGTTCGCGCGCGATCTCCAGCTCAAGGGCGATCTGCCGGCCGCCGCCGACCTCATCGAGCAGGCGATCGAGCTCGCGCCGAATTTCACCTCGGCCTGGTTCACGCTTGGCGAGATCCGTGCGCAGCTCGGCGAGCGCGACAAGGCGATTGCGGCATTTCGCGAAGCGCGCCGGTCCGATCCTGGCGACCAGCACGGCGCCCACCTGCATCTGATACGCCTTGGCGACGAGCAATTATCCGAGATGCCCAAGGCATACGTGCAGGCGCTGTTCGATCAATATGCGCCGCGCTTCGATCACGTCCTGATCAACGATCTCGACTATCGCGCGCCGTCGCTGATCTTCAAGGCGGTGGTGGCTGCCCGCGTCGCCGCGAAGAAGCGAGCCCTGTTCAAGCGCGCCGTCGATCTCGGCTGCGGCACCGGGCTTGCGGCCGCCGCCTTCGCAAAACAGGTCGATCATTTCACCGGCATCGATCTCTCACCCGGCATGATCAAGCAGGCGCGGGCGACGGAGTTCTACGCCGAGCTCGAAGTTGCCGACATGATCGAGGGCCTGCGCGGCAAGGCTGATGCGAGCGCGAACCTCGTCGTCGCGGCCGACGCCTTCGTCTATCTCTCTGACCTCGCGCCGGTGCTCGGCGAAGCCAGGCGCGTGCTCGCATCCGGTGGCGTGCTTGCCTTCACGCTGGAGACGCATGACGGCAGCGGGATCGTCCTCGGCGAAGGCTTGCGCTATGCCCATTCGGCGGAATATGTGCGCGGTGCGATAACCAAGGCCGGGCTGAAGCTGCTGACATTGGAGCCGGCCTCGCCACGCATCGAGAACAATGAGCCGGTGCGCGGCCTCGTCGTGGTCGCTGAGAAAACTTGAGTTTAGACGCTAAACACCCGTCGATTTGAGCGTCTTTGCGTCGCAAAGCGACGACTTCCTACTTGCGAGCCGTGCTGCGTTCCCAGCACAATGCGCGCGCTAGGGAGAAACAAATAATGACCAAAAATCCATCGCGGCGCGATGTCAGCGCCGCCGCGTTCGCAACCATCGCTGCATCCACCTTGCCTGCGCCTTATGTCTGGGCGGCGGAGAAGAAGTACGATGCGGGCGCCAGCGACACCGAGATCAAGATCGGGCAGACCGTGCCGCATTCCGGTCCCGGCTCGCTCTACGGCGTGTTGGGCCGGATCGGCGAAGCCTATTTCCAGATGCTGAACGAGAAGGGCGGCATCAACGGGCGCAAGATCAAATTCCTCACCATGGACGATGCCTACAGCGCCCCGAAATGCGTCGAGGCGACGCGGCGCCTGGTTGAGCAGGAGGAGGTGCTGGCGCTGTACGGTTCGCTCGGCACCGCGCCGCAGACCTCCGTGCACAAATATCTGAACTCCAAGGGCGTGCCGCAGCTCCTGCTCAACACCGGCGCGTCGAAGTGGAACAATCCGAAAGAGTTCAAATGGACGATGGCGGGCCTGCCGCTCTACCCGACCGAGGCGCGCATCCTGGCGCGGCACGTCGTCGGCGTGAAGCCGAACGCGAAGATCGGCATCCTCTACCAGAACGACGATTTCGGTCGCGACTTCCTCGGCCCGTTCAAGAAGGTGCTGGCGGATGCCGGCGGCACCGCGCAGGTGATCATGGAGCAGACCTACGATCTCACCGATCCGACGGTCGATTCCCAGCTCATCAATCTCTCGAAGTCGGGCGCGGACGTCTTCTACAACATCACCACCGGCAAGGCGACGTCGCAGTCGATCCGTAAAGTCGCCGAGCTCGGCTGGAAGCCGCTGCAACTGCTGTCGGCCGGCTCGACCGGACGTTCGATTCTCAACGCCGCCGGGCTCGAGAACGCCGCCGGCATCGTCGCCATCCGCTACAACAAGGAAGTCGGCCTGCCGAAATGGGAGAAGGATCCGGACGTGATGGCGTTCGAGGAGCTGCGCAAGAAGTACATCCCCACGATCGACCCCGATAACACGATCGCCTTTGCCGGCTACGGCCAGGCCGTGACCATGGGCGAGATTTTGCGACGCTGCGGCGACGATCTCACCCGCGCCAACGTGCTGAAGCAGGCCTCGACGCTCGCGGGCTTCCACTCGCCCTATTTCCTCGATGGTGTGAACTACAGCTACACGCCCGACGACTACACGCCGATGAAGACGCTCTTCATCTCGATCTTCAGCGGCAAGGACTGGGACATCTCCGACAAGCCGATGTCGGAGTAGGGGGGCGCGCTCTCCCTTCTCCCCTTGTGGGAGAAGGTGGCGCGAAGCGCCGGATGAGGGGTATCTCTCCGCGAACTCTCTGCAAGAGATGGGCGTGCGGAGAGAGACCCCTCACCCGTCTCGTCGCTACGCGACGAGCCACCCTCTCCCACAAGGGGAGAGGGGACGGCGCTTCGCTCATCGTGGCACGACCCCCTCGACGAACCCGCCCCCACGGCTTACCTGTGATGCCGTGCCGCCCCGCACCCTAAAAGCCCTGGCCGAGCCGGCCACGCTGCCCGACCGCTTCCAGGCATGGTTCGCGGCGCGCGGCTGGGTGCCGCGCGCGCATCAATTGGCGCTTTTGGAAAAGGCGCGAGAGGACGCTAGCGCGCTGCTGATCGCGCCGACCGGTGCCGGCAAGACGCTGGCGGGATTTCTGCCGACGCTGGTGGAGCTGAGTTCTGCGGCCTCCGTGAAAGCCGTGGCTTCCACCGGCCGTAGCGTTCAGCGCAGCGGCGGCCTGCACACCCTCTACATCTCGCCGCTCAAGGCGCTCGCCGTCGACATCGCGCGCAATCTGGAGCGGCCGGTCGCCGAGATGGGACTGCCGATCAAGATCGAGACCCGCACCGGCGATACACCAAATTCGCGGCGGCAGCGGCAGCGGCGCTATCCGCCGGATATTCTGCTGACGACACCGGAGCAGCTTGCGCTGCTGCTGTCCTCCGATGACGCGCCGTTCCTATTTTCCTCGCTCAAGCGCATCGTGCTCGATGAGCTGCACGCGCTGGTGACCTCCAAGCGCGGCGACCTGCTGTCGCTGGGGCTGGCGCGGCTGTGGCGGCTGGCGCCGCAGATGCGCGCGATCGGCCTGTCCGCGACCGTGGCCGAGCCGGAATCGCTGGCCCGCTTCCTGATGCCGCAGCCGAAGGACCAAGCCCAATCGGCCGACATCGTCATCGCCGGCGGCGCGGCGCCACCGGTCGTCGAGATGCTCGACACACGCGAGCGGTTGCCCTGGGCCGGCCACAGCGCCCGCCACGCGCTTCCCGAAATCTACGAGCTGATCAAGGCGAACAAGACCACGCTGGTCTTCGTCAACACCCGCAGCCAGGCCGAGATGCTGTTCCAGGATCTTTGGCGCATGAACGACGACAACCTTGCGATCGCCCTGCATCACGGCTCGCTCGACGTCGCCCAGCGTCGCAAGGTCGAGGACGCGATGTCGGCAGGCAAGCTGCGCGGCGTGGTCTGCACCTCCTCGCTCGACCTCGGCGTCGATTGGGGCGACGTCGATCTCGTCGTCAATATCGGCGCGCCCAAGGGGGCCTCGCGCCTGATGCAGCGGATCGGCCGCGCCAACCACCGCCTCGACGAAGCCTCGCGCGCCGTGCTGGTGCCGGCCAACCGTTTCGAGGTGCTGGAATGCAGCGTCGCGATCGACGCCATTGCCGAGAATGCGCAGGACACACCGCCGCTTCGGACAGGCGCGCTCGACGTGCTGGCCCAGCACGTGCTCGGCTGCGCCTGCGGCGAGCCGTTTCTCTCTGACGATCTCTACGGCGAAGTGCGCACCGCCGCGCCCTACGCCGATCTCACGCGGCAGGATTTCGACGACGCCGTCGATTTCGTCGCCACCGGCGGCTATGCGCTGAAGACCTATGAGCGCTTCGCCCGCATCAAGCAGGACAAGCAAGGGCGCTGGCGCGTCGCCAATCCAAAGGTGCGGCAGAGCTACCGCATGAATGTCGGCACCATCGTCGAGGACGACATGCTGAAGGTGCGGCTGGTGCGCTCGCGTGGCAGTGGTGCGGGCTCGACAGGCGTGATCGCGCGTGGCGGCAGATTACTGGGTGAGATCGAGGAAGGCTTCATCGAAGGCCTGAGCCCAGCCGACACCTTCGTGTTCGGCGGCGAAGTCGTGCGCTACGAGGCGCTGGTCGAGGACCAGGTCTATGTCTCGCGCGCCAACGACAAGGATCCAAAAGTGCCGTCCTATATGGGTGGCAAGTTTCCGCTCTCGACCTATCTCGCCGAACGCGTTCGCCGCTTGCTCGATGACGGCCGAGCCTGGCATGCGCTGCCGGAGCAGGTGCGGGACTGGCTGTCGCTGCAAAGGGACGTCTCGCGCGTGCCGGCGGTGCGTGAGCTTCTGGTCGAGAGCTTTCCGCGTGCCAACAAGCATTACATCGTCTGCTATCCCTTCGAGGGACGCCTCGCGCACCAGACGCTCGGCATGCTCTTGACGCGCCGGCTCGAGCGTGCCCGCGCCCGTCCGCTCGGCTTCGTCGCCAACGAATATGCGGTCGCGATCTGGGGGCTCGGCGACTTGTCCTTCATGATCCGCAACGGCAAGCTCGATCTCAACGCGCTGTTTGATCCTGATATGCTCGGCGACGACCTCGAGGCCTGGCTCGCCGAGTCCGCATTGATGAAGCGCACGTTCCGGAATTGCGCGATCATCTCCGGCCTGATCGCTCGCCGCCACACTGGCGAGGAGAAAAGCCGCCGCCAGGTGCTGTTCTCGACCGATCTCGTCTACGACGTCCTGAGAAAACATCAGCCCGATCACGTCCTGCTGCGCGCCGCGCGCGCCGATGCCGCCACCGGCCTGCTCGATCTGCGCCGTCTCAGCGACATGCTCACCCGCATCCAGGGTCACATCACGCACCGGGAACTCGACCACGTCTCCCCGCTCGCCGTCCCCGTGATGCTGGAAATCGGCCGCGAGTCAGTTTATGGCGAAGCTGGCGACGAGCTGTTGGCGGAGGCCGCCGACGAGCTTGTCAAAGAGGCGATGTCGTAGCTGCAGCAACAATGACTTTTCGGAGCACCGATCCATCCACACCGTCATGCCCGGGCAAAAGCGCGGAGCGCGCCTTCATTTGGAAGACCCGGGCATCCACGACTTTGCCTCCGCGCCAAGAACGTGGATGGCCGGGCATAGGCGAGCGGAAGCGACGCCGTTCTTCGAACGGCTGCGCCCGGCCATGACGGAGCACGTGGCGCTATCGATTTCGTCAACGCGCACCCTGGATGTGACCAGTGTGTCGTTTCACGCCGATCTCTCCGGCGCCTTGTTCTGGGAAGAGCAGCGCCTGCTCGTCGTCTCCGACCTGCATCTGGAAAAGGGCTCGAGCTTCGCCACGCGCGGCGTGCTGCTGCCGCCCTACGATACCATCGCGACGCTCAGTCGCCTCGCTGCTGTCATCTCCCGCCATGATCCGCGCATCGTCATCGCGCTCGGTGACAGCTTTCACGATCGCACTGCACATAGACGCCTGTCGGCGGAGGATCGCGATGCCGTGGCCGCGTTGCAGACCGGCCGCGACTGGATCTGGATCTCCGGCAATCACGATCCGGCTTTGCCGCGCGATCTTGGCGGCACCATCGCCGATGAAGTCGCGATCGGGCCGATCACCTTCCGCCACGAGCCGACCGGCGCCCCCGGCGAGATCGCCGGCCATCTCCATCCCAAGGCCCGCGTCTCCGCGCGCGGCCGTTCGATGGAGCGCCGCTGCTTTGCCTCCGACGGCGAGCGCACGGTGATGCCCGCCTTTGGCGCCTATGCGGGGGGCTTAAGCATCCGCGACGCGGCGTTCGCAAAGATCTTTCCGAAGAACGGTTTTGTCGCCCATCTCCTCGGCGATCGCCGCGTCCATGCGATCGCCGCGTCGCGGTGTTATTGAGGGGCGCGCTGCGGGCCGCTCGCACAACTGCGCTCCCTCCCTCCTTGCGGGGGAGGGAACAGACCGAGCTCGTGGCGACTAAGCCGCCTTCGCTTGCACGTTCTCACAAAACTCCGCCAGCCGATCGGCCAGCCGTAGCGTCGCGGGGCTGGCCCCGGGTGAAGCCATCAACGCCACCTCGGTCCGGTTGATAGGCGCAAAGCCATCCTTGGCCGTCAGCACGCGATGATCGGCCTGTATCGACATCTCCGACAAAATGCTCAGGCCCATGCCGGCGGCGACCGCGGCCTGAATGCCGGCAAGACTCGATGACGTGTAGGACATGTGCCAGATGCGGCCCGCGCTTTCCAAGGCATGGATGGCGCCGGCGCGGTAGAGGCAGCCGAGCGGAAAGCCGATCAGCGGCACGGAGGGGACGTCCGCGTGGATCGGATGGCTCTTGCTGGTGACCCAGTGCACCTGTTCCGGCCACACCGCAATCGCGCCCTTCTCGCCGGCCTCGCGCTTGTAAAGCGCAAGGTCGAGCTCGCCGCGTTCGAGGTCGCGGGCGAGGTTCTTGCTCTGGTCGGCGCGCACGTCGAGCCGCAGGCCCGGATGCGAGCGCGAGAACGTCCCCAGCAGTTTTGCCAGTTGATACGCCGCAAAATCCTCGGGGATACCGAGCCGGATCGCGCCTTCGCTGTCAGGCTGGCTCAGCACGTCGCGCGCCTCCTCGGCAAGCGACAGCAGCCGCCGCGCATAGGACAGCAGCCGCTCGCCGGCCTCGGTCGGGCGCACATCCTTGCCGTCACGGTGCAGCAGGGTCTGGCCGACATCCTCCTCCAGCCGCTTGATCTGCTGGCTGACGGTCGATTGCGTGCGGTGGACCCGCTCGCCGGCGCGGGTGAAGCCGCCGGAATCCACCACCGAGACGAAGCTGCGCAGGAGCTCGAGATCGAGCATGGGCGCCTCCATTCGAAAATCCACTGATCGGAAGTTAATCATTTAATTTCCAAATGACAAGCCGGATCCCTAGATCGAGGGCTCAGGAGAATGCCCACATGTCGCTCGCCCCCTCGATTGCCGTTCCCCGCAGCCGCTTCAACATGTTGCCGCTCGCTATCGGCCTGTTCTGCCTGCTCTGGAGCTACGCCTTCGTCGCCGGCAAGATTGGCGTCACCCATTGCCCGCCGCTGATCCTGCTCGCCGCGCGCTTTTCGCTCGCCGGCATTTTGATCATCAGTGCCACGCTGATCCGCGGCGACGACTGGTCGCTGTCATGGCGCGATGCCGCGATCTTCGCCGTGCTCGGAATTGCCAACAACGCGCTCTATCTCGGGCTCGGCTACACCGGCCTGCAATCGGTCTCCGCCGGCCTCGGCGGCCTGATCGTCTCGGCCAATCCGGTGTTCACAGCGGCCCTCGCCGCGCTTTTCCTCGGCGAAGGCATGACCTGGCGCAAGGCGAGCGGCCTGATGCTCGGCATCATCGGCATGACTCTGATCGTCTGGCATCGCCTGTCGGTCGGCACCGACTCGTTTCACGGCATCATCTTCACGCTGGCATCGCTCGCCTCCATCGTCGCCGGCACCATTCTGTTCAAGTTGCTCGCGCCAAAGGGAAGCTTGTGGATCGGCAACGGCATACAGAACCTCGCCGCCGGCATCGTGCTGACGCCCGTTGCGCTCACCTTCGCTGACATCCACGCCATCGACTTCACACCGAGCCTGATCGGCGCCTTCGCCTTCCTCGTCCTCGGCGGCTCGATCCTTGCCTACTGGCTCTGGTTTCATCTCCTGAAAGTGTGTGGCGCGACCGCTGCGAGCGCCTATCATTTCCTGATGCCGCCGCTCGGCATGCTGTTCGCCTTCATCGTGCTCGGCGAGCATGTCGAGGCCCGCGACCTGCTCGGCATCATCCCGGTCGCACTCGGTATCTACCTGGTGACGCGGCCCGCCAAGTCGGATTCGTAGGAGAAGTTGATCATGCCTATTTCCATCACCCTGATCGGCGGCCCCACCGCGCTGATCGAGATCGACGGCTTTCGCCTGCTCACCGATCCGACCTTCGACGCACCCGGCGCCTACCAGCTGCCGCATGTGAAGCTGGAGAAGACGATCGGGCCGGCCGTGAGGCCTGACGCCATCGGGCCGGTTGATGCAGTCCTGCTCAGCCACGACCAGCATTCGGATAATCTCGACAATTCCGGCCGCGAGTTTCTTCACAAGGTCAAGCGTGTGCTGACGACGGAAGCGGCTGCCAAGCGCCTCGGCGGTCATGTTGAAGGCCTCGCGCCCTGGGGCACCGCGCATCTGAAGGACGGCGACGGCAATTCGCTGACGATCACCGCGACGCCCGCACGCCACGGTCCGGCCGGCATCGAGCCGCTGTCGGGCGATGTCATCGGCTTCGTGGTGACCTCGAGCCGAAAGGACACTCGCCCGGTCTATATCAGCGGCGACACCACCTGGTTCGACGGCGTCGCCGAGGTCGCGCGCCGCTTCAAATGCGGCGTGGTGCTGCCGTTCGCGGGCGCTGCGCAAACGCGCGGGCCGTTCCACCTCACCATGGACACCAACGACACCATCGAGACCGCGCGCGCCTTTCCCGATGCGATGATCGTTCCCGTGCACACCGAAGGCTGGGCGCATTTCCGCCAGAACAGCGAGGATTTGCGCAAGACGTTCGACGTGCTCGGCTTCGGGACACGGCTGCGATTGCTGGAGCCGGGCGTGCCGACGGTGGTGGAGGCGCCGTAGCTCCCCCAGCGTCGTCCTGGCGAAAGCCAGGACCCATTACCCCGACTGGTTGTTGTTGCGGCAAGCTGTGGCCAGAGAGTCCTATACCAATGATCGCTTGTGGTAATGGGTCCTGGCTTTCGCCAGGACGACAGCGGAGAACTTGTCGTGCGCCTGCGCTCGCAATGACGGAGAACGCGGCTAATCCTTCCGAAACACGATCGACGCCATCCATCCCGTCATCAGTGCCATCGCCGCCGTGACCAGGCCGTAGACCAACCCGTTCTGCCGTGCGGTCGTCGCGACGAATTGCTCGAAGCCGACCTTGACGATCTCGAACGCGGTCTCCGTCTTGGTAACGAATGCGCCGTTGGCGAACAGCTTGATCTCGACCTCATAGGTGCCGATCGGCACCTCCGCCGGCAGCGGAATGCCGGTGCGGAACAGCGTCGGCGTCAAAAACGTCACCGCGCTCGCATCCTCGCGATAGAGCCCGCGCTGGGTGCGCAGACGGATGAAGGCTGAGCGGAACGCATCGTTCGGCACCACGTCGGCATAGTCGCCGCTGACGCGTTGTGTCAGCAGTACGTTGTTGAGCCCGATCTGCTGCCGCCGCGCGATCTCGGGCGAGGTGATCAGGTCGAAGGAGCGGTTGGCGAACAGGGCCAGATAGCTCGGCACCTGCAAGAACTGCCGGTAGTCGGTGTTGATCCAGATGCCGAAGGTGCGCTCCTTGCGCCGCGTCACCATGTCGGCGCGCGGACCCATCACGGTGACCACGAGATCGTAGGTCGTGCGGTCGGCCGGCGTGGAGGCGTCCTTCTCCACCGAGCCGAACAGCACCAGCTCCTCGCCGGAATAGTTCGGCGTCACCGTGACGCGGTGGTTGGAAACGGACACGATCAGCCGCTCGGCCCGCGCGGTGCCGCTGAACAGCAGAACGAGAAGAGCTGCGATGAGCGCACGCATCATCCGTTCACCCCCAGCTCGCGGATGGTGAAAAGATCCTCGGGCCGGATCACGAGCTCGACCGCGAAGCGGACGCCGACCGAGAGAATGAGGAGGCCCAGCAGCAGCCGCAACTGCTCACCACGGATTTTTTGGCCCGCGCGGGCGCCGAATTGCGCGCCGGTGACGCCGCCGACCATCAGGATCAACGCCAGCACCGCGTCGACCAGGTGGTTGGTCACCGCGTGCAGCAAGGTCGCGAACAGCATGGTGACCAGCGTCAGAACCATCGAGGTCCCGATCACCGTCGAGGTCGGCACCCGCAACAGGTAGATCATGATCGGCACCAGGATGAAGCCGCCGCCGATGCCCATGATCGCGCCGATGAAGCCGATCACGATGCCGACGATCACCACGGGGATCACCGACAGATAGATCTTCGAGCGTTTGAACCGCATCTTCAGCGGCAGGCCGTGGATCCAGTTGTGCGTGCGGCGCGCCGGGACGGCGCCGTGCCGGGTTCGCACCATGGCACGCAGGCCTTCGGAGAACATCAGGCTGCCGACCGTAGAGAGCAGCACGACGTAGGACAGCGCGATCATCAGATCGAGCTGCCCGAGTGCGCGGAGCTGCGTGAACGTCCACACGCCCAGCGCGGTGCCGGTGACGCCGCCACACAACAACACGCTCGCCAGTGCCGGATCGATCGCGCGCCGCCGCCAATAGGTGAGGGCGCCGGAAAAGGACGAGGCCGCGATGTGGCTCGCAACGGACGCAACGGCGACGGCCGGCGTGATGCCGATGAAGATCAACAGCGGCGTCATCAGAAATCCGCCGCCGATCCCGAACATGCCGGAGACGAAGCCGACCGCGGCACCCATCGCCAGCACCAGGAAGACGTTGACTGGAAGATCGGCGATCGGAAGGTAAAGCTGCATCGGACCCAAGCTCCGGCGAGACGGATCGATTTGCGCAATGCTCGCAGGAAGGGCAGAACGATTGCCGCGCCCCTCAATAGCCGAATTCGCCGCCGGGTGGATCAGGAACTTGGGGTGTGGTGAACGACGCGCGTGAACTGTTTCCCCTCACCCTGAGGAGCCTGCGCAGCATGCGTCTCGAAGGGCGAGGCCCGGATCGGGAGGCAGGCCTGCATGGTTCGAGACGCGCGCAAGGGCGCGCTCCTCACCATGAGGGGAAAGAGTGTGATTAATGCGCCGCCGAGGCCGAGCGCTTGGTCGCGGCCGGCTTCGGTGCGGGCTTCGTGCTCGCCTGTGGCGCGCTGTCCCAACCGCCGGCGGGCGCCGCGACGTTGACGGCGTCGTCGGGCTGCGGCTCGGCGCTGAAGGTCTGGATCGCGAGCTTGGCGGCGGCAAGCGACTGCGGGTCGAGACGCTTGGCAACGTCGTCGCGCTTGCCCGATGCATCCGCGTCGCCCTGGGCCGCGGCCAGGCTGAACCATTTGTAGGATTCTGCGAGGTTCTGTTCGACGCCGATGCCGCGGGCATAGAGGATGCCGAGGTTGAACTGGCTATCGGCGACGCCGCGGTCGGCGGCTTTGCGGAACCACTGCGCCGCGCTCTTGTAGTTGGCGCCACGTCCGCCGCCGTCGGCGTCGAGCACCGCGAGATTATGCATCGCCTTGGCGTTGCCGCGCTCTGCGGCCTGCGTGTAATAGCGGCGGGCGATGTCGGCGTCCTTCTTCACGCCGAGGCCCTTCTCGTAGAGCGTGCCGAGCCGGAAGGTCGCGGGTACCACGCCGGCCTGCGCCGCGCGGTCGTACCATTTGGCGGCTTCGTCGTAATTCGCGGCCACGCCCTTGCCCTCGGCAAAGCGCACGCCGATCTCGTAGGCCGCGGTCGCATCGCCCTTCATCGCGGCGGTGCGCAAGCCCGGGCCGCCGATGCCGTCAGGCAGCTTTTCGCTCGGCGGCACCTGGACCAGGCCGAGCCGCGCGCGGCTCATGCCCGTCAGCGCGCCGGTGACATCGCTTGAAGTCGCGGGCGGAGGTGGCGCCGCGGCAGGAGCGGGGGGAATTTCGACTGAAGCCGCATTGCCGGAGCTCGTCGCGGGCGCCGGCGCGGCATTGTTCAGGGACTGCTTTCCGATTGGCGTCGGCGAAGTCATCGACGGCGTGACCTGCTCGGGTGCGGCGGGCTTGGTCTCGACCGGCGGCGGGGCCTGCGGCGCGGGCTCGCTGGAGTTCTCCATCGCCTGCGGCGCAGGCGGCGCGCTGCCGCCTTCGAGCAGGTTCATCGCCATCTTGAAGGTGCCGAGCACGATTACAACCACGCTCGCGCCGACCAGCAGTGAGCGGATTTTCGAGGTGATGGTCGAGCCACCTTCCTGGCCCTTGTCCTTGGCGCGGCCCGCGATTGCGGCCTTGGCGCCGCGCGCGGGCTTTTCGGGTGGTTGTGCAGCGGCAGCTTGCGCGGCGCGCCGCGCCGCTGCGATGAAGCTCGACGACGACACCGGCTCTTTTGGCGCAGCAGGAATTTCGCTGATCGCGTTTTCGGACGCGGCAATGCGCTCGGACGGCGTGGCGGCACGGCCGTTCGGACGCGTGCCTGGCTCGAGCGGATGATCCGGCGGCAGTTCGGGCGCGAGCGCGGCGCGCGTAGGCGCCGTGTGCGGCTCCAGGATCTCGCTGATCGCACGCGGCGGAACCGGCGGCGCCATCGGCGCTGGCGGCGGCGCGGCGGGCGTTGCGGCGTGGAATTCGCGCGGCGCGGCGACGAAGGCGGCGTGTGCCGATTGTGCGGCGGCGGGATTCGGCAGCTCGGGCTTCGGATCGTATTGCGGTTGTTGCGGTTGCGGCCGCTGCTCGCGCGCTATCGGCGTCGGTTCGGCCGGGGCAGCCATCGGCATGGGCTGCGGCATCGGCTGTGGCGCGGGGGCCGGCGGCGCGGTGCGCACCGCGCGCAGATCGCCCTCGATCATCGCGAGGCGATCGACGACATGGCCGAGCGTGTTGTGCACGGCCTCGAGCGAATCCTGGGTGCTGCGGTTGGTTTCGGCCTGGCTGAAGCGGATGTCGGAGAGCTCGCGCTTAAGGAGGTCAGCCACGTCGGAATCGGATGGCGGTGCCGCGCTGCGGCTCTCGGCCAGCGCGGAATAGGTGGCCTGCTGCCGTTCCAGATGGCGCAGGATGTCGTGCAGCCCGTCCTCGACGCGGCTCAGGTTTCCGCCGCGCTGATCGGGGGCGGCCTCGATCCGCTCCAGCAGATAGGAGACGCGCTGCTCGAGATGCGCGAAGGTCGAGACCGAGTCGTTGCCGACCTGCATGCGGTCGAAACGGTCCGACAGCGCCCGGATCGCGCTTTCCAGATGTTCGGTGCTTTCCGCCGGTGCCGGCCGCTCGCGCGTTTCCAGCGCCGCGGTGAGCGCGGCGATACGCTGCTCAAGCACCGCAAAGCTGTCGCTGTGGCTGGAGGGGCGAGTGACCTGGTCGACCTTGGACGACAGCAGCTGCACGTCCTCGGAGAGGCGTGCCAGCGCTTCGTTGGAGGCAACGTTCGAGACGATGCCGCGCAGCGCCGAGATCGCGCCTTCGAGCTGCCGCACCGTCGACGGATCGTCATTGGCGCGCAGGATCAGATCGAGCTTGCCGCCGAGATTGCGGATCGCCTCGTCATAGCCGGTGAGCTGCTCGGCCGGCGTCAGTGTGCGCAGCACCTGCTTGATATCGGACAGTGCGTGCTCGATGCCGGCGAGGGCCTGGCCGTCGGTGCCGGACGAGCGGGTCTCGTCGATGCGACGGTGCAGCGAGCGGATCTCGTTCTCGATCGATTCGATCGCACGGCGCGGCATCGCCTCGGTGATGGCGTGGCGGATTTCGGCAAGCTCGCTGCGGAAGGCGTTGATCGCCTGCTCGGTATTGTCAGGACGCTGGAGCGATTCAATCTGGCTCGTGATCTTGAGCAAATGTCGTTCGAGCGACGAGAAATCCGGCCCCGGCTGCGGTGGTGGCGGAGCATAGGCAGGCGCAGGGCGCGCGATGGGGGCGGCGAAAGGAGCTGTCGTGGGCGCAATCGAAGGCGCGGCGCGCGGCGGCAGCTGCCGTGGTGCAAATCCGTCGAGCTCGCTCTGCCGCGCCGTGATCTCGGCAACCGCGACGTCGAACGAGGCGGGGCTTAAGGGAGGCGAGTTGCGATAGACTTGCGCGGCCGCTCGCTCGACCGTATCGGCCTGGCGCTGGCGCGTCTCGACCGAAGCGGGGCGCGGTGCTTGAGGCTGCTGCGGCTGCTGGGGCTTTGAGATTTGCGACAGCCGCGCATCGAGGCGCGAGATCGCGTCGTTGAGCTGGCGTGCGACACCCTGCTCGCGCGAGACGTCTTTTTCGCGCGAGGCGTCCTGGCGCTCCGCGGGCTTTGAAATTCGTTCGATCTGCTGGGTGATCGCGTCGAGCCGCTGGTGGATGTCGGCGACTTCGCGGCTTTCCTGACTCGGTCCTTGGCTCGGCATTTGCGCTGAACGCGGATCGGGACGCTGGTCCTGACGCTGCTCGTAAGGTCCGCGAAAGTTTGGCGGGGCAGTCTCGCCGAGCGTGGAGTTCAGCCAATCGTTGAGTGACATGCCGGCGCGACGCGCAGCAGCTTCGGCCCGCTCCCTCACGGATGGATCGATGCCGTCAACACTCGACGATACGCGCGAATTCATGACTCTGTCCGGTTCCCACTCCGGCGCCCCACCCGGCGCCTCCAGTCTCCCCACGCGTGCCGGTTGCAAGACAATCGAATTCGGCGCGGGTCGTCTGCCTCGAATACCGACTTTTTCCTGTTACGGTAAATAACGGGTTAAGGAACGCGTCGCGGCTGTCTTAAAGTTGGGCGGCGGGAACCGGGGGGCGCTACGCAACCGATGTCATGCCCCGCGAAGTGGGCGATGACAGTGGAGGAGGTGGCGGCGTCCCGCGCAACGTTGGCGCTTACGGGCCCTTCCCCTCGCGCTTGCCGTCCTCCAGCGGCACCACCGTGCCGTTGCCGCTCATCGCCGACAGCGCCTCGAGCGTCTCCTCGCAGAAGTCGGCCACCATCTGCTCGTGCCGGGCGCCGAGGCGGAGCAGGAGCAGGTTGCCGAGGTCGAGCACGCCTGACGCCGTTTCGTCCGGAAAACGCTTTTTCAGGATGCGTTCGTAGTTGGCGTGGCGGTCGCGGTGGTGCTCCAGCCGCGCCATCAAATCGGTGCGCAGGGGTTCGATATCGATGCTGTCGAGCGCATGGAGCCGCACCAGCAAATCGTCCTTGATCGAAGGCGGGGTGCTCGGTCGCGCGGCCCAGTGCCGCAGCGCTGTTCTGCCTTCGGGAGTGAGCGTATAAACCAGCTTGTTGGGCTTGCCGGATTGCACGACCTCGCGGCCCTGGATGTAGCCGCGGTCGCGCAGCTTGGAGAGCTCGCGATAGATCTGCTGGTGGTCGGCCTTCCAGAAGAAGCCGATCGAGGAGTCGAACGTCTTGGCGAGCTCGTAGCCCGTCATCGGACGTTCTGTCAGGCATGCGAGGATTGCGTCGCCCAGCGCCATGGCACCAGCTCCCTTATTAAGAGGTCCCGACCAATTGACTTGACTTTATGCGTATCGGTGCATATGCGTCAATGTGCATATGAACCGGGCTCCCAGACCCGCCGGCATCGGCCTTCGCGCTACTGTGCATGGGGTTGTTTTTCAGTTTTTTTGCCACGGCCTTTGAGGGAGGCACCCTGACCATGACCGGCCTCGATACCTGGTACGGCTATATGAAGTCTCATGACCGCACAGCGCTCTGGGACCTCCTGCATCCCGATGCCGTGTTCGAAAGCCCTGTCGTGCATAGCCCACAGCGCGGCCGCGACATCACCTTCAAATATCTGTCGAGCGCCGAGAAGGTGCTCGGTGGGCCCGGCTTCACCTATGTCGGCGAGTGGACCAGCGCCAACGGCGTCGTGCTCGAATTCAAGACCATGATCGACGGCATCGAGATCAACGGCGTCGACATCATCACCTTCGATACCGAGGGCCGCATCACCCAGTTCAAGGTGATGGTACGCCCGCTCAAGGCCATCAACATGCTGCATCGCCTGATGGCGGAGCAGCTCGCCGCCCAATCTTGACCCTGCCGGGAGAACGCCATGCCGATCTATAAAGCCCCCGTCGAAGACGTGAACTTCCTGCTCAACGACGTTTTCCAGATCGACCGCTACGACAATCTGGCCGGCTTCTCCGACGCGTCGAGCGACGTGCGCGAAGCGATCCTGGGCGAAGCCGCAAAGCTCTCCGAAGAGGTGCTCCAGCCGCTCAACCGTGTCGGCGATCTCGAAGGCTGCAAGCGCGCCGACGACGGCAGCGTCACCACGCCGAAGGGGTTCAAGGACGCCTTCAAGCAGGTCGCCGAGGGCGGCTGGCTCGGCCTGTCGGCACCGACCGAGTTCGGCGGGCAGGGCCTGCCGGTGACGCTGAGCCAGGCGGTCAACGAATTCCAGATCTCTGCCAATATGGCGTTCTCGATGTATGGCGGCCTCACCATGGGGGCGACTGCGGCCCTGATCGTGCACGGTAGCCCCGAGCAGAAGAAGACCTATGTGCCGAAGATGGTCGCCGGCGAATGGACTGGCACCATGAACCTGACCGAGCCGCAGTGCGGCACCGATCTCGGCATGCTCCGCACCAAGGCGGTGCGCCAGGCTGACGGCAGCTTCAAGATCACTGGCACCAAGATCTTCATCTCGGCCGGCGAGCATGACCTCGCTCCCAACATCATCCATCTCGTGCTCGCCCGCATCGAGGGCGCGCCGGCTGGCATCAAGGGCGTGTCGCTGTTCGTGGTGCCGAAGTTCCTGGTCAATGCCGACGGTTCGGTCGGCGCCCGCAATGGCGTGGTCTGCGGCTCGATCGAGCACAAGATGGGCATCCACGGCAATTCCACCTGCGTGATGAACTATGATAGCGCCACCGGCTGGCTGATCGGCGAAGAGAACAAGGGCATGCAGGGCATGTTCGTGATGATGAACGAGGCCCGCCTCGGCGTCGCCGTGCAGGGCCTCGCGCAGTCCGAAGTCGCCTATCAGAACGCGGTCGCCTACGCCCGCGAGCGCATCCAGGGCCGTTCGCTGACCGGCACCAAAGCGCCGGACAAGCCGGCCGATCCGATCATCGTGCATCCCGACGTGCGCCGCACGCTGCTCTCGATCCGCGCCTTCAACGAGGCCGCGCGCGCCTTCGTGATGTGGACCGCGCTGAAGAGCGACGTCGCCCACCGCTCGGAAGATCTCAAGGATCGCCAAGCCGCCGACGATCACATGGGCCTGATGACGCCCGTGCTGAAGGGCTTCCTCACCGATTACGGCTTTGCCAACGCGGTGCAGGCGCAGCAGATGTATGGCGGCCACGGCTATATCGCCGAGCAGGGCATGGAGCAGTTCGTGCGCGATGCCCGCATCGCCATGATCTATGAAGGCGCCAACGGCATCCAGGCGCTCGACCTTGTCGGCCGCAAGCTGCCGCGCGACGGCGGCCGCGCCATCATGGCCTTCTTCGGCGAGGTCATGGGCTTTGCCAAGGAGAACGGCAACGACGAGGCGATGCAGCCGTTCATCACCCCGCTCTCGACTGCGCTCGGCCACCTCCAGCATGCCACCACCTGGCTGATGCAGAACGCGATGGCGAAGCCGGACAATGCCGGCGCCGCCGCAACCGACTATCTGCATCTCTTTGGCTTCGTCGCGCTGGGCTATATGTGGGCGCGGATGGCCAAGGTGACGCAAGCCAAGATCGCTGCAAGTGGCGCCACGCCCTATCTCTCGACAAAACTCGTCACCGGCCGCTTCTTCATGGAGCGGATGCTGCCGGAGACTGCGGCCAATCTCGCGCGCATCCAGGCCGGCTCCGCCACCATCATGGAATTGCCGGCGGAAGCGTTCTGAGGCCGCTTCCGCCGCCGCGTCCGACCCACTATCTTATTATGAACATCATATCAGGAGGGCGTCATGCCTGAGGCATTCATCTACGATCACGTCCGCACCCCCCGCGGCCGCGGCAAGGCCGACGGCGCGCTCCATGAAGTCACCGCGCTGGCGCTGGCCACGGTGCCGCTGAAGGCGCTGAAGGACCGCAACAACCTGCCGGAGGATTGCGTCGATGACGTCGTGCTCGGCGTGGTCGATCCGGTCGGCGAAGCCGGAAGCGACATTGCGCGCTTCGCAGCGCTGAAGGCGGGTCTCGGCGAAGCCGTGCCCGGTGTGCAGATCAGCCGCTTCTGTGCTTCCGGCCTCGACGCCGTAAATTTTGCTGCAGCCCAGGTCATGAGCGGCCAGCACGAGCTCGTGATCGGCGGCGGTGCCGAATCGATGAGCCGCGTCGGCATCGGTGCTTCCGGCGGCGCCTGGCCAATGGATCCCTCGATGGCGGTGCCGTCCTACTTCATGCCGCAGGGCGTCTCGGCCGATCTCATCGCCACGAAGTACGGCTTCTCGCGCGACGACGTTGACGCCTATGCCGTGCAGAGCCAGCAGCGCGCGGGCAAGGCCTGGGACGAAGGCCGCTTCAACAAGTCCGTGGTGCCGGTGAAGGACATCAACGGCCTCACCCTCCTCGCCAAGGACGAGCACATGCGTCCCTCGACGACGATGCAGTCGCTGGCGCAGCTCCAGCCGTCGTTCACGATGATGGCGCAGATGGGCGGCTTTGACGGCGTCGCCGTGCAGTCGCATCCGGAGATCGAGCGCGTCAATTACGTGCACCACGCCGGCAATTCGTCCGGCATCGTCGACGGCGCCGGCGCCGTGCTGCTCGGCAGCAAGGAAGCGGCCAGCAAGTACGGCCTGAAGCCGCGTGCAAAGATCCGCGCTTTCGCCAATATCGGCTCCGAGCCCGCGATGATGCTGACCGGCCCGGTCGACGTCACAGAGAAGCTGTTCGCGCGCTCAGGCATGAAGAAGTCGGACATCGACCTGTTCGAGCTCAACGAAGCCTTCGCCTCGGTGGTGCTACGCTACATCCAGGCCTTCGACATCGACAACGCCAAGATCAATGTCAACGGCGGCGCCATCGCGCTCGGCCATCCGCTCGGTGCGACCGGCGCGATGATTTTGGGCACCGTGCTCGACGAGCTCGAGCGCACCAACAAGTCCACCGCCCTTGTGACGCTGTGCATCGGCGGCGGCATGGGCACCGCGACCATCATCGAGCGCGTCTAAGGGTAGGGGAGCAACCAACATGGCTTACAAGAACTTCAAGGTTGAGACCGACGCCGACGGCATCGCACTCGTCACCTGGGACATCCCGGGCCGTTCGATGAACGTGCTCGACGAAACCTCGACCAGCGAGCTCGACGCGATCGTCAAGGAAACGACTGCTGACACCGCGGTGAAGGGCGTCGTCATCACCTCTGCGAAAGAGGCGTTCTGCGCCGGCGCCGATCTCTCGATGCTCGAAGGCATGAACCATGCCTACGCAAAGGTCTTCAAGGAGCAGGGCGAGACCGCGGCCAATCAGATGCTGTTCGACCAGGCCCGCCGCTTCTCGCTGGTGCTGCGCTCCATCGAGACCTCCGGCAAGCCGTGGGCGGCTGCGATCAACGGCCTCGCGCTCGGCGGCGGTTTCGAGATCACGCTGTGCTGCCACTATCGTGTTGCGGCCGAAAATCCCAAGACCCGTCTCGGCCTGCCCGAGGTCAAGGTCGGCCTGTTTCCCGGCGCCGGCGGCACGCAGCGGGTGCCGCGTCTGGTGCAGCCGCAGGATGCGATGACCATTTTGCTCAAGGGCGATCCGGTTACGGTCGACAAGGCGAAGCAGCTCAATCTGATTCACGCCATCGTTCCGGCCGCCGACCTCATCAAGGCGGCGAAAGACTGGATCAAGGGCGGTGGCAAGGCCGTCGCGCCTTGGGATGAGAAGGGTTTTAAGCTGCCGGGCGGTCCCGTGTTCTCAAAGGCCGGCATGATGATGTTCCCGGCCGGCAACGCCATCTATCGCCGCGAGACCTACGACAACTATCCGGCCGCGCGTGCGATCATGAGCTGCGTCTACGAAGGCCTTCAGTTGCCGATCGACGCTGGCTTGCGCGTCGAGTCGCGCTACTTCACCTCGGTGCTGCGCTCGAAGGAAGCGGCGGCGATGATCCGCAGCCTGTTCCTGTCGATGCAGGAGCTGAACAAGGGCGCGCGCCGTCCGAAGGACGTCCCGCCGACCAAGGTGAAAAGGATCGCCGTGATCGGCGCCGGCTTCATGGGGGCCAGCGTCGGCTACGTCTCGGCGCGCGCCGGCCTCGACGTCGTCCTGATCGACCGCGACCAGGAGAGCGCCGACAAAGGCAAGGCGCACGCGCAGAAGGTAATCGAGGAGCAGATCAAGAAGGGCCGCGCCAAGCCCGCTGACGCCGAAGCGCTGCTCGCGCGCATCACGCCGACAGCGGACTACGCCACGCTCAGGGATGTCGACCTCGTCATCGAGGCCGTATTCGAGGACCGCAAGGTCAAGGCGGAGACGTTTGCCAAGGCGCAGGAATATCTGAAGCCGGACGTGATCTTCGCGTCCAACACCTCGACGCTGCCGATCACCTCGCTTGCGGAAGCCTTCAAGGACCAGGGCAAGTTCGTCGGCATCCACTTCTTCTCGCCAGTCGAGAAGATGATGCTGGTCGAGATCATCAAGGGCAAGAACACCGGGGACCTCGCGCTCGCGACCGCGCTCGATTACGTCCGGCAGATCGGCAAGACGCCAATCGTCGTCAACGACAGCCGCGGCTTCTTCGCCAACCGCTGCGTCGGCCGCTACGTCGCCGAAGGCAACGAGATGTTTCTGGAAGGCGTGCCGCCGGCGATGATCGAGAACTGCGCCAAGATGGCCGGCATGCCGGTCGGTCCGCTCTCGTTGTCGGATGAAGTCGCGCTCGACCTTGGCCTCAGGATCATGAAGGCCACCGAAGCCGATCTCGGCCCCAACGCCATCAACCCTGATCAGAAGAAGCTGATGGTGGAGATGGTGGAGAAGCAGGGCCGCCTGGGCCGCAAGAACAGCAAGGGTTTTTACGACTATCCCGAGAAGGGCAAGGGTCAGAAGAGCCTGTGGCCGGGTCTCTCGGCGCTGCAGCCGAAGCAGCTCGACCCTGACACGCTCGACGTCGAAGAGCTGAAGCAGCGCTTCCTGGTGGTGCAGGCGGTGGAAGCCGCGCGCACTGTGGAGGATCATGTCATCACCGATCCGCGCGAGGCAGATGTCGGCTCGATCCTCGGCTTCGGCTTTGCGCCGTTCACCGGCGGCACGTTGTCCTACATCGACTTCATGGGCACCAAGGCGTTCGTCGAGCTCTGCCACAAGTTAGAGGCGAAATACGGATCGCGCTTCACGCCGCCGAAGCTGCTGGAAGAGATGGCGGCGAAGGGAGAAACCTTCTACGGCCGCTTCGCGCCGAAGAAGGCGGCTGCTGCCTGACGCTTTGCCACAGAACGCTCACGACATCGTGTGGTCGTGAGCGTTTCCGAGATGCTATCGCCCGCACACGCCAAAGGCCGGATCATCGATCCGGCCTTTCGCTTGTCCGGGCCGGTCTCATCATGATCGCATCAGGCTTTTTTGCTGGTTTGTGGAACCCGTCACAGAGTCCGGCCTGAAAAGCATGCATGATCGCAATGTCGTCCTGTCGCGCAATTGTCATAGACGGGTCAAAGCGGCGCCGTTCTTTTGCTCAGCCTTGGCACTACTCTTGCTAATCAGGCGGATAATGTTGTTGGGACACTTGCCGCTCTGCCGGCAAGTTGAAGACGAAATAAGAAAGTGTCCTTGATGAACTCTTTGGTGCTGCGGAAGACCGCGCTCGATCGCGATATCGTCACGAAATATACTGTTGCGCCTGCGCTTGGCCGCCTCTTGCCGCAGCAAAAGCCTGCACGTTTGCGTCGCAAGGGTCCGGTGTTTTGGGCAGCTTTGGCGTTACTTGTGCTGGCGGCGGATTTTCTGCTCGCTCTTCTCGTCTGGCTCGCCGTCGACCTCGTCATGAAATGAAATTTCCCGCGTATGCAGGAGATAAGTTGCCGCCAGATAAGCGAGCTGGCAGACGGCCAGACAAACGGCAATGACGGTTACGCCAGGGACGAGGCCGAACTCGTGGGAACGCAACACAATCGCGGAAAATATTGCGATGAGCGGCGAGATCAGGACCAACGCCCAGATCTTGAATACAAAACCGGTCGCCATTCCTACTAACGCACTTGCCAGCATCAGCAATAAGGCAATCGTCAAGTTCAACTCCAATGCGAGTACACGCAATCTACAATTGAGCTTTGCCCGCTTCGCAGGCAGTGACAAGACAGCATTACTTACTTGTGGTGAACATCAGTTCATAAGTCGTATCCTGAGCTACGATGGTCTGGCACTCGGCGGTTCGTAGCCTGGATGGTGCGAAGCGAAATCCGGCCACCAACAGAAGCGGCGCTCCCGGATTGCGCTTCGCTTCAGCCGGGCTACGCACCTCGCGGTGCGACAACAGAAAAGGCCGGATCTTCGATCCGGCCTTTCGCGTGTCGATGGTTACCTCGGCTCAGGCGGCCTGCGCCAGCCCCTCCTTCTTCAGCGCCTCCTGCACCTTCGGCCGCGCCGTGACGCGGGCCTTGTAGGCGGTAAGGTTCGGCATCGCCGACAGGTCGAACTTCATCCGGTCGCCCCAGGTCAGCATGGTGAAGAGGTAGCCGTCGGCCACCGTGAACTGCTTGCCCATGAGGTAGTCGCGGCCGGCGAGCTGGCTGTCGATGTATTTCAGCTTGCCCATGACACGGTCCTTGAAGAACGCCTTGGCCTCGTCATTGAGCGCCGGCGCGAACAGCGGACCAAAGCTCTTGTGGACCTCCGAGGTGAGGAAGTTCAGCCATTCGAGCAGCTTGTAGCGCTCGGAACTGCCGTGGGCGGGCGCCAGTGCCTTGGCCGACGCCTGGTCGGCGATCATCTGGACAATGACCGGGCCTTCGGTCACGATCTCGCCGCTGTCGAGGCCCAGCGCGGGGACCTGACCCTTCGGATTCACCTTCAGATAGTCGTCGCCGTTCTCGAGCTTCTTGGCCCGGAGATCGACCTTGACCAGCTCATAGGGCAGGTCGGCCTCCAGGAGCGCGATGTGAGGGGACAGTGAGCAGGCGCCGGGCGAGTAATACAGTTTCATGGAATTTCCTCCTCTTTTGGCTTGGCTCAGACGAAACTATGCCTACATGCACCTGCATGGAATAGCAAGATTGATGCAGGTGCATCGAATGGGGTAAGAAGCAGGCGACGAGTTTGAGCGGGACCATGAAACGCAAACCATCGACCGAGGCAACTGCCGCCTGGATCCGCCTGATGCGGGTGCAGAGCCGTGTGCTCGATTGCGTCGAGCAGGACTTGAAGAAGGCGGGCTTCCCGCCGCTGGCCTGGTACGACGCGCTGCTCGAATTGTCGCGCGCGCCCTCGGGCGAGCTGCGGCCGGTCGAACTCGAACGGCAGATGCTGATCCCGCAATACTCCACCTCGCGGCTGATCGACCGTCTGGTCGACGAGGGGCTCGCCTCCCGGCGCGAATGCAAGATCGACAAGCGCGGCCAGTTCGTCGAGATCACGGAGGCTGGCCGTGAGTTGCAGAAGCGGATGTGGGGCGCCTATTCGGCCGCGATCGAGAAATATGTCGGCTCGAAGCTGTCCGATGCCGATGCCGTCAAGCTCAGTGATCTGCTCGACCGGCTGGGCTGCTCGTGCGGCGAGATGAAACTGCCGCCCGTCGTCAACGTCAACGAAAGCTCGCCGTCGCGATGATCGCGCGGCAAACCAGCACGTCCGCGCGCCCGGTGGGTTCGCGGACCATCCCCGTCACCCGCGCGCATTCGGTCGAAGCGCTTTTGATTAGAGTTTGATATGGCGCGAGACCAGATCGATATGACGCCGCTCCAATCACGCGACGAGCTCGTTGCGTGGTTCGAGGAAGGCTGCAAGCACCCGTCCGAATTCCGCATGGGCACCGAGCACGAGAAGACGCCGTTCACGCTCGATGGCCACTGTCCCGTGCCTTACGAGGGCGCGCGCGGCATCGGCGCGCTGCTCGAAGGCATGAAGCTCCTGCTCGGCTGGGAGCCGATCATGGAGAAGGGCAACATCATCGGGCTCTACGACGTCACCGGCGGCGGCGCGATCTCGCTCGAGCCCGGCGGGCAGTTCGAACTTTCAGGCGCCCCGGTCGAGAACGTGCATCAGACCCAGAGCGAGTTGATGGCGCATCTTGCGCAGGTGCGCGAGATCGCGACGCCGCTCGGCATCGGATTCCTTGGGCTCGGCATGACGCCGTCCTGGTCGCGCGCCGACATCCCGGTGATGCCCAAGGGCCGCTACAAGATCATGACCAATTACATGCCGAAGGTCGGCCAATACGGCCTCGATATGATGTACCGGACCTGCACGGTGCAGACCAATCTCGACTTCTCGTCCGAAGCCGACATGGTCAAGAAGCTGCGCGTCTCGCTCGCGCTTCAGCCGGTCGCAACCGCTTTGTTCGCCAATTCACCGTTCACCGAAGGCCAGCCGAACGGCTTCCTCTCGTTCCGCTCCGAGATCTGGCGCGACACCGATAATGCGCGTTCGGGCATGATGCCGTGGGCGTTCGAGGACGGCATGGGCTTCGAGCGTTATGTCGACTACGCGCTCGACGTGCCCATGTATTTCGTCAAGCGCGGCGAAGAATACATCGACGTGTCGGGCTCCTCGTTCCGCGCCTTCTTCGACGGCCGCAACAACAACCTTCCCGGGGAGCGTCCGACGCTGTCGGACTGGGCCAACCATCTCTCGACGATCTTCCCGGAGGTGCGGCTCAAGCGTTATCTCGAGATGCGCGGCTCCGACGGCGGCCCGTGGGGCCGGCTGCCGGCGCTGCCGGCGTTCTGGGTCGGATTGCTCTACGACGATGTGTCGCTCGATGCCGCCTGGGACATGGTGAAGCACTGGACCGCGCCCGAGCGCCAAGCCCTGCGCGACGACGTGCCGCGCTTCGGCTTCAAGGCGCGGATCAAGGACCGTTATCTCTTCGAGATCGCCAAGGAATGCCTCGTTCTGGCACATGCGGGCCTGCGTCGTCGCGGCCGCATCGACGGGCTTGGCCGCGACGAAACGCGGCATCTGGAGCCGCTCGATCGCATCGTCGATTCCGGCCGGACGCCGGCCGAGGAGATGCTCGAGAAGTTCAACGGCCCCTGGAAGGGCTCGGTGGAACCAGCCTACGCGGAATACGCTTTCTAGTTCGATAGACCAACGACCAGGATTCAGGCCGTTCATCGCCCATACAGGTTTGCGGCGATCAAATGACAGGCTGAAAAAACCTGAACGCCGTCAATAACTCGAAAGCTGTTCCGATGGGGAAGGGCCGCCTGCCTGGGGCTGTCATGGCAAAGGTCTTGGCAAGCATCGCGGCATGCGCCACGCTGCTTTCGCTCGTGTTTGCGAGCGGACCTGCACGCGCCCAGACGGCGTTCGACCGGCCCGGCGGCGACTATTTCAACACGCCGGTTACATCAGGTGATCCCGAGGATTGTGCGCTGCTGTGCGAGCGCGATCGGCGTTGCCGCTCCTGGAGCTTCAGCTATCCCGACATCGACGGCGCCTCGGCGGTGTGCTGGCTCAAGAGCACCGTGCCGCCGCGGCTGCCGGGCAATTGCTGTATCTCCGGCGTACGCGGCGCCGGCGTGATCGAGCCGCGCGTCGAGGGCGTTGAGACCTCGATCGACCGCCCCGGCGGCGATTTGCGCAATTTCGAGCCCAAGGAGGGCGAGGGCGAGGACGCCTGCAAGGCCGCCTGCACCGCCGACAGTAAATGCCGCGCCTTCACCTACGCCCGTCCCGGCTATACCGGGCGCGAAGCGCGCTGCTTCCTGAAAAAGGAAATCAAGCCGCCGCGTAGGAAGGCGGGATTCACATCGGGCGTGGTGCGATAACGTTCGGAGGCCGGTGGTGGGCAAAGGCGCGAAGCGCCGTGCCCACCATTGATCCGCAATCGCGTTCGGTTGTGGTGGGCACGTTTCGCTTTGCCACCCTACGGGATCTCACACCACGTCATACTTTGCCCCCGCCGCCTTCGAAGCGAGCACGCGCCACCGCCGCCGCAAAAACGGTTCGACGATCGCGCGCCTGGCCTTGGACAGGCGGATCAGCACGATCGGATAGTCCGCGTAGTGATCGGTGAAGTAGAAAATCTTCGGCTGACTCTCGACCAGCAGCGTGCGCTCGTCGACCGGCACATCTGGCATCACCAAGCTGTCGCCGTCCTCCTTCAGACGCGCCAGCATCTTCTTGCGAACTTTCAGCGCCGGCGTGCCGTAGGAGGTGCCGTCCTCGACCTCCGGCCACGTCAGCGCAAATTTTCTGACGTCGTCGAAGGTCATGGGATTCGACTCAATGCACGGCGGTGAAGAACCGTGCGAGCCGGAAGCCGGAGAGCCAGGTCCAAACCGGCTGGCCGCGCATGCCGAGATCCCAGGAGCCGAGCACGGCGTCGGCACGGCCGACGAGATTGTCGACCGGCAAAAGGCCGACTCCACCGGAGCGCAGCGGCACGCGGCTGTCGGCAGAATTGTCCCTGTTATCGCCGAGCACGAAGAGGTGGCCGGCTGGAACCGTTACCTCCGGCGTGTTGTCGAGCGGGCCGTTGTCACGCATCTTGAAGATCAGATGGGACACACCATTCGGCAGCGTCTCGATATAGCGATAGGCGGGCTCGCTGCCACCATTGTCGTCCTCGGCCGCACCGACGCCATCCGGCTTCAATTCGGCGGGACGATCGTTGATGAAGAGCTGGCCCTGCCGCATCTGGATGCGGTCGCCGGGCAGTCCCACCACGCGCTTGACCCAGGCCTGCGAGCGATCGCCGGGCCAGCGGAACACGACAACGTCGCCTTGCTTCGGCGTCTCCGCGAACACGCGGCCGGTTTCCGGCAGGTTGATCTGGATCGGCAGCGACGAGGTGCCGTAGCCATAGGGGAATTTCGAGGCGAGCAGCGCGTCGCCGATCAGGAGCGTCGGCTCCATCGAACCCGACGGCACGTAAAACGGCTCGGCCAGCGCGCCCTTGGCGATGAACACGGCGGCGACGATGCCGGCGAGTTGCACCAGCTGGCCGGCCCAGCCGCTGCTCTTCCGCTTCGTCGTGACAGTCACTTTTTCAACGCTCATGCACCCGTTCCACCCACCGTAATGCGCTCCATCAATAGCGACGGCTGGCCGACGCCAACCGGGACGCCCTGGCCGTTCTTGCCGCAGGTGCCGATGCCGGTATCGAGCGCGAGGTCGTTGCCGATCATGCGGATGCGATGCAGATCGGTTGGCCCGTTGCCGATCAGCATGGCGCCTTTCAGCGGGGCGCCGAGCTTGCCGTTCTCGATCTTGTAGGCCTCGGTGCACTGGAACACGTATTTGCCCGAGGTGATGTCGACCTGACCGCCGCCGAAATTCGCGGCGAACACGCCGTTCTTCACCGAGGCGAGGATCTCGGCCGGATCGCGGTCGCCCGCGAGCATGTAAGTGTTGGTCATGCGCGGCATCGGCACATGGGCATAGCCCTGGCGGCGGCCATTGCCGGTCGGCTTCATGTTCATCAACCGCGCGTTCTGGCGGTCCTGCATGTAGCCGACCAGGATGCCGTCCTCGATCAGCACGGTGCGGTTGGTCGGCGTGCCCTCGTCGTCGATCGAGAGCGAGCCGCGGCGCGAGGCAATGGTGCCGTCGTCGACCACGGTGACGCCCTTGGCCGCGACCTGCTGGCCCATCAGGCCGGCAAACGCAGACGTCTTCTTGCGATTGAAGTCGCCTTCGAGGCCGTGTCCGACCGCCTCATGCAGCATCACGCCGGGCCAGCCGGCCCCTAACACGACGTCCATCTCGCCGGCGGGGGCGGGAATCGATTCCAGATTGACCAAGGCCTCGCGCAGCGCGCCGTCGGCGGCGTCGCGCCAGTTCTTGCTCTCGATGAATTCGGCATAGCCGGCGCGTCCGCCATAGCCCTTGCTGCCGCTCTCCTGGCGATCGCCCTGGCCGGCGACGACGGAGACGTTCACGCGCACCAGCGGGCGGATGTCGCGATAGCTTTCACCGTCGGGCCGCAGGATCTCGACGACCTGCCAGGTCGCGCCCAGGCTGACGCTGACCTGGCGCACCCGCGGATCCTTGTCGCGCAGATAGGCGTCGATTTCGGCGAGCAGCTTGACCTTGGTCTCGAAGCCCGGCGCATCAAGCGGATTGTCGTCGCCATAGAGCCGCACATTGGTGTGCGGGGGCGGGGCGGCAAAGCTGCCGGAATAGCCGCCACGGACAGCTGCGACCGCGTCGGCAGCGCGAATCAGCGCCGGCAGCGACATGTCGGAGGAATGTGCGTAGCCGACCGCGTCGTCCTTGACGGCGCGCAGACCAAAACCCTGCGAGGTGTCGTAGGTCGCCTGCTTCAGCCGCCCATTGTCGAACATCAGCGCTTCGGTCTGGCTGTATTCCAGGAACAATTCGCCATCGTCGGCGCCGGCAAGCCCGCGCGCGACCTCGTGGCGAACCTGGTCGCGGTCGAGATTGGCACGGTCGAGCAGGGAGGTTGTGGCAGGGTCGGTCATCGATCACCCATTGTCGGAGAGATGTCTGGCAAGATAATGGCTTCCCGGCCGTTCGGCGAGAGGGCGGACCGTCACATTACCGAATCGACATGATTGAAATCATTGCCATATCGGAAACGCACATCGAAAGCTTCCACCGCGCGCTCGATACCGTTGCCAGGGAGCGGCGCTACCTGGCCTTTCTCGAGGCGCCTCCGCTGGAGGCTGCGCGCGTCTTCGTCCTCGACATGATCGCGCGGGGGCATCCACAATTCGTCGCCCTTTCTGGCGGTGAAGTTGTTGGCTGGTGCGACGTCAGGCGACATCCGCGTCCGATCTATGCCCATGCCGGCATCCTCGGTATGGGCCTTTTGCCACCTTTTCGCGGCCAGGGCATCGGGACACGGTTGATCAGGACTGCGCTCGCCGCCGCGCAGGCTACCGGCATCACGCGTGTTGAGCTCACGGTGCGCGAGACCAACAGGAACGCAATTGCTCTCTATGAGAGAGTCGGCTTTGCCGTGGAGGGCTTGTCGCGCAACGCGGTCAAGGTCGATTGTGTGTATGAAAACGTGATCCAGATGGCGGTGCTGTTCTAGCGGGCCCCGCCACCCTACGGCAGCTTGTCATATCCCTCGCCCAGCCCGTTCAGGCTGAGCGGAAAGCCGATGCCTTCTTCCGGCGTCTCGAAGATGATGAAGGTCGCGGTCTTGGCGTTGCGGAGCTGGCCGAGCAGCTTGTCGTCCATGACGACCTCGGCGACGCAGCCATTGGGCAGGCAGCGGACGAAGCCGGCGCGGCCGACGTCCTGATTGTCGAGCTTCAGCCCGAGGCCGGAGGGCAGCAGCACGCCAAGGGGGGCGACTACGCGCATCAAGCGGCTCTTCTGGTCGGCGGTCTTCAGCACGATCACGGTGAGACCGGCATTGGAGCGGTCCTCGGCCACCACGCTCTGGATCAGGGCGCATTGCTCGGCCTGGGCGCCGGGCGGGGTGTCGCAGCGGATCTGCCAGTCGCCATGGACGGAGCGCACCGCGCCCTGCGCATGGGCGAGGCTCGGCAGGACAAGGACTGGCAAGGCAAGGAGAAGGGCGGCGGTCAGGAGGCCGATCAGCGTCTTGAGGCTGTTAGCCGGCCTTGCCATGCATCTCGAATGCCCCATCGGGGTCGGTCCCTCTGCTCGCTTGGGTCGCTCGCGCGGGTGGACTGATACGGGAATGACGGCATCATGAAGGCAAATCCCGCGCCGCATCGGCCCGCCATCGCCGGCACGAATCAGGTTCCTGCGCGGCCGTCCGCCTGTGCCTACAGCGGACAATTCAACTGTCAAGCCGCGGCATCCCGGGAAACGGTATTTTTGTCTGATGTTACTGGGAAATATGTTGCGGGTGATGGCAGGTAGACGGAGCCGAAGACTGCATTGCGATAGATCAAGAATTATGGTTTGAGAGGCTTGATTTCGGCGTTCTAGCGATCTGGCCCCAATTCCTCTTAGAGGTATTCTTGAGCGGCGGTTTGTCGGACGGGCGGGTCGAATAAGCATTTCCCGGAAATAGGGGAATGCACCTGGGGTGATTTCGTTAGGGGAGCGCGAACGGCATGAGGATGTCGATGGGTCGGGTGGGCCGGCATTTGCTGGGAATAGGCACCATCGCCTTGGTGGCGGCTGGCATCACGCTGGCGACGGGCGGTGCGGCATTCGCCGAGCTCGGGCAGCCGGAGCCGTGGGAATGGCACCTTCAGGCCTCCGGGTCTCCGGTGATGGACAATATTGTCTGGTTCCACGACTTCTTGTCCGTGCTCATCATCGTGATCACGCTGTTCGTGCTGGCGCTGCTCGTGGTCGTGGTCGTGAAGTTCAACTCGAAGGCCAATCCGGTGCCGTCGCGGACCACCCACAACACGCTGATCGAGGTGGCGTGGACCCTGGTTCCGGTGCTGATCCTGGTCGGCATCGCAGTGCCGTCGTTCCGTCTGCTGTTCCTCGAGCTCGACGTGCCGAAGGCGGATCTGACCATCAAAGCCACCGGCAAGCAGTGGTACTGGTCCTACGCCTATCCGGACAACGGCAAGTTCGAGTTTGATTCGCTGATGGCGGCGGACAAGCAGCCCCGGCTGCTCGGCGTCGACAACGAGATGGTGGTGCCGGTCAACAAGGTGATCCGCGTTCAGGTCACCGGCGCCGACGTCATCCACGCCTTCGCGATGCCGGCTTTTGGCGTCAAGATCGACGCCATCCCGGGGCGGCTGAACGAGACCTGGTTCAAGGCCACCAAGACCGGCATGTTCTACGGCCAGTGCTCGGAATTGTGCGGCAAGGACCACGCCTTCATGCCGATCGCGGTGCGTGTGGTGAGCGACCAGGAGTTCGCCTCCTGGGTCGAAACGGCGAAGAAGAAATATGCGAGCGGCGGCACCAGCACTTTCGCCTCCGCGGCCGGCCCGACGCAGTAGGCGTCGGGTGACGGCTCAAGGGGACTGAAAGCGACATAAAGGGCGGGACCTCCAAAGGTCCGAATGGGACGCAAGGCAGGATTTGACAATGGCAACGAGCGCAGCGGCACACGGCGATCACGCGCAAGACCACGGACATGACGAGCACGCCCATCCGACCGGATGGCGGCGCTACGTCTATTCGACCAATCACAAGGACATCGGCACGATGTACCTGATCTTCGCGGTCATCGCCGGCATCATCGGTGCCGCGATGTCGATCGCGATCCGTGCCGAGTTGATGTATCCGGGCGTGCAGATATTCCACGAGACGCACACTTATAACGTCTTCGTGACCTCCCACGGCCTGATCATGATCTTCTTCATGGTCATGCCGGCGATGATCGGCGGCTTCGGCAACTGGTTCGTTCCGCTGATGATCGGTGCGCCGGACATGGCGTTCCCGCGCATGAACAACATCTCGTTCTGGCTGCTGCCGGCCTCCTTCGCGCTGCTCCTGTTGTCGACCTTCGTCGAGGGCGAGCCGGGCTCCAACGGCGTCGGCGCGGGCTGGACCATGTATGCGCCGCTGTCGACCACGGGCCATCCGGGCCCTGCCGTCGATTTCGCGATCCTCTCGCTGCATCTGGCGGGCGCTTCGTCGATCCTCGGCGCCATCAATTTCATCACCACCATCTTCAACATGCGCGCGCCGGGCATGACCCTGCACAAGATGCCGCTGTTCGTGTGGTCGATCCTGGTGACGGTGTTCCTGCTGCTGCTGTCGCTGCCGGTGCTCGCCGGTGCGATCACCATGCTGCTCACCGACCGCAATTTCGGCACCACCTTCTTCTCGCCCGACGGCGGTGGCGATCCCGTGCTGTTCCAGCACCTGTTCTGGTTCTTCGGCCATCCCGAGGTGTACATCCTGATCCTGCCCGGCTTCGGCATGATCAGCCAGATCGTCTCGACGTTCTCGCGCAAGCCCGTGTTCGGCTATCTCGGCATGGCCTACGCCATGGTCGCGATCGGCGGCATCGGCTTCGTGGTGTGGGCGCACCACATGTACACGGTCGGCATGTCCTCGGCGACGCAGGCCTATTTCGTTGCCGCCACCATGGTGATCGCGGTTCCGACCGGCGTGAAGGTCTTCTCCTGGATCGCCACGATGTGGGGCGGCTCGATCGAATTCCGCGCTCCGATGATCTGGGCGGTGGGCTTCATCTTCCTGTTCACGGTCGGCGGCGTCACCGGCGTCGTGCTGGCGAATGCGGGCGTCGACCGCGTGCTCCAGGAGACCTACTACGTCGTCGCGCACTTCCACTATGTGCTGTCGCTCGGCGCGGTGTTCGCGATCTTCGCCGGCTGGTACTACTGGTTCCCGAAGATGTCGGGCTACATGTACAACGAGACGCTGGCGAAAGCTCATTTCTGGTTCACCTTCGTCGGTGTTAATCTGGTGTTCTTCCCGCAGCACTTCCTCGGCCTGTCGGGCATGCCGCGCCGCTATGTCGACTATCCCGACGCGTTCGCGGGCTGGAATTTGGTCTCGTCGATCGGCTCCTACATCTCCGGCTTCGGTGTGCTGATCTTCCTGTATTGCGTGCTCGACGCCTTCATGAAGAAGGTCCCGGCGGGTGACAATCCCTGGGGTGCTGGCGCCACCACCCTGGAGTGGACGCTGTCCTCGCCGCCGCCCTTCCACCAGTTCGAAGTGCTGCCCCGCGTGCAGTAAGCAATCGTCCGCGGCGCCCGTGACGGGCGCCGCGGCTCTATAACGAAGCGAGCAGGTTTAAGTGTCCGTCCTCGATCAGAACGCCATCGATATCAATCCCCGGATCTCCGAAGCGGAGGTTGGCGATTACATCGCGCTGTTGAAGCCGCGGGTGATGTCGCTCGTGATCTTCACTGCGCTGGTCGGGATGGCGCTGGCGCCGGGGCATTTCCATCTCGTGCTCGCGATCACCTCGCTGCTCTGCATCGCCGTCGGCGCCGGTGCCTCCGGCGCGCTCAACATGGCGCTCGAGGGCGACATCGACGCGAAGATGTCGCGCACCGCGAACCGGCCGATCCCGCGCGGCCGCATCACCCGGCCCGAGGCGATGGCGTTCGGCATGACGCTCGCGTTCTTCTCGGTGATGACGCTCGGCATCCTCGTCAACTGGATCGCGGGCGCGTTGCTCGCCTTCACGATCTTCTTCTACGTCGTGATCTACACGATGGGCCTGAAGCGCCGGACCGCGCAGAACATCGTGATCGGCGGTGCCGCCGGTGCGCTGCCGCCGGTGGTGGCCTGGGCCGCGGTGACCGGCACGGTCGACGTCGAACCGCTGCTGCTATTTGCCATCATCTTCTTCTGGACGCCGCCGCATTTCTGGGCGCTGGCGCTGTTCCGCTCCGACGACTACGCCCGCGCCGGCATTCCGATGCTGCCCAACGTCGCCGGCCCTGACGCGACGCGGCTCCAGATCCTGCTCTACACCATCGTGCTGATCGCCGTGGCCGCAGCCCCCTGGGCGCTCGGCTATTTCGACGCCATTTATGGTGTCACCTCGCTGGTGCTCGGCGCCGGCATGCTGGTGCTTGCAATCAACGTCTATATTCGCCGCGAACGCAGCCAGTCGCTGCGCGCGACGCGAAAGCTGTTTGCGTTCTCCATCCTTTATCTGTTTGCGCTGTTTGCGACCCTGCTCGCCGAGGTCGTGTACCGGGCGCTTGCTCCGATGGTAGGGGGCGCATGAGAACGGGATGGCTGACAAACCCGAGCCAGATGGAATTGTCCTCACCGAGGCGCAGAAGAAGAGCCGTCGTCAGCGCTCGATCGCGATCGCGCTCGCGCTTGGTGTGCTCGTCGTGCTGTTTTTCGCTGTCACCATGGTCAAGGGACCGGCGGTTCTAGTTCGCCCGATATGAGAGAGATGGATCAGAAGCCGACCATATCGCAGGACGTGACCCCGAAGGCGGTGCGCCGCGGTTTGGGCCGTGACGCGCTGGTCGCCTCGATCTGTGGCGCCGTGGTCGCGCTGATGGTCGGCGCATCCTATGCGGCCGTGCCGTTCTACAATTGGTTCTGCCGCGCGACCGGCTTCAACGGCACGACCCAGGTCGCGACCTCGGCGCCTGCGACCGGCCCGATCGCACGAAAGATCGCGGTGCGCTTCGATTCCAACGTCGCGCCCGGGCTACCCTGGAAATTCGAGCCGGAGCAGAGCGAGGTCGAGGTCAATATCGGCCAGGTCACCACCATCTATTACACCGTGACCAACCAGGCCGCGCGCACCACCTCCGGCCAGGCCGCCTACAACGTCACGCCGCTCACGGTCGGGTCCTATTTCCAGAAGATCAACTGCTTCTGCTTCACCGAGCAGACCATGGCGCCCGGCGAGAAGCGGGAGATGCCGGTGGTGTTCTATGTCGATCCGTCGATCGTCGACGACCACGACAATGACGGGCTCGGCACGATCACGCTGTCCTACACGTTCTATCCGGTGCGCGATCCGGTGGCGAAGCCGCTCGCAGCCAGCGAGGACGACAAACGCAAGGGAAATCTCTGACCGCCGGGTTGACGCTGCCGGGGTTGGACTAAGGGGATAAGTGCCGGACAGGCACGGGATTGAGGAGAGAGACCGAAATGGCCACCGCGCAAGGCAAGCATCACGACTATCATCTGGTCGATCCCTCTCCGTGGCCGGTGGTCGGCTCCGTCTCGGCCTTCGTCATGGCTGTCGGCGCGATCACCTGGATGCACCATATGCTGTCGGCCGCGCCGATCATCTTCGGCATCGGCACCGTCGGTGTGCTCTACACCATGGCGAGCTGGTGGGGTGACGTGATCAAGGAAGCCCAGTACAAGGGCGACCACACCCGGGTCGTACAGATCAGCCACCGCTATGGCATGATCCTGTTCATCGCCTCCGAGGTGATGTTTTTCGTCGCCTGGTTCTGGGCCTATTTCAACGCGGCGCTGTTCCCCGCCGATCCCGTTCACGCCACCCGCGAAGCGCTATTCGGCGGCGTCTGGCCGCCGCACGGCATCGAGACCTTCGATCCCTGGCACCTGCCGCTGCTGAACACGCTGATCCTGCTCACCTCAGGCACCACGGTCACCTGGGCGCACCACGCGCTGCTCGAGGGCGATCGCAAGGGCCTGAAGTACGGCCTGATCCTCACCATCCTGCTCGGCGCGACCTTCACCTGCGTGCAGGCCTTCGAGTACAGCCATGCGGCGTTCTCCTTCGCCGGCAATGTCTACGGCGCGACCTTCTTCATGGCGACAGGCTTCCACGGCTTCCACGTCCTGGTCGGCACCATCTTCCTGATCGTGTGCCTGGCGCGCGCCTATGCCGGCCACTTCACGCCGACGCAGCATCTCGGCTTCGAATTCGCCGCCTGGTACTGGCACTTCGTCGACGTGGTCTGGCTGTTCCTGTTCCTCTGCATCTATGTCTGGGGACACGGCGCCGAGACCATGGCCCACGGCGCGCACTGAGCCGCGACAGATCGATCAGGAAAGGGCGGCCGCAGGGCCGCCCTTTCGCTTTCCAGCGGCCGAGGCTTCGGCGGAAACTGTGATAGACTCATTTGTCATGAACGAACCGCCCCGCACCTCCGAGCCTGAAACCACCGTCCTGCAAAGCGCGCTGCGGGGGCTCGCCTGCAAATGCCCGCGCTGTGGTGAGGGCAAGCTCTATGCGGGCTTCCTGACGCTCGCGCCCGCCTGCGAGCGCTGCGGTCTGGACTATGCCTTCATCGATGCCGGCGATGGGCCTGCGATCTTCATCATCATGCTGGCCGGCGCGATCGTGGTTGGCTGCGCGCTCGTCGTCGAGGTCAAGTACCAGCCGCCGTATTGGCTGCATGCGGTGCTGTGGCTGCCGCTGATCCTCGTCACCACGCTGCTGCCGCTGCGCGCCATGAAGTCGCTGCTGATCTCGTTGCAATTCCACCACAAGGCGGCGCCGGGCCGGCTGGTCGACCGCGCGAAATGAACGAGACCGCGCGCAAGCCCCGCGTGGCCGGCTTCGCGCTGTTCACGCTGTTCCTGACGGCGGCCTTCGTCGCGCTCGGCCTCTGGCAGTTGCAGCGTCGCCTCGCCAAGCACGAATTGATCGCCGCGCTCACCGAGCGTCTCGCGGAGCCGCCGATCGCGCTGCCGCCACCGGCGCAATGGGCCGGCCTGGACGCCGCACGCGACGAATTCCGCCGCGTCAGCTTCACCGCGACCTACGCAGCCTTGCCGGACGCGATGGTCTATTCGCCCGGCTCCGCCGTGCGCAAGGATGCCTCCGGCCCCGGCACCTGGGCCTTCCTGCCGGCGCGACTATCGAGCGGCGAGATCGTCGTGATCGATGCGGGCTTCGTCGAGAACACGATGCAGGATCGCAGCGTCGAGGATCGCGCGGTGAAGAAGCTCGTGACCGGCGCGCCTGTCACGCTCACCGGCTATCTTCGTTTTCCAGAAGCGCCAGGCTGGCTCACGCCGGCCGAGAACCGCGACAAGCGGCTGTGGTTCGTGCGCGATCATTTGGCGATCGCAGGCGCGCTCGGCTGGGGTGCGGCCGCGCCGTTCTACATCGATCTGGAGCAGCCGGCGCCCGAGAACGGCATCCCGCGTCCGGGTCCGCTCGACGTGAACCTGAAGGACGACCATCTGCAATACGCCATCACCTGGTTCACGCTCGCAGGCGCTCTCCTGATTGCCTTCGCTGTCTGGGTGAGGGGACGGCGGCAGAGCGGCGTGCGCCCGTAAGTTCCCGGAGGGAACCCGGTATCGTCCGGGCTTTATTGTTCAGCGCATATTCACGAGTGTGATCCTAAGCCGCTTCTGAATTTTTCCGCGGCAGACAGGATTTTGGCGTGAGAGATTTCGATCAGATGGGAATTGTCGTCGATTGGGTGGATGCCTGTCGAAAGGGCGACCTCGCGACGTTGCTCGACCTCTATGCCGACGACGCCGAGGTCGAATGCGCGTGCAACGGCACGCATTTCTATCGCGGCCGGCACGAGCTCGAAACCTATTGGGGTCCGCAGCTCAGCGCCTTTTCGTCGGCGGGCTTCGGTCTGGAGGAGATCCATCCCGCGCAGAACGGCGTCGATCTCGAATACTCCGTCGCAGGTGCACTGCGCATCCGCGCCTCGTTTCGCTTCAGCCCGGAAGGCAAGATCTACAGCACGCTCTGCGAGCCTGCGCGGCAGAGCTCGCACGGTTGCGGCGCGTGCTAGCCGGATATCGGCGCGTCGCGCATCTCTCCGACCGGCAGGCGGCAGCGCACATAGGTTCGTTCGTCGGCACGCAGGAGTGACAGCGATCCGCTGAGCGCGCGTACGCGCTCATGCATGCCGGTCAGGCCGCGGCCAAAGGCGTTGTCGGCGGGAAAGCCGCCGCCGTCGTCGGAGACTTCGACTGCGAGCATATCGCAGGCAATAGCAGCCTGCACGTGGACGTTGCCCGCCCTGGCGTGGCGTAGCACGTTGGTCAGCGCCTCCTGGATCACGCGATAGACGGTCTGGGCCAGCGGCCCGTCGATTCGGTCGAGCGCCGGGTCGATCGTTGCCGTCAGGGTGATATGCGGCGCCTGTCTGCGAAAATTCCGGAGCAGAGTCTGCACGCTGGTCTCGAGGCCCAATTCCTCGATGTAGAGCGGCCGCAGCCGGTCGAGGATGCGACGGTTGGTCTGCTGGAGGGCTTCGACCGATTGCAGCACCTCTTGTGCCGAATTGCCGAGATGTCCCGAAGGCGGCATGGCCTCGATCAGTGCGATCGTGCCGGCGCGGATGCTGAACAATAGTGGCCCGAGCTCGTCATGCAGCTCGCGGGCGAGATCGCGTCGCTCATTGTCCTGGAGCGACACCAGCCGATGCAGGAGATCGCGATTGTCCTGGCTCAATTGCGCGAGCGTCGCCGCGAGCGCATTGGCCTCCTCGCAGCTCTGCCGGATCTCCGGCGGTCCCCCGACCGGGATCGGCTTTGCATAGTCGCCACGGCGCATCCGCGTCAGCCCTGCGCCGAGATCTTGCAGGGGGCGCAGCGCCGAGCCCGCGGAGACATAGACGATGATTCCGGTGACCCCCGTCAGCACGGCGACGAGGCCAGTCAACGCAAGGAAGCCGACCCATTTCTCGAACAGGTCGGCCGACAGGTCAGGCCGGAACACAATGTCGCCAACGTGCTTGCCCTTGATCGTCACCGGCGATGCTGCGTTCACGTCCGGGATGGTGAGGAGGTCGACGAACCATCGTGGCACGCCATGCGGGTTGCGCAGGGCGTCATCCGCGCGAGGGGCGGGACCCGCCTCCACAGGATGGAATTGGATATCGGAGGCGTTGTCCATAGAGTGGATGAAGGCCTCGAGCGTCTGCTGCGGATTGTCTGAGGCCTGCAGGGTGCTGTTGAGCACTGTCGCGACCATCATGGTCGAGCGCCGCCTCGGCTCGTTCTCGTCGGCCAGCTGGCCGGTCGCGAAAATCTGGAGCAGCAGGGCGCCCATGACCAGCGCGGCGGCAAAGCTCACGCCGAGCGGAAGAATCAGCTGCGTCCTGAACGGGAGTCGTCGCCACATTAGGTCAATTCTAACGCGCATCGGCGGGATTCTCTCTTTCCATTTGTTCCCGTCGGTCTATGAGTCCAAAAACAAGAGAGCGCGCGATGCAAGATACCGCCAAGCCGGCGACCAGGGTCCTGATCGTCGACGACCATCCCGTGGTGCTGTCCGGTTGCCGCACCCTGTTCGCATCCGACCATTCCATCCGCATCGACGAGGCGAGCGACGCCAAGTCCGGGCATCGGGCCTTTATCAGCAAGCGCCCCGACGTCACCGTCATCGACATCAGCCTGCCCGACGTCTCCGGCTTCGAACTGATGCGGCGGATCCGCAAGGATGACCCGGACGCCAAGATCATCATGTTCAGCATGAATGACGACCCGGCCTTCGTGGTGCGCGCGGTCGAGCTGGGCGCGCAGGGCTATGTCTCCAAGGGCGACGATCCGCGGATCCTGCTCAAGGCGGTGCGCAAGGTGGTCGCAGGCGACAATTTCATCTCGCCGCAGCTCGCGGAGGCCGTAACGTTCTCCGGTGCCGCGATCAAGGCCAATCCCGCCTCGCAGATGACGCCGCGGGAGCTCGAGATTCTCCGCCTGCTCGGGCGCGGCAACAAGATCGTCGAGGTCGCCGAGGCGCTCGGCATCTCCTACAAGACGGTCGCCAACACCACGTCCCTGCTCAAGCAGAAGCTCGGCGCCAAGAACCATTCCGATCTGATCCGGATCGCGGTGGAAATCGGTATGAACTGACGTCCGTCAGGGACCGAACCGGCTGCTCCAGGATGCTGCCGGTTCGGCCGACGGATCGGCATCGCCATCGTCCGGGCAATGCGTGGACGACGGCTGACACCATCCGCCGACACAATGGGCCGACGCGGCGTTCGTTCCTTGTCTGGTGTCAATATTCGGGAAAAAGCGGCAACAAGGTCGAATGCTGTGCTGGCTGACAGCCGGCGAGACCGAGGCATATCGGGAAAAACAGGAACATTTGGGGGCCCGCGCCGTTTTGGCCTTGACGATCCGATGACAGGCGACGAAAGCTCGGGCGAACAATTTCAGCGGGTAGGCCACCCGCACAAGGAAAACCGGTCTGCACACATCAACGACAGACCTTCCAAGAGAGGGCTGCGGCATCGCCGCAGCCCTTTTTCGTTGGACGAAGTGCGGCCGGGAAGCGGTTTCCCGAGGCCGCAAAACACTCTATGGTGCCGGAATCGCCTCTGGAGGCGAACTAGGAACGTTGTAAAATCAAAGGCTTAAGGCCAGGATTCAGGTTCGGGCCGGCCTTTGGAGGGCAGTTTGACTCGTTATATCTCGACCCGGGGCGAGGCCCCCGAGCTTGGCTTTTGCGACGTGATGCTGACCGGGCTCGCCCGCGACGGCGGCCTCTATGTGCCGGTGACCTGGCCGCAGCTCTCGGCCGAGACCATCGCCGGCTTCTTCGGCCGGCCCTATTGGGAGGTTGCGGTCGATGTGATCCGTCCCTTCGTCGGCGGCGAGATTTCCGACGCCGAGCTCGGCCGCATGGCCAACGAGGCCTATGCCACCTTCCGTCATCCGGCTGTGGTGCCGCTGCGCCAGATGGCGCCGCATCAATTCGTGCTGGAGCTGTTCCACGGTCCGACGCTCGCCTTCAAGGACGTCGCGATGCAGCTGATCTCGCGGCTGATGGACCATGTGCTCGCCAAGCGCGGCCAGCGCACCACCATCGTGGTCGCGACCTCCGGCGACACCGGTGGCGCCGCTGTTGATGCGTTTGCCGGCCTGGAGAATGTCGACCTCATCGTGCTGTTTCCGCACGGCCGCATCTCGGAGGTGCAGCAGCGCATGATGACGACGACAGGCGCGGCCAATGTCCACGCGCTCGCCATCGAAGGCAATTTCGACGACTGTCAGGCGCTCGTGAAGGGGATGTTCAACAACCATCGCTTCCGCGATGCGACGTCGCTGTCCGGGGTCAATTCCATCAACTGGGCGCGCATCGTCGCGCAAGTGGTCTACTACTTCACATCTGCTGTTGCTGCCGGCGCGCCCGCGCGCGCGGTGGATTTCATCGTGCCGACCGGAAATTTCGGCGACATCTTTGCGGGCTACGTCGCCAAGCGCATGGGGCTCCCCGTGCGGACCCTGCGCATTGCCGCCAACGTCAACGACATCCTTGCCCGCACGCTCAAGACCGGGATCTACGAGGTTCGCGAGGTGCATGCGACTGCATCGCCCTCGATGGATATCCAGATCTCCTCGAATTTCGAGCGGCTGCTGTTCGAAGCGAGCCGGCGCGATGCGGCCGGCGTGCGCCGGCTGATGGAGCAGCTCAAGCAGTCCGGGCGCTTCGTGCTGCCGGATGCGACGCTGGCGGCGATCCGCGAGGAGTTCGACGCCGGCCGTGCCGACGAGACGGAGACAGCGGCTGCGATCCGCGCCGCCTGGCGCGAGGCCGGCGAGCTGGTCGATCCCCACACTGCGGTGGCACTCGCGGTTGCGGACCGCGACACCACCGATACGACCGCGCCCAATATCGTGCTCTCCACCGCGCATCCGGCCAAATTCCCGGATGCCGTGCAGGCGGCCTGCGGCCAGCGGCCGCAACTGCCGGCCTGGCTCGACGGTCTGATGGCCAAATCCGAACACATGAAGGTGATGAAGAACGATCAGGCCGAGGTGGAGCGGTTCGTGCTGTCGGTCAGCCGCGCCGCTAAACAGGGAGTTGCCGGATGAGCGTCGAAATCTCCAAGCTTGCGTCCGGCCTGACCGTCGTCACCGACAACATGCCCCATCTCGAGACTGCCGCGCTCGGCGTCTGGGCCGGCGTCGGCGGCCGCGACGAAAAGCCGAATGAGCATGGCATCTCGCACCTCCTCGAGCATATGGCCTTCAAGGGCACGACAGGGCGCTCTTCGCGCGAGATCGTCGAGGAGATCGAAGCGGTCGGCGGCGACCTCAATGCCGGCACCTCGACCGAGACGACCTCCTATTATGCCCGGGTGATGAAAGCCGACGTGCCGCTGGCGCTCGACGTGCTCGCCGATATCCTCGCCAATCCCGCCTTCGAGCCCGACGAGCTCGAGCGTGAGAAGAACGTCATCGTGCAGGAGATCGGTGCGGCGCAGGACACGCCCGACGACGTCGTGTTCGAGCATCTCAACGAGCTCTGCTATCCCGACCAGCCGATGGGCCGCTCGCTGCTCGGCACCGCGAAGACGCTGAAAGGCTTCAACCGCGACATGCTGCGCGGCTATCTCTCGACGCATTACCGCGGGCCCGACATGGTTGTGGCGGCCGCCGGCGCGGTCGATCACAAGCAGGTCGTCGCCGAGGTCGAGAAGCGCTTTGCGAGCTTCGAGGGAACGCCAGGGCCGAAGCCCCAGGCCGCCATGTTCGGCAAGGGCGGTGCCAAGGTGGTGCATCGCGAGCTCGAGCAAGCGCATCTGACGCTGGCGCTGGAAGGCGTGCCGCAGACCGATCTGTCGCTGTTCTCGCTCCAGGTCTTCACCAACATCCTCGGCGGCGGGATGTCGTCGCGGCTATTCCAGGAGGTGCGCGAGAAGCGCGGCCTGTGCTACTCGATCTACAGCTTCCACGCGCCCTATACCGACACCGGCTTCTTCGGCCTCTACACCGGCACCGATCCGGCCGATGCGCCGGAGATGATGGAGGTCGTCATCGACGTCATGAATGATTCGGTCGAGACGCTGACCGAAGCCGAGATCGCCCGCGCCAAGGCGCAGATGAAGGCGGGCCTGCTGATGGCGCTGGAGAGCTGCTCTTCGCGCGCCGAGCAGCTTGCCCGGCACGTGCTGGCCTATGGACGGCCGCAGACGGTGCAGGAGCTGGTGGCCCGGATCGATGCCGTCAGCGTCGAATCGACCCGCGATGCAGCGCGTGCACTGCTTTCGCGCAGCCGCCCTGCGGTAGTTGCATTGGGCAGCGGCAGGGGTCTGGACACAGCGGTATCTTTTGCGGAAGGATTGACCCGGACGCGCGCCAAGGCGCGGCTGCATTAGGAGCCGCGCACGGGCGACCCGCCCCGGGAAGCATCACCATGGCCCTCTTTCGCCTGCCATCCAGTGGACCCGCCGCCCTCGCTCCGCGCGGCAACGGGCTCCTGCTGCGCGCGCCGCAGATGTCGGACTTTCTGCAATGGGCGCATCTGCGCGAGACCAGCCGCGACTACCTCACGCCGTGGGAGCCGATCTGGCCGTCGGACGATCTCACCCGTTCCGGCTTCCGTCGCCGCCTGCGTCGCTATTCCGAGGATATCGCCGCGGACCGCTCCTACCCCTTTCTGATCTTCCGCGAGCTCGACAGCGCCATGGTCGGTGGCATCACGCTCGCCAATGTCCGGCGCGGCATCGTGCAGGCCGGCACCATCGGCTACTGGGTCGGCCAGCCCCATGGCCATCGCGGCTATATGACGGCGGCGCTGCGGGTGCTGCTGCCGACGCTATTCGGCGAGCTCAACCTGCACCGGGTCGAGGCCGCCTGTATCCCGACCAATGCGCCATCGATCCGGGTGCTGGAGAAATGCGGCTTCTCCCGCGAGGGGCTGGCCCGCCGCTATCTCTGCATCAATGGGGTCTGGCAGGACCATGTGCTGTTCGGCCTGCTGCACGAGGATTTCCGCGGCTGAGCCGGGCCTTGCGTGCAGCCAAAGCCAGCTTTTTTCCTGCCTTGTTTTCCTGCCTTGGGATCGCCGATTTTGGCGATATAACCCGCAATCGGCCGGTGACTGGCCGGGATGTTGTCATGGAGTACAGGCGTTCATGAACGAGCTTCGATCATTGCGGAATGCGCTGCGGCGAGGTCCCGTGATCGCGCTGGCGCTGTCGGTCTCACTCGCGGCCGTCTCGCCGGTCGCGGCGCAGTCGCTGACCGACCGCTTCAAGGGCCTGTTTGGCGGCAAGTCCGACGAGCCGGCCCAGTCCAAGCCGGCGCCCGCGCCGGGCCAGCCGCCGGCTGATGACGACGTCGATTGTCCCCAGGTCACGGTGCGCGCCGGGGCGTCAACCTATGCGGTCGGGGCGACGGGCAAGCCGGCTGTCGGCAACGACGTGCGTTTCCAGGCTTCCATCACCAAGATGGCACGTGAGTGTGCCCGCAATGGAGGCGAGATCACGGTGCGCGTCGGCATCCAGGGCCGCGTGATTGCCGGCCCCGCCGGCGCGCCGACCACGGTCGATGTCCCCCTGCGCGTCGCCGTGGTGCAAGGTGGCGTCGGCGAGAAGGTGATCGCCTCGAAGGCTTACCGGACCACGGTCGAGATGTCGGAGGGCGGCAGCGTGCCGTTCACCTTCGTCGCCGAGGACCTGTCCTATCCGGTGCCGTCGGCCGCGACAGCCGATTCCTACATCTTCTATGTCGGCTTCGATCCGCAGGCGCTCGCGCCCGAGCCGAAGGCGCGCGGGAAGAAGAAGTAAGTCGCTACAGTTTCAGCCGTCATGGCCGGGCTTGTCCCGGCCATCCACGGTTCTTTCCAGTGGAAGCCCAGACGTGGATGCCCGGGACATAGGCGAGCGGAAGCGACGCCGTCCTTCGGACGGCTATGCCCGGGCATGACGATGAGGAAGCAGCTTGCCCAACAAAAAGCCGGCGCTTTCGCGCCGGCTTTTTTGATTGATGAGGCGTTCGCCCTCAGTTCAGCTTCTGCCGAACCTCGGTGATGCCCTTGGCGAGCAGGTCGTCGGCGACCTGGCCCTTGACCGACTGCGACAGGATCGTGGAAGCGGCCTGGACAGCGGCTTCCGCGGCTGCGGCGCGAACGTCGGCGAGCGCCTGGGCCTCGGCGAGCGCGATCTTGCCCTCCGCGGTCTTGGTGCGGCGGGCGACGAAATCTTCCATCTTCGCCTTGGCCTCAGTCGCGATGCGCTCGGCTTCGCTCCTGGCGTTGGCGATGATGTCGGCTGCCTCGCGCTCGGCCGAAGCGGTGCGCGCCTTGTAGTCGGCGAGCACCTTGGCCGCTTCCTGCTTGAGGCGCGTCGCGTCGTCGAGCTCGGCCTTGATGCGGTCGGCGCGATGGTCGAGCGTAGCCATCGCCTTCTTGAAGACCCCGAGATAGCCGAACACGACCATCAGGATCACGAAAGCGATGGCGACCCAGGTTTCAGGATCGAAGAACATATCGATTAACCCTTCAAGGACGCGTCAACGGCGGCATTGACCGACGCCGCATCCGGAACGACGCCCGTGAGCTGCTGCACGATGGAGCCTGCCGCATCGGCCGCGATGCCGCGGACGTTGCTCATAGCAGTCGTGCGGGTCGAGGCGATGGTCTTCTCCGCCTCGGCGAGCTTGGCCGCCAGCTGCTCTTCCAGAATCTTGCGCTCGGCTTCCGTCTGCGCATTTGCCTTGTCGCGGGACTCGTTGCCGATCGCCTGTGCCCGCGTGCGCGCCGAAGCGAGCTCGCCTTCATAGGCCTTCAGCGCCGCGTCGGACTGGTCCTTCAGCTTCTGCGCTTCGGCGAGATCGCCCTCGATCTTGTTCTGACGCGCCTCGATCGCACCGCCGACGCGCGGCAAAGCGAGCTTGGACACGATCACGTAAAGCACGACGAAGAAGATCGCGAGCGACACCAGCTGCGAAGCATAGGTGCTGCTCTCGAACGGCGGAAAACCGCCACCGTGACCGCCTTCGGACTCGGTGTGAGCGCCCGCCGCCGGACTTTTCGCCCCGCCATGACTCTCAGCCATGGATTACTCCTGTTGCTGTCATGCGCGCCGCTTCGGTTGAAGCGGCGCGAAACGTCGTCCTCAGAGCGGAACGAACAGCAGCAGCAGCGCGATCAGCAGCGAGAAAATGCCGAGCGCTTCGGTCACGGCGAAGCCGAAGATCAGGTTGCCGAACTGGCCCTGAGCGGCCGACGGGTTACGAACGGCCGCGGCGAGGTAGTTGCCGAAGATCACGCCCACGCCGACGCCCGCACCGCCCATGCCGATGCACGCGATGCCCGCGCCGATAAGTTTTGCTGCTGCCGGATCCATTTTAGACTCCTTGGAAGAAAGATTGGGTTTTGGGTGGAAATTCCCCGGACCGCTCAGTGTCCCGGATGAATGGCGTCGTTGAGGTAGATGCAGGTCAGGATCGCAAACACATAGGCTTGCAGGAACGCGACCAGAATCTCGAGAGCGTACAGCGCGACCGTGAGCGCCAGCGGCAGCACGCCGCCGACCCAGCCCAGCGCGCCGAGCGAGAAGCCGAGCATGGCGACGAAGCCCGCGAACACCTTCAGCGCGATGTGGCCGGCCAGCATGTTGGCGAACAGACGGACGCTATGGGAGACCGGCCGCAGGAAGAACGACAGGATCTCGATGAACATCACCAGCGGCAGGATGTAGCCGGGGACACCGTGGGGGACGAAGATCGAGAAGAATTTCAGGCCGTTCTTGGCAACGCCGTAGATCAGGACGGTGAAGAAGACCAGCAGCGCCAGGGCTGCCGTCACGATCAGGTGGCTCGAGATCGTGAAGGTATAGGGGATGATGCCGACCAGGTTCGAGACGCAGATGAACATGAACAGCGAGAAGATCAGCGGGAAGAACTTCATGCCTTCCGCGCCGGCGGTCGAGCGGATGGTCGAGGCCACGAACTCGTAGGAGATCTCGGCGACCGACTGGAGGCGTCCGGGAACCAGCTGCGTACCGCTGGCAAGCATCAGGATCGAGATGATCGCCACCGCCACCAGCATGTAGAGCGATGAATTGGTGAAGGCGATCGTGTGATTGCCGATATGGCCGATCGTGAAGAGAGGCTCAATGTTGAACTGGTGGATCGGATCGATTTTCATCGGCGCGGCATCTCTTGGTCTGCCGGGGCTAGCCGGCTGGTCTCGGTCTGCCGGCCGGGCCGGCCCGCACCGGCGAAGCCGGTACGATCATTCCTCTCCTCATGTCGGATCGGCTATGTACCACCGCGCCTGTTTTGACCCGCACCCGCCGTTCTCACCACATTCACCACGCCGGCCACGAAGCCAAGCAGCAGGAACACGATAAACCCGAAAGGCGACGTCGACAGCAAGCGGTCGAATCCCCAGCCAATCCCCGCTCCGACAACGACCCCGGCGACCAACTCGGAGGATAACCGGAAACCAAGCGCCATCGCCGAGGCTCTGGCCGCTCTGTCTTCACCGTCACCTGCGGGTTGCTCGGTCTTGATGTGGCGGCCGCGAAATTCGGACAACCGCTGATCAAGATTTCCGAGCCGTTCGGAAAGCGCAGCTTCCTCGGGCGATCTATCGCGATCTCCATTCCCGCCGTGTCCCGTGTCTTGAGCCATGCCACGAAGACCCGAAACGCTGCGGTTGAATGGAAATTACGCCCGCCACCCTCAAAAGCCGCGCGGACCATACTGACCGTATATAATCAAGTCAAGCCAAGTCACGATCGCGTCGTGTTCGGTTATGTAGTTGATTTTATTGGTGATATTTCCTTAGGCGCCAGCGCTGCACACAGCGTGACGCCGCACCGCAGCAGCTCTCCGCGCGATCAGCCGATGTGGCCGACATTTCGCCGTGCTCCCGGGATCAAACGGACCAGCACGATCGTTGATTTCATGGGCCGGTTTTTGGCGGATTGGCTCACCGCGGTGTAGAATTGCAGGAGAGCCGCAGAAGCGTCGTGGCGGAGAGTGCGATGAGACCAGCGACGTCATCCACAACATCATGGCTTGGGGCGGCTGCGATTGCAGCGGTGATGGCCACCAGCGGCGGCTTGGTGGCCGCGCAATCGGCGCCCGACGGTGAAAACGGCCGCTACAGCATGACGCCGATCCCGGAGGGCGTGCTGCGGCTCGACACTCGCACCGGTACGGTGTCGACCTGCACCGAGAACGGCGCCGGCTGGGCCTGCTACGCCGTGCCCGACGAACGCTCCGCGCTCGATGCCGAGATCGGCCGGCTCCAGGCTGAAGTCGAGAAGCTGAAGGGACAGCTTGCAGCCGGGCCGACCGTGTCGGGCAAGATCGACGAGGCGCTGCCGAAATCCGATCCGCTGAAGAAGGCGGAGCCGAAGGTCGCCGATGGCGACCGCAGGATCGAAATTCCGCTGCCGAGCGACCAGGACGTCGATCGCGTGATGTCATTCCTGGAAAAGGCTTGGCGGCGTCTGATCGAGATGGCCAACCGCGTGCAGAAGGACGTGTCGGGGAAGATTTGAGTTGTCGTCCTGGCGTCGTCCCGGCGTAGGCCGGGACCGATACGCCGCGAGCCCTCCATTTTTCTCGGTGCACGTTGCCACCGTTCGCCATCAAGAACATTTGGGATTATGGGCCCCGGCCTTCGCCGGGGCGACATGCGAGAATTTCGATGACATCAGCCAGATCGCTGACGCGCTCAGCGCCATCGACCGTGCAGGCCACCATTATCTCATCGTCACTGCTTACCGTGCAGACGCCGGGCCGCGACTTCACTGATCTGACCGCCGAAGTTGCGAAGTTCATCAGGGAGGTTCATGCGCGCGACGGTGCGTTGACGCTGTTCATCCGCCACACCTCGGCCTCGCTGACGATCCAGGAAAATGCCGATCCTTCCGTGCTCGTCGATCTCACGACGGCACTCTCGCGCCTCGCGCCTGAGCACGCGCCCTGGACCCATGACACCGAGGGATCGGACGACATGCCGGCGCACATCAAGACGATGCTGACGGGGACGTCGCTGCACGTGCCGGTGCTCAACGGCGCGCTCGCGCTCGGCACCTGGCAGGCGATCTATCTGGTCGAGCACCGCGCGCGTCCGCATCGGCGCGAGGTCGTGCTGCAATTCATCGGCAGCAATCAGTAAGGCCCCAAAAGCAAAACCGGCCGCAGATCGCTCCGCGGCCGGTTGACGAAAGGCGTCCGCGACGCGATCAGTTCGCCTTGATGTCCACGTCCTTGGTCTCGGGCAGGAACAGGAAGCCGACCACGGCGGTGATGACCGCGAAGATGATCGGATACCAGAGACCGGCATAGATATCGCCGGTCGAGGCCACGATCGCGAATGCGGTCGCGGGCAAGAGACCGCCGAACCAGCCGTTACCGATGTGGTAGGGCAGCGACATCGAGGTGTAGCGGATCTTGGTCGGGAACAGCTCGACCAGCATCGCCGCGATCGGCCCGTAGACCATGGTGACGAAGATCACCAGGATGAACAGGAGGCCGATGATGGCGGCGACCTGCGGGCGGAAGATGTCGAACGGATTCGACATCTTCACGATGCCGGCGTCACCCGCCTTGGGATAGCCGGCGGCCTGCACCGCGGCGAGCACCGCCGGGTTGCTGTCCTTGGCGTTCGCGTAGGCCACCTCCTTGCCGTTGACGACGACCTTGACCCCTGAGCCTGCAGCGCCGCTGGACGTCGAGTACTTGACCGACGACTGCGACAGGAAGGCGCGCGCGGTGTCGCAAGGTGAGGTGAAGACGCGGGTGCCGACCGGGTTGAACAGGTCGCCGCAGCCCGCGGGATCGGCCACCACCTCGACCTTGGTCTGCTCGATCGCCTTCTCCAGCGCCGGGTTGGCGTTGGTGGTGATCATCTTGAAGATAGGGAAGAAGGTCAGCGCCGCGATCAGGCAGCCGCCGAGGATGATCGGCTTGCGGCCGATTTTGTCGGATAGGACGCCGAAGACGACGAAGAAGCCGGTGCCGAACAGGAGCGACCAGGCGATCAGCAGGTTGGCGGTGTAGCCGTCGACCTTCAGGATCGATTGCAGGAAGAACAGCGCGTAGAACTGGCCAGTGTACCAGACCACGCCCTGTCCCATGGTGCCGCCGAGCAGCGCGAGCAGCACGAGCTTGCCATTCTGCCAGTTGGCGAAGGCCTCCGTCAGCGGCGCCTTCGAGCCCTTGCCCTCGTCCTTCATCTTCTGGAAGATCGGCGATTCATTGAGGCGGAGCCGGATCCAGACCGAGACGCCGAGCAGCAGCACCGAGACCAGGAACGGAACGCGCCAGCCCCACGCCGCGAAGTCGGCTTCGCCGGTTGCAGTGCGGGTGAACAGGATCACCAGCAGCGAAAGGAACAGTCCCATCGTCGCGGTGGTCTGGATGAAGGAGGTGTAGTAGCCGCGCTTGCCGTTCGGGGCGTGCTCGGCGACATAGGTTGCCGCACCGCCATACTCACCACCGAGGGCGAGACCCTGGGCGAGACGCAGCGCGATCAGGATCACGGGCGCCGCAAAGCCGATCGTCGCTGCACTCGGCAGCAGGCCGACGATGAAGGTCGAAAGGCCCATGATCAAGATGGTGACGAGGAAGGTATATTTGCGGCCGACGATGTCGCCGATGCGGCCGAACACGATGGCGCCGAACGGGCGCACCAGGAAGCCTGCGGCAAACGCCAAGAGCGCGAAGATGTCGCGGGTCGCCGGCGGATAGGCCGAGAAGAACTGCGCGCCGATGATCGGAGCGAGCGATCCATATAGATAGAAATCGTACCACTCGAAAACGGTACCGAGCGAGGAGGCCAGAATGACGAAACGTTCGTCCTTTGTCATCCCACCCGCGCCCGTTTGAGACACAGCCATTGTCGACATCTTGAGTCGCTCCCCGAAATGCGTTTCCTCGCGTCCCAGAAGTCCGGGCATGCCGGATCAACCTGAGTCTTGCCCCAAAGGTAACATCGGCGTGAAACTGGCCCCAATACGACTTTCGGCCTTGCGCACTGACGTGCACCTGACGGGCGGGTATGCGGTGCGGCGCGGCAGGAACGAGGCTCCGGATTAACCCCTTTCCCGCAAAGGAATAATGTGCCCTTGCATGCCACGGCTGGTCGGGGAAGAATTGACCGCGGCGCCGGTCCGGACTACTGGCCCGGTTGCGAACAACAGCAAGAGATCGATGAACGCTCCCTCCACCCATCTCGTCATTGCCGATGACCATCCGCTGTTCCGCGATGCACTGCGGCAGGCGGTGGCCGGTGTCCTGAGCACGGCGAAGATCGACGAGGCCGGGTCGTTCGAGGATCTGACGAAACTGCTGGAGCAAACCTCCGACGTCGACTTGATCCTGCTCGACCTCTCGATGCCCGGCATCTCCGGCTTCTCCGGCCTGATCTATCTGCGCGCGCAATATCCGGCGATCCCGGTGGTGATCGTCTCGGCCTCCGACGACAGCGCCACAATTCGCCGCTCGCTCGATTTCGGCGCATCGGGCTTCATCCCGAAGCGGTTCGGCGTCGAGACTCTGCGCGACGCCATCCTCAAGATCATGGACGGTGACGTCTGGGTTCCCGCGGATACCGACTTGTCGGCCGCGGCCGACCCCGACATGACCCGCTTGCGTGACCGCCTGGTGACGCTGACGCCGCAGCAGGTGCGGGTGTTGATGATGCTGTCGGAGGGGCTGCTGAACAAGCAGATCGCCTACGAGCTCGGCGTCTCCGAGGCGACCATCAAGGCGCATGTCTCGGCGATCCTGCAAAAGCTCGGCGTCGAGAGCCGGACGCAGGCCGTGATCGCCGCCGCCAGGATCGCCGGCGGCCAGTGGAAGCAGGGCTCCCCGACTGGGTAGGGCGTGTAGTCATTGACGCGCGGATGTCCGATCTTGAGAACGAGGTGGGATTATTCCGATCGCTCAGAGCGTTCGGTTTTGACTCATGCAGACCTTAAGAAGACTTGGTATCGTGGTGCGATGATTAGCGATCAGCGTGCAAATATGCGTACATGGAAGACGACAAGGCTTTGCGCGCTTTGTTTGATTGTTTGTTGTCTTATTTTCGACCGGGCAGAGGCCTGCGCGGTGGCGAGTTCGCAACGTGGTGTGCTCTTTGACCATATTCCCGAAGGAATCGACGCGCCAGTAATCGTCGAGGTGACGATCGTCAGCAGAGGAGCCGATATTAGCTCTCCGGACCATACTCCATTGGCAGTCATGAATGCTCGGGTCGAAAGGGTCGTCAGGGGAACAATCGACAGCGACGCGTTAAAAGTCGTTACCTATCTTAGCACTTGTACCAGAATTGGCGTAGGACATGGTTTCGTGGTCGGTACGCTCGAGCATGATGCTCAGCTTGGGCTCAAGCTGATTGCGATACAGCGATCCTATGAGATTCTCACGCAAAGACGATGAATTCGGCCCGTCTAATCGAAGTCTGCTCAGTGAGCCGGAGCGGCCGCAATTTGCCCACGTAGAGTTCCTCTCAGGTTGGCCCAACCCGGAAGTACGACGCAATTCGTTTTTGCGTCATATCGATTTCCCCAAGCTCTTGCGTTGCCTGCTGGGCAAAACAGCTACGGCTGGGTCAATCAGCCTTCGTTAAAATATTCCACTTTACCGAAATTCTATTTTAGCGTATTCCCCGCCCATCCCGATCCGGCGAAGAGGGGCGGTCGTACGTCGTCACGAGCCGCGGATCGGGCTGCGGTGGACGCATGCAGCGCCGTCGCGGATGCCGGTTGCAGGGCGGGGCAGCGGATTGAGCCGAGCCCCGTGAGCGACCGGCAAGCCGCGTTGTACGAACGGCGTTTCGTCCTGGTTCGCCTTTGGCGAAGCAGGATCGCCTGCGTACGGCAAAACCGTGTGGTCCTGGCCGTCGTTGCTACGGTCAAGCCTCGCGAATGCGGCATCGGCGTCAACCGGCGCGGTGCTGGTGACTTTCGCGGTGGCGAGGGAGGCCAGAGGGAACTCGGCTCCCGGGAGAGCGCGGCATAATCCGTCCGACCATCGCGCAGGGAAGGCCGTGTGTTCGGCTTCACCTGTATGCTGCTGTGCGGTTCTTCCTGCGTGTGCATTTCGCGCAGTGGACCGCGGGTGCCAGCCGGCACCCGGCCTTCCCTGCGCCCTTTATTCGAAGGAGCGCAACGCGGAGAGTAAAACTCGGGCGAATTGCGCCGCGAGAAGGCGAGCGCATGTCTGCGAGTCAAATGCTGATTGGGGATGACGATGGTACCCCATGCTCCGTCATTTGCGAGCGAGCGCCTACTCCGCCGCCACCAACTGCTGCGTGCGCCATTGCCCGAGCAAAGCGCGCAGCGAAGCCGGCTTCACCGGTTTGTTCAGCACGGCGATCTTCTCCTCGCGCGCGGCCATCTGCACGGCGGGGCTGCGGTCGGCGGTGATCAGGATCGCCGGAATGGTGTCGCCGAAGCGGCGGCGGATGTCGCGAATTGCAGCGACGCCGTTGCCGCGGTCGAGGTGATAGTCGACGAGCAGGCCGGTGACGCGTTTGCCAGCGGCCTCGATCGCGGTAATCGCGCCTTCGGGATCGGCGACCGCGATCACCTCGGCATCCCAGGCCTTCAAGAGCGTGCGCATGCCGTCGAGGATCGCGGCATCGTTCTCGATGCAGACGATCAGCGCGCCCGCGATCGGCGCGCGCGCCAGCGGCGTTGCACTGGTCACCGCGGCGGTGAGCGTCACCGCCTTCGCCGTCGGTACCGTCACGGAGAACAACGAACCGCCACCGGCATTGGCGTCGATGGCGATGCCGTGGTTGAGCACGCGTGCCAGCCGCTCGACGATCGAGAGCCCCAGCCCTAGCCCGCGCGCGATCCGCGCACCCTGCTCAAGGCGGTGGAATTCCTTGAATATCTCGCCGCGCTTGACGGTCGGGATGCCGACGCCGGTGTCGTAGACGCAGATCTTGAGCGAGGCGCCACGGCGGCGGCAACCGACCAGCACGCGCCCGCGCGGGGTGTATTTGATCGCGTTCGAGATCAGGTTCTGCAACAGCCGCCGCAGCAGCAGCCGGTCCGATTCGACCGGCAGCGAGCAGGGGACGAAGGCGAGCTCGAGGTTCTTGGCGCGGGCGATCGGCGCGAACTCGATCTCCAGCGAGCGCATCAAATCGGCCATCTTGAAGCTCGAGATCGAGGTCGTCATGGCGCCGGCATCCAGCCGCGAGATGTCGAGCAGCGCGCCGAGGATCTCCTCGATGGCCTGGAGCGACTCGTCGATGTTCTCGACCAGCCGCGTCTCTTCGCCGCTGTGCTGGCGCTCGACCAGGCTCGTGACATAGAGCCGCGCCGCGTTCAGCGGCTGGAGAATGTCGTGGCTGGCGGCGGCGAGGAAGCGGGTCTTGGAGATGCTGGCGTCTTCCGCCGAGCTCTTCGCCAGCGCCAGCTCCGAGTTCAGCCGGGTCAGCTCCTCGGTGCGGTCGCGCACACGCTTTTCCAGCGTCGCATTGGCGCGCTCCAGCGCTTCGGCCGCTTCGAAGGTGGGCGTGACGTCGGTGAAGGTGATGACGAAGCCGCCGCCGGGCATGCGGTTGGTCAGGATCTCGATTACCATGTGCCGTTCCGGCAGACGTTCGAGATAAGGCTCGCTGTCTGTGGTGTAGGCCGCAAGCCGCCGCTCCAGCATGGCTTCGCGCTCGGCAGGATCGTCGGGATTGCTCACGCCCATGAACTCGAGGATTTCGCGCAACGGCGTGCCGAACTGGATGAAATGCGGCGGCACGTTGAGGAGATCGCCGAACTGCCGGTTGGAGCAGATCAGTTGCAGGTCGGCGTCGAGCACCGCGATGCCCTGGCGCACATGGTTCAGCGCGGTCTGGAGGATCTCGCGGTTGAAATGCAACGCCGCGTGGGAATCGTCGAGCAGCTTCAGCGCGGCTTTCGCGGACACCGTCCGCTTGCGCAGCAGGAGTGACATCACGAGGCGCGAGGACGCCGCGCCGATCGAGGACGCGATCAGGTGCTCGGCGTGCTGCAACAGCTCGAAATCGGCAGGCGCAGAGAGCTCCAGCCGCACATTGCGCCTTGCCGAGAACGCCTCGAAGGAATGCCGGGCGCGGTCGGGTCCGAGATATTGCGCGACCGTGGTCTGGATGTCCTGCACCGTGATGGTGGTGCGCCAGCGGCGGAAGTTCGGGGCGATCGGGGCGAGCGTGTTGGGCACGAACAGATCGGCTTGCACCAGCTCGATGGAGGAGGGCCGCCGCGCCAGCGACAGCAGCACATAGGTGAGGATGTTGAGCGAGAGCGACCAGACGACGCCATGCATCAGCGGCGGCAGGTCGGCGCCGAACAGCGCCTGCGGCCGCAACGCTTCGATGCCGAAGGGGCCGTGCTGGAGCAGCAGGATCCCCGAGGTCGAAGTATCCATGAAGCTCGGGATGAACAGCGTGTAGAGCCACACAGCGAAGCCGACCAGCATGCCGCCGATCGCGCCGCGCGCGGTCGCTCGCCGCCACAACAGACCGCCGAAGAAGCTAGGCGCGAGCTGCGCGATGGCGGCAAAGGAGAGCAGGCCGATCGCCGCAAGCTGGGTGTTGCCGAGCGCGCGGTAGTAGAAATAGGCCATCACCATGATGGCGAAGATCGCAAGCCGCCGCGAGCGCAGCAGGAAGTCGCCGAAATCGGTGGCGCCGGTACGCCCCTCAGGCCTGCGTTGCAGCACCAGCGGCACCACGAGGTCGTTCGAGACCATGATCGAGAGCGCGACGCATTCGACGATCACCATCGCGGTCGCCGCCGACAGGCCACCGACGAAGACGGCGACACTGAGAAGCCCCGCACCGCCCTCCATCGGCAGTGCCAGCACGTACATGTCGGGATCGACCGCGCCGAACGGGAAGCTGATGAGGCCGGCGAGCGCGATCGGGATCACGAACAAATTGATGGCGACGAGATAGAGCGGGAACAGCCAGCGCGCGCGGCCGACTTCGGCGTCGGACGAGTTTTCGACCACGCTGACGTGGAATTGGCGCGGCAGCAGCATGATCGCGCAGAACGACAGCAGCGTCATGGTGAGGAAGTTGCCGATCGACGGCGAATAGTCGATGGCACGCACCGCCTCCGGCGTCTTCATCGCGCGCTCGATCAATTCATGCGGCGAGAACATCCAGAAGGTGACAAAGATGCCGGCGGCGAGGAAGGCGACCAGCTTGATGATGGATTCGGTCGCAACTGCCAGCATCAGGCCGTGCTGATGCTCGGTGGCATCGGTCTGCCGCGTGCCGAACAGCACCGCGAAAGCCGCCATCGCCAGCGTCACCATCAGCGCCATGTCGCCGAGGATCGGGATGTGGGAGAAGGCCTGGTCCTCGCTCAAGATGACTTCGAGCGAGGAAGCGACCGCCTTGAGCTGGAGCGCGATGTAAGGCACCGAGCCGATGATCGCGATCAGCGCCACCGTTGCGGCCACCGCCTGGCTCTTGCCGTAGCGCGCACCGATGAAGTCGGCGATCGAGGTGATGTTGTGGGCCTTCGCGAGCTGGATCACGCGGCGCAGGACACCGGCGCCGAGCCCGATCATCAGGATCGGGCCGACATAGATCGCGAGGAAGTCGGTCGAGGTGCGGGTGGCGAAACCGACCGAGCCGAAGAAGGTCCAGGAGGTGCAGTAAATCGCCAGCGACAGCGGATAGATCAGTCCGGACGCGCGGCCGCGCCTGGCCGGCGAGCGGCGGTCGCCATGGCTCGCCACCAGGAACAGGAAGCCGATATAGCCGAAGGCGGCAGCGATCACGCTCCAGTCGTGCAGCATGGCGAGCGCGCTCTCCCCGGGCGCGACCGCGCCCGATCTCATTTTCCCTGCAAATCTAGCGCGTTGGGCGGTCGCAAGCGACAGCGAAATGCCCGATGGGGGCGGGAATTGGCATTGTCGTTAAGCTGCTCGGCAGGCCGTCGGCCCCATCGTCGTCCTGGCTTTTCGCCAGGACGACGGCGGGGCGGCTACTCCGCCGCCAGCGACTTTTCGCGCAGTGGCAGGCCCAACCGGTCCCACACTTGCAGCAGCGCTTCGGCGAGCTGATCGATGAGGCCGTCGTCGTGATAGGGCGAGGGCGTGATGCGCAGGCGCTCGGTGCCCTTGGCAACCGTCGGATAGTTGATCGGCTGGATGTAGATGCCGTGCTGCTCGAGCAGCAGGTCGGAGGCCTGCTTGCACTTCTCGGCGTCGCCGATGAACAGCGGCACGATGTGGGTGTGGTTCGACATCACCGGGAGACCGGCGGCATTGAGGATCGCCTTGACGCGGGCGGCGCGGTCCTGGTGGCGCTCGCGCTCCCAGTTCGAGGTCTTCAGGTGCCTGATCGCGGCGGTTGCGGCCGAGCAGATCGCCGGCGGCAGCGCGGTGGTGAAGATGAAGCCCGGCGCGTAGGAGCGCACGGCGTCGATGATCTGGCCATTGGCGGCGATGTAGCCGCCGAGGCAGCCGAACGCTTTCGCCAGCGTGCCTTCGAGAATGTCGATACGGTGCATCACGCCGTCGCGCTCGGCGATGCCGCCGCCGCGCGGGCCGTACATGCCGACGGCGTGGACCTCGTCGACATAGGTCATCGCGCCGTACTTCTCGGCGAGATCGCAGATCTTTGCGAGCGGAGCGACGTCGCCGTCCATGGAGTAGAGGCTCTCGCATGCGATCAGCTTCGGCCGGCTCGGGCCGGCAGCCTTTAACAGCTCTTCGAGATCGGCGAGGTCGTTGTGGCGGAATACAATCCGCTCGCAGCCGGACTGGCGGATACCCTCGATCATCGAATTGTGGTTGAGCTCGTCCGACAGGATCAGGCAGTTCGGGATCAGCTTTGCGATGGTCGCGATGCCGGTCTGGTTCGAGACGTAGCCCGAGGTGAACAGCAGCGAGGCTTCCTTGCCGTGGAGATCGGCAAGCTCGGCCTCGAGCTGCACCAGCGGATGATGCGTGCCCGCGATGTTGCGAGTGCCGCCGGCGCCGGTGCCGACGCGCGTTGCGGTCTCGACCATGGCGCCGACCACCTTTGGGTGCTGGCCCATGCCGAGATAGTCGTTCGAGCACCAGATCACGACGTCGCGCTTGCCGTTGGGCGAGTGCCAGAACGCATGCGGGAACCGCCCGGCCAGGCGCTCGAGGTCGGCGAACACGCGGTAGCGCCGCTCGGCATGGAGACGATCAAGCGCGGAATTGAAGAACTGGCTGTAATCCATCGGCAAACCTGCAACGGAACCTGATCAAGGGGCCGCATCTTCTTAGAGCTTTTCCAGCTCTAATGTCTATGCGCTATCCCACATTTGGAAGGGCGGGGCATTTGGGCAAAATGCCCTATCGGCCAAGGGGCGACTTGATTCCGATCAAGCCGCTCACGGCTATTTGTAATGCTGATGTGCGGCGGGTGCCGCGCGGCCCCAAAGCTAGCCGGCCTTCGCCTTTTTCCGCGGTTCCGCACGAGGCTCTTTCACGGCGGCCACTGGCTTTAACCAATCCGAATTGCGCAGCGCATGCGTCACGCAATCATGGATGTGGGTGTGCAGCACCTCGTTCGCGCCCTTGACATCGCGCTTCAGGGCCAGCTCCTTCAACTCGCGATGCTCCGCCGCGGCCATCTCGCCGCGAAACACCACTGCGATCATCTGGTAGCGCAGATAGCGGTCATAGACCGCGGCATGCGCATCGAGCAGCACCTTGGATCCGCAGGCCGCGACAAGCGCGCGGTGAAACTGGAAATCGCATTGTTTCCAGCTCTCGGCGTCGGATCTTTCGCCCGACAGCAGCATCCGCTCCATTGCCGAAAGCTTGTGGTGCGCCGAGACGATGCGCGCCTCCCAGTCGAGATCGCCGGCCGCAAAGGACTTCTCGATCATGTGGCCTTCGAGCAGCTCACGCAGCTCGGCGATCTCCTGGAATTCGGTCGCCGAGATCGGCGCGACCTCGAAGCCGCGCTGGCCTTCGGCGACGACGAAGCCCTCTGAGCACAGCCGGTTCAGCGTCTCGCGCAGCGTCGAGATGCTGGTGCCGTAGGCGCCGCTCATCCGCTCGAGCTTCAGCTTCTGTCCCGGCACGAGCTTGCCGAAGATCAGGTCGGTGCGGATGCGGCGGTAGGCGCTGTCGCCCACCGTCTCGGCGGTCGTGTCGGGAAGGGTGTCCATGCCTCATCCTAGCGCTTCGAACGTGCGTTTTGACAAATTTCCCATCTTTATCAAGCGTTTCTAGTAATATATGATAATATCGAAAGTATCAGTTGATTTATATTTCGTCATATAAGATCGTCCCATCCCAAGAGACTAGATCCAACAGGGGAGGGGGCGATGCCCGTTCGGTTCAAAGGTCTGGCCTGGGTGGCGGCGATCGGCGCGATCGCATTTGGCGCGATGGGGCCAGCTTCGGCGCAGAACATCCAGGAGCGCACCATCCGCTGGGGGCACCTCAACAACACCGACCATCCCGTCAGCAAGGGCGTGCAAAAATTCGCCGAGATCGTCGCGGCCAAGAGTGGCGGCAAGATCAAGGTGCGCGAATATCCGGCCAACCAGCTCGGCAGCGAGATGCAGCAGCAATCGGCGCTGCGCGCCGGCACACAGGAGATGCAGTCGCCGGCGACGACGTCGCTGGTTGGCATCGTCAAGGATTACGGCCTGATCGATTTTCCGTTCATCGTCTCGACGCCGCAGCAGGCGGACGCGCTGCTCGATGGTCCGCTCGGCGCGGCGCTGCTCGCGAAGTTGCCGGAGAAAGGCCTCGTCGGTCTCGCCTATTGGGATCTCGGTTTTCGCAACGTCACCAACAGCCGGCGTCCGATCACCAAGGGCGACGACCTCGACGGCATCAAGATCCGCGTGATCCCGAACCCGGTTTATCTGGAGACCTTCAAGGCCTTCAACGCCAACCCGGTGCCGATGAGCTTTTCCGAGCTCTACGGCGCGCTGGAGACCCGCACCGTCGACGGCCAGGAGAATCCGTTCTCCGTCATCCTGTCGAACAAGTTCTTCGAGGTGCAGAAATATCTCAGCGTCACCAACCACACCTATTCGACCAACATCATCCTGATCAGCAAGAAGTTCTGGGACGGGCTTTCGCCCGACGAGCAGAATATCTTGCGGGACGCCGCAATCGAGGCGCGCGACTATCAGCGTCAGGTCAGCCGCGAGCAGGCCAAGGCCGCGATCGACGAGCTGAAGGCCAAGGGCATGGAGATCAACGAGATCGCGCCTGCCGAGCTCGCCCGCATGCGCGACAAGACAAAGCCGATCGCTGAGAAATTCTCCGCCGACTACGATCCCGCGATCGTCAAGCTGTTCAACAGCGAGCTCGACCGCGTGCATGCGTTGAAGCCTTGAGTGCTGCGGGCCTGTCGCCATGAAGATGATCGTCGATGCTTATTTCTGGCTGCTGCGCGCGGTCATCGCGGTGTTGCTAGCCGCCATGGTGGTGCTGGTGTTCAGCAATGTGGTGCTGCGCTACGGCTTCAATTCCGGCATCGCGATCTCGGAAGAGCTGTCGCGTTGGCTGTTCGTCTGGATGGTGTTTCTGGGCGCGATCATCGGCATGAAGGAGCACGCCCATCTCGGTGTCGATAGCCTGGTCAAGGTGCTGCCGCCGCTCGGGCGGAAGGTCTGTTACGGACTAAGCCACGCGCTCATGCTCTACGCTTCGGTGCTGCTGACGGAGGGATCGTGGAAGCAGACAGTCCTGAACTGGGACACGGTGGCGCCGGCCTCGGGGCTGTCGGTCGGTCTGTTCTATGCCGCCGGCATCGTGTTCAGCGCCTCGTCCTGCGTGATCATCATTCATGAGCTCTACCGGCTCGTGGCCGGGCAGATCGCCGATGCCGACCTGATCGCGATCAGCGAATCCGAGGAGCTGCCGCACTCTCCCGAAGCCGCCGGCGGAAAGCTCCAGGCATGACCGTCGCCGTCTTCACCTTCTCGCTGCTGGGCGCCATGGCGATCGGCATGCCGATCGCGTTCGCGCTGATCATATGCGGCGTTGCGCTGATGGCGTATCTGGCCATGTTCGACTCCCAGATCATCGCGCAGAACGTTGTCAACGGGGTCGATTCCTTTCCGCTGATGGCGGTGCCTTTCTTCATCCTCGCCGGCGAGGTCATGAACACCGGCGGCCTGGCGCGGCGCATCCTCAACTTCGCGATCGCACTGGTCGGCCATTTCCGCGGCGGGCTCGGCTATGTCGCGATCCTCACCTCCTGCATCCTGGCCTCGCTCTCGGGTTCGGCGGTCGCGGATGCCGCAGCACTCGGTGCGCTGCTGGTGCCGATGATGGCCGCCGCCGGCCATAATCGCGCCAGTGCGGCAGGGCTGGTCGCGGCCGGCGGCATCATCGCGCCGGTGATCCCTCCGTCGATCGGTTGTGTTATCTTTGGCGTCGCCGCCAATGTCTCGATCTCAAAGCTGTTCCTGGCCGGCATCGTGCCCGGCCTGCTGCTCGGCGCCGGCCTGTGCTGTGCCTGGTGGTGGGTGGTGCGCAAGGAAAACCCCGCGCGCCTCCCGCGCAAGAACCTTGCCGAGATCTGGCGCGCGTTGATCGACGGCTTCTGGGCCTTGATGCTGCCGATGATCATCATCTTCGGTCTGCGCTTCGGCATCTTCACGCCGACCGAAGCCGCCGTCGTCGTCGCGGTCTATTCGCTGGTGGTGGCGATGGGCGTCTATCGCGAGCTCAAGCCGTCGCAACTCCCGGCGCTGCTGGTCTCTACTGCGCAGACCACGGCGGTGGTGATGTTCCTGGTGGCGGCCGCGCTGGTCTCGTCATGGCTGATCACGGTCGCCGATATCTCGGGCCAGATCGTCGCCATGGTTCAGCCGTTCGCCGGCAACAAGACCGTTCTTACCATCGTGCTGATGATCATCGTCGTGATCCTTGGCACCGCGCTCGATATGACTCCGACGATTCTGATCCTGACGCCGATCCTGATGCCGATCGTGAAGCAGGCCGGCATCGACCCCGTCTATTTCGGCGTGCTCTTCATCATCAACAATGCGATCGGCTTGATCACGCCGCCGGTCGGCGTCGTGCTCAACGTGGTCTCCGGCGTCTCCCGGGTTTCGATGGATGATTTGATCCGCGGCGTCTGGCCGTTCATGATCGCGCAACTCGCTGTGCTAGCCTTGCTGACGCTGTTTCCCGTTCTCGTCACCGGCCCGGCAAAGTGGTTCGGCGGATAAAGCATGATCCGGAAAAGTGTGCAGCGGTTTTGCCTCGCGACAAACGCGAAACGCGTTTGCGCGGAGATCATGCTCAAACAAAGTTTTCGAAAGGACCTTCCATGAAGCGCGTGATGATCCTCAACGGTCCCAACCTCAACCTGCTCGGCGTGCGCGAGCCGCACATCTACGGCACCACGACGCTCGCCCAGGTCAACGACAGCTGCGAGGCGGCCGCCGCAAAACTCGGGCTCAAACTTGCCTTCCACCAATCCAATCATGAAGGCGTACTCGTCGACCTGATCCAGTCGGCGCGGCAGGATGCCGATGCCATCATCATCAATCCGGCCGGCTTCTCCTTCACCTCGGTCGCGATCATGGACGCGATCAAGGCGTTCGAGGGCCCGGTGCTGGAAGTCCATGTCTCCAACATCCACGCCCGCGACGAATATCACCGGCACTCGAAGATCTCGTTCGTGGCGACCGGCGTGATCTGCGGGCTGGGGCCGTACGGCTATATCGCGGCAATGCACGCGATCGCGCAGATGAAGTGAGATGAGCGGTCTGAGCGGCCAGTCGTTCCACAAACTCGTCATGACCGGGACAAGCCCGGCCATGACGACAGAGTTTAGGTCGTCCTGAACTGAAGCACGCCATCCTTGGTCTCGGCGGTCAGCCGGCCCTCGACAATCATGTAGTTGACGTGCGCGACCAGTTCGCCGGCGGCAAAGCCCATCTGGTGTTCGTCCAGCACATGCTTGTTGAACACCACCGGCACCAATGCGCGCGAGGTCTGCGGCACCTCGCGGCACGCTTCCGCGATCAGGCGGCAGCGCTCCTCATGGTGGTCGGCGAGCTGCTTGATGCGGGTCTTTAATCCGTAGAACGGCACGCCGTGCCCGGGCAGCACCAGCAAATCATAGGGCAGGGTGGTGGTGAGGCTTGCGAGCGAAGCCAGATATTCGCCGAGCGAGTTCTGGTCGGGCTCGACCGCCCAGACGCTGACATTGGGCGAGATCTTGCTCAGCACCTGGTCGGCGGAGAGGAACAGCTTGTCGTCGGCGCAATACAGCATCACCTGGTCGAGCGCGTGGCCGCCGCCGGTGATCACCTTGAAGCGGCGCGCGCCGATCACGACCTCGTCGCCATGCGAGATGCGGCGATAGGACGGCGGCAGCACCGAGACGCGCTTGAGATAATCCTGGCCGCGGCCGAGCAGCTTTTCGGTGAGCGACTCATCCATGCCGTGGCGGCGGAAGAACAGCCGCTGTGCCTCGCGCCGCTCGTCGGTGCCGCGATTCTGGTGATAGACCGATTGCAGATATTCGACCTGCGACATCACCAGCGGACAGTTGAACCGCTCGATGATCCAGCCCGCGAGGCCGACATGGTCGGGATGCGAATGCGTCACAATCAGGCGCGTGATGTTGACACCTTTCAGCGGCCCGTCAAACAGCTTCGTCCAGGCCTCGATCGTCTCCTCATTGCCGAAGCCGGCGTCGACCATCGCATAGCCGTCGCCGTCGGCGAGCAGGTAGATGTTCACGTGGTTGAGGCGGAACGGCAGCTTCAGCCGCGCCCACAACACGCCGGGCCGCACCTCCACGACCTCATCGGGGCCGGGGTGCTGTTCCCATGGGTAGCGCAGGGCCTCGGCCGAGGACTGCACGGTGTCGGTTTTCGATTGCATGCTACCGGCTTAAACCCACCGGGCGCGCCGCGCCAGCCGAAAAAGGACGCGGGTGCGGCCCGCATAGCGGTCATTCCGGCAGTTTTTCCGTAGCCCGGATTTCGCGGCGCTCTATCTCGGCTACGAGACTCCGGCCGGAACGACGGGAGGCGTTTTACGCCGCCCGCATGTTGTTGAGGAACGCGTCGATCTCCCCGCGGAGCATGTCGGCCTCGCGGCGCAGCGCATCGGAGGCGCCGAGCACTTCGGTCGCCGCAGCGCCGGCCTCGGCGGAGGCGGTGGAGACGCCGACGATGTTGCTGGAAACCTCGCTGGTGCCGCCGGCCGCATGCTGGATGTTGCGGGCGATCTCGCGGGTGGCTGCGCCCTGTTCCTCGACCGCAGCCGCAATCGTCGTCGTGACGTCGTTGATCTCGCCGATGATCCGGCCGATGCCCTGGATGGCGCCGACGGCCGAGGTCGTGACCTGCTGCATGCTGGCGATCTGGGTTCGGATCTCTTCGGTCGCCTTCGCGGTCTGGCTCGCGAGGCTCTTCACCTCGGAGGCAACCACCGCGAAACCGCGGCCGGCCTCGCCCGCGCGCGCCGCCTCGATGGTGGCGTTGAGCGCGAGCAGATTGGTCTGCGAGGCGATCGTCTGGATCAGATCGACGACGACGCTGATGCGGCTGGCGCTGTTGGCGAGGCTCTGCACCGTCGTATCGGTGGCGCCGGCCTCGTCGACCGCCTTCTTGGCGATCGCGGCCGAGGTGACGACCTGCTTGCTGATCTCCTCGATCGAAGACGAGAGCTGCTCGGTACCAGACGACACGGTCTGCACGTTGACCGAGGTCTCCTCCGCGGCGGAGGCGACGGCGTTCACCAGGGCGTTGGATTGCTCGGCGGTCGTCGACATGCTCTGTGCGGTCGACTGCATCGAGTTGGCCGATTGCGCGAGATTGTTGAGCGCGGTGCGTACCGTGCCCTCGAATTCCGCGATCTTCGCCTCCATGTGCGCGGCACGCTCGGCCTTGACGACGCGGTCCTTGTCTTGCTCGCTCGCAAGCGCCCGGGCCTCGATCATGCTGTCGCGGAACACTTGCAGCGCGTCTTTCATCGCGCCGATCTCGTCATTCTGCCGGGAGCGGACAATCTCGGTATCGAGATCGCCGGCCGAGAGCAGCTGCATCGCGCGCTGGAGCTCGCGGATCCGGCGCAGGATGTTGCGGCCGACATAGAGCCAGACGAACAGGGCCGAGCCGACCAGCGTCAGCGCGCCCAGCGCCAGCATGGCGGTGGTGGCGAGCGAAATCTCCTGCCGGGCCTGGAAGGTAGACGCATTGGTCTCCTTCTGCACGCCGTCGACGAGCTGCTGCACGCTGATGCCGAGACCGACATTGAGCTTGCGCGTCTCGTCCAGAATGGTCTGGCCGTAGTCGATGGCGTCGAGCTCCTTCTCGCGGATCTTGAACACGCCGGTCTTGCCCTCGCCGAAGGCGAACAGCTTCTGCACGGTGTCGCGCACGGCCTGCATCGAGGGAATGTTCGGGAGATCCTCGATGTTCGACTTGACGCGGTCGCGGGTCGTCTTGAATTCCTTCTCGATCGCCTCCAGCGTGTCGCTGTTGTTGGCCGAAAGCGCCGCCATCATGTCGGCGGCCATCAAATTGCCGTTGGCGGAGACCGTCGAGATCTGGGCGACGGTGCGGGCGGCTTCGGTGGCATCGTCCGCGGAGAGGTCGGCGGCGCCGAGGATCGCGTTCAGGCGCGTCTGCGTATCCAGCATCGCCGGACCGGCGGCGCCGACGAAGGCGAGCTGCGCCTTGCGCAGCGCTTCATACTGCTTGTCGTGCAGCGCGCCGGTGTCGAGCCGTTCGCGTGCGGCCGACACCAGGCTCTGCGTCGCTTCGTCGATGCTCTTGACGGTGTCGCGCAGCGCGCTCGCGGTCTGCTGGTCGGCGCCGAGCTCGATGATCTCGCCGAGCTTGGCCATGGCGAGCTGCTGGATCTCCTGCACCTTCTTGGTGCGCTCCTTCAGTGCTTCGTCGGAGGGCGACGCGAGAAGCCCCGGACCCTGCGCCGCGAGCGTTGCGCTCTGCGAGGCGAGCTGGAGGCTGGCCGAGAGGCGCGGGATGTCGCGGCCGCTGAGATCCATCATGGTCGAGCCCAGATGGTTGAACACGAAGCCGGCGCCGGCTGCGATCACCAAGCCCATGCCCGCGATCACCGCGAAAGCCGCAAAAAGGCTGCCGCGCAGGCCCCATTTCGGCATTTTGAAGCGAGGCTTGAAACGACCAAGGCTCAGACGGATCGCCATCGAAATTCCCCCACACCCGTGATCTCTTATATTTTCGCTGCGGAGTATCCGTGGTGCCGGTTAAAAAATCGCAAGTTGCACAATTGGTTGCGTTCGTTCCGCAGAGCGAAAAAAGAAAGGGCCGGCAACCATGTCGGCCCTTGATCGCGAAGAGGTTTTGACGATCGATCAGTAGCGCGCGACGGCCGAGTTGGCCCAGTTGAAGCGGTAGTTGACGCCCGCCTTGATGGTGTGGTCGTCGGTGGTGAAGTTGCCGGTGCCCGCCAGCGGGCCCGCGGTGAAGTGCGCGTCGCCGAAATTGTAGTACTGGTACTCGGCCTTGGCCGACCAGTTCGGGGCGAACATGTATTCGAGGCCGGCGCCGACGGTGTAGCCGTTGCGGTGATCGCCATCGATGATGAAGCCGGTCGGCACGCCGCCGACCGTGACCTTCTCGTTGTTGTCCGAATAGGCGTAGCCGCCCTTTACGTAGAGCAAGCCTGGACCCCAGGTGTAGCCGACGCGGCCGGTGATCGAGCCGAGGCCGCGCTGGTCGTTGGTGTAGGCGACACCGCCCGGGAACACCGCGCCGACATTGCCGGAGAGCCAGGAATACTGGCCTTCGACGCCGACCACGAAGTTCGGGTTGAGCTGCCAGTCCGCACCGACCTGCACGCCGCCGAGGAAACGGCCGTTGCCGTTGTTGCCGGTGGAGAGGCCGTTGAAATTGTTGTCGCTGGAGAATGCGCCGCCGACATGTGCACCGATGTAGAAGCCGGTCCAGTTGTAGATCGGCGCGGCATAGGCCGGCGCAGCCTTGCTGTAATAGGGGCGGGCGCCGAGGTCGGCACCGATCGCCGGCGCAGCCGCGCCCACCACGAGCAGCGCCACGGTCGCAAACAGAATCTTCTTCATCGTCCAAACTCCAACACTCAGGTCCCCGGCAGGCGCGCTTTCCGCGCCGTCGTCGGTTATGCAGATAGCTTGCTTTTGTCGAAAATGCTGTCACATGCGTGGCACAGCGACACCCAACCTAACGTATTGGGCTGCAAATGCTTTTCGTACTTAATGGCGGCTTAAGAAGTGCTGAAGGAAGGCTTAATCTTGCAGCCTTCGGGTAACTTGCGCGCGTCTTTTATTAACCACGACGCCGCCGCTATTAACCAAGACGCCGCCGCGCCTCGTCGCGCATCTGCGCGCGGAACGCGGCGCGCTTTGCGGGCCGGTCTTCCTCGCGCACGTCGTGGCGATCGAAGATGTCGAACTTCTCCAGGATCGGATAGCGCTCGCTCGCCATCGCCAGCACGCGCAGCACCTTGGTTGCGTCCACGGTCGGGCCGCTCACCTCCCAGCGCCTGATCGTGACGGCGCCGGTCGCCGCCGGCAGGCCGCACAGTTTTGCCATGTCGGCGACCGTGAGCTCCCGGCCGAGCACCTCGGACAGGTCGGCGCGCAATTGCTTCAGTTCAGGGCCCGTCATGTCACCTCAATACGCGAAGTCGATGAGGTGAATGCACTAGCGCTGATTCGGGTCCATCCGAAGGCAGCGCTGACCGTGGTAGTGTTTCCGCGCCGGTCGAGCGTCAGCGAGGGGAAATCGCATGCCCGTGTTCAAGCTGCCCCTGTCGGGGGATGTCGTCCAGTCCATCTATCCGTCGTTCTTCAGTCCGACTGGCGGCCAGTTCGGCCTCGTCAACATCACGGTCGGGCAATCCTCGGCGCCTGATGTCGAGAAGGACGTGCTGTCCGACGTCGCCGGCTACGGCAAGCAGATCGGCCAGATTGCGGATGCTCTCCTCGCCGTGATCGAGCATCTGGAAGCACATCCCGGAAATGTGCTCGCGGACGACAAGGCGATTACCGCCTTCAAGGAGTTGATACATTCGGTCGCGACCGTGAAGGAGCGCCACGGCCGCAAGGCGTGCCGACCGAAGCGACGGTGACGGCTTGACATTGCGGTGGTCCGGCACATGTGCACGTGCACGGCGTTGTCTGTCTGGTCCGTATCGAAACCGTTCGGCCAGCCACGCCGGTGAAAGGATCAGCCATGACCAAAGCCAGATTTGCGCTTGCCGCCCTCATCACCGTCGGGCTGGTGGTGGCACCTTTCGCCGCTGAAGCGAAGAGGCACAGGTCCAGCAGGCACACCAGTACGACCGCCGTACTGGCTCCAACCTATGGAAGCTCCGGCGTGACCGCGACGCAACCCAGGACGTACGGGAGTTCCGGACAGTCGGTCGGAACGGTCACGGCGCCTTCAGTCGGCACGTATAACTGGCCGTCGGTCGGCGTGACCAACGCCGTCCCGACCTGGCGCAATACCAATCCGCGGTGAGATCGAGGGCCGAGGGAAGTTGCGGCCTGGCCCTGACGGACATGGCCAATGTTTCGCCTACCCGTCGAAGCGCAGGCTCACCTGGACGACGTTGCGATCGTCGTGAAAGCACGGGCGGGTGCGTCAGGGGTGTCGATTTGTTCGCAGCTATTGCGCGTATCGAACACGGTCTGCCCGGGCCCGGTGACGCTGGCCGACACCACGGGCGGGGCGGGTGGTGATGGCGGCGCGGAGGCTGCATCGACGCACGGCGCGGTGAAGGACACGCTCAGCGCCAGCAGGATCGGGAGCGCGTTGGTCCATCGCATGGGAATCGACGTTGGTTAACGTTGAGATGACATGCTGACGATGACTTGCGGCAGGCGGCGCCGGCAAATACCGCCCATTCAGGAGCTTGAGGATTTGGTGTGAGAAGCCGTACCACGCAAGGCCGGCTCAGACGCGGAGGCGGAGGTGATCGACGCCTCTGGCGCCGAGCGCTGCGCGATCCACCGCCGATATTGTCGCGTCCGGAATGCGGTGGCGCCCTGTTGCAGGATCAATGCCCATAGCGGCGACACTTTTGGATCAGGGCTTCCGCCCCGGCTCAATCGCCGCAACTGGAATTTGACGGCGGCCATGTTGGCGAGCGAGGCCAGGGTCTTGTTGGTCCATGTGATCGGCTGAAGTTCCGGGGTGGTGTCCTTGCCGAGACGCCAGTCGCGCGGCAAATGCGGGTCGATCGCCAGCGCCGTGGCGATGCCGACCATGTCGACCCCGCTCTCGGTGACTTGATCGGCAACCGCGCGCCGGCGAATGCCTCCGGTGATCATCAGCGGCATCCGTGCCACCGTTCTGATGTCGCGGGCAAACTCCAGGAAGTAGGCCTCGCGGGCGAGTGTCCGGCCGTCGCGCGACTGCCCCTGCATCGCCGGCGCCTCGTAGCTCCCACCCGAAAGCTCCACGAGGTCCACGTCGAGATCGTTGAGCATCTCGACCACCTGTCGGGCGTCGTCGCTGCTGAATCCCCCGCGCTGGAAATCGGCGGAATTGAGCTTGACGGCGACCGCGAAGCCCAAAGATACCTTGGCGCGAACGGCCTTCACGATCTCCAGCAACAGGCGCGCCCTGTTCTCGAGGGGGCCGCCCCACGCATCCGTTCTTAGGTTGGTGCGCGGCGAAAGAAATTGGTTGAGCAAGTAGCCGTGAGCGGCGTGGATCTCGACCCCGGTGAACCCGGCGTGCTCGCCCAGTCGGGCCGTCCGTGCAAAACGCCTGATGACGTCGGCAATGACATCCTCGGTCATCGCCTCCGGCACGGCGAAACGACTGGACATCTTGCCGAGATCCATCGCCACGGCTGAGGGCGCCCAGGTCTTCTGGCCGAGATTGGCCTGCATCTGGCGGCCCGGATGGTTGATCTGAAGCCAGACCTGCGCGCCTCGGGACCGGCCAATGTCGGCCCAGCGCCTGAACCTGTCCAAATGACTGTCGTCCTCCAGCACGACGCCGCCCGGTCCCGTCATCGCGCGCCCGTCAACCATCACGTTGCCGGTGATGATCAAGCCAGCCTCGCCATCCGCCCAGGACTCGTAAAGACGCATCAATTTCTGCGACGGCGCCTGATCCGCGTCGGCCATGTTCTCTTCCATCGCGGCTTTGGCGATGCGGTTGGGAATGACCGAGCCATTGGGGAGCGTCAGCTTCTCGAACAGTTTCAAGGATTTCATCGAATACATTTCATCGAATACCTGGCTTGATTGCGCCCCGACCCTACCCTTAAAGTTAACTTTAAGGTCAACCCCCGCGTGAGGCCCGGTATGAGGATTGGAGAACTGGCGGCCCGCAGCGGCCTGACCGCGTCCCGCATCCGCTTTTACGAAGCGAGCGGCTTGATCAGCGCCGTCGAGCGCGGCGCGAACAATTATCGGGAATACACAGCGGACGCGGTCATGCTGCTGGAGATCATCACCAGCGCCCAGAACGCCGGGTTCTCGCTTCAGGAGATTCGCCGCCTGATGCCGCCAAGGTTCGATGCCTGGCACCATGACGAACTCCTGGACGCGCTGAGGCGGAAGGCTGCCGAAATCGAGACGCTGCGGGAGCGCCTGGCCGAGAGCCTGGAACGTCTGCACGCCATCATCGAAACAATCGAGACCAAGCCGGAAGGCTTGAGCTGCGGCGACAATGCAAAGCGGGTGATGACCCGCTTTCGCAAACAGAGCGAGCCGGCTCCAAAGAGGAGACGAACGCCCGCACGAGGTCGTCCTAGAGCATGATCCGGTAGAATGTGCGGAGGGTTTTCCGAATGCTTGAACAGGCGTCTCAAAGCGAGCGCCCGCCTCAGGCGCCCCTGCGGCTCTGCTGACCGATCACGCAGCGCCAGGCCGCGAGGCGCTCGGCGGGATGCTGGTTCATCCATTCGGCGAGCTGCGGCGCGCCCATCAGGCACGATGTCATCGTGACGTCGGCGAAGTCCGAGGTGGTGACGATCTGCTCGTGGCAATTGGCTGGAGAGGAAAGGCTGCAAAGCACGGCGATGATCTTGATCACGAAAGGTTACTCACGCCGTTGCCGCCGATCGCGACCTTGTCGTGCCGCTCACTGACCGGATCAGCCGGCGGGAAGATGCTGTCGTAGATCGCTCGTGCTTCCTGAATGAGGCGAACGCGTTCGCGCTCGGATTTTGAGACAAACTGAATAACCTGGCCCATGTCGGCTCCAAACTGGCAAGTCCATCATCACATGATGGAAATCATTCCATCCTGATGTGGGGTGCAGCCTGGAGCTTTGAAGTCGTGTCGGCGGTCACGAGGAATAAAAAGCGCGTGACTGCAATTGTCCGGTCGGAACGGGATACCGATGGCGCCGCGTTGATGCGGTCGCAGATTTGGGCTCCGCCGCGCAAATTGGGTAATGAACGGCATCGAGCGGCGAACGCGACCTTGCGAAGATCGTCACTTGCCGTGATCTGCGGTGACGTCGGTGATGACATGGCGAAGCCAGGCGTGGGCCGGCTGGTTGTCGAGCCGGCGGGGCCAGATCATCGATGTTGCGATTGACTTGGGTGAGCGGGCCAATTGTCTCAGCGCGAGCTCACCGCCGTGCGCCATGTTGATCGCGACCCTCGACGGGAGAACGGCGACGAGGTCGGATGTCGCGAGAATGCGTGCCGCTGACAAGATAGGCGCACGCACGACGGGCCGCCGGTGCGGTCGCGAGGGCTCTGCCCCACCCAAGGCGGCGTCGCTGCCGAACCGTGCGGACGAAATCTCCAGCTGCGCGGCGGCGGCGAGCTTTTCCCTGGAGATTTCCCGGTCCTTCGCAAGTGGATGGTTCTTGCGCATAACGAGCACGAAATCGTCCTGGATCAGCCGCCTCTGCGTGAAGCGCTCGGCCGCAGTATCGGACGGGCCGATCGCGAGCTGAAGTTCGCTCCGATCGAGCAGGTCGATGACGTTCAGCGTGCCGCTCGGACGGAAATCCAGTCTTACTCCCGGAGCTAGCCGCGCGACCGCGGCCGCTATGGGTGCGACCAGAACGATCGCCGCGTAATTATCGACAGCGATGTTGAATGACGCGGTGGCCTTGGCTGGATCGAACTCGTCCGGCTCCAGCGCCTGTCGCAGGCCGTCGATGGCCGCGCGGATCGGGACGGAGAGCTGCTCTGCGCGAGGAGTCGGCACCATGCCATGTGGGCCGCGCACGAACAGCTCGTCCTTCAACATGTGACGAAGCCGGCCCAAGGCATGGCTCACGGCCGGCTGGCTCAGGCCCAGGCTCTGGCCGGCGCGCGTGGTCGATCTCTCCCTCATGACGGCATCGAACACCGAAAGGAGGTTGAGGTCGACGGCGCCGAGACGCAGAGGCGGGGCTTTCACAGGGCCACCTTAATTCATAATCGATATACCCGGATTATAAGAATGCATTATCTGAATGGCGATCTCAATCGTATTCTCCTGGTTATTGCATCGTGGCCGGTGCCGCAGTCGGGCCGGCGATGGTGAGAGGCCTGGCCCGGCACGACCGCCCACGGCTTCCGGGAGATTGGAACATGCTCGCAATCGTGCGGCTGGCGCTGGCGCGACCCTATACGTTCGTGGTGATGGCGGTGCTGATCCTGATTTTCGGCACAACCGCGGCGTTACGGACCCCGACGGACATCTTTCCCAACATCAACATTCCCGTCGTCAGCGTGGTGTTCAGTTACACGGGCCTGCCCGCCGACGACATGGCGGGCCGCATCGTCACATTCTACGAACGCTCGCTGCCCAACAGCGTCAACGACATCGAGCACATCGAATCCCAGTCGATCGTCAACTACGGCATCATCAAGATATTCTTTCAGCCGACCGTGAACATCAACGCCGCGCTGGCGCAGGTCAACGGCATGTCGCAGACGGTGCTGAAGCAGATGCCGCCGGGCATCACGCCGCCGTTGATCCTCAGTTTCAACGCGTCGAGCGTCCCGATCCTGCAACTCGCTCTGTCGAGCCCCCAGATGTCGGAGACGCAGGTCTACGACTCCGCACTCAACTTCATCAGGCCGGCTTTGGCGCCTGTTCCCGGCGCCACTCTGCCGCTGCCGTTCGGCGGCAAGGTGCGGCAGGTGCAGGCGGACCTCAATCAGCGGGCGCTCCACCAATATGGGGTCTCTGCGAACGACGTGATCAATGCGCTGTCCCTGCAGAACCTGATCACGCCCGTCGGAACGCAGAAGATCGGCTCCTACGAATACACCGTGAATCTGAACGACTCGCCGAAAGCCATCGACGCCTTCAATAATCTTCCGATCAAGACGGTGAACGGCACCGTGGTCTACATGCGCGACGTGGCCTACGTTCACGACGGCAATCCGCCGCAGACCAACGCGGTCCGGGTCAACGGCGCCAGCGCCGTGCTGTTGACGGTCATGAAGGCCGGCGTGAGCTCGACGCTCGACATCATCAACAACGTCAAGGCGCTGTTGCCGTCGATCTCGAAGACCCTTCCGAGCAGTCTCAAGCTGACCCCCGTCGGCGACCAGTCGGTCTATGTCACGGACGCCGTCTCGAGCGTGGTCAAGGAGGGCATCATCGCCGCAGTCCTCACCGGCATGATGATCTTGCTGTTCCTCGGCAGTTGGCGCTCCACGCTGATCATCACGCTTTCGATCCCGCTCGCAATCCTGGCCGCGCTGGCGGGCCTCTCGGTGCTCGGAGAGACCATCAACGTGATGACGCTCGGCGGCCTTGCGCTCGCGGTGGGCATCCTGGTCGACGACGCCACCGTCACGATCGAGAACATCAATTGGCACATGGAACAAGGCAAGGCGATCGAACCGGCCATCCTGGACGGTGCCCGCCAGATCGTGGTGCCGGCGACCGTCTCGCTGCTCTGCATCTGCATCGCCTTCGTTCCGATGTTCGGCCTGGGCGGCGTCGCCGGCTATCTGTTCCGGCCGCTCGCCGAAGCCGTGATCCTGGCGCTCGCCGCCTCTTACGTGCTGTCGCGTACGCTGGTGCCCACGATGGCCAACTATCTGTTGCGCAATCAGCAGATCCATCACGGGGGCGAGGGCGCCGGCGCGCCTCCGTCGCGCAACCCGCTCACCCGCTTCCAGCGCGGCTTCGAGCGGGTGTTCGAGGGCGTTCGCGCGCGATACCGCGGCCTGCTGCAGCTTTGCCTCGGCAACCGCGTCAAGGTCATCGCCGGCTTCCTGATCGTCAGCGTTCTTTCGTTCGGGCTGGCGCCCTATCTCGGACAGGACTTCTTCCCGACGGTGGACGCCGGCCAGATCAAGCTCCACATCCGCGCTCCGACGGGCACCCGGATCGAGCAGACGGTCAGTCTCAGCGACAAGGTCAGCGCCGAGATCCAGAAGATCATTCCAAAGAACGAGATCGGAGGCATCGTCAGCAACGTCGGCCTCAGCGTCAGCGGCATCAACATGGCCTACAACAATTCCGGCACCATCGGCGTCGGCGACGCGGACATTCTGATCAGCCTGAACCCGAACCACGCGCCGACGGACGACTACATCAAGACCATGCGGGAGAAGCTGCCGCAGCAATTCCCGGGCACATCCTTCGCGTTCCTTCCCGCCGACATCGTCAGCCAGGTGCTGAATTTCGGCGTGCCGGCGCCGATCGACGTCCAGGTCGCCGGCAGGGACCTTGCGGCCGATCGCCAATATGCCAACGCGTTATTGACCCGGATCAAATCGATCCCGGGCATTGCCGACGCGCGCATCCAGCAGGCGTTCCAGCAGCCGACACTCGACGTCAACGTCGACCGGTCGATGGCCTCGCTGGCGGGCCTCAGCGAAAAAGACGTCGCGACAGCCATGCTCACGACGCTGTCCGGAAGCTCCCAATCGTCGCCGACCTACTGGCTGGATCCGAAGAATGGTGTGTCCTATGCGGTCTCGATCCAGACACCGCAGCGCGACATCGACACCATGACCGGCCTCCAGAACATCCCGGTCACCTCCACGACTGGCGCGAACACGCAGTTGCTCGGCGGCATCGCCGACGTCGCGCGCAGCCGCAGCAATGCCGTGGTCTCGCACTACAACGTCTCACCGGTCATCGACATCTACGCCACGCCGCAAGGGCGCGATCTGGGCGCGCTCGCCACCGACATCCAGAAGACGATCGAGGACACCTCGAAGGACCTCCCGCAGGGGGCCAGCGTAGCCTTGCGCGGCCAGGTGAGCACGATGACGAGCGCGTACCAGCAGCTCTACGTTGGGCTCGCCGCCGCCATCGTGCTGATCTACCTGCTCATCGTCATCAATTTTCAGTCCTGGCTTGACCCGTTCGTCATCGTCATGGCGCTGCCCACCGCCTTGGCCGGAATCGTCTGGATGCTGTTCGGCACTGGCACGACGTTGTCCGTTCCCGCGCTGACTGGCGCGATCATGTGCATGGGCGTCGCGACCGCAAACAGCATCCTGGTGATCAGCTTCGCCCGCGAGCGCATGGCGGAAGGTGCGAGCGCGTTCGAGGCGGCGTTCGATGCGGGAAGTTCGCGCTTCCGCCCCGTACTCATGACCGCACTTGCGATGGTTATCGGCATGCTTCCGATGGCGATCGAGCCCGGCCAGAACATGCCGCTCGGGCGTGCCGTCATCGGAGGCCTGATCTTCGCGACCTGCGCCACGCTTTTTCTGGTTCCGACCATTTTCAGCCTGGTGCACGGCGGGGCATCGACGCGTCTCGCCCGAGACCACTTCAACGAATTGAGCGGAGCGACCGATGTCGACGGATAACGTTAGAGCGCCTGCGAAGCGCAGCCTGCTGACCGTTGCAGGCGCCATCCTTGCGTTCGTCGGGCTTATCGCAGGCTACGGCTTCATGAGCCGGGCGCAGAGCAAGCAGGAGGTCGCGGACTGGACCAACCAGCAGACGACCGCAACGGTTTCACTGGCATCGTTTATCCCGACGCCTCCGAATCAGACGCTGACACTGCCGGGCAACGTCCAGCCCTTTAACAAGGCCGCGATCTACGCACGTGTGAACGGTTATCTGAAGAGCTGGGACCACGACATCGGAACCTCGGTCAAGGCTGGGCAGACCCTGGCGATCGTCGATGCGCCCGATCTCGACCAGCAGCTCAGCCAGGCCAGGGCGACGCTGGCAAGCGTGCGCGCCAACCTCCAGATCGCGAACCTGACGGCCTCGCGCAACAATATCCTGCTTCAGAAGCAGATCGTCGCGCAGCAGCTCGCCGACCAGACCGACGCCGACGCCAAGGCGAAAGAGGCTGTCGTCGACGCCAACGAGGCGAATGTTCGACAGCTCGAGGCGATGCAGTCGTTCAAGACGCTGGCCGCGCCCTTCGACGGTGTGGTCACGGCCCGCAACGTCGAGATCGGTATGCTGATCTCGGCTGGTGGAGCAGGACAGCCGCTGTTCGAGGTGTCGGACCTGCACCGGGTGCGCATCTACGTCCAGGTGCCGCAGTCGTTCTCCGCAGGATTGAAGCCGGGAATAGTCGCGACATTCGAGATGCCGCAATATCCCGGGGTGCAGTTCGACGCGACACTGTCGCACATCTCGAAGTCGATCAACAGCGCCTCTCACAGCATGCAGGTCGAGCTGCAGGCCGACAATTCCGAGGGAAAATTCTTCGGCGGCGCCTATTGTAACGTCCACTTCAAGATCCCATCCGATCCGAACCGGCTTCGAATTCCGTCGACGGCGCTCGTTGTCGGCAACAAGGGCACGCAAGCGGCCGTGCTCGATGGCAACAAGGTCGTATTGAAGACCATCGAACTGGGCCGCGACTTCGGCGACAGCGTCGAAGTGCTTGCGGGACTGTCGCCGTCCGATCGTGTCGTTAACAATCCGCCGGAAACGCTGGCCAACGGCGATACCGTCCAGGTCGCCGCTGCGCCACCGTCATCCTGACGTCGAAAGCGAGGTCGCCATGGGTGAATCGGTTCGCGATGTCCGGCTGGACCTGTTCAGAGGATTGGCGAACTGGGCGATCTTCCTGGATCACACGCCGCATGAAGTCCTGAGTTGGCTGACCATCAAGAACTATGGGTTCAGCGATGCCGCGGATCTGTTCGTCTTCATCTCCGGATATACGGCTGCATTGGTCTTCCTGCGGATCATGCGTGAAAGCGGATATGCCTCCGCCGCAGCGAAGGTCATGAAACGGGTGTTCCAGCTCTACGCGGCGCACCTTTCCGTGCTCTTCGTCTACGTTGGCGTCATCGTCTGGGTGTCGTTCGCTTCCGGCGATCCCGACGACGTCAATCAGTTTAACGTTGCCGCATTTTCCGCAGCGCCGTTTCGCGCGTTCGGACACGCGCTGCTTCTGGGATACAAGCCGGTCAATCTCGATGTGCTTCCTCTCTACATGGCGTTGCTGGCGGCATTTGTGCCGGGCATGTGGCTTCTGGCCAAGAGTCCGTCCCTGACCCTCGTCCTCTCGTTGTTCATTTACGTTGCGTCACGGCACTTCGGTTGGAACCTTCCTGGCGCCGACGGAGGCGTCTGGTTTTTCAATCCCTTGACCTGGCAACTCCTGTTCTTCATCGGTGCGTGGACTGGCTTCGGAGCGACGCGGCCGATCGAACCTATCCTGCGCTCGGATTTTGTCTTCTGGCTCGCGGTCGGCGTCCTCATATTGACATTCGTCGTCGCGCTGCAGTCCGACGTCGGCGCGTTGCCGCAATGGATGCCTAACCCGTTCGACCCCGCGCATAAGACCAACCTCGCGCCGTCGCGGATCATTCACTTCATCGCTTTGGCCGTCGTTGCGAACAACCTGCTGCGACCGGACTCGCCGATTTTGCGCTGGCGGGCGTTTGCTCCGATGATCGCCTGTGGCAAGCGCTCGTTGCCGGTATTTTGTTGCGGCGTTGTGCTCTCGTTCTGTGCGCATGCCTTGATCGAGCTGAGCGCGAACGCGCTGTGGACGCAGATCGCTGTCGGATTGGTCGGACTGTCGCTCATGACGGCGATCGCTTACGTCTCCGGAGAGTTCATGAGACGATCCAAGGCCCGAGCCGTACCGATGCGAGCGATCGCGATAATTGGATGGACCAGCCGTCCGTGAAACGAAGCCGCCACACGGACAATCCTCTGCCGCAGAATGAATTTGTTGCGGAATCAAAGACGCGGCCCATGGAGCTCGACCCCGTCAGGCAGCTGGCGTGGGAGATCGCCTCAATCAGCCTATATTTCGCAGAGATTCACCAGATATGGGCAAGCGCGTTAGGGATAAGCTATCCGCAGTGGAGGATCCTCATGGCACTAACCAAACCAGCCAAAGAGGATGGTGTTGCCGTAAATATCGTCGCCAAGATGCTCCACGTCGAGCCGTCGTTTGTTACGTCTCAATCGAAGGCGCTGGAGAAGGAAGGATTTCTGTATCGAAGGCCCTCATCGATCGACAGGCGCGTGGTCCAGCTGTCGCTTTCTGAAAAGACTCGTCGGCAGCTGGCAAATCTTATCGGACAACAAACGACCCTCGAAGAGTTCATCTTCATGGACTTCACAGCGGCGGAGAGATCCGACTTCATAGCCATGCTGACAACTCTCAAACTTCGTATCGGCAAAGTACGGCATAAAGCCGCGCTCGATTGCCTGGGTGTCGTTCTTCCCTCGCGATCATAACGACGCAGATGCGAAGCAAGGACGCGGGCCGGTCGCCTATGCCGCCGGCATACGCTCCTTCTGCCCCGGCACCGCCGCCAGCAGCTCGCGCGTATAGGCATGCTCGGGCGCGGCGAAGAGCTGCGCCGTCGGCTTCAGCTCGACGATGGCGCCGCGCTGCATCACCGCGATCCGGTCGCAGATTTGGGCTGCGACGCGCAGATCGTGGGTGATGAACAGCATCGACAGGCCGAGGCGCGCCTTCAAATCCTCCAGCAGCTTGAGCACCTGCGCCTGCACGGAGACGTCGAGCGCGGAGACGGCCTCGTCGGCGACGATGATCTCGGGTTCGAGCGCGAGGGCGCGGGCGATGCCGACACGCTGCCGCTGCCCGCCGGAGAATTCGTGCGGGTAGCGGTCGAGCGCGCCGGCATCGAGGCCGACCATCCTGAGGAGATCGCGGGCGCGGTCGAATGCCACCTTGGGATCGGTGCCGGCCGCGATCGGACCGTCGGCGATGATGTGGCCGATCTTGCGGCGCGGATTGAGGGAGGCGAACGGATCCTGAAAGATCATCTGGATGCGATGGCGCTCGGCGCGCAGCGCCTGGCCTGAGAGCGAGGTGAGATCGGTCTCCCCGATCCGCACGGTGCCGCGGTCGGCTTCAATCAGCCGCATCACGAGGCGGGCCACCGACGACTTGCCGGAGCCGGATTCGCCGACAAGGCCGAGCGTCTCGCCTTTCAGGATCGTGAAGTTGACTTCGCGCGCGGCGTCGACGCGGCGGTCCTCGCGGAACCAGCCGCCTGGCGTGACATAGGTCTTGTCGAGCCCGATGACCTCGACGGCTTTGGCCTGATCGTCGAGCGGTGCGCGCGCCGGCGGGTCCATCGTCGGCACGGCGGCGAGCAGCGCCTTGGTATAGTCGTGCTGCGGCGCGTTGAAGACGGTCGCGGCAGGGCCTTCCTCCACCACCTTGCCATGCCTGAGCACCACGACCTGGTCGGCGATGTCTGCGACCACACCGAAATCATGGGTGATGAACATCACCGCCATGTTGCGGTTGCGCTGGAGGTTGCGGATCAGCTTCAGGATTTGCGCCTGCGTGGTGACGTCGAGCGCGGTGGTCGGCTCATCCGCCACCAGCACCGCGGGCTCGAGCGCGAGCGCCATCGCGATCATGGCGCGCTGGCGCTGGCCGCCCGAGAGCTGGTGCGGGTAGGCGCGCACGATGCGCTCGGGGTCGGGCAGGCCGACCTCGCGCGCCAGCGACAGCGCCTTCGCACGCCGCTCCTTCGGGGAGAGCAGGCCATGCGCCTCGAACATCTCCGCCATCTGGTCGCCGATCCGCATCAACGGATTGAGCGCGGTCATCGGCTCCTGAAAGATCATCGCGAGCCTGCGGCCGCGCAAATCGCGCCAGCCGTCATCATCGAGCTTGAGCAGGTCGCGGCCTTCGAACTGGATCTCGCCGGAAGTGACGTTCACTGTGTCCGGCAACAGGCCCATCAGCGCATGCGCGCACATCGACTTGCCGGAGCCGGATTCGCCGACGACGCAGACGATCTTGCCGGGCCGCAAATCCAGCGAGAGGCCGTCGACCGCGAAGGGACGCTCGGCGCCCTTGGGCAGCGCGATCCGCAAGTTCTTGATGGAGACGGCGGGCGGGGCGGTCATCATCAGCGTCCCTCCCGCGACAGCCGCGGATTGAGCGCGTCGTTGAGACCTTCGCCGATCAGGTTCAGGCCGAGCACCGAGATCAGGATCGCGACGCCGGGAAACACGGTGATCCACCAGGCCTGGCGGATCACGGTCCGGCCGGCGCCGACCATGTAGCCCCAGGAGATCAGATTGGGATCGCCGAGGCCGAGGAACGACAGCGAGGATTCCAGCAGGATCGCGGTTGCGACCATCAGCGAGGCCAGCACGATCACCGGCGACAGCGCATTGGGCAAAATCTCGCGCAAAATGATCCAGGTGTTGCTTTGGCCGGTGACGATAGCGGCCTGGACATATTCGCGGGTGCGCAGCGACAGCACCTCGCCGCGCACGAGGCGGGCGACCGGCGGCCAGCTCACCACAGCAATCGAGGCCACGATCGAATAGATCGAGGGCTGTAGGATCGCGACCAGCACGATCGCGAGCGCGAAGCTCGGAATGGTCTGGAAGAATTCGGTGAAGCGCATCAAGGCGTCGTCGACCTTGCCGCCAAAATAGCCGGCCATGGCGCCGATCGGCATGCCGACGATCAGCGCGACGAGGGTGGAGACGAGGCCGACGAGCAGCGACACGCGTGCGCCAAAGATCATTCCGGCGAACACGTCGCGGCCGAGCGCGTCGGTGCCGAGCGGCACGGTCGAGAGCGTGAAGGGCGGCAGGAACGGCCGCTGCACCATGCGCCAGGGCGAATTCGGGAACAGCAGCGGGCCGAACACCGCGACCGCAATCGCGAGCAGCAGGATGATGAGCCCGATGACACCGCTCGGGCTGCGCAGCATCGATTTCCAGAACTGTTTCATGTGGCGTATTCGATGCGCGGATCGACCAGGCGGTAGACCAGGTCGGTGATGAGATTGAAGATCAGGACCATGACCGAGCAGGTCACGAAAACGCCGAGCAGGAGGTTGTAGTCGCGCTGCAGCAGCGCGTCGTACATCAGCCGCCCGATGCCGGGCCAGGCGAACACGGTCTCGGTGATGACGGCGCCGCCGATTAGCGTGCCGGCATGCACCCCGGCGAGCGTCACCACCGGCAGCAGTGCGTTGCGCAGCACGTGGCGGCGCTGGATCACGGCATCGCTGAGGCCCTTGGCGCGCGCGGTCTTGACGAAGTCGAGCCGCTTCACCTCCAGCATCGAGGCGCGCGTCATGCGGGTGTAGGTTGCCATGAAGAACAGGCCGAGCGTCATGGCCGGCATGATCAGATGCGCGCCGACATCGAACATATGGGCAAGCCCGGAATAGTTGGCGCCGACCGTTTCATAGCCGAAGCTCGGCAGCCAATCGACCGTGACCGAGAACAACAGGATTCCCATCAGCGCCACCCAGAAGATCGGCATGGCGTAAAAGATCAGCGCGAACACGGTGATGGCGGTGTCGAGGAAGGTTCCGGCAAAACGCGCGGCGAAGGTGCCGAAGAGCACGCCGAGCACGAGCGATATCGCGAACGCGGTGAGCGTCAGCAGCAGAGTCGCCGGCAGCCGCTCCAGGATCAGCTTCGACACTGGCGCCTGCTGGCGGAACGAGAAGCCGAGATCGAGGGTCGCGATGCCCTTGACGTAGATGAAGAGTTGCTCGGGCAGCGGCTTGTCGAGGCCGAACTTTTCCCGCAGCTGCTGGACGAAGACCTGGTCGCTGGCCCCGGCCTCGCCCGCCATCACGACTGCGGGGTCACCGGGCGCAAGCCGGATAAGGAAGAAATTGAGGACGACGATCGCGAGCAGGACGATCACGCCCTTCACGACACGCTGAGCGACGAAGGAGAGCATATTTAGAGCGACGCTTGTTTGACTTGATTGCTACCGCGGCGATGGTGCGCCTCCTCTCCCGCTTGCGGGGGAGGGGTGGGGTGGGGGTGCTTCCGCAGAGGGGGTCTTCGAGTGGAGAGAGCCCCCACCCGCCGCGCTCTGGCGCGCAAGTGCGCTGCCGAGCGCGTCGACCTCCCCTGCAAGCGGGAGAGGTGCAGCGAGTTTGAGGCTCGATCAGAAGTCATGCCGCTTGGACCATAGCGCGTCGACCTCTCCCCGCAAGCGGGGCGAGGTGAAGATTCGGCTCTTCACTTATCGAGCCATGCGTCCTTGAAGCCGTCATTGACCCCGATCCCGGTGGTAATCAGGTTCTTGACCTTGCAGCGCGTGATGGTCGGGAATTGCAGCTCGAGCATCCAGGCTACCGGCACGTCCTCGACCAGGATCTTCTGCGCCTTCTCGTAGATCTCCTTGCGCTTGGAATCCGGGGTTGCGACGGCGCCGTCGGCGAACAGCTTGTCGATCTCCGGGTTGGAGTAGCCTTCGACGTTGTTGAAGATCTGGCCCTTGGCGATCGCGCTGGAGACGTAGTTGCGGCCCACCCCGAGCGCGGGATCGCCATACTGGTAGAGATAGGTGAAGGCGATATCGTAGTCCCAGTCACCGATCTTCTGGTTGCCACCGGCGACGTCGGTGGCGATCGTCTCGATGTTCATGCCGACGTCCTGGAGGTTCTGCTTCACGGCTTCGCCCCAGCGCTGCCAGGTCTCGCCATAGGCGAGCGGCAGCATGCGGATCTTCTCGCCCTTGTAGCCGGCTTCCTTCAGGAGCGCCTTGGCCTTGGCCGGATCGTAGGGATATTTCGGCACGTCGTCGGTGTAGAACTTGATGGTCGAGGCCGACGGACCGGTGGCGACCTTGCCGAGCCCGTTCCAGATCACGTCCTTGGCGAAATCGCGGTCGATCGCGTACATGATCGCCTGCCGCACCCGCTTGTCGGCAAGCGGACCCTGGCGGTTGTTCAGCCACAGCCAGGCGAGCGGCGAGAAGAATTCCCAGCCGGCGCCAGTGACGCATGTGTCCTTCAGCTTGGACAGCCGCGGCACGTCGAAGTTTTCGACCGAGCCGCCGGGCAGCACGTCGACCTTGCCGGTCTCGTATGCGACCGAGCGCGCGGCGGCGTCCGGAATGATCTGCCAGTAAATCTCGTCGAGATAGGGTTTGCCCTTCTCGTGGTAGTTCGGATTCTTGACCAGGCGGATGAACGAGCCCTTCTGCCACTCCTTGAACATGAAGGGGCCGGTGCCGACCGGCGCGTTGTTGTAGGGGTTGGTCTTCCAGTCGGTGCCTTCATAAAGATGCTTCGGCACCATTGGCATCGAGCCGACCTCGAAGATGCCGAGGAACGGACCGAACGGCTGTTTCAGCGTGAACACCACCGTGTAGTCGTCGGGCGCCTCGACCTTTTCGACCTGCGTGAGGTTGTTGCGGGCGCGTGCGTGGGTCTGCTTCAGCATCTCGATCGAGAACAGCACGTCGGCGGCGGTGAAGGGCTTGCCGTCATGCCAGGTCACGCCCTTCTTCAGCTTGAAGGTGTAGGTCTTGGCGTCTTCGCTGACGCTCCAGCTCTCGGCCAGTTCCGGCTGCAGTTCGAGCTTGGGGCCGTAGCGCAACAGGCCCTCGAAGATGTTGCCCGAGACCATCTGGGTCGGGCCGTTCTGGATCATAGCAAGCATCAGGCCGGGCGGCTCGGGCTGGATCACGGCATTGATCACGCCCCCCATTTTCGGCTCTTGCGCCAGCGCCGAGGCGGTGAGGCCGCACGCCAGGACGAGACCAAGCAACACTCGTTTCGACATATCGTATCTTTCTCAAGCGAGGCCGGCCGTAAACGCTTCGCGACGTCGTCGCGCGCAAAGCTACGGCCGGCCCATCCCAGTCCCCATCCGGTATCGAGGCTCACATAGTCTCATTCGGCGCCGCAAGATGAAAGTCTCGACAGTGTTCGCACAAAAAATGTACAGCGCGTCCTGTTTTCACTTGATTCATTGTCCTGTCGCGGAGACAAGTCGGCCATGGACAATGCCACACGCTCCGAACGGTCCCGCAACGCCGCTCTCGAGGCGGCGATCGCGATCATCGCGCGCGACGGGCCCGGCCGTCTGACGCTCGATGCGATTGCGCGCGAGAGCGGGCTGAGCAAGGGCGGCGTAATGCACCAGTTCCGCACCAAGGAAGCGGTGCTGAAGGCGCTGCTCGAGCGCCAGATGGCGCATTTCGAGGAGTTTTCGAACCGTTATCAGGCGAAGGTGAGCGGCACATCGGAGAACCCCGAGCTCGCGACCCAGCTTGCGACCGTACGCGAAGCCGCCAGCGCGCCGAATTCAGCGGCGCTCGCGCTGGTCGCTGCCATGGTCGAGAATCCCGGCCTGATGACTCTTCCGCGCGATCGCGAGATGAAGCGGGTCGCGGCCATCAAGGCCGAAGCCGCCGATCCGGATCTGGCGCTGCTGCGCTGGGCGGCGGCGCGAGGACTGCTGCTGAGCGGCCTGTTCGGCATGTCTCCGCTGAGCAAGGCGGAGCATGATCGCCTGTTCGCGCGTCTGCTGGACGATAAGCAGTGGACCGGTCTCGAACAGCCGTCCGGGACGCGCTCCGCAAAATCCGGCGCAGCACTGGCGGCAAAGGCCGCAACCCCGCGCAAGCGCGCCTGATTCATCGTTAACAAAGTCCAACCGGCCGCTGCCCAAAGCTGCGCCTGCGGCCAAATGCGCCGGACCGTAGTTCCGCACTTTACAAACCAACTGGTCGGTTTTATAAATGGAAACACTGAGGCGGCCCAAGGCTTCCGACATGGCCCCGGACGAAGCCTTGGGCTGGCAATGGTGAAGACCGCAGCCGCGTCTGGTCCCGTACGCGGCTGCGGTCGCCATTGGCTTTCGCAAAGTCACGAGAGGAGTCTGGAATGGATCGCTCGATCGCCCTGCGCGGTCTGGGAACGCTGGTGCTTGGCGCGGCCGTAGCCGGCTGCGCCTCCGTCGCGCCCGTGCCCTATTCGGAGATGGCATCCTCGGCCTACATGGCTCCCGACAAGTCGGACGCCTCCGGCCGCGTACCCTACCGCTATTCCACCCAGGTCGACTGGCGCGCCTATAACAAGGTGATCCTCGAACCCGTGGTGGTCTACCGCGGCAAGGATCACCAGTTCGGCGACATGTCCGACAAGGACAAGGCGACGCTTGCCGCCTACATGCAGACCCGGTTCGCCGAGCGGCTGCGCGGCCGCTTCATGCTGGTACGCGACCGCGCGCCGAACACGCTGCGGATCCGGCTGACGCTCACCGGCGCCGTCACCAACACGCCGGTGCTCGGCACGCTCTCCCGCTTCGATCTCGCCGGCGCCGTCTACAACGGCGTGCAGGCCGCGCGCGACGGCGAGGGGATGATGACCGGCTCGGTCATCTATGGCGTCGAGATTTTTGACGCTGCCACCTCGCGCCTGCTCACCGCCTACGTCACCAAGCAATATCCCGGCGCCTACGACATCAAGGCCAGCGTCGGCTCGCTCGCGGCCGCCAACGCCGGCGTCGACAAGGGCGCCGACGCGCTGATGGCGCAACTGAACTGACGCCTCCAACCAGCCAACGAAAGGTGCCGCTGATGAACATTGTCCTTCGCTTCGTGCTGCGCGTCGCCATCACCGTCGTGATGATGGTGCTCGGCGGCCGCGCCGGCGCCGTCGCGCCAAATGATCCCAGCGGCACATGGCTCGTCGAAGACGGCCGCGCCCGCGTCCGTCTCGAGCGCTGCGGACCGTCGCGCGACCGCATCTGCGGCTTCATCGTCTGGATGAAGGAGCCGGCCGACAAGCGCGGCCAGCCCTACCGCGACAAGGAAAATCCCGACCCCGACAAGCGAGCCCGCACGCTGCTCGGCCACCAGCTCATCATGGGCCTGCAGGCGACGCCCGAAGGCCGCTTCGCCGGCGACATCTACAATGCCGAGGACGGCAAATTCTATTCGGTCTCGCTGTGGCGCGAATCCGGCGACCGGCTCAAGCTCAAGGGTTGCCTGATCAAGCTGTTGTGCCAGACCCAGACCTGGCAGCAGACCCTCGACGCCCAGCCTGGCCAGCTCGTCGGCCTCACCGGCGATCTCAATGGTCCCCGCGCCGACAAGGAATGGGCGCAGGTCCCGGCGCCGAAGCCGATCCAAGTTAAGACGGAAGTGAAGACGGAAGCCAAAGCGAAATAGCGACGCGTCAGTCGCGCCGATCATCGCAACCCCGCCCGCCGGAATCCCTCCAGATAATGCTCGCGGTCCGCGTCGTTCGCCCATGGCAGTTGCGTCGCGATCCAGTGTGGCGAGATGCCGGGCTGGGTGCGGCGGAGTTCCTGTAGCGCCATCTCCGCAAGCGCGCTGTCGCCGGTCATGCCGGCGGACACCGCGAGCACGCGATAGGCGCCGGTGAGGTCGCCGCGATGGCGGATCGCCTCGCGCGCGAGCGCGATGGCCTCGTCATAGCGCTGCGCGGTGAAGCGTGCATAGCCGGCGATACCGTAATAGATCGCCAGCGACGGATCGCGCGGCGAGAGCCTTATCGCCTTTTGCGCCGCCTCGAACGAGTCGTTCGGTCGTCCGGCATAGGATAGCGCCAGCGCGTAATAGCCCTGCGCCAGCGAGAAGTTCGGATTGAGCGCGAGCGCCTGCTCGAACTCGGACAGAGCGTCCGCAAGCCGCCGCGTCGAGAAGCAGACGCTGCCGAGTGCGGCATGGGCCCAGGCGTCCTCGTGGTCGCAGCGTACCGCGGCGAGCGCGGCGGTCTCCGCGATCGGTGCCGTCGCGGCCAGTTCGGCCCAGCCGAGATGCACGCCGAACATGTGGCTCGCCGCCAGCACCGACAGCGCCTGGCCGTAATCCGGATCGATCGCGATCGCGCGCTCGAGCAGCGTCTGCGCCGCAGCGTGGTCTTGCGGCGTCACCCGCCAGTAATGCGACAGCGCCCGCATCAGCAAGTCCCAGGCATCCAGGCTCGATGGCGGCTTGCGATGGGCGCGAAAATTCTCAGCGGCATGGATCTGCGGCTCGATCGCCGCGACGATCCGCTCGGTGATCTCGTCCTGCACGGCGAAGACGTCGACCAGCTCGCGGTCGTAGCGCTCCGCCCAGAGATGGCTGCCGGTGGTGGCGTCGTTGAGCTGCGCCGTGATGCGCACGCGGTTGTCCGCCTTGCGCACGCTGCCCTCGACGATGTAGCGGACGCCGAGCTCCTCGGCGATCTGCTTGATATGGACCGCGCGTCCCTTGTAGGTGAAGGACGAGTTGCGGGCGATCACCATGAACCAGCGCTGCTTCGACAGCGCAGTGAGGATGTCCTCGCTGATGCCGTCGCCGAAATATTCCTGGGCGGGATCGCCGCTCATGTTCTGGAAGGCGAGCACTGCGATTCCCGGTCGGTCCGTCACGACGCGCGCGGGGGCGTGTGAGGTCTCGGCCGGTGCAGGCGAGGATGCCGCGTCTTCCTGGACTTCGCCGACGAAACGAAAGCCCTTGCGCGGGATCGTCTTGATCAGCCGCTGCGTCGTGCCGTCGTCGCCCAGTGCCTTTCGCACGGCATTGATCCGGCTGTTCAGCGCAGAGTCCGAGATGATGCGGTCGCTCCAGATCTCGCTGATCAGGTCATCCTTGCTGACCACGCGGGCGCGCTGCGCGACGAGATAAAGCAGCAGATCGAACACCTGCGGCTGCAGCGGAACAGCCGCGCCGTCGCATGTCAGCTCGCGCAGATCGCCGTCGAGCACATTGTTTTCAAAGAGAAATCGCACGTTTCTGTCGTCTCAAGCAAAAATCAAAGTCGTCTCAGGCGAAAATCAACCGTCCGCGAAAGTCAGGGGACGTCCGATGCAGCATGGTGCAGCGACCAATGAAGTGCCGGCGTTTTGGCACAACGGAGCTGTTTATGACCCAAATTGATCATCAGGTTCAGTCCCTGGGCCCCGACGTCTCGGGCTCGAAAGCTTTCAAGTTCATCGCCTTTCTGTACGGAATTGCGGCATATCTCGTGTTTTTCGTCACCATTCTCTACGCTATCGGCTTCGTGATGGGGCTGGTGGTGCCGAAGACCATCGACACCGGAACCGACACGCCGACGGCTGAGGCCGTCATCGTCAATCTCCTCCTGATGGCGCTGTTCGCCGTTCAACACAGCGTGATGGCGCGCCAGCGCTTCAAGGCGTGGTGGACGCAATTCGTCCCCAAGCCGGTCGAGCGCTCCACCTATGTGCTGCTGGCAAGCCTGTCGCTGCTCCTTCTGTTTTGGCAGTGGCGTCCGCTGCCCGCGATCATATGGGACGTCGCGAACCCGGATCTTGCCGTGACGCTGGTCACGCTGTCGTTCGCGGGCTGGGTGCTGGTGTTCACCTCGACTTTCATCATCAATCATTTCGAGCTGTTCGGATTGGACCAGGTGACCAATCACCTCGCCGGCAAGGAAGCGTCGCCGCCGCGCTTCAAGACGCCGCTGCTCTACAAATTCGTCCGGCATCCGATCTATCTCGGCTTCATCATCGCCTTCTGGGCGGCGCCGACCATGACCGCAGGCCATCTGCTGTTCGCGGCCGTGACCACGCTCTACATCCTCGTCGGCATAGCGCTGGAGGAGCGCGACCTCGTCGATCTCTTCGGCGACGAATACCGGCAGTACAAGCAACGCGTGTCGATGCTTATTCCCTGGCGCAGGTCGGTATAAGCTTCGCGTCTCCCGCGCGCGTCCCCCGAAAGGAGGATGCGCGCAGGCGCCAGCGCGTGTAGCCAACTGTCATCAGATTTCTTTCCATCTTAGGAGAAACCCAAATGAAACACGTCGGAAACTGCTTCTGCGGCGCCGTCACGATCGAGGTAACGGGCGCGCCGGAGGCGATGGGCTACTGCCATTGCCGCTCGTGCCGCTCATGGTCGGGTGGACCGGTGAACGCTTTCAGCCTGTGGAAGCCGGAAGCCGTGCGCATCACCGAAGGCGCCCAGCACGTCGAGACCTTTGCCAAGACGCCGCTCAGCCAGCGCAAATTTTGCAAAAAGTGCGGCGGTCATCTCATGACCAATCATCCGCCGCTCGACCTGATCGACGTCTTCACCGCCACCATCCCCACGCTCGCGTTCGCGCCCGGCGTCCACGTCAACTACGCCGAGACGGTGCTGCCGATGCGCGACGGCCTGCCCAAGCTGAAGGATTTTCCCGCCGAGTTCGGTGGCAGCGGCGAGATGATGCAGGAGTAGGAATTCTTCGCCTCTCTCCGCCTGCGGGGAGAGGCGAACTTCCTCACCTCATCCCCGCGCGTCGGAATCCTTCCAGATAATGCTCGCGATCCTCGTCCCGTGACATCGGCAGTTCGTTTGTGATCCAGGCGAGCGAGATGTCGGGCTGGGTGCGGCGCAAGCCTTCCAGCGCGGAAGCGGCGAGGGCGGGATCGCCGAGCATGCCGGCGGCGGCCGTCAGAACGCGGTGCGCCCCGACGAAATCGCCGCGCTGCCGCATCGATTCGCGCGCCATTTGCACGGCGTCCTCGTAATTGTGTCCGATGAACTGGGCGTAGCCCGCAACGCCGCAGTAGATCGCCGCGAGCGGGTCGCGCGGGCTCAGCCGCAGCGCGTGGCGGGCGGCCGCATCGCCCTCCTGCCATCGCCCCGCGTAGCACAACGTCACGCCGAGGAAGGCGTGCGCCATCGCGAAATTCGGATTGAGTTTCAGCGCCAGCTCGAACTCCGCCAGCGCATCGTCGAAGCGGCGGCGGAACAGGTAGCTATAGCCGAGGCCGTTATGGGCCCAGGCATCCTCGCGATCGGCCTCCACCGCTGCAAGCGCTGCGCGTTCGGCGACCGGCACGGTCGCGGTCATATCGGCCCAGCCCATATGCGCGCCGAAGATGTGGCTGGTCGCGAGCAGGCCCAGTGCCTTGCCATAGGCGGGATCGATCGCGATCGCCTTTTCCAGCAGCGCTTGCGCTGCCGCATTGTCCTCGCGCGTGATACGCCAGTAATGCGACAGCGCGCGCATCAGGAAATCCCAGGCGTCCAAGCTGCCCGGCGGCTTCTGCTGCGCGCGAAAACTCTCGGCGGCATAGAGCTGCGGCTCGATCGCGGCGACGATCGCCTCGGTGATCTCGTCCTGCACGGCGAAGACGTCGGCGAGGTCGCGGTCGTAGCGCTCGGCCCAGAGATGGCTTCCGGTCGCGACGTCGTCGAGCTGCGCCGAGATGCGCAGGCGCTCACCGCTCCGCCGCACGCTGCCTTCGACTACGTAGCGCACGCCGAGCTCGCGCGCGACCTCGTGCATATGCACGGCGCGGCCCTTGTAGACGAAGGAGGAGTTGCGCGCGACGACGAAGAACCAGCGCAGCTTCGACAACGCGGTGATGATGTCTTCGCTGATGCCGTCCGAGAAATAATCCTGTTCGCGGTCGCCGCTCATATTGGTGAAGGGCAGCACGGCGATCGCGGGCCGGTCGGGCAGCGCGAGCGCAGCCTGCGTCTGGACGAAACGGCCGGGCTCTGGCGCGACCGCGCGCAGCTGCGTCTGGACGTCGCCGACGAAGCGAAAGCCCTTGCGCGCGATGGTCCGGATTACGGCCTGGCTCGCGCCATTGTCGCCGACCGCCTTGCGGGCGGCATTGATCCGGCTGGTCAGGGTCGATTCGGAGACGCTGCGTCCGTGCCAGATCTTGTCGATCAGCTCGTCCTTGCTGACCACGCGGTCGCGGTTTTCCATGAGGTGGACGACGAGGTCGAAGACCTGCGGTTCCACGGCAACGGGAACCTGCTCGCGGCTCAGCTCGCGCCGGTCGGTATCAAGAAGGTGATCCCGGAACAGAAACTGCACGTCGAAAACTCAGACCTCACAACGACATCAGGCAATGATGAAATCAAAATGGATTTCGACTGAAGTCTGTGAGTCCGCCGGGAGGCCTGCCCGGTTCATCGCAATCACGGGATGGCTGCCATGCCCTTTGCGGGGAGGAATACAACCTGAATTAGAATGTGGCGATTTCGGTCAGATTGTCGCGGCATCCGCCTGCCACATGCCGATGCCGCGGCAGCTCATCACGGGCAGGGATGGCGCCTGCCGTCGTTGCCGAGGTAGGTGCCCGTGTTCGGATTGTAGGATTTGTAGCGCTGCATGCAGTACTGAACGTCGCCTTCGGGCGGCGGTCCATAGGCGACCGGCGGCGGCGGATAGCCCGGCCCATAATAATAGGGTGAGCCGTAGTAGTAGGGCGCCGCGACGGCGCCGCCGATCAGTGCGCCGGCTGCGAGCCCGCCGACGAACGCGCCGCCGCCCCAGCCCCAGCCGCGATGCCCGTACCAGCGCACCTGTTCGATCTGGCCGGACGCAGCCCGCGTCATCGCGAGCGGCTGGCCGATCGGCGCGGCCGATGCTGCGGTCAATGTCGTCGCCGATAGTCCCGCAAGCAGACAAGCTCGAGCAACGAAGCGAAACGATTTCAACATTGTGGTCTCCTCGTCATGCGGCGGTTCTCGCGCCGCATGACGAGTGATAGTGCAACTCGAGAAGCGCGCTGAATTAAAATTTGGACAGGAACGTGACTGCGGACTTTCGTTGTTCTCATCGCAGCTCGTCGTTCCGGGGCGCGCGAAGCGCGAGCCCGGAATCCATCGTGCAGCGCGTGATGCCGAGAAATGGATTCCGGGCTCGCGCCAAGTGGCGCGCCCCGCAATGACGGCACAGGCAGTTTTTGTACGCCATCGAATGTGTGACGAACTGTGAATGTCCATTGCCGAACAGCGTAGCCCGCGTAAGCTGTCACTATACAAAACGCCAACCCCGAAGAAACGCTCCATGCCCGCCTTTCCCGCCGCCACCACCGTGCTCGACTCCATGCTGTTCCGCGATGCCTTCGGCACGCCGCAGATGCGGGAGGTGTTTTCCGACGTCGCGCAGGTCGCGCGCTATGCCGAGGTCGAGGTGGCGCTGGCGAAGGCGGAGGCGAGATGCGGCGTCATCCCGCAGCAGGCTGCCAATCAGATTGCGGCGCGGACTGACGTGACGGCGTTCGATTTCGACCTGTTGCGGCAGGAGACCGACATCGTCGGCTATCCGATCCTGCCGCTGGTGCATCAGATGGTGAAGCAATGCGGCGACGCCGGCCGCTACGTGCATTGGGGCGCGACCACGCAGGACATCATGGACACCGCCGTGGTGCTGCAACTGCGCGCAGGCTTCGAGATCATCGAACGCGACATCGCCGAGCTGCGCAAAGTCCTCGCCGATCTCTCCAAGCGCCATCGCGACACGCCGATGGCGGGCCGCACCCATCTCCAGCAGGCGCTGCCGGTGACGTTCGGCTACAAGACCGCGATCTGGCTCGCGATGTTCGATCGCCACGCCGAGCGGCTTAAGCAATTGAAGCCGCGCGTGCTGGTCGGCCAGTTCGCCGGCGCGGCTGGCACGCTGGCCTCGCTCGGCGACAAGGGATTTGAGGTGCAGGAAGCGCTCTGTGCCGAGCTGAAGCTCGGCGTTCCCGTCTCGACCTGGCACGTCGCACGCGACGGTTTTGCGGAGGCCGTTAACTTCCTGGCGCTCGTCACCGGCTCGCTTGGCAAGATCGCGCTCGACATCATGATCATGGCCTCGACCGAATTCGCCGAGGTCTACGAGCCCTTCGTCAAGGGCCGCGGCGCCTCCTCGACCATGCCGCAGAAGCGCAACCCGATCTCCTCGGAGCTGATGCTGGCGGCGTCGAAGGCGGTGCGCCAGCACGCCGGTCTGATGCTCGATGCGATGGTGCAGGATTTCGAACGCGCCACCGGTCCCTGGCACGCCGAATGGATGGCGATCCCCGAAAGCTTCGTGCTGAGCGCCGGTGCGCTGCATCAGGCGAAGTTCGCGCTCGCCGGCCTCATTGTCGATGAGAAAAAGATGAACGACAACCTCGCCCTTAGTCGTGGTCTGATTGTGGCCGAAGCGGTTATGATGGGGCTCGCGCCGCAGATCGGCCGGCAGGAGGCGCATGATGTGGTCTACGACGCCTGCCGGATAGCCAACGAGAAAGGCCTTACGCTGGCCGACGCGCTCTCGTCCGATTCCCGCGTCTCAACCCGGATTGACCGTGCCACGATCGAGGCGCTGACTTCACCGAAAAATTACCTCGGCCTTGCGCCCGCCATGGTCGACCGGGTGCTGAAATCGGCAACGCGTTGAAAACCAAGATGCGTGAAATTGCGTATGTTTCGTAAGCTCCAAGACGCTCGCACACTTGTGTCTCGCGATGCTAGACTTAGATTGAACGAGAGATTTTCGACAGAGGACCCGGCATGACCGAGCAACGCAATTCCGCCACTTCCATCGATCCCGTGAAGCTCGACCGGCTGGCCGAGGTGGCGGTGAAGGTGGGTTTGGGTTTGCGGCCGGGACAGGACCTTCTTTTGACGGCGCCCGCGATCGCACTGCCGCTGGTGCGGCGAATCGCCGTGCACGCCTACAAGGCCGGCGCCGGCATCGTGACACCGATCCTTTCGGACGAGGAGATGACACTGGCGCGCTACCGCCACGGCCACGACAACAGTTTTGATCGCGCCGCCGGCTGGCTCTACGAGGGCATGGCGAAGGCGTTCTCGGACAACACCGCGCGGCTTGCCATCGTCGGCGACAATCCGATGCTGTTGTCGGGTGAAGATCCTTCCAGGGTCGCGCGTGCCAGCAAGGCGAATTCGATGGCCTATCAGCCGGCGCTGGAAAAAATCGTCAATTTCGACACCAACTGGAACATCATCGCCTATCCGAGCCTGTCCTGGGCCAAGCAGGTGTTCCCCAACGATCCCGAGGATGTTGCGATCGGCAAGCTCGCGGATGCGATTTTCGCCGCGTCCCGCGTCGACCGCGACGACGCGATGGGCAACTGGGCGAGCCACAATGCGGTGCTGCGCGAGCGCACCAACTGGCTCAACGGCCAGCGTTTCCGCGCGTTACAATACAATGGGCCGGGCATCGACCTCACCATCGGGCTCGCTGACGGCCACGAATGGGAAGGCGGTGCCTCGCTGTCCAAGAATGGCATCAGCTGCAACGCCAACATCCCGACCGAAGAGGTCTTCACCACGCCGCATTGCCGGCGCGTTTATGGCCATGTCGTGAGCTCGAAGCCGCTGTCCTACCAGGGCACGCTGATCGACAACATCGCGGTGCGCTTCGAGGACGGCAGGATCGTCGACGCAAAGGCCTCGCGCGGCGCGGAGGTGCTGAACAAGGTACTCGACACCGACGAGGGCGCGCGGCGTCTCGGCGAAGTGGCGCTGGTGCCGCATTCTTCGCCGATCTCGCAGAGCGGGCTGTTGTTCTACAACACGCTGTTCGACGAGAACGCGGCCTCGCACATCGCGCTCGGCCAGTGCTATTCGAAGTGCTTCGTCAACGGCGCGCAGCTCACGCCGCAGCAGATCGCCGCGCAAGGCGGCAACCAGAGCCTGATCCATATCGACTGGATGATCGGCTCGGCCGAGACCGACATCGACGGCATTCTGGCCGACGGCAACAAGGTGCCGGTGTTCCGCAAGGGCGAGTGGGCGAAGTAGCGCTTGCGACTGGCTACGATGAGTCTTGATTGAGTCGGTGCGGGCCGAGGAACGCGCTCCACCTCTCCCCGCTTGGGCGAGGTGGACATCCGCGCGACAGCATCGGCGTAGCTCCTTCCTGGTTACGTCGCGCATTTTGTCGCACCCCGGGAAAGATGGGTTCATATGCGCGAATTTGCAGGCAAATCGCCACGTTAACCGCCTCGCAGATGCAACTTGCGGCTGATTGTCGGGGCCTGCGTAACAAAGAATTAAAAACCGGCCACTAGCGTTCCCAACACCTTTTGAAGCAATCCGGGTCCGGCCCGGCCATACTTAATTCTATCCCCGGGGAGCCAGATGTCGCGCGCGTTGATTGAAACCGGTAGTTGTGATGTGGACCTGGAGCTGCGGCCGATTGAGCCGGCCTGGATCATCGAGGGTAACCCGGTGTCCCGCTCGCACATTCTGTCGACCAGCTCGGACGGCACCTCGTCGACCATCATCTGGTCCTGCACCGAAGGCCGCTTCAACTGGTATTATGATTTCGACGAGACCATCATGATCCTGGAAGGATCGATCGTGCTCGAGAGCGACGGCATGGCGCCGAAGCGCTATGGCGTCGGCGACGTGATCTTCTTCCGCGACGGCGCGCACGCCAAATGGCATGTCGAGGGCCACGTCAAGAAGATCGCCTTCTGCCGCAAGACCAACCCGGCGCTGATCGGCTTCATGGTCCGCGTTGTCAACAAGCTCAAGCGGATCTTCCTCTCGCCCGGCGAACGCCGCCCTGCGACCCTGATGGGTGCCGGCTAGTCTTTTCAAAGGACGCTTCCCAGCGGCTACGACGGAAGAGGGGCCGGGACCAACATCCCGGCCCCTCTTTCGCGTCATGTGGCGAGTTCGAGCCGGTAGACATCGGTCGCGGTCTGCGAGAACAGCGCGGTCTTCTCAGGCTCGCTCATCGGCGCGGCGATACGCTTGAAGGCGTTGAAGATCACCTGATAGCTGCACTGGCCCTTGTCCGGCGGAAAATTACTCTCGAACATCGCGCGCTTCGGCCCGAACGCCTCGATACAGGTCTCGATATAGGGTCGCCATGCGGCGGCAAGCTCCTCGGATGATGGCGGCCTCGCGCGCAGATGGAAATCATAGCCGAGCAGGCACATCGCGAGCCCGCCGAGCTTGACCACGACGTTCTCGCATTTCGCGATCTCCTGGATCGAGGCCCGCCACTGCGGAAACACCTCTTCGCGCCGGCCTGCGAACCGGCCGACGCCGGCCGGCCCGCCGCAATGATCGAGCACGATTTTGGTGTCGGGGAAGGCGCGCGCGAGCTCGGTCAGCTCGCCGATCTGCGGATGAAACAGCCACGCGTCGAAGCTGAGGTTCAGCGGCGCCAGGCAGGCAAAGCCTTTACGGAAGGTTGGATCCTGCAACAACCCCTTCGGCCGGGTTGCATACATGCCGGCGACGACCGGATCCTCGTCCCAGGCCGAGGAATGGCGGATGCCGCGGAAGCGGCCGCCTCCGGCGGCGATCTCGGCTTCCAGCACCGGCTTAGCCGCATCGCCCAGCAGGAGATTTGCGTGGCTGACGATGCCGGCGCAGATCGCGGCCTTGCCGTAGCCGCCGCTTGCGCTCATCGCTGCGACGCCGTTGGCGAACTCGACCTCGCCGACCGGCCGGAACGCCTCGGGCCCATGCGCGCGATACATCGAGCGGCAGTCGACATAGACGGTAGCGATGATGTTGTGGCCGGAGGCGATGTCGGCCGCTATCTCCTCGATGAGATAGCGATGGCCGCGATTCCAGAGATGATGATGGGGGTCGACGATCGGCCGCAAGGGATCGATGATCTCCTCTTGACGCAGCGCGAGCCAATTCTCGCGCGGCTCCACGAATAGCCCGCTCGTGTTGGCAGGCAGACCGCTTGCAGCCATTGGCGTTCGCTCCCTCTGGGTTTTTGTGCTGGGAGCCTAGCACCTCGTCCTCACATGCAGCAGCGCGCGCTACGCAACCGCACCCTCTATCGCGAGCACAGCGGGCGCTGTCGTCAGCCCTTGCGCCGCTTCGCTCTCACGTCGACCATCAGACGCCAATCCGGCACATCGGCCGGCTTGACCTCGCCGAGCCAGTGGAAGGAATCATCTGTGATCTCGGTAAAACTCCAGCGCGTCAGGTCGCCGGATTCGGTCGTGCCTTCCTGCACGATGTCCTCGCCGTGTGGGCGGCCGATCTGCTGGCGGAACATGCTGCGACCGGGATCGAACCAGGAGATCCGCCAAGCGGAAATGGAGGGATCGTAGACCCGCACCGTCGTGCCGTACCAGTTGCCGGCGATCGGAAAGGCCGGGCCGGCCAATGGGCGGGGAATGATCCAGACGTCCTGGACGGCGCGGCCCTCCAGCACCCAGCCGAAGTGAATCTCGCCGGGCGCGCTGTGCCTGGTCCCGTCAGCCCCATGGGCCGTGATCTCGGCGTCCCAATCGCCGACGAAGCGGCCATAGAGCTGGAGCGCCGCCGCGTGCTCGGGGTTCGGTCCATCAGCGTGCAACAATCTCTCAAAGTCGGTCATGTCGATCTCCTGTTGCAGGGAGATCAGCACGACTGAACGACTGCCGACTTGGAAAAAATTGCCATCACTTGCCGTCAGGTTTTGTGCAACGACAAATGCCTCATGCCTCGGTCTGTTGCCTCGGGTGCGCGAGGGCTGCTCGATTGTTCGGCTCTCCAAATAGCGATGACGGATACGATGACCAGGCCCGCGCCGAGCAGGCTGGCGCGTGAAAACGACTCACCGAGCAGGACGGTGCCGAGCATCACCGCAATGACCGGATTGACGAAAGTATAGGTCGACACCAGCGATGTTGAAACGTTCTCCAGCAGCCAGTTATAGGCCGTGAATCCGATCACGCTGCCGGAGATGATCAGCCATAGCGCGGCTGCAATCGAAATCATCGAGGCATCGTTGGGCCTGAAGCTATCGAACTCACCCATCAGCCAACTGATCGTGAACAATACGGCGCCGCCGATCGACAGCTGCATGCCGGAAAGCAGCGTCGCCGGCGCCTGGCTCGACATCCGCCGCGACAGCACCGTGCCGATCGACCATGACAGGGCCGAAGCGAGCAGCCAGATGACAGGAAGAATGCTGATGCCGGCGTGCTTGATGTTTTGCCACGCGACCAGGCCGACACCGAAGAAGCCTGGCACGAGCGCGACTAACGCAATGGACGTCGGGCGCCGGACGGTCGGGAACATGAGATCGATCAGCAGGATCCAGAACGGGATGGTGGCCAGGACGATGGCCGCCACGCCCGAAGGAACCGATTGCTGGGCAAAGGCGAGCACGCCATGGCAGCCAACGAAGAATAACAATCCGCACAGGCTCGCCTGCAACCATGTCTGGAAGGAGACGCTCGCGATCTCTCGCCCGCTGAAGGCGAGCAAGACGATGCCGCCGCACAAAGAGCGAAGCGCCATTAGGACAAATGGCGGAATGGATTTCAGGCCCAATGCGATTGCGAGGTAGGTGGAACCCCACAGCAGGTAAATGGCCGCGAACGAGCCAATGACCAGGAACCTTCTGCTCATGATTGCTTCGATCCAAACGACAATCGAAGCAACCAAGTCTCCGGAGGCTCGTGGGTTCCGGTCTCGCCCCGGGTCACACCCCCTCGAGGATGATCACAGTCGGCGTCGACGGCAACGTGTCCCGTGATATCCGCAAGGAACGCTCGGTGCGCCGGTCGATCTCGAACTGCTGACCGATCCGGCGCATGAAATCGTCGAGCGGGGTGGCGAAGCGGTGCATCGGCAGCACCACCGAGGCGCGCAGCCGCTTGGTGATCTCCGAGACGCCGTCGAGCGACATGGTGTAGGTGCCGTCGATCGGCACCATCACGATATCGAGCCGGCCGATCTCGGCGAAATGGCTGTCGTCGAGCTTGTGGTGGAGATGGCCGAGATGGCCGATGCAGAGCCCCGCGACCTCGAAGATGAAGATCGAATTGCCGTCACGGATCATGTCGGCGCCGGAATCGTCGCCGAAATAGCGGCGGATGTCGGTGGTGACGTTGCGGATGAAGGTGTCGCCGATCCGTTCCGAGACCACCGCCGGCTTACCGTCCTCGCCCCAGCCATGCAGCACATGAGGAATCCGCTTGTCGGGAAATAAGGTGTAATGCGTGCTGTGAGCCCGGTTCATGGTGACGACATCGGGCAGCCGGCCGACCTGATAGGCGCCGCTATAATCGGTCGCGATGCGCAGGCCGCCCGGCGTGTCGATGAAATAGGTGGAATGGCCGGCGTAGGTGATCTCGACTTCGGCCGTTGCCGCCACTTGCCGGAACGCGACCGGCATGGCGCGGGGCGCAGCATTGGCCATTGCCAGGCATTCGCTGCGCGGCGGCTGCTGGGCGAGGGCAGGCGAGAGAGTTGCGCCGAACAGCGCCAGAGCCGCCGAAACAAGTCGCCACATATCCGTCCCCGATGACTTCAGGGGAAAGTCTAGCGTGCAATGCGGCGCGTGGCCAACAGGACGCGATCAACAGCGCGTCAGTGTTGCACCCCTCACTCCCGCCTTTTATTCGCGCCTTGGGCTGAACTTCCAGGTGACCGCAATAAGGCCCGCGGTGATCAGGCCGCTGATGAGGCCGGCGATCGGGAGCGCGAGCAGCAGCGCGGCGGTGGCGGCCCAGCCGATCGAGGAGAAGGCCTCGGCAAAGGTCGCAAGTCGCGACGAGGTCTGGCGGCGGCGGAATTGGCTGCGCCGGGCCTGAATCCGAAACCAGAGCTGGATCGCGGTGGCGGAAGCCGCGCTGATGATGATTGCGGCTGCGGTGATCGCGGTCTGGAACGGCGAGGCGAAGGCCAGCGCCGCGACCAGCGGGCTGAAGATGACGGCGATCGCGATCAGCACCACCTCGATCTTGGCGCGGATGACGCTGGACGGCGTCAGTGGCGCAGTCGCAACCAGATCGGGCGCATCCTCACCCGAGATCGTCAGCCAGGCGAGTCCGCCTGCGAGCTGTCCTGCCGCCATCACGATGACAGGCGTGATCAGCGTCAGCGCCGCGGAGCTGTCGGCAAAGCTACGCCAGAGCAGCAGTGCCGGCGGCACCAGATAGAGCAGCTGCATCAGGGTCTGCGAGATCAGCCAGGGATCGCGCCATAGGAGTATGAATTCCTTGCGCCGCAGCGCCTGCTGCCGCGATCCGCCGCGGAACGGACGCTCCTTCGCGCGTCGGCGGCCGGACGCGCCGTAGGCGGCGGCTTCGATCGCGGTATCGGCGAAGCGGCCCGAGAACATCGCCATCACGCTTCCAAGCAGCACTAGCCCAAGCGCCAACAGAAGCAGCAGCGCCTCGCTGTCACCCATGGTTGCGCGCGCGGGCCACCACCAGATGCTGTCGGCATCAGGTGCGTAGGCGGCCACGGTGCCGGAGGTCAGGATGGTGAAGCGCGACAGCGTGCCATAGGAGATGATCGCCGCGACCTGGAGCGCGATGACAAAACCCGCACCGATGATTGCGGCCAGGATCTGGGCGACGAAGCGCGTCCGTGCCGGGCCGATCACGCGGAACAGGAGGATGGTGACGGCAATCGCGACGGCCGCGGCCGACAGGCCCATCGCGACGACGACGCCGATGGCGGCGAGCCACCGCGCGCCGCCGCCGATCACCAGCACGTCGATGAAAGGCGTCGAGAACAACAGCGCCATCGTCGTGACGGTGAGCGCGATTGCGGCGATGCGGACCGAGAACAGATTGGCCAGCGTCGCCGGCGAGGACATGATCAGATCGAGATCGGCACGGGCGTAAAACACCCGCGTCACCGATTCGATCGCCTGCGAGAGCATCAGCGTCCAGGCCAGGAAAATCGTCGCCGAGATCACGATTAGCGAGGATTTGTCGAGCGGAAGTTGCAGATTGGCGAAGCGGCCTATCACCGCCCAGGCCGGCACGTGCAGGAGCGCTGCGAAGAAGAGCAGGCCGATCACGGCGACGCGCGTTCGCCGGCGCCGGCCGCCGGTCATCATGGCAAACCATTCGCGCCAGGCGAGCCGGAGCTCGTGGCGGGCAAACCAGGAGAGCGCAGTCGCCGAGCTCATGCGGCGGCCTGGAGCGTCACCAGCGCGATGAAGAGATCTTCCAGACTGGTGTCGGCATGTCCATTCTGCTGGCGCAGCTCGGTGAGCGTGCCTTCGGCGACAAGACGGCCCGATGCGATTACGCCGATGCGGTCGGCCATGCGCTCGGCGACCTCCAGAATATGCGTGGTCATGATGACGGTGCAACCGGCGCGGACGCGCTCGGCGAGCAGCCCCTTCACATGGCGGGCGGACACGGCATCGAGCCCGGTCAGCGGCTCGTCGAGGATGATGAGGCGGGGATCGTGCACCAGCGCGCCGGCGAGTGCCACCTTCTGGCGCATGCCCTTGGAAAAGCCGTCGCAGCGCTCGTGGCGGTGCGGTTCGAGCCCGAGCGAGCTCAGCAGCTCCTGCGCGACCGGTTCCGAGACGGACGGCGCGATGCCCCAGAGCCCTGCAACGAATTCGAGATATTCGAGCGGCGTCAGCTTGTCGTAGATCATCGGCTCGTCGGAGACCCACGCCATCACCTGCTTGGCGGCGACGGGATTTTCGAGCGCGTCGATGCCGAAGATCGAGACGCCGCCGGCATCGGGCCGCAGCAGGCCCGCGACCATGCGCAGGGTGGTGGTCTTGCCGGCGCCGTTGGGGCCGACGAGGGCGTAGAATTCACCAGCGTGAATGGTGAGATCGAGGCTATCGACCGCCAAACGGTCAAAACGCTTCGTTAACCCCAAGACTTCGAGCGCCGAGCTGTCGGGCTTCATGACGGCCACACCATCCGGTTTTGCATTGCTCGCGACCATGACCCGAAGATGTTTCGGCACGGTGAATCGCGCTGCCGCAAATTCCGGCATCCGCCTTGGACTAAAGGCAAGTCACCGTTTGTTGACAGCGCTAGGCGGTTCAGGCTGAATTGGCGCCGGGACAAATGGCGCTAACGCGGCGAAACGACTGCGTAGCGGCTGGACACAAGATGCGGCAAGGCGGTCGTCAAGAACCGCTGGTTGCATCGGGAGGAAGCGCGGCGATGCTGGATTTCGTTCAGCAGCTGGTCAGCGGTGTTGCGCTCGGCTGCGTCTACGGCCTGATCGCGCTCGGCTTCGTGCTCGTCTACAAGGCTACCGAGGTCGTCAATTTCGCCCAGGGCGACCTGATGATGCTGGGCGGCTTCTTCGCCTTCACCTTCATTGGCATGATGGGCCTGAACTACTGGGTCGGATTTGCCGGTGCGGTGGCCGCGATGGCGCTGTTCGGCATGCTGGCGGAACGCATCGTGGTGCGACCGATCCTCGGCTATCCGCAATTCTCCATCATCATGGCGACGATCGGGCTCGGCTACTTCCTGCGCTCGGTTGCCGGCATGATCTGGGGCACCGACGATTTCAAGATCGACACGCCCTTCAGCCAGGGCGTGCTGCGCATCGGCTCGCTGGTGCTCGCCCATGACAAGTTGTCGGTGATCGCGGCGACCGTCATCCTGTGCGCGCTGCTCTATCTCTTCTTCAACAAGACCACGCTCGGCACCGCGATGCGCGCCAGCTCCGAGAACATGCTGGCGGCCTATTACATGGGCATCCCGGTCAAGCGTGTGGTGTCGATCGTCTGGGCGATCAGCGCGGCGGTCGCGACCTGCGCCGCCGTGCTGCTGGCGCCGATCACCTTCATCCATTCCAATGTCGGCCTCGTGCTCGGGCTGAAGGCGTTTCCGGCCGCCGTGCTCGGCGGTTTCGGTTCGATTCCCGGCGCGGTCGTCGGCGGCGTGCTGATCGGCGTGATCGAGAGCATGGCCGGCTTCTATCTGCCCGAGGGCTGGAAGGACGTCGCGCCCTATGTCGTGCTGCTAGCCGTGCTCCTGCTCAAGCCCGAAGGCCTGTTCGGCCTTCACGTCCGCAAGAAGGTCTGAACGCCATGCGCTTCCTGTTCAAGACCGATTATGAGGACGACATCAGGCTGTTTCCCCACTCAGGCTACGTCGTCTCCTATGGCTTGCTGCTCGCGGTGCTGCTGATCGCACCCTACGTGCTTTCCAGCTATCTGATGAGCCAGCTCGTGTTCGTCTGCATCTATGCGACCGTCGGCGTGGCGCTGCTGATCCTGACCGGTTTCACCGGGCAGGCCTCACTCGGGCACGCCGCGTTCCTTGCGATCGGGGCCTACACGGGAGCCTACCTCCAGAAATATGGTGTGCCGTTCCCGGTCTATTTCCTCGCCGCAGGCGCCCTGACCGGCCTGATTGGCGCGCTGGTCGGCTTTCCAGCGCTGCGGCTCCAGGGCATCTATCTCGTCATCGCCACCATCTCCTTCGCCTTCATCGTCGAGGAGATCCTGGCGCGCTGGGAAAGCGTCACCAATGGCAATGAGGGCATGCGGATCAAGGCGCTGTCGCTGCTCGGGGTTACAGTCTCGCGCGACAGTCCGACCTTCTATTTCCTCTGCCTCGCCGTGCTGGTGCTGACCATCGTCGGCACGCTCAATCTGTTGCGCTCGCCGACCGGGCGCGCCTTCGTTGCGATCCGCGACAGTGAGACGGCGGCACGCAGCATGGGCGTCAATGTGGCGCTCTACAAGGTAAAGTCCTTTGCGATCTCGGCGGCGATCACCGGCTTTGCCGGCGTGCTGTTCGCTCACAAGCTCTCCTTCATCTCGCCGGAGATGTTCACGCTCCAGCTCTCGATCGAGTTCATCATCGTGATCCTGATCGGCGGCACGTTCAGCCTGCACGGCGCCGTGCTGGGCGCGATCTTCATCGTGATGATCGATCCGTTCCTGACGTACCTGAAGGACGACATGCCCGGCATCATCGCCGGCGTTGCCGCGACATTTGGCGCCGGCACGCAGGGTGCCGCCAACGTCCAGTCGAAGGTCGCGGCTTTCGCCTCGCTCAACGGGCTGAAGGGCGCGATCTACGGCATCATCATCGTGCTGTTCGTGCTGTTCGAGCCGCTCGGGCTCTACGGCCGCTGGCTGAAGATAAAACTCTTCTTCCAGCTCTTTCCGCTCTACAAGCGCGCCACCTTCAAGCGGCAGAAGATCTATGTGAAGTCGGAGCGGAACCGATGAGCTATTTCCGCGCCGAGAACCTGTCGCTGCATTTCGGAGGCCTCAAGGCCGTCGATGCGGTGTCGTTCGCGGTGGAGAAGGGCGAAATCCTGTCGATCATCGGTCCGAACGGCGCCGGCAAGAGCTCGATCTTCAACCTGATCTCGCGGATCTACCGGCCGACCTCGGGCCGTATCTTCTTCGAGGACCAGGACATCACGGAGCAGCCGCCCTACGATATCGCCAGGCTCGGCATCGCCCGCACCTTCCAGAACATCGAGCTGTTCGAGAATGCGACTGTGCTCTCGAATTTGCTGGTCGGACGCCACCGGCATTCGACCACGCAGCTCTGGCAGGAGATCTTGTTCCTGCCGAGCGTGCGGGCCAACGAGAAGCTGCATCGCCGCCGGGTGGAGCAGGTTATCGAATTCCTCGATCTCGAGCCCTACCGCGACAAGCTGATCTCAGGCCTACCTTACGGCGTGCGCAAGGTGATCGAGCTCGCGCGCGCGCTGTGCTCGGAGCCGAAGCTGATCCTGCTCGACGAGCCATCCTCCGGGCTCAACGTCGAGGAGACCGACGACATGTCGTTCTGGATCCGCGACATGAAGAGCGAGCTCGGCGTCACCGTGCTGATGGTCGAGCACGACATGTCGCTGGTCAACCGGGTCTCCGATCGCGTCATCGCGCTGAACTACGGCCGCGTGCTGGCGATGGGCTCGCCCACTGATGTACAGCAGCATCCCGACGTCGTCGCTGCGTATCTGGGAGCCTGATGCGATGGATGCCGCGGCGACATCAGACATCATCCTGAAGCTCTCCAACATCGAGAGCTATTACGGACCGATCATGGCGATCCGCGGCATCTCGCTGGAGGTGCCGCGCGGCCGCATCGTCACGCTGTTGGGCGCCAACGGCGCCGGCAAGACCACGGTGCTGAAGACCATCTCGGGCATTCTCGATCCGCAAAAAGGATCGATCGAATTCATGGGCAAGCCGATCCAGCGCATGGAGGCCGACAGGATCGTACGGCTGGGCCTCAGCCATGTGCCGGAAGGCCGCGAGGTGTTCCCGTTCCTCTCCGTACGCGAGAACCTGATGATGGGCGCCTATCCGCGCCGCGATCGCGACGGTGTCGCGGAGGATCTCGAGCGCGTCTACGGTTATTTCCCGCGGCTCAAGGAGCGGATCAACCAGCCGGCCGGCCAGCTCTCCGGTGGCGAGCAGCAGATGCTCGCGATCGGACGCGCGCTGATGAACCGGCCGGCGCTCTTACTGCTCGACGAGCCCTCGCTCGGCCTGTCGCCGATCCTGGTGAGGGAGATCTTCACCATCATCCGCCGCGTCAACGAGGAGCAAGGCATGTCGATCCTGCTGGTCGAACAGAACGCCAGGGTGGCGCTGGAGACGGCGCACTACGGTTACGTGCTGGAGATCGGTCGTATCGTGATGAACGACAGCTGCGACCGCTTGATGCATTCCCAGGACATCCAGGAATTCTACCTTGGCGCCAAGGAACAGGGCGCGCGAGGCGAGCGGCGCTGGAAAAAGAAGAAAACTTGGCGTTAGAGCAAAACTTGGCGTTAAATGAACCGGCCCATCCGTCAATATAGACCGCCGGTAAGGCAGGCAGCGGAGGGGAAAGCGACAAGGAGGAGACGCGCATGGCCCGACCGGCGGTGCTGACGGTCGCCGATACGATCGCGAGGAGCTTTTTGCGCGCAGCGGAGACGCGCGGCGACAGGCCGGCCATCCGCGAGAAGACATTCGGCATCTGGCAACCGACCAGCTGGCGCGAATGGCTGGCGATCTCGAAGGAGATCGCCTACGCGCTTCACGCGACCGGCTTCATGCCGGGCGACGTCGCTTCCATCATCGCCAACGCCGTGCCCGAGTGGGTCTATGCCGACATGGGCATATTATGCGCCGGCGGCGTCTCCTCCGGAATCTATCCGACCGATGCCGCGGCCCAGGTCGAATATCTCCTCAATGATTCCCGGACCAGTGTGATCTTCGCCGAGGACGAGGAGCAGCTCGACAAGATCCTCGCCTGCCGCGTGCGCTGTCCCAGCCTACGAAGGATCATCGTGTTCGACATGGAGGGCCTCAGCGGCTTTTCCGACGACATGGTGATGTCGCTCGACGAGTTCCGCGCGCTCGGCCGCAACCACATGGTCGGCCGCGAGGCGCTGTGGCAGGACATGATCAACGGCCGCAGCGCCGGCGATCTTGCCGTTCTTGTCTATACGTCGGGCACGACCGGCCCGCCCAAGGGCGCCATGCACGCCAACCGCAGCGTCACGCACCAGATGCGGCATGCCAACGATTTCATTCCGGCGTGGGAGGACGAAGACCGGCTGATCTTCCTGCCGCTCTGCCACGTCGCCGAACGCATCGGCGGCTACTACATCTCGGTCGCGCTCGGTTCGGTGATGAATTTTGCCGAGAGCCCCGAAACCGTGCCGGACAATCTGCGCGAGGTGCAGCCGACGGTGTTCCTCGCGGTGCCGCGCATCTGGGAAAAATTCTATTCCGCCATCACTATCGCGCTGAAGGACGCGACGCCGTTCCAGCAATGGGTCTACCGCCGCGCCATCGGCATCGGCTACCGCATGGTCGAATGCCGGATCGAGGGCAAGACGCCGCCGCTTTCACTTCGTTTGGCCAACCGCCTCGCCTACCGGCTCGCGTTCCGCAACATCCGCCGCATGATCGGGCTCGACCGCTGCCGCATCGCGTTCACGGGTGCAGCGCCGATCGCGCCGGATTTGATTCGTTGGTATCTTGCGCTCGGCATCGACATCCACGAGGTCTACGGCCAGACCGAGAATTGCGGCGTCGCCACCATGATGCCGGCGGAGCGCATCAAGCTCGGCTCGGTCGGCAAGGCCGTGTCCTGGGGCGAGGTCGCGCTCTCGCCCGAGGGCGAGATCCTGATCAAGGGCGACTTCCTGTTCATGGGCTATCTCAACCAGCCGGAGAAGACTGCGGAGACCATCGACCCGCGTGGCTGGCTGCGGACCGGCGACGTCGGCACGATCGACAACGAAGGCTTCGTCAAAATCACTGACCGGATGAAGGACATCATCATCACCTCCGGCGGCAAGAACATCACGCCGTCGGAGATCGAGAACCAGCTCAAGTTCTCGCCCTACATTTCGGACGCCGTCGTGATCGGCGACCAGCGGGCCTATCTCACCTGCCTCGTCATGATCGACCAGGAGAACGTCGAGAAGTTCGCCCAGGACCACGACATCCCCTTCACCAATTACGCCAGCCTGTGCCGGGCGACCGAGATCCAGGACCTGATCTGGCGCGAGATCGAACAGGTCAACGGCAATTTCGCCCGCGTCGAGACCATCAAGAAGTTTTACCTGATCGAACGCCAGCTCACGCCGGAGGACGAGGAGCTGACGCCGACCATGAAGCTGAAGCGCAATTTTGTGAACAAGCGGTACGCCGCGGAAATCGATGCGATGTATCGCCAGCGCGCGGTGGCGTGACGGGCCTGCCAATTTGAGAAAGCGAAGGAGCCGTGGCCCCGCCCTTCGCGCAACACGGGCCTTTATGGAGAGGAGACGTCAATGTCGAGATCGTTGAGAGCGTTCGGCCTTGCTGTGGGTGCGGTGGCGCTCACCTGTCTGCCGGCCGTAGCGCAAACCAAGGTCACCAATGAAGGCATCTCGGCCAACGAGATCGTCATCGGCACCCATCAGGATCTGTCGGGCCCGATCAAGGTGTGGGGTGTGCCGGTCTCCAACGGCATGAAGATGGCGGTCGAGGAGATCAATGCGGCCGGCGGCATCCAGGGGCGCAAGATCAAGATGATCCTGGAGGACAACGGCTACGATCCGAAGAAGGCCGTGCTCGCCTCGCAGAAGATGGTCGAGCGCGACAAGATCTTTGCAATGATCGGCCCGATGGGCTCGCCGACGGTGCTCGCCGCGCAGGACATCCTGTTCGACGCCGGTGTGCTCCAGCTGTTTCCGCTGACGGCCGCCGAGTTCACCTTCAAGTTCGATCCGGCCAAGCCGCAGGAGCGGCTGAAGTTCAACAACCTGCTGCCCTACGTCGAGAGCACGCGGGCGGCGCTGAAATACATGATGGAGTGGAAGGGTTTCCAGAAGCCCTGCATCATGCACCAGGATGACGAGTACGGGAAGAACGTGCTCGACGGCTTCAACCAGCAGCTTGCTGCGATGAAGGTGCAGGCAGCCTCGGTGACAAGCTACAAGCGCGGCGCCTCCGACTTCAGCGCGCAGGTCGCAAAGATGAAGTCCGATGGCTGCGACCTCGTCGTGCTCGGCACCGTGATCCGCGAGACTATCGGCGCGATGACGGAAGCCAGGAAGCTCGGCTGGGACGTCACCTTCCTCGGCGCCACGCCGACCAACGTGCTGGAAGTGCCGACGCTCGGCAAGGAGGCCGTCGAGGGGCTTTATGCGGCGTCGGGCTTCGAAATTCCCTATGAGGACACCGCCAAGGGCAAGGTCCACGACTGGCTTATCAACTACAAGAAGATGTTCAACACCGACGCCAACACGCAGGCGATCATCGGCTACAACGCGGTCATGACATTCGCCTTTTACGCGAACAAGGCAGGCAAGGACCTGACCGGGCAGAAGATGCTGGACTCGCTTGAGGCAGGCGACAAGTTCCTCGACATCTTCAACTCGCCGCCGACGAAGTTTTCCAAGACCGACCACCTCGCCAACACCGTCACCCAGGTCCAGCAGGTCAAGGCCGGCCGCTGGGTGCTGGTGAAGGACAATCTGATGTTTTGATCTTCGCCTCTCCCCGCGAAGAGCGGGGAGAGGGAGAGGAGAAGTTTACGCCTTGAAATACGCGATCTGCGTCGTGGTCGCGAGCAGTCTCCCGTTCGGTGACCACAGCTCGGCGTTCTGGTCGGCGTAGCTCCTGTGCATGATCTTTGAATCGGCGGTGGCGAGCACGCGGGTGATGTCTTCGGCCGCAAGCTCGTCCGCGTCGGTGTGGAAATAGGTTGTCAGCGATACCGTGCCGAACGGCACCAGCTCGCGCCGCGCATGGAAGATGCGGCCGAAGAAGGCGTCCGACATCGACATCAGCGACAGCATGTCGAGCTTGCGCGGCTCGCGGTCGCCGATCCAGACCTTCGAATAGGTGCTGGCGAACTCGGCCTGCGGCGGGCCGATCCGCATCTCGCCCTCGACGAAACGGAATTCATACTGATTGGCCCAGGATGCCGAGATCTTTGGAAACGGCAGCGTCTGCTCGAATGCCGTGGCGTCCGGATATTTCGCCACCCTGTGCTCCCAGGACGGCCGGCGTTCGGCAAACACGGCGGTGACGAGCGTTGCGACCTCGCCGCCGCCCTGCGACAGTTCGACGCTCCAATGCTGGCTGGAGCGATTGGCCTTCACCAGCCGCACGTCCAGGTCAAACGGACCCTTGGCGATCGGTGCGCAGTAGTTGACGGTCACCGCCAGCGGATCGCCGGCGCGCTGCGGATGATCGATCAGCGCGCGCAGGATGGTCGCGGCGGTGGCGCCGCCGAACGGCCCGACAAAGGCCCAGTAATCGTCGCTGGTGTGCCCCTGCCAACTGCTGTCACCGGCGGTGATGCGGGTGGCGTCGTCGAACGGGTGCGGAAGCTTGGCGTGCATTATTGGTCCTCGATGCCGGCCCATCGTCATTGCGCGCGTAGCGAAGCAATCCAGAGTCTTTCCGCGGGGACAGTCTGGATTGTTTCGCCGCGCTCGGAATGACGGTGTTTGAGGTTTCGACGTCGGCCTCACCGGCGTCGTCTCCTGGGAATGATGACGATCATATCATGATCGTCCGCACCGGACGCAATAACCTCGCAGGTAACGCCGATTTCACGCTGCGGAAAATCAGCTCGCCGCGTCGCGCAGGTCTTCTGCCTCCTGGAACGGCGGCGTGATCGGATTGACCGGCACGTTCCAGATCTCCTCGGCATATTCGCGGATGGTGCGATCGGACGAGAACCACGCCATGCGCGCTACGTTGAGGATGGAGGCGCGGGTCCAGGCCGGTGCCACCTGCCAGCGCGCGTCAATGCTGCGCTGTGCCTCGAAATAGGAATCGAAGTCTGCGCTGACCATGTAGTGGTCGAGATAGCGCAAAGCGTGCGCGATGGATTCGAACCGTCCGGGATCGCCGGGCGAGAACTCGCCGGCGCCGATCGAATTGATGGCGCGCTGGAGCTTTGGCGATTTGCGGATCACGTCCGAGGCATCCAGCCCCTGCTTGCGACGGATCATCACGTCGCCGGCCTCCATGCCGAAGATCGCGATATTCTCCACGCCGACATGGTCGCGGATTTCGATATTGGCGCCGTCGAGCGTGCCGATGGTGATGGCGCCGTTCAGCGCCAGCTTCATGTTGCCGGTGCCGGAGGCTTCCATGCCGGCGGTCGAGATCTGCTCGGACAGGTCGGCCGCGGGAATGATGACCTCCGCAAGGCTGACATTGTAGTCGGGTAGGAAGACGACTTTCAGCTTGCCGCCGATCGCGGCATCATTGTTGACGACCTCGGCGACATCATTGATCAGCTTGATGATCAGCTTGGCGTAGCGGTAGCTCGCCGCGGCCTTGCCCGCAAAAATCTTCACCCGCGGCACCCAGTTGCCGTTGGGGTCGTCCTTGATCGACTGGTACAGCGCGACCGTCTCGATGACGTTCAGGAGCTGGCGCTTGTATTCATGGATGCGCTTGATTTGCACGTCGAACAGCGCGTTCGGATCGACCTTGATGCCGAGCCGTTCGCCGATCAGGCGCGCCAGCGCCGTCTTGTTGTGGAGCTTGACGGCGCGGAATTTGCGCTGGAATTCGACGTCGCTGGCGCGGGCTTCGATCAGGCTGAGCTGGGTCGGATCGTCGAGCACGGCCTCGCCGCAGGTCTCGCGCAACAGGTCGGTGAGTTTCGGGTTCGCCAGCATCAGCCAGCGGCGAAAGGTGATGCCATTGGTCTTGTTGGTGATGCGGCCGGGATAGAGATGGTTGAGGTCGTGGAACACGGTCTCGCGCATCAGGTCGGAATGCATCGCCGAGACGCCGTTGATGCGGTGCGAGCCGACGAAGGCGAGCTGGCCCATGCGCACGCGGCGGCCGCTCCTCTCGTCGATCAGCGAGACCGATGCGCGGAAGTCGATGTCGCCGGGCGCCCGCGCTTCGGCCAGCGCGAGATGCTGGACGTTGATGCGGTAGATGATCTCGAGATGGCGCGGCAGCAGCCGCTCGAACAGCTCGACCGGCCAGGTCTCGAGCGCCTCGGGCAGCAGCGTGTGATTGGTGTAGGAGAGCGTCGCGACCGTGATCTTCCACGCCTCGTCCCAGCGGAAATTGTGCAAGTCGACGAGGATGCGCATCAGCTCGGTGACGGCGAGGCTCGGATGGGTGTCGTTGAGCTGCACTGCGACCTTCATCGCGAGGCTGCGAAGCTGCCCGTCGGAGGTAAGGTGGCGATTGACCAGGTCCTGAAGCGAAGCGGAGACGAAGAAATACTCCTGGCGCAGCCGCAGCTCGCGGCCCGCCGGGCTCTCGTCGTTCGGATAGAGGAATTTGCAGATCGCTTCCGCGCGCGACTGCTCGGCGCTGGCGCTGACATAGTCGCCCTTGTTGAAGGCGTCGAGCTTCAACGGATCGGGCGAGCGCGCCGACCACAGGCGGAGCGCATTGACGTGCTGGCCGCGCCAGCCGACGATCGGCGTGTCATAGGCGATCGCCTGCACGGTCTCGCCCGGATGCCAGATCGCGCGGTCGCGGCCCTTGTCGTCGACATGTTCGACGCCGCCGCCGAAATGGACGTGATAGATCACCTCGGGCCGCTGCAATTCCCAGGGGTTGCCGAAGCCGAGCCACTCATCGGGATATTCCTGCTGCCAGCCCTGATTGATGATCTGGCGGAACAGGCCGTAATCGTAGCGGATGCCGTAGCCGATCGCGGGGATCGACAACGTCGCCATGCTCTCCATGAAGCAGGCGGCGAGGCGCCCGAGACCGCCATTGCCGAGTGCCGCATCCGGTTCGCATTTGCGCAACTCAGGCAGCGACACGCCGAGATCGCCGAGCGCGACCTCGAAGATCTTGAGCAGCCCCATGTTGTTGAGTGCGTCGGTGAAGAGGCGGCCGATCAGGAATTCGAGCGAGAGATAATAGACGCGCTTGCGCCCCGCATCGTAGCTGCGCTTCTCGGCCGAGAGCCAGCGATGCACGATGCGGTCGCGCAACGTAAGCGCCGCGGCCTGATACCAGTCGTGCTTGGTCGCCATGCCCGCGTCCTTGCCGATGGCAAGGCGCAGCTTCGCCAGGATCGCGCCTTTGATCTCAGCCAGCGCAAGTTCATCGATGGGTTGGTCGAGGGCGGCGAAATTTGGCTGGAACGATTGATCTTGCAAGGCCGTCACTTCCTGGTCGCGAGAACACCACTCACCCTACGCGTCTTGCTCCTGCACCGGAACCATCGCTGGCGCGGCCGTGCACTGCGCTGGCGTAAAATTATGCAAGGAACGGGCCGGTTTGGGAACCCGGACGAGCACGGAAAAGCGCGGATTTGCTGCTAGAATGGCCGCCAATTCAGCCATCAGTGTGGAGGAGATGCCCCATGAAACTGCTGATGCGACTGATGATCGAGATCGCCATTTCTGTCCTGCTCGTCGTCTGCATCGCCGCCTCCAGCGCCGCATTCGCCGCCGGTAGGTCCGGCCGCAGCGCCGATGGGCTGAGCTGCGGCTTTACCGTTCCGCAAAATGCGTCCCCCGCCGCCCGCTGCGCCGCCATCAAGCGTCAATGCGGCGGCAAGTTTTATGCGAATGCGTGCGGGGATAGGTTGATGTCGGCGGCGAATTGAGGGGAAAGTCGCGCTACAAAGAAAGTGTCGTCCTGGCGAAAGCCAGGACCCATTACCCCGACTGTCAGAGAAGCCTCGACCGGTCATTCCAGTCGGGATTTTCCTCTTCGATCAGCTTGATTTTCCAGTCGCGCTTCCAGAACTTCAATTGCTTCTCGCGCGCGATCGCTTCCTGCGGTGTCGCGAGTGTTTCGACATGCACGAGGCGGAAGATTTTGTACCTGTGCACGAACCTGGAGCCTCGACCCGACCGGTGTAACTCAAGCCGCGCGCGGATGTCGTTCGTGACGCCGATGTACAGCGTCCCGTGATGGCGGCTTGCGAGGATATAGACGTAGTAGCTGCCTGCGCTCATGGGTGGCTCAAGCTCTCGCAAGAGCAACGCTGACCGGGCTAATGGGTCCTGGCTTTCGCCAGGACGACGTCTTCAAACAATCGCTTGCAGTAATAGAACAAATTAAGAACACTTTAGCAAGTCTTTGATATATCATTGTGATTCGGTGCGTTGCCGACACAATATCTGGGGTCTGCCAGACGTCGCGAGGACTACATGTCCACCATTGCCTTCGATCAATTTGCCCTCACCCGGATCGCGGATTTCGCGCGCTCGCTGTCGCGGCTGCATCAGGCGGCGCGGCGTTACGCTGTCGATGACGACCAGTTCGACCGCGAGTTCAATGCGGTGTGCCAGTCGATCTGGGGCTACACCATCGATGACGTCAGCGACGATCTGTTCGCGGCCGAGGACCATCTGTTCCTCGACACGCTGGACGAAGCGCATGCGCGCATCTTCGCGGCCGAACAGGGCTACGACCTCGTCGACGAGGCGGGCATGCTGACCGACTGGTGGGGTTTTTGCTGGATGATCTTGGCCGAGAAGCGTGGCCTCCTCACGGCGGACAATCGCGCCGCCGCCCGCGCGGCCATCGAGGAGAAATACCTGGCCGCGCCGAATGTGATCGGAGTGATTATCGGGCGGTGATCTCGTGCCCCGGACGCAGCGCAGCGCTTCTTCGGCGGTGCGCTGCAGAGCCGGGGCCCATGCGCGTGGGACACTGGGTCCCGGCTCTGCGGAGCAGCGCTACGCGCTGCACCGCGTCCGGGACACGAGAGCGAATTAATCTAGCCCCGCGCGCTTCGCCGGCTTCTGCGCCTGTGTCTTCGGCCCGGTCACATCAGGCAATGTTTCACGGACGGTTTCTGCCGATGCCGGCGCATCCGCCGCCACCGTCTCTGCCCGCACCGGAGCGACCTTCATCTCGCCGAGACGCGCGCGGACCTGCGCGGTGAGGCCAGGAAAGGAGGCGACCGGGATGAACTCCGCGGTCTGGTCGTTGCCGAGGCGAATGCCGGTATAGGCGACGAGGCCGTCGGTGGTGGCGATGACGTCGCCTGCTTTCAGCGAGCTGTCGAGCGCGAGATCGACCGGGGCAAGCCCGACCGGCTCGCGGCCATTGCAGGTGCAGTCCGCGCGCAGCGCCTTGCGATAGGCGAATGCGTTCTCGCTGTCGGCGTAGCGCTCGCCGGTCTGGGCAGTGGCGCCGTCGATACTGGAGCCGAAGAAGATCTTTGTGGCGGTGGCAGGACAGAAGGCCTGACACATCTGCGCCGGCGAGGCGGTGCCGCGCATCAGCGGAAAATATTTGCCGTCGCAACTGCGCACGCAAAAGGCCGGGCCTGAGCCGCTCGCCGCGCGTGTTGGCGGCACGTATTGCTGGTTCGCCGGATTTTGCTGGCCGGTGAAGGGGTCGGTCGAGGAGTTCCCCTGCTGCGGCTGCGGTCGCTGCATTCCGCCGAAGAAGAAGTCGAACAGGCCTTCGGCCGAAACGGGGGCCGGGGCCGCGAGCATGGGGCCCGCAAGGATGGCGACTACAAGCACCGCACGACGCTGCCGCCGCGCATGGGACAACTCTGTACGCAATGCTCACTCCACCCGACGCTACTGAACCGGCCAGGACCATTCGAGATCTCGGCACACGATTCACCATAATGCGCGATGGTAAATGAGCAGTTGCCGCGAGGCGGTTTCAAGACGAGGCAGTGACCTCTTTAAGGCCGGCTACAGCTTTGACGGACGGCGTTGCTTCCATGTCACGCCCACGATGACGACGGAGAATGTCGCCGCATCGCCTTAGGCCTTCAAGAATTCCGATGCCTTGTACAGCGAGCGGAACGGCAGGCCTGCCGCGCCGAAGGTGTCGTCGGCGCCTTCCTCGCGGTCGACCATGGTCAGCACCAGCACCACCTCGGCGCCGGTCTCGCGCACGGATTCCACCGCCTTCATGGCCGAGCCGCCCGTGGTGGTGACGTCCTCGACGATCACGACGCGCTTGCCCTCGAGCGTCTCGCCCCTGGGGAGGCCCTCGATCGCGAGCTTCGCGCCGTGCTCCTTCGGCTTCTTGCGCACGAAGAATGCTGCGATCGGATGCCCCTTGATCCAGGAGATCTGCGCGAGCGCGCCGGCCAGCGGCACCGCGCCCATCTCGAGACCGCCGATGAAATCGAGCTGGTCGTCCTTCAGCGTCTCGTAGGTGAGCTCGGCAAGCAGCGTCGCGCCCTCCGGGTCCAGCATGGTCGGCTTGAGGTTGAAGTAGAAATCGCTCTTGCGGCCCGACGCGAGCGTCACCTCGCCGCGGCCGAAGGAGCGCCGGCGGATGATTTCGAACAGGCGGGCGCGGGAGGCTGATTTCGACACTGCGGTCCCTCGGGAGCGTTTTTGGCGGAAGCGGAATTTATCCGCCACGGCGGTGACATTCCAGAGGGGGCGGGTCCCGTCAACAGGGATCGGCCATCTCGGTCTGCCGGTTGTAGGGCTGCAACTTTCTGGAGTAGTTGGATGCCCGATATCTCGGGGACGGAAACAGGGCAAGGAAACTGGGCATGACCATCGAGCTGCACACCTGGAACACGCCGAACGGCCGCAAAATCTCGGTCGCGCTGGAGGAAATGGGGCTGCCCTACAAGGTAATCCCGGTGAACATCAGCAAGGGCGAGCAGATGGCGCCTGGGTTCCTCAAGCTCTCCCCGAACAACAAGATCCCCGCAATCGTCGATCCCGAGGGGCCGGACGGCAAACCGGTCAGCATCTTCGAGTCCGGCGCGATCCTGCTCTATCTGGGCGAAAAGACCGGCAAATTCCTGCCGAAATCACTTTCGGGCCGGATCCCCGTCTATGAATGGCTGATGTGGCAGATGGGCGGCTTCGGGCCGATGCCGGGCCAGGTGCACCATTTCATTGCCCTCGAGAACGAGCAGGACCGCGCCTATGGCCTGAAGCGCTACATGGCGGAGACGCGCCGGCTCTATGGCGTGCTGGACCGCCGCCTCGACGGCCGCGATTTCGTCGCTGGCGACCTCTCGGTCGCCGACTTTGCCATCCTGGGCTGGGCCTGGCGCCATCCTCGCCACAAGGTTGAGCTGGCCGATTTTCCCAACGTCAAGCGCTGGTACGAAGCCCTGATGGCGCGCCCGGCGGTGAAGCGCGGGATGGACGCGAAGCTGGATTGATCTTTCTCTTACCCTCCCTCCAGGGGAGGGTAAGAAAGCTCACACCTTCTTGGCCTCCACCGCCATCCGCACCGCGAGCCCGGCCAGAACCGTACCCATCAGCCAGCGCTGCACCAGCATCCAGCTTGGCCGACTCGTCAGGAACAGCGCGATTGATCCGGCGGCGAGCGCGATCATGGCGTTGACGCTGACGCTGAGCGCGATCTGGATCGCGCCCAGCACCACTGACTGCATCAGCACGCTGCCGGCGGTCGGATCGATGAACTGCGGCAGCAGCGCGAGATAGAGCATCGCGATCTTCGGATTGAGCAAATTGGTGACGAGCCCCATCGCGAACAATTTGCGCGGGCTGTCGATCGAAAGCTGCTTGACCTGGAACGGCGAGCGTCCGCCGGGCTTCACCGCCTGCCAGGCCAGCCACAGCAGATAACCGGCACCCGCAAAGCGCAACGCGTCATAGGCGAAGGGAATGGCGAGCAGCAGCGCCGTGATGCCAAACGCCGCGGCCAGCATGTAGACCACGAAGCCGAGCGCCACACCGCCGAGCGAGACGATGCCCGCGGCCGGTCCCTGCGTGATCGAGCGCGAGATCAGATAGATCATGTTCGGTCCGGGCGTGAGCACGAGACCAAGGCAGACGAGAGCGAAGCCGAGCAAGGCGGAGGTGTGGGGCATGGGTGAACCGGTGCGGGAGATGCGGTGGTTCTAATATGCGGGGGACGACGGAGCCACCGCGCAATTGCTCGGAGGACAATTCGATTCCCGCGTCTTACCCCCAACGTCGTCCCGGCGAAGGCCGGGACTCATACCCCAGCGAGAAGTTGTGATGCGAGATCGTAGTGGGCAATCTTCGCCTAACTCTATCCTGTGGTTATGGGTCCCGGCCTTCGCCGGGACGACACCGTGTGTGTGGCCTCAGTCGCAAGCGGGGAGGGGTAAGAGAAGTTCAATGCGCCTCGTCCCAGTTCGTCGCCGCGCGGGCATCCACATGCAGCGGCACCGAGAGCAGCACGGCGGGGAACGGCGCGTCCTGCATGACGTGCTGCACGACCGGCAGCGTCGCTTCGACCTCCGCGTCCGGCACCTCGAAGATCAGTTCGTCATGCACCTGAAGCAGCATCTGCGCCGAGAGCTTCCTCTCCGCGAGTGCGTCCTCCACCCGCGTCATGGCGCGACGGATGATGTCGGCGGCGGTGCCCTGAAGCCGCGCGTTGATCGCGGCACGCTCGTTGAAGGCGCGCACCGAGGCATTCGACGCCTTGATGTCGGGATAGTGGCACTTGCGGCCAAACAGCGTGGTGACATAGCCGTGGCTCCGGCAGAAATCGCGGGTCTCGTCCATATAGGCGCGGATGCCGGGGAAGCGCTCGAAATACTTCTTGATATAGGCCGAGGCCTCTTCGCGCGCGATGCCGAGCTGATTGGCGAGACCAAACGCCGAGATGCCGTAGATGATGCCGAAATTGATCGCTTTCGCACGGCGGCGGATTTCGCTCGGCATGCCCTTGATCGGCACGCCGAACATCTCCGACGCGGTCATGGCGTGAATGTCGAGTCCGTCCTTGAACGCCTGCTTCAGCACGGGAATGTCGGCGATCTCGGCGAGCAGCCGCAGCTCGATCTGCGAATAGTCGGCGGAGACGAGCTTGTGCCCGGGCGTCGCGATGAAGGCGCGCCGAATTTTGCGGCCGTCCTCGGTGCGCACCGGGATGTTCTGCAAATTCGGTTCGTTCGACGACAGCCGGCCCGTCGTGGTCGCGGCCAGCGCGTAGGTCGTGTGGACGCGATGGGTCTGCGGATTGACGTAGGTCGGCAGCGCATCGGTGTAGGTCGATTTCAGCTTGGAGACCTGGCGCCACTCCAGAATCTTCTTCGGGAAATCGTGGCCCTGCTCGGCGAGCTCGTCGAGCACCTGCGCGGTGGTCGACCATGCGCCGGTCTTGGTCTTGGTGCCGCCGGACAGCCCCATCTTGCCGAACAGGATGTCGCCAATCTGCTTGGGGCTGCCGACATTGACCGGCTCGCCGGCGATCTCCTGGATCTCGGCCTCGACCCGCGCCGCAGTCTGGGCGAAGTCGCCGGAGAGACGCGACAGCACCTGGCGGTCGATCGAGATGCCGCGCCGCTCCATCCGCGCGAGCACCGCGACCAGCGGCCGCTCCAGGGTCTCATAGACCGCGGTCATGTGCTCGGCGACGAGGCGCGGCTTCAGCACGCGCCACGCGCGCAAGATCATATCGGCGCCCTCGGCCGACAGCGGCGTGGCTTTCTCGATCGGCACCTGGTCGAAGGTGATCTTGCCCTTGCCGCTGCCGAGCAGCTCACTCTCCTTCAGCATGGCGTGACCGAACCAGCGCTCGGCGAGCGCTTCGAGTCCATGCGAGCCGCGGCCGGCGTCGAGCACATAGGAGATCAGTTGCGCGTCATCGGTGTTGCGCAAGGTGATGCCGTGCTGTGCCAGCATGACGGCGGTGAATTTGACGTCGAAGCCGATCTTGAGGATGCCGGCGGATTCCAGCACAGGCCGGAGCGCCTCGATCGCATCGGCATGCTTGACCTGGTCCGGTGCGAGACCCGCATCGAACAGGCCCGCGCCGCCGCCGGACTGTTTGTGCGCGAGCGGCACATAGCAGGCCTCGTTCGGCGCCAGCGCCAGCGCGATGCCGCAGAGGTTGGCCTGCATCGGATCGATGGAGTTGGCGCGGATCTCGACCGCGACGTGGCCGGCATCATGGATGCGCGCAACAAAGGCGTCGAGCTCGACGAGATTTTTGATCGTCTGATATTTGCCGCGATCGACGGGGAGCTTTCGCAAAGCCTCCTCGCGCGCGGCGGCAAGTGAGATCGGCGCGCCCTTGAGGCTGGTGCCCTTGTCACCCTTGTCGCCACCCCTGGCCGTTGCGGCAGGGCTGGCGAAGAGATCGCCGGACGTCTCGGACGAAATTGTCTTGGCCGCGCCGTCGCCACCGCGTGCCTCGCTGCTGTTCGCCACATCGGCATCGACATTGGCGGGATCGATCTGCGAATAGTCGGCGACGCGGCGCGTCAGCGTGGAAAACTCCATCGCCTTCAGGAAGGCGACCAGCTTGCGCGCGTCGGGCTCGTGGACGGCGAGGTCGTCGAGCGGCACCTCCAGCTCGACCTTGTCGTCGAGCAACACGAGTTTCCGTGAGATCCGCGCCTTTTCGGCATTCTCGATCAGCGCCTCGCGCCGCTTCGGCTGCTTGATCTCGGTGGCGCGGAACAGGAGTTGCTCAAGATCGCCATATTCGACGATCAGTTGCGCCGCGGTCTTGATGCCGATGCCGGGCACGCCCGGCACGTTGTCGGTGGAATCGCCGGCCAGCGCCTGCACTTCGACCACCTTCTCCGGCGGCACGCCGAACTTCTCGATCACCTCGGGGATGCCGATGCGGCGATCCTTCATGGTGTCGTACATGACGACCTTGTCGGTGACGAGCTGCATTAGATCCTTGTCTGACGAGACGATCGTCGTCGTCGCGCCGCGCTCGCCGGCCTCACGCGCATAGGTCGCGATCAGATCGTCGGCCTCGAAGCCGCCCTGTTCCAGGCAGGGCAGGTCGAAGGCGCGCACGGCCTCGCGGATCAGCGCGAATTGCGGGATCAGATCGTCCGGCGCCGGCGGCCGATGCGCCTTGTATTCGGGATAGATCTTGTTGCGGAAGGTGACTTCCGACTTGTCGAACACGATCGCCAGATGCGTCGGCCGGTTGTCGGCGGGCATGTCGCGGAGCAGCTTCCACAGCATGTTGCAGAAGCCGAGCACGGCATTGACCTGAAGACCATCGGACTTGCGGTTCAGCGGCGGCAGCGCGTGATAGGCGCGGAAGATGTAGCCGGAACCGTCGACCAGGAAGATGTGGTCGCCCTTGCCGGCCGCTTTGGCTGCGACCGGTTTGGCAGCAGGCTTGTCAGCAGCGGGCTTGGTGTCGGCTTTGGCGGCGGTCTTCGGGGATGTTTTGGGCATGGCCGCAATGTATGAATTTTTGCGGGCTTTGACAGCCTTGGATGGGCGATTTTCGGGTTGCTGGCGCAGCTATCCCCACTGTCATTCCCCGGCTTGACTGGGGGAATCCAGTACGCCGCGGCCTATCGGTCGATAATCGCCGTCTCTGGAATACTGGGTCCGGTCAAGCCGGGCGACGACAGCGAACGGATTACTCCGCCGCCTGCAACACCGCGCCCGCCTTCTTCGGCGCGATCCAGAATACATTCGGCCGCTCGAACAGGAAATGGCCACCGAGCCGCAGCACGGCCTGCCAGATCGCGAGTGCTCCAATCACGCCCACAATGGTGACGATCAGCGACACCATGCCGATGTCGGGAATGATGCCGGTGCGCAGCAGCAGTGTCCGCGTCGCCGCCATCGGCAGGAAGAAGGCGAGGTAGATCACGATCGAATTCTCGCCGCAGAAGCGCAAGGCGTTCAGCCAATGCGCGCGCGCGAGCAGCGTGCCTGACGTGATGATGGCGCAGGCACCGGCAAAGCCGAGCACGAGCGACACGATCTTCCATTCGCTCGCGCCGAACGCGACCACGCTTGCATTGACCAGTGCCCAGGCCGCGAGCGCCGCGAGCGCGAGTCCGGGATGCTTGCGGGCGCGGTCCGACAGCGCGAACACGTAAGGCGCAAACAGATAGCCCGAATAGAAATAGACGACGCGCGCGCAGAACTCGTCGATCGCGGTCCAGCCGGTCGTGATGCGCGCCGTCTCCAGCGCGGTGGCCACGATCAAGATTGCGAGCGGGGGGATTCGCCGTGTCAGTTTTGTGACGACGAAGAACACCGGCAGGAGATAGATGAACCAGAGCGTGCCGAACGGCTCGATGAAGGATTCGAGATACAAGAGGCCAACGTCGTGCCAGCCGGTTTCGGCGGCGAAGGCGGGCGCCTTGAAGCCGAACTGGATTGTCACCCAGACGACATAAAAATAAGCGAAATGCACCACCTTGCGGTCGAGATAGGTTCGCCAGTCCCGATCGATCACCAGGGGCAGGAACAGGCCCGAAATCAGGAAGAAGTCCGGCATCCGGAACGGCTTTGCGAAGGCCACCAGCACATGCATGAAACCGGTCTCGCCGGCGGCGAGCTCGACCCCCAGCACGGAATGCATCATCACCACCATGACAATGCAGATGCCCTTGGCGTAATCGACCCAGTCGACACGCGCGGTAGCCGGGGCGTTGGAGCTCCCGCTCGCGGCGATTGTGCCTGATGGTGTCATGGTGTCCCTGTTCGAAGCGTGTTCCGCCCGGCTCTGTCTGGGCCTGGGGCAGTGTGGCGCCTTGCGGCTTACGATTTCTTTACCGGTACAATTCGTGTGCCGGTTTTTGCGTGCGGACTGTTCCCGACCATCGGGAAAATGCTAAACCGCCCCGCATTGGGGTTTCGTTAACCAAGCCAAAACAGGGTTTTTCATGCGCATCGCGATGATCGGCACGGGGTATGTGGGACTGGTGTCCGGGGCCTGCTTTGCGGATTTCGGTCACGACGTCACCTGCGTCGACAAGGACGAGAAGAAGATTGCTAGCCTTCATCGCGGCGAGATTCCGATCTACGAGCCCGGGCTGGACGAGCTGGTCGCGACCAACGTCAAGGCCAAGCGGCTCGATTTCACCACCGACCTGTCCAAGCCGGTCGCGGATGCGGATGCCGTGTTCATCGCGGTCGGCACGCCGTCGCGCCGCGGTGACGGTCATGCCGATCTCTCCTACGTCTACGCCGCGGCGCGCGAGATCGCGCAGTCGCTGTCCGGCTTCACCGTCGTGGTGACGAAATCGACCGTGCCGGTCGGCACCGGCGACGAGGTCGAGCGCATCATCCGCGAGACCAATCCGTCAGCCGACGTCGTGGTCGCCTCCAATCCCGAGTTCCTGCGCGAGGGCGCGGCGATCCGCGACTTCAAGTTCCCCGATCGCGTCGTGGTCGGCACCTCCGACGAGCGCGGCCGCAAGGTGATGGGCGATATCTACCGTCCGCTGTCGCTGAACCAGGCGCCCTTGATGTTCACGGAGCGCCGCACCGCCGAGATGATCAAATACGCCGCGAACGCGTTCCTCGCGACCAAGATCACCTTCATCAACGAGATCGCCGATCTCTCGGAAAAAGTCGGCGCCAACGTGCAGGAGGTCGCGCGCGGCATCGGCCTGGACAATCGCATCGGCACCAAGTTCCTGCACGCCGGCCCCGGCTTCGGCGGCTCGTGCTTCCCGAAGGACACCAAGGCGCTGATCAAGATCGCGCAGGATTACGACGTGAGCCTGCGCATCGTCGAATCCGT
>NZ_JBEPRN010000009.1:0-263347 GCF_040548375.1 Bradyrhizobium sp. F1.4.3
GTGGACGTTCATCTGGTCTCTCCCTGGAACACTGAAGCTTCGCAACCTCAGCTTCCTCGGTTCAGACCAGATGGACAACCTCCTGAGAGACCACATCTAGCACGCGCCGAGCCTGTGTGATCGCACCCGGCGCAAACGATCGAGTCAATATCTGCTGATATGTGAGAAAAATGGTCGGAGCGAGAGGATTTGAACCTCCGACCCCTAGTCTCCCAGACTAGTGCGCTAACCGGGCTGCGCCACGCTCCGAATGCCGTTCCATTAGCTAGGATCGATGCTTTGCGCAAGGAGCCACACCAAATTGGTGTCGGCTCAAATCCCCGGAACGGACCGCAAAGACGACGAAAAGCGTCGTCAGCCGTCCTTCAACGCCAGATCGAGCATTTCCCGGCAGGCGACGAGGTCGGCGAGCGCCCGTCCCAGCCGCTCCCGGTCGGCGGCGCTGGCGCCGGCCGGCGGCGCGGCGGTGCCGCCTTTGCGGAAGGTGGTGAGGATGTCCTCGTCGTCGGTCTCGGCAAAGCGGAAGTCGATGCCTTCCTCCTCCTCGCCCTGGTAGTCGTCATCGTCGGTGTCGAGGGTGCCGCGGACGCCGGTCTCCTCCTCGGGTTCCATCAGGCTCTGGCCGATGGCATCCTCGATGGCCCCGAACGAGACCGCGGCCGAGCCGTCGGCGAGGCCCTGCACCGATTTGACGCCGTGCTCTTTCAGGATCCGCTGCACCCCGCGGATGGTGTAGCCCTCCCCGTAGAGCAGACGGCGGATGCCCTTGAGCAGGTCGACATCGTCGGGACGGTAGTAGCGGCGGCCGCCGCTGCGCTTCATCGGCTTGATCTGGGAGAATCGGGTCTCCCAGAACCGCAGCACGTGCTGCGGAATGTCGAGTTCCTGCGCTACTTCGCTGATGGTTCGGAACGCATCCGGCGCCTTGTCCAAATGCCAAATCCTTCTGGAGAGCGGTTACGCCTCCGGTTGAACCTTGCTGCCGTCGCCATTGGTGCGGTGCTGGGCGTTGATCCGCTGCTTCAGGATCGCAGAGGGCTTGAACACCATGACCCGGCGCGGCGAGATCGGCACCTCGGTGCCGGTCTTCGGATTGCGGCCGATACGCTGACCCTTCTTGCGGACCATGAAGGACCCGAAAGAAGACAGTTTCACCGTCTCGCCCCGCTCGAGGCAGTCGGTGATCTCCTTCAGCACGAGTTCCACGAAGGCGGACGATTCCGTCCGCGACAGGCCCACCTTCTGGTAGACGGCCTCGCAGAGATCAACACGCGTTACGGTTTTACTTGTATCGGTCATCGCCCTGCCCCACATCACGGCGAACAATTGTTGTCTGAAATTATGAGCTTACGATACGGCGGTCAACAGCGCTCATCAATGCACACGCATCGATAATCCGCGATGATTCGGGCAAAATTTTATCGACTGTGGCTTACCAGCGCACGAGCGCGGAGCCCCAGGTGAAGCCGCCGCCCATCGCTTCCAGCAAGACCAGGTCGCCGCGCTTGATGCGGCCGTCCTTGCGAGCCACCGCCAGTGCCAGCGGGATCGAGGCGGCCGAGGTGTTGCCGTGCCGGTCGACGGTCAGCACCACCTTCTGCGGTGCGATATGAAGCTTGTGGGCGGAGGCGTCGATGATTCGCTTGTTGGCCTGGTGCGGCACGAACCAGTCGATGCTCTCGGCATTGAGGCCGGTCGCGTCAAAGGCGTCGACGATCACGTCGGTGATCATGCCGACCGCATGCTTGAAGACCTCGCGGCCCTCCATGCGCAGATGACCAACGGTCTGGGTCGAGGATGGCCCGCCATCGACAAAAAGCTTGGCCTTGTGGCGGCCATCGGAGCGCAGATGCGTGGTCACCACGCCGCGGTCGGTCGCGGCCTTGCCCGGCTGCTCCTGCGCCTCCAGCACGACCGCGCCGGCGCCGTCGCCGAACAGCACGCAGGTGCCGCGGTCGTTCCAGTCGAGGATGCGCGAGAAGGTCTCGGCGCCGATCACCAGCGCGCGCTTGTAGGTGCCGGTCCGCAAAAAATTGTCGGCGGTGGCGAGCGCGAACACGAAGCCCGAGCAGACCGCCTGGAGATCGAAGGCCGCGCCATGGTTGATGCCGAGCCCGTGCTGCACGGCGACCGCGGTCGCGGGAAACGTGTTGTCCGGCGTCGAGGTCGCGACCACGATCAGCTCGATCGACTGCGCGTCCAGGCCGGCGTCAGTGAGTGCGGCCTGCGCCGCCTTGATGGCGAGGTGCGAGGTGAATTCGCCATCGGCCGCGATGTGCCGCTCGCGAATGCCGGTGCGCTGCACGATCCACTCGTCGGATGTGTCGATGCGCGCCGCCAATTGCGCATTGGTCACCACCTGCTCTGGCAGGTAGGCACCGCAGCCCAGCACGACCGAACGAATTTTCGTCACGAAACATCCTCCGGTGCGGTTGGCACGGAACTGAGCGCACCCCCATCACGGTTTAGCATCTGATTGATCTTGTTCAGGAGATCGAACTTGGCCATTTCATAGCCAACATCGATCGCATAGGCAAAGCCTTCGGCGTTGATTCCGCCATGGCTTTTGACCACGACCCCGTTCAACCCCAGGAACACGCCGCCATTGGACTTGTTCGGGTCCATCCTGTCGCGCAGGGTCTGGAAGGCACTGCGGGCGAAGAGATAGCCGAGCTTGGTCATCCAGCTCCGCCGCATCTCGTCGCGGAGCAATGCAGCGATCTGTCGCGCGGTTCCTTCGGCGGCCTTGAGCGCGATGTTGCCACTGAAACCCTCGGTCACGATCACATCGGCCAGCCCCTTGCTGATGCCGTCGCCCTCGACGAAACCGATGTAGTCGAGCTGTGGCAGGTTCATCGCGCGCAGGATCTCCCCGGCCTCGCGAATCTCCTCGTGGCCCTTGATCTCCTCGACTCCGATATTGAGCAGACCGACGGTCGGACGCTTCTTGTTGAACAGCACGCTCGCCATGGCGGCACCCATCACTGCGAGCGCTACGAGGTGCCGCGCATCGCCGCCGATGGTGGCGCCGAGGTCGAGCACGACGGTATCGCCGCGCATGGTCGGCCACACCGCGGTGATCGCCGGACGGTCGATCCCCGGCAGCATGCGCAGGTTGAAGCGCGCCATCGCCATCAGCGCGCCGGTATTGCCGGCGGAAACCGCGACGTCCGCCTCGCCCTTCTTCACCGCGTCGATGGCCAGCCACATCGAGGAGGTCTTGCGGCCGCGCCGAAGCGCCTGGCTCGGCTTGTCCTCCATGCTGACGGCGACATCGGTGTGAATGATCCGGGAGACGGCCTTGAGCGCGGGGTGCCGGTCAAGCTCGGGCTCGATCCTGGCGCGATCCCCGACCAGCAGGAATTCGGTCTCGCGATGCCTGCCGAGCGAGATGGCCGCGCCTGGAATGACCACAGCGGCGCCGACGTCGCCCCCCATGGCGTCGAGCGCAATACGAACCTTGCTTGGCATCAAAATCCCGGAAACCTGGTCTGGCGCGGCCGTCAACTAGCGGGGCCGCGAAATGGGTTCGCCATGGACATGGCGACCGGCCAGGCGCCACGCCGCGCCCTGACCGGGGCGCGACAATAGCGTTTTGTTGTCCCGAAACAACCTCTTGCCCCCAGCCTTTTGGATTGGGGACGATCTGGCCGCGGCGCCATAAATTAGCACAAACTATATAGATATCAGGTAGATAAGGCAACCTTTCAATCCGGCCAGGCAAACGCCTCACGCCTCATCACAGAACGCTCCGGCGGTGGGGCGCGCAAGCTATTGGCCTTTCTTCTTGTCCTTCTTCTTGTCCTGGAGCGCCTTCAGCGCCGCGAAGGGATTGTCCTCGGGGTCGGGCGCGGTGACCTCCGCCTCAAACACGACACCCGGCTTGCGCGGATAGGGATCGATCGCCAGGAACAGCGCATCGGTCGCAATGCGGCCGAGGTCGATGATCCCGTTGACGATAGCCTCCGGCTGATCGGCAATCTCGGACGGCGCCTCGTCGTCCTGGCCTTGCTCGATCAGGTCGGCCAGCCGCCGTGCCTCGGCCTCCGGGGCGAATGTCAGGTTGATCTCCTCGTCGATGTCGCTTTCCATCGGATCGAGCGTCACCACGCAGGTCTGGCCGATCCGGGCGCGAACTTGCCCGGTGACATGGACCCGGCCGCCGCTCTTCGGCGTGACGTCGAAGGCGGCTCGGGCGGACAGGATCTCGCGCACCCCGGCGAGTTCAGCCATGGCCTGTCGCTCGGTGACCGAGGCCTCGAGTTTGCGATGAAGGCCGGTGTCGGGAATATGTGCGACCATCACGGGCGCGCGCCAAGGGTCGGGGGCAGATCCGGTCATCGGTCGGTTCATGGTGTCACATCCTTCCCAAGCGGCGGGGGAAACGTGAAGGATCCGAGCAGCAGCGCGGCCTCATTGCTCAACCCGAGGTCGGCCCCGGTGGCCTGCGCGTAAGCGGCGAGCCGCCGCGCGTGATCCATCTCCGCGCCATTCAAGATATTCTTGCAGATCGCCAGCGCCAGCGCCTCGGCGCCCGTATCGATCGCCTGATCATAGGCCTGGACGCGGCCATAAAAGGCCTCGCCGAAGGCCCGCATCCGCTTCGGGACGGTCTGGTCGCCCACGCCCATCTCGCGCAGATTGTCGTCCATGTCCTCACAGAAGCGATCAAACAGGGCCTGCGACAGCTCCACGCTGCCCTGGACCGTCCGCAGGCGGCGCAGCAACAGCCAGAGATGCAGCAGCAACAGGTCGAAACGGCCATTAACCGTATCGGGCACGCCCAAGTCCCGGTAAAATATGGGTTCTCGCGCCTGCGTCACGATCATGCCATAGATGGCCTCAATGGTGCCGGCCGGGGCTAGCCGGGGTTTCCTGAAGTGATTGAACGGCCAAAGCATTGTGGTTTCCGCAAGCGGGCGCGCGCGAGTTGCATTCAGAGCCTCCGCCCGGTACTTCAGCGCCTCGCGCGACGCAAGGGGACGGAATCAGTTCCGCAATGACCATAACGAACCAGACCCGCCCGCGCGCCGACAGACCGCGCGGCCTTCATTCGCGCTGGCGCGCCTTGCGCATGCTCGCGGCCGTGACCCTGGTCGGAGCCGCACTCGCCGGCTGCACCGGTGAGCAATTCCAGAAGGGCTACATTCTGCCGCCCGGCGCGCTCGAGCAGATTCCGATCGGCGCGAGCCAGGATCAGGTGCTGATCGTGATGGGCACGCCCTCCACGGTGGCCACGCTGGACGGCGAGGTGTTTTATTACATCTCGCAGCGCTCAGAGCGCATGGTCGCCTTCATGAACCAGAAGCTGGTCGACCAGCGCGTCATCGCGATCTATTTCGACAAGAACCGGCGCGTGCGCCGGCTTGCGAATTACGGTCTCCAGGACGGCAAGATCTTCGACTTCATCAGCCGGACCACGCCGACGTCGGGTCAGGAGATGAGCTACCTCGCACCACTGTTCAAGCTGCTCAGCTTCAACTGAGGTCTTGAGCTGAGGCCTTGTGCCTGCGGCGTCGTGCCACCCTCCGCGCGGCACTTGCTGTCGCGTACGACTTGCCGTTGTGCGCCGGGTTCCATACGCTCTCGCAAAATAAAAAGCAGGGAGCGGATTCGTGTCCAGGAAATTGCAGAATAAATCTCTGTCCCGCCGTCGCGTGCTCACTGGCATTGCCGGGCTTTCGGCTGCAGCCATCCTGCCGCGATCCAGTCTCGCCGACTGGAAGCCGACCGACAACATCCGCGTCATCGTGCCGGCTGCTGCGGGTGGCTCGACCGACGTGATGGGCAGGCTGCTCGCCGCCCATCTCCAATCTGCCTGGGGCCAGACCGCGGTCGTGGAGAATCGTTCGGGCGGCGGCGGCACCATCGGGGCGGCAGAGGTCGTCCGCTCCAAGGCCGACGGCCACACCATCCTGATTGGCAATCCCGGTCCGAATGCGATCGCCTACAGCATCTTCAAGAACCTCACCTACAAGCCGGACCAGCTCCAGCCGGTCTCCAACATGATCCGGATCCCGAACATCGTCTCGGCGCATCCGAAGACCGGCATCAAGTCGATTGCCGAGCTGATCGCCTACCTCAAAGCCAACCCCGACAAGCTCAGCTACGCCTCCTCCGGCGTCGGCCAGAGCCCTCACCTCACCGGCGCCTGGTTCCTCCAGCTGACCGGGCTGAAGATGACGCATATCCCGTTCCGCGGCGCCGGCCCCGCGCTCCAGGCCGCGCTCGCCGGCGACATCCAGATCCTGTTCGACAATCTCTATCCGAGCCTGCCCCAGGTGCAGAACGGCACGCTCAACGGCCTCTGCGTCACCACGACCGAGCGCAGCGACCTCGCACCGAACCTGCCGACCATGCGCGAGAGCGCGCCGGAATTGGCCAATTTCGACGTGTCGTCGTGGTTCTCCGTGTTCCTGCCAAAGGGCGTCCCTGCTGCTGCGCTCGACGCGCTCAATCTTCAAGTGAAGGCGATGCTGGAGCGCGACGACATGAAGAAGCAGATCGTCGCCATGGGTGCCCGCGCCGACTACGGCACCCCGCAACAGTTTTCCGACTTCGTGGACGCCGAGACGAAGAAGTTTGCCGGCATCATCGAGAAGGAAGGGCTGCAGATGGATGTGCAGTAATGACACGTCCTCTTCCGCTCAAACGAGCTCAACCGCCAATACGATCGCGACGGCGACTGCAAGGATTACGGCCACCCAAATCAACCATCGGCGGCGGGATTTCTTCGGCGCGAACTCCTGTTCAACCTGGCTGGCGTCGGCCTCCCTGCCTGCGCGTCGCAAACATTCGACAGCCCTGACGGCGTAGTGCGCGGCCGCATCGGCTCCGCCCCGCAACCGCATAAGCCGGGCAAGCTCGCGTAAAGCCTGCGCTGCGCGGACCGGATCCCGGACATCTTCGAACAGCTTCGCCGACATCATCAATGCGCTACGTGCGTCCTCCCATTTCTCTTCGGCCCGGTAGACGCGGGATACGTTGAGCAGCGTCGAGGCTTCACCTGCTAGGTCAAGCGCGTCCCGCTTTATTTGCAGGCTCGCCTGAAAATACTGAGAACTGTTCTCCCATTCCTGAAGGTCTGCACTTGCAAGCCCTAGATTGTTCAGGACCTGCGCCATGCGGAGCTTGTCCAGATCGGGATCGAGCAGGTCCAGGCATTCCCGAAACAGCTTCAGGGCCTCACGGGGATCGGGCTTTCGCAACAGGGTACCTAGGCTGTTATAGGCGACGACGACATCGCGGTGGCTCGACGCCGCCTTTGCCAGCTCAATCGAGCGCATGAGCTCGGTGCGCGCCTCTTCGAAATCGCCACGGTCGCGAGCGATCAGGCCGAGCTCATGATGAATCAGATGTCGTATCGGGGATCGTTCCACGCCATTTACAAACTTGAGCGCCTCGCGGCCGGCGGATTCCGCCTCGGGCAGCCGCTCCAGTCGACGCAGCACGGAAGCTGATCGCAGCAAGACCATGGAACGCAAGGCCGCTGCCGGAGTATCTTGACGCAGCCTATCCAGAACTGCCAGCGCAGCATCCAGATCCCGATTATCGTCGGCGACCTCCGCCTGATAGTAGTTCAGCCAATTTCGCTGCTCGCCTTCGAGAGCTGGCTCATACTCTCTCAATAGACGGAGCAAACTCTCGCAATCGCTGAATCGGCCAAGGCTACGCCGACTCTGGTAAGCATCCTGAAATTCCCAAAGACCCGCGTCCGGGTCCGCGCCCAAAAGGTGAAACAGCCGGCTGATCTGCTTGGTCGCCGCGTCGACCGGGTTGTCGTTCTCGTCCGGCTTGTAGAATTCCACCAGACGAGCCGATGCTGCTGCGAATTCCGGGCGATGTTCTGGAGAGAGCCATTGCGAAAACAGCTCCTGGCGCGCGACATCGTGCAGCACAAGGCAATCACCGGACAGTGTAACCGCCGGCAGGACTTGAAATTGCTCCAGCGTGAATTTCACATCTTGAAGCGAAAGCGAAGGATCGAGCGCCTGTAGCGTAGCGGCGTCGAAAGAATGAGGAATCGCGCAAAGTCGCAGCCGGCGACCATTTTCCTCATCTAGTTGCAGAAGGAGGAGATCCGACTCTCGCGATTGCGAAGACGACAGTTCGCCGATCAGCTCTTGAAGCTGAGACAGCGGCAGAGCCGTGCCGCTCAAGCCTTCATTCCTTGTCTACGCGACATTGCCTCGACTGTGCTTGCGACGCTTAAGGGATTGCCTTGGGTGGCGTCGAAGATGACATCTGCGGCAATCTCGCGCTGAGCTGCATCATAGGCGATCTCGCGCTTGATCATGTATTCGACGATGTGCTCTCGGCTCAGCGGTCCCAGTCGTCTCTCCTCCACAAGCAGGCGCCAATCCTCGTCGATGACCGGCTGGTTTCGACCTCCGATGACGACAAGTACGTTCGCCAGCCTATCCGCGCGGAGCGCGCCGAAAAGCTCGTCCCAGATCCAGCGCTGCGTCGTGTTCGTTGCTTTCTCGATCGCGTCGAGGAAGATCACAACGCGGCCTTGAAGCGCGAGGGCGTTCAATTCCCGGACAAATGAATCGGTCAACTGAGCCATTCGATCTGATTCGGAAATGCCGAGGTCGGTCCGCGCATCGTTCAGCATCAGATCCGCGTTGATCGCTCCAGGCTGCAATACCACGCCCCCCATGAAACCAACTTGGGCGTTAGGTCCAAACGTTGCATTTCTGGCGACGTCAATCGGAGCGTTCGTTTCGACGACTACTTCCAAGCGATGCCGGGGCACGGTGTAGAAGTTCACGAGATCCGTAAAGCCGCTGAACTGAGGCGCACCCAGATCATCCCGTATCTTCCGCATAACGGCGAGATAGTCATAGTTGCGAGTGTCACTCCAATTGATTTCGACCTTGCTCAATGACCGCAATGAACACTCATGAACCATCCGCAACAGGAGCGAGGACTTTCCCATACCACCTTCTCCCCAGACGGCCAGGATCGGACGTGGCCAATCGCCGTCCAGCATCTTGCAAAAGCTGTTCATCTCGCTTTCGCGATCGACGAACCGAGCGAGACGTTGCTGCTGAAAGGTCGCCATTGTTCCTTACTTGCGCGGTGTCACGCTCACGCCTGTGATCTCGTTGATGCTGGCACCCTTTCCGACCTTCATCCCCTCGCCCACGCTGGTTGGCCCGTGCGGTAGCGCGCCTGCCTCGCCGGCCTTGCCGATGATCCGACCTACGGTGCCGTCGATTTCGGCCTGCTTTGCGACCACGACGGGATCCGGCGCCGCGGCCGCCGCATCACGATCGGATGTCTCGATACGGACTGGACCGATGGCAACGCTGACGTTCTTTGCCCACCTCCATATTGCCAGGACCGCAACCAGGAAAATGACTGCGATCACCGCCAGCCAAAAGTAGAGATCCTTCGGCATGCACTTCCTCCCTCGGTTAGAAACGAAGCTCCTCAGCAAGCTGGGCGGCTGCATATCCCTCTTTGCGCGCACGCATGTCGTAATAGAGCAGCACGGGCATGATGGCCAAAGGTGGTGCAGCGATGAGACCCATCAAGTTGCCTACCAATTCTGCTACACCGAACCTCCACGGTCCGGCGTCTGTGAGATAGCCAATCGACGCGCCGGCTATCCCGGCAATAAGCATCGTCGGGATCAGCACGAGAATGCTGCCGCCAAACAGCGTTCCGAAGTTGCGCCAATAATATCCGCGGCCGAGTTCCCTGCTGCGCTTCAGGGTCGCCCTAACGGTCAGCGCCTCAAGCACGACGACCGGGCCTACAAGCATGTACCAAACCGAAAACAAGATGCCCGGAATGAGCAGCAGAATGAACCCTCCAAAGACGATGGCGACGGTCAGAAAATAAGCTCCGAACAATCTGCCTGGCCGCGCAAAGGCCCTGCGATAGGATCGCGCCACGGTCGGTCTAATGTCGAGACAGACTTCCGATACGGCGACCACCGTTGGGAAAATGATAAACGCTTGCGCAAAAAGGGTAGCGAGCGAACCGACTACGGTCCCAAGCGTCCCCGTGTGCTTGATCAGAAAGCTCAAGACATGGGCCGCCGTCATCGGCAGGATGAGAATCAGGAATATTGTCCGCCACTCCCGAAAATAAATCCGCCACGACGTGGCAATAATCGATCCTGCGGAATATGCCTTCAAATAATACACATCGCCCTCCTCGCGGTTGCAGTCAGGGCCGTACGCAATACTAACGTATACTACTTCAAGTATAAGTCTGCAATCCGCGCACATCATACTCAGCACAATCAAAAATTGCGTCTTCACGAATCGGCATAGGGGGCGACCTTGTGGGTCGCTCCCCTGCCACACCACCCGGCATGCGGGTCCGCACCGGGCGGTTCGAGAAGTTGAGGTCATGAGAGCCGGGGCAGTCCCAGTCGATCCGACCAGTTCAGGGGCAACACGGCGTTGAGGAGCATGCCGCTGTTGCGCCACCAGCGACGGCTGTTGGCCGCCACCTGTCGCGCAACGTCAAGTTTGGCTCCCAGCACCAGCAATTCCCTGTACATGGTCGTTCCGCGCTTCCACTGCTTGAGCTGGATGGCGCGCAGCCGGTGACGCAGCCATTGATCGAGCTCGCGCCAGACCTTCGGCGTTTGCGCCAATCGGAAGTACGCCTTCCATCCCCGAACGTAGGGCCGCAGACGATCCACCACATCCTGCATACTGCGCCCGCCACTGCGGCGGGTCAGTTGCCGGATGTGCTGCTTGAACGTCCCCAGCGACTTGTCGGCGACCTTGCGCTTAATCACTTCGCCCGGGGCTACCCAGAAGCTGTAGCCCAGGAATTTGCGACCGAACACGCTGGTAACCGCGCTTTTGGTCTCGTTGACCGTCAAGTGCAGCTTGCCATAGAGCCGCCGAAGCAGCGCCATCACCCGTTCACCCGCCCGGCGGCTGCGCACGTAAACGTTCGCATCGTCAGCGTAGCGCACGAAGCAATGGCCCCGACGTTCCAGCGCCTTGTCCACTTCATCGAGCAGGACGTTGGCCAGCAGCGGCGATAGCGGCCCGCCCTGCGGCGTCCCCATCATACGCGTCTGGACCACGCCATCGTCCATCATTCCGCTGTTCAGATACGCCCGGATCAGCCGGATGACCCCGGGGTCCCCGATCCGTTTCTGTAGGCGGTCGATGAGGATGTCGTGATCGACCCGGTCAAAGAACTTTTCCAGGTCCACGTCCACCACGATCCGGCGGCCCGATTGCACGTATGACTGCGCCGCGAGGACGGCGTCATGCGCACCTCGGCCCGGCCGGAAGCCGTAGCTGTGCTCGCTGAAGGTCGGATCAAGAATGGGCTGCAACACTTGCAGCAGCGCCTGCTGGATCAAACGATCCGTCACCGTCGGGATACCGAGCTCGCGCTCGCCGCCGTCAGGCTTGGGAATCGTCACCCGTCGCACCGGACCGGGCCGGTACGCCCCCGACAACAGTTGCTCGCGGATCGCCGGCCACGCCGTACGCAGATGCGCGGCGGTCTGGTCAATGTCCAGACTGTCCACACCGGCTACGCCTTTGTTGGCCCGCACCCGCTTCCACGCCCGTTGCAGGTTCTCTCTCGTCAGCGCCGCTAAAAGCAGCGCTGACCCTGTGCCCTTCAGTTCATGCCGCGGGCGACGAGCTTCATCGCTACCCGAGCCACACGCGGCTTCACCGCGTCCTACCCCGGACCGCCCTGCTTGCGCAGGCATCTGATGCGATGCTCGCCGCATCGGCATGGCCTCGAACACTCCCTCTCGTTCGGCCCTTCACCTGCGGGACGGCTTCGCAGCCTTCCCACCGACTACTACGACCTCGGCTGACTTCTCGCTCCGGCTCGACACCGTTGCCCTTTCAGGCACAAGGCGAGATCTCCCCAGGTAAGAACGCACTCCTTCACTGCACGGCCGCCGAATCTACGCTGCTTCCCCTTGATCACGTGAGCTTTGCGGTTTCTGGCCCGCTCGCCCTGGTCGGCAACGCCTTCTATCCGGTTGTTGTTCATCGGCCCGCAGCCTCGCTCCACGCTTCCTCCCCACACTCGGTCGCCCTCATGCAGTTGCGCTTCGCTTCGCTCGCTGTGATCAGCTCACGGTGGGACTTTCACCCATAAGAGTGCGCCCATGCTGGGCGCACAAGAAAAAAGCCCCGCGGCAAGGCCGCGGGGCTTTCCGTTTCGAGCCGTGCCCGCCGCTCAGTGCGCCAGGATCGCCAGCAGCAGCAAGGCCACGATGTTCGTGATCTTGATCATCGGGTTCACCGCAGGGCCGGCCGTGTCCTTGTAGGGATCGCCGACGGTGTCGCCGGTCACGGCCGACTTGTGGGCGTCAGAGCCCTTGCCGCCGTAATGGCCGTCCTCGATGTACTTTTTGGCGTTGTCCCAGGCGCCACCGCCCGAGGTCATGGAGATCGCGACGAACAGGCCCGTCACGATCACGCCAAGCAGCATCGCGCCGACGGCGGAGAACGCCGCCGACTTGCCGGCCGCGCCGCCGCCCGCGATGGCATAGATCAGGAAGTAGACGACGATCGGCGACAGCACCGGCAGCAGCGACGGAATGATCATTTCCTTGATCGCCGCCTTGGTCAGCAGGTCGACCGCCTTGCCGTAATCCGGCTTGTCGGTGCCCTGCATGATGCCCGGCTTCTCGCGGAACTGCCGGCGCACCTCCTCGACGATCGCGCTCGCCGCGCGGCCAACCGCGGTCATGCCCATCGCACCGAACAGGTACGGCAGCAAGCCGCCGAACAACAGGCCCACAACCACATAGGGATTGTTGAGCGAGAAGTCCGGATTGACGCCGGCGAAATACGTGTGGTGCGCCGAGTCCGCAATGAAGAACTTGAGATCCTGGTTGTAGGCCGCAAACAGCACGAGAGCGCCGAGACCGGCGGAGCCGATCGCGTAGCCCTTGGTCACCGCCTTGGTGGTGTTGCCGACCGCGTCGAGCGCGTCGGTCGACTTGCGCACCTCCTTCGGCAAGCCGGCCATCTCGGCGATGCCGCCTGCGTTGTCGGTTACGGGGCCGAACGCATCGAGCGCGACGACCATGCCGGCGAGCGCCAGCATGGTGGCGGTCGCGATCGCGATGCCGAACAGGCCGGCCAGGCTGTAGGTGACGAGGATGCCGGCGATGATGACGAGCGCGGGCAGCGCGGTCGCCTCCATCGAGATCGCCAGGCCCTGGATCACGTTGGTGCCGTGGCCGGTCACCGACGCCGCCGCAATCGACTTCACCGGACGATAGTCGGTGCCGGTGTAGTATTCGGTGATCCAGATGATCAGCGCGGTGACGACGAGGCCGACGATCCCGCACTCGAACAGCGCCATGCCGGTGAACTCGACGCCGTCGAGCTTGCCGAAGCCGATCAGGGTGTAGATCACCCCGGCGATGCCGACCAGCGACAGGACGCCGGTTGCGATCAGGCCCTTGTAGAGCGCACCCATGATCGACTGGCTCGCTCCGAGCTTGACGAAAAAGGTGCCGATGATCGAGGTGATGATGCAGATGCCGCCGATGGCGAGCGGCAGCGTCATCATGCTCATGAGGATCGGCGTCTTGGCGAAGAAGATCGCCGCGAGCACCATGGTGGCGACCGCGGTCACCGCATAGGTCTCAAACAGGTCGGCGGCCATGCCGGCGCAGTCGCCCACGTTGTCGCCGACGTTGTCGGCGATGGTGGCCGGGTTGCGCGGATCATCCTCGGGAATGCCGGCCTCGACCTTGCCGACGAGGTCGCCGCCGACGTCCGCACCCTTGGTGAAGATGCCGCCGCCGAGACGGGCGAAGATCGAGATCAGCGAAGCGCCGAAGCCGAGCGCCACCATGGCGTCGACGACGGTGCGGCTGTCAGGCGCAAGCTTCAGCGAATAGACCAGGAAGCCGAAGTAGAGGGTCACCCCGAGCAGCGCCAGACCGGCGACCAGCATGCCGGTGATCGCGCCCGCCTTGAAGGCCAACTCGAGGCCGCCGGCAAGCGACGTCGTCGCGGCCTGGGCGGTACGCACATTGGCGCGGACCGAGACGTTCATGCCGATGAAGCCGGCCGCCCCCGACAGGATGGCGCCGATGGCAAAACCGATCGCAACATAGAGACCGAGGAAGTAGACAAGCAGCACGAAGATGACGATGCCGACGAGGCCGATCGTGGTGTACTGGCGCCGCAGGTAGGCCTGTGCGCCTTCGCGCACCGCTCCCGCTATCTCCTGCATGCGCGGTGACCCCGCATCCGCACTCAAAACCGAAGACGTCGCCCAGATCGCGTAGACGACGGAAAGCACTCCGCAGAGCACAATCAACCATAATGCTGTCATGTGATTTTTTGCCTCAGATCCTTGATGTACGTACCCCCGGCGCCTTTGTTTTTCCGTCGTGCGGTGCGGCGCCTTTATGTTGAACAGGGCCGCCCCTTGCCCGAAGGGGCGGCCCTGGTCGGTCACAAGCTTGCCAAAATCAGAATGCGGGTGCAACGCCGTAAGCGGCCGAAAAGGTCGATCTCGGCAGGTATTTAGGCTGGTCCTACGTGCTTGACTGCGGGTTTGGAGCAATTCCTAGAAGTGGCTGTAGGACAGCCGCTTCAAGGCGAGTTCCTGGCCCTGCCCGTCCAGGAAGCGCGGCCGCGCGCCGCCCTCGACGATCGTGCCGATCGCCGTGACGGCAAGACCTGCCGCCCGACCCGCCGCGATCAGCGCATCGCTCTGCGCTGGCGGCACCGTGCACAGCACCTCGTAGTCATCGCCCCCGGCAAGCAGCGTCTCAACGCAAACGGCGTCACGGGCGATCAGGCCTGCCGCCGCGGCCGAGAGCGGCACGCTCGCCACGTCCACGGTGGCCGAGACGCCCGATGCCGCACACAGTTTTGTCAGATCGCCCGCGAGCCCGTCAGAGACGTCCATCGCCGCGGTCGCGTGGTCGCGCACCGCCTGCGCCAGTACATTGCGCGGCTGGGGAATGCGATAGCGCGAGATCAATGCATCGCTTGCAGCGGCATCGGATGCGAGCGCTCCGGCCGCCGCACCGCCCGTGAGCACGTCGAGGCCAAGCGCGGCATCGCCGATCGTCCCCGTCACCAGGATACGGTCGCCCGGTCGCGCGCCGGTGCGGCCGACCATCCGCCCTCGCGGCACGCGGCCGAACGCGGTGATCGAGATCATCTGCGGCCCCGGCGTCGACACCGTGTCGCCGCCGAGCAGCGGGCAGGCGAAGGCCTTCGCGTCCTCGCCCAGCGCATCCGCGAACGGCCTGAGCCAGGCATCCTCCTTGCTGCGCAGCGCCAGCGTCAGCACGAAGCCGGCAGGCACAGCGCCCTTGGCGGCGAGATCGGAGAGGTTCACCCGCAGCGCCTTGCGCGCGATGGTGTCGGGAGGATCAGTGGCAAGATAATGCACACCCTCGACCACGGCGTCGGTGGTGACGACGATGTCCTCGCCGAGCGATTGCAGGATGGCGACGTCATCGACCAGCCCCAACGCGCCCGGATCAGTCGCCAGCGGCTTGAAATAGCGCGCGATGAGGGAGTCTTCGCCAGATGGGTTGTGCGTGTTTGCCATCAGCGCCAACCATCGCCCGGCTTGACCGGGCGATCCAGTACGCCGAGCCGCCTCTGCTCAGGCACGACCGCCGCGGAGTACTGGATCACCCGCCTTCGCGGGTGATGACAGTGGAATATTGGGCAGCCGTTTCGCATCACTTCACCGCCCTCGCGGACAACTACCCCCGCCCGAACTCGTCACCGCGAAACTGGCGGCCGATCTGGTCGAGCACCGCGTTCACCATGCCGGTCTCCTCGCGGTCGACGAAGGCATTCGCGACGTCGACATATTCGGAGATCACGACGCGGCCCGGCACGTCCTTGCGATGTTCCAATTCGTAGGCCCCCGCCCGCAGCACCGCGCGCAGGATCGCCTCGATCCGCTTCAGGGGCCAGCCCTTCGACAGTGCCTCGTCGATCAGGGGATCGAGCTTCTTCTGGTCGCGCACGACGCCGGAGACGACGTCGCGGAAGAACGCGGCTTCCGCCGGCAGATAAGTGTCGCCCTCGACCTCGTTGCCGAGCCAGTGGCTTTCGAACTCCGCAAAAATGTCGTTGATGCCTGCGCCAGCGATGTCCATCTGGTACAGCGCCTGCACGGCTGCGAGCCGCGCCGCACCGCGCCGGTTCGCTTTCTTCTCCGTGCCAGCCGGCGGCTTCTTGCTATCGACCATGATCAAGCCTTCGCCAGCCGGCGTTTTATGCGCAACATCGCAATTGCCGCGCGCGCGGCGTCGCCGCCCTTGTTGAGCTCGCTGGCCCGCGCCCGCGCCCAGGCCTGCGCCTCGGTGTTGACGGTGAGGATGCCATTGCCGAGCGGCAGCTTGCGAGCAACCGCAAGATCCATCAGCGCGCGCGAAGACTCCTGCGAGACGATCTCGAAATGGATGGTGTCGCCGCGGATCACGCAGCCGAGCGCGATCGCGGCGTCATAGGGCTTGCCGTTGGCGGCGGCGGCATCGACCGCAATGGCGACCGCCGCCGGGATTTCCAGCGCGCCGGGAACCGTGATGACGTCATGCGTCAGGCCGGCCGCCTTCAGCTCGGCCACCGCGCCGTCCAGCAGCGCATCCTGGAGGTCGTCATAGAACCGCGCCTCGACAATCAGCGCGCGCGCGCCGGAAATGTCGGTCTGGTCCCTCAGGGGTGCGCGCCGCGCGTCTGCCATCATCTAAATCCGTCTATTCTGGGTCGGCCGTTATGTAGTCGCCGCGAGCCGGCAAGCCAAGTTCAAAGAGGCCGTCACTTCATTTCCGTCAGCCGCGCCGCATAGCGGGCCATCAAATCGACCTCGATATTGACCTCGGCGCCCGCCTTCCAGCCACCGATCGTTGTGACGGTCAGCGTATGCGGGATGATCAGGACCGAAAAGCTCACATCCGCAACCGTATTGACCGTCAGCGAGACGCCGTCGAGCGTGATCGAGCCCTTGGTGGCGATGAACCGCGCCAGCTCTCGCGTGGTGCTGAGTTCGAATCGCGCCATGTCGGGCAGGTCTTCGCGGCTGACGACGGTTGCGATCCCGTCGGCATGGCCGGCAACAATGTGGCCGCCGAGCTCGTCGCCGATCTTCAGCGCGCGTTCGAGGTTGAGCCTGGTGCCCACCTTCCAATGTTTTGCGGTGGTCAGCGCCAGGGTCTCGGCGGCCGCATCGACGTCGAACCAGGTTTTGCTGCCGTCGACACCCGAGGCGACGACGGTCAGGCAGACGCCGTTGCAGGCGATGGAAGCGCCATCGGCGATGGTCGCGCGATCGTAGCGGCAGGCGATGCGCAGGCGGTGCAGCTGTCCCTGTGCCGTTGGCGTGAAGCTGACGATCTCGCCGATATCTGTGACAATGCCGGTGAACATGTTAGGCGCGCTCGTAGATGGTGAGAGTATCCTTGTCGAATATCTCGCTAGCATGAACCTTGCAGGCCTGCGACTGCGTGATTTTCGACAGGGGCAATGCATCGAGCGCATCGACGCCATCAGGGCCCACCTCTTCCGCTCCGCGGAACAGCCAGATCTCGTCGACGAGGTCAGCGGCAACGAACGATGCCGCTACGCGGCTGCCGCCCTCGACCATCAGCCGCGTGATGCCTTTCTCGGCTAGCGCATGCAGCACCGCGGGCAGATCGAGCCCGGAAGCGCTTTCGGGCGGTACGCGGATGATCTGCGCGCCGGCAGCGCCAAGGCGTGTCGCGGCCGCGGCTTCCGCGAGCTCGGAGCCGATGACCCAGAGCGGCGTCTCGCGCGCGGAACGCACGAGTTGGCTCGAGGCCGGAATGCGCAGGCTCTGATCGAGCACCACGCGCACCGGCGAACGTGCCGCCATGCCCGGCAGGCGGCAGGTCAGCATCGGATCGTCCGCGAGCACCGTGCCGATGCCGACCAAAATGCCGTCGCACTGTGCGCGGAGCAGGTGCACGCGATTGCGCGCGGCTTCGCCGGTGATTGAGACCGGTCTGCCGCCGAACGCACCGATCTTGCCATCGGACGAGACGGCGAGCTTCAGGATCACGTGCGGGCGCTTGTCGCGGATACGGTGGAAATGCCCGGCGTGGTCGAAGGCGGCCTCCGCCGCGCACAGACCCACATCCACCGTGATGCCAGCAGCACGCAAGCGCGCGTGCCCCTGGCCCGCGACCTCCGGATTGGGGTCCTCGACCGCCGCGACCACCCGCTTGATGCCGGCTGCGATCACTACGTCCGCGCAGGGCGGCGACTTACCGAAATGCGAGCATGGTTCGAGCGTGACATAGAGTGTGGCGCCCCGTGCCGCCTCGCCTGCCCGCCTCAACGCCTCGGGCTCCGCGTGCGGCCGCCCGCCTGCTTGCGTCCAGCCACGGCCAAGGATCACGCCGTCCTTGACGATGACCGCGCCGACGGCCGGGTTGGGCCAGGTCCGCCCCTGCCCGCGCCGGCCGAGCGACAGCGCAAGCTGCATGAAGCGGCGGTCGGCGTCCCTGGACTCACGGGCCTTATGCGCGAACTGATCTTCCAGGATTCGGAAGATCATTTGCGGATCGCGGCGAGCCGCGCTTCCTCCTCACCGGAGAGCTCGCCGAGCACGTCGGCGAAATCCTTGGCCTCGCGGAAATTGCGGTAGACGGAGGCGAAGCGCACATAAGCGACGTCGTCGAGCGTGCGCAGATGCTCCATCACGGTCTCGCCGATCACCTCGGACGAGATCTCGGCCTCGCCGCCGGTCTCGAGCTCGCGCACGATGGTGGAGACCATCTTCTCCACCCGCTCCGGCTCGACCTGCCGCTTGCGCAAGCTGATCGACACCGAGCGCATCAGCTTGTCGCGGTCGAACGGCACGCGGCGGCCGTTACGCTTGATCACGGTGAGCTCGCGCAACTGCACGCGCTCGAAGGTGGTGAAGCGGAAATTGCAGGCGACGCACACGCGCCGCCTGCGGATCACGGAAGAATCCTCGGTCGGACGCGAGTCCTTTACCTGCGTATCGAGACTGTTGCAGTTCGGGCAGCGCATCCGTTTACCTTGACCAGTTTACTTGGACCTTACTGATAGATCGGGAACCGATCAGTGAGCGCCTTGACCCGTTCCTTGATCGCGGCTTCGGCCAGCGGCGCCTTGCCGTCGTCGGACTGCGCGATCGCACTGAGGACCTCGGCGATCATGCCGCCGACCTGCTGGAATTCGGCGACGCCAAAGCCGCGGGTCGTCGCAGCCGGCGTGCCGAGCCGCAGGCCCGAGGTGACGAAGGGCGTCTCGGGGTCGAAGGGAATGCCGTTCTTGTTGCAAGTGATGGCCGCGCGGACCAGCGCCTTCTCCGAGACGTTGCCCTTGAGGCTCTTCGGCCGAAGGTCGACCAGCATCAGATGGTTGTCGGTGCCGCCGGAGACGATATCGAGCCCGTGGCTCTTCAGCGTCTCGGCCAGCGCCTTGGCATTCTCGACGATGTTCTTCGCATAGACCTTGAAGTCCGGACGCAGCGCCTCGCCGAAGGCGACAGCCTTCGCCGCGATCACGTGCATCAGCGGACCGCCCTGGAGGCCCGGGAAGATCGCCGAATTGAGCTTCTTGGTCAGCGTCTCGTCATTCCACAGCATCAGACCGCCGCGCGGGCCGCGCAGCGATTTGTGCGTCGTGGTGGTGGTGACGTGCGCATACGGCACCGGCGAGGCATGCACGCCGCCAGCGACGAGACCGGCGAAATGCGCCATGTCGACCAGCAGATACGCGCCGACGCTATCCGCGATCTCGCGGAAACGCTTGAAATCCCAGGAGCGCGAATAGGCCGAGCCGCCGGCGATGATCAGCTTCGGCTTGACCTGCTCGGCCTGCTTGGCCACCGCATCCATGTCGATGAGCTGATCCTCGCGGCGCACGGTGTAGTGCGCGGCCTTGAACCACTTGCCGCTCATGTTGACGGGCGAGCCGTGGGTGAGATGGCCGCCGGCCGCGAGGTCGAGGCCCATGAAGGTGTCGCCGGGCTGGAGCAGCGCCAGGAACACCGCCTGGTTCATCTGGCTGCCGGAGTTCGGCTGCACGTTGGCGAAGTTCGCGCCGAACAGCTTCTTGGCGCGATCGATCGCGAGGTTCTCGGCGACGTCGACCCACTCACAACCGCCGTAGTAGCGCGCGCCCGGATAGCCTTCCGCGTATTTGTTGGTCATCACCGAACCCTGCGCTTCCAGCACGGCACGGCTGACGATGTTCTCGGAGGCGATCAGCTCGACCTCATGGCGCTGCCGGCCGAGCTCGCCCTTGATGGCGGCGGCGATTTCCGGGTCGGCCTGGTCGAGCGCGGCGGTGAAAAACGAATCGGGCGCGGAGGCGGTTTTGGCGAAGGTCATCTTGCGAATATCTCCACCGCCGCAGCCTTTTGGCGGGCTACGGGCGGGTCTGGTGTGGTGATCGGAAGCGGCGAGCGCGATCTACCACATCGCCCGCCCCCGGCCAAGCATTTGCGGGTCGGGAGCGGGAATTATGCCAGATATGGTGGGGATCGTGGGATTTGGAGGCCCAGAAGTCGACAGGACCAGTCGCGGCCGATTGGGGGTATGCCCCAGCTGTCTACAGACCGGTATACCCAGCCTTCACCGGGTCGACGGTTCCGTCGAGCTGGCGCAGATAGGTCAGGCCGCAGACGGTCAACCTGTGGGTGTCCTTCTCGCCGGCTTCCATCAGGGTATTGAGGTAGTTCGTCACCTTGGCCCGCGCCTCTTCGCTCGCCGCGGACGTACGGTTGGCGAGCAGGTCATAGGTTTGCATGATGCGGTCGATGGCAGCTTCCATGGCACCCTCTGGTTCGTCAGAATTCTGGGAGTTTTGATCAGGCAACCGCTCTGGCCCCGGGCTGTTGCGCCTCGAACCTGGCGATGGCCTTGTTGGCCAACCTGATCTTGTTGAATTCGCCGAGCTGGAGCAGTTTCACGATGATCTCGAGCAGGCGTTCGTTGGTAACGAGCGTGTCGGGGATCGCGCCGGAGCGGCGAAGGTAGTTCGCGGCGATGGCATAGGCCTCGCTCACGAGTTCCACGTTCATCGCCCCCAAGCCGCGCTCGACCAGCATCGTCAGCCTCCGTCCGAAAGGGATAAGCACCGAGCCGGGAACTCGTTCCGCCCAGCCGGCGATTTTTTTTGCAGCTGCAAAAAACGACAAAACGCACCGGTCCGGGCAGAGCCGGGCCGATGCGCTTGGGGAAGTTTAGGCACGTTCGGGAGGCTCGCCGGTCTTGTTGTGAGCCGGCTTGGCCTTCGTCCTTCTTAAAAACTCAGAGCCGATACAGGATCTGGTCGGTCCAGAACCGCTCGAGGCGGTGCAGCGACTTGTTCAGGGTCGAGAACTCCTCGCCCGAGATGCCGCCGACCTGTTCCACGGTCTTGACGTGCTTCTGGTAGAGCGAGTCGACGATGCGGCGGACTTCCTGGCCCTGCGGGGTCAAGCGGATGCGCACCGAGCGGCGGTCAACGCGCGAGCGCTGATGATCGAGGAAGCCGAGCTCGACGAGCTTCTTCAGATTGTAGGAGACGTTGGAGCCGAGATAGTAACCGCGCGTGCGCAGTTCGCCCGCGGTCAGCTCCTTGTCGCCGATGTTGTAAAGCAAGAGCGCCTGCACGGAGTTGATGTCGGCGCGACCGCGGCGATCGAACTCGTCCTTGATGACATCAAGGAGTCGGCGATGCAGCCGCTCCACCAGAGTCAAAGCTTCCAGATAGAGCGTCTGCACCGAACCCTGCTGGCCGGAGACGCGCTCTGCGGTATCTGCCGCAGTTGCAACGGCTTTCATCATGACACTTCCCCTGTTGTCGTTTTTATCGACACTTATTCGACGAAACTTGTGTCCCGTCTGATAGGTGCAACTTAAGGGGCCCGTTTGAACATCGGCTTAAATAAGAGAATAAAGAGATCATGAATTTAAGACAGTGAATTGCGGATTAAGCCTGTGCCACAAGCACTTTTCGCAACCGTCTGTTGACCTTCGCAAGGTCCTGTTCACCCTCCGTCCGCCCATTCTGTCGCATTCCAGAACAGCCTCGCCCCGTTTCGAAACGCGCGCGTAAGAGCTGTGGCGGAATGCACGGAGTCAACGAAAAGTTACCTCGAATTTTACGCAACCAACGGTCAACCACGCGGACGTGAAACCGTCACGTGTCCCGGACAAGCGAAGCGCAGATCCGGGACCCAGATAGCCAAAGCATAGACCGCGGAGAAATGGGCCCCGGCTCAGCAGCGCACCACGCCGCAAGTGCGGCGCGCTGCGCTGCGTCCGGGGCACGAGCGCAATTTGCAGTGCCGACGAGTCGCTATGGCGGCCGTTCGCGCGCCGCCATCCAGGCGAGCGCGAGATAAGCGGCGAGCATGATGGCCTCCACCCCGACCACAATCAGGCTGCCGCCGTAGATGCCCGGGAACATCAGTTCGATCACCGCCATCGACACCACGGTCGTCAGCCACACCACCGCGCCCCAGGGCGTGGCGAGCCAGAGGCCGACGGCGGCGACGAGCTCAATCACGGCGAAGTAGATGGTCGAAGCCTGCCAGGCCGTCGACTGGTTCTCGAACGCCTCGTCCTCGCCGCCGACGAAGCCGGTAACCTGCGCCCAGTGATAGAGGCCCTTGAGGATCGAGAGCAGCGCCATCACCCGCAGGAACAGCACCAGCCGCCGCGTCCAGACATTGTCGTCAGACTCCCGGCGCTCCGACGAAATCGCCGCCACCGACATCGCATTGTCTCTGGCACTGTCTCTTGAGGCGTCCCTGGCGTTGGCGCTGTCGCGGGCCGCATCGCGGGTGGAGATATCGGACATGGCCCCCTTCTGGCTGCTTCGCCTCGCAAAATCAATCGGCTGCCCAAATCACTTCAATTGGTCACTTCAATTTTGCCCTGCGGCAGGTCAAGCCGCGGTGACGGGAACCATGCGAGCTGGTATAAGAATAATTCCAGCCGGAGGAAGAGTGATGGCGATCAAATACGGACGTCCGATCGAATTGCGCGAGGTTTCGCGCCGGGATGGCGCCGCGACCTCCCCTGCCCTCGATCTGACCATCCGCCCGCGACGCAACCGCAAGGCCGAATGGGCCCGGCGCATGGTGCGCGAGAACGTGCTTACCACCGACGATCTGATCTGGCCGCTGTTCCTGATCGACGGCAACAACCAGCGCGAGCAGATCGCCTCGATGCCGGGCGTCGACCGCCTCAGCGTGGACCAGGCCGTGCGCGATGCCGAGCGCGCAATAAAGCTCACCATCCCCTGCATCGCGCTGTTTCCCTATACCGACCCGTCCCTGCGCGACGAGGAGGGATCGGAAGCAACCAATCCGAACAATCTGGTCTGCCAGGCCGTGCGCGCGATCAAGAAGGAGTTTCCCGATCTCGGCATCCTCTGCGACGTCGCGCTCGATCCCTTCACCAGCCACGGCCATGACGGCCTGATCACCGACGGCAAGATTTTGAACGACGAGACGGTCGCGGTGTTGGTGCGCCAGGCGCTGGTGCAGGCCGAAGCCGGCTGCGACATCATCGCGCCCTCCGACATGATGGACGGCCGCGTCGCCGCAATCCGCGAGGGACTGGACCACGCAGGCCTGCTCGACGTGCAGATCATGGCCTATGCGGCAAAATACGCCTCCGCCTTCTACGGCCCGTTCCGCGACGCCATCGGCTCGGCCAAGACGCTGACCGGCGACAAGCGCACCTACCAGATGGACAGCGCCAACACCGATGAAGCGCTGCGCGAGGTCGAGCTCGACATCTCCGAGGGCGCCGACATGGTGATGGTGAAGCCCGGCATGCCCTATCTCGACGTGGTCCGCCGGGTGAAGGACACCTTTGCGATGCCGACCTTCGCGTACCAGGTCTCCGGCGAATACGCGATGATTGCGGCAGCCGCCAACAACGGCTGGCTCGACGGCGAGCGCGCGATGATGGAGAGCCTGCTCGCGTTCAAGCGCGCCGGCGCCGATGGCGTGCTCAGCTACTTTGCGCCGAAGGCTGCAGAGAAACTGCGGGCGCAGGGGTAGGCGAACAACGTCGTCCTGGCGAAAGCCAGGGGATTCATACTGCGTGATCTATCCTTGATGCGCGGTATCAATACTGGCGAAGCGGTCAACTTCCAGTTCTCGCCAAACTGCTCCCTGTGGTTATGGGTTTCGCCAGGAGACATTGTGGTGTGGCACCAGCGCCCTTTCCTCCCGCCCCCTCCGCCGCGGAATCGCCGGAATATTTCGGCTTGTTAATCCCTGCGCACCCTTGGCACGCGGACGGCCTGTTCCCATGTCCTGTCACGGGAGTTTTCCCTGGGAGAACGGACATGTCGTATTCGGACTCGGGCAATGCCTGGCGCAATGACGGCGGGGCTCATGCCTACGATCCCTATCTGCATCCGGACCTGTTCCGCGGCGTAGCGACGCGGCGGGTGTTCGCCTTCCTGATCGACATGGTCGTGATCTCAGTGCCGGTGATCCTGGGCTACCTCTTCATCGCTGTTTTCGGCGTGGTCACGCTCGGCATCGGCTGGGCGCTGTTCTGGCTGGCCTGGCCCGCCTCCGTGGTCTGGGCCATCGTCTACTACGGCGCCTGTATCGGTGGCCCCCGTTCGGCGACGATCGGGATGCGGGTGATGGACCTGGAGTTGCGCACCTGGTACGGCGCGCCCGGCTATTTCGTGCTCGGCGCCACCCATGCCGTGCTGTTCTGGGTGACGGTGTCGTTCCTGTCGCCCTTCGTGGTTCTGGTCGGCTTGTTCAACGGCCGCCGGCGCCTGCTGCACGATTTCGTGCTGGGAACAGTGATCATCAACAATTCCGTTCGGGCGCCGGTGCCTCAGGCGGCCAGAACCTACTGATCAAGGACCTATCAACCAGGACCTACTAAGCTGACTGATCTGCCCTGCCGAGCAGGCCAATTGACCGGGGGCTTTCGTAGCGCGATGCTGATACTCACTTCGGAGGCCCACGACGTCCCTTGACCCAGCATTCGCGCGACACGCCCCAATTTTACCTCACGGCGCCGTCCCCCTGCCCGTATCTGCCGGGCCGGCATGAGCGCAAGGTGTTTACGCACCTGGTGGGAGAGCGCGCCGGTGACCTGAATGACCTCCTGACCCATGGCGGGTTCCGCCGCAGCCAGTCGATCGCCTACCGGCCGGCCTGCGACCAGTGCCGCGCCTGCGTCTCGGTCCGGGTGGTCGCCAACGAGTTCCGCCCCTCCCGCAACTTCCGCAAAGTGATGGCGCGCAACGCCGACATCATCGGCGAGCAGCGCAGCGCGGTGCCGACCTCCGAACAGTATTCGGTGTTCCGTGCCTATCTCGACGCCCGCCACCGCCATGGCGGCATGGCCGACATGACCGTGCTCGACTACGCCATGATGGTCGAGGACAGCCACGTCGAGACCCGCATCATCGAGTACCGCAAGCGCGGCCCCGACAGCGGCATCACCGGCCGCGGCGAGGAGCTGATCGCAGTCGCCCTCACCGATGTGCTCAGCGACGGTCTGTCGATGGTCTATTCGTTCTTCGAGCCGGGCCAGGTCAGCCGCTCGATGGGCACCTTCATGATCCTCGACCACATCGCGCGCGCCCGCCGGCAAGGCCTTCCCTACGTCTATCTCGGCTACTGGATCGAAGGCTCCAAGAAGATGGACTACAAGGCCCGTTTCCTGCCGCAGCAGCGCCTCGCGCCATCAGGCTGGCTGCGCATCGACGCGCAGGGTGATGCCGCGTCCGAACCGCAGGATTAAGATCGCGAATAGCGAGTGGCGAATCGCGAATAGGACAAATTCCATTCGCCACTCGCTATTCGCCCCCCTACCCGAACAGCGTATCCACCAGCAGCTTCACGTTCAGAACCACGATCACGCCCGCGACGATCCAAGCGATCGCGGCGACCCACGCGGGGATCGCGAACTTCCCCATCTTGCGTCGGTCGGAGACGAAGCGCACCAACGGGATGACCGCGAAGGGCAGCTGCATCGACAGCACGACCTGGCTGAACACCAGCAGATCCGCAGTGCCGCGCTCGCCGTAGATCGCGGTGACGACGATAACCGGAACGATGGCGATGCCGCGCGTGAGCAGGCGGCGCGCCCAGCTCGGCAGGCGGAGGTCGAGAAAGCCTTCCATCACGATCTGGCCGGCGAGCGTCGCGGTTACCGTTGAATTCAGGCCCGAGGCGAGCAGCGCAATTGCAAACAGCGTCGAGGCGATGCCGAGGCCGAGCAGCGGCGAGAGCAGCTCGAAGGCTTGGTCGATCTCGGCGACGTCGGAATGGCCGCTCTTGTGGAAGGTCGCGGCAGCGACAACGAGGATCGCGGCATTGATGAACAGCGCCAGCATCAGCGCGATGGTCGAGTCCGTCGTCGCCCATTTGATCGCCTCGCGCCGGCCCGTGTCGTTGCGCTCATAGGCGCGCGTCTGCACGATCGAGGAGTGTAGATAGAGATTATGCGGCATCACGGTGGCGCCAATGATGCCGATCGCGATGTAGAGCATTTCAGGATTGGTGAAGATTTCCGCTTTCGGCGTAAAGCCACGCAGCACGTCGGCCACCGGCGGCGCCGCGGCCACGATCTGGACCGCAAAGCAGACCGCGATCACCGCGAGCAGCGCCATGACGAAAGCTTCCAGGAAACGGAAGCCGCGGTTCATCAGGACCAGAAGCAGGAAGGCGTCCAGCGCTGCGATGAGCGCGCCGCCGATCAGGGGAATGCCGAATAACAGCTTCAGCGCGATCGCGGTGCCGATCACCTCGGCGAGGTCGCAGGCGATGATCGCCGCCTCGCAGGCGAGCCAGAGCAGAAAATTCACGGCCGGCGAATAGGTCGCGCGGCAAGCCTGCGCGAGATCGCGGTCGGTGACGATGCCGAGCCGAGCCGCCAGCGACTGAAGCAGGATCGCCATCAAATTCGAGAGCAGGATGACCGAGAGCAGCGTGTAGCCGAATTTCGACCCGCCGGCGAGATCGGTGGCCCAGTTGCCGGGGTCCATGTAGCCGACCGACACCAGATAGCCCGGACCTACAAAGGCGAGCAGCCGCCGCCACCACGCCCCCGCCGCGGGGATTGCGACGGTGGCATTCACCTCGGCCAAGCTCTTGGTGGTCGGCGCGTCGGTGCGCCAGCCGGCGGCGTCGGGGGTCAGATCGGGCGATCGGGCATCCATGCTGGCACAATACCGAAGTCGAGCCTTATTGCAACTCATTTGCAACTGCATCTAGCCGCTTCGGTTCCCACTGCGGGCCAGTGTTGCGCGGCCCTGTCGGGAAGCGGGTGGGTTTGGCTGCCCTAGGGGGCGGATACTGGCGCAAACCCGACTTTGCAGGAAACGAGCCATGTCAACGACGCCCCGCCTTCCTGATACGTTCAACCGCTTGGCCTGGTCCAACCTCGCGGCGCAATCGGCCGAGCAGATCGCGCTGGCTGCAGCGCCGATCGTCGCCGTGCTGACGCTCGGCGTTGCCGAGGGCCAGACCGGACTGTTGCAGACCGCCCTGACCCTGCCCTTTGTGCTGTTCGCCATTCCGGCGGGTCTGCTCGCCGACCGCATCTCCCGCCGCGCGCTGATGGCGGGCGCCGAGGCGCTGCGGGCCGCCGCGCTCGGGACAATCGTGCTGCTGCTCGCGCTCGGCGCGCTCAATCTGTCGCTGCTGGCGCTGCTCGGCTTTGCTGCTGTATGCGGCACCGTCGTCTACAGCGTGGCCGCGCCGGCGCTGGTGCCCTCACTGGTAAGTTCGGAACTGCTGCCAGCCGCCAATGCACGGATCGAGCTCGCCCGCACCATCGCCTTTGCCAGCGGCCCTGCGGTCGGCGGCGCTTTGGTGGGCTGGTGGGGCGCGAGCCCCGCCTTCGGCTTTGCTGCCGCGCTCTCGGCCATCGCCGTGGTGCTGCTCTCCGGCATCTACGAGCCGGCGCGGGCGCCTTCGCCGCGACGCCATCCATTCCAGGACATCCGCGAAAGCGCGGCCTTCGTCTTCCATCACCGCCTGTTGCGGCCGGTGTTCATCACCCAGTTCATCTTCAATACCGGCTGGTTCCTCCAGATCGCGGTGTTCGTGCCCTACGCGGTGCGCCATCTCGGTTTGACCGCGGCCGGTGTCGGCTCCGTGCTGACGATGTACGGCGTCGGCATGGTGATTGGCGCGCTGTTCGCAACGCGTGTGATGAAACGGATCGCTTTCGGCACCGTCGTGGGGCTTGGCCCGGTCACCGGCTTCGTCGCCTCGGTGGTGATGGCGCTGACGGTGCTGGTGCCCTCGCCCTGGCTTGCTGGCCTCAGCTTCTTCCTGCTCGGCGTCGGCCCGATCCTGTGGGTGATCTCGACCACGACGCTGCGCCAGTCGGTGACGCCGCCGCGCCTGTTGGGGCGCGTCTCCGCCATCAACATCATGAGCTACGGCGCACGCCCGCTGGGTTCTGCGTTGGGAGCGATCGTCGGCGGATTTTACGGTGCGGAGGCCTGCCTCTATCTCGCAGCCGCCGTGTTCGGCGTGCAGGCACTGGTCATCTGGCTTTCGCCTGCGGTGGCATTGGATCGGCAGCCGGACTTGGTGGGGGACGGCGCGGCGGCGCGGTGCTAACCCGCCAGATACCGCTCGTAACTCCCCGTCACCGGCTCGCTGCTGTCGACCTCTGGATCGAGCGTATAGAGGTCCTGCGCGCGGCCGATGCCACGGAGCGCGTAGCGGCCGGTGGAGACGAGATAGCGGCGGCCGGCGGCATCGAGGCCTTTGTAGAACTCCGCTGACGCCAATAGCTCCCGGTCGACCGAGCGGCTCATCGAGGCGATGCGGCTCACCTCGTTGACGGTCGGCCCCACCACCGTGAAATCGAGCCGATCCTCGCTGCCGATATTGCCGTAGAAGACTTCGCCGACATGCAGGCCGATATAGGCCGACGTGGTGGGACGGCCATCGGCTTCCCGGCGCGCGTTCAGCGCCGCAACGTTCTTGCGGGACACATGCTCGGCACGTAGCCCGGCGCGGCGCGCATCCGCCATATCCGCGCCGGTGAACATCGCGAGCACACCGTCGCCGATCAGCTTCAGCACATCGCCGCCGGCGTCGTGGATCGCATCGATCACGGCCTGCGCATAATCATTGAGGAACGGGATGATCTCGTCGGGGCCGATGCTCTCGCTGATCCCGGTCGAGCCGCGCAAATCCGAATACCACAGCACGGCATTGATCCGCTCGGTCACGCCGCGCGAGATGCGCCCGCCCAGGACCTGTTCGGAGGCGCCGCGGCCGAGATAGACGCGGCCGAGCGTACGCGCGATGTCGACCTGCTGCGCCGACTTGATCGCGAGCCCCAGCACCGGCACGAGATCGCGCAGAGCTTCGAGCTCGGCTTCGCCAAAACCTTCGGGTCGGCGCGTGGTCCAGCAGGAATAGAGGCAGTCCATCAGGCCGAGCGCACCGTTCTCGCCGAAGCGATGCACGAAGGCGAGATAGTGCTTGTGCCCCTTCTCGGCGAGTTCGCCGATCTGCGAGAAATCCATCGAGGGCGCATCGGCAAGATCGATCACCATCTCGTCGTGGCCGTGCTCGAGCATGTGGAAGAACACCGAACGGCGCCAACTCTTCGCCGCATCGCCCTCGGCAGTCGAGCCGTATTCGAACACGTCGCTCTCATTGCTCTGCCGGTCGCTCCAGCGGAAGCCGCGGCCCTCATAGATCGGATGTAGCGTGTCGATGACGACGAGCCCGCGCGAGAGTTCCAGCCCCTCGGCGCGGCAACGCTCGCAGAACCCACGGAGCAGTTCGTTTTCGGGCAGGCCGGTGAGCCCCTGGCCCGTCAGCCAGTTCATCAGCCCGAGGCGCGAGGTCAATTGCATACGCCATTATGGCGTGCATTCGTGACGAGCGAAAGGCCGCGCGCGGGTCGTGCGCAACCAAGGCTCCCGCCGGCAGCAGATCGAATATGCCGCGAACGCTGTTGACGCGCTCCCGCTACGGGCCGCAAATGCAACCGATGACACTGCCGACCAGAAACACGAGGACATGAGCCAGCGCCAACTTCCAATCATCCTGGCGCTCGGCACCACGCAGACCCTGGCCTGGGCTTCCAGCTACTACCTGCCGGCCTTGCTCGCCGACCCGATGGCACATGACCTCGGCGTCTCCTCCAACTGGATCTTTGGCGCGTTCTCGGCCTCGCTGGTGATCTCCGCGATGCTCGGTCCGCGCATCGGGAGGCAGATCGATCTCGTCGGCGGCCGGCAGGTGCTGTCGGCCTCGAACCTGACCATCGCCGCCGGCCTCGTTCTGCTCGGCTTCTCGCAATCGGTGGCGGTGATGGCGATCGCCTGGCTCGTGCTCGGCATCGGCATGGCGATGGGACTTTACGATGCCGCCTTCGCAGCCCTCGGCCGCATCTACGGCACCGAGGCGCGCGGCTCGATCACCGGCATCACGCTGATGGCGGGCTTTGCCTCGACCGTCGGCTGGCCGCTCACCGCCTGGGGGCTCGCCCATATCGGCTGGCGCGACACGTGTTTCGCCTGGGCCGCCGCCAACGTCCTGATCGGCCTGCCCCTCAACTTCGTCATGCTGCCGGCGATCAAGGGCGCGAAGCACGCCGCGGCGACGGCGGAAAAGCCGCATTTGCCGCTCGACCGCACCATGATCCTGCTCGCCTTCGTCTTTGCGGCGGTCTGGACCGTGACCGGCGCAATGGCCGTCCATTTCCCACGCATCCTGGAAGCAACGGGCGCGACGCATGTCCAGGCGATCGCGGCCGGCGCGCTGATCGGCCCGGCGCAGGTGGTCGCGCGCATTCTAGAGGCGGGCTTTCTGAGCCGCTTCCATCCGCTGTGGTCGACGCGCCTCGCCTGCCTCACCCATCCGCTCGGCGCAGCCGTCGTTGCCATCTTCGGCGCCCCCGCCGCCACCGCGTTTGCGCTGCTCCACGGCTCGGGTAACGGCATCCTGACGATCGCGCGCGGCACGCTGCCGCTGTCGATCTTCGGCCCGAAGGATTTCGGCTACCGCCTCGGCGTCATCGGCGCGCCGGCGCGGATGGCACAGGCGGCAGCGCCGCTCGCCTTCGGCCTGCTCATCGACATCATGGGAGCCAAGGTGCTGATCGTCTCGTCCGCGCTGAGCCTCTCGGCGCTGGCCGCGCTGTTCCTGATCCGCGCCGCGCCGCGGCCGGATTGACGGGCTTGCGGCTTTCGCGCACAAGCGAACCATGACCGAAGACACAAGCCCGCCCCGCACGTTCAAAGGCCTCCTGCGCTGGGCGACCACGCCACCGCAGGCCTGGGGCGTCTATCTCCTCGCAATCATCCTGGTCTGGCTGGTCTCCTTCTATGCCGGCACGCTCAAGCCGAAGAAGACGCCCGAAGCCAACCCGCCCGCAGTGACGTCGCCGCACAGCTAGGCCGGCTTCGCCTCGCTGGTCGCGATCCAGATGCCGGCGAACACGGCAACCAGCCCGATCAGAAGATTTGGCGTGATCGGCTCGCCGATCAGCAGCGCCGCCAGCAAGGTGGCCGCGATCGGATTGACCGTCATCGTATTGGCGACCCGGGTCGGCGTCGCACGCGCCAGCGCCATGACCCAGAGGATGAAGGCAAGCGCGCCGCCGCCGGCGCCGAGATAGATGCCGGCGATCCACTGCTCCGTCGTGAAGTGGGCGAGTGCCGCAAAGCTGCCCTTCAAGAGCCCCGCCAGCACCAGCACGACGGCGCCCGCACCCATGCCGACGGTGAGAAAGCCGAGCGCACTGGAACGCTGCATCAACGGACGCGACAACACGTTGTAGAACGCCATGCAGAACACGGCGCCGGTCATGATCAGTTCGCCGCGCCAGGCGCCGGGCGGGCTCTGTGCCAGGCCCGCGGCCAGTGCCCCCGCCACGCCGAGCACGGCGATGCCGACGCCAATGATCTTGCGCGCCGTCAGCCGCTCGACGCCGAGAATCGCACCGACCACCATGGTATGGAGCGGCAGCGTCGCCAGCGCCAGACTGGCGCGCGCGGCGGTCGTATAGGACACCGCGATGTTGTAGAGGATGAAGAACAGGCCGAAGAAGCAAATGCCGAGCAGCGCCACCGCCGGCCAATCGGAGCGCTGCGGCCAGCGCACGCCGAGCAGGAGCGCGCAGGGCAAGAGGCAGAGAAAGCCGATCCCCCAGCGCAGGATCGCAAGCAGGACCGGATCGGCGCCGACGACGAGATAGCGGGTGATCGCCGCCGCGGTGCCGCCGATACTGCTCGATGCCAGCGCAATCGCAACCCCGGTCCATTCTCCCACAATCATCTCCTGTCGCGGAGCTTGTTGCGGGCCCCTAGCACGCTCCTGCTGCCAGCATCATGGCAGCAGGAGCGGCGCGAGCGGTTAGTCGTAAAACTCCGGCGACATCTTCTGGCTGTCGCGCTGGGCCTTGTCGTGGTTGATCCAGAGCTGCGCCTTCTCCTTGTCGAGGGTGTCGGCGATCTTTTGCATCGAGGCCGCGCTCTGTTCCTTGTTGGCGTTCATACTGGGCACACGGCGGTTGTCCCAGTTGTCCTTGAAGTGAACGGCATCGCCGGACAGCACCACCGCGCCGGTCTTCGGCAGTTTCACCAGCAACGACTGATGGCCGGGCGTATGGCCAGGCGTCGACAGAATGGTTAGGCTGCCGTCGCCGAACACGTCCTTGTCGCCCGCGAGCAATTCGACGGGATGCGAGGGCTTGAAGCGCGGTTCGTTGTTGGCGCCAGGCCAGTCATATTCGGCCTTCTGCACGTAGAGCGTTGCCTGCGGGAACAGCTCGACATTGCCGATATGGTCGGGATGGGTGTGCGAGACGCCCATCCGCTTGATGTCGGCGGGCTTGACGCCGAGCTGCTCGAGCTGGGCCTCGAGCGTCTTCGGCCGGCGCCAGGTGACGGCCTTGGGATCGGCGGGCGTAAGGCCGTTGGGCATGGCGGCAACGGAATCGGCGATGCCGGTGTCCCACAGGAACCAGCCCTGCGCGTGCTTGATGAGATAGCAGGTGTCAACGAAGTCCATCGTCTTGCCCTCGTTCAACCCCGGCGTCCAGCGCGAGATGTCACCGGCGGTCCCCTCCCCGCAATTGAGGATGTAGAGCTTCTCGACGCCGGTCTTTTCCGATTGCGCCACCGCAGCATGGCCCGACAGAGCGAGCGCGGCGACAGCGAGTGCGAGCGTGATCTTTGGCATCATCCTTGGTCCTCCTTGCAGCGGTTGGGTAAGCTGCGACCGAGGATCAACCCCGGCTGCGCCGCAGAATTCCGTTCCCGCCGATCACGTCAATGCGGGCAGGCCTCGACCTCGACCGTGACGTGGCTCAGGCCCTTCAGGCCGGCGAGCCGCCGCTTGTAGACGGCCGGCTGCTTTGGCTGGTCCGACACCACCGAGACCAGCACGGCGCAATGGCCGGGCCCGACCTGCCAGAGATGCAGGTCGGTGACGCGGTCCTCTCCGACCTCCATGCGGGCGCGGATGGTGCGCTCGAGCTTCTCGTCGGCGCGGACGTCGAGCAGCACTGCGCCGGACGTCTTGATCAGGCCGAACGCCCAGCTCGCGATCACCGCGCTGCCGACCAGGCCGACGGCCGGATCGGCCCAGACCCAGCCCGAATACATCGCAACGAAGAGCGCGCCGATCGCCAGCACCGAGGTCGCGGCATCAGCCATCACGTGGACATAGGCCGCGCGAAGATTGTTGTCGTGATGATGGTGGTGATGATCGTGGTCATGATGCGCATGGCCGTGGCCGTGGCCGTGGCCGTGATCGTGATCGTGATGATGATTATGGCTGTCGCGCAGCAGCCACGCGCTGGTGAGGTTGACGCACAGACCGAGGGCTGCCACCGCAATCGCCTCGCCATAGACGATCGGCACCGGCGTGAACAGCCGCAGCACGCTTTCATAGGCGATCTCGACCGCGATCAATCCCAGAATGATCGCGCTGGAGAAGGCGGCGAGATCGCCGAACTTGCCGGTGCCGAAGGTGAAATGCGCGTTCCCCAGGTGCCGGCGCGCGAAGCGGTAGGCGAACGCGGCAATGCCGAGTGCCGCCGCATGCGTGCCCATGTGCCAGCCGTCGGCGAGCAGCGCCATCGAGCCGAACAGCGAGCCGGCAACGATCTCGCCAACCATCATGACCAGCGTCAGGACCACAACCAGCCAGGTACGCCGCTCGTTCTCGTCGTGCTTCTCGCCGAGGAACGCATGGTCGTGCGTCCATTGTTCGATGGAATGGGAATGCATCGCAAAGTCTCCGAAAGGTCTGGTCCGTTGACCCGCAATATAGACCTGCGGGATGCCGGTGCAAAATCAAGGAAACGAGCCGATTGACAGCTCGGCGCGGTTTCGCTGTAATGGCGTTCATGGGGATTTGAGCGATCTCCCCACGAGGCGACATGCCCAAGTATCGCGTCCCGTTTGCTTTTACGAGGGCGCATCATGTCTTCCTACACGACGATATCATCTGACAAATTGGCACGGCTGATCGGCACGGGAAACGCCCCTGCCCTAATCGACGTGCGTACGGACGAGGATTTCGCCGCCGACCGGCGGCTGATTCCCGGCTCCATCAAGCTTAGCCACGACAACGTCTCGGACTGGGGCGGCGAATTTGCCGGCCGCTCCGCGATCGTCTCATGCCTGCGCGGCGAAAAGCTCGCGCAGGGCACTGCGGCCTGGTTGCGCCAGCTCGGCGTGCAGGCCGAGACCTTGGAGGGCGGCTTCGAGGGTTGGAAGGCGGCAAAGCTGCCGCTCGTCGACACCCGCAAGCTGCCACCACGCGATGCGAAAGGCCGCACCGTCTGGGTGACGCGGGCGCGGCCGAAGGTCGACCGCATCGCCTGTCCCTGGCTGATCCGCCGTTTCGTCGATCCTAACGCGGTGTTCCTGTTCGTGGCACCATCCGAGGTGGTCGCCGTCGGCGAGCGCTTCAATGCAGCGCCCTTCGACATCGAGAACGTGTTCTGGAGCCACCGCGGCGAGCTCTGCACCTTCGACATCATGATCGAGGAGTTCGGGATCACCACGCCGGCTTTGCTCCGGCTCGCAACCCTGGTGCGCGGCGCCGACACCGCGCGGCCCGACCTCGCGCCGGAGGCGCCCGGCCTGCTCGCGGCCTCGCTCGGGCTCTCACGCATGTACGACGACGACCTCGAACAGCTCGAAGCCGGCATGCTTCTCTACGACGCCTTCTATCGCTGGTGCCGCGACGCTACGGCTGAGACCCACAACTGGCCGACCAACAAGGTGAAGGCCTGATGGATACCCGTAGCATTCAAGCCGAAGCTGATGCCGGTCACGGCATCAGCTTCGGTGAAGCGTTTCGCGTCTGGCTCCGCGTCGCCTGCCTCAGTTTTGGTGGGCCCGCGGGCCAGATCGCGGTGATGCACCGCATCCTGGTCGAGGAGAAGAACTGGATCTCCGAAGGCCGCTTTCTGCATGCGCTGAACTACTGCATGCTCTTGCCGGGACCGGAGGCACAGCAGCTCGCCACCTATATCGGCTGGCTGATGCACCGCACTGCCGGCGGGCTGATGGCGGGCGGGCTGTTCATCCTGCCCGGCATCATCGCCATCATGGGCTTGAGCTACGTCTACGCCGCCTTCGGCAATGTCAGCTTCGTCGAGGCGCTGTTCTTCGGGCTGAAGGCCGCCGTGCTCGCCATCGTCGTCGAGGCGGTGGTGCGCGTCGGCAAGCGCGCGCTGAGGAATCGCATCATGATCGCGCTCGCCGCGACCGCCTTCGTCGCGATCTTCTTCTTCGCCGTCCCCTTCCCGATCATCATCATCGCCGCCGGCGTGATCGGCTATGCCGGCGCCAGGCAGGGCCGTCCGGAATTCGCGCAGGCCGGTCATGGCGGCGGCGATGCCGCGATCGACAGCATGCTCGGCGAAGCCGTACCCGACCACGTCCGTCCCGGCACAGGGCGCGCGATCCGTGTCGGCGCGTTGTGGCTTGGGCTGTGGTTGGTGCCGGTGATCGCGCTGCTTGCGGCTCTCGGGCAGGCCAGCGTGTTCAGCCAGATCGCGCTGTTCTTCTCAAAGATGGCGCTGGTCACCTTCGGCGGCGCCTATGCCGTGCTCGCCTATGTCGCCCAGCAGGCGGTCGAGCACTATCACTGGCTCAAGCCGCACGAGATGCTCGACGGCCTCGGCATGGCCGAGACCACGCCGGGCCCGCTGATCATGGTGCTCCAGTTCGTGGGCTTCATGGCGGCCTACCGCGACGCCAGCGGCCTGTCGCCGATGCTCGCGGCCACGCTCGGCGGATTGCTCGCGACCTGGGTGACGTTCACGCCCTGCTTCCTCTGGATTTTTGTGGGCGCCCCCTACATCGAACTGCTGCGCGGCCACAAGGGCCTCGCCGGCGCGCTCAGCGCCATCACCGCCGCCGTCGTCGGCGTGATCCTCAACCTCTCGATCTGGTTCGCGCTGCACACGCTGTTCCACGAGACCGTGTCGGTCCATACTTTCCCGTTGAACTTCGACATGCCAGTGCTGACCAGCGTCGATATCCCGGCGCTGCTGCTGTCGATCACGGCTGCGACCGCGATCTTCCGCTTCAAGCTCGGCATGCTCACGGTGCTGGCGGGGAGTTGTGCCGCCGGCGTGGCGCTGCGGCTGGCGGGGGTGATTTAGGGCGTGTGCTCATCGAGCGGTCGGCCGCGACCCAGGCCGCTCAACTCTCGACAGCGGCGAAGGAACGGGCACTGCCTAACGTCGCATAAGGCCACAAGCGGAAGTTGACATCGGGGGTTTGTCTCGCAAACTTGGGCGCATCTTCCTAAGCGAAACCGAGCCGGCGCATCGATGACGATTTCACTGAATGAACTAATGGGTTGGTGGAAGCTCTCCAGAGTTTGGCACGAATTTCCCGACGCCCCTACAAAGTGGCCCTTCGGCACTAGCGCGACCGGATCGCTTGTCTTCACGAGCGACCAACGGATGATGCTAGTTGTCCTTGGGAGCGAAGGGGCCTTAAGCGCCTTGGGCTACGAGGTTCATTCCGGACGCTTCGTTCTTGAAGGTTCGGAAATCAGCACGATTTCTGACGTTTCGTCGCGGCTCGAATGGAGACACACCGAACTCAGATATTCAGCCTCGTTGGCGCACGACGCTCTTTTTCTGACATCTCCGCAGGTCGGCTTGCTTTACGATGGTGCTCCATTCGCAGCCGCGTCTATATGGGTCCGACAACCCGAACGATAGCTCTCAGGCTTGCCCATCATTCTGCCGAATTGCCATTTGTCCAAAGTCGGCGTGATGCAGGCTCTGGGTCATGAACCGAAGAGCTCTCGGCGAGCATAGCGAGTCCGCGTCACCCCGATGAGCAGCCCTTCAGCTCTGGGCCAACTGACTGGTTGGATCGTTAGCTCATTTCGGGACCGGCGAGCCGTGGTGCTGAGCGATCAGCCATTGGCCATCGACTTTCACCAACGCGAGCGTCAAACGGTAGGGGATCATTGTGCCGTCTTTGAGAGTGAAACTCGCAAAGCCGGAGCTGAGGAGGACGTTTGATCCCACCGCTATGGCTTGTTGGTCGCCCATCTTTGCCTGGATGCCTGGCGGCAGCTTACTGAAGTAAGCACGCACGCCTTCCGAGCCGGAGAATAGCTGGGCGGTCGAACCAAAAAGCGTTGCATCCTTGGTATAGAGAGCGACGAACTTGTCGGCATCGCCCGAATTGTAAACCTGCTCCCACTGCGCTCTCGCCGCCGCAGCGTCTTCGTTCGGTCCGGCCTTTGCGAATTGCGGCGAAGACAAACCAACGACAATCAGAAAAACTGCCAACAGCCTCTGCATAACGATCCCCCCATAATTGGTGTGGTTGCGGGCTGCACGAGCCTGCACCGGAAAAATTTCAGCCCAATTCATCAAAGCACGTTCAGCCACTGGCAGGCTACAGCCATTGTCCGAGTTGGGTCAAACCCGATAAAACTCGCCGCGAGCATCCAACGTCCACCTGTCTGCCGGAGCAGCCGAAGGAATTGCTCCGTCGGGCAAAACAGGCACGCCGCATGACCTCACGACCTGTCAAGCCCCATCAACCCAAATATTCCACTTTACCGAAATTCGGATTTGTCGTAAAAGCGAAACACCCTGGCCCGAGACAAGGGGCGGATCGCGATCGTCACGAACCGCGGGCCTGGCAGCGATGGACGCGACGGCGTCGGGCGGGATCGGCGTTGCAGGGCGGCTTTAGTCGTGAGCAATGGCCGTCGTGCCGACGACACGACGCCGACAGCGTCCTGGCATGGCTTCGGGCGTGAGCACACGCCAGCTCCCGAAGTCCCAGCGAGGACGTGCGCGGACGAACAAGTCGTGTGGTCCTGACGCCCGGAGCCTGTGCGTCAAGTCCTGTGGTGATGTGGCAGCCCGACCGGGCGTGCGCATCAGTCATCCGCAGGGCGACGGGGGCAATAGTGCATCGCTCCCCGGGGAGAGCACGAAGGACACGTTAAAACCATCGCGCAGGGAAGGCCGGGCGACCGGCAACACCTGTGGTCCACCCCGTGTGCATTTCTATGGCGCACGGACCTGCGGGTGCCAGCCGGCGCCCGGCCTTCCCTGCGCCCTCGTCTCTGCGAGGGCGCTGCGAGAAACAAAACTCGGGCGAAAGGCGCCGCGAGAACGTGAAGGTGTGTCTGCTGTTTGATATGTGAATTGGAGAACGATGGCCTCGCCGCTTGCTCCGTCATTGCGAGCGGAGCGAAGCAATCCAGACTGTCTCCGCGGAAAGATTCTGGATTGCTTCGCTCCGCTCGCAATGACGCGGAGGTAGCTTGCCCCAGCAGAACTACCGCATCATCATCCGTGCAATCGCCTCGCCGATCACCACCGTCGTGAAGTGGGTGTTGGCCCGGCAATCCGACGGCATGATCGAAGCGTCTGCCACGCGCAAGCCCGCGATGCCTTTCACCGTGCCGTCGGGATTGACCACGCCGTCGGCGTCCTTGAAGCCGGTCATACGGCAGCTGCCGGCGGCATGCTGGATGTCGCCGGTTTCACGGCGCAGCAACGCATCGAGCTCGTGTTCCGGCAGCGCGGCAGCCTGCGGCAACGTCAGATCGGTGTCGGTCAGCCGGATCCAGTCGGCGATGCCGGCGAGCGCGGGCTGGGAGGTGATCATGGCCAGCCGCTTCACCGCATCCATCATGCGCAGCATGTCGCGTGGATCGGCCAGCATGTTCTCCTCGACGATCGGATCGATTTCGGGATCGATCGAGGCGAGCTTGAGCGTGCCACGTGAATAGGCGTTGAACAGCCCGGCGCCGATGGCCCCGGGCACGCCGATGCCGCGGTGGTTGAAGGCGATAAGGATCATGTCGCGCTTGCCGCCACTGGCGAGGCCGGAGGAGTAGGTCACGCAGCAATTGGTGTGGCGGGTGTCCGGATCGGTGGGCCGCAGATTTTCGTGGAGCTGGATCGTGGCGCGAAACAGCGGGTGGTCGAAGAAGTGCCGGCCGACCGGCAGGTCCTGTTCGACCGCAATCCCCATCGCGTTCAACTCGGCGGCCGGTCCGATGCCAGAACGCAGCAAGATCGCCGGACTGTGGATGGCGCCGGCGCAGAGCACGATCTGGCGCGCGCTGATCTCGCTCGTACCCTGCCCCTCGATGTGGACGCGGAGGCCGGTCGCGCGGCCGTCGCTGATCAGCACGCGATCAACCAGCGCACGCCCACGGATCTCCAGATTGGCGCGGCTGCGCGCAGGCTCCAGATACCCCTCATTGGTCGTGATACGGCGGCTATCGCGGCTGTTGATCGGATAACACGCCGCACCCTCGCCGTCCGGACCGTTGAGGTCGGCGCACCAGGGATAGCCGCTCGCCAGCGCCGCGTCGCGCAAGCCGCGATCGATCGGGCCCCATGTCTCGGGCGGAGCGCGATAGACCGGCAACGGCCCGCCGCGTCCGTGTCCCACAGCGTCGCCGAATTCCAGATCGTCCTCGATGACCGAGAACAACGGCATCACCTCTTTGGCCGACCAGCCAGTGCAGCCATTGGCCGCCCATTCGTCGAACGCGTCCGCAACGCCACGGATGGCGATCTGACCGTTCATCATCGATGAGCCACCGAGCCCCTTGCCGCGCCAATAGAAGCGCGGCTCCTGCCCCGCTACCCGGCGCGTCAGCAGGTCTGGCCATTGCCATTTCTCCTGGTACTCGCGCTTGTGGATGATCGGAATCGGATTCGGCGTCATCACCTCCCATGGCGCCTCGTCGGCGCGCCAGTCGAGACCGGCCTCAAGCAGCAGAACGCGCCTTGCGGGATCCTCGGAGAGCCTCGCCGCAACAGCGGCGCCGGCCGAGCCGCCGCCGACAACAATGACATCGTACATCGCGTTACTTCTCAACGTTCCAGAAAACCGGGATGGCGGACGGTATCAGACCGCGCAAGCTGGCGCGATAGGCCGCCGGCTGCGCGAACTGGCCCCACGGAATCGCAGGCGCCTGATCGTACATGACGCTCTGGATTTCGCCGGCGATCTTCTTGCGATCCTCCTCGGCAGGCGCCTTGGCAAAGGCTTCCATCAACGGCGTGATGCGCGAATCGCATTGCCAGCCGGTGAAGTCGGCGCAATTGAAGGCGACCATGACGTTGGTCAGGGGCGAACCCAGATCGAAGCCGCCGGCATGAACGCCATACACGCTCCAGCCCTCCCTCTTGGCGCGGCGTGCCAGCACACTCGCCCAGTCCATCACCTGGAGATCGACGTTGAACCCGGCAAGCTTCAGCCGCTCGGCCAACACCTGCGCCGAGACACGCGGGGCTTCAAGATCGTTGGCCTCCATGACGACGACGGGCTCGCCGGCATATTTCGTCGCCTTCAGCGCGGCGCGCGCCGCCTCGATCGACGGGCTGGCCGCAGCCTCGATGCCGGCCTTGCTGTCATAGGTGGTGCCGCATGTGAAGTACGTCGCGCAGGGCGCGGCGTATTTGGCATCGAGGCCGAGCGCGTCCAGCACCTCGCGCTGATCGACCAGCCTCCATAGCACGCGTCTGATAGCAGGATCGTCGAACGGTTTCGATGCGGCGTTGAGGCGATAGGCGCCTGCAAACATGTTGCCGCCGGTGAAATTGACGAGTTTTACGCGCGCATTCTTTTCAAGGGCCGGCAGGAGATCGAACGGTGCATATTGCATGAAGTCGATTTCGCCGGCCTGGAGCGCGGAGGCCGCGGTCGACCCGTCGGGGATGACGCGGATCTCGAGCGTGTCGATGGTGACGCGCTTGCCGCCGGCGAGGAAATCGGCCGGCTCAGGGCGCGGCACATAGTCGGCGAATTTCTTCAGGATCATGCGGTCGCCGGTGCGGTGATCGGCCTTGCTGTAGACGAACGGGCCGGAGCCGATGATCTCGGTGATGCGCTGGTCGCCGGGCGTCTTGGCGATGCGCTCAGGCATCATGAAGGCGACGGGGCTAACGGGATTGCCGAGCGCGTCGATGACAAGGCCGGACGGCTCCTTCAGCGTCAGCACGAACGTCTTGGCGTCCGTCGGCTCGAGCGACGCCGTGATCGCGAAAATGCGACGACCGAGCGCGCTGCGGGTGCCCCAGCGGCGCAGCGAGGCCACGCAATCCGCTGCCGTGACCGGCTGGCCGTCATGCCACTTCAAGCCGTCACGCAGTGTGAAGCTGTAGGTCAAGCCATCGGCTGAGACTTTCCAGTCCTGCACCATCTGCGGCTTGACGTCGCCCTTGGAGTCCTTCGCGAACAGCGTGTCGAACACCATGTAGCCAAACGTGCGCGTAATGTAGGCCGTGGAGAAATGCGGATCGAGCGTGACGATTTCTGCCTCGAGCACCGCGACGAGATTGCCTGCCGCGTGCGCCGGCGTGGCGACCAGCGCGAGGGCAAACAGCGCCGGCGTGAAAGTCTTCAGTTTGAACATTGATGCCTTTTTTCGCTTTTTGGAAGTTCGTGTGCGCGAAATAAAAGGCAATGTTCGTGCCTGCAAGGCGGAGTCACTCATGCCGTGACGACTACCTGCTGCGCGTTTGCGCGGATGCGATTGGCGAGGTTGCGATCTCTCGTGTCCCGGACGCAGCGCAGCGCTACTTCAGCGGTGCGCTGCTGAGCCCGGGTCCATGTTTCCGAGCATCATCCGCGCAGCGTGGGTCCCGGCTCTGCGCCGCAACACCATAAGCGCGTTTACGCGCGTCTTCGACACGCTATGGAGCGTTGCAGCGCGTCCGGGACACGAGAGCCACCCTATCCGATCAGCCGACCGAACCTGTTCGATTTCGGGAATCCCTTCGGCGGCAGGCGGCCGGCGTCGGCGCGGGTGCCTTGCCACTCGGCGAGCTCCTTCATGGTCGCCGAGAATTCGCGGCCGGCGGAATCTTTCCACGTAAGGCCCGCCTTGGCGTCGAACACCGCGATATCGGACAGGCCGCCATCCTTGTACTTCTGCAAGCGCACGCCGCGGCCGCGCGCCATCTCCGGCACCTCACTCAGCGGGAAGATCAGCATCTTGCGGTTGTCGCCGATGACCGCGATGGTGTCGCCGAGCACCTCGGTGATCGCACGCGCCTCGTTCGGCATCTCGACGTTGAGAATCTGCTTGCCCTTCTTGGTGGTGCCGACGCAATCGTCCTCGTTGACCACAAAGCCCTGGCCCTCATGGCTCGCGACCAGGAATTTGCGTCCGCCCTTGTTGACGAACAGCGCGACCGGCGCGGCCTCCTGCTCGAGATCGATGAACAGGCGAATCGGCTCGCCATGACCGCGCCCGCCCGGAAGTTTCGCAACATCGAGCGAGTAGAACTTGCCGTTGGTCGCGAACAGCAAGAGTTTCGAGGTCGTTTCCGCGAAGAACGCAAAGCCGAGCTTGTCGTCCTGCTTGAAGGCAAGGCCCGAGAGATCCTCGACGTGCCCCTTCATGGTGCGGATCCAGCCCTTGTCGGAAACGACGACAGTGACCGGCTCGCGTTCGACGAAGGCTTCCTCGATCGCCGCAAGATCGTGCTCGGGCGCATCGGCAAAGGTGGTGCGGCGTTTGCCGAGCGGAGTCTTCGGTCCGAACATGTCGCGGACCTTGCCGACCTGCTCGGCGACCTTCTTCCACTGCTCGACTTCGGAGGCGAGCAGGGCTTCGATGCCCTTCAGCTCTTTGCGCAGATCCCTGTCTTCATTGCGGATCTCCATTTCCTCGAGCCTGCGCAAGTTGCGCAAACGCATGTTGAGGATGGCCTCGGCCTGAACTTCGGTGAGCTTGAATGCCTTGATCAGCGCCGGTTTCGGCTCGTCCTCGGTGCGGATGATCTTGATCACCTTGTCGAGGTTCAGATAGGCGACCAAATGGCCGCCAAGGACCTCCAGCCGGTGTTCGATCTGACCCTTGCGGAAGTTGGAGCGGCGGATCAGCACATCGCGCAAATGGTCGAGCCATTCGCGCAGGCACTCCGCGAGCCCCACCACCTTGGGGATGCGACCCTTGATCAGCACGTTGAGGTTCAGCGGAATCTTGTTTTCCAGCTCGGTCAGCCTGAACAGCGATTCCATCATCAGGGCGGGATCTACGTTCTTCGACTTCGGCTCGATCACGAGACGGACGTCTTCGGCCGACTCGTCCCTGACATCGCCGACAAGCGGCAGCTTCTTCTGGTCCAGAAGCTCGGCGATCTTCTCGACCAGGCGCGACTTCTGCACCAGGAACGGAATCTCGGTGATGACGACCACCCAGGTGCTGCGGGCGCCCTCCTCCTGCTCCCACTTGGCGCGAACGCGGAAGGAGCCACGGCCGGTGGTGTAGGCCTCAGCAATCGCCTGCTTGGAATCGACGATGATGCCGCCGGTCGGGAAATCCGGGCCCTTGACCCATTTCAGCAGCGCTTTGGATTTCGCGTCGGGCTTCTCGATGAGATGCAGCGCGGCGTCGCAGAGCTCGGCCGCATTGTGCGGCGGGATCGAGGTCGCCATGCCGACCGCGATTCCCTGCGCGCCATTGGCGAGCAGGTTCGGGAAGCCGCCGGGCAGGACGATGGGCTCTTTCGACTGGCCGTCGTAATTGGGGCGGAATTCGACTCCGTCCTCGTCGATGCCGTCGAGCAGAAGCCGCGCGACATCGGTCATGCGCGCTTCGGTGTAGCGGTAGGCGGCGGGGTTGTCGCCGTCGATATTGCCGAAATTGCCCTGGCCGTCGACCAGCGGATAGCGCGAGGAGAAATCCTGCGCGAGGCGAACCATGGCGTCGTAGATCGCCTGGTCGCCATGCGGATGGAACGAGCCCATCACGTCGCCGACGATTTTTGCGGATTTCTTGAATCCCGAGCCCGGATCGAGCCTCAGCAGGCGCATGCCATAGAGAATGCGCCGGTGTACCGGCTTCAGGCCGTCGCGCGCATCCGGCAGCGCACGGTGCATGATGGTGGAGAGCGCATAGGCGAGATAGCGCTCTTCCAGCGCGTCCCGCAGCGGCACCTCATGAATTTCAGCCGGCTCCCCCGGCGGAATCAATCGTTTTCCCATGCCGCCCGGTTAGACCGTACGGGCGAATCGGGCAAGGATGGATTGGTTCCCTGTGGGCGGCTACTTACTGCCCGGCCCGGCCGGCGGTCACGATCTGGGTGACCTTGGTCTGCGCGGTTGCCGGGCATTGGTCAGGCAGCGTCGGGCGGTCTCGATCTCGGCCTCTGTCGCGCCATGGGATCGCCCCCATGTCTCTGCCGCGACTGCCGAATATTTCGCCACATAGTATCGGACGACGGTGCAGGAGGCGCGACGAATCAACCCCGGCTGCTCGCCTGCAAGGGCATCCGGCGCCAGCGCCATCAACGCTGCCTATACCACAAGTGCCTTGATCAACATCAGGCTTTCCCCGGATTGGAGGCTTTCCCTGGATTGGAACCCCGGAGGCCCATCCGGGACCGGGATTTGTTCCAGAAACAGCTATCTTATTCGGCAATGCAGAGTAGTGGTGGCCTCATGGCGCCGACATCGCCGCCCTCGCCTGCTGCCGCGTCAATGCGTTGATGAAGCCTGCGCGAGCGTCGGAATGGACCTGCCCGCGCGGCTCCAGCACGTGGCGCAGCAGGAATAATCCGGTGAGCCGAAACCCGTCCTGGAGATCCTGATCGGTGAGATCGCCGTGCATCTCGCCCTGGCGCAGGAACGGTGGCAGCCGCAACAGCCGGTCGCGCCACGGCTCGCCGGCGGTGCGCGACACCGCGCCGCCGGATTTCGGCGAGACGTAGATCAGGTCCGAGGTCTCCCCGGTCACAGCGCAGTTTTCCAACGCCAGTCCGAAGCCGAGCTCGGAGAGCATCGCCAGCTCGAAATGAATGACGTGCACGGCAGCGCTGCCGATGTCGTCAAAATCGTCGAGCGAATGTTCGAGCCGCACAAAAATCTCTTCGTGCGGATCGCGCTCCGGCAAGAGCCGTGCGATCGAGGCAAGATGGGTCACGCCGTAGACGCCATGGGACGACGTCAGCAGCGTCGCCGCGCGCAGCTTCAGGCCTTCGATGGCATAGGTGCCGAGATGTTCGTCGAGCCGCGCCCGCCACACCACGCTGACGCTATTGCCTGGTTGCAGCAAAGGCCGCATCCGCGAACCGGCGCCGCCGCGCACGAGGCCGAGATGCCGGCCGTGCGCACGTGTCAACAGCTCGACAATGGCGCTGGATTCGCCATGCCGCCGCACGCCCAGCACGATGCCTTCGTCGGTCCATTCCATGGGAGGAAGTGTAGCGCATTTTGAGGAATCGTAGGGTGGGCAAAGCGAAGCGTGCCCACCATTTTAATTAACCGAACGCTGGCGGCTGCGGTGGGCAGGGCGCGCAAGGGCGCGCCTTTGCCCACCTACGGCAACGCGCGAAACCTCACGCGTTGAACCAGCCCTGCGCGTCGCCACTGAAGGAGAAATACAGCCCGAATACCGTCAGCACGCAGGAGACGATCTCGATGGCGCTGTCGAGCTCCATCCCCTTCTCCCCGATGACCTGGCCGAGCGAGATCACGGAGAGCACCAATGCCGCGGCCAGCACCCATCGCGGCCAGTTCTTGCGCCAGTGCGCGGCGAGCCAGACGAAATAGACCAGCAGCGAAATCATCACGCCGCCGAGCAGCGTCGACGTCATGATCATCTGGTCGGTCATGTCGACTGTGGGCGTGCGATCCTGGACCGCCACCGACAGGGCATCCAGCATCAGCGAAGCATAGAGCAACGCTTCGAAGCGCTGGACGTTGCGGGGCACGCTCATCGGGTACCGATCTTTTCTTGGTTATTCTTTGGGAAATTCCAGGCCCATCTCGCGGTAGCGATCGGGATCGTCACCCCAGTTCTCGCGCACCTTGACGAACAGGAAGAGATGCACTGGCACGCCCAGGATCTCGGCGAGCTCCTTGCGCGCATCCGCGCCGATCGACTTGATGGTGGCGCCGCCCGCGCCGAGCACGATCTTGCGCTGGCTCTCGCGCTCGACGAAGACGGTCTGCTCGATGCGCACCGACTTGTCCTTGCGCTCTTCCCACTTGTCGGTCTCGACCGTCGACTGATAGGGCAATTCCTGGTGCAGCTTGCGAAAGATCTTTTCGCGGGTGATCTCGGCCGCAAGATGTCGCATCGGCGCGTCCGACATCTGGTCTTCGGGATAGAGGAACGGGCCCGGCGCCACCATCTCGGCAAGCGTATGCCTGAGATCATCGACGCCGTCGCCCGACAGCGCCGCGATCATGAAAGTCCTGGCGAACGGCATGCGCTCGTTGGCGGTCTGTGCCAGCGCCAGGAGTTTTTCGCGCTGGACCAAGTCGACTTTGTTGATCACCAAAATCTTGTCGTGATTGACGCTCGCGGCCTTGGCGAGGATCGCCTCGGCCTCCTCGTCGATGCCGATCTTGGCATCGATCAGAACGCAGACGAGATCGGCGTCGTGCGCCCCGCTCCAGGCGGTGGAGACCATGGCGCGGTCGAGCCGGCGCTTGGGTGAGAAAATACCGGGCGTATCGACCAGGATAATCTGCGCGTTGTTCTCGATGACGATGCCGCGGATCAGCGCGCGCGTGGTCTGCACCTTGCGCGAGACGATCGTGACCTTGGCTCCGACCAGCGCGTTGACGAGCGTGGACTTGCCGACATTGGGCGCGCCGATCAGCGCAACGAAGCCGCAGCGCGTCGCGGCAGGCGTCTCGCCGCTTGCTTCAACCGTCATTGCTGCCGCCAACGCCTTCGCGTTCAATCATGACCGAGGCCGCTACCTTCTCTGCCGCGCGCTTGTTGCCGCCGATGCCTTCGGCCGGCGCCAGGCCCGGCAGGTCGACCGCGACGCGGAACTGCGGATCGTGATGCGGGCCGGTGCGCTCGACCTCGCGGTAAACAGGCGTCGGCAGTCCCTTCCCCTGCGCCCATTCCTGGAGCACGGTCTTGGGGTCGCGCAGCGGCCTGCGCGGCTTGTGCATGCGCTCGGTCCAGTTGCGCTTGACGAACTCGGCCGCAGCCGCATGGCCGCCGTCGAGGAAGATGGCGCCGATCACGGCTTCGCAGATGTCGCCGAGGATGGACTTGCGCAGGCGGGCATCGGCGCTGGAGCCGACCGAGCCCAGTTTGATGTCGTCGAGCAGACCAAGCGACTTGGCAACGTCGGCGCAGCTCTCCTTGCGTACGAGCTCGGCAAGACGCTTGGACAGTTCGCCCTCGTCGGCGTTCGGGAAGGCGTGATAGAGCATGTCGGAGACGACGAGCCCGAGCACGTGGTCGCCGAGGAATTCCAGCCGCTGATAGCTGTCGCCGCGCTTGCGCCCGGACTTCAGCGCCGAGACATGCGTGATCGCCTGGACCAGCTGGTTCGGATCCGCAAAGCTGTGACCGATACGCGCTTCGAGCGCCGCATTCGCGTCCGCCGCCTTGGGCTTGCCACCCCGCGCCCGCTTCTTCGCAGGCGTCTTCGCCACAAGCGTCTTGGTCGCAGCTTCGCCGTCAGGGCCCGCTTGCGCCTCGATCGGTTGAGTCGTGATGTCCTTGGCTTCGTCTTTCATCGGACGATTTTGAAGAAACGATTCCAGCGCACCGCCCACGGCCAGCGCCAGAACATCCAGGCATGCTCGCCCTCGCCGATGGAGAAGAAGATCATCTGGGCGCGGCCGATCAGGTTCTCCTGCGGTACATAGCCGACCTGGCCGAGAAAGCGGCTGTCGGTCGAGTTGTCGCGGTTGTCGCCCATCATGAAGAAGTGGCCGGGCGGCACGCTGTAGACGTTGGTGTTGTCCATGTAGCCGTTGTCGGCGCAATCCAGCGTCTCATAGGACACGCCGTTCGGCAGCGTCTCCTTCCAGCGTTTCACCCGGGAGGTGCCGCCGCCTTCGGAGCCGCAGGGATCTTCGCCGACAAATTCGCTCATGCGCTGCCGCTCGACCGGAGTGTCGTTGATGTAGAGCAGCCCGTCCTTCATCTGGATGTGGTCGCCGGGAAGACCGATCACGCGCTTGATGTAGTCGGTGGAGTCGTCCTTCGGCAGGCGAAACACGACGATGTCGCCGCGGTTCGGATCCGAGCCCCAGATGCGTCCCGAGAACAGCGGCGGCGAGAACGGGATCGAGTAGTGGCTGTAGCCGTAGGAATATTTCGAGACGAACAGATAGTCGCCGACCAGCAGCGTCGCCTTCATCGAGCCGGACGGGATGTTGAAGGGCTGGAACAGGAAGGTGCGGATCACGAGCGCGATCAGGAGAGCATGGATCACGACCCGGATCGTTTCGCCGACGCCGCTCTCAGTTTTTGTTCCCGAAGTCACGCTCATTGCTCTCTCAATTCCGGCCGGCGGTCATAGAGCGCCCTCCCCTCGCGAACGGCCCATCGCTTCGCGGCACAAGGAGATTGTCCTGATTCTGATAGTGAGGGCTAATTCCGGCGTAAAGCCGAATTTGCCCAGGCTGATTTGCGTTCGCGGACTTTTAGACGGTTGTCGGGGTCCACGCAATCAAGGATCGCATCAAAAACGCATAAGATATTGATTTTTAATACGAATTATAAAATGTTTGCCGAGCCGTCAGGGCTTGGCCAGCGGGACGGCGGAAATGATCACGAAGGCCTGCGCCAGCGGCCAGTCGTCGGTGATCGACAGGTCGATCTGCGCCTCGAACCCTTCCGGCGTCAGGGCCTGAAGCCTGGCCAGGGCTCCCCCGGTCAGCCGCATGGTCGGCCGCCCTCCCGGCAGGTTGACCACCCCCATGTCGCGCCACCAGACCCCGCGCCGGATGCCAGTGCCGAGCGCCTTGGAACAGGCCTCCTTGGCGGCAAAGCGCTTGGCATAGGTGGCCACCACCATCTTCTCGTTCTTGGCCCGCCGCTCCGCCTTGGCCCGCTCGGCCTCAGTGAAGATGCGGTCGAGGAAACGCTCGCCGTGGCGCTCGATCACCTTGGCGACACGGGTGATGTCGATCAGGTCGGAGCCGATGCCGATGATCATGCCCGGCTCCGGCCGCGGTCCATCGCCGCGCGCATGCTGCGGACCGTCTCGGCAAGGCCGACGAACAGGGCTTCGCCGATCATGTAGTAGCCGATGTTGAGCTCCATGATCTCCGGCAGCGCCGCGATCGTCTCCGCCGTCGCATAGTCGAGCCCATGCCCGGCATGAACCTCCAGCCCCGCAGCCTTTGCGAGCTTCGCCCCCGCCACGATCCGCCGCCATTCGGCCTCGGCCTTCTCGATGTGGCCGTCGACCACGGCGTCGCACCAGGCGCCGGTGTGGATCTCGATCACGGGCGCGCGCAGCCGCGCCGCCATCTCGATCTGCGCGGGATCGGCGGCGATGAACAGCGAGACACGGATGCCGGCATCGTTCAGCCGCGCGATGCAGGGCGCGAGCGCGTTGTGCTGGCCCACTACATCCAACCCGCCTTCGGTCGTCACCTCCTGCCGGCGCTCCGGCACCAGGCACACCGCATGCGGCTTGGTGGCGAGCGAGATCCGCATCATGTCGTCGGTCGCCGCCATCTCGAAATTGAGCGGCTTGGAGATCTCGGCCTTCAGCCGCGCCATGTCCTCGTCGCGGATGTGCCGGCGATCCTCGCGCAGATGCGCGGTGATGCCGTCGGCACCGGCCTCGATCGCCAGCAGTGCGGCACGTACCGGATCGGGATTGCGGCCGCCGCGCGCGTTACGCAGGGTCGCGACATGATCAACATTGACGCCGAGGCGGAGCGGAAGAGCAGACATTGCAAGGCTCACAAATTTCGCGGACAGGCCAATACGAAAGATGCCTATCCATTAACACGTTCGACGCGGGCGACGACCGCCTTCGCGCGCAACTGGGCCAGGATGGCGCTCAAGTGCTTCAGGTCATAGACTTCGAGGTCGATCGTCGTCTCCGTGAAGTCGGGCGAGCGGCGCTGCATGCTGATATTGTCGATGTTGCCGTCATGCTCGGCAATCACCGTCGCGATCTGCGCCAGCGCGCCGGGCTCGTTGACGTTCTCGACCTTGATGCGGGCCGGGAAGCGCTGCGGCACGGAGTCCTCGATGTCCCAACGCACGTCGAGCCAGCGTTCCGGCTCCTCCTCGAAATCCTTCAGGGCCGGCGACTGGATCGGATAGATCGTGATCCCCTCGCCCGGCGTGACGATGCCGACGATGCGGTCGCCGGGCACCGCGCCGCCGTTCGGCGCAAACTTCACCGGCAGGTCGGAATTGATGCCGCGAATCGGGATGGCAACAGGGCTGCGCGGCGGCTCGGACGCCGCCTTCTCCTTGAGCTTGGCAGCTAGTCCCTTCTTGATCCCGTAGCGCGCGACGCGCTCCTCCTTGTAGTCGGGATACATCGCGCGGGCGACGTGGGAGGCCTTGATCTCACCGCGGCCGACCGCCGCCATGACCTCGTCGATCGAGGCGCGCGCGAGCCGCGGCAGCGCGCCCTTCAGCTTGTCGTCGGCATATTCGATCTTGGCGCGCTCGAACAAGCGCTCGACGATGCGCCGGCCGAGGCCGGCATATTGATCGCGCACGGCGGTCCGCGTGGCGCGGCGGATCGCGGCGCGCGCCTTGCCGGTGACCGCGAGCGTCTCCCAGGCCGACGGCGGCGCCGATTGCGCTTCCGAAGTCAGCACCTCGACCTCGTCACCGTTCTGGAGCTCCGAGGACAGCGGCGCGAACTTGCCGTTGATCTTGCAGCCCACCGCACTGTTGCCGACGTCGGTATGCACGGCATAGGCGAAGTCGATCACATTGGCATGGCGCGGCAGCGCGATCAGCTTGCCCTTCGGGGTGAAGCAGAACACCTGGTCGTGGAACAGTTCAAGCTTGGTATGCTCAAGGAATTCCTCGGGGTTGGTGCTCTCGGTGAGGATGCCGACGGTGTGGCGCAACCAGGCAAACGCGTTGGACTCGCGCTTGAGGAATTCGGTCGGCGAGCCCACACCTTCCTTGTAGAACACGTGCGCGGCGATACCGCGCTCGGCGATCTGGTCCATTGCCTCGGTGCGGATCTGGAGTTCGGCACGCTGGTTGCCGGGGCCGATCACGGTGGTGTGGATCGAGCGATAGTCGTTCTGCTTCGGTGTCGAGATGTAGTCCTTGAAACGGCCGGGCACGACCGGCCAAGTGGTGTGGACGATGCCGAGCGCGCGATAGCAGGACTCGACGTCGTTGACGACGACACGAAAGCCGAAGATGTCGGACAATTGCTCGAAGCCGACCGACTTGCGCTCCATCTTGGTCCAGATCGAGAACGGCTTCTTGCGGCGGCCATAGACCCGCGCGCCGAGGCCCCGGTGGCGCAGATTGTTGGAGAGCTGCGCTTCGATCTCACCGATCAGGTTGCGGTTGCGCTCGGCAAGCGAGTCGAGCCGCTGCATCACCACCGAATAGGCCTCGGGATCGAGGGTGCGGAAGGACAGATCCTCCAGCTCCTCGCGCATTTCCTGCATGCCCATGCGGCCGGCGAGCGGCGCATAGATGTCGAGCGTCTCCTCGGCGATGCGCCTTCGCGACTCCGTCGGCACGAATTCCAGCGTGCGCATGTTGTGCAGGCGATCGGCGAGCTTCACCAGGAGCACGCGGACATCGTCAGCAATGGCCAGCAGCAGTTTGCGCAGGTTCTCGGCCTGCTTGGCTTCGCGCGACACCAGTTCCAGCCGCTTCAGCTTGGTCAGGCCCTCGACCAGCGCGCCGATCTCGGGCCCGAAAATCTGGTCGATCTCAGCCCGCGTCGCCTCCGTGTCTTCGATCGTGTCGTGAAGCAGCGCGGCGACAATGGTCGCGTCGTCGAGCTTCAGGTCGGTGAGAATCGCAGCCACTTCGAGCGGGTGCGAGAAATACGGATCGCCGGAGGCGCGGGTCTGCGAGCCGTGCGCCTTCATGGCGTAGACATAGGCGCGGTTCAGCAGGTCTTCGTTGGTGTTCGAATTGTAGGACCGGACGCGCTCGACGAGGTCATATTGACGCATCATGCGCGCACGCGGCTTCGCAGGCCGCGTCACCGGCGCAGTCGGGGCCACGGCAACCGATTCGGTTGCGGCCTGCATCTGCGTTGGTCTGCGGCGTCGATACACCATGCCGTCCTGCCTTCAAGCGGGCCATGAAGTAGCCCGTTGTATACATCCTAGCTCCGATCGCGCGCGCGGCCGATCAATTCAGTGACAGCTGCGCGGCGCGAAACGACAACGCTATGGTAACCACGAAAACGCCAACAAAAGCAAAGGCCCGAACACGGGTTCGGGCCTTTGATAAGATCACAAGAATTCGACGATCGCGATGGGACGATTACTCGTCCTCCTCGGGCTGCTCTTCCGGCGGCGCGAGGCCTTCGAGGCCCTTCAGGAGCTCCTCTTCGGTCATGCGTTCCACGGCAACTTCGGTATCGTCGGCATCGACGCTCGCGCCCGCGGAACCGATCAGCGGCACCGTATCCGGCTCGGGCTCGTCGACCTCGACGAACTTCTGGAGGGAGTGCACGAGCTCCTCGCGGAGGTCCTCCGGAGAGATTGTCTCGTCGGCAATTTCGCGCAAGGATACAACAGGGTTCTTGTCGTTATCGCGGTCAACCGTTAGTTGTGAACCGGACGAAATCATGCGGGCACGGTGGGCAGCCAGCAGGACCAGGTCAAACCGGTTGTCGACCTTGTCGATACAATCTTCTACGGTGACGCGAGCCATGGACTGTCGCTCCGTTGTGGGTGGGACGAAATATGTGGATGATTGGCGCTAGTTATAGGGACCAAGGCGGTTTCGCAAGGCCAATTTGTAATTTGGCCTCGCCAAACGGCTCTGCTACCCCCACATTGGGGCTGGGATGGGTGGTTTCCCGGGCTGCCATTGGGGGCGGCGCCGGGAGTATGAAAGTCCGCCATAACTATACCTTGATTGCCCCGACTTCTCCGGATTTGCGGTTTCGACGGGTTTCGGCAGGACTTTGAACTGCGCGGCTTGCTGCCGCCGCGCCAACAATAAACGATTTATCACGAACACTACGCGAGCAAACTGAATGTCACCTTCCCCTACCAACAAGATCGCGCTCTTCATCGATGGCGCCAATCTTTACGCGACGGCGAAAACTCTCGGCTTCGACATCGATTACAAGCGCCTGCTGAAGGAATTTCAGAGCCGTGGGACACTGCTGCGGGCGTTCTACTACACAGCGATCATCGAGGATCAGGAATATTCCTCGATCCGTCCCCTGATCGATTGGCTCGACTACAACGGCTACACCGTGGTCACCAAGGCGACCAAGGAGTTCATCGATGCCTCCGGCCGTCGCAAGGTCAAGGGCAACATGGACATCGAGCTTGCGGTCGACGCCATGGAGCTCGCCGAGCACATCGACCAGATGGTGCTGTTCTCGGGCGACGGCGACTTCCGCTCCCTGGTCGAGGCCGTGCAGCGCCGCGGCGTGCGGGTCACGGTGATCTCCACGATCGCCAGCCAGCCGCCGATGATCGCCGACGAGCTGCGCCGTCAGGCCGACGTCTTCACCGACCTCGTCGAATTGCAGTCCAAGCTTGGCCGCGATCCGTCCGAGCGCCCCGCCCCGCGCGATCGCGGCGAGCGCGAAGCACGCCACCACGCCCCGCAGTTCCTCCAGCGCGCGACCACCATGGCGCCGAGGGGCGATGACGACTTCGAGGAGTGAGGCGGTTCGGTTAAGCCGCCAGCCCCCCACCCTCGTCCCAGACCGTGACTGTCCGCTCTGTCCGCGCCTGGTCGCCTTTCGCGAGGCGAACCGCGCGCGCGAGCCGTTGTGGCACAATGCACCGGTTGCGCCCTTCGGCGACATCAAGGCGCGCCTCCTGATCGTTGGCCTTGCGCCGGGGATGCAGGGCGCCAACCGCACGGGGCGGCCGTTCACCGGCGACTACGCGGGTGATCTGCTCTACGCGACGCTGATCGAATACGGCTTCGCCAAAGGGGCCTATCAGGCGCGGCCCGACGACGGACTGAAGCTGGTCGACTGCCGGATCGCCAATGCCGTGCACTGCGTGCCGCCGCAGAACAAGCCGCTGCCGGTGGAGATCAATACCTGCCGCCAGTTTCTCGCCGCGAACCTCGAGACGATGCCGAATTTGCGCGCTATCGTGGCCCTCGGGCGAATTGCGCACGACACCGTGCTCAAGCCGCTGAAGATGAAGGCTTCGCAAGCGCCCTTCGGCCATGGCGCGGTGCATCAGGCCGGCGCGTTCAGGCTCTACGACAGCTATCACTGCTCGCGCTACAACACGAACACCGGCGTGCTGACGACGGATATGTTCCGCAGCGTGTTCGCCAGGATAAAGGCCGAGTTCGATTAGCCTTTGGCGGGATTGGCCTTCAGCCAGCCCAGGACATCGCCGGCGTTCCGGTCGGGCGGAAACACCGGATAGAACACATGGGTGATCTTCGCGTCGTCGATGATCAGCGCAAGGCGCTTGATCAGCGTCAGGCCCGCGACCTCCATGGTCGGCAGCTTGAGGGCGCGCGTGAGCGCCAGCTCCTCGTCCGAGAGCACGGGGAACGGCAGATGCAGCCGCGACGCCATCTCTGTCTGGTAGTCGTTGCTCTGGGTCGAGAGCCCGAACACCTGTGAGGCACCAGCCGCCTTCAACTCGGCGAACAGGTCGCGAAACGCGCAAGTCTGCGGCGTGCAACCCCGCGCGCCCGGAATCATGTCCCAATCGTCGACCAGCGCGATCTTGCCTGGCTCGCCGGTGCGCGGATAGGCGAACACCACGGTGCGGCCGGAGAGCGCCGACAGCGTGACCGAATTGTCGTCGGTCGCAAGCAGGCTGATCGCTGGCAGCGTCATGCCGGCCAGATGCGCGGCGCCGCCGTCGTCGGCGGGGGCGGGGATCTGGCTCCAATCAACCTCGAGCAGGTTTCTCTGAGTCATCTCGCTATCCCCTCGCCCGCAGCAGCCGGCCCTTCTCCCGGCTCCAGTCACGCTTCTTCTCGGTCTCGCGCTTGTCGTGCAGCTTCTTGCCCTTTGCAACCGCGAGCTGCAATTTGGCGCGGCCGCGCTCGTTGAAATAGAGCTTGAGCGGGATCAGCGTCATGCCCTCGCGGTCGACCGCACCCATCAGCTTATTGATCTGCTTGCGGTGCAGCAGCAGTTTTCGCGGCCGTTTGGGCTCGTGGTTGAAGCGGTTGCCCTGGAGATATTCGGGAATGGTGGCGTTGATCAGCCAGATCTCGCCGTCCTTGGAATCGGCGTAGGATTCCGCAATCGTGCTCTTGCCGTTGCGGATCGACTTGACCTCGGTGCCGGTCAGCGCAATGCCCGCCTCGACCGTGTCCTCGATGGCATAGTTGAAGCGGGCCTTGCGATTTTCCGCCATGACCTTGATAGGACGTTCGTTCTTATCGGCCATGGCAAAGAAACCCGATCGAGATGCGTGCGGACGCTAACAGTTTGGATGAAGCGCGCGCGTCAAGACTTCTTGAGGAGATCGCGGATTTCGGTCAGCAGCTCGACCTCGGCCGACGGCTTCGCTGGCGCGGCGGGTGCCGCCTCTTCCTTGCGCTTCAGCGTGTTCATGGCGCGGATCACCAGGAACAGCACAAAGGCGACGATGATGAAGTTGATCGTTAGCGTCAGGAAGCTGCCCCAAGCCAGCACCGCGCCTTGCTTTTTCGCGTCAGCCAGGTTGGTGGCGGTGACCTTCGCCGACAAGGGGGTAAAGTAGTTCGAGAAGTCGAGGCCGCCGGTGGCCGCGCCGATCATCGGCATGATGACGTCGCCGACCAGCGAGTTGACGATGGCGCCGAAGGCGGCACCGATGATGACGCCGACCGCGAGGTCGACGACATTGCCCTTCATGGCGAAATCGCGGAACTCCTTGAGCATCCGCCTGCCCTTTTCGTCGACTGCGCTCATGACAAGCTTCCCCGAAAAGTTAGCGCGTCAGTTGATCAGGCCAGCGTGCACCATGGCGCTGCGCACCGCGACGCGGGTCGGCTCGGACACCGGCACCATCGGCAGCCGTAGTGTCTCGTCCATCTTGCCGAGCAGCGTCATCGCATACTTGATCGGCGCTGGATTGCTCTCGATGAAGAGGTTGTTGTGCAGCGGCATCAGCTTGTCGTGCAGCTTCAACGCCGTGGCATGATCGCCCTTCTGCCAGGCGGCGTGGAACTCCGAGCACAGGCGCGGCGCGACGTTCGAGGTCACCGAGATGCAGCCATGGCCGCCATGCGCCATGTAGCCAAGGATGGTTGCGTCCTCGCCAGAGAGCTGGTTGAAATCCTCGCCCATCGCCGCGCGCTGCTGCGACACGCGCACCATGCTGGCGGTGGCGTCCTTGACGCCGGCGATGTTCTTCAGCTCCCACAGCCGCTTCATGGTGTCGACCGACATGTCGATCACCGAGCGCGGCGGGATATTGTAGATGATGATCGGGATTCCGATCGCATCGTTGATCGCCTTGAAGTGCTGATACATCCCTTCCTGGGTCGGCTTGTTGTAGTAGGGCGTCACCACCAGCACGGCGTCGGCGCCGGCCTTCTCGGCATGCTGGGCGAGCTCGACCGCCTCCTTAGTGGAGTTGGAGCCGGCGCCCGCAATCACGGGCACGCGGCCCTTGGCCTCGCCAATGCACCATTCGACGACCTTCTTGTGCTCGTCATGGCTGAGCGTCGGGCTCTCGCCGGTGGTGCCGACCGGGACCAGGCCGTTGGTGCCCTCGGAAATCTGCCAGTTGACCAGCGAGCGGAACGCCGTCTCGTCCAGCGCGCCGTTCTTGAACGGCGTGACCAAGGCGGTGAACGACCCCCGGAATTTCGTCTTGGCTGCCATGGACTTCCTCCGTACGCGGCGAGATTTTAGAGCAAGCCCCATACATATCGGGTCTATCCGGCCGGTAAAAGGGCCGCATCCGTGTGACGCACCGTTTAGGCCGCGATTTTGCCGTGGTGGTGGTGCAAACCCGGCGAAGGTAAGCGGCTGTTGGTATTTTGTCCGCATATTCAATCAAATACAGCCAGATCTTGTACAGATATGTCTTGAGCCACTTGACTGATTCGGGGCGACGTAACGCCGTGACCTCCTTTCCTCGCGCCGCATGGCGATCCGCCGGTCTGGTCATGTGCCTGATGGCCGGGCTGTCGGTCGGCTGCGCCGCCTTGGCCAAGTCCAATGAGACGACCGAGGACACCACGAAGGAACCCGGAAAGGGAGCCGCGAAGCCAGCCGTCAAGCAGTCCCCGAAGGACACAGCGAAGGGACCTGCCAAAGGATCGGCCAAGGAAACAGCCAAGGGAACAGGCAAGGAAACAGCCAAGGAAACGGGCAAAGAGACAGCCAAAGGCGCGAGCAAGGGAGCGGCTCCCGCCCCCGCCAAGGACGCTGCGAAGAAACCTGCCAAGGATTCTGGCAAGGAGGCCGCGAAGGACAAGCCGAAGCCTGTAGTTGCGACCCCTGCTCCAAAGTCACGGCCGGCCAACGCGTCAGCCCCTCAGGCCGCGCCGGCGGTGACAGCCACCGTCAGACCTTCCGCCCCTGCCGCAGCCGCCGCCAGACCCGTCGCAACGCCCATGCTGGCACCTGCGACCCGCCAGCACGCCGCGCCGCGCAAGCCGGTCACGCCGGCCGCGGTCGCGGCGACCTCGTCGACGTCGCAAGCCGACAAGGACACGCTGGAGAACGTCGTCGAGCTCGTGCGCAAGCGCAAGCCGGGCGACGCAACCAATTACGCAGATTCGATTTCGGATCCCGTCGCACGAAAGCTCGCGGAATGGATCATCCTGCGCAGCGAGGACAATGGCGCCAACGTGGAGCGCTACCGCGCCTTCCTCGCTGCCAATCCGAGCTGGCCGTCACAGACTTTCCTGCGCCGGCGCCTCGAGGCTGCGATGTGGGACGACCGGCGTGACGATTCAGTCGCGTGGTCGTGGTTCGAGAATGAATCCCCGGTCTCAGCCAAGGGCCGCTTCACGCTCGCCAAGGCGATGCTGGCACGTGGCGACCGCGCCAATGCCGAGCGATTGGTGCGCGAGGCCTGGCGCAGCGATCCGATGTCGGATGACACCGAGAACAACGCGCTCGACCAGTTCGGCGCGCTGCTGACGCCGGGCGACCAGAAGGCGCGAATGGACACGCTGCTCTACGGCAGCGAGCACGAGGCGGCGCTGCGTGCCGCTAAGCGCCTCGGCGCCGGCTATGTCGCGCTCGCCAAGGCCCGCATCGCCTCCTACAAGAAGGCGCCGAACACGCGCGCGCTGCTCGAAGAAGTGCCGCGCGAGCTGCACAACGATCCCGGCTTCATCTTCAGCAAGATCCAGCTCCTGCGCCGCGAGGAGAAGTTTGCCGAAGCCGCCCAGCTCATGCTGTCGGCGCCGAAGGATCCGAACCGGCTCTACAATCTCGACGAATGGTGGATCGAGCGGCGCCTTCTGGCGCGCAAGATGATCGACACCGAAGAATTCCGCAGCGCCTATCTGATCGCGCGCGATGCGGCGCTGCCCTCGCGCGACATCTACAAGACCGAGCAGGAATTCACCGCGGGCTGGATCGCACTGCGCTTCCTCAACGATCCCGCGACCGCCGCCCAGCACTTTGCCCGCATCGGGGTCGGCAGCGTCAATCCGACCACGCTGGCGCGCGCCGGCTACTGGCAGGGTCGCGCCGCGGAAGCGGCAGGCCGCCAGCAGGAAGCGCGCAACGCCTACGCCCGCGCAGCCGAGCAGTCCACCAGCTATTACGGCCAACTTGCGCGCGCAAAACTCGGCCTGCCGCAGATCGAGCTCAACAGCCAGCCACGCGGCCGCGGCGCCGACCGGCTGGAGATCGTGCGCGCCGCGCAATTGCTGTACGAGCTCGACGAGCGCGACATCGCGGTGCCGATGCTCGCCGACATGGGCGAGAACGGCGATCCCGAAGCGCTCACCGGCCTTGGCGAGCTGACCCAACGCTACGGCGACGCGCGCGGCATGCTGCTGGTCGGCAAGGCCGCCCTGAATCGCGGGCTGCCGTTCGACTTCTACGCCTATCCCGTCAACGGCATTCCGCAGTTCACCCCGATCGGCCCCGAGGTCGAGCGCAGCATCGTTTATGCCATCGCGCGGCAGGAAAGCGCGTTCAACCCCTCCGTGGTCTCGCCGGCCCAGGCCTATGGATTGATGCAGGTGACGCCGGACGCCGCACGTTATGTCTGCAAGCGGCACGGCGCGACCTACGATTTGTCGCGGCTGAAGAACGATTCGGCCTACAACGCCACGCTCGGCTCGGCCGAACTCGGCGGACTGCTCGAGGATTACCGCGGCTCCTACATCATGACCTTTGCCGCTTACAACGCCGGCCGCGGCAGCGTGAAGAAGTGGATCGACCGCTACGGCGATCCGCGCGACCCGAAGGTGGACGCTGTCGACTGGGTCGAGCTGATTCCATTCTCCGAGACACGCAACTACGTGCAGCGGATCATGGAGAATCTCCAAGTTTACCGCGCCCGCTTCGGCGGTGGCTCGCGGTTGCAGATCGAGGCCGATTTGCGCCGCGGCGCCGGCAGCGTGGAGTAGCGGCGCCCTTCCTCGATTCGCTGCCGAGCGCATCGGTGGCGAGCCCCACATCTGCGCCCCCGCCTCCCCTTTTGAGCGGAAGACCCGAAAGGTCCATTTAGGAAATTTATGACGCCGATTTGGGAATCCCAGGGATTCCCAGTGTACATAGCTGAGCGTGCGCTGGTCGCTGCGGCAGAGTTATCGAGCGGATGGTTCAGTCGGGTTCTAGCTAGTCCCAGTTGTGACTGCCTTTTTACTTCCTTTGGGAGTTGCCACAACGTAGACGGTTGCCAGATTTGGAACGCCAAAAATGACTGATAGTAAAAATGACTGATAGTAATGAGCTGAAACTCAAATTCCGGTGCCCGAAAGAACTAGAAGGACTGCTGCCACAACCGGCTCCAGCCACTCTCGGTGTTCCCGACTGGCTAAAGGCGATGCCCACCACCGCTTTCAGTTCCCTCAATCAGCAAGACGACCAAACGGTCAAGCGGTGCCCACCTTTCGTCGATGCGATGACGTCCGGATTTCTGATTCCGTTAGTCTGTGACTTGACAATCGAAAACGGTGAAATCAGGTGGGATAACAGTTTCCCGCCCAGCGTCGGGCTCGATGTTCCGCGGTCGCCAATCAGTTTCCACGATGGTAGTCAACTGTCAGGTTCGCCCCTCTTTGAGCCAGACCGCTTCTTCATTAAATTCCACAACCTCTGGACCATCGAAGCGCCGGAAGGATACAGGCTGTTCTTCACTCATCCCGTCAATCGCTTCGACCTGCCATTCACCACCCTCAGCGGATTTGTCGATTCCGATTCCTATAAGGATGCCTGGATTCACTTTCCTGCGCATTGGCACAACACAGGCTTTAACGGAGTTCTTCCCAAGGGGACGCCGATTGCGCAGTGCATACCTGTGAAACGAGGTGATTGGGTGATGGAAACCTCATCCCTCAGCGACGATGAGGCGCGACGGATTCGCGAGTTGAGCTCAGCGCTCAAACGAGAACCTGGATTGTATCGGCGGAAGTATAGACAGTGATCTAAACGCAGACCTTCACTCTAAGAATTTTGCTGCTGCGCTCGGCCGGAAGAAGAATCGGCCATGAGACGCACTGGCAAGCGCGAAGGCTGCGCGGCCAAGCATTGCAGGCCTTCCTCGAAGTACGCTGCGCAATGCGGCCTCACCGCCAGCGCGTTCGCCCATTTCCATAAGACAGATGGCGAGATTCGTCCGGGACAGCGTATCATCCGGGCGCAACGCGAGCACTTGACGGTAGCTTTCCGCGGAATCCGCGAACCTCCCATCGAGGAGCAAGGCCCTCGCGAGCTCTGACAGAACGTCGAGGCGTCCAGGTGCCGCATCGCGCGCTACCATAAGTGCGGCAAGCGCCTTTGCGCGTTCGTTCCCCTCAAGACACAAGCGTCCAAGATCGACTCTCAGCTCAATGGTCGCGGGAGAGAGGGCAATGCCGCTCTCGATGATTTTGATTGCGTCGTCGAGCTGTCCAATCTTCGCAAGCTGGCCGGCCAACTCCTGAAATGCAGGAACATACGGTGGACGCCTGGCCGAGGTCCGGCGAAGCCATTCGATCCCCTCAACCACCCGCCCCGATCCGCAAAGTGAATGGCCGAGCAACATCTCGATCTCCGGATCGTTGCCACGGCGGGCTGCTCGTTCAAGCGGCGCAATAGTCTCCTCAGAGCGTCCCTGGCCAAGTAGCGCGTGTGCCAGAATAAGCACCGCATTCCTCTCGGCGCGATTCGATTTCAGGATTTTCGCTGCGACTTGCTCAGCGAGGCCAAAATCTCGCATTCGGAGCGCAAACGAGGCCTGTTGAAGGGCCTGAGTGAGAAGATTGCCGCTTATATGATTGGTAGCCACGTCGCAACGCCCACCGAGCAAAGCCATTTGCTGCTTTTAGCGGGCCTCCGCCATTCCGTCCAGGAAAGTCATGCGAATACTCCCCGTTCAAAAGCCGCAACGCTCTCGCTATTCGTCGAGCTGCACACTCAGACGGCAACGCAAGAGACATTGCTGAAGATCATTCAATGATAGAAGCGTTCGTTGCGTGCCGACCTCGCCCAGCACCTTTCTGATAGAAGCGTCACTGCGTTCCTACTCTGGTCAAATGAGCAAGCTGTCTTAATGCCTTTGGCGTGATTGTCAGGTAGACGATTCTCTTATCGTTGCTTGGTCCCTTTCTTTGAACCCTCGGGCTTCCAGAGGCCGCGACTGATGGACGACAAACGAAGGATTTACCTTCAACGCTTCCGCGACTGACTTGACGGACATCCCAACCGCATCGTCCGCATCGGCAATAAGGGCGAGAATGTTCTACTGAGGGACCGTCAACTCCAGCGCTTTAGCCCACATGGACTGAACATCACCGATCAATTGATCCAAGGTCCTGAGCGCTCTGGCCAGTTGGTCAATCACCGCAGGTCGTCGAGTGTCATCTGTCGAGCTGCGCGTCATAAAGCCCATCGCTCGTCGCAATTGTTGCCTCTAAGGCAAAAAACCCCCGGCGGTTTCCCGCCAGGGGCCTTGGAGGTCAAGTCGTTAGACCGAACTTACCAGTTGCGCTGAGCGCGGAAGAGCATGGTCAGGCTGTCCTGATCCTTCAGCTCGTACGTAGCGCCCGGCTTCGCGATTGCACCAGCACCACCGTAAACAAATGTACCCGCCATCTTCGAGTCCAAGTGGGTCCAGTTGAATTCGCCCGAGAACGTCAGGTTCTTGACCGGGGTCCAGCGGGTGACGATGCCCGCCTGAGCAATGTTGAAGTCGGGGTTACACGAGGTCACGCCAGCAACGGCGAACGTACCGCCAACGCCGCAGACCGAGGTTTTGGCAAGCGAGCCAAACTGCGCAGCAGCGTAAGCACCGTAGATCGAGGTGTTCCAGTACGGATCCCAGTTATGGGTGTACGCACCGCGGAAACCCCAGGTCTTGACGCTTTCCTGCGAGGAACCGCCGCCCGCCGACGTGAACACCGTGTCCGGAGCAAAGGCGAAGCCGACGCTCTGGTAGGCGATGCCGGAACTGCCGAACATCGAGTACGAGCTACCCGCCAGGTTCTGGAAGTTGTAGCGGGTCGCGCCGTCGGTGTAGACGCCCTGGATGTTGATCGTGTCACCCGCGCCAGTCGGGATGTTCTTGATCGACAGAGCGAGCTGAACCGCCCAACCCCACTTGTCCTCGGGGTGGCCAGTCGTTTCGGTTGCGCCGTAGTAGGCAACGTGGTTGTCGTGCGCCGCAACCGACGCTTGGAACAGACCCCAAGCCTGGTCGACACGCAACTGGCCAACGAGGTTCGGCGAACGCGAACCGCCGATGGCGTTGATACCACTGGTGCCGCCGACGAGGCCAGCCACGCTAGCGCCTGCGAGGTTGACGTTGCCGGCCTGCATGTAAGCGGTCGGATCTTCCGCCGAGAACGACGCCGTGATGCCCTGACCGAAGTCAGCAGTGTAGCTGAACTGGTTGATACCAGTGACCGTGCCGCTGCCGCCGACGAGACTGTCGATGTTGTTGCCGGGATAGTTGGTCCAGGGCGCGTCGAACTGCGACACGGCCTTACCCATCGTGAAGCCAGCGAACTGGATGAAGGCATAGTACACGCCGAGCGAACCGCCCGAGGTGCCGCCGTCGGTCGGGTTGATCGTCGAACCAACCAGTGCCGGAGTCGCACCCGAGGTATTGAGGGCCAGAGTGCTGGTATAGGCGGTGCCACCGAACGGCGAGCCTATGCCCTGATAACCGCCGGTGGTCCAGGAGAACGTCGCATCGAAGAAGGTGCGGACGACGCCGTATTCGGTGGCGGTGCGTGTGTCGATGTTGAGATCTTCACGAGCGCGCATCGTGTAGTAATTGCTCAGGCGGTTGTGCGCACCGGCCGGAGAGCCGTTCGCAATACCGTAGATGCTGTTGGTGCCCAGACCGACTTCGGCGCGCAGGTAACCACCCAGCTTGATACAGGTGTCAGTGCCCGGGATGTAGTAGAACCCAGCACCGTACAGGGAACAGATCTTCACGTATTCGACCGCTTTGGCCTTCACGGGCAGATCGGCTGCCTGCGCTCCGCCCACGGCGATAAGACCCGCCGCTGAGCCGAGCAAAAGGCTCTTAACCAACTTCATGTTAAACCTCCAAGTTGCTCTTCAGGGAAGGTTACTGACCCGAACGGCCAATTCCCCAACCCCCTTTAAATCACCGCTTTGGCCACCTTCGCGTCTTCGGACACACCCGCATGAACGCGAGGGACTTAAGCGAAAGACCTAAACGGGACGACCTTGGGATGCCCCCCTCCGTCGCCCAGTCACAATTACCGAACGTCTTTGCACACACAACAACAGAACGCTTCGAAACGGGCCTATGGACCTCGTTTTCCGATGGGTGTTGCACAAATAACACGCAGTTGTGATCGCGCCGCTACGATAAGATGTTGAATTCGCTTATATTTTAAAATCGGTTCCATTTGCCATCGAAGTTCCCGGCCGATACCCCACTAGCGCCGAGAAGCGGTGTTGCGGTCCTGTCCCGATCGAATCGTGGAATCAGCAAGGGGACTCGTCGGGACGCTCCGAGCACCGACCAATCTGGAAAAATGAAGGCGACCACGACAACGCGGGCAGCGCGCGGCGGCATCCGCCGTGGGGCGACACTCTAATATGGGCCGGCTATGGCAGGTCCGGGCAATCGACCGGCTCTCGGGCGCGGGCCGTCACCACGTCGACCGACCGGTTCTCACCTTTCCCGATCGACGAGAATATCTATCGGTGCATCCTTGATCGCTTCCAGGACTTCGCTGTCACTCTTGAGCTGACAATCGATGAAGCGATGAAACGACCTTTCCAGACGCTGGCGCAGATCGCTGCCATCAACGCGACGTTTTCGCCGGCGATTTTCAGATGGGTCACGGACGCGCTAGAGGCAGGGTCTGCACCGCAGGCAGAACCGCACAGGCCGAAAAAGCCAAACAAAACCAAAATCTTAATTGATTGGCTGGCGGAGACGGAGGGATTCGAACCCTCGATAGGCCTTTACAAGCCTATAACGGTTTAGCAAACCGCCGCCTTCAGCCACTCGGCCACGTCTCCAATATGCGCGGTATGCCCGACCCGGCGGCGAGCCGCAAGCGGCAGAATTGAGGCTGGCGCGTTCTTTCGCCTGAAAGCTGGCATCGCGATGGCCGCGCAAGGATCGGCGCGGCGCCCGGGCCCGATTCGCTACTCTTAACTCTTATATATGTGTGTCCGCATCTGGCGGCCGGACCGCCATATCCGCCAATGCGAGGACAAAATCAGCACCGGCGCGCCCGCCCGGACGTCGAACCACACCTCGGACCTGCGCCGGCATGGAAAGGTCCAAGATCCAAAGATCCGGACAGAATGCCGGTCTTGTGCGGTCGTCCGAGTTCCAGATCGCATTCGTCGGGCGCGATCTGAATCGGCAGCCATCGGCCATTTTTGTCAGGGGTTGCTCATGCCGCGCGGGTCTGGGCGACGGCACGACGCACATGCTTGGTTCAGCTCGACCGCGCCCACCCGTGAAACCCGGGCCTTTGCGCGATTCTGCTTGGCGCGATTCGCCGCTCAGTGTGCGGTGACCCACGCCCTCGCCTCGCGCTGCGCGACCGAGATCTCGACGTCCGACATCTGCCCGGCGACTTCCTGGCGCAGCGCGACGGCGTCCTTGCGGCCCTTCAGCGCGGCGAGGTTGAACCATTTGTGCGCGGCAACGAGATCGACGAGGCCGGAACGGCCGCTCGCCCAATACATCCCGCGCTCGAACAGCACGTCCGACAGCGCGCCCGCGTCGATTGGCGTCGCCATCTCCAGATCGAAAGTACCCTGAAACATAACGCATCCCCTTTTCTCTTATACCGTCTCGTTCCCCCGAGCGCGGCTCCCGTCCAACTCTGATTTGCGTGATCCATCCTGGATCATGCGCTGTTCAACTCATCCCCGAGTCTTTTTGCCCATGCCGTTTGCCGGCTTGTTCGAGGCGATGATGGCGTGCAAATTTGAATGGCAGTTTAAGTATCGCGATGAAGCAGACGTAAACGCGAGCCCGCGCCACACGCGCGGGCAATTCAAGAAGTTCCTGATTTGCAGGCACTTCTGCGATTCGTCAGATTCCGTTTACCTTGGGATTTTGGGACATCGATAACCATCGCGCGCGGTGGCGCGTGTCCTGTGGTTACAATTTGTGGGAGCGGCGCACTGTTAAGGCCACGGTCCCTCGCGCTGCGGGGCGCCCGCAGCAGTCGTGCCGGCAGGCCGCGAAGGTCGAGACCCGGCATCGATGCGATGGCTTGGCATTGCGCCTGCGCGATGACTGTTCGCCGCAGCCCTCGCCTGCCCCAAGGCAGCACATAAAGGCAGCGCGGCCACTTCACGGCCAGACCAGTAATGTCAGGAAGGGAATGCCGGCAATACCCCGGCCTCAAGGAACGAGGGCGTCGGCGAACACGTCAGGACCAGATTCCACTTTGACCGCGAGGCTACTCGTGAAATTGCAGAGCCGGAGAACCGGAGCCGCACCGAACGAAGAAAACCTGTTTCTTCTGCCGGACCGGACTTTGACGAGCGAGCTCGTGAAAGATGACGATCCGACCGTTGACCTGATGTCTCGCCGACACCCTCTATCGTCGACCAGAACCTTTTGAGAGGCGCTGATGACGTGCCGGCTCTCTGGGAGCCGGCAACTTCAGAAGCGAAGTTACTTCTTCTTGGCGACCTTGCGGGTCTTCTTCGCAGTCTTCTTCACTGCGCTCTTCGCCTTCTTCGCCTTCTTCGCCTTCTTTGCTTTCTTGGCCATGTTGCCCTCCGATGTGTGAGATGGCTTTAATCGCTGCGTACATTCGGGGATCGAATGCACTCACCCCGAATACACCAACACGACGAAAAAAACATCTTCTCACTTAAGGAAGTGTTGACGGAGCAGAGCACGTGCGCATCACGCGCTCGCTGCGAGCATGCGAAGGGACGCGCGCCTGCGATTGCAAAAAGGGCTCGCAGCATCGATCTCGGCGAGAGTGGCGATTGCAAGAAAACACTATGCAGAAAGTATTTTTCTGTATGCGCGCATCGCGTGTGATCGACGCGACGACCCGCATCGCGACTCGCTCGATCGCCTCGCAGAGCCGCGCCGCGGACTCTGAGTCGCGAGCTTTGGCAACGAAAATATTTTCATGCTTAACGGCGCGAGCGCTCGTCAAAGCGTGTGCAAGCCGCCGTTTTGCGCGAATCGCGTCACGGCGATTCGGTCGCCGCTGAGTGGCTCAAGTGGGATGATGTTGGTCGTCGATGACGCAGGCGAGCGTCGCATCTCGAACTGAAGCGACGTGACGGAGGTCGTCGGTCACCTCGTTCGATGCACGGCGTCAGATGCCGAGCTTCGACTTGAGCAGGTCGTTGACCGCTTGCGGGTTGGCCTTGCCGCCGGATGACTTCATCACCTGGCCGACGAACCAGCCGAGCGACTGCGGCTTGTCCTTGACCTGCGCGGCCTTGTCGGGATTGGCCGCGATGATGTCGTCTACCACCTTCTCGATCGCCGAGAGGTCGGTGACTTGCTTCATGCCGCGGCTTTCAACCAGCGCGCGGGGATCGCCGCCCTCCTGCCAGACGATCTCGAACAGATCCTTGGCGATCTTGCCCGAGATCGTGCCCTCGCCGATCATGTCGATGATCGCGGCGAGCTGTTCGGCGTTGACCGGAGAGACCGTAATATTCCGGCCTTCCTTGTTGAGGCGGCCGAACAACTCGTTGATCACCCAGTTCGCCGCCATCTTGCCGTCGCGGGCGCGGTTGGCGAGCCTGTCGAGCACAGTCTCGTAGAACACCGCGCTCTCGCGCTCTGCCACGAGCACGCTCGCGTCATAGGCGGAGAGACCGAAGTCAGCAATGAAGCGCGCCTTCTTCTCATCCGGCAGTTCGGGCAGCTTCGCCTTCAGATCGTCGACGAAGGTTTGCGAAAACTCCAGCGGCAACAGATCCGGATCGGGGAAGTAGCGGTAGTCATGCGCCTCTTCCTTGGACCGCATCGAGCGCGTCTCGCCCTTGTTGGGGTCGTAGAGCCGCGTCTCCTGGTCGATGGCGCCGCCGTCCTCGAGGATTTCGATCTGGCGCCGCGCCTCGTACTCGATCGCCTGGCCGATGAAGGTGATCGAGTTCATGTTCTTGATCTCGCAGCGGGTGCCGAGCGGCGCACCCGGCTTGCGCACGGAGACGTTGACGTCGGCGCGCAAGGATCCCTTCTCCATGTCGCCGTCGCAGGTGCCGAGATAGCGCAGGATCGAGCGCAGTTTTGTCAGGTAGGCCTTGGCCTGCTCGGCGTCGCGGATGTCCGGTTTTGACACGATTTCCATCAGCGCTACACCGCACCGGTTGAGGTCGACATAGGACATGGTCGGAGATTGGTCGTGCAACAACTTGCCGGCGTCCTGCTCCAGATGCAGCCGCTCGATCCCGATCGTGGCGGTCTTGCCGCCGTCCAGTTCGACCACGACCTCGCCCTCGCCCACGATCGGCGACTTGTACTGGCTGATCTGGTAGCCCTGCGGCGAGTCCGGATAGAAATAGTTCTTGCGGTCGAACACCGAGCGCAGGTTGATCCGCGCATTGAGGCCTAGACCGGTCGTGACAGCCTGCCTGACGCATTCCTCGTTGATCACGGGCAGCATGCCCGGCATCGCGGCGTCGACAAGTGAGACGTGACTGTTCGGCTCGCCACCGAACGCGGTGGACGCGCCCGAAAACAGCTTCGAGTTCGAGGTCACCTGGGCATGGATCTCCATGCCGATGACCATCTCCCAATCGCCGGTTGAGCCCTTGAGAAGCTTGTACGTGGCCGTGCTCATGTCTTGCTCCCAAGCAGCGTGGCAGCGATCCGCTCCCACTCCGCTTCCAATGAATCCTTTGCCGCGGGCTGGCCGGCCTGACGGTACCAATAGCCGGCATTGCCGAGATCGCCTTCGACGCGGTGCAGATAGGCATGCACCCAGGCGGCGTCGCGGCTGCTCTCGTCCTGGACGATCTTGTGCGCCTGGTCCCAGTCGCCCTTCGCGGCCCACCAGAGACCGGCGAGCGGCGCGCTCAGGCTAGGCGCGGGCGCCGCGCCGTCGAGGCTCGCGATGAACGCCGCGACATTCACCACCACCTCGCAGGCGTGAAGCGGCCGGCGGCCTGCTCGATCACCTCGCCGAGCGAGAACAACGCCTCTTCGTCGAAGGGACGGCCGATCAGTTGGAGCCCAAGCGGCAGACCCTGCGCGTCCTTGCCCGCGGGAACGGCGATGCCCGGCAGCCCCGCCATGTTCACGGTCACCGTAAAAATGTCGTTGAGATACATCTCGACGGGATCGGCGCCGCCCTTCTCGCCGATGCCGAAGGCGGCCGACGGCGTTGCCGGGGTGAGGATCGCGTTGACGCCCTTGGCGAAGCAATCCTCAAAGTCCTTCTTGATCAGCGTGCGCACCTTTTGGGCGCGCAGATAGTAGGCGTCGTAATAGCCGGCCGAGAGCACGTAGGTGCCGATCATGACGCGACGGCGCACCTCGGCGCCAAAACCTTCGGCGCGGGTGTTCTCGTACAGCTCGATGATGTTCTTGCCCTGCTCGCGCAGGCCGTAGCGCACACCGTCATAGCGCGCGAGGTTGGACGAGGCTTCCGCCGGCGCCACGATGTAATAGGCTGGCAGCGCATATTTCGTGTGCGGCAGCGACACCTCAACGAGCTCGGCGCCAGCCGCCCTCAGCCAGGCCGCGCCGTCGCTCCAGAGCTTTTCGATTTCGGCCGGCATGCCGTCGAGACGATATTCCTTGGGAATGCCGATCTTCATGCCCTTCACGGACTTGCCGATCGCCGCCTCGTAATCCGGCACGGGGATATCGACCGAGGTCGTGTCCTTCGGATCGTGGCCGGCCATGGAGCGCAGCAGCATCGCCGCATCGCGCGTACTGCGCGCGATCGGGCCGGCCTGGTCGAGCGACGAGGCAAAGGCGACGATGCCCCAGCGCGAGCAGCGGCCATAGGTCGGCTTGATGCCGACGGTCGCGGTGAACGCCGCCGGCTGGCGGATCGAGCCGCCGGTGTCGGTCGCGGTCGCGCCCATGCACAAAAGCGCCGCTACCGCAGACGCTGAGCCGCCGGACGAGCCGCCCGGCACCAGCGTTGTGTTGGAGCCGTCGCGCCGCCACGGATTGCCGACGGGGCCGAAGCAGGACGCCTCGTTCGACGAGCCCATGGCAAACTCGTCATTGTTGAGCTTGCCGAGCATCACCGCACCGTCGCGCCAGAGCTGCGAGGTGACGGTCGATTCATAAGTCGGCACGAAATTGCCGAGGATTTTTGAGCACGCCGTGGTGCGCACGCCTTTGGTCGCGAACAGATCCTTGATGCCGAGCGGAATGCCGGCGAGCGGACCGGCATCGCCCTTGGCGATCTTGCCGTCGGCATCACGCGCCATCGCGCGTGCCTGGTCCGGCGTCTCCATCACGAAGGCGTTGAGCACGCGCGCGGCTTCGATCGCGGACAGATGCGCGTCGGTCAGCTCGAGTGACGTGAAAGTCTTGGCCGCGAGGCCCTTGCGGGCCTCGGCGAGCGTCAGCGATGTCAAATTGGTCATTTATTGATCGGGCTACAGAAGAACGGAGACAGGGTCTTGTCGTTGGCCGGGTCGTCTTTTTTCTTGGCGGCGGCGTTCGCAGCGGCCTCGATCTCGTCGAGCACGGCATTGACCGCGACATTGGGGTCGGCAGCCTTGCCCTGCCGCTCCATCTTGTCGAGATAGTTCATATAGGCCTGATAGGCCTTCTCATCGTCGCAAAGCATGCACATCGGACAGCGTCCTGAATTGAGTTACTCAACAACCTTGGGCACCAGGAAGAAGTGACCTTCGGTCGCAGGCGCGTTGGCAACGATATCGTCGGCGATCTCGCCATCATTGACCACGTCTTGCCGCTTCTTCATCTGCATCGGGGTCACCGAGGTCATCGGCTCCACGCCCTCGACATTGACCTCCGAGAGCTGCTCAACAAAGGCGAGCATGGCGTTGAGCTCGCCTTGCAGATGCGGAACCTCGTCCTCGGAAACCGCAATGCGCGCCAGATGCGCGATGCGGCGGACGGTCGTGGCGTCGACGGACATTATATAAGGCCTCTCACGGCAAAATCTAACCGCCGTATAGCAGAGGCCGCTTTTGCGCCGCAACCGGCGCTGGGGACTAGCCGGCCATCTGGCGCAGGCGCGCCAGGGCCGATTTCGCAAGATCCCGGGTCAATTCGACCGCGGGAAGCTCCCGTCCCATGGCGATCGCCTGCCCCGCCCAGAGATTGGTGAAGTCCACGCGGCCTTGTTTCTCGGCTGCCGCCTTCAGCGGTGCCAAGGCGGTTGCGGCATGGGGAAATGGCGGGGCATCGGGCGAGATCGGGCCGACCTCGCAGATCAGGCGGTTCTGGACGCCTCGCGCGGGCCGCCCGGTCATGACATTGGTGATCACGGTGGAATCATCCCGTCCCTCCGCAAGCGCGGCTCGCCCCGCCGCCGTGTGCGTCGATTCCGGACAGCGCAGATAAGCGCTGCCGATCTGCACGCCGGATGCGCCGAGCGTGAATGCCGCAGCAATGCCGCGCCCGTCGGCGATGCCGCCGGCCGCGATCACCGGCACCTTCACCGCGTCGACGATCTGCGGCAGCAGCGCAAAGAGCCCGGGTTGCTCGGCGATCTTGTCGGTCAAGAACATGCCGCGATGGCCACCCGCCTCGGCGCCCTGCGCAATGATGGCGTCGACGCCGCGCTGCTCCAGCCAAACCGCTTCCTTCACCGTGGTCGCCGAGGCGATCACAAGGCATCCGGCCGATCTGATGCGGTCGAGCAAGGCCTGCTCCGGGAGCCCGAAATGGAAGCTCGCGACCTCCGGCTTCAACTCCTCCACGACCGCGCAGGTCGCCGCATCGAACGGCGCCCGGTTGGCAGCATTGACCGGCGCCGCCGGATCGAGGCCATGCTCCCTGTAATAGCCCGCGAGACGCTGCTTCCAGCGCGCCTCGGCCTCGGACGTGAGTTCGACCGGCGTGTGGCAGAAGAAGTTCAGATTGACCGGCGCCGTCACGCGCTGGCGGATGATGTTGACCTGCTCGCGGATTTTCTCCGCAGACAGCATCGCGCAGGGCAGCGACCCCAGCGCCCCGCCTTGCGCGGCCGCAATCACCAGCTCGGCATCCATCACACCGGCCATCGGCGCCAGCACGATCGGGAATTCGGTCTTGAAGAGATCGATCAGTCGACGGTCGGGCCACATGGTGGTGTCTCTCTTGTGTCAGGCGAGCGATACGATGGAGTTGCGGCGGCCGGCGAGCAACTGCTCGGCTTCGGTCGCGATCCGTTCGACGATCTCGGCCGCGGACGGAATATCATGGATCAGGCCGACGGCCTCGCCGGCAAAGACAGCGGCAACGTCGAAATTGCCCGCGGCTTTTGCCGCAGCATACTCGGCGGCGACCTCGCCTGCGCGCTGCATCAGCTCGACCTCGCGGCCGGTCCAGCTCTTGATGTGGTCGTTGACCAGCGTGCGTGCGGTGAACGGGGCCGGCCAGAACAGTTTTCGCGACCAGTCGGGGATCACGCCGCGCACGGTGTCGTTGCCATCAGCCGTGCGAATGCGCTGCTTCGCCTCTTCCGCGCCGTTTGCCTCGACACTTGCGTAGAAGCGCGTTCCGACCAGCACGCCTGATGCGCCCAGCATCATCATCGCGGCGAGGCCCCGACCATCGGCGATCCCGCCGGCCGCAACGACCGGCACGTGTCCCGCCGCAAGATCGACGATCGCCGGAACGATGTCGACTGTGGTGCGCGATGCGCCGTGGCCGCCGGCTTCGGTGCCCTGCGCGATCAAAATCTCCGCGCCGGCGTCCAGCGCCTGCTTCGCCATGTCCTCGCTCTGCACCTGGCAGATCAGCCGCACGCCGCGCGCCTTGATACGCGGCGCAAACGGCGACGGATCGCCGAACGACAGCATGATGGCTTGCGGACGCGCGTCCAGCGCGATGTCGAGAAGCTTTGGCTGCTTTGCCAGGCTCCAGGTGATGAAGCCGATGCCGAACGGTGCAAAGCCGCTGAGCTGCCTGGCCTCACCCTCAAGCCGGGTCTGATCGCAATAGCCGCCGCCCAGGATCCCGAAGCCACCGGCCTCGCTGACAGCACGGGTCAGCTGGCTGCCCGCGATCGTATCCATCGGCGCCAGCAGGATCGGATGCTTGATCCCCAGGAGCTCGGTCAGCGACGTGGTGATCGGCATGGCTCCTCCACTCTCGACAGCAAGACTAGGCCGGAATAACATTCTCGAAAATTGAATTGTAGCGAACGCTGCCATCACAAAAGCGAAACGATGACATGGAACTCAGTGATATCCAGACCTTCGCCGCGGTCGCACGCACCGGCGGCATCACCCGCGCTGCCGAAGAGCTCAACACGGTGCAGTCCAACGTCACCCAGCGCGTCAAGGCGCTGGAAGCCGAGATCGGCACGCCGCTGTTCGAGCGCCATAGCCGCGGCATGACCCTGACCGGCGCCGGCAAAAGGCTTTTGCCTTACGCGCAGCGGATGGCCGCGTTGTCGCGCGAGGCCGTGCTCGCCGCGCGTGATGACGGCGAGCCGAAGGGTCCGCTCGCGATTGGCTCGATGGAGACCACGGCCGCGGTGCGGCTGCCACCGCTTCTCGCTGATTTCCACCGCCGCTTCTCCGCCGTGCGGCTCAGCCTGCGCACGGCCACCACCGCAGACCTCGTCGCGGGCGTGCTCGATGGCACGTTCGACGGCGCCTTCGTCGCAGGTCCGATCGCGCATGCAGACCTCATCGCCACGAGCGCGTTCCGCGAAGAGCTCGTGCTGGTCAGCGCGCGGCGCTGGAGCTCACTTGCCGAACTGCGCGCCGGTACGCCGGAGTCCGGCCCGACCGCGCTGGTGTTCCGCACCGGCTGCACCTATCGCCAGCGGCTCGAACAGATCTTTGTCGAGTTCGGCTGGCCGTCAGCCGTGCGCTTCGAGCTCGGTACGCTCGACGGCATGATCGGCTGCGTCGCCGCCGACATGGGCGTGACACTGCTGCCACGCACCGTGGTCGAACGCAGCGCGATGAACGGCAGCGTGTCGATCCACGCGCTGACCCCGGCGCACGCGCGCGTCGAGACACTCTTCATCCAGCGCCGCGCCGGGCATCAATACAGCGCGCTCAGCGGCTTTATCGCGTGCCTGAAGAAGGACGACGACGTCATCGCGGCCTGAGATGCCATCGCCGCAGTGCAACGAGGGCCCAGATCGCCTCGACGAGGCCGAACGGCCAGGCCCCTTGCAGGAAGCCGTAGATCGAGCCGAGCGCGCAAGCTCCGGCGAACAGCAGCACGAACCAGTGGCTGCGGTCTTCCATTGCATAGCAGACCAGCATCGCGGTGACGGCAAACAGGCCGAATAACGTCAGTGCATCCATTTCCGGGTTCACTCCGCGGCGCAACGCGTGATATGCGCTAAACCATGCCGGCTCTTATCCTGCCCCTGGTCGATGCTGCAACCCACTGGCCCGAACGCGGCGGGCTGGTCGGCCTTGATCTCGGCACCAAGACCATCGGCGTTGCCGTGTCCAACCCGGACCGCCGGCTCGCGACCGGCGTCGAGACCATCCAGCGCAAGGCGTTCAAGCAGGATGCCGCCCGCCTGCTGGCGATCGCGGCCGAGCGCAAGGCGGTCGGCTTCGTACTCGGCCTGCCCATCAACATGGACGGCAGCGAAGGCCCGCGCGCGCAATCGACCCGCGCCTTCGCGCGCAACCTTGCTGGCCTGACCGCGCTTCCGATCGGCCTCTGGGATGAGCGTCTTTCGACCGCCGCGGTCGAGCGCGAGCTGATCGGCATGGACGTCAGCCGCGCCAAACGCGCCGAAGTCATCGACGAGCACGCCGCGATCTTCATCCTGCAAGGCGCGCTCGACCGGCTCGCCAACCTTCGCCCAGGGGCCGGCTGATCCATGGCCGTCGTGATCGCGGCACTGCTGCCGGTCTTCATTCTCATCGTGCTCGGCGTGGTGCTGAGACGCACCCTGATGCGGCTCGACACGCAATGGCACGGGCTGGAGCGGCTGACCTATTTCGTTCTATTCCCGATGCTGCTGATCCAGACGCTGGTGAAGGCCGACCTTTCCAGGGTGCCGGTCGCCGGCGTCGGCGGCGCGCTGCTGCTATCGGCGCTGGCAATGTCGCTATTGTGCCTCGCGCTGCGCCCTGCGCTGGCGCGGCTCGACATCGACGGGCCGGCCTTCACCTCGATCTTCCAGGGCGCGACGCGCTGGCAGACCTATGTGGCGCTCTCGGTGTCCGCCAATCTGTACGGCGACGTCGGGCTGGCGCTGGCATCGGTGGCGATGGTCGCGATCATTCCGCTGGTCAACGTGTTCAGCGTCGCGGTGCTGGCGCATTACGCATCGCCGGAGAAACAGTCCGCGCGTGCGATTGTCATGACGGTGATCCGCAATCCCCTGATCTGGGCCTGCGCCATCGGCCTCTTCATCAACGTCATTCATTTGCCGCTGCCAAAGATCTGGCACGAGGTCGCCGATGCGCTCGGCCGCTCGTCGCTCGCGATCGGCCTGCTCGTCACCGGCGCCGGCCTTCAGCTCAAGGGTTTGCTCCGCCCGAGTGTGAGCGCGACGATCGGGGTGGCATTCAAGCTGGTGCTGATGCCCGTGCTCGCCGTGGTACTCGCGGCCTGGTTCGGGCTGTCCGGCAACAGCCTCGCGATCGTCGCGATCTGCGCGGCGGTGCCGACCTCGCCCAGCGCCTATGTGCTGGCCCGCCAGATGGGCGGCGACGCACCGCTGCTGGCGCAGATCATCACGCTGCAAACGATCCTGGCGGCGATCACGATGCCGATTGCCATCGCACTGGTGGCTGCCCGCTAGACGTACGGTCCCCCCAGGAACAGAACACCCATGTTCATGGCTGAGTGAGCCATGACACATAACCAAGTGGACTTAGTGCGAAAGCGGAAGCCGCCGAATATGAGACCTGAGACAAATATCCAAGAGCGCTCATACCAACCGTACTGGATGTGCTGCATCGCCCACAATGCCGATATAAGCACAATCGCACCACCCGGACCCAAGAATGATCGAGACCAGCCCCGAAACATAAAGCCGCGAAATACGAATTCTTCCACGACAGGAGCTACGATACAGCTCGCCAATGCCCACAATAACAGTCCCGACGTGCCTCCAATGACGAAGCCAGAGCCGGCTTGAGGCCTCGTTGCCCCAACCTTGATCGTTACAAAGATTTCGATCGTCATGAAAATTATGACGATGCCGAAGGCCAATACGAGCTGGTCTCTGCTTGGCCAGTTAAGAGCCAAGTATTCGGCGAAATCTCTGCCGGCCATCCTGACTGCGACCCACAACACCGCGATCGTCGCCGGAGCTGATAGGATAATGCCGGAGGCCTGCCAGCGGGCCTGCCACCACACAGCCTCTAACTCTGAGGGAGCCAGAGTCTTTGTTTCGCCGTAAGCGGCTAGCAACAAAGTGACCGCGAGCCCCCCTGTCAGCAAGAACGCGCCGGTAGCAATCAGGCCGACCAGCAAGGTCTCCATGAAATCCCATGTCCGTTGCGGCCGAGCCGGGCTCCCCACTTGCCGTGGGGCATCTTTGAGGTCGAACATGTGGCTTTCCGCGACAACGTCGCAGCGAAGGATAGCGCTGGTTCTACCTAACATACCGGCAGGTCATCAAGCCGGCAATTGCGATCGGTCGGCGCAAGCGTCCTCGCTAGCTCCCCAGCCACATCGTCAGCACCACCGCCGTCAGATTGTTCAGCGCATGCAGCACGATGGTGAGCCAGAGCGAGTTGGCGCGATGGCGCATGTAGCCGAACCATACGCCGATGGAGAAGACTTCGGCGAGGAAGTACATGTCGTACTGCAGATGCACCACCGTCCACACCAGCGACGACAGGATGATCGCGCCGGGCACGCGCAGGAAGCTGGCCGACCAGCCGCGAAACAAGAAGCCCCGCGCGAGGACTTCTTCCGACATCGGCGCTGCCACGCTGAAAGCAAACAGCAGCAACAGCGCGGCGCCCTTGTCGCGGCCCGATTTCAGGAGATCGGTCATGAAGCCCGGCGTCGCCTCGCGCCCCAAGCTCCGCGACACCGTCTCCCAGGCCATTACGAGCAGGACGAGACCGACGGCGCCGAGCAGGAGTTGCGTCCAGGACGGCCAGCGCAGCGCGAGATAGTCGACGAAGGATGCCTTCTTGATGCGGATGGCGAGCCACACCGCGGCCAGCGTCGCCGGCAGCCCCATGATCACCGACAGCGCGAGCGCCTGGGGCTCGCGGCCGACGAGCTGGATCGAGGCCATGTCGATAGGAAGGTCGCGAAGCGCCGCCAGCAGCAGGATCGCGCCGACCTGTCCAACGAACATCGCGACGAAGATGAAGAGCCCCCACAACGCCGTGCCCCAGAATTTCCAGACGCGTGGCGCCGCGGGAGTCACGGTCAGCGGCGTATGGTCGGGATTGAGGGAGTCCATCTGAAGGCTTTCGTTAGGAGCAGCGAACTATCGAGAGGTCGTCATGCCCGGGCAAAAGCGCGAAGCGCGTCTTCGCGCAGATGTCCCGGGCATCCACGCTCTTCACGCCGCCCGGCAAGACGTGGATGGCCGGGTCAAGCCCGGCCATGACGGTGTGGAAAGACTGTGCCCCTCTCAAGGCAGCGCCCGCTCCAGCAGCGCACGCATGTCGCCGCTCTCCAGCTCCACCGCGCCATACATGCTGGCATGGTTGCTGGCGAGACGCGTGGCGGCGAACAGTTCGGCGTGACGGGGGGACACACTGTTGAGCGCGGCCGCGGCGGCAAGCAACGCCAGCTTCTCGACCGCAAGCCGCGCGACGCGCTCGCCGTCCGCACGGCGGAAGGTCTTGCCCATGAGCGCGACCGCCTCACCCGCCCCGGGCAGCCCTTTCGTCCCGGCGGCAAGCGATTGCAGCACCGCCATCGCCGCCTCCGGCTCGCGCGCCAGCGCGCGGAGCACGTCGAGGCACATCACGTTGCCAGAACCTTCCCAGATCGCGTTGACCGGCGACTCCCGGTAGTGGCGCGCCAAAATGCCGTCCTCGACATAGCCATTGCCGCCGAGGCACTCCATCGCCTCGTAGAGGAAGCCAGGTGCACTCTTGCAGGTCCAGTATTTGATCGCGGGCGTCAGCAGCCGCATATAGGCCGCCTCCGCCGCATCGTGCGGCGTCCGGTCGAAGGCGCGGCAGAGCCGCATGACGAGCGCGATGCTCGCCTCCACATGCAGCGCCATGTCCGACAGCACGGCCTGCATCAGCGGCTGATCGGCGAGATGCTTTTGGAACACGCTGCGATGACGCGCGTGATGCAGTGCGTGCGCCAGCCCCGATCGCATCAGGCCGACGGAGGCAATGGCGCAATCCTGCCGCGTGAGCTGCACCATCTGGATGATGGTGCGGATGCCCTTGCCCGCCTCGCCGACCCGTTCGGCATAGGCGCCGACAAACTCGACCTCGGAGGAGGCGTTGGAGCGGTTGCCGAGCTTGTCCTTGAGCCGCTGGAACTGGATTGCGTTGACGGAACCATCCGGCGCAAAGCGCGGCATGAAGAAGCAGGTCAGTCCTTCGTCGGCCTGTGCCAGCACCAGGAACGCATCGCACATCGGCGCCGACATGAACCATTTGTGGCCGGTGATCCGGTAGGCGTCCCCGTCGCGCACCGCGCGCGTGATGTTGGCGCGGACGTCGGTGCCACCCTGCTTCTCGGTCATGCCCATGCCGAGCGTCATGCCGCGCTTCTCCCGCCACGGCGCGAAGGTGGGATCGTAGCTCTTGGTCGACAGCACCGGCATCACCTTGACGAGCAGACCAGGCTGCATCGCCAGCGCCGCGACGGAGGCGCGCGTCATCGTGATCGGACAAAGATGGCCGGTCTCGACCTGCGAGGCGATGTAGAACCTCGCCGCGCGAACGACCTCGGCGGCATCGCCCGCAGATTTTCCATCCACGGTCCACGTCGAATTGTGCACGCCCGCATGCGCGCTGTGCGCCATCAGCTCGTGATAGGCGGGATGAAACTCGACCTGGTCGCGCCGGTTGCCCTTGGAATCGAAGGTGCGGAGTTTCGGCGTGTTCTCGTTCGCGACGCGTCCGCGCTCGGCCATCGCCGCCGAGCCCCAGTGCTTGCCGAACCCGGACAGCTCCCGTTCCGCCGCAGCGCCGCCATTGGCTTTCACCGCCTCGACCAGCGGCCGATCCACAGCAAAGAGATCGACATCTTCGAACGGCGGCGACTGGTTGAAAACCTCGTGGGTTGCGAAGCTCGGCTGGGTCATTTTGCTTCCTCGGACCGGAATCAGTTCCGCCGCGGCTGGATCGGGAAATCATAGGCCGCCCCGCCCGCCCCCGGCAGGGAAAAATGCCACCACTCCTTCGAATAGTTCACAAAGCCTTGCTTCGCCATCGCGGCCACCAGCCGCTTGCGCCAGGCGCGCTGGTCCGGCGTGATCGATGGTGCTGCGGTATGTCCCTTCGCATCCGTGCAGTCATAGCCGGTGCCCATGTCCACGCTGCCTTCCGGTATTCGCGCCTCGACCGGCGCCGTGCAATCGGCATAGGTTTTTGACAGATCGTATTTGGCGGAGTTGTCAGCCCTGAGATCGACCAGGGTCAGGTCGAGCGCCGCACCCGTCGAGTGCTGCGAGCGGCTCGCGATGTAGCCGAGGCGAAACAGCTCGGTCTTGGCGATCTTCGGATTGTAGCGCCGCTCGGCGGCCGTCTCCCGGCCATTCTGCGACCACTTCACCATGTCGAGCGACGCCCGCGCCGGGCGGTAGCAGTCGAACATCTTCAGCGACAAATTTTGCGCCGCCAGCTCCTGCTGGACCGCCTTCAGCCGCAGCCCCACCTCGCGCTTCACCACGCATTCGCCGGCCCCATAGCCGCTCATCGGACGGCCGATGAAATTGTTGGAGGTCGCGTAGCGGATGTCCTGGATGATGCCCGGATCGATGTCGCGAAGGTAGACGAAACCGCCGGGGAGCGATTGGGCGTGGGCTTCGCTGATCGTCATTACTGCCAAGAGCGCGGTCAGAATAGTTTTCAACGGAAGCTCCCACATCGTCATGGCCGGGCTTGTCCCGGCCATCCACGCCCTTTTTGCGGCGACAGCGCAAGAACGTGGATGCCCGGGACAAGCCCGGGCATGACGGAGAGGATGAGCCCGCACCGACAGATCAGGGGATAACTCACTGCCCCGGCTTTGGCCCTTGCCCCCCCAGCCATCCCCGCCTATAGCTCTCGTTTTAATGACATCAAAATCAACCTTCGTCCTCGGCCACCGGCATTTGCTGGGCATCGAGGGCCTTTCCGCGGCCGACATCAGCGGCCTCCTCGACCTGTCCGAAGAATATGTCGAGCTCAACCGCCAGGTTGACAAGAAGCGCACCGTCCTGCGTGGACGGACGCAGGTGAACCTGTTCTTCGAGGCCTCGACCCGGACCCAGTCCTCGTTCGAGCTGGCGGGAAAACGCCTCGGTGCCGACGTCATGAACATGTCGGTCTCCTCCTCGTCCATGAAAAAGGGCGAGACGCTGGTCGACACCGCAATGACGCTGAACGCCATGCACCCGGATATCCTGGTGGTGCGTCATCACGCCTCCGGCGCGGTGGAACTGCTGGCCCGCAAGGTTGACGGTTCCGTGATCAATGCCGGCGACGGCGCGCATGAGCATCCGACGCAAGCGCTGCTCGACGCGCTGACCATCCGCCGCAACAAGGGCCGGATCGAGGGGCTCGTGGTCGCGATCTGCGGCGACGTGCTGCATTCGCGCGTCGCCCGCTCCAACATCATCCTGCTCAACACCATGGGCGCCCGCATCCGCGTGGTTGGCCCCACCACACTGCTGCCGCCGGGGCTCGAACGGATGGGCGTCGAGGTTGCGCGCGACATGCGCGAGGGGCTCAATGGTGCGGACATCGTCATGATGCTGCGGCTCCAGCGCGAACGCATGAACGGCTCCTTCGTGCCATCGACCTCGGAGTATTTCCACTATTTCGGGCTGGACCAGAAGAAGCTCGCTTACGCCAAGCCTGACGCGCTCGTCATGCATCCCGGTCCCATGAACCGCGGCGTCGAGATCGACACCGCAGTCGCCGACGGCGCGCAATCGCTGATCCGCGAACAGGTGGAGATGGGCGTGGCCGTGCGCATGGCCGTGCTCGAAGCGCTCGCCCGCAACCTGCCGAACGCGTGATGCTCATGCTGATTGACCGCCGCCCCATCCTGCTTGCCAACGCCCGCGTCGTCGATCCCTCGCGCGATTTCGACGGCCCCGGAGATGTCCTGATTGCCGACGGCGTCATTCGCGAGACCCGCCGCGGCATTGGAGCTGCCGGCGTCCCCGAGGGCACCGACGTCGTCAACTGCTCCGGCAAGATCGTCGCCCCTGGCCTGATCGACATCCGCGCCTTCGTCGGCGAGCCCGGCTTCAGCCATCGTGAGACCTTTGCCTCGGCGAGCCAGGCGGCCGCGACCGGCGGCGTCACCACCATCATCTGCCAGCCCGAGACCTCGCCGGTCATCGACAATTCCGCGACCGTCGACTTTGTGATGCGCCGCGCCCGCGACACCGCGATCGTCAACATCCTGCCGATGGCCGCGCTCACCAAGGGCATGCGCGGCGAGGAGATGACCGAGTTCGGTCTGCTCAAGGCCGCAGGCGCCATCGCTTTCAGCGACGGCGACAGAAGCGTCACCAACGCCCAGGTGATGCGCCGCGCCCTGACCTACGCCCGCGATTTCGACGCGCTGATCGTGCATCACACCGAAGATCCCGATCTCGTCGGCGAAGGCGTGATGAACGAAGGCGAGTTCGCGAGCCGGCTTGGCCTGATGGGCATCCCGAACGCGGCGGAGGCTGTGATGCTGGAGCGCGACATGCGCCTCGTCGCGCTCACCGGCGGGCGCTATCACGCGGCCTCGCTGTCTTGCATCGACTCGCTCGACGTCCTGAAGCGCGCCCGCGACGCCGGCCTCGCCGTAAGCGCCTCGGTCTCGATCAACCACCTTGCTTTGAACGAGAACGACATCGGCCCCTACCGCTCCTTCCTGAAACTGTCGCCGCCGCTGCGCACCGAGGACGACCGCAGCGCGATGGTCGCAGCGGTGGCCTCCGGCCTGGTCGACGTCATCATGTCCGACCACAATCCACAGGACGTCGAGGTCAAGCGCCTGCCGTTCGCGGAAGCAGCACCTGGCGCCATTGGGCTCGAGACCATGCTGCCGGCCGGCCTGCGGCTCGTGCACAATGGCGAACTGGACCTGAAGACGCTGATCCGGGCGATGGCGACGCGGCCGGCCGAGATCCTGGGCCTGCCCGGTGGGACCCTGCGCGCCGGCGCGCCGGCCGATGTCATCGTGATCGATCCCGATACGCCCTGGGTGGTCGATCCCGCCGATCTCAAATCGCCGTGCAAGAACACCCCGTTCGACGAAGCCCGCTTTACAGGCCGCGTGGTGCGCACCATTGTCGGCGGGCGGACGGTCTATGAGCATGTCTGACGTGCGGGATCATGCGTGGCGTCTCGGTTCGATATGGAGATGCAGCGATGGGGCTTGAAGCATTCCTGCCGGTGGCCTTCGTCATCGGCTACCTCTTCGGCTCGATTCCGTTCGGGCTGATTCTGACGAAACTTGCCGGCACGCAGGATCTGCGCTCGATCGGCTCCGGCAGTATCGGCGCCACCAACGTGCTGCGCACGGGGCGCAAGGGTCTTGCCGCGGCAACCCTGCTGTTCGACGCCCTCAAGGGCACCGCGGCGGTGGTGATCGCCGGCCACATCGCCGGCCCCAATGCCGCGATGGTGGCCGGGCTCGGCGCCTTCCTCGGCCATCTCTTCCCGGTTTGGCTCAAGTTCCGCGGCGGCAAGGGTGTCGCCGTCTATATCGGTATCCTGCTCGGACTGTTCTGGCCGGCCGCGGTGGTATTCTGCCTGCTCTGGCTCGCGACCGCCTTGACCACCCGCTATTCCTCGCTCTCGGCGCTGGTGGCGTCCTTCATCACGCCGCTGTTCCTGTGGTGGTTCGGTCACCTCGCGCTTGCAGCGCTGGCCGTGGTGCTGACGCTGCTGTTGTTCTACGCGCATCGCGAGAACATCAAGCGGCTGCAATCGGGCAAGGAAAGCCGGATCGGCGAAAAGGCCTAAAGGCCTAAGACCGGAAAAAGTACGGATACTGCCGCGGCGCCTCCGCATTATATGCCAATTTCTGTTTGCAACTCGCAGCCGACTCGCGGCCAGAATGGCGAACGGGTTCCAGGCCTGTCATCCTGACGGCGGAAATGGCGTTACGCGGTTGCTCAGAATGAGCGAGAAGATCATCGGCGCGCATGACGAGGGTGGCTTGCAGGATGCTGCGCGCACGGCGGCAAGCCGGCTGCTCTCGGCAACGGATATCTGGTCCAGTGCCCCCTCGCCGCCTCCTGCACCGAAGCCTGTCCCTGTCGCGCCACCAGTGCGGACGCCCGATCCCGTTGTGCAAGCTCCGGCGCCGGTCGAGGTCGTAGCCACGGCCGCGCCTGTCGCGTGCAACCAGGTCCGTTCCGAGCAATGGCCGCCGCAAAAACTGTCGCTGGCCCTCCAGGGCGGCGGCAGCTTTGCCGCCTTCACCTGGGGCGTGCTGGAGCGGCTGCTGGAAGAGCCGTCGATCGAGATCGACACAATCAGCGGCGCCAGCGCCGGCGCCGTCAACGCGCTGCTGCTGGCTTGCGGCCTCGCCGAGGGCGGCCGCGAAGGCGCCCGCGCGCGGCTGAACCGGTTCTGGGTCCGGTTGATGCACGAGGCCTCGTTCCGCTCGCTGATGCTGGTCGGCGGCTTCTCGCCGGCGGGAAGCTCGGTCGCATTCGGGCCAACGCTGCGCGCCGGCCAGTTCGATCCGTTCGATCTCGATCCGCTGCGGCAGGCGCTGTCGCGCGACATCAATTTTGCGGCGCTGCGCGATGCGACGTGCCCGAGACTGCTGATCGCGGCGACGCGGATCCGCGACGGGCAGCAGCAGATCTTTCGCAATGACGCGATTACTGCCGACGTCGCGCTCGCCTCGACCTGCCCGCCTTTGGTTCACTGCGCCGTCGAGATCGACGGCGAGGGCTATTGGGACGGCGGTTTTGGCGGCAACCCGCCGCTTGTGAAGCTGGTGGAGGAGACGGCGGCGACGGACGTGCTGCTGGTCCAGGTCACCCCGTCCCGCGACAGCTATGTGCCGATCACACTCGCCGCCATCGACCGCCGGCTCGACCAGATCGCAGCGAATGCCGGCCTCAATGCCGAGATCGCCGCGATCGAATGGGCGCGATCGCACGCTGCACCCTCGCTGCGGCTGTTCAGGATCGCCGCGGAAGATTCGATCGAAGGCCTGGCGCAGCGCTCATCGGCAGACCTCGGCCGCGGCTTCATCCGCCTGTTGCACCGGAGTGGCCGCGAAGCCGCCGAGCGCTGGCTCGGGCAAGGTGTAAATGCCCCCGCCGCGCGGCATATGCCGAGCGACCGCGCGACCGAACCCGCGCTAGCCTGATTTCGCCAGCGCATCCTCCAGGAACCACGCCGCCGCAAGCGCGCGCGCGTCATTGCCGAAGCGCGCGATTACCTGCACGCCGATCGGCAGGCCGCCGACCTTCAGCACCGGCACGTTGACGCAGGGGTTGCCCATCAGCGTCCAGAGCCGGTTGTAGCGAGGGGAGCCGGTCGAGGCGAGCTCCTTGGCCGGCGCGGTACCCGGCGCCGAATAGGTCAGCAGCACGTCGAACCCCTCGAACAGCTCGCCAAGCTCGCGGCGGCCACGACGGGCGACCCGACGCGCGTCGTCATATTCCTTCGGCGTCAGTCCGACCGTCTCATCGAGGCTGGCGCGCAGCATCGGCGCGATCTCGTCGTGATGCTCGTCAAACTCCCAGGCCAGCGCGCGATGCGCCTCAAAATCCTGAATGATCGGATGGATGCGCCAGGCCTCCTGCACCGCTTCGGGCAGATCGATTGTCTGCACGCTTGCGCCGGCGCGCTCGGCCGCCTTGATCGCGGCTTGCAGCCCCTGCTCGGCTGACGGCTCCACGGCTTCGGCAAACTCCTGCCTGACCACGCCAATGCGCGGCGACTTCGCCGCGACGATGCCGGAGAATTCGGCACGCCCCGTCATCGCCGACAATCCGCGCGCAAGATCCTCCGCGCGGGCGCCGAACAGGCCAACCGTGTCGAGCGCCCAAGAATAGCATTTGACGCCGACCGTCGGCAGCATCCGGAACGACGGTTTGATCGCAGCGGCGCCGCAATAGGCGGCGGGCCGGATCACCGAGCCGCCGGTCTGGGTGCCCAGCGCCAGCGGGATCATGCCGGCGCCGACGGCGGCCGCCGAGCCCGAGGACGAACCGCCCGGCGTATGGCCGACATTGTGCGGATTGAGCGTCGGCGTCGGATCACGCGAGGCGAACGCCGTGGTCGTGGTCTTGCCGATGATGGTGGCCCCGGCCCGCTTCAGCATCATCACGACCGGCGCATCGCTCCGCGGCTGCCAGCCGCGATAGATCTCCGAGCCCATTTCGGTCGGGAAATCGGCGGTGTCGATGATGTCCTTGATGCCGACCGCGATGCCGCGCAGCGGGCCGGAAGCCTGCGCCTTCGCGGAGGTGTCGTGACGGACGAAGGCGTGGATGTCCTTCTCCTTGGCCTCGATCGCCGCGAGCGATTGCGCGATCGCCGTATCGGGCGAGAGGCCGCCGGCTTCGATGCGGCGCTGGAGGTCGGCAAGTGAGATCATGGCAAAACCCTTGGTATGGGCCTTGCTTTTAGCATCGCCAGGTGGTCGCGCAAGCAGGCCTGAGCGCACCACCCAGCCACTGTGCTTTCTGACTCAACCTGGTCATTGACCTGGTTGGACCAATGTCGAAAAATGCGCCTCTCCGCCTGAGTATCAGAGATCAAACGTGGCATGAAACGACGCGAATTCATCACTTTGTCGGGCGGGGCATGGGCGTGGGCCACGGCGGCGCGCGCTCAGCAAGGCAAGCGCATCCCGCGGATCGGCCTTTTCCTCCCCCCACCCCGCAATTCGGAGGTCGACGCATTTCTCGTTGCGCTTCGCGGTCTCGGCTGGATCGAGGGCGAGAACGTCCACGTTGAGTATCGTGACGCCGATGGCGACGATACCCGGCTGTCGGCGCTGGCCGTCGAACTGGTCGCCCTCGGCGTCGACGTTCTCGTGACAGCCACGTTTCCCGGAGTTCTTGCCGCACACCATGCAACGACCACAATTCCAATCGTGATCATTGTGGGTCCAGATCTGGTGACCTTGGGCCTTGCCGCCAGCATGGCTCATCCCGGCGGCAACATGACTGGACAGACCTTTTTCCTGACAGAACTTGCCGCGAAGCGGCTGGAGGTTCTTGCCAGCATCGCTCCTTCGATGAGCCGTGCAGGGGTGCTGTTGCAGCGCGGCAACCCCCTCAACGACGGCACAATGAGTGCCATGATGAAGGCAGCGCAGGCCATGAAGGTGGAGCTGCGACCGATCGAGGTCAGCATTCCCGGCGACCCCGGCGATGCGCTTTCAACCGCCGGCTCCGCCGCTGTGGACGGTCTCGTGATCACGGACGCCAATGCGTTCGTCACCAATTCGTCGTTGGTCGCGGCGATTGTCGACAAGTGCCACGTGCCATCAATCGCCGCACCCATCGTCGCGTCCCGGGGAGGCGCGCTGGTCGGATACGGGGTAGACTTCACCGCCATGTTTCGCCATGCAACTGTTTTCGTTGACAAGATATTGAAGGGCGCGAACCCGGCTGACATCCCGATCGAGCAGCCGACGCAGTTCAAGACAGTCATAAACCTGAAGACCGCCAAGGCACTCGGCCTCGAGATACCTCAGGCGGTGCAGGTGCGCGCGGACGAAGTCATCGAATAGTATCGCCGACTTTTGCTTATGGCCCCATAGCTGCCTAGCTGGGGCGAACTGCTTGTGCCCGTTCTCGAAGTCAGACCGGACACGTTACTTCGTGGGTTAATCGGTTTTTTAAGTACATGCCCTCGCAGCGTCATATGGACTTGGACCTCAGACCCGAGGAATGGGGCAGTGCGCTGCTCCATTTCTCCTCTACTTCGGTTTGCAAGCACGCCCCTGTTGCCCACGCTCTTAGGTTGTTCCAAACTACGCCGGCAAGGAGCCGCCGTGGACGCTATCAATTCAAGCGTGGAGCTGACCGAAGCCGACCGGATCGACCGCATGCGGCTGATCCGCAGCGACAATGTCGGGCCGCGTACTTTCCGTTCGCTGGTCGATCATTTCGGCAACCCGCGTGCCGCGCTGGAGCGTCTGCCCGATCTGGCGCGCCACGGCGGCGCCCAGCGATCGGGACGCATCTGTAGCGCGGATGAGGCCAGGGCCGAATTGGCCGCGAGCCGAAAGCTCGGCATCGCCTGGCTCGCGCCGGGCGAACTTGGTTATCCGGATCGGCTGGCGACGCTCGACGACGCGCCGCCGCTGCTCGCCGTGCGCGGCGACAGCGCGACTTTGATGCGGCCGATGATCGCGATCGTCGGCTCGCGCAACGCCTCCGGCGCCGGCTTGAAATTCGCCGGCCTGTTGGCCCGCGAGCTCGGCGAGGCCGGCTTTGTCGTCATCTCGGGGCTCGCGCGCGGCGTCGACCAGGCCGCGCATCGCGCGAGCGTCGAAAGCGGCACTGTCGCCGTGCTCGCCGGCGGCCATGACTGCATTTATCCGCCCGAGCACGGTGATCTGCTCGCAGCTATCCTCGACCGGAAGGGAGCCGCGATCTCCGAGATGCCGCTCGGCCATGAGCCGCGCGCCCGCGATTTTCCCCGCCGCAACCGGCTGATCTCCGGCGCTTCGCTCGGCGTGGTCGTGGTGGAAGCGGCGCATCGCTCGGGCTCGCTGATCACCGCGCGCATGGCCGGCGAACAGGGCCGCGAGGTGTTCGCAGTCCCCGGCTCCCCGCTCGATCCGCGTGCGGCCGGCACCAATGATCTGATCAAGCAGGGCGCAACGCTCGTCACCGAGGCTGCCGACATCATCCATGCGGTCGAGCCGATCATGGAACGGCCGGTGATGCATCCGGCCGGTGAGCCCGACAGCGAGCCGTTCGAGAGCGATCCGCAAGGACACGACCGCGACCAGATAACGAGCCTGCTCGGCCCGGCGCCGATCTCGATCGACGACCTCGTGAGAATGTCCGGTGCGTCGCCCGCGATCGTGCGCACGGTGCTGCTGGAGCTCGAGCTCGCCGGCCGGCTCGAACGCCATGGCGGCGGATTGGTGTCGCTGCTTTAGATATTTTTTGACGCGCTTTCTTAACGCGAAGCGGTCTCCAGTTCGCTCGAAAACGCTATGGATTGCGCTCGTCGAACCGAGTCCGCGCCGCCGCGATCTGCTCCTGGTGCTCGAACGCCCACGCTCCGAGCGCCTTCACCGGCAGCTGGAGCCCGCGGCCGAGATCGGTCAGCTCGTAATCCACGCGCGGCGGGATGGTTGGGAAGATCGTGCGCGTGACGAGGCCGTCGCGCTCGAGCCCACGCAGCGTCAAGGTCAGCATCCGCTGCGAGATGCCGTTGATCATGCGCTTGAGCTCGTTGAAGCGCTTTGGTCCGTCACTCAGCATCATGATGACGAACACGCTCCATTTGTCGCCGACGCGCGCGAGGATCGAGGCGACGCCGCGGCAGTCGGCATGGTCGCGATCCAGCGTCCGCGCGGCAGGCAAATCGATGTGTGCAGGTTTCAATAATGTGCCCATGGCTCAAAAAAGTGCGTTCTTGCGGAGATTTCGACAGTCACTCATGTAGCTCTGGTTACAAACATATACCATGGGTGACCTCAATGAAACTGCTCCATATCGACTCCAGCGTGCTCGGCCCCCACTCCGTCAGCCGGCAGGTTTCCGCCGCCATCGTCGACCGTCTCCGGCACTCAACGCCGTCGCTCGACATCGTCTATCGCGACCTGACCCAGACCCCGCTCGCCCACCTCTCCGGATCGCACCTCGCGGCCGCGCAAGGTGCGCCGGCGCCGGCGGAACTCGGACCCGACCTTGCCGCGAGCGCGGTCGTGCTGAACGAGTTCCTCGATGCCGACATCGTCGTGATCGGCGCACCGATGTACAATTTTACGATCCCGAGCCAACTCAAGGCCTGGATCGACCGCGTCCTGGTGGCAGGGAAGACGTTCAAATATGACGCGAACGGTCCGCAGGGTCTTGCCGGTGGCAAGCGCGTGATCGTGGCGATCTCGCGCGGCGGCTATTATGGCGCGGGCACGCCTGCTGCGGTCGGCGAGCATCTCGAAACGTATTTGCGCTGGGTGTTCGGCTTCATCGGCGTCACCAACCCCGAATTCATCTTCGCCGACGGTATCCAGGTTGGCCCGGAGCATCGCGAGAAGTCGCTCGCGAACGCGCTCCAGGCGGCAACGAGCCTGCGCGCGGCCTGAGGCACGCCGACATCATCAGCCGCCGTGAGATTGCCTGCGGCGGCTGATGGACCGGCGGGCGTTCCGCAAAGCTAAAACCAGGCGCCCTGCACGCCCAGGATGACGGCAACGAGCGAAACGAACAGCCCGATGCCGGAGAAGAGGGCGACCCCGATGAACTCTGACGCGTCGGAGCGCTTGGACGTGTCAGAGCGCTTGGCCGGAACGGCGGATCTTTCGGTGTAAATACGCGGTGCTGAAATCGGAGAAAAAATACCAGCTGCCTTTGGCATCACGGGCTCCCTTAAAATGGGTCTCATGACCCCCTGCCCGTAAAAAGGTCTTGGCAGCGTGCGCGAAGGTTCAACGCATCACGCAGGCTTCAGAGAATACATCTCGCAAGATGAGGGAACCGATCGGCACAACCGCCTCTGGCGTGCCGATCGATTCAATTTGCATCTGAATTGATCAACCGCGATAGATCGGCGCGCCGCTCGGAGACGCAACCGCGCCGCCATCGACGAAGATCTCCTGTCCCTGAATGTGTGCGGCATCATCCGAGGCGAGGAACAGTACCGTCTTCGAAATGTGGTCTGGTTCACCAATGCGGCCGAGCGGCGTCGACAGCGCGATCCGCTTCTCGAACGCCTTCTCCGCTTCGGGTGTTGCAATCGCAGCGCCCCAGATCGGCGTGCGGATCGCACCGGGCGCAACAACGTTGACGCGGATGCCGCGCGGCGACAGTTCCGAGGCCATGATCCGCGCCATCGCGCGCACGCCTGCCTTCGCGGCACCGTAAGCCGAGTAGCCGGGAATGCCGAGCACTGAGATCACCGAGCCGTTGAGAATGATCGAGGCGTTGTCGTTGAGATAGGGCAGCGCGGACTGCACGGTGAAGAATACGCCGGTCAAGTTCGTGCTGATGACTTTTTCAAAAGTCTCCAGCGTCGCCGAGCCGAGCGGCGTGCCGCCGGGGATGCCGGCATTGGCGAAGACGATGTCCAGTTTGCCGAACTTCTCAGTGCCCTGCTTGATCGCGGCTTCGGTCGCGGCGATGTCGGTCGCATCGGCAACGAGCGCGAGCGCATTCGGGCCGAGTTCCTTCGCGGCGGCCTCCAGCGTCTCCCTGTTGCGCCCGGTGATCACCACCTTCGCGCCTTCCGCGACGAACAGCTTTGCCGTCGCAAGTCCGATGCCGCTGTTGCCGCCGGTGATCAGTGCCGTCTTGTTCTTGAGCCTCACGCTCGCCTCCAGTGGTTGCATAATGAAACTACGCTTGCCATCTAGGGCACATGGTTTTATGATGCAACCACACAAGCGCGTGATCGCGGCCAGATCCGGCAGGCGCGACGGGACCGGGACCATGGTGAAACGAACGAGCTTCGAGGGCGACGCCTGCCCGATCGCGCGGTCGCTGGAAGCGATCGGCGATTGGTGGTCGCTGCTGATCATCCGCGAGGCGTTGTTCGGCTTGCGCCGCTTCGGCGAGTTTCAGAACAAGCTCGGCATGGCGAAGAACATCTTGGCCGTGCGGCTGCGCGCGCTGGTCGACCACGGCATTTTGGCGACCGCCCCCGCCTCGGATGGCAGCGCCTATCAGGAATATGTGCTGACCCCGAAAGGGCGCGGCACCTTTCCGATCCTGGTCGCGCTGCGGCAATGGAGTGAGGCGTTCGACGACCGCCCCGAGGAGATCGCAACCATCCTGGTCGATCGCGAAAAGGGCCGCCCGGTGCGAAAGCTCGAGCTGCGCGCGGAGGACGGGCGGTTGCTCAGCCAGGCGGATACCACGCTGAAGCTGCGGCCAGCGCCGCGCCGGCGACCGGCGGGATAACGTTACGCACGATCTTAGTGTCGTCCCGGCGAAGGCCGGGACCCATAACCACATGGAGATGTTAGGCGAAGACTGGTCGTTCGGGATTGGCACCACGCTCAGGTCGATGGACTCCGCGGTATGGGTCCCGGCCCCCGTGCGCAATTGCGCACTCGGCCGGGACGACACTAGAGCCTCACGACAGCTTGCGCTTGCTCCGCACCCTCAGATGCTCGTCGGCCTCGAGCTGCGTCATGCCCAGGAGATAATGCAACACGTCGAGCTTGTGTCGCTCGGCGAGCTTGCGCAACGCGGCGACCTGCTCGGCGATGAAGGCAACCGCCTCATCCGCCCCGCCCTCCCCCGGTTCCTCGTTGCGCGCGCGCCCCTGCACGCCCGATGCGGCGCGCGCCCGTCTCTTCCCTGGCTTTGTCACCAGACCCCACCCGAATCCATGCCCCGGGCGAACTGTACGCCCACATTAATCGCAACTCCAAGGTGGTAGTTTGCAACTTTTTCGATATGAAACTTTTCCCATTCGAGGGCCTTTCAACACCCTTCGATTTGACAGCGGGGGCCTCACCACCCATGTTCGGGTCGAAACGGCCGACCCGAATCCTTTCGAATTCGGCCCACAATTTTCCCATAAGTCACTGGAACTACATGAATATCGTCATTGTGGAGTCGCCGGCGAAAGCCAAGACGATCAACAAGTATCTGGGCTCGTCCTACGAGGTTCTGGCCTCGTTCGGCCATGTCCGGGACTTGCCGGCGAAGAACGGTTCCGTCGATCCGGACGCCAATTTCAAGATGATCTGGGAGATCGACCCTAAGGCGGCCGGCCGGCTCAACGACATCGCCAAGTCCCTGAAGGGTGCCGACCGCCTGATTCTGGCCACCGACCCTGATCGCGAGGGTGAGGCGATCTCCTGGCACGTGCTGGAGGTGTTGAAGGAAAAGCGCGCGCTGAAGGACCACAAGATCGAACGCGTGGTGTTCAACGCCATCACCAAGCAGGCGGTCACCGACGCGATGAAGCATCCGCGCCAGATCGACGGCGCGCTGGTCGATGCCTATATGGCGCGCCGCGCGCTGGACTACCTGGTCGGCTTCACCCTCTCCCCCGTATTGTGGCGCAAGCTGCCCGGCGCCCGCTCGGCCGGCCGTGTGCAGTCGGTGGCGCTGCGGCTCGTCTGCGACCGTGAACTGGAGATCGAGAAGTTCGTTGCGCGCGAATATTGGTCGCTGATCGCGAGCCTGCTGACGCCGCGCGGCGATGCGTTTGAAGCGCGTCTCGTCGGCGCCGACGGCAAGAAGATCCAGCGTCTCGACATCGGCACCGGCGCGGAAGCCGAGGACTTCAAGAAGGCGCTGGAAGCCGCCGCCTACGCGGTGACCGCGGTCGACGCCAAGCCGGCCCGGCGCAATCCGCAGGCGCCCTTCACCACCTCGACGCTCCAGCAGGAAGCCAGCCGCAAATACGGCTTTGCACCGGCCCACACCATGCGGATCGCGCAGCGCCTCTATGAGGGCATCGACATCGGTGGCGAGACCACCGGACTCATTACTTATATGCGTACCGACGGCGTGCAGATCGACCCATCCGCGATCACGCAGGCACGCAAGGTGATCGGCGAGGATTACGGCAACGCCTACGTGCCGGACGCGCCGCGCCAGTACCAGGCCAAGGCCAAGAACGCGCAGGAAGCCCACGAGGCGATCCGCCCGACCGACCTCTCCCGCCGCCCCGACAGCATGAGCCGCAAGCTCGATTCCGACCAGGCCAGGCTGTATGAGCTGATCTGGAAGCGCACCATCGCCAGCCAGATGGAATCGGCCGAACTCGAGCGCACCACCGTCGACATCACGGCAAAGGTCGGCGGCCGCACGCTGGAGCTGCGCGCCACCGGCCAGGTCGTCAAGTTCGACGGTTTTCTCGCGCTCTACCAGGAAGGCCGCGACGACGAGGAGGATGAAGATTCCCGTCGTCTGCCGGCAATGAGTTCGGGCGACGCCCTGAAGCGGCAGTCGCTCGCCGTCACCCAGCATTTCACCGAGCCGCCGCCGCGCTTCTCCGAAGCGTCGCTGGTCAAGCGAATGGAAGAGCTCGGCATCGGCCGGCCCTCGACCTACGCCTCGATCCTCCAGGTCCTGAAGGACCGCGGCTATGTCAAGCTGGAGAAGAAGCGCCTGCACGGCGAGGACAAGGGCCGCGTCGTGGTCGCGTTCCTGGAAAGCTTCTTCGCCCGCTATGTCGAATACGACTTCACCGCCAATCTGGAAGAGCAGCTCGACCGCATCTCCAACAACGAGATTTCCTGGCAGCAGGTCCTGAAGGACTTTTGGCGCGACTTCATCGGCGCCGTCGACGAGATCAAGGATCTGCGCGTCGCGCAGGTGCTTGATGTCCTCGACGACATGCTCGGACAGCACATCTATCCGCCGCGCGCCGATGGCGGCGACATCAGGCAGTGCCCGAGCTGCGGCAACGGCCGTCTCAATCTGAAGGCCGGCAAGTTCGGCGCCTTCGTCGGCTGCTCGAACTATCCGGAATGCCGCTACACCCGTCAGCTTGCCGCCGATGGCGAAGCCAGCGCCGACCGGTCGCTGGGACAGGATCCCAACACCGGCTTCGACGTCTGGGTCAAGGCCGGCCGCTTCGGCCCCTATATCCAGCTCGGCGAGCAGAAGGATTATGCCGAAGGCGAGAAGCCGAAGCGCGCCGGCATCCCGAAGGGCACCTCGCCCGGCGATGTCGAGCTCGAGCTCGCGCTCAAACTGTTGTCGCTGCCGCGCGAGATCGGCAAGCATCCGGAGACCGGTGAGCCCATCACCGCGGGCCTCGGTCGCTTCGGGCCGTTCGTGAAGCACGAGAAGACCTACGCCAGCCTGGAGGCCGGCGACGAGGTCTTCGACATCGGCCTCAACCGCGCGGTGACGCTGATTGCGGAGAAGGTTGCGAAGGGCCCGAGCCGCCGTTTCGGCGCCGATCCGGGCAAGGCGATCGGCGATCATCCGACGCTCGGCACCGTCACGGTGAAGGGCGGCCGCTATGGCCCCTACGTCACAGCCGGCGGCGTCAACGCGACGATTCCCGCCGAGTTCGAAAAGGATGCGGTCACGCTGGCGCAGGCGATCGCACTGATCGACGAGCGCGCGGCCAAGGGTGGCGGCAAGCCCAAGAAGACCACCAAGACGGCGAAGAAGGCGACCAAGGCAGCCAAAACCGCCGATGGCGCGGACGCCGCGCCGAAAACCAAAAAGCCGGCCGCGAAGAAAGCCGCGGCCAAAACCAAATCAGAATCCACCAGCAAGGCGCGCGCTGCCGTGTCGTCGACGGCCAAGACGTCGCCGACCAAGGCCCCCGCCGCCAAAGCTCCGGCCAAGAAAAGTGCCGGCACGACTTAGAGGTTAAGTGAAACGCAAGAATGACCATGGCTTTCCCGATCGGAACGCCATCGTCGCCTTCATCAAGGCAAATCAGGGAAACGTCGGAACCCGCGAAATTGCGCGCGAGTTCGGCCTGAAGAACGCCGATCGCATCGAGCTCAAGCGCATGCTGCGCGAGCTCGCCGACGACGGTGTCGTCAAGAAAAAGCGCCACACGATTTCAGAGCCGGACAGCCTGCCGCCGACGCTGGTCGCCGACATCACCGGCCGCGACGCTGACGGCGAGCTGATCGCCTCCCCCACCGAATGGGACGAGGTCGAAGGCGGCGAGCCGCCAAAAATCCGCATCCAGATGCCGCGCCGGCCAAAGCCGGGCACCGTCGCCGGCGTCCGCGACCGCGTGCTGCTGCGCGTCGAGCGCTCGGACGAGACCGAAGGCCCGGCCTATCGCGGCCACATCATCAAGGTCTTCGACAAGGCCAAGAGCCGCATCCTCGGCGTGTTCCGCAGCCTGCCCGAAGGCGGTGGACGGCTCATCCCGGTCGACAAGAAGTCCGCCGACCGCGAGCTGAACATCGCCCCGACCGAGACGAGCGGCGCACAGGACGGCGACCTCGTCAGCGTCGACATCGTCCGCTCCCGCAGCTTTGGCCTGGCCTCAGGCCGGGTCAAGGAGAAGCTCGGCTCGGTCAAGACGGAGAAGGCGATCAGCCTGATCGCGATCTACGCCCACGACATCCCGCTGCAATTCTCGCCCGCCGCGGAGCGCGAGGCGGAAGCGGCAGAGCCCGCGAACCTGAAAGGGCGCGAGGACTGGCGCGACGTCCTGCTCGTCACCATTGATCCGCCGGATGCGAAGGATCACGACGACGCGGTGCATGCGCAAGCGGATCCCGATCCGAGCAACAAGGGCGGCTTCATCGTCGATGTTGCCATTGCGGATGTGAGCTTCTACGTCCGGCCGGGCACCGCGCTCGACCGCGATGCGCTCGACCGCGGCAATTCGGTCTATTTCCCCGACCGCGTCGTGCCGATGCTCCCGGAGCGCATCTCGAACAATCTCTGTTCGCTGGTGCCGGGCGAGCCGCGCGGCGCGCTCGCGGTGCGGATGATCATTGCCCCGGACGGGAGGAAGCGCTCGCATACCTTCCACCGCATCCTGATGCGTTCGGCAGCCAAGCTGAACTATGCGCAGGCGCAAGCCGCGATCGACGGCCGGCCGGACGACACCACCGGCCCCCTGCTCGATCCGATCCTGAGGCCGCTTTATGCCGCCTATGCCTGCGTCAAGCGCGCCCGCGACGAGCGCGATCCGCTCAATCTCGATCTGCCCGAGCGCAAGATCCTGCTGAAGAGCGACGGCACGGTCGATCGCGTCATCGTCCCTGATAGACTCGATGCGCACAAGCTGATCGAGGAGTTCATGATCCTCGCCAATGTCGCGGCGGCGGAAATGCTCGAGAAGAAGTCGCTGCCGCTGATCTACCGCGTGCATGACGAGCCGACGCTGGAGAAGGTCCACGCGCTGGCGGAATTTTTGCAAACACTGGACGTCCCCTTCGCGAAAGCCGGCGCGCTGCGCCCGGCTTTGTTCAATCGCGTGCTGGCGCAGCTCGAAGGCCACGATCACTTCCCGCTGGTGAGCGAGGTCGTGCTGCGCGCCCAGGCGCAGGCGGAATATTCCGCGGAGAATTATGGTCATTTCGGCCTGAACCTGCGCCGCTACGCGCATTTCACCTCGCCGATCCGCCGCTATGCCGACCTCGTCGTCCACCGCGCGCTGGTCCGCGCGCTCGGCCTTGGCGAAGGTGCGCTGTCCGACAGCGAGACACCGGAAAGCCTCGGCGAGGTCGCAGCCCACATCTCGGTGACCGAACGGCGCGCGATGAAGGCGGAGCGCGAGACCGTCGACCGGCTGATCGCCCACCATCTCGCCGACCGTATCGGTTCGAGCTTCCAGGGCCGCGTCTCCGGCGTCACGCGCGCCGGCCTGTTCGTCAAGCTCGCCGAGACCGGCGCCGACGGCCTGATTCCGATCCGATCCCTTGGCACGGAATATTTCAACTATGACGAGGGCCGCCACGCCCTGGTCGGCACACGCAGCGGCACCATGCATCAGCTGGGTGACGTGGTCGATGTCCGTCTGATAGAAGCAGCACCTGTCGCAGGCGCGCTGCGCTTCGAATTGCTGTCGTCGACTGGCGAGACCGCGCCGCGCAACCGGAGGCAATCTGGTCCGCAACGCCGCCCCTCGTTCAAGGCACATCCCGGACGCAGTCCGGCGAAGAAGCACAAGCCGGAGAAGCAGAAGAAGTCCGGCAAGGGGAAGAAGGCCAAAGGGAAAGGTAAGGGCGCAAAGGGCAAGGCGTGGTAGCAATGAACACGGTCCCAAAAATCTGGACGCGCGAGACCGGCCTGGTCGAGAAGCGCGACCTCTGGAGCGCGATGAGGCGCGGCCTTCGCGGGCGCTGTCCGCGCTGCGGCGAGGGCAAGCTGTTCCGCGCCTTTCTGAAGACGGCGGACAATTGCTCTGCCTGCGGCCTCGACTTCACCCCGCATCGCGCCGACGATTTGCCCGCCTATCTCGTGATCGTCATCGTTGGTCACATCACCGTGCCGTCCATCCTCTGGATCGAGACCAATTATACAACACCGGTCTGGCTTACCTTCGCAGCCTACCTGCCCTTCACATTTTTCGCCTCGCTCGGGCTGCTACAGCCGGTGAAGGGCGCCGTGGTCGGATTGCAATGGGCTCTGCGCATGCATGGCTTTGACGACAACCCTACGGATGGTATTCCGCCGGTGTAGTCAACATAAGCAAAAGCAGTTTGGGTGAGGAAATGACCGACGCGACACAGGTGGAAAAGAGCAAGATCCACGAAGGCAAGGAGGCCGATCACCATCCCTATTTCCGTCCCCGGGATGCAGCGACACTGATCCTGGTCGATCGCAGCGGCGCCGTTCCAAAGGTCCTGGTCGGCAAGCGTCACGACAAGGTGGTGTTCATGCCGGGAAAATTCGTGTTCCCCGGCGGCCGCGTCGACAAGGCCGACTACCGCGTGCCGGTCGCAGCACCGATCACCCCCGAGCTGGAAGTCAATCTCGCCAAGGGCAGCCCGAAGACGCCACCCTCACGGGCAAAGTCGCTCGCCATTGCCGCGATCCGCGAGGCCTGCGAGGAGACCGGCCTTTGCCTCGGGCGCAAGGCCCAGGACAAGGCTGAAGGCAAGGCCCCCAAGCTCGAGGACAACTGGAAGCCGTTTGCGGATGCGGGCCTGCTGCCCGATCCGTCCAGCCTGTTCCTGATCGCGCGCGCGATCACCCCGCCCGGCCGCGTCAAGCGGTTCGATACGCGCTTCTTCACCGCGGATGCCTCCGCGATCACCCACCGCGTCGAGGGCGTGATCCACGCCGATGCGGAGCTCGTCGAACTGGTCTGGGTCGAACTCGGCTCGAAGCCGCTCGCCGATTTGCATCCGATGACGCGGAATGTGCTCAACGAGCTCGACACGCGCCTTGCGTCCGGTCCGCTCCGCCACGATGCGCCGGTGCCGTTCTTCCATTTCTACGGCGGCAAGATGCAGAAGGATATTTTGAGCTGATCAGTCGGCGTCCGGCTCGGTGCCGACATAGTCGCGCGCCGGCAGCTTGAGGACGCGGCCGATCTCGTTTGCGAGCTTGTCCGCCTCCTCGCGCCTGGTGAAGCTCATCAGCATAATTGGCTCGGCCCCCTTGTTGCCGCAGAGATTGACGTCATAGGTCGTCGCTTGCGGATCGTAGTCATCGGTGATGCTGATGAAATGATAGTCGGCGAGATTGCGGTGCTTGCGAATATTCAGCGGGCCGAACTGCCTGGTGATGACGATCTGGCGCAGCGTCTCGTTGAGCACGACGAAATAGCGAAACGTGAGCAGGATCAGGCCGGGTATGCCGACGAGCAGCCCGAGGCCCGTGAACACCAGCACCGGCACGAGGTCATCGGCCAGCCGGCCGAAGCCAGAAAAATCCTGGCGCAGGCCGAGGGCGACGTTCCAGAGCAGATAGGCACTTGCCGCCAGCAGCGGCAACGACAGCAGCCGGCCGATCCATGGCATGGGCCGGTCGATGCGGACGATGCCGCCATCCACTGTCATTGCGTCGGCCATGCCGGGTCTCCTCACGGTTCATGGCTTGGTCGGACCGAGCCGCTGATTGGTTCGAGGTCCCTCCTCCGTCATTCCGGGCGCGCGTAGCGCGAGCCCGGATGACGGGATTGTGCTGAGCGGATCGCGAAAAACAAAATAATCTTCCCGCCTCTGCCAATGGCGGAGTTTCGCGGCATTCCTATGTCTTCCCCAACGACACCCAGAACGGACACGGGGCGCGATGGCACAACGGCAACTCAAGCTTGGCGCGTTCATGCGCCCGATCAGCATCCACACCGGCGCCTGGCGCTATCCGGGGGCCTGGCCGGACGCCAATTTCAACTTCGGCCACATCAAGACGCTGATTCAGAAGCTCGAGGCCGGCAAGTTCGACGCCTTCTTCATGGCCGATCACCTCGCCGTGCTGAACATGCCGGTCAATGCGCTCAAGCGCAGCCACACGGTGACGTCGTTCGAGCCGTTCACGCTTTTGTCGGCGCTCTCGGCCGTCACCGAGCGGATCGGCCTGATCGCAACGGGCTCGACCACCTTCGACGAGCCCTATCACGTCGCACGCCGCTTCGCCTCGCTCGACCATCTCAGCGGCGGGCGCGCGGGCTGGAATATCGTCACGACATCGAACCCTGATGCGGCGCTGAATTTCGGCCTCGACGATCACATGGAGCACGCCGAGCGCTACAAGCGCGCCCGCGAATTCTACGACGTGGTCACGGGCTTGTGGGACTCCTTTGCCGACGACGCCTTCGTGCGCGATGTCGAACAAGGCCTGTTCGTCGATCCGACGAAGATGCATGTGCTCGATCACAACGGCCAATATCTGAAGGTGCGTGGCCCCCTCAACATCGCCCGCCCCGTCCAGGGCTGGCCGGTGATCGTGCAGGCCGGCGCGTCCGAGGACGGCAGGCAGCTCGCGGCCGAGACCGCGGAAGCTGTCTTCACCGGCGGCGGCAGTCTCGCCGACGGCCAGAAGCTGTACGCCGACATCAAGGGCCGCATGGAGAAGGTCGGCCGCGATCCCGAACACCTGAAGATCCTGCCCGGCGCCTTCGTCGTGGTCGGTGACAGCGTCGACGAGGCCAAGGAGAAGCGCGCCCTCCTCGACAGCCGCGTGCATTACGACAGCGCCATCGCCTCGCTCTCGGTCATTCTCGGCACCGATGCTTCCGGCTTCGATCCCGATGGCCCGCTGCCGCCGATTCCCGAGACCAACGCCAGCAAGAGCGGCCGGCAGCGCATGGTCGATCTCGCCGCTCGCGACAAGCTGACCGTGCGCCAACTCGCCCAGCGCGTCGGCGGCTATGGCGGGCTAGCCTTCGTCGGCACGGCCCAAACCATCGCCGACCAGATGGAGGAATGGCTGGTCGGGCGCGGCTCCGACGGCTTCAACATCATGTTCCCGTTCCTGCCGGCCGGCCTTGACGATTTCGTCGACAAGGTGGTCCCGGAGCTCCAGCGCCGCGGGATTTTCCGGAAAGAGTATGAAGGGCCCACTTTGAGGGAGAATCTGGGCCTGCCGCGGCCGAAAAACCGGTTCTTCGAGGCCTGATGGGCCCGATTTGAGTGGTTTCTCGTTCCTAAAATCTTGACATCAGGCGGTTTCTGGCTAGGTTGCCGGCCAACGCGGGCCGTTTGGCCGGCTCCAGATTCTCTTAATTTTCAGAGGTCCTGAACATGGCCAAAGCGGTCACCATCAAGGTCAAGCTCGTGTCCTCGGCTGACACCGGCTTCTACTACGTCGCCAAGAAGAATTCGCGCACCATGACCGACAAGCTGGTCAAGAAGAAGTACGACCCGGTCGCACGCAAGCACGTCGAATTCCGCGAATCCAAGATCAAGTAAGATCGCGGGACGTTGAAGACTTTTGCGGGGCCCTCTGGGCCCCGTTTTTATTTGCGGCCGATGGTCGTAGCCTCCACGTCCATGATCGCAGCGTTGGACGAGGGACATGTCGGTGGCTATTCGGTCGCTTATGGCCGCGACGATACTTATTTCCCGGTCTACGTCACGGCGGCGCTGTCCGCGATCTTCTGCACTGCTGCGCTTCTCACGGGCGCGCTCTACTGGCTTGCGCTCGCGGCGCTCGCGGCCGGGTTTACCTATTACAACATTCCGCTGCTCGAGACCGGCCGGCCCACGATCGGCGCGAACCAATACGGCATCTTCATTCAGGCCTTCGGCCTGATCCGGTGGCGCGCCATCGAGCGCATCGATCTTGTCGAGATCGCCGAGCGCGCCATGACGGTACATGAGCTCCAGATCGTGCTGAACGCACCGCTCACTAGCGCGCTGGTGACCGACTGGCGCAAGCAGCCGTTCTGGCGCTGGCTGATGCGCCTGCCCTGGCGGATGAGCCACACCAACATGGTACGGATCAATGTCGAGCCGTTCGATCAGCCGCCGGACATGATCCATCGCACGTTCCTGCGGATGTGGCGCTACTACCGCAGCTAATCTGGCGACCAGGCTGCATCACGTCCTCAGCACGAGGTGTGCGTAGGCCTCTGCCCTCATGCCGTAGGTCCATGCGACCGCTTCCCGCGCCGTGCGCAGATTGGCCGGCACCTGAAGGAAGAAACGCCTGCGCGTGCCGTCCGGCTCGGGCGTGGCGTTGACGACCTCCACGGCCGCCCAGGCGTCCGCGGCGAGCCAATTGCGGCGCCACAGGATTCCGGTCTCGTCCTCGGCAACACGGGTGGCGCCGCCGAGCGCGACGTAACGTTCCGGTGTCACGATCTCGATCATGCAGCGGCGGACCTGGACGTCCGTCTGCTCGTCGATCGACGCGAGCGTGATCCGATCCTGGTGTTCGATCATCCAGCGGGGCACCTCCACCCCGCGCCAGGCCCAGATCGACCAGCCGTCGGGATAACGCAGCGCCGGACCGCTTGCGTGATGCAGCCGGTCGCGCGCGTCAGCGCACATGAGGTTCGGGCGTTCAGCGAGCCAGCAGGTGCGCTCATGCGGCAGCAGCCAGCCGAGGCTCGTCGCGAGCTGCATCAGGCCGCGTAGTGGCTCCGTCTCGACGCGCAGACCGAGCGCTTCGCGGAGATAGTCGTAAGCACCAAGCCACGACAGGTCGTGCGGCCCCACCGCGCAGGTCGAAAAGCCCCGCGGAGCAGCGAGCGCCTGTAGCACGCTGGAGAACGACAGGCCGCTTCGGCGCAGCTGGCCCAGCACGGACAGATTCTGTTCCGGCACGCTGCGTATCACCGCATCGGTCGCAGCGGCGACCAGCAGGTCGGCAGGATTGACCGCGCTGTCGACCGCGGCAAGCACCTTCCTGTGAACCCGCGCCTCGACCCGCGAAGCGATGCGCCGGCGCAGGCGATCGACGAGACGAAAGCGCACATTGCGGCCGTCGTCGTGCGGCATCCGGCCGGCAAGCCTGGCCAGCGCGAGCGGGCCGTCGCACCAGACGATGCGAGCCGGCGGCTCCAGTCCTGCGGCCTGATAGGCAAGACGCACGCCCTGCTCCGCGGTGTCGCGATCGGCAGGTGCAGTCGAGCGTCGTATGGCTCTCCACCGCGCACGGAAATCGCCAAACGCCGCCGTCTGCTCCGCGGACAGCGCCCGCTCAGTCGGCAAGAACGCGCGCATCCCGTGGCCCGAGCTCGCGCTGGCGACGTACCCGATAGGTCCCTCGCGGCAGCGTCAGCGGCGCATGCTCCTGATGCGTCACCCGCGCATAGGCCGAGGCGATCAGGAGATGCCCGACATAGAGCCCGGCCGGAATGTCGCGCGCCAGATCGTCATCGCGAAACAGCGTCACGCGCTCGCGGATCGCATGACAATGTCCCGTGGCCTCGCCCTCCAGCAGGACCAGAGGCGCACCCTCGGCGGTTTCGGCGAGCGTTCCCGATGGCGCTACATCGGATACCCGCTCGATCAGCAGGTCACCTTGCGCAAAAATCTCGGTCATCGTGCCTTCTCCCGTGCCGGCGCATCCGCGAGCAAGCGCGGATGGCCGGGTTAGTTCAACATCATCATCGGCGATCTAGTGCACGACCTCGCCATGCAGTGCGAGGTCGAGACCGTCGCGCTCCATATCCTCCGACACCCGCAAACCGATAAACAGCTTGATCACGTACAGGATGATCAGGCTGACCACGGCGTCGTAGACAAAGACCGTGGCGACGCCGATGCACTGGTTGATGAACTGGCCCGGGTTTCCTTCCAGAGCCCCCGCGGTGCCACCATATTGCTCGACGGCGAAGACGCCGGTGAGCAGTGCGCCGACGATGCCGCCGACGGCGTGGACGCCGAAGCAATCGAGCGCATCGTCATAGCTGAACATGGCCTTCAGCCCGGTGCATCCCCAATAGCAGAGGACGCCGGCCGCGATGCCGATCACGAACGCGCCGATCGGGCCGACGAAGCCGGACGCCGGCGTGATGGCGACGAGACCTGCAACCGCACCCGAGCAGATGCCGACGACCGTCGGCTTGCCCTTGAGCGACCACTCCACCAGCATCCAGGTGAAGCCGGCAACGGCGGTCGCGATCTGCGTCACCAGCATCGCCATGCCGGCCTGCATGCCTGCCGTCACCGCGGAGCCCGCGTTGAAGCCGAACCAGCCGACCCAGAGCAGCGCGGCGCCGATGAAGGTCAGCACCATGTTGTGGGCAGGTCCCGCCTCCTTGCGCTTGCCGAGCATGATGGCGCACATCAGGCCCGCCACGCCGGCATTGATATGCACGACGGTCCCGCCAGCGAAGTCGAGCACCTTGACCCAGGCAGCGTCGTTTCCAGAGGAGAAGATGCCGTCAGGGCCCCACACCCAATGCGCGATCGGCGCATAGACGAAGATCGCCCACAGGCCGATGAACCAGAGCATCGCGGAGAACTTCATCCGCTCGGCGAACGCGCCTGCGATCAGCGCCGGGGTGATGATCGCAAACGTCATCTGGAAGCAGATGTAGACGCTTTCGGGAATCGTCGCCGCGAGCGGATTGGGATTGCCGATCCCGCCCTTGCCGATGTCGCTGAGGATGTCCTTCAGGAACATGCGATCCAGCCCGCCGATGAACGGCGTGCCGGCGCGGAAGGCCAGGCTATAGGTCACGATCGCGAACAGGATCGTGACCAGGCAAGTCACCGCAAAACTCGTCATCACGGTGTCGCCCACATTCTTCTTGCGCACCATGCCGCCGTAGAACAGCCCGAGCCCCGGGACCGTCATCATCAGCACCAGCGCAACGGAGGTGAGCATCCAGGCGGTGTCGCCGGAATTGGGCGTGCACTTCTCGAGGATCTTGCCGCCGCAGGCCGGCGGGGCCGCATCCTCCGCGAGGGCAACGTCGCCGAGGGCAAGGTAAAGAAGTGCAATTCCCAGCAATGCGACCACCAACGTCACGAGCCTTTGGCGCGTGGATGTTCCTGATTCCATCATCGTCCTCCCAAGTCGCAAGAGATGTCTTCTGGGCATTGTTGGAGTGGAACCGCAGAGATGATCATTCGCGCCGGCGCGACGGCGCCAGCGTGATCAACTCGGATTTTCGGGACACAATGATCGCGGCTCGGCGCCATCAGGTCGTCGAGCGTCGATGGCTGGAGACTGGCATCGACCAGCCTCATGGCTTATCGGCCTTTCCCTTGTTGCCAGACCGGAAAGCGTCAGAGACGGTTCCAATTCTTGTTTAAAGAACGTGCAAGATTCGCACCATCAACACGTTTCATTCAAACTACTGAATGCGCTTCGATTCCAGCTTGCTGCTTTGCAGCAACCGCGCCACGCGCTGCTTCACGCAGCAGCGCATCGCCCAACGAATGAGCAGTGGCTGACGATGCCTATGCGATTCGTATCAAGGGCGGCGCGGTCGGCTTGATCAGCGCAAACGCGATCTGGACGATGCCGGCGGCCAGCCCCACCGCCACGCCGATACGCCAGGCCATGTTGTATGAGCCGAGTGCGTCCGAGTTTCTGCGGGGCGATCGCATCGGTTGCCCCTCAGCCGGTGACTTCCGCTTTGCGCTGGAGCCCGGACATGTCCGCGCGCTGCGCCAATCGACGCGATGGGCCAAGAACGGTCATCGCTCGATTTTCGTTTAATCGTCACTGTGAAATCGGATCGCGAAGTCGTGAACCGATGTCCAGGGTACCGATGGTAGTTTCGCAGCATGACCGGCTTGGCATCATCGCCACAGGACTTGCCAAAATCGCTTACTGGCGATGCATCCACTATGGCACCCCGCATCGTCAACGGTCTGACGGTCCGACCGCGCAAGCAAACCAATCCGTGGCTCTTGGGACTTCTTTTGTTGCCGGATTTCGTGGCGATCCCCGTTCTCGTCGGTCTCGGCTTGCATCGGCTGCTGCGATACCTTGACACCAAGGGCGACAAGGAAAGTTAGGCGCGACTTCTGCTCTGGGTCAAAATGCGAAGAACTCAAGTTGAGCAAATCTGGTCCGCTGTAGCGCGATGAGCGGACCTCCACCAAACGAGGCGCAACTTCGCTGATGGGCCAACAGGCGACGTTCCATTTCGGGCGCCTCCCAAACGGGCCGCGGGATTGGTTGTCGCCAATTTCGCGTTAGCGGCGTACCGCTGGCAACATCAGCCCTACAATTCTTGACCCTTGCGGTTACTGCGCCCGCCCACCATCATTGGTGCCAATTCTTTGTCGCAGTCAGGTGGTGACCATGTCGGGCACGAGCAGTTGGCAGCTCCGCGACGGTGAGCAAATCATTGTTTGCAACAGAGGCCTCGTCGGTCATCGGCACTTTCTGATCGGAATCACCCGCGTTCGCAATGAAGCACTTATTCTCCGAGATGCACTGGACTACGTCGGCAAGCACGTGGATGCGATAGTCGCCTATGATGACGCGAGTACGGATCGAACGCTGGAGATTCTTGGCGGGCACCCAAAAGTCGCTCTGATTGTGACAAATCGGTCGTGGGAAGCGGACATCGAGGCGCGCCGGATTGCCGAGCGTCGACATCGCGGACTTCTGCTGCAAACGGCGCGCGAACACTTGCAGTTCGACTGGACGTTTTGCTTCGATCCGGATGAGCGTGTTACCGGAGATCTGCGCGGATACATCGAACGAACTCATTCCAGCGACTACGACGGCGTGCGGGTTCAACTGTTCGACGCCTATATGACTCTTGGCGATAACGCGCCTTATCGTGCCGATTGCGAACTACTGGACTTTCGTCGTTTCTTCGGCCCGGAACAGCGGGACATTCTGATGTTGTGGCGAAACCGGTCGGGGGTCGCCTTCGCGAATGGGCGAGAGCCGGCCGGTGTAGAACGCGCGGCGACCAGTCTGTATTGCCAACATTATGGCAAGTCATTGTCGGTCGAACATTGGGAGGAGACTTGCGACTACTACATGCGACACTTTCCGTTCGATAGCTACGGACGAAAATGGCGGGATCGCAAAGGTCGAGCAATCCACACCCAATCTGACTTCATGCGACCCTTGTACGAGTGGGGTGACACGCTCTTCGCGAACGCGGTCAAGATGTGACTTGTCCGAAGATCGAGCGTGCCCTCCGCTCCGCGCCAATGTGACCGCTCGGGCGACAGCCTCACGCCGAGTTTCTCACGTACGGTGTCTCACGCGGAGTGCTGTTATATTTTAGGCAAAACGGTCAACTAGATCAGCGAATGCAAAGCCTTGATCGCGGCCTCGCGGTTCTCCGCAGGAATGATCAAATTCACAGAATGCGGTGACAAAACGCATTTGTCGGCGACAATCCCGTGATGTTGCAGAACCTGAATCGCCTTAAACGGCAAGTCTGAACAAACGCCGCCAAAGCAAGTGAGGCTCACCGAACTCAAGGCCTCCCGCTGTTGGCGCAAGTCTTTGCTCTTCTCCAGCGTGCGCAGCAACGTGTCGAGCGACTCCGAATCGGAAGTCATCGTGATGCGGGTTTTTCCGTCGGCGCAAGCCGACGCGAGGAGCTGCGGCCAGGATAAGCCGTTTTGTTTAAGATGCCGCGCGAATTTCTCGAAGCCCTGATTGAGATCCGCCGAATCGATCTCCACATGCTCAATGCGAGCTATTGAGTTGACGGCCAAAACCTTTCCGCTTTCCATCCCAATAACCTCTCTCATCACTTGCGTGCTTTGTTCGGCGCCGCCCAGTTTCTTCAGAACCAAGGGAACGTTTTGGCTTTGTGCGAGCTCCACGCAGCGAAAATGCAAGACCTTGGCGCCCCAAAAACACATCTCCGACAGCGAGGTAAAATCCAGCTGACGCAAGGGTTTTGAATTCGCCACGATGCGCGGATCGGCCGAGCAAACTCCGTCGACCTCTTTGATGATCTGACAACATTCGGCTTTTAGCGCAGCTGCCATGGCGACTGCAGTGGTGTCGCTGCCGCCTCGGCCCAGCGTGGTGATTTCTTTGGTCGCCGGATTCACGCCCTGAAAGCCGGCCAAAACCACGATGCGTCCGCGGTCGAGCTCCTCGCGCACGCGAATAGGCCGTACATCCAAAATGCGCGCGGAAGAGTGCGAGTCGTCGGTCATCACTCCGGCTTGACTGCCGGTGAAACTAATCGCCGGTGCGCCGAGATCGGACAGCGCCATGCTCATTAAAGACATGCTGATGCGCTCACCGGTGGTTAGCAACATATCAAGTTCACGGCGACTGGGATGCGGGCTTACTTGATAGGCGAGCTTAACAAGTTCGTCGGTGGTCTTGCCGATCGCTGAAACGATCGCTACGACCCGATAACCACGCCTGTGCAGGTCGGCGAGACCGCTCGCGACCGCGCAGATTTTTGCCGGCGTTTCAAGACAGGTGCCGCCGTATTTTTGCACAATGATGGGATTGTTGCGCATTCTACATACAGAAATACTCCGCGCGAGCCCTGCGCGCCAGCACGAACAAACTGCGGCAGGCGCGCGTGCGCACTCTTGTTGGGTATCGGGAGGACAGTCCGCTTCGGGTCAAAACGCGAAGAACTCAACATGAGCAAATCTAGTCCGCAATGCCTCGGTGAGCGGACCTAGTGGAGGGCTGCGGCCACTTCTCCGATGGGCCAAACCCAGACATGCCCTCGTAAGCATGACCAAGGTAGGTTCTTCAGCTTCGGGCGACCTTTTTGGCTGGCCTGTGGGTCATTTCACAAATTGCGCGGCAAGGTTGCGGTAGACATCGAAAGGGCTTTGTCGAGAATCGTCCCGCCACCAAACCCCTCTGAGGTTGGGCGCGCCGGCGTGAACGGTCTCGGCCTTCGTTCAGCCTTCGTTGCCGAAGGCATCTCACGTAGGTGGTGACCATCATGGCAAGACTTGTCTGCGCCAATTGTCATACCGAGAACACCGAAGATACCCGCTTCTGCAAGAAGTGCGGCAAACGGGTTGGCGACGACTACATCGATCCCGATCTCGAACAACGTCTGTACGAGCGGATCGAAACCAGGCTCACGAACAAATGGATCTCTAAGGAGACCGTCGAGAAAGACATGGCGCTCAATGCCGCGACCAGGCTGAGCGAATGGGCCAAGCTGTTCGCGATCGCGTTCGGTGTGCCGGCGACGATCGCAGTCGGCATCCTCGCCTTCGTCGGCGTCAAGAGCACAACAGATCTGGCAAGCATCGAAGGCCAGACCGCTGCCTTCAAGAAAACGGCGAACGACGTGGAGGCGCAGTACACACTGCTTAAGGATAAGCTGCCGCAGCTCAACCAGATTGCGACCTCGCTGCGCGGGTTAGAAGATCGCGTCGGGAGCATAGAGTCCGCGGTGGCCAAGTTTTCGCCGTCTTCCTTGCTCAACAACTCGACCCAGGTGCAGTTGATAACGGCGCTGGAGCACTACACCAAGTACTTGAAGGAGCTGGGTCTAGCGCCGAAGTCAGTCCCAACCATCCATGTCCACACGCAACTGCCAAGGGCTGAATACGACGCCTATATGGAAGGCGACGACATCTATGTGAAGCTCGACCACGCTAACCCGGCGAAGGTCATTCACGAGTTCAGCCACAACGTGCTCCTTAGTCCGGTGCCGGGAGATAAGGACCTGCAGTGGTCTTACTCGGCAATCGAGGCCGGCGTAGCCAATTACCTGACAGCGGATTCCATCAACTCTCCCCTGCTGGACTCGGTTAACCTGATAGAACGAGTCCCGATCGCCGCCACACGTCACACCTGGGTTGGCGGCCAGTCTGAAGGCGGCATGGCCTGGGGAAGTTATATGTGGGCGTTGCGCGAGGATAAGTACACGTCGGCCAAAGCCACGCCCGCCATCGTGCAGGCGTTCCGGAAGCTGAAGCCGAGCACGCCGCCTCAGGATTACCAGGACATTTTCTTGAAAGAGTTGGTGGCGGCAGGACTGGATTCGGCGACGGTGAACAGACTACTTGCGAACCCGTAGTTCTCCGGTTCGACCCGGTTCGCGGTCATTGACCCTTCAAACCGCCAGACAGCTCGGCATCGAGGTGCCGGAAACGCTCCTCGCGACCGCCGACGAGCTGATCAAATGGGGCGCGATGTCTCCTCTGGGTCACAATCGGCCGATCGCGGTCAAGCCGCGCGACATCCGCTCCACGCTCCGAAGCCGACACTTATGACAACGCGCTCCGCCTACGCCGTTCGCAGCATCGGCGGCGCAGTCGGCCGGATCAGGGCGAACGCGATCTGGACGATGCCGGCAGCGAGCCCCACCGCCACGCCGATCCGCCAGGCCATGTTGTAGGAACCGAGCGCGTCATAGATCAGCCCGCCGCCATAAGCGCCGACGAAGCTGCCAAGCTGATGGCTCATGAAGGCGAGCCCCTGGATCATCGCCTGCCATTGCAAACCGAACATCTCGGCGACTGCACCCGCCACCAGCGGGCCGACGCCGAGCCAGAGAAAGCCCATCAATGCGCCGAACACCAGCGTCGAGGCCTCCGACGGCGGCAGCATGAAATACCAGGCAAGCACCATCGAGCGCGCGACGTAGATGCCGCCCAGCAGGGCAAGCTTGTTCCAGCGTTGGCCGGCCCAACCGAAGAACAGCGAGCCCAGCACGTTGAAGCCGCCGATCACGCCCAGCGTCTTCGCGCTCAGCATCGGATCCATGCCGCAGATCTGGAGATAGGACGGCAGGTGCGTAGTGATGAAGACGAGCTGCATGCCGCAGACGAAATAGGCCGCGGTCATCACCGCGAAGGAGGCGTTGCCGAACGCCGTGGCGGTTGCAGTCGCCGCCGAAACATTGCCGAGCCCGCTCGTCTTCGGCAGGGGTATGCGGTCGATCCGCCCGGCAAACCACGCCGCCGGCAGCATCAGGAGCGAGAGCACCACGAAGCCGCCGAGTCCGAAGCGCCAGCCATAGCCTTCGGCGAGCACTTGCCCGATCGGCGCCGACAACAGCGCACCGAGCGAGCCTGCCGCGGAGACCATGCCGAGCACGGTCGAGCGCACACTCTCCGGCGCCGCGCGCGCTGCGATCGACATCGCCATCGCGGCGGCGGTGCAAGCGAGCGACGTGCCGATCAGGACCCCTGCCCCGATCATCACCGAGATCATGCCTTGCGCGCCCGCCATCAATACGAGCCCGGCAATGTAGAGCAGCGCGCCAACCATCATAATGGCGCGAAAGCCATGGCGCACGGTCAGCGCACCGGCGAGCGGCTGGAGGAAGCCCCAGGCAAGGTTTTGCACGGCGATCGCAAGCGTAAAGTCGGAGACGGAGATGCCGACATCGTGGGTCAGCGGCTGCATGAAGATGCCGAGCGATTGCCGCAGGCCCATGCTCAGCGTCAGCATCAGCGAGGCGCCGATCAGGATGGGGAGCGTCGGGCGGAGCGCCTGCAGCAGTGGCATGGTTGATCTCCCTGTTCTTGTTCTTGTTCTCGTTCTTCTTGTTCCGGTGCCGTAATTCATGGCAGTGGATCGTCCGGCTTGATTACACCGACCTGTGTAATCTAGAATGCAACGGCGCGCCGCTGTCAAGGCGCTTGCTACACAGGTCTGTGTTATGCCGTCCGCCGAAAAATCCGAGATGAAGGAGCGGATCCTCGCGACCGCCGACAAGCTGTTCTATCTGCAAGGCATTCGCGCCATCGGCGTCGACACCATCGCGGCCGAGATCGGCATCTCCAAGCGCACGCTCTACAATCACTTCCCCTCCAAGGACGCGCTGATCGCGGCGTACCTGGAGCGTCGCTTCGTGCACGCGCGCCCCTCCGACAAGCCGCCGGAAGAGCAGATCCTCGCCACTTTCGATTCGCTGGAACGCCGGTTCGCCGCCAAGGACTTTCGCGGCTGCCCGTTCGTCAATGCGGTCGCCGAGCTCGGCCCCGCCGACCGCGCCGTGAAGAAGATCGCAATCGCGTTCAAGGAAAGCCGCCGTGTCTGGTTTCGCGAGCGGCTGAACGAGCTCGGCGTTAGCGAGGCCGATGCGCTCGCCACCCAGCTCGTGCTGCTGGTCGACGGTTCGATCGCGCAGGACCTCGTGCGCGACGACCCCGCGATGGCCCGCGCGGCCAAGGAGGCAGCGAAGGTGCTGCTGCGGAATGCCGGGGTGGATATGGGGGACGACACCGCCCCGAAGCCGACGGCAAAACGAGGCAAGCGCCCGCCGCACTAACCACCGCATGACGCCGTGTCATCACCTGCGCACGCAGGTGACCCTGCATCCCTGAAGGAGTGGACAGATGCCACACCACGGATAAGATAAAAGCGCCGAATGGTTCAACCAGCACGGGAGCAATCGAATGTATGCCGACATTCTCTTGAGCACGGATGGATCTGAAGTCGCGAGCAAAGGCGTTAAGCACGGGATCGCCCTGGCCAAGGCCCTGAACGCCAAAGCAACAATCATCACCGTGACGGAGCCGATGTACATCGACTATGGGAGCGGACACGCCTCGGGGTTTATACCCTCGCAGGAGGAGATGGACAGCTACGACGCATCTCACAAGGAACACGCGGACAAAGTGCTCAACGAAGCTCGATCCATGGCGGAGCAGATCGGGATTTCTGCAGAATTTTTGCATGTTCCGAATGCACATCCGGCCACTGCGATCATCGAGACAGCAAAGTCCAGAGGCTGCGACTTGATCGTCATGGCCTCGCATGGGCGTCGCGGCCTCAGGAAGCTCTTTTTGGGGAGCCAAACATCTGAGGTCCTTGCGAACGGAAGCGTGCCGGTATTGGTCGTGCCGTAGCCCTTGCCGTCCCCCGAAGAGGGCAAGCCACTCGCCGCGGCATACTGGGTTCCCCACCGGAGCCTGTCATCGGGCTCGCCGACGGCGAGACCCGGTGGCGGGGAATGACAGCGGAGCTAGCGGGACCAGTTCGGGATGTTAGCAAAATGCTCCTGTTTTGCCCGACGAGTCAAACGGCTTTGCTGACGCATAAGCCATTGATCCGACAGCAGCCGGCTACTTTGCATGGGGTTGTTTTCGATTTTTTTGTGCGGACGCCAGCCTCACGCCGCCTGCGACACCACGCGATTGCGGCCGTCGTGCTTGGCGCGGTAGAGCGCGGTGTCGGCGCGCTTGAGGACGTCGCCGACGGCCTCGCCCTTCTGCTCCAGCGTGGTCAGGCCGATCGAGATCGTGACCTCGATGCGTTTGGTGCCCTTGTGGACGGCAAAGGGCTCGCCGGCGATCGAGCGGCGCAGGCGCTCGGCGACCATGCCGGCGACGTGAAGGTCGGTCTCCGGCATCACGATGACGAACTCCTCGCCGCCATAGCGGCAGGCGAGATCGATGCCGCGGATCGACTTGCGGACGCGCACGGCGAATTCGCGCAGCACGTCATCGCCAGCGTCGTGGCCGTAATTGTCGTTGATCGACTTGAAGTAGTCGATGTCCAGGATCATCAGCGCCAAGGGCTTGCCGCGGGTCGAGGCCTGCTCGGCAAGCGTCGCCAGATGGCTCTCCATGTAGCGGCGATTATGCAGGCCGGTGAGTGCGTCCGTGATCGCCATCTCGATCGAGTTCTGCACGTTGTCGCGCAGATGATCGGTGTAGCGGCGACGGCGGATCTGCGTGCGTGCGCGTGCCAAGAGCTCGGTCTTGTCGATCGGACGCAGCAAATAGTCGTTGACGCCGATCTCGAGGCCGCGGAGCAGCCGCGTCGAGTTCTCAGCCTCCGCAATCGCGAGGATCGGCACGTGGCGGGTGCGCTCCAGCGAACGCGCCTGGCTGCACAGCCGCAGGCCGTCGAAATTGTTGAGGTCGAGCGAGACGATCAGCAGATCGTAATTGCCTTCAGCAGCGTGGAACAACGCCTCCGTCGGATTGGGCTCGACATCGACGGTGTGCTCGGCCGCGAGCAGGCTCGCCAGCCGCTCATAGGACGACTGGCGATCATCGACCAGCAGAATGCGTCCGCCCTTGCCGGTATCGGCGACCGCAGTGCGCTCCGGCGCCTGCATGCCGATCTCGAGCGAGGTGATGGCGCGCATGCGCAGCTCGTCCGTCATCATCTTCAACCGTGTCAGCGAGCGCACGCGCGCGATCAGCACGATATCGGAGACGGGTTTTGTCAAAAAGTCGTCGGCGCCGGCCTCCAGCCCGCGGTTGCGGTCGGCGGGGCTGTCGAGCGCCGTCACCATCACGACGGGAATGTGGTGCGTGGTCGGATCGCTCTTCAGGCGGCGGCAAACCTCGAAGCCGTCCATGTCGGGCATCATCACGTCGAGCAGGATGATATCGCATTCGGCGCGGGCGCAGATTGCCAGCGCCTCGGTGCCGTTCGAGGCGGTCATCACGTCGAAATATTCGGCAGAGAGACGGGCTTCGAGGAGTTTGACGTTGGCAGGGACGTCATCGACGACGAGGATACGCGCGGACACTGAAACTCACTCCCTACCCGATGAAACGCCGAACCGTCTCAATGAATTTGCCGACCGAGATCGGCTTGGACAAATAGGCTTCGCAGCCGCCCTCGCGGATGCGTTCTTCGTCGCCCTTCATCGCGAAGGCCGTGACCGCGACGACGGGAATGGCGCGCAGCTCCGGATCATCCTTGATCCAGCGCGTCACCTCCAGCCCTGAGACCTGCGGCAGTTGAATATCCATCAGCACGAGATCGGGCCGCATCTTGCGAACGAGGTCGAGCGCCTCGTAGCCGTTGCTGGTGCCCGAGGTCTGGTAGCCGTGCGCCTCCAACAGGTCGCGGAAGAGCTTCATGTTGAGCTCGTTGTCTTCCACGATCAGGACGGTTTTAGCCATCCTGTCCTCCTGACTGGCAAGGAGACCGATACATATGACGCCTCAGGCGCCGCTCGCCGGCGCTTCGAAAACTGGATTCAAACTAGCCTCAGATTCGCTCTAGTTTCGTTAAACCCGAGGGCTGACTTTCTGCGATGTGGTTTCCAGTTGCTTGTCTGGGGTCGCAAGACTTGGTCGCAAGAGACAAGACTTGGTCGCAAGAGACTTGGGCACGAGACTCGGGCATGATGATTCCAAAGTAGACACTGAAAGTTAATGGAAAGGCAAACCGGCCCCTTGAAAAAGCCTGTTCACAACCCCCGCGAAGTCGCTGAAATCGTTGCGATTCAGGCGCTGTCCTTCGTCGCAGGCGATCCCGAGCGGCTCGGCCTGTTCCTGGCCGAGACAGGTGTCGGCCCGGAGACGCTCCGGAATGCCGCCTCGGACCCGAATTTCCTCCTCAGCGTGCTCGATTTCGTGATGCGGGATGACGCGACCGTGAAGGCGTTTGCGACCGCCTCGGAACTGCATCCGACCAACGTCGCCGCGGCGCGGCAGGTGCTGGGCGACGCGCTCGGTGACCGGACCTGGGAGCGCGACGTGCCGTGAGCACCCCCGACCCGGCCGGTCCCCGCTGCTTCTGCCGGGATTGTCTGGCCGATCTCGACATGGGTGTACGGCGATGTTCCGCCTGCGGGTCCCCTCGCCTCGTCCGCCACGGCGGCCTCTCGGGGCTGACCATCGCCCATATCGATTGCGACGCCTTCTATGCCACGGTGGAGAAGCGCGACAATCCAGAGATCGCCGACAAGCCCGTCATCATCGGCGGGGGCAAGCGTGGCGTGGTGTCGGCGGCCTGTTACATCGCGCGCACCTATGGCGTGCGCTCGGCGATGCCGATGTATAGGGCGCTCGAAGCCTGCCCGCACGCGACCGTAATCCGGCCGGACATGGCGAAATATGTCCGCGTCGGGCGTGAGGTGCGTCAGGCCATGCAGGCGTTGACACCGCTGGTCGAACCACTCTCGATCGACGAAGCCTTTCTCGACCTCTCCGGCACCGAGCGCGTCCACGGCATGATCCCGGCAAAGGTGCTGGCGCGCTTCGCCCGCGATGTCGAACGCGACATCGGCATCAGCGTTTCGGTCGGCCTGTCTTGCAACAAGTTCCTGGCCAAGATCGCCTCCGACCTCGACAAGCCGCGCGGTTTTGCCACGCTCGATCAGGAGGAAGCGCGCCTGATGCTGGCGGAGAAGCCGGTCGGCTTCATTTTTGGCGTGGGGCCTGCGACGCAGGAGCGCCTGGGGCAGCGGGGCTTTCGGATCATCGCCGACCTCCAGAAGGCCGACGAGATCGAGTTGATGCGGCAGTTTCCAAGCGAGGGCCGCCGGCTGTGGCGACTCGCCCGCGGCATCGACGACCGCCGCGTCGAAGCCGACCGCGGCGCCAAGACGATTTCAAGCGAGACCACCTTCGAGACCGACATCCGCGACTTCGCAACACTGGAGAAGATCCTGTGGCGGCTGTGCGAGAAGACGTCATCGCGGCTCAAGAGCAGCGAGCTTGCCGGATCGACCGTCACGCTGAAGCTGAAGACCGCCGATTTCCGCCAGCGCACGCGCTCGCAATCGATCGCAGCCCCGACGCAGCTCGCCGCAAAGATTTTTGCGATCTGCCGCGAGATGCTGGCGAAAGAGATCGACGGCACCGCCTTCCGCCTGATGGGCGCCGGCGTCAGCGCGCTGCGCGAAGGCTCGGCGAAAGACGACACCGACATGCTCGACCGCCGCGCCGCGCATGCGGAGCGGGCCGTGGACAGCTTGCGGAAGAAGTTCGGCAGCGCCGCGGTGATCCGAGGCATTGCGTATGAGGGGCCGGAGAAGGCGGAGGAATGACGAAGCGCCCGTAGCCCGGATTGAGCGCAGCGCAATCCGGGCTACAGATTCAGACCCTCAATCTGCGACCGCCACGGCCTCGATCTCGATCAGCCATTCCGGCGCGGCGAGCGCGGAGACGCCGACAAGGGTAGAGGCCGGCGGCTCCATGCCATCGAAGAAGACGGAGCGGGCCTTGCCGATGATGGGACGCAGCTCAGGCTTGTAGTTCACCACGAAGGTCGTGATCTTGACGATGTTGGCGTAGCTCGCGCCGGCCGCCTTCAGCGCGTGGCCGAGATTCTGCATCACCTGCGTGGTCTGTGCGGCGAGATCGCCCTCGCCGACGATCCGCCCCTCCTCATCCACCGACACCTGGCCGGAGATGTAGATGGTGCGCGCACCGGTGGCGGTGACGACGTGGGAATAGGCCGGATTGTGATGCAGGCCGCTGGGGCGGAGATGATCGAGCTTGGGCATGGGGCTGGCTCCCGGAGGTTTGTGGTTGGGAGCAAGCGTAGCCGCAGAGTGCGACAAGGGCTAGACGTCTCGCCCTCAATTGCAGGGCTTGCTGTCCTTGACGTCGAACTTGCCCATCGCGCCGGAAATGACAAAGTCGTTGTAGTCGAGCACAAGCTGGCGGGAGACGCCGTTCTCGTAGAGCTCGAACGACATCGCATAGACCGGCGTCTGCTCGCCCTCCTTCTGCTGGACCTCGCGATCGAAATAGCTGACGGTGACGGGCCAGCGCTTGAGCGATTTCATGTGCTCGTCCGACGTCGACGCATCGGGCGAAGCGGTGCGGTCGGCGGGGATCGGTTGCCCGATCACGGTCAGCGTGTTGTAGACCTTCTGGCCGTCGTCGGAGCCGTCGTAGACGGAGAGCTCCAGCAGCGACTTGCCGTCCTTGGCCGCAGCAATGATGCGCTGGATCTGCTCGGTCGGGAACACGACCTTGCCGTCGAGGGTGAAATTCTTCGGCGCCGGCAGCTTCAGCTTGACGTTGATGTGGTCGCCGTCGCGCTCCGCCGAACCGTCGACCTGGCCGGCCTCGGTCTCGTTCATCCGCGTCTCGATCTTGAAGCGATAGCTCTTGCCGGCGGCGTCCTCCCAGGAATTGGAGCGGAGGTCGCTCAGCGTGATCTTGCCCTCGCCGCTGTCAAGCTCGGAGACCTGCCGGAATTCCGACGTGTAGCCTTCGCAAGCACTGCCGGCGAAATTGTAGAGGATGCGGCCTCGCGCGCTGCTGATCGAGTTGGAGCGCGATTTGACGAGGCTCAAATCATAGAGCGCCTGGTGCGCGAGGAACGGACCGTTCGCAGCCTCGGCTCCGCCGCCAGCGCCGAAAGCGGCCGCCGCGAGCGCCATCACACCGAGCGAAGTCCGGAAAAGGTGCACCATATCTGTCCCTTGGGAAGCGCAGATTCGACACTTTAATGACCGTTCCATTGCGTCGCAACTGCGGCGGTTTCACGTAAAGTTGCGCCTCTACGTTGAACCTCCTGTCCTACCTCAAGAAAATACAGTCCGGTCCGGCGCCTTGCCGCCCTGTCGGCTTGCTTGCATGTGGCGGCACGATGGGCGAAACAGGGCGCGCCCGGCCGCGAAATCAGGCGTCCGGAGCAGATGAATTTTTGGACAACGAGGTTGAAGATGGCGGGCACGGTCGAACAGAAACTGGCGGAACAGGGCATCAAGCTGCATGAGGCCCCCACCCCCGTGGCCAACTACGTGCCGTTCGTGCGCACCGGCAATTTGCTGTTTGTGTCCGGCCAGGTCTGCTTCGCACCCGACGGCAAGCTGATCGCCAAGGGCAAGCTCGGCGCCGGCGTCTCGCTCGAAGACGGCACTGCGGCCGCGCGCGGCTGCGCGGTCAACCTGCTCGCCCAGGTCAAGGCGGCGCTCGGCGACCTCGACAAGGTCGTGCGCGTGGTGCGCCTTGGTGGCTTCATCAACTCGGCACCGGACTTCCTGGATGGGCCGAAGGTCCTCAACGGCGCCTCCGACCTGATGGTCGCGGCCTTCGGTGACAAGGGCCGCCACGCCCGCACCACCGTCGGCGTTGCCTCGCTGCCCGCGGATGCGGCGGTCGAGGTCGAAGGCGTGTTCGAGGTCGCCTGACGCGGATGCGCGCTCCTGATTGGCTGACAGCGCGGCCGGTCGCCCATCGCGGCCTGCATGACATCTCACGTGGCATCGTCGAGAACATGCCGGGTGCGGTGCAGGCGGCGATCGCAGGCAATTTTTCGATCGAGGTGGACATCCAGCTCTCCGCCGACGGCGAGGCCATGGTGCATCACGACCATGCACTCGGGCGCCTCACCGAGGCCACGGGCGAGCTGGTCGCAAAGACCGCGGCCGAGCTGAAGGCGCTCAGCTTCAAGGACACGCCCGAGCGGATGATGTCGCTCAGCGACCTCTGCACCATGGTCGCCGGCAGCGTGCCGCTGGTGATCGAGGTAAAGAGCCATTTTGATGGCGACCGCAAGCTGGTGAAGCGGATGGCCGAGGTGCTGTCGTCCTACCAGGGGCCCGCGGTCGGCATGTCATTCGATCCCGACCAGGTGCTCGCACTGCGCGAGCTGTTGCCCGCACGCCCCCGCGGCATCGTCGCACAACGGACCTATGAGGACGAGTACTGGGCGAAGCTGACGCAGGACCAACGCGACAGCATGCTGTACTTGCGCCACGGCTTCCAGACCCAGCCGCATTTCGTCGCCTTCAAGGTCGACCACCTCCCGGCCCCCGCCCCCTGGATCGCCCGCAACCTGTTCGGCTGCGCCCTGCTCGGCTGGACCGTGCGCACTGCGGAGCAGCGGACGCGCGTCGGGCAATGTGCCGATCAGATGATCTTTGAGGGATTCGTGCCGTAGGCTTGATGTTCCCCGCTCTTGAAGTCGCTGCTGCAATGCACGATCTTGGGCGCAATGGCATCATCCGACATCACGCTCGAGGCAGTACCGTCGATTGGCGAAGTTTCGCCGGAGGATTGGGACGCCTGCGCAAATCCCGGCAAGGCTTGCAATGGGCATGGCAAGGGAACCTCATCCGGACTCCCAGGCGATTTCGCCGGGTTCTCAAAACCTGCTTATAACCCGTTCGTCTCGCACGCATTTCTCTCGGCCGTAGAGAAATCGGGTTCGGCGACCGTGCGCACCGGCTGGGGGCCGCGGCATCTCGTGGCCAAGATCGGCGGCCGCGTCGCCGGCATCGTGCCCTGCTATCTGAAATCGCATTCGCAGGGCGAATACGTCTTCGACCGCGGCTGGGCGGACGCCTATGAGCGCGCCGGCGGGCGCTACTATCCAAAGCTCCAGGTCTCGGTTCCCTTCACGCCGGCGACGGGTCCGCGGCTCCTGATCCGCGATGGTGCCGACCATGAGCGCATCGCGGAGGCGTTGGCGAGTGGGCTGGTGGCGCTGTGCGGCGTCAGCAAGGCCTCCTCGGTGCACGTGACTTTCGCGCGCGAGGCGGAATGGAAGCTGCTTGCCGAGCACGGCTTCCTCCAGCGCACCGACCAGCAGTTCCACTGGCACAACGAGGGCTTTGCGAACTTCGACGACTTCCTCGCCACCCTGAACTCGCGCCACCGCAAGTCGATCAAGCGCGAACGACGCGATGCGCTCGCCGCCGGCATCACCATCCACTGCCTCACGGGCGGCGACATCACCGAGGATGCCTGGGACGCCTTCTTCGGATTTTACATGGAGACCGGCTCGCGCAAATGGGGCCGGCCCTATCTCACGCGCGAATTCTTCTCGCTGATTGGCGAGACCATGAGCGAGGACGTGCTGCTGGTGATGGCCCGCCGCAACGACCGCTGGATCGCGGGCGCGATCAACTTCATCGGCTCGGACACGCTGTTCGGCCGCAACTGGGGCGCGGTCGAGCATCATCCGTTCCTGCATTTCGAGGTCTGCTACTATCAGGCAATCGACTTCGCCATCAGGCGTGGCCTGACCCATGTCGAGGCCGGCGCGCAAGGCGAGCACAAGATCGCGCGCGGCTACCTGCCGCGGACCACCCATTCCGCACACTTCATCGCCGATCCGGGCTTACGCCGCGCCATCGACGATTATCTCAAGCGCGAACGCGCTTACGTCGCGGAGGCCGGACGGGAGCTGGCCGAGCTCGGCCCGTTCCGGAAGGACGCCGACGAGGCGCCTTGACGCCCTCGCACGGCTGGTGACAGTAAGCGCAAAATTTCAGGGAGCCGCCGAGGAGCTACAATGACCGCCTACGACCCCAACAACATCTTCGCAAAGATCCTGCGCGGCGAGTTCCCCTGCCACAAGGTCTACGAGGACGAACATGTCTTCGCCTTCCTCGACATCATGCCGCGCGTACCCGGCCACACGCTGGTGATCCCGAAGGCCCCTGCCCGCAACATCCTCGACATCAAGCCCGACGACTACGCCCATGTCGCCCGCGGCGCGCACAGAATTGCGGCCGCCGCGATGACGGCGTTCAAGGCCGACGGCATCACGGTCCAGCAATTCAACGAGGCCGCCGGCGGACAGGTGGTGTTTCACCTCCACATGCACGTCATGCCGCGCCACCACGGCGTGGCAATGCTGCCGCCCGCCAGCCGCAAGGAAGACGTCAAGGTGCTGGAAGCGAACGCGACCAAGCTGATCGCGGCGCTGAAGGCGGGGTAGGTCTCTCCCGCCCGTCATTGCGAGCGAAGCGAAGCAATCCAGACTGCTTCCGCAGAGACACTCTGGATTGCCTCGTCGCAAGGGCTCCTCGCATGACGGGGTTGGAGCGGAGTGCTCTCATTCCGTCTGAAAATCCCCCGACTGCGGCGCCGCCAGCGGCGTGAACTCGCAGCGATCGGGCTTGAGGTCGATCAGCGGCGTGCGATCGATGCAGTCGAGGCCGCGCACCAGGATCGTGCTGCCCTCGATCCCGACCAGCTTGACGATCGAGGTCCCGATCGGATTGGGCCGCACCGGCGAACGCAGCGAGAAGGTGCCGCGGGTTTTCTCGTTGTTCTTCGGGCTTTGCAGGACGATGTCGCGGCGCGACTTGTCGAGCCAGTAAAGCACTTCGAGATTGCTGTAGAAATCGACGCCCTTGATCGCCGGCACGAACGGCTCGAAGATTTCCAGCCGGCACACCGGGCCGTCGGCGCGACCCTGCCGCGGCGTCTCCAGCCGCGAGGTCCAGGGCGTACGGATGCGGCCGATGAAGACAAGGCCGGCATCCTCCGTCGGCGGCAGCTCGATGGCGACCTCACCCTCGCGGAGCTCGTTTTCGCGAACCATAGTCCCAGTTCCTTGCTATTCGCGGACGTTTTAACCCAACCACCACTTGCCGGCCAGCATGAAGACTTCGCCGGCGACAACGCCCGCGAAGATCGAGCGGCGGGTCAGCAGGAACACCACGAGACCGGCAGCCACTGCGCCGTAGCGCAGGACATCCGGCACGCTGGCGAGCGCGCCCGGCGGCTCGACCACGATCTGGGCGATAACGCCGGCCAGGATTGCGGTCGCGACCGCCCTCACCCAGACCAGCAGCTCCGAGCCCTCGTCGAGGCTGCCACCGAACCAGAGGCCCAGCATCCGCCATATCTGGTTCGGAATGACGCCGGCGACGAACAACACAGCCAGCGCGTGCCAGTCGCCAACGAGCTCGCCCACACTCATGCCCGCACCTCACGCCACCAATGCACGCCATAGGCGATCGTGCCGGCCACCACGCCGCTGACGAGGATGTCGAGGCCGGAATTCATTTTCGCCGCCAGCGGATAGAGCACGATCCCGAGCGCGAGCGCGACCACGTCGGCGATCTCGCGGCTGTTGCGCGCCGTCGAAAACAGGAAAGACAGCGGCGTCAGCAGCAGGATCGCCGCGCCCAGCGTCTGCGTCAGGTTGGCGGCAAGAAAATAGCCGACCGTGTTGGCGGTGAGGCACACCGAGACCAGGCCGCAGCCGAGCCCGTGGACGAAGGCGATCCGCCGCTCGCGCGGCACCTGTGGCAGGAAGCGATGGCATTCGACCCACAGCGTCACCGCGGTGAGATGCGCCGCGAATATCATCTCGCGCCGTTTTGTCGTTGGCGTGCGCATCAGGGGCAGGACCGACACCACCATCGGAAACAGGCGGATGGCGCTGACGGTCACCGCAATCGCCGACTGAATGATGGTCGCGCCCGAGCCGAGCGTGGTGATCAGGATGATCTGCGCCGGCCCTGCCCAGACGAACAGCGTGGAAGCCAGCGCCCAGGCCAGGCTGAAATGAGTATCATGCGCGAGCGCGCCGATGCCGAGATAGGTCACGAACAGCACGACGGTGAGGATCGTCTGCGTGATCGCGCGCAGCCCCCACGCAAAGGCGCGCCAGGGGCTTTGCCATTGAGGTGAATCGAGCGGAGGAAGCGCCACGGGAAGGCCGGCTTGGATGAGGAATCGTGCCCGCATAACGGGCAATGCCGGTGTGCGCGTCAAGGAAGCGCGCGGCGGAGCTGGCATGCGCACGACACCATCCGCTCGTCATTCCGGGGCTCGAGACTTCGTCGCGCCCCGGAATGACGGGCATCGCTCTACCCGCTCACGCCCCGGTTCTTCAGCACGAAGCAGGCGCCGCCCGCCTTCCGGATACGATTGCACAGATCATCCGCTTCGCTGCGCGTGTCGGCGCCGATACGCACCTGATAGAACGCGTGTGTGCCGCGGTTGCGCATCACCGAACTCAGCAGGCTCGGATCGCGGTCGCCGATCACCGCGCCGAGCCGCGTGACGGCACGGGAATACATCGCCAGCGCCCTGTTGCGGTCGAATCCGGCCGCGAGCTGCACGCCCCAGATCTTTGCAGCGGCAAGCTCCACATGCTGCTCGAGCTCAGCGACGAACGGATTCGGCGCGCGCTTCAGGAGCGCCATCAGATCGCGGCAACTCGTCGGCGGCGCGCTTGGCGGCCCCTTGCCGGTGCTACCTGCCTTGGCCCAGGCCTCGACCGTCGCGCCGGTGATGGCGACGACGTAGTTGCGGGTCTGCTCCGGCATGCCGCCGGTACCGGCGAGCCATTCCTGCACCCGTCGTGGGCCGGCATTGTAGGCGGCTGCGGCCAGGCCAAGATTGCCGAACTGGTTGCGTAGCTCGCCCAGGAATTCGGCCGACTTCGGCAGCGCCTGAACCGGGTTGAATGGATCAAGCAGCCCGCGCTCGCTCGCGGTGCCCGGCATGAACTGCGCGATGCCCTGCGCGTGCTCGCCGCTGCGCGTCATGGGGCCGACCGCGTCGGCCTGGAAGCGGCTTTCCTGCCAGATCACGCGGGCAAAGAATTCCACTGGCAGGTTGGCATCGCGCGCGGCCGCCTCGATGATCAGGCAGATCGACTCCCGCGTGTCGCTCTCGCGTGCATCGACGGGCCGTTGCGGCGGCATCGCAAGCTCCTCGACGCTGGGAACGGCGACATTGGTCTTTGCCGGCGAGCTGTCCCATGCAGCCACCTGTGTCGCCGAGACGAGCAGCATGGCGATGACGCGCGATGCAATCTGCATCAACTGCGTGCAGGCATGGCGGTGGCGCGCACCGGCGCGGCATGCAACAAGATAATGTGCCATGTTGTGGCATCGTGCCATGGTTCAACGAGTTGCCAATATATGCTGCCTGACCCGCATCTCCCAATGCGTTACCCCGCCAAACGGATCCGCGCGATCCTTGTCCTCGCCGCACTTGTCCTGTGGGCTGCGCCGGCCAAAGCTCAAGTCACTTCTCAAATCACTTGGCGGATGACCACGGAATACCCGCAGAACAACATTTCCGGGATCGGGCTCACCACTTTTGCCGATCGCGTCGCCGCGCGCACCAACGGTTTCGTGACCGTAACCAACGCCTTCGACAATGAGCTGAAGATCAGCTCGGGCGAGATGCCGCGCGCCACCCTGGATGGCAGAATCGCCGGCGGTGATGCCTTTGCGGGCGCACTGTCCGGGCTGGACCCGGTGCTCGGTCTCTCCACTCTGCCCTTCCTGGTGCAATCAGCCGACGTCGCTCGCGCCGCCAATTCGCGGGCGCGCCCGCTCTACGAGAAGGCGCTCGCCGCGCGCGGCCTCAAGCTGCTTTATCTGACAATCTGGCCCGCCACAGGCCTTTGGTCGGATCGTTCGCTCGCAGGCGCCGACGATTTGCCGAAACTGAACTTGCGGGCTTACGATGCCAACTCCAATGAGGTGATGCGCGCGGCCGGCGCCAACGCGCAATTCCTGCCGATGGACGCCGCGCTTGCCGGTCTCAAGGAGCATCGGCTGAACGCGTTTCTCACCTCCGGCGACGGCGGCGCAGGCCGCAAGCTTTGGGACTTCCTGCCGTATTTCACGGCCATCAACTACGCTATGCCGGTCTCGATCGCTTTCGTCCGCAACGAGGCGTTTGCCGCGCTGTCCGAGCCGTTACAGCGCGAGGTGCTGGCGGCCGCGGCCGAGACCGAACAGAGCCAGTTCGCACTATTGGCCAATCGTAGGTCCGAGAATTATGCGCGCATGCGCGACAATGGCGTCCGCATCGCCGAGCCGGCGCCGCCGTCCCTTGTCGCAGCGCTCCGAGCGGCCGCAACGGGCGCGATCGCCGCCTGGGAGACGCAGGCGGGCTCCGATGCGGTCGCGATTGTCGAATGGGCGAGGCAGCAATAGAGCGAGCCACGGCGGCTGGCAGCACATCGCTACGTTCCTGCGATGAAATGTCCGCCAGTCCCGCCTTTTGCTCGCTTCGGTCCTATGCCGAGACCGGCTTTTCTGCGCTGATTGCGCGGTCCAGGGCATCGATCAGCGTTTGAAGTTCGACGAATTTGTTCCGTGCCCGCTCGGCCTTGTCACGATCAAAGGGAGCCGCCAGCACCTTCGCATGCGGATCTCTGTCCTCGATCATGCGATCGCGGGCCTTCTTCAATATCTCAAGTCGCTCGTTCATCCGTGCTCCTCTGCCAATATCTGCTCGACGCCACCAAGACCTCAGTCGAAGCCAGCCGGAAGCTCGCCCTTTCGGAAGAAGACCGTAGGCTCTTCGTCATAGTCACCCATCTCGGGATCGCCGCTCGACGAGAACGCAACGACGCCGAGTTTGCTCAGGGCCAGTCTCTCCGCCGTTCGCAGCGCGCCACTTTCCGACTTGCAGACGATCGGTGTGTCGGGCTTCAGATTTCTGCCCTTGCCGGGGTTGAACGCCTGCACGACGTAGGTTGTTACGCGGGCCATGACGTTCCCTCAGCAACCGCGACAGATGTTCTTGAGTTTCGCCGCGGTGCGGGCTTCTTCCGCAACGAACGGATCTTTATAGGGAGCTCGAGATAGGTCGCTTTCTGGAGTTGCGGGCTTCTTCGCTAGCGGCGGAAACGCAGCATCATAACAGGCCAGGCGTCCGCTCGTGCTTTCGATCGTGCGGCAGTCCGGCTCTTTCGCGATGGCACCTTGCGCGAATGTGCCGAGTGCCAATGCGACAATAAGCATTTTCATGCAGGTATCTTTCCTCGCGGAGATCTGGGCGCGGACATTTGATGGACCACCGGCGGCTCCTCATGCCTCGAACTCGTCGAACTCATCAGACTCCAGAATCCGGCCTTGCGGCGTGCATATCCGGACGTCGATATAGCCTTCCTGCAACAGCTCCTTCGCCTTCTTCAAAGCGGCAGCCGTCGTGGTGCGGCCCAAGCTCACGTAGCCGCTTTGATCGCGTCCGCTCACCAGATATTGCAGTGGCGTCCTATCCACGCAGAAAAGCCGCAGCAGCCACCAGGAACAACAGAAACAGCGGGACGATCACCGGCGGCACGATCCAGTCGGCCAGACGAAACTGACGCATGTGCGCTCCTCCTCGTTCGGCGGGAGCGCTCGTGACCCTCAGTCACCGATGGATGCCATGGGAAGGGCGGTGATCGGGTGACTCTACGCTTACGCCCCGCGAATAGCGAGCCTTAATACGGGACGCGACATCGACGAGGCGGCGTTGCCTTAGGCTGCGACCTCGTTTAGGTCAGGCAACAGACCGCAGTATCAACACGGGCACGGCCAGCATGGTGACAATCTATTTCGATCTCGACGGCACGCTGACCAACCCGAAGCCCGGGATCACCCGCTCGATCCAGTACGCGCTGGAGCGGCTCAGCCTCGCAGTGCCGAGCGAGGATGAGTTGACCTGGTGCATCGGCCCGCCGTTGCATGCCAGCCTGAAGAAGCTTATCGGCAGCGAGGAACTCGCCGACCGCGCCCTCCTGCTCTACCGCGAGCGCTTCAGCGATATCGGCCTGTTCGAAAACGAGGCGTACGACGGCATCAAGGACACGCTGGCGACGCTCGCCGCGACAACACCGCGCATGTTCGTGGCGACCAGCAAGCCCGCGGTCTACGCCACCCGCATCGTCGAGCATTTTGGCCTAAAACCGTATTTCGAGCGCGTGTTCGGCTCCGAGCTCGACGGTACGCGCGTCGACAAGCGCGACCTGCTCCGCTACGCGCTCGACAAAGCCAAGGTCGATCCCGGCAGCGCGATCATGATCGGCGACCGCAGCCATGACGTGGTCGGCGCCCGGACCAACGGCATGACCGCGATCGGCGTGCTCTATGGCTATGGCAGCGAGGCCGAGCTCAAGGAGGCCGGCGCGCATCACATCTGCGCCGCACATCCCGAGCTGCTCGGCCATTGCGTCGTGTAACCCCTCAGGCACTGGCGGTCTCGACCGCCGCCAGCATGCCCGTCTTCGAATGGCAGTTCCGATATTCGAAGAACTGCTCGTCTGCGGCCGCCACGGTGACCTCATGATAGAGCCGCAGCTTCGCTGACGGCCCGAGCGTCGAGAGATATTTCATCGCCGCGCCGAAGATTTTGACGTGGGTCGGATGCGATTCCGCCCAACGCTCGAGCGCTGCGAGACTCTTCCACCAACTTTGGCCGTAGGATTTTTCGCTCACGCGGCCGTCGGCTGCGTACACGCGCATGTAGCGGTTGGCGTAGCAGCCGATACCAGGACCATCGTCACGCAAAAAGTCCATGCCTTCGCGCAGCACCGGCTCGACGTCGTCGAGATAGAGCTTTCGCTCCGACGCCTCCGTGTCACTCCAGTCCTGTCCGGAGCGGATCAGGCAGAGATTATCATGTGCCTGAACGCGCAGCCGCGCACCGTCACGGATCAGCCCTGGCGCGTCGCCGGGCGTCATCGCGTCGGTCTGCGATAGCGGGATGCGATCGCGCATGCCGCCCCAATAAGCGTGCTCCTGCACCTCGCCGCTCATGCCGTCGGCGACGACCGCGACGCCCTCGGGCCGACCGAGCGAGGAGAACAACGTCTCGTGCCGCTCGACCGAGGGGCGCAGCACCTCGATGAAGGTGCCGATGCCCCCTCGCGCCTTGCCGGTCCACAATTCCCGCACCGCCGCAAACCAGGCATCGAAGCGCGCAACATCGTCCCAATAGGCGACCGAGACGACGTTCTCATATCCGGCCTGGTCGACATAGTGCGCGCGATCCCAATGCGAGGGACCGCCTTCCATCGCAAACCGCCCCGCGATTTCAGCGAGCGCTTCCGTTGCGGCCGCCGGCACCGTGCCGCGATACTGCACGCCGAAATAGGCCATTACGACGCGGCTCACCGCGGGCTTGTAGCGCGCCACGAACGAGGGATATGGCGGCTGATAGTCGTCCGGCACGCGTTTGTGGCGCGAGCGCGTCGTCTCGAGATGCTGAGGAATTGCGGATTCCATGGCGATGCCCTCCCCGTGATGCTCAGCTCGCCGCCGCCGCAATGTCCGTGGGCTCGACGGTGTCGACCGGCAGCGCGAACTGCTCGACGCGCTGGTATCGCTTCTTGTTGAGCAGCAGCCGCGTCACGTCCGGCCGCGAATAATGCCCGGCGGGATCGGCCGCGTTCTTGGCCACACCGATGGCGCCGAGATCGATTTCGGCGACCAGCAGCCCCTCCTGATCCGGCGCAAGCTTGTCGCCGATCTGGCTACCGTCGGGCCCGTAGATTGCGGCAAAGCCGCCGCCCGCGTGCAGCAGCGCGTTCTTGTCGGGCCGGTCGCAGAGCTCGTCGATCATGGCTTGCGAGACCGTCGCGCAAGGCGCCAGCACAAAGCAGGAGCCTTCAACCGCATAGACGCGTGAGGCAGCGTTGTTCACCTCGGCACCAAGCGCCGGTGCGAAGGGATCGTAGAGCGAAAAGCTCGGCCAGGCCGCGACATGGACCTGCTCGTTCTGGGCGTACATCGCGTATTTCGACAGCGGCTGCAGATGCTCCCAGCAGCAGAGCGCGCCGATGCGACCGATGTCGGATCGGGCGTGGACGGCAAGATCGCTGCCGTCGCCCTCGCCATAGACGGTGCGCTCGGCATGGGTCGGCCGCAGCTTGCGGCGCTTTGCGATGGTATCGCCGTCCGGGCCGATCAGCCATTGCGCGAGATAGAGGCTGCCGCCGTCGCGCTCGGACAGGCCGAGCACCGCTGTCAGTTTTGCCCTGCGGACGGCGTCGCGCAGCTTTTCGGCCTGCGGGCTGTCATAGGACAGCGAATTGTCGAAATAGCGCTGCACAAAGCCGCGACCGATCGCCCAGGCCGGCGAGTCCATCCAGATATGCCAGGGGTAACCGGGGATAAAGGCTTCCGGAAAGGCGATCAGCTTGGCGCCCTTTTCGGCCGCCTCACGGATCAGCGCGATCGACTTGTCGATCGAGGCGTCGAGATCGAGCCAGGCGGGCGCCGCCTGCACCACTGCCACCTTGTATTTCGGATGTTCGATGCCCATTGCCGCCTCCATTGCCGGTTGATCGGAAGCCACGTCCGATGCAGTCTATTGAGCCAAGGTCGGAGGCTCGGCGCTCGACCGCAGTGGAACAAAAACTCGACCGGATGGGATCGCGCCCGGTACGGAATTTGCCTCCGGTGAGGCTGGATCTGCGCCAACATGCGGTTTTGCTGGAGGTGAAAGGGAGGCTTGCTGATGCCAATCCAGTTCACGACGGACGGCAGTCCCGGCTACCGGCGGCTGGCCCTCTGGCAGGATATCGTCTGCGACGTCTTCGTCGGGCTCGACTGCAGGTCCGACCTTGGCAGCGCCTTTCACGGCTCGGTCACGCAGGCCCCGCTCGGCAAGGCCATATGCTCCGAGGTCTGCTCCGACCGCCAGCACGTGTTCCGCACGCCCTCGCGCATCGCGCGCTCGGACCACGATTTTGTTCTCATCGCGCTCGGCAATCGCGGCGACGGCGGCGTGGTGCAGGACGGCCGCGAGACCGTGATCCATCCCGGCGAGTTCGCGCTCTATGACACCACGCGCCCCTACGAGCTGAAGTTCAACGACACGTTCACCCAGACCATCTTCAAGGTGCCGCGAGAGATGTTGCAGCGTCGGCTGGGCGGTACCGAGACGCTGACCGCCATGTCTTTCGGCGCTGATGTGCCGCTCGAACGGCTCGCCTATGATTTCATTTTCAGGCTTTGCCAGAGCGCGGATCGGCTTGCTCCGGACAATGCCGCCGCTTTGTCAGAACAAGCCGTCGATCTGCTCGCGATGGCGCTGAGCGAACGGCTCGGCAACACGTCGTTGCCGTCCTCAACCCATCGCTCCGCGCTGCTCTACCGGTTGAAAGCGCACATTCGGACGCACCTTGCCGATCCAGATCTCTCTCTGTCGGAGACCGCCGCTGCGCTTGGCTTCTCGCCGCGCTACGTGAACGATCTCCTCGCCGACGAGGACACCTCGTTCCAACGTTATGTGCTCGCCGAGCGTCTCGCTCAGTGCAAGCGCGACCTCGCCTTACCCGTGCTCGCCCACCGCCACATCAGCGAGATCGCCTTTGCCTGGGGCTTTAACGACCTTTCGCATTTCGGCCGCGTCTTCCGCGAGCATTTTGGGACGTCGCCGCGCGACTTCCGACAGAGCCAGTTGCGGCACTGAGTTGCTCGGAACAGGGTGAAATCCGCAGGGGTGCTCAGCCATTAGCTCCAGCCTTCGTTCTGGACGAAGGATACGCTCGCCAATTCCAGATTGTCTCGCCCATCGACGAGGATCAGGCTGGCGCGCATGAGGACTCGCTCCACGATAAGCGGATCAGAGTTGTTGCTGGGCATGATCGCGATCCGGCTCGCGGTGCTGGTCCTGGCGGGCTGGTGCATCGCTCTCCTGCCGCGAGAGGATCGCAATAGCGACGTCGCCTGCGCTCCGTCCCGGATAACAACCATTGAGGCGCAACCATCGGCGAATATGGTCGGCTCGCATGTCGTCGACACCGCGCTCGACGACATGCTTCTGCACGACTAAGGCGCTAGCGCATCGCTTGGAGAAGCGACGCGGGCCTTCATCGCTCCGCTCATGGGAAGCTGGAGGTTCTGTCCCTTCGGCGGAATCGGCGACTCGAACCATTTGACGTAGAGCCGGTCGAACCCGCCGGACGCCATCTTTTCCTTGATTGCGGCGTCGACGAGGGCCTTGAACTCGGGGTCCTCCCTCCGGGTCATTAGCCCGTAGTAGGACGGCGCATAGGTGGCCGCCAACATCCGAAAGGCCTTGGGATCAGATGCGTTCGCGACGAGCCCGGCAACCAGGATATCGTCCTCAAACCACGCCGCGGCTCGGCCCGTTCCCAGCATGAGGAGCGACTCGGCGTGGTCCTTGGCCTGGACGATCGTTACATTCAGCTTCTGGTCATCGATGATCTTCTTGGCGACCCCGAAATTCAACGAGCCCTGCGTGATGACGACCGTCTGGCCGTCGAGCCCTTTCGGCTCCATCACCCGGGACGACGCTGGCACGAGCCAGCGCGGCGATGCCACATAGGTCGCAATGGAGAACGAGACCTGCTTCTGCCGTTCCGCGGTATTGGTCGTACTGCCGCACTCGACGTCGATCGTGCTGTTCTGCAGCAGCGGAATACGATTGGACGCATTCACCGGAACGTATTCGATCCCGAGCTCGGGCCGCTGCAACGCGACTTTGATCTTGTCGGCCACCATCGAACAGAGGTCGAGCGAAAGTCCGATCGGCTTCTGATCGGCCCCGAGATAAGCGAACGGAATCGACGCCTCGCGGTAACCGAAGGTGATCTTGCCGACCTCCTTGATCTTGTCGAGCGTCTGGCTGGCTGCCCGCGCCACCGGAATATCGAGCAGTGCAAGCGATACAGCGGCAATGGCGAGCGTCGACAACGATTTGCGGATCATGTCAGCCTCCAACAAGTTGCTAGGCGGCGGGGTTTCGCGATAGCTCGTCGAGACTTTCCCTCAAAGCCCGATCCAGGATTTCAACAGCGCGGTCGATTTCCTCGGTCGAGACGGTCAGAGGAGGCGCGATGCGCCACACCGAGCCGCGCTCGGGGCGACGGCGGATGTTCATGCTCAGCCCGTACTCAAAACACTTCTTCGTCGTCAGGCCTCCAAGCTGGTGGGCTGGGCGCCGGCTGTTGCGATCACTGACCAGTTCGACGCCAAGCAGGAGGCCCATGCCCCTGATGTCGCCGATCTGCTCGTATTTCTGCTGGAGCCCTTCGAACCGGCTGCGCAGGTAGGCGCCCATCTCGTTGGCGCGTGCAACGAGCTTTTCTTCAGTGATCACGCGCAGCACCGCGAGCCCGACCTCGGCAAGGAGGGGATCGGAGACGTGGCTTGTGTAATAGGTGAAGTGATCGTCGTGGAGCTTGCTCTCGATCGCCTCGGTGGTGGACACCGCCGCAAGCGGAAGCCCGCCGCCGAGTGTCTTCGACATGGTCATGATGTCGGGAACGACGCCGAAATATTCCGATCCTGTCTTTTTGCCGATGCGCCCAAAGGCAGTCTGGGCCTCGTCGAAGATCAGCAGCATGCCGCGCTCATGGGCCGCCTTGCGCAGCGCCTCCATAAACGCCTTCGGCGGTACCAGCACGCCGCCGGCGCTGATCACGGGCTCCGCGATGATCGCCGCACCCCGCCCGCTCGACTGCATGTCGAACATCTTCAGGGCGAGTTCGAGATTCGCGAGCGCGGACTCGTCCTCGCTGCCTTTTGCGATGTAGGGCCGATAGGCGTTCGGCTCGGGGATCACGAACACGCCTGGCGGCGGCACGCCATATCCCTTGCGGTCGCTGGCCATGGAGACCGACGCCGCTCCGCCGGTGATGCCGTGCCACGAGCCGCCAAGGACGAGCACCTCGTAGCCGCCGGTGTACATCTTGGCCATCCGGAGCGCGACTTCGGTCGCTTCCGAACCGGTATTGATGAAGATCGAGCGTTTAAGATCGCCGGGAAGCCAATCCGTCGCCAGCACCTGGGCGAGCTCGGCAACCACCTCGGGGATCATCCCGCTGAAGAGATGGAAGGCCTTCTTTCCCGCATTCTCCACCGCCGACACGATGGCGGGATGGTTGTGTCCGATGGTGGCGCACATCTGGCCGGAGGTGAAATCGAGATAGTCGCGCCCGTCGCTGTCGGTCACGATCGTCCCCTTCGCCGAGGTGAAGAGGTTCGGAAAGACGTCTCCGCCGTATCGGACCAGGAATTCGTCGGCAGCCTGTTTCAGCGCAGAAGTCATGCGATCTCCTCGGGCAAGCGGCATCCGTCGCACGGACGCGCGGTGTGGCGGTGCGCTCGCCGTTGTCGGGTCGGTTTTGGGGTACGAAGCTGTTGCGTCAGGGCGTCTGCGGTACGAGAATTGCCTGAGCAACGGAGAAATTCGTACCGAGCGGACATGATGGGCGCCAGTTCAAAAAACTCAGCAGCCGATGAATCCGAGTCAACACAGCGGCCGAGGATGCCTCCGCTCAGGGCGCTATCCGCGTTCGAAGCCGCCTCACGCCATGGCAGCTTCAGCCGCGCCGCCGAGGAGCTTGGGGTTACGCCCTCCGCGATCAGCCACCACATCCAGAAGCTCGAGGACTTCCTCGGCGTTCGCGTCTTTTCGCGGCACGCCGGGCGCGCGGTGCTGACCAATGCCGGCCGCCTCTATGCAGGCGAGATCGAGCGCGCGTTCGGGACGATCATGGGCGCGACGCGGCTGGTGGCTCCGCAGTCGCAGCGCGATCATCTGTTCATCGCGAGCGGTCCGAGCTTTGCCGCCAAATGGCTCCAGCCGCGGATCGGGAACTTCATCGGCCAGCACCCGGAGATCGGGATCAGGCTGTCGACCATCTCGGACCTGCGCGATCTCGAAACCATTCGCTTCGATCTCGCCATTGCCTATGGCCGTCCTCCCGTCGGCAACGGCCGGCAGATCGAACCGTTGCTCGCGGAACGTCTCCGCCCACTCTGTAGCCCGCGACTGATCGAGCAGCTCGGGCTTCGCGACCCCAGCGACCTCGCCAGCGCCACGTTGATCCATTCCTCGAATGCCCTGACCTGGACCGACTATCTGCGACAGGTCTTGGGCTCGACCATCAAGGCGCGCCACGAATTGTGGTTCGACCGATCCACGATGGCCATCGACGCAGCGGTCGAAGGTCTCGGCGTCGTCCTGGAGAGCGAGATCCTTGCTGCCGACGAGCTCGCGAAGGGCACGCTGGTCGCGCCGTTCCGGCAGCCCAAATTCGAGGTCGAGACAGTCTCCTATTATCTCGTGCGGTCCGCCGAAGCCAAAGGCCGCAGCCACGTCGGCGCCTTCGAAGCCTGGCTGCGCGCGAAGATCTCGGCTGCGAATCTGCAGGCGACAAGCGTGGCGTGAGCCGTGCGGACCCAGCAAAGCAGGGCCGCTATGTGAGCGCGGCGTAGGACACGGCGCGTGCTTGCATTACCATTCGCCACCAAGGCCGCGCGGATCAATCAGCGGCCGGTCGAGGAGCATATCGATGGAATACCGACGCTTGGGCCGGTCAGGCCTCATGGTACCCGCTTTGAGTCTCGGAACGGGCACTTTCGGCGGCGTCGGCCGCCTTGCGGCATGGGGCACGACCGACGCGACCGAGGCGCGGCGTCTGCTCGACATCTGCCTCGAGGCCGGTGTGTCGATGTTCGACACCGCCGACGTCTATTCACTCGGCGAGTCCGAGCGCGTTCTCGGCCAGGCCATCAAGGGCCGTCGCGACAAGGTGCTGGTCTCGACCAAGGCAACGTTCCGCTTCGGCGACGGGCCCAACGACATCGGCTCGTCACGGCAACATTTGCTCGCGGCCGTCGATGGGGCGCTGAGCCGGCTCGGCACCGACTACATCGACCTGTTCCAGCTTCATGGCTTCGATGCATTCACGCCGCCTGAAGAGGTACTTGCGACGCTCGATGTGCTCGTGCGCGCGGGCAAGATCCGCTATGTCGGCGTGTCGAACTTTTCGGGCTGGCACCTGATGAAGTCGCTCGGGGTTGCCGACAAGCACGGATTTCCGCGCTACGTCGCCAATCAAACCTACTATTCGTTGATCGGGCGCGATTACGAATGGGAGCTGATGCCGCTCGGCCTCGACCAGGGGCTCGGCGCGGTTGTGTGGTCTCCTCTCGGATGGGGCCGCCTCACCGGAAAAATTCGTCGTGGTCAGCCGAAGCCCGAAGTCAGCCGCCTGCCCAAGACCGCCGATTTCGGGCCGCCTGTGCCCGACGAGCATGTCTATCGCGTTGTAGATGCGATCGACGAAATCGCCAAGGAAACGGGCAAGAGCGTCTCGCAAATCGCGTTGAACTGGCTGTTGCAGCGTCCGACCGTCTCGACGTTGATCATCGGCGCGCGCAACGAGACGCAGTTGCGCGAAAATCTCGGCGCGGTCGGCTGGTCACTGACCAGGGACCAGATCGAGAAGCTAGACGCGGCGAGCAAGGTGACGCTGCCCTATCCGTACTGGCATCAGCGAACGACCTTCACCGACCGCAATCCGCCACCGGTGTAGTCACTTCCGAAAGCCGACATCACGCTGGTGAGGCTGCGAAAGCCACCCTGACCCATTCCCATGGCGCCGGGGGGCCTGCTTCCGGCATGGGAACTGTCCGCGTCCTGCCGGGTTGCGGTCAATCCTGCAATTTCCTAATCCGGGGATCAATCACGGCTCGAATCAAGCACGCCTCCACCATGTCGTCTGTCCCGATCGAGCATGCCGACGGCCTGCCCCAGCCGCAGCGCAACCAGGCGGTCCTGACCATTGCGCTCGGCATCATCATGGCCGTCGTCGACAGCGCGATCGCCAATGTGGCGCTGCCGACGATCGCGGCCGACCTCGATGCGAGCCCGGCCTTCTCCATCTGGATCGTCAACGGCTATCAGCTCGCGATCACGATCTCGCTTCTTCCGCTGGCGTCGCTTGGCGAGATCGTCGGCTATCGCCGCGTCTATCTGGTCGGGCTGGTGTTGTTCACGCTCGCATCCGCCTTCTGCGCGCTGGCGCATACGCTGCCGTTGCTCACGATCGCGCGCATCGTCCAGGGCTTTGGCGCGGCCGGCATCATGAGCGTCAACTCGGCCCTGGTGCGTTTCACCTATCCGCGCAGCCAGCTCGGCCGCGGCATCGGGATCAACGCGCTCGTCGTCGCTTTTTCCGCCGCGGTCGGGCCGACGCTCGCCGCCGGCATACTCGCGGTCGGAAGCTGGCCGTGGCTGTTCGCGATCAACGTCCCGCTCGGCGTGGTGACGCTGGCGCTCGGCCTGCGCAGCCTGCCGCACACGAAGCCCGCCAGCCATTCCTTCGACTGGCAGAGCGCCGGCCTCTGCGCGATCACCTTCGGCGTCGGCATCGCAGCGATCGACAGTGTCGGCCATGGCGAGGCGACGATCACCTGTCTCGTTCAGTTCGCCATCGCAATCGTCGCCGGCGCGCTGCTGGTCTACCGCGAGACCCACATGACCTCGCCGCTGCTGCCGGTCGATCTGCTGCGAATCCCCGTTTTCGGGCTGTCGATTGCGACCTCAATCGCCTCGTTCTGTGGGCAGATGCTGGCCTTCGTCGCCATTCCATTCTACCTCCAGAGCCGGTTTGGCTATTCCGCCGTACACATGGGCTTGCTGATCACGCCATGGCCGATCGCGGTGGCCTTCGCAGCCCCCCTCGCCGGCCGCCTGGTCGAGCATTATCCGGCCGGCCTGCTCGGCGGCATCGGGCTCACGCTGTTCGCCTGCGGCCTCGGCGCGCTCGCCTTCCTGCCCGCGGCGCCAACGCCGCTCGACGTGATCTGGCGGATGGCGCTTGCCGGCGCCGGCTTCGGCCTGTTCCAGACGCCCAACAACCGCACCATGATCGCCGCCGCGCCGCGCGAGCGCTCCGGCGGCGCCAGCGGTATGCTTGGTACGGCGCGGCTGCTCGGCCAGACCACGGGCGCGGCGCTGGTGGCGCTCTTCCTCGGCCGCTATCCGATCGACGGAACCCGAATCGCACTTCTCACCGGCGTCGGCTTCGCCCTCTGCGGCGCGGCGCTGAGCATGCTGCGGCTCTCGCCCACAGGTGCGCGCGGCGCCGAGCGTGTCCGCGTGCAGGACGACCAGCGCCTGCGCGGCGATTAGCTCGGGCCCACGCTCAGTCCGACGACAATCCGTAGTTTACGATGCCACGCAAGGCGTATTGCGCTCACGCCTTGGTTGCGCTTCGTTGCAACCGGGGCTGGGGGATATTGCGTCCTGCAGAAAGAGATAGGGTCCTCCTAACAAAAAGGCCGGCTTTTCAGCCGGCCTTTTCAATTCATGACGCGCGCGATCAAGCCTTGACCAGCGGTCCCTTCGACGTCGGCCCCTTCGAGCCGCCGGGACCACCCGGCTTGGGCTTGCCTGGCGGACGCTTGCGGGCGCCCGGCAGCTTTTCCTGCTTCGGCGTGACCGGGCCCTCGACGAATTCGAAGCCGATCTTCTCCTTGGTCTCGTCGGCCTCGTCCTTGACCAGAACGACGCGGACGTGGCCACCGCCCTTGAGCTTGCCGAACAGCACCTCGTCGGCGAGTGGCTTCTTGATGTGCTCCTGGATCACGCGGGCCATCGGCCGCGCACCCATCTGCTCATCATAGCCGTGCTTGACCAGCCAGGCCTTGGCGGGCTCGGACAGTTCGATGGTGACGTCGCGGTCGCCGAGTTGCGCCTCGAGCTGCAGCACGAACTTCTCCACCACCGTGCCGATCACCTCGACGCTGAGATGCCCGAACGAGACGACGGCGTCGAGGCGGTTGCGGAATTCCGGCGCGAACTGCCGGTTGATCGCCTCGTGGTCGTCGCCTTCCCGCTTCGAGCGCGTGAAGCCGAACGCCTGCTTGGCGAGATCCGAAGCACCCGCATTCGTGGTCATGATCAGGATCACGTTGCGGAAGTTGACCTGCTTGCCGTTGTGGTCGGTGAGCCGGCCGTGATCCATGATCTGGAGCAGCACATTGTAGAGATCGGGATGCGCCTTCTCGATTTCATCGAGCAGCACCACGCAATGCGGATGCTGGTCGACGCCGTCGGTGAGCAGGCCGCCCTGGTCGAAACCGACATAGCCGGGAGGCGCGCCGATCAGGCGCGACACGGTGTGCCGCTCCATGTATTCGGACATGTCGAAGCGCAACAGCTCGACGCCGAGCGACGCCGCGAGCTGTTTTGCAACCTCGGTCTTGCCGACGCCGGTTGGACCCGAGAACAGATAGCAGCCGATCGGCTTCTCCGGCTCGCGCAGGCCCGCGCGGGCGAGCTTGATCGAGGCTGCGAGCGACTCGATCGCCTTGTCCTGACCGAACACCGTACGCTTCAGGGTCTGCTCCAGATGCTTGAGCACCTCGGCATCGTCCTTCGACACGCTCTTCGGCGGAATCCGCGCCATCGAGGCGATCGTGGTTTCGATCTCCTTGATGCCGATGGTCTTCTTGCGCTTGTTCTCGGCGACCAGCATCTGCGCCGCCCCGGATTCGTCGATCACGTCGATCGCCTTGTCGGGCAGCTTGCGGTCGTGGATGTAGCGCGAGGAGAGCTGGACTGCGGCCTCGATCGCCTCATTGGTATATTTCAGCCGATGGTAATCCTCGAAGTAAGGCTTGAGGCCCTTGAGGATTGCGATCGCGTCCTCGACCGTCGGCTCGTTGATGTCGATCTTCTGGAAGCGCCGCACCAGCGCGCGGTCCTTCTCGAAGTGCTGGCGGTACTCCTTGTAGGTCGTCGAGCCCATGCAGCGGATGGTGCCCGAGGCGAGCGCAGGCTTGAGCAGGTTCGAGGCATCCATCGCCCCGCCCGACGTCGCGCCCGCACCGATCACGGTGTGGATCTCGTCGATGAACAGGATGGCGTTGGGATGCGCCTCGAGCTCCTTCAGCACCTGCTTCAGGCGCTCCTCGAAGTCGCCGCGATAGCGCGTGCCCGCGAGCAGAGTGCCCATGTCGAGCGAGAACACCGTCGCGGCTGCCAGCACCTCCGGCACTTCGCTGTCGACGATGCGCTTGGCGAGGCCCTCCGCGATCGCGGTCTTGCCGACGCCGGCCTCGCCCACGAACAGCGGGTTGTTCTTCTGGCGGCGGCACAGCACCTGGATCGCGCGGTTGATTTCGGAATTGCGTCCGATGACCGGATCGATCTTGCCGTCGCGCGCCTTCTTGTTGAGGTTGACGCAATAGGTCTCGAGCGCCTCGCCCTTCTTCTTGGCGTCCTCGCTGCCCTTGGCCTCGGTCTCCTCGTCGACGCCGCGCACGGGGCGCGCCTCGGAGACACCCGGCCGCTTGGCGATGCCGTGGCTGATGTAGTTGACTGCGTCATAGCGCGTCATGTCCTGCTCTTGCAGGAAATACGCGGCATGGCTTTCGCGTTCGGCGAAGATCGCGATGAGCACGTTGGCGCCGGTCACCTCCTCGCGACCGGAGGACTGCACGTGGATTACCGCGCGCTGGATCACGCGCTGAAAACCGGCGGTCGGCTTGGCATCGTCGGCGCCGTCCGTCACCAGATTCTCGAATTCGGTCTCAAGATAATTGACGAGGCTCGTGCGGAGCTTGTCGAGATCGACGCTACAGGCGCGCATGACCGCGGCTGCATCGGAGTCGTCGATCAAGGAGAGCAACAGATGCTCAAGCGTCGCGTATTGGTGATGACGCTCATTTGCGATCGCCAGCGCACGATGCAGGGATTGTTCAAGGCTTTGAGAAAAAGTCGGCATTCGCGTCCTCTATGGCCCCCACCATCATGATCGCCATCGCCCGGTCAGGCAACAACAACCTTTGTCACATATAGTTATACAAAGCCGCGGCGAAAGACCGGTTCCGCGACTCAAGGGAGTACGCACCCCACGGCATTCTCGATGCAAAACCCGTTCCGATTTGGGCGGGATTGGCGCCGGTACAGATTTCCGTAGTTTTGCCGGGGAGCAACCGACATCGCGCAGACATCACGCGACGATCACACTGCGACATGCCAAGAGCCGGCGCGCCGTGAGGTGCCTTACTTCTTTTCCATCACGCATTGCAGCGGGTGCTGGTGCTTGCGGGCAAAATCCATCACCTGCGTCACCTTGGTCTCGGCGATCTCGTAGGTGAACACGCCGCACTCCCCGATGCCGTGATGATGGACGTGCAGCATGATCTTGGTCGCGGCCTCGACGTCCTTCTGGAAGAACTTCTCCAGCACGTGGACGACGAATTCCATCGGCGTGTAGTCGTCGTTCAGGATCAGCACTCGATAAAGGTTCGGCCGTTTGGTCTTCGGCTTGACCTTGGTGATCACCGAGGTGTTCGGACCCGTCGGGCCGCCGGAACGGTTCTCGTCGTTGCTCATCCGGGGAGCGGTGGCGGCGGCCGCCGCGGACAGGTCGAGTCTGGAAGTCAGTTGCAGCATGGCTCAGGCGTTCAAATTCCCCACGGAAGCGAATAACGGTCCACCGCGCGGTCCCGCACTTGTGAGCCTCGCACAGGCGCGCCGCCTTGTTGGATCGCCGCTTCCAACCGGCCCGGTCCAAACCGGATCGATTGCAGGGAATATGGGCCTGCCCCCGGCTCGCCGCAAGCGTGCAACGGTCCGGCCGATGCGGCCGCGGCGGCCCCGATTCCCGGTCCGGCGATCTTGGCGAAGGTTAATCAATCCGGACCGATTTGACAAAAATTTCCGCCCGGACCGTTTAGAACCTGTTGACCAGGAACCTGACATGGGCGCAACCGCGGCGGTTTGGCGCGGGATTCTTCCGGCTTTCTACGGTCCAATTTACCTGCCGTTCAATCGTCTACCCCGAAATCAGGCAAAGCCACAGATATCGGGGATCATCATGTTTCGCCTGCCCTTTGTCCGTTGCCTGCATCGGCAGTTCAGTCGTTTCGCCGCCGCAGAGCAAGGCAACATTGCGGTCATCTTCGCGATCACGCTGATCCCGATCCTGAGCTTCGTCGGCGCCGCCATCGATTACACCCGCGCGTCCCGCGCACGTTCGTCGATGCAGGCCGCCCTCGACTCCACCGCGCTGATGCTCTCGAAGGATTTGACGGCAGGAACGATCGCGACTTCGGACATCAGCACGAAGGCACAGATTTACTTCTCGGGCCTCTATACCGATACTGAGGCAAAAGCCATCACCATCACCCCCACCTACACGGCCGCCACGACGAGTGCGGCAGCCACCCTGCTGCTGAACGGCTCCGGTTACATCACCTCCGATTTCATGCAGATTGCCGGCTATCCGACGCTCGGCTTCAACACCACCTCGACCACCACCTGGGGCAACGTCAAGATGCGCGTGGCGCTCGTGCTCGACAATACGGGATCGATGGCGCAGGACGGCAAGATCACCGCGTTGAGAAACGCCGTGGCCGGATCCGGCGGCCTCATCGATCAGCTTAGCGCGCTGAGCAAGACAAATGGCGACGTCTATATCTCGGTCATCCCCTTCGCCAAGGACGTCAATGTCGACGCCAGCAAATATGGCCAGAGCTGGATCGACTGGACGGATTGGCTCAATCCGCCCACCACGCAACCGGCCAATGGCAGCTTGATGGCGACGCTTCCCATCAACTGGCATGCAGTCGGACCGGGCGCGAAGTGCCCGTTCACCAACACTGTTGGCAACACCAATGGTAGTGCAAATGGCGGCTTTGTTTGCAAGACCAGTCCCACCGCAAGCAACACTTCGACCACGGCGACAGTTCCGTCGACAACGCTCACAGTCAACGGCGCAACCGTCAAAAATCCCATTTGCCCGACCGCCGACGGTTTCGGCCGCTCGCGAACCTACGTGAAATACAACGGCTGCTGGACCAGCGAGCCGACTGGCCTCAATGAAATATTTTGCTCAGGATCTGGGAATTGCAGTTGTCCAAAGACTTCCTCGGGCTCAGCTGTCGCCAATTGCACCTGCACCGGAAGCGGCAGTAGCAAATCCTGCAAGGGGGACACATACGTCCACAATTGGACGCAGCCCGGCCCCAATGACCTGACGGATAACCCGAGTCAGCCCAGGGTTTCCGCCGTCGTCGGTTTCAAGGACAACGCCCACACGCCCAACAAGGACCACGTCTGGACTCCCAGCGCCGTCGGGGTTGCAAATGACTGGCGCCAGCCGTCCACCAATCCCATCAGCACGTGGACCGGCTGCGTCGCAGACCGCACCCAACCGAACGACGCTACCGGCGTGCTGCCCGCGACGTCCGATGTCACGACGCTGTTTCCGGCCAACGAGTATTACGAGAACAGCACGGCCTATTGCAGCAGCAGCGCCTCGACCCAGCTCGAGCCCCTCATTCCGCTGAGCTATAGCTGGAGCACGCTCAAGACGGCCGTCAATGCGATGCAGCCGACAGGCGGCACCAACCAGGCGGTCGGACTGGCGTGGGGCTGGCAATCGCTGCTGATCGGAGGTCCGCTGAATGCCCCCGCGGAGGACGCCAATACGACATATAACAGGGTCATCATCCTGCTGTCCGACGGTCTCAACACCGAAGACCGCTGGCCCGAATACGGCGACGGCAACACGCAAGCCTCCGGCAATCCGATCGATGCGCGCCAGGCGCTGATGTGCACAAACCTGAAGGCCGCCAAGGATTCCAAGGGCCAGACGATGTATACGATCTACACCATCCAGGTGAACACGAGCTCGCCTGCGGATGCGACGTCCACAGTGTTGCAAAACTGCGCGAGCAGCCCCGACAAGTTCTTCATGCTGACCAGCTCAAGCCAGATCGTGACGACGTTCAACACGATCGGCACAGCGCTGTCGAAGCTGCGCGTGGCGCGCTGACAGATCCATCGCCTGCAAACGAAAAAGCCCGGCTGCATCAGCCGGGCTTTTTGCTTCCAGGATGTCCGGGAAAGGTTAGTTGGCGGCCGGGGTGAACTTCGACACGACGGTCTCGACCGGCTTGAAGGCCTGCTTGGCGAGGTCGCTGTAGAGGCCGGCGATCTTCTGCGATTCCGCGACGAAGGTTTCGTAGGCGGAACGGGCGAAATCGGTCTGCGCTTCCAGCGCCTTGTCCAGCGACTTCACGCCGGACAGCTTCTCGACGAAGGACTTGGTGTCTTCGAACGACTTCTTGGTGTAGTCGCCATAGGCGCTGGCGATCGCCTGGAGGCCGTGCTGCACCGAGGTCGCGGAGGCGACGCACGTCTCGAACTGCTCTTTCCCGTAGTTCTGAAAGTCTTCAACCTTGAACATTCTCGGAATCCTTTTCCCTGGCTTTGGTCCGGAAGCCCCGGCTCCCTGACTCTGCCCACAATTAGTGCAACGCACAAAAAAGTCAAGAATCTTGTGCGACGCACAAAAATCAATGCAAGTTACGGAGATTCCCGGGCTTTCCCGCAAGGGTTCCTTAAGCTTTTGGAAACCGCGGACCCCTACCCTGATTCCCTGGACGTGTTCACCTTCCGCAAGCGGTCAATAGCCGTTTGAGAACATCACCTTAGCCAGAACAGCGGCTCAGGCCCAACGTTCCCCGCAGTGAGCACCGGCGGAGGGACAGCCTGAGCAGGTAATGATCCCGGGTCCGCAGGGCACAATTTCGCCTCACGAGCCGGTGATCAAGTCACAAACGGGGACGGGGTTTCATGCTTCGTAACAACTGGTCTTCCTCGCGCTTGGCGCGGGTTGGCGTTTTCGGTCTTCTTACGGTCACCGCAGCCGCCATCTTCACCACCGATGCCGCCGAGGCGCGGCGCCATCGGCGCCATTACGCGCACCATCGGGTGCAGCGCGATGTTTCCGAGAGCTATAGCCCGCAATTCGCGTCGATCATTGTCGACGGCAATTCCGGCGCGGTGCTCCAGTCGACCAGCCCAGATGGGCTTCGCCATCCCGCCTCGCTTACCAAGATCATGACGCTCTATCTGCTGTTCGAGCGGCTCGAGTCCGGCAAGATGAAGCTCGACACCGAAATGCCGGTATCGCAGCACGCCGCCGACCAGGACCCGACCAAGCTGAACCTGCGTGCCGGCCAGACCATTCGCGTCGAGGACGCGATCAAGGGTCTCGTCACCCGCTCCGCCAACGACGCCGCCGTGGTGATCGCGGAAGCGATCGGCGGCGACGAGGACGACTTCGCCGCGATGATGACGCGCAAGGCGCGCGCGCTCGGCATGTCCAAGACGGTCTACCGCAATGCCAACGGCCTTCCCAACGACGAGCAGGTCACGACGGCGCGCGACCAGGCCACGCTCGGCCGCGCCATCCAGGAGCGCTTCCCGCGCTACTACCGCTATTTCGCGACGTCGACTTTCAACTGGCGCGGACAATCGATCCGGAACCACAACCACCTGCTCGGCAGCGTCGAAGGCGTGGACGGTATCAAGACCGGCTACACCCGCGCCTCCGGCTTCAATCTCGTGACCTCGATGCGCCGCGGCAACCGCCATCTGATCGGCGTGGTGCTGGGCGGCCGCAGCGGCGGCTCGCGCGATGCCATCATGCGGAACCTTCTTGCGGAGAATCTCGAGAAGGGCGCAACCACCCACACCGTCGTCGCGGTGACCGAGCGCAATGGCGCTGACGCCAGCACCGATGTCGCCGACGCATCCGACACCCCGGCCCGCCTCGCGCCGCAGGCCGCGGCCGCTCCTGCCCCCGAGGCACCCGCACCGCGTCCCGCCTCGCGCCTGTCGGCGCTTGCAGCGGCGACCGCCGCGATGCCGCCGGCCCAGCCCAAGCCTGAGGCCAAACCCGCTGAGTCCAAGATCGACCCCGCGCCGCTCACCAATGGCGTGATCTCGAGCCAGCCGCTCGCCCTCATTCCGGGTTCGTCCGAGCCGATGAAGCCGGTCCGGGTCAAGACGGTCCAGGTCAAGGCTGGCGCTGTGAAGGTCGCTTCCGCCGCCCCGACGCAAGTCGGGCCGCAGGTTACCAACACGATTTCGCCCCGCACCGACATCGCGGAAACCTCCGGCGCTGTCGTCGCCAGGGCCGACATCATCAACAAGCCAGAGCCCGCCAGGGCCGAAATCGCCCGTACCGAGCTGCCGCAGCAGCCGGCGGGCTTCGGCACCGGCAACGGCATCCTCGGCGTGCTGCCAGCCGCAACCGCTGCCACGCCCGCTCCGGCGGCCCCAAAGCTTGCCTCGGCCGATCCGATGCCGCAGCCGATCCAGATGAGCGCCACCACCAGACCGGTCATCACCCATAGCGGCTGGATCGTTCAAGTCGGCGCGCTCGAAAGCGAGAACGAAGCCCAGCAGCGCATCGATGCCGCGCGCAGCTCGGCCCGCGGCCTGCTCAGCAAGGCCGATCCGTTCACCGAGCCGGTCGTCGCCAAGGACAATCGCAAGCTCTACCGCGCCCGCTTCGCCGGGCTCGAGCGGGACCAGGCCGAAGCCGTCTGCCGCGCCCTGAAGCGCGCCGACATCTCCTGCATCACCGTCCGCAACTAGTTTCCGGCCGCATTCCGATCCCGATGCCCGCGCCTTACGGCGCGGGCATTTTCGTTTTCGGGACGCGGTGATGCGAGGGCTGCTCCACGACAACCTCTCGTCAAGACTTTAGGGTTAAAACTTCGCTCAAGGGATCGACCACGCCGACAATGGCGGGCATCGGGGCGACGGCAAACAGAGCCAGCGGAGCTTACGCGGTACGAGCGTTTTGTAGCGTGGTGCCGGAGTTAGCTGTGATGCGTCCGAAGCAGAGTATCCTTGGCCTCGTTTACACGGGCAGCGAGGTACGTCGAGCCCCCCTGGTCGGGATGCAGTTTCTTCATCAGGGACTTGTGCGCCCGGCTGATGTCGTCGCGCCCCGCCCCCGGCTGCAGGCCAAGGATCTGATAGGCCTCCTCCGCCGTCATTTTGCCGCTCGCCGCCGTGCGGCGCTGCCCCCCTGCCGGATCGCCTTGCGCGTTCTGACGCCAGGCGGGAAACCGGCGGTCCAGATAGCTTTCAAGTAAGGCCACGCTCTCGGCGTCAAACGCCGGGACCATCGCCAGCAGGCTGGCAAGATCGAACTCCTCGAGATTGCGCCCGGTATTGGGCCCGGCGACGATCTGGCCCGAGAGCTGGCCAGAATCGTGGTCGAGCCGCATGTCCAGGAATTGCGAACGCACGCGCGAGGTCTGGCCCGACGGGCGCGTTGCACCGCCGCCGAATAGCCCACCGATATTGCCGAAGCCAGCATTCGCCAGCGGTGTCCAGCCGAGCAGCCCGGCTCCGAAAATTCCGAGCGGAATCGCCACCGCCAGCTCGCCCCTCAAGCCGGTGAAGGCCGCAACCGCGAGCGCCACCACGCCGCCGCCGACCTTGATGGTGCGCGCCAGCACCGCTGGATTGGCGGCGCGGAACATCTGGAGCAACAGATAGAGCGTGATAACGGCGACAACGCCGGCGATCAGTGTCATGGCGTGAATATAGTCGCGCTCTTGTCAAAAAGCATGGCGTCCTTCGCACGCCCGCAATCGGCAGATGACACGAGGAGTTCGTTTGCCCGATAGTCCGGCGCGATACGACCGGAACGGAGTTGCGACATGGGCGCGGATGGACTGGTGACGCTTGCGAGCCGGTACGAACCTCGGGAAACCATGGACCGGCTCGAGGCAGAACTAACGACGAAAGGTTTGCGCATCTTCGCTCGGATCGATCACGCCGCGGGCGCGGCAGAGGCCGGCCTTTCACTGCGGCCGACGGAAGTCCTGATCTTCGGCAACGCCAAGGCCGGAACGCCCCTGATGCAATCCGTCCAGTCCATCGGCATCGACCTGCCGTTGAAGACGTTGGTTTGGCAGGATGCCGCCGGCGCTACCTGGCTCTCGTACAATGATCCGGCATGGCTCGCGGCGCGCCACGGCGTACCAGCCGATTTGGCTGTGCTGGGCAATATGTCGGCCCTGCTCGTGGCGGTGGCGAAGGCGGCAACAGCGCCTCCGCCGCAGGCAGCGCCGGCGTGACCCGCTACTTCATCTGTTCGATCAACTTCGCCGCGCCGCCCGCGGTCTTCGCCAATTTCAACAGCGCCTCGCGGCCGCCGGCCGCATAGGCTGCGGCGGCGCGCAACAGGTCGCGTAACTGCGTCGCCGCACCGGGATCGAACCGACACCAGGCGCCACCCGTGAGGCGCGCGATCTCGCGAAACGCCTGCTCGGCTACGGCATCATGGCCTTCCTGAAACAGGAACACCGGCACCTTCAGCATGCCGAGTTCGCCGGCCCTGGCGCAGAGCTCGTCGACCTTCTCTTCCATCGCGTCGCCGACGAAGACCACGGCGCGCACGCCAGATGCGACCGCTTCGCGCCGAGCCTCGGTCAGCACCTTGCCGATCTGGGTGTCACCACCGCGGCAGTCGATCTTGCTCATCAGCGTCGCAAGCTTGCCGCTGTCCGAGATCCACCCGCTGGCACGGCATTCGTTGAACCCGCGATAATAGACGAGCCGGATATCGAGGCTGCCGAGCGCCCCGGCCTCGCGGAACATGTCCGCCTGGAGCGCGCAGGCCATGTCCCAGGTCGGCTGCCGGCTCATCGTCGCATCCAGCGCAAAGATCAGACGTCCCTTCGCGCCGGGCGTATGCGGCGACAGCGCACGCGCCTTGGCGACGAAGGCGGCGACGTCCTCCGAGGTCGAGGTTTTCGCCTGCGGCAGCGTGCCGCCTCCTCCGGCCTTGGCCGAAGCGGCATCGCGGTTGCGCGGTTTGATGGGTTCGCCGGACATCCCTGGTCGCACTTGGTCTCAAACAGCTAATGTGGATAGCGCGCGCTGGCAGGTCAATGTGCAAAGCCTCCGCCGGGTATGCCGGCGGAGGCTTTGAAACTTGTTTCCAGCTATGGCCGGATCGATCAGCTATCGATCAGCTCTTGGCGGGCGCCATCAGGGCGACAGGACCGGGCTCAAGTATCTTCGGCGGAGACGACGAGGTGTCCACGGGCGCGATCGCGCTGTCGGTGTCGCTCAGGAATTTGTCGAGCATGCCCTGGATCGAGTTCTTGGCGTCATCCGGGCCGGTGTCGCGCATGTCGTTATGCTGGAAGTCGGTCTTCACGACCTGAATACCGGCCTTCTCGCATTCCTCGTCGGTGGGGATCACGCCCGGATCGGTCTTGAATTGCGGATCCTTGGAGCGGAACGACAGGATCTTGAACTTGCCGGCAGTCACGAAAGGCACGCGGAGATTATCCAGCGTCACGACCTTCTTGACCTCGTCCGGATACTGTTTGGCAAAATACATCGTGATGTCGCCACCCATGGAATGGCCGACCATCGTCACCCTGGTGTAGTCGGCGTTGGGCTGAACTTTCTTCATCTCCTGCATCGCGAGATGGATGTTGGCGACGCCGCGCAGAATCTGCGGCAGCCGGCCGACATAGAGCTCGCCCGGCTTGGTCACCATCGGAGGATCGGTCGGCAGGTCATGCTGCGGGCTGACCACCAAATAGCCGCGCGCCGCAAACACGTTGGCGAGGAAGCCGTACTCGGTGTTCTTGACGGTGTTGCCGTGATTGATCACTGCAACCGGCATGGTGATCATGCCGGCGTTGGCCTGCATTTCCTTGTCGCGGCGGATCGCGATGTCGACAGGCACTGGACGATTGTCGCGCGAAGCATCGTAGAAGGTGATGGTCTCATGCCTGATGGCCCACTTGCTCGCCGTGAAATAGGCGACGCCGCAAAGGGCACTGACGCAAACCAGAACGGCAATTCCACGCTTCATTTTCGTCCTCAGCCTCAGGGCTTGTCCACCTGAAGTCCCTGTCGAAACCGTGTTTGTTAGGGGAGCTCTTTGGCTCCCTCTCGCCTATTCCCTAATATACGTCACAGCCGCGTGACAGGAAGGCCAAATATTGTGATCCGGCAGCCCTTTCATTGTGCGACGCACACGTTTGTTGTGCATCCCCTCCTCTTACCGCTACGTCAGGGTGCAGGTCACCATCCGACGCAACTCGTCTCGATCGGGTTCAATTTCGCGGTAAACGCAGGATGAAAACGGCCTCGCGTGGGCGCAGTTCCAGCGGGAACCGGCGATGCTGATCGACTGGAAGTAGCGATATACCGCTGCGGTCAGGCCCCGAGGATGTCGTGGACCTCAAGCGGCTTGTCGACTTGGCTGAACCACTCGGCCCGGTTGGCCGCACGGCGGCGGCCGCGCTCGTCGAGCGGCAGCTTGAGCTGGCGGAGCAGGCTCGTCACCTCCTCCCGCGCGGTGAGATGGCCGAGATTGGGCCGCATACCGAGCGTGGCCTCATCGATCTCGTCCAGCGCGGTCAGGCCGCGCGGGAAGAACTCGCGGTAGACGACGCGCTCGGCAAAACCGTCGACGTAGCGGAAGCCCAATCGCAACGACAAATCCTTGAGCCCGTCCGCGACGAGCTGCTTGTTGCGCGAGCCGAGCATGGACAGGCGATTACGCACCACGATCCAGTCGGTGGTCGAACCGTCGAGCTGGCGGCGCTTGCGGCGGGTGTCGCGCACCATCTCGGCATAATGGCTCTCGCCCGTGACCGCGTAGTTGGCGGGATCGACGGTGCCGAGCACGTCGAAGTCGAGGAAGCTGTCGTTGATCGGCGTGACCAGCGTGTCGGCCATCGAATGCGCAAGCCGCATCAGGTAGCTGTCGGTGCCGGGGGTATCGATGACGATGAAGTCAAAGCTGCTCTCGACCGCCGAGACCGCTTCCATGAATTGCTGGAACTCGGAGCTCTCGTTCTCGGCGATCTGCATGGTCTCGCCGAGCCTGATGCAGCGATGCACCGGCAGCTCGAGATCGAGCTTGGTGCGGCGCGCCCAGGCGGAGCGGTTGTTGATGTAGTGGGTGAAGCTTTGCTGGCGGCAGTCGAGATCAATGGTGGCGACGCGCTGGCCGGCCTTCAGGAGCGCGACCGCGACGTGCAAGGCGGTGGTCGACTTGCCGGAGCCGCCTTTCTCGTTGCCGAGCACGACCACATGTGCCGAGCCGGATTGGCCTTGGCTAGCCTGCACAAGCATAGCGATCCTCAACACCCCTGCGGAATATCTTCGAGTTGGCGGCGTCTGCGGTCAAGTGAAATGCGTGACAGTCAATGCAAATCGCACTGCGCCGGTCTTGATCATGAATCGCGCAGCCGAGTCGCGTCTGTGATCCAGCCCACAACGTCGCGACATCCTGCGCGGCGTTGTGCGGGATGCTGTGCCGCATGTGGATGCATGGCGTCCACGACAGCCGCTTGTTAAGGTTAGCCGGTGGCGCAGCCGCCGCGCCCAACCCCATCCCCAACCCTCTCGAGTCCTGATGTCACGAAGTCCCTTGATCGCCCGCACGGTCCCCGCCCTGCGGCGCGCCGTCGACAATCTTCGCAAGCGAAAAGCCACGGTCGCGCTGGTGCCGACCATGGGGGCACTCCATGACGGGCATGTGTCGCTGGTGCGCCTGGCCAAGCGGCGCGCGAGCCGCGTCGTGGTGTCGATCTTCGTCAATCCGACCCAGTTCGCCCCGACCGAGGATTTCGGCGCTTATCCGCGAACCTGGAAGGCCGATATCGCGAAGCTCGCGGCCGAAGACGTCGACATGGTCTGGCACCCCGGCGTCGAGGCGATGTATCCGGAGGGCTTTGCGACCCGCATCGTCCCGGAGGGACCGGCGCTGGCCGGCCTCGAGGACCGCTTCCGGCCGCATTTCTTCGGCGGCGTCGCCACCGTCGTCGGCAAGCTGTTCACGCAATGCCGGCCGGATGTCGCGATCTTTGGCGAGAAGGACTTTCAACAGTTGCAAGTCGTGACGCGGATGGCGCGGGATCTCGACCTCGGCGTCAAGGTGATCGGCTCCCGCACCGTGCGCGAGCGCGACGGACTCGCGATGTCCTCGCGCAACGTCTATCTCTCACCGGAGGAGCGTCAGACCGCCACCACCCTGTATCGCGCCATGAAGGACAGCGCCGGGCGGATCCAGGCCGGCGAAGCAATCGCGCCCGCGATGGCGCGCGGCGCCGAGATGGTCACGGCGGCCGGCTTTGTCCTCGACTATTTCGAGGTCCGCCATGCCGAGACGCTGGCACAGGTCACCTCGCGCAAGGACGGGCCCTTGCGAATTCTGGTCGCAGCCAAGCTCGGCACGACGCGGCTGATCGACAATATCGCGGTAGGATAGCCAAGGTTGATCTTGCACGTCCACTCGCCCGCAGGGATGATCGGCGCGAGGAAGCAAGCCGGACGGCAGGAAATGCTATCCATCCGCACGATGATCACGAGCGCCGTGCTGGCGCTGATCGCCTCTACGATTGCGCAAGCACAGCAGCGTCCGCCGATCGGCCTGTACGGGTCGCCGCCGGATGCGATGATCTTCTATGTCGCTCATGGCCCCGCCGGGGCCTGCGGACCAGGCTGCTCCGACTGGATCGCAGCCGAAGGCGCGGTGCAATGGGACAGCTACAAGCGGCTGATCGCGATCCTCGATCGTCAGCCCGGCCGCAAGCTGCCGCTCATCATCGATAGTTGGGGCGCGTCGAATCTCAATGTCGCGACCAGCATGGGCCGCATCTTGCGCGACCGCGGCCTGGATACCGCCGCAGGTGCGACCGAGGTCGAGGCCTGCGCCGGCAAGCCGGAGGCGGACTGTTTTGCGCTGAAGCGCCCGGGCGGGCCGCTCGAGGCCAAGGTGAAATTGCCGGAGCCGGCTTGCGATTTCGCGTGCGTCCTGATGCTCGCCGGCGGCGTGCATCGCAGCCTCCCCCAAGGTGTGAAGGTGGTGCTGACCGGCCGCACTGTCCGCAACCGCCTCGCGCCCAATGTCGCGGCCGAACAGCGCGAAAGCCTGACCGCCCATTTCGGCGAGCAGTACCGGAAGTATCTGCAAGAGATGGGCGTCGCGCCGGAGCTGGTCGACATCGTCGACGGCATCGGCGAAGGCGGACCTCCGGTCGTGATGCCGCCCTCCGACTGGGCGCGGCTACATATCGTCACGCCGCCTTGAGCCGCCGCTTCAGAGCAATCCGAGATCGCGCAGCTCGCGCCGCATCGGCTCCGGCATCGCCGCGATGGTGTCCGCGGCGGACTTGCCGAGATCGGGCGGCACGGAATCGTCGGCGAGATAGCGCCAGCCCTGGAACGGGCGCATCGGGCGCGGCGAGACCGAGATCACCTTGGGCTGCATCACGATCCGACAGCGCCCGATGCCATCCTTGTCGCGGAACGGCTCGATACCGATGATCTTTTCGCGCGCGGCGATCTCGCCCTTGATGACCCAATAGAGCGACCCGCCCGAGAGGATCTCGGCGTCCCGCTTCGGCACCATGCGGGTGATGTGGATGTGATGTTGCGGCAGACCCTTCTTCTTGGCGGTCTGCATCCGTTCGGCGATCCACCCCTTCAATTCCTTGACGGAGTCGCAGCCGACGGCAAGCTTGATCAGATGGAGTGGCATGCCTCAGCATTAGCGGGCTGGCCGCCGGTTTTCAAAGCCGAACTACTCGTTATCCGCAGCCGCGGGGGCCGAGGCCGGCGGCGGCGCGAGCGGAACCGGCGCGGCTGCCGGCGCGCGCGCAGCCTTCGGAGCCGGCGGTCTCTTCGCGGCCGGCGCTGCGGCCTGTGCCGAGGTCGCGGACGGCGCGCGTGCAGCCGGCGTGGCAGCAGCGTTGGCGGCGGGCGCCTGGCGCGTCGCGGCCGTCGGCGGCTCCGGATTCATGATGCTCACCGGCGGCGTCGACGAGGCGCTCGGGAACTCCGCATTGGTTGGCTTGCCGGTCGGCATCGTTGTCGGCAGCCCCGCGAGCGCACCCGAGGTTGGCATCGCCGGCGCCGCTGTGGGCGCGTTCCAGACCGGCGCGTAGCGTGCGACCAGCGTGTCGTACAAATGGGCATCCATGTTGGCGGCGACCTGCTGCTGATCGGTCAGCGAGCGGAAGGCGGCACAATCGAACCGGGTGCAGCCGTCGCGCACGACCAGCACCTGAGCGACGAGGCCGTAGCGATCGCGCTCCAGCGCCTTGCGCAGCACCTTCATGTCCAATGTCAGGCTCTTCTCGGCGGTCGCGGCATCGCCGAGCGCGGTGAGCCGGTCAATCCGGGCCGCGGTGTAGGAAACGGCGGCGGCCGCGGCATCGGGCGAGCCGAACAAAGCCCTCTCGCAGCCCGCCAGCACAGCGTCGCCGGCGAGACCGTCGAGGCAGGACAGCGCCGGCAGGTTCGGCGTCGCCAAGGCCTGTGCGCGGGCTTCGCTCGGCGCGGCCTGCCCCTCCGGTCCGTAGACGCGCATGGTGGCTGCTACCGCGATGCCGATGGCGAGCAGTGTGATGACGGTCAGCGCGCCGTTGGCGACCGACTTCTCGGCGCGCAGCAGCGTGATCAGGAGAATCAGTCCGAAGAAGCCGGCGGCAGCCAGCGTCATCCACATCGGAAAGGCCGGCGAACGCCAGATATCGTCGAGCGAAGTGGCCCATGCCCAGTTCATGCGCGACGTCCCCTCACGCGAGCAGAGAGCGAATGGTCAAAGCGAGCACCGCTGGTCGGCAACTGCCCCCGGCCCACCTTGTCGAGGTGAAGCGGGCCTTTTAACGGCGAGCGAAGCAAATTCGTCCGCGACGTCAATGCGCAGTCCCGTCAGCGCTTCAGGAGAGTGCGAGCTGGCTTTCCTTGGCGACCCGTTCGAAGGCTTCAGTCGAGCTCTTGATCCGGTATTGGCAGTCGTCGCCTTCCGTCGGCAGCAGGCGGATGATCTCATACGAGCCGCTGGCAGCCGGGCGCGCAACGTTGCTGGCCGTGAACAATACGCGCGATCCAACGGGGAATTTGTGCTTCAACACCCTCTCCATTACTCAAACAGCGCCTGCCCCGCCCATGGTCCCACTGCGGCGGCCGACTGGAAACCCAAGCGTTATATAGCACGCATGCGGCGTTTTTGGCCAGCCTCATGCGAGCATGGCAAACACGCCAATTTTGAAGTCCTTTCAGGGTGATAACGGGAACAACGGCCTGCCGGTTATACCGCTGGAACCGGGCCTCAGGCGGTATGGGGCAGATGGCCCTCCGGGCTTGCCTGGTCCACCGCCTTGGGCAGCTCCTGGGCCAGGATCTGGCCCAATTGGTCGACCGGGATGTTGTAGCGGGCGGCGAGCTGGCGGACGGTGTCGCTACCGAGCACGGCGCGGAGCTGGTCGGCCGAGATCGGCAGGTTCTGGCCGTTGCCGAGCCATGATTTGACCTGGTCGCCAAGGCCCGCCTGCTGGAGCTTGGCGACGATCGCGCTGAGGCCGCCCTGATTGTTGCTGCCGAGCACCTCGCTCAGCACGGCCGGCAGGACCGCGGCGCCAAGCTGGCCGAGCGCGCTGCGCAATGCGGGGTTGTTCTCCAGCGAGTCCAGAATTCCCATTGCCGTGCCCTCTCCCAAGCCGTCATTCCCCGTGATTGAGCGCCGCCATGCGGCATGCCGTCAAGCGGCGCTCAATCACATTTTAAGCGAGCATGATCTTATCGGAAAAACCGGTGCCTACTTTTCGCTGACGCGGCCCTTCGGGTCCGGATCGTGCTCCTGATTACACGTTCTCGAATTTTTCGATGACAAGCGTTTCGGCGAGACCGTCGCGGGTCCATTCCTGGAACGCCGGCAGCGCCATCATCGTGTCCATATAGGCCTTGGCCCCGGGCCCAACCTCGATCGCATAGGTGCGGAAGCGGTGCACCACCGGCGCATACATCGCGTCCGCCGCGCCGAAGCGGCCGAACAGGAACGGCCCGCTGGCGCCGTGGCGCGCCCGGCATTCGCGCCAGATCTCCTGCACGCGCGCGACGTTGGCCCTGGCGTCCGCCGACAGAGATACGGTCCCGACAGGCCGATGCAGGTTCATGCCGCACTCGTTGCGCAGAGCCGTGAAGCCGGAATGCATCTCGGCGCACACCGAACGGGCATGCGCCCGGGCCGCGACGTCGTCGGGCCACAGTTTCTTTTCCGGATAGCGCTCGGCGATGTATTCGATGATGCTAAGCGAATCCCACACCGTGATGTCGGCGTCGACCAGCACCGGCACCTTGCCGGCGCGGCTGAAATTCAGGATCTGTTGCTTGTCCGCGGGATTGTCGGTGTAGAGCGGGATGACGGTCTCGGCGAACGGAATGTCGTTGGCACGCAGCGCGAGCCAGGGCCGCATCGACCATGACGAATAGTTCTTGTTGCCAATCGCAAGCTTGAGCGCAGCCATATCACCAGTCCTTCCCGAGTCTGCCAGATGCGGCTGCTTTTAACGCCATCGCCTGCCGCCAATCAATCGTTGCCGCAACTCACCATGCATGGCAATCGTTGCGATCCTCGCGAGGAGTGAGACATGAGCAGGCATTGGGTCGACATCACCGCCGTCGGCTTCTTCATCATCGAATGGCTGGTCTATGCCGCAACGCTCGAGCACTCGGCCTATGGCCGCGACAGCCTGTCGGCGCGGATGAACCGCTATCGCGAGGTCTGGGTGCGCCGCCTGCTCGACCGCGAGGCGCGCATGGTCGACATGCAGATCATGGCCTCGCTCCAGAACGGCACCGCCTTCTTCGCCTCCACCAGCCTGTTCGCACTCGGCGGCGCGCTGGCGCTGCTGCACGCCACCAACGACGCGATCGCCATTCTGGCCAAGCTGCCGATCGACCTCAGCCCCTCGCCCGCGCTGTGGGAGCTGAAATGCGTCGGCCTGGTGCTGATCTGCGTCTACGCCTTCTTCAAGTTCGCCTGGGCCTATCGCCTGTTCAACTATGTCGCGATCCTGTTCGGCGGCATGCCGCCGGCGTCGCAGCGCGGCACGCCGGAGGCCGAAGCCCACGTCATCCGCACCTCGCGGGTGTTCGAATCCGCCGGCCGCCACTTCAACCGCGGCCAGCGCGCCTTCTTCTTCGCGCTCGGCTATCTCGGCTGGTTCGTCAGCCCCTGGCTGCTGTTCGTGACCACGGCCGCGGTGGTGATCGTGACATGGCGACGGCAGTTCGCGTCCAGCGCGTGGGAGGCGATGGCGCCGGAGGTGGCGGGTGACGCGGGGATGCAGAAGCGCAGTCATTGATGCAACCTCTCGTGTCCCGGACGCGCTGCAGCGTGCAACGCTGCTGCGCTGCGTCCGGGGCACGAGAGCAACGTTCGACGCACACTCTCGCCACGTCGTCATTGCGAGCGCAGCGAAGCAATCGAGAGTCTTTCCACAGAGGAATTCTGGATTGCTTCGCTGCGCTCGCAATGACGGAGCAAGGGGTGGCATCGCCATTCTCCAAAACACATCTCAACTTGCAGACACGCCTTCGCATCCTCGCGGCTCAATTCGCCCGAGCTTTGCTTCATCGCTCCACCCTCTTATCCAAGAGGGCGCAGGGAAGGCCGGGTGCCGGCTGGCACCCGCGGTCCGCTGTGCGAAAGCACACGCAGAAAAACTGCACAGCGGCATACAGGTGAAGCCGAACACACGGCCTTCCCTGCGCAGTGGGTTGACGGCTTATGCCGCGCTCTCCCGGGAGCCGAGTTCCTTCTGGCCTCCCTCGCCCCCGCGAAATTCGCGGACACCGCGCCGGTTGACGCGAATGTCGCCTCCGCAAGAGCTTGACCGTAGCAACGACGGCCAGGACCACACGGTTTTGCCGTACGCGCGTTCGCTTGTTCGCCACAGAGCCCGACGGCGTGGTGCACACAGCCACCGGGATATTGGCGAGACGAACTATCAGCGCCGCTCGTCGGCGTGAAGCCTCGGGCTCATGGAGAGCAATCCGCCCTGCCCGCACATCTCACGCCCGACGCTGCCGCGTCCACCGCAAGCCCAGCTCGCGAAAAATGACGACACATGATCGCCCCTCAAGGTCAAGCCGGGATGGGCGACACATACGATAAATCCGAATTTCGGTAAAGTGGAATATTTTTGCGCGAGCTGCTTGACAGCCTTCGCGGTGTTTTGCCCGTCGGGCAACGCGTAGGATGGGTAGAGCGAAGCGAAAACCCATCGAATGGCGCCGCGTGGAGCATGATGGGTTTCGCTGCGCTCTACCCACCCTACAAGCCAGTCACGACCCGAAATCCTGCGGCGTGAACGAGAGGTCCATCACCTTCCACTCCTGGTACTTGTCGGCAGGCAGCATCTTGTAGGGCTGGCAGGCCTGGAGTGCGCTCATCGCGGCCTTCACGAGGGCCACGCCCTTGGCGGAGGGTGGGGCCTCGATCAGGATCGGCGGGCGCGCCAGCGTACCGTCGGTGGCGAGCACCGAGCGCAGCTTGATGCGCACATTGTCGGTCGGCGCGACCCCGGCCGGCAGCTTTGCGCAACTCCTCAAGTGCCGGCGAAGCTCGGCGATGACCTCGGCCGGCAGCTTCGCGCCGATTGAATCCTTGGCGTCGCCGCCGTCATCCTTGGGGGCGTCCTTCGGCTCGGGCGGTAATTCGGGCGGCAGTCCCAGCAGGACGCCATATTTGACGGTGACGTCGGGCTCCGGCGCCTGATAGGCCGGCGGAGCCGCCTGCGGCTGCGGCATCGCGGGTGGTGGCTGCTGCTCTTGCTGAGGCTGTTGCGGGGGCAACTGCGATTGCGACGGCTGTGGTTGCGGCTGCTGAGGTTGCGCGGCCTGTGGTTGCGGGGCCTGAGGTTGCGGCGGTTGCGCTGGGGGCGTTTGCGGCTCCACATTGGCCTCGCGCTGCTTCGACGCCTGCTGTGGCTGCGGCTGTTTCTGCTGCGGTTCAGGCGATGCCTGCTCCTTCGGCGACGATTGCGACGCGGCCTGCTGCTTGGCGGCAGGCTTCGCCGCCGCATCCGCCTTGTCCTTGTCGGTGAAGTCGAGCTTTGGCAGTTTGAAGTCAGGGAGCGGCTCCGGCGCCTTCTCCTTCACCTGTTCTTTGGCCTCCTGCTCCTTGATCTCCTCCTGCACCTGCTCCGGTGTGACGATATCGACCGAGACCGTCTCCGGCGGCGCGGAATGAAATGGATGGACCTCGCTGATCAGGATGATCAGCCCCACCAGCGTCAGATGCGCAATCGCCGACGCTGCAATGTCCGTCCGTATGATCTTCCGCGGTTCCATCGCCCGATCTTGGTTGCCGCGCAGGTCCTAGCATAACCCAATCGCCCCTCAATCCCATTTCGGCGCGAAGCCGAAATCAGTGAGGCGGCCCTTCGGACTGGCCAGGGCCGCAATCTGCGCCATCTCGTCGTCCGAGAGCTCGAAATCGAAGATCTCGATATTTTCCGACAGACGCTCGACGCGCGAGGTTCTGGGTATCGCAGAAACATTCTGTTGCACGAGCCAGCGCAGGCAGATTTGCACCGGCGTCTTGCGGTGAGCACGGCCGATCGCGGCGAGCGTCTGGTCGGCCTTGATGCGGCCCCTGGCGATCGGGCTGTAGGCGACGAGCGCCAGCCCATGCTGGTCGCAGGCCGCCCTCACCTTCGCCTGGTCCAGATAGGGGTGATATTCGACCTGGTTGCAGACGAGCGGCTCTGGCGACAGCGTGACCGCCTGCTCGATCAGCGCCACCGTGAAGTTGGAGACGCCGATGTGGCGCGTCAGGCCCATGCGCTTGGCATGCGCCAGCGCACCCAGCGTCTCTGCCAGTGGCACATGCGGATTGGGCCAGTGCAGCAGCAAGAGGTCGACGGCGGGAAGCCGCAAGCGGACCAGGCTCTCCTTGACCGAGCGCTCGAGGTCGTGGGGCGCGAAATGGTTGGTCCAGACTTTCGTGGTGACGAAGACATCATCGCGGCGCACACCGGATGAGCGCAGGCCGTCGCCGACTTCGCGCTCGTTGTCATAGATCTGCGCGGTGTCGAGATGGCGGTAGCCAAGCCGCAGTGCCTGCTCGACCACGCGCGCGCAGGTGCGCCCGCTCAACTCCCAGGTCCCGAGCCCGATCGCCGGGATTGTTGCGCCATTGGCCTCGACGAACAGCATGAGGAAGCCTCTCTGTCACGGTCGTCCGTGATGCATTATGGACCCGGCCCGTGAGGCTGCCAACGGACGCCGCAGCGCGCGCGCCGGATATTCAACGCTAGTTGCGTCAGGCCCTGACGTCAGACCTTGGCGAGCGCCTGGAAAACCATGTCGGGCGCATGCGCGATCACCGCGAGCAGCGCCCTCGCCGGGCCGCGCGGGGCGCGCTTGCCCTGCTCCCAGTTGCGGATGGTCTCGACGGGCACGCCGAGCTTTGCGGCGAACTCCATCTGGGTGAGGCAGGCGCGGCGGCGCAGGTCGCGCACCGCGAGCGAACCGGCCTCGGCCGGCGGTGCACCGGTCGCGGGCTGGATTGGAAACGGCTGGACTGGAAATTCTTGCCCGTCCCGCAACTCGACGATCCGTCCGTCCGCCTTCAGCCGCACACGCATGCTCATTCCCCCAAGCGGGCAGGATCATGCGGCAGCACGCTTAAGTTCGGATTAAAGATGGCGGATGGTGCCCCGGACGCAGCGCAGCGCCACTTCAGCGGTGCGCTGCAGTGCCGGGGCCCATTTCACGGGGGGAGCCCGTGTCGCTTTCTGGGTCCCGGTTCTGCGCCGCAACGCCTTAAGCGCGTTTACGCGCGCCTTCGACGCGCTATAGAGCGTTGCAGCGCGCCCGGGACACGAGAGCCGGACGTTTTCTACCTCAGCCCGAACCACAGCGTCGCGATGCCGAGGAAAGAGAAAAAGCCGACGACGTCGGTCACGGTCGTCACGAACGTGCCGGAGGCCACGGCCGGATCGGCCCGCACCCGTTCGAGCGCCATCGGGATCAGGATGCCGCCGAGCGCACCGGCGACGAGGTTGACGATGATCGCCAGCCCGATGACGATGCCGAGGCCGGGAATCTTGAACCAGGCCACCGCCGCAATGCCGGTGATCACCGCAAAGGCGAGACCGTTGACGAGACCTACCATGGTCTCGCGCATCACCACGCGCCAGGCGTTGGAAGAACCGAGCTCGCGGGTGGCGAGTGCGCGCACCGCGACCGTCATGGTCTGGGTCGCGGCATTGCCGCCCTGGCTGGCCACGATCGGCGCCAGCACGGCGAGCGCCACCATCTTCTCGAGCTGACCCTCGAACAGGCCGAGCACGGAGGACGCAAGGAAGGCAGTGGCAAGATTGACCAGGAGCCAGTTGAACCGCGCGCGCGAGATGGTGAACACGGTGTCGGAGAGTTCTTCGTCGCTGTTGACGCCGCCAAGCGCCTTGAGGTCCTCGTCCGCCTCTTCCTCGATGACGTCGACGACGTCGTCGACGGTGATGACGCCGACGAGGCGATCCTGGGTGTCGAGCACGGGAGCTGCGACGAGATTGTATTTGCCGAACATGCGCGCCACCTCTTCCTGGTCTTCCAGGACGGAGACGCGGCGGCGGTCCTCATCGGTCAGCTCGGCAAGTGCCACCGGACGGCGGGCGCGGAGCAGGACGTCGAGCGAGACCGCGCCCTGCCAATGCTGCTCCTTGTCCACGACGTAGATCTCGTAGAAGCGGTCGGGCAGATCGGGCGTTTCGCGCATGTAGTCGATCGCCTGGCCCACGGTGAAATCCTGGGGCACGGCGATGAACTCGGTCTGCATCCGGCGGCCGGCGGAATTCTCCGGATAAAGCAGGCTGCGCTCGAGCGCGACGCGCTCCTTCAGCGGCAACTTCTCGAGGATCTCCTCCTGCTCGTCCTGATCGAGGGTTTCGAGCAGCTCGACGGCGTCGTCGGATTCGAGCTCGCGGACGCCCTCGGCCACCGTCTCCGGCGGCAGCTCGTCGAGGATCTCCTCGCGCACGGCCTCGTCGACCTCGTTCAGCGCCGAGAAGTCGAAGTCGCGCCCCGTGAGCTCGACCAGGCGGACGCGGTCATCGGGCTCGAGAGCTCCGATCAGATCGCCGAGATCGGCCTCATGCAGCTCGGCAACGCAGGCGCGCAGCGCGGCGCTGTCGCCGGCCTCGATCGCATGCGCAATCTCCTCGACGAACTCGTGACGAATTTCGCCGTCTTCATTGCGCATCGGCACATGGTCGAGTACCGAGGCCTCGGCGGATGAGGCACCGTCCATATGTTCATCCATGGCGCGCCTCACCGTTTGACAGGTTTGAACGAGTGGTCTGAGCTGATGGTTCAGGCAATACCCACAAGGCAAGCGCAAGCGCAATGACAAAGATGCCTCGACCGAGAAGGACCTCAATAACGATGGGCGCGGTCCTCGCTGCCCTCATCGGGGTCGCCTCGGCCGAGGCTGCCGACTGCCCGCGCAAGGACGCGCTCGGCACCTCGCGGGTGCTCAGCGTCGACGCCAAGACCACGCCGCGCGTCGGGCTGAAGAGCTTTCCGCAAACGCTGCCGCTCGCCGATCACGAGGTCGTGCTGACCTTCGACGACGGCCCACACCCGCCGACCACCTCGAAGGTGCTGGCGGCACTGGCGCAGGAATGCGTGCGCGCAACCTTCTTCCTGATCGGCCTGCACGCGTCCGAACACCCCGACATGGTCAAGCGCATCGCCCGCGAAGGCCACACCATCGGCCACCACACCTGGTCGCATCCGTTCATGGCGCGGATCCCGTTCGACAAGGCCAAGGGCGAGATCGACCGCGGCATCGCCGCCGACGAGATGGCGCTGCACGGGACGTCGACCACGACGCCGTCGACGCCGTTTTTCCGCTTCCCCTATTTTGAGGCGACACCGGCGGAGCTCGACCTGCTTCAATCGCGCGGCATCGTCGTGTTCGGGGCCGATCTGTGGGCCAGCGACTGGAACGAGATGACGCCGGAGCAGGAATTGAAGCTCATCACCGGGCGCCTTGCGGCCGCCGGCAAGGGCATCATCCTGTTCCACGATCCCAAGGCGCGCACGGCCGCGATCATGCCAGCGTTCCTGCGGTATTTGCGGGAGAACGGTTTTCGCGTGGTTCACGTGGTCCCGGCTACGCCTGCGCAGAAGAATGCCGAAGCGCATTGATGCCGGAATGTCACGCCGGCGCAAAATGGGGTGATTTGAGCCCTATTAACACTCTGTTCATGCTACGCCGTGCAAAGATGAAGGAGCTATTGCGCCTGAACCGTTTCCGGGCGTCTCCGACCTACTATGGCGGCAATCGCATGTGAGGGCAGACGGGATTCATGATCGGCAGTAGCGTTGCTTTCCGGACGCGATCGTGGACCGTCCTGCTCCTGGGCTTGCTGACCACGGCCCCGCCGGCGGCCTTCGCGGCCAATTGCCCCGGCCATCCGGACGCGCTCGGCACCTCCCGCACCATCGTCGTCGATCCGCACGAGCATCCGCGCATCGGCACCATGCAGTACCGCGAGACGCTGCCGCTGAAGGACCACGAAGTGGTCCTGACTTTCGACGACGGTCCGCTGCCGAAAAACTCGAACCAGGTGCTCCAGATCCTGGCCGACGAGTGTATCAAGGCGACCTTCTTCACCATCGGCAGCCAGGCGAAGGCGAACCCCGAGGGCGTGCGCAAGCTGGTCGCGGCGGGCCACACCGTCGGCACGCACAGCATGAACCATCCGCTGACGTTCAACAAAATGCCGATCGAGAAGGCCGAGGCCGAGATCAATGGCGGCATCGAGTGGACCTCGGCCGCGATGACCGATCCGTCGCAGCTTGCGCCGTTCTTCCGGATTCCCGGCCTGATGCGCGCCGAAGGCGTCGAAGACTATTTGATCTCGCGCGGCATCCAGGTGTGGAGCGCCGACTTCCCGGCCGACGACTGGCGGCATGTATCGCCCGATCGCGTCTATCAGCTTGCGATCCAGCGGCTGGAGGCCAAGGGCAAGGGCATTCTGCTGCTGCACGACATCCAGGCCCGCACCGTGGCGGCGCTGCCAAAAATCATCCGCGAACTGAAGGCGCGCGGCTATCGCATCGTCCATGTGGTGCCCGCGACTGCCGACCGGCCGGCGACGCCGACCACGGCAGTGGAATGGCTGCTGCATCCGCCGACGGAGACTGTGCCGATCGCGCGCTGGCCGGCCGTGCCGAATTTCGTGTTCACGGAAACCAAGACGCTTCCCGCGCCTAGCCTGGCTGACCTCAATGCGCAGCCGGCGCATCAGCCGCTGTTGCCGCGCAAGGCCATGGTGCAGGCGGATGTCGCCGCCACCCTGCCCGTGCCCGGCCGCGATCTCTTCGCGATCCCGGAAGGCTCGATCGAGGTGCTGCTGTCGACGACATTGTCGCGGCGCGCCGCGACGCGGCTGGCCATGGCGGCCGAGACGCCTCATGCGGCCAAGGGCAAGGCGGCCAGGGTGCCGGCCCGGCGGACGGCGCATGCTGCGCACGCCGCGCCGAAACACGCCGCTCAAGCCAAGAGCGCAACGCCGCATCCGACGCGGGTTGCCAGCCTGAAGAAGCGGGCGCAGTAAGCCTTGCTCACTGCCGCATGATGTTGGCGACGCAGAGCAGCACGATCAGCGCCAGGAAGAACAGGTCCATATAGGACTTGAGCTCGCCGTCGCGCCGCAGCCGGGCAACGTCGGCCACGACCTGCTTGCGCGCGTTCGTTCCGCCCGCGCCGTCATTGATCGGGCCCTGAAGGCGCTTCGTCTCCGCCTCCAGCTTCTCGATCTTCTGGAAGAAATAGAAAGCACGCAGCGTCGAGGCCGCGCGCATGGCGGAATAGACCAGCACCAGGATCGCGAGGATCGCCCGGTTCGGATATTTCTCAATGAAGTTCAGGCTGAAATAGACCAGCGCCATGAACGCGAAGTTGGTCAAGAAGCGGTAGACGAAGCTTAGAAAGACCATGCTGGCTCCAGCCGAGAGAAGGCGCGCAACCGGATCGTGTTGCGGATTCGGGATTGCGGACGCAGACCGGACCGGCCGGCCAGAATGCCGCGCGAGGCCCGTCTACGCCAACTTTGTTTCAACAAGGATACCATCGCCCTCGCGCCGCCGCCTTTTAGCCACGCGTCGCCATAATGCAAGCGAGCGTGCGGGCGATCGGCCTGTTCCGCATGGGCGCTGCGGCGCCGTACGGCTCAATGGAGATTCGACGGAAGCTACGGTAGACTGTTGCCGCCGCACCACGTGGGGTCTGCCGATGCCGAAGAAGGGAATCACGGGCCACGACGACTGGGTTCTGACCGAGGCGCTGGCGACCGCGCTGGTCGCGCTGGAGCAGCTTGAGCCGAAGCACCAGCCGGGCGCGCACATGGACGACATCCGCAAGATGCTCTCGAACGGCAAGGAGCCGGCGGCCGTGAGCCTGCACCTCGCCCAAGCCAAATGCCGCCTGTTCCCAGATACGGATCCGCTTGAGATCTACCGGGAATACGGGATCGGCGAGGAATATGGCTGAATGGCCCGCGCGGGGGCCTGGCTTTCGACCGGATCGGATTTTCGACGATGGTGCGCTCGGAGGGACTCGAACCCCCACGATTTTACTCACTGCCACCTCAAGGCAGCGCGTCTACCAATTCCGCCACGAGCGCTTTGGGGATGCCGGCTTAAGGCTTGAGGCCTACCGGATCAACGGCGCCGATCTAACAAATCCATCAGAGGGGTACAAGCCTGCAAAGACCCCGAATTCCACAAGCTTGGGAAGAAAGTTCACCCTGCGCCGGATCAACCTTGCCGGGTGCCCGGGCCGCTACCGCGTGCCCGGCGTGCGCGGCAGCATCTGCTTGACCTCGACCGCGATCCGGTTGCGGTCGACCAGCACGACGCCGGAGGCGACCGGCAGATTGTTGGCCAGCACCTTGACCTCATCGGCCTCGGTTGCGTCCAGCTCGATGATGGCGCCGCGGGAAAGACGTAATACTTGATGGATTGGCATGGTGGTCGTCCCGAGGACAACCATGAGATCCACGGTGACTTTATCGAGAGTAGGCACTTGAGCACCGCCGCAACTGGAGACTCTGCATTTGCGCCTACGATCATCACCACGTTATGGTTAGCCAATGGTTAATTCGCCTCAAAACCCCCGCCAAGACCAGCGCCAAGACCTCGATTTGACATCGTTTTCCGCCTCCGCCGGGACACCGGTGGAATGGCTGATTTCGGACGCGCCCGTGCCCTATCCGGAAGCGGTTGCCGCCATGGAGGCGCGAGTCGCGGCAATCGCTGCGGGCGAGGCCCCGGAGCTGGTCTGGCTGCTCGAACACCCTCCGCTCTACACCTCCGGCACCTCGGGCAAGGCCTCCGACCTGCTCGACCCGCGCTTCCCGACCTTTGCCACGGGACGCGGCGGGCAGCTGACCTATCACGGCCCCGGCCAGCGGGTGGCCTACGTCATGATCGACCTCAAGCGCCGCCGGCCGGACGTCCGGGCCTATGTCGCGAGCCTGGAGGAACTGATCCTGCGCACGCTCGCCGCCTTCAACGTCCGTGGCGAACGGCGCGAGGACCGGGTCGGCGTCTGGGTCAAGCGGCCCGACAAGGGCGTCGGGCACGAGGACAAGATCGCCGCCATCGGGGTCCGGCTGAAGCGCTGGGTCTCGTTCCACGGCATCGCCATCAATGTCGAGCCGGAGCTTGCGCATTTCGCAGGGATCGTGCCCTGCGGCGTCGCCGATCCCCGTTACGGCGTCACCTCGCTGGTCGATCTCGGCCAGCTCGTGACGATGGCCGATGTCGATATCGCGCTGCGCCAGGCGTTCGAGGAGCTGTTCGGGCCGACCCGCGCGCTGGTGCCGGAAGCGGCCGTCTAGGCTGTTGGCGGCCGAGCCGCGCTTGTTCTCCACTGGCGCGGAATCGGCTACGTTTGCTTCCGGTGTCGCCCACGCCTCCCCCCTCCGCCGGGAAAGTAGACGTCATGCCGGGCGAGTTGATCATCGGACCGACTGTTCGAGCGCCAGGCATAAGGAGGGATTGCGATCATGCTCGCAATGGGAGGTTCTCACGATGAGAAGCTGTCTGCACCCATCTATCATCTGAAGCGCAAGGCGAAGCGCCTCTCCCGCGAGGAAGACATTCCGCTCCACGCTGCGCTTGACCGCATAGCCGCGGGCGAAGGGTTCAGCGCCTGGAGCATGCTCGCAGCGAAAGCCGCCGCAGTGACGCCGGCCAATCGACTGTTCCCGCAATTCCAGCCGGGCGACCTGGTGCTGGTCGGAGCGCGCCCCAGTCAGGGCAAGACCTTGATGAGCCTCGAGCTTGCCGTGGAGGCCATGAAGTCCGGCAGCCGCGCCGCGTTCTTCTCGCTCGAATATACCGAGAAAGACGTTCTCGACCGCTTCCGGGCGATCGGCGCCGACCCGGCGCAATTCGCTGACATGTTCGAGGTCGATTGCTCCGACGCGATCAGTGCCGACTACGTCGTCAAGCAGATGGCCGCGGCTCCCCGCGGCACGGTCGTGGTGATCGACTATCTGCAACTGCTCGACCAGAGGCGGGAAAACCCCGACCTGACCGTCCAGGTGCGCGCGCTGAAATCGTTCGCGCGCGACAAGGGGTTGATCGTCGTCTTCATCTCGCAGATCGACCGGTCCTATGATCCCACAGTCAAGCCCTGCCCCGACCTTAGCGATGTCAGGCTGCCGAACCCGCTCGATTTGAAGCTGTTCGACAAGACGTGCTTCCTGAACAATTCCGAAGTTCAGTTCCGGGCGGCGAGCTGACGATCCCCGCCCTAACCGATTCAGGTCGCGGGTGGCGTCTTCCACCCGCGACCTCCTCTGTCACGCCTTCTCGAGAGAGACCGCAAGCTTGCCGGGCCCGCGGTCGCGCCGTTGGCACGGCGGATCGCGCCTCCCGGGCTGATCGACATCGGACCTGCGCACAAACTGCCAAAACTCGGCAGCTCGAAAGTGATGCTGCATTCGAAGGTCAGCGATCCTGCGAAGCTCGCGGCGCTGCGCGCGGTAGCGGCGACATTTCGGAGCGTGGCGACCTAACGCTTAGACCGCCCACCCTTTTCGCCAGCGTCCTTCCCGGCGGCAAGCCAATACGCGATCCCAGCCAGACAACCAGCCAGGACAAATAGCGCGTGCCACGGAAGAAGATCCGTTCCGAAAATGGCGCGCGCGATTATGGCCCCAATCGCGGCGCCGGTAGGTGCGTAGAAAACCACGGAGCGAATTCGGAATGTCTCGCCGAACCAGATCACGAGCGCCGCCGGCATCCCGCTTAGCGGGCAAGTGAGGACCAATGTCAGCGGCAAGATCCACAGGACGAGGACGATGAGGGGGCCCAAGCTTCCCCCAACACCTCGATATGGCAGCGACAGAAGGACGGCAATGACGGGCAACGCTCCCAATGTCGCGGTCGCCGTCAAGCATCCACGAAACCAAGCATTCATAACGCGAGGGCATGCATCGCAGGACATGACTTCACCTCACAAAATCGCCTCGAACGCGCTGCGCAGCGTCTCGTGCCGGAACACAAAGCCGCGGCTGAGCGCCTTGTTAGGCAGCACGCGCTGGCCGCCGAGCAGAAGCTCGTCAGCGAAGCCGCCGCCGATCCGGCGCAGCAGGCCGCCGGGAACGCGGAACATTGCGGGCCGATGCAGCCGTCGGCCGAGCTCTTCGGTGAATTTTGCGTTGGTGACGGGGATCGGCGCGGTGGCGTTAACGGGGCCCGCGAGATCGGGCGTTGCCACCACATAGGCGATCAGCCGGATCAGATCGTCACGCTCAATCCAGGACATCCATTGCCGCCCGGTGCCGAGCGGGCCGCCGAGACCGAACTCGAACGGCGTCAGCATGCGCGTGATGAAGCCACCCTCGGTGCCGAGCACGAGACCGATGCGCAGATAGACCACGCGCACGCCGAGCTCTTCCGCCGGCCGCGCCGCCTTCTCCCAGGCCGCGCAGAGCTCGTGGCTGAAACAGGCATGCGACTTTGCAGATTCCGTCAGCACCTGGTCGGCCCACAGGCCGTACCAGCCGATCGCGGAGCCGCTGACGAGCACGTCGGGCTTGCGCTCGAGCCGCGCGATTAGCTTCACGACCTCGCCGGTCATGTCGATGCGCGACCTGAGAATTCTCGCGCGCTTCGCCTCGGTCCACAGGCCGTTGCCGATCGGCTCGCCGGCGAGATTGACGATGGCGTCGATGGGCGTGTCCGAGGCGAGCTGATCGATGCTGCTGATCAGCGTGACCGGCGGTGGCAGCATCTCGGCCTTCGCCGGATTGCGGATCAGCGCGATGACGTGATGCCCTGCTCCACTGAGGCTTGCTGCGAGGCGGCTGCCGATGAAGCCGGTGGCGCCGGTGATCAGCACGGTCTTGCGGCCGGGCATTTTTTCAACAAGTCCGGGTGCGGGAACACTCTTCATGCGGCCGAGCCGGCGCATCGCCGCGAAATCCCTGACGCCGCAGAGCGCCGCGCCGACCGCGCAGGCGGTCGCGGCAATGCTGAGCAGACCCTGGTAGAGGATGGTCACGCCGAACGGCTGCCTCGCCCAATCGATCAGGACCGGCAGCAGCAGCACCAGGATGGCGCCGTAATTGATCGCGAGCAGCGTGTGATTGATACGCTCGCTCGGCAGTAGCTTCCGGCTCAGATCCTCCTCGACGAAATCCATCAGGGTGATGACGATCTCGGCAACCAGCACCGCGACGATCAGCAGCGCCAGCACGCCATAAACTTCGAGCCAGCCGAGCACGAGGAACAAGAGCGCATAAAGCATGTTGCGGATGCCGTGCAACTTCAGCTCGAAACGCTGCGACGGGCGCCAGGCCAGGCGCTCGGTGAATTCATGGTGATAGAAGGTGTCGAACACGCCCATCACGATCTGGATTGCGATGAGGGTCCACAACAGCGGCGTCATGATACGGCCTCCCTGAACACGGCGGACTGGTGGATCAGCACGCCGTGACGCGGATGAACGACATCGAGGGTAAAGCGGAAGGCGCCCTCGCCGAGATCGCTGTGCGTCACCGTGAGATCGCCCGGCGTGAGCGATTGCGGCAGCGTGATCCAAAGACGGCCGAGCTGGAGGCCATAGCCGGCGCTGCGAAAAGTCAGCGTCTGGTCCTCGACCGCGATGCGGAGCGCCATCGAGACGCCGAAACCGACATATTCCTCAAGCCCGGTCGGGCCTGCGAAGCGCTTTGCGGAATGGATGACCTGCGGAAAGCCTGTCTTCCGCGCGCAGATGCGCATCCAGGTCTGGCCGCCGCTCGCACCGTCCTCGGTGACGGTGACGATCATGGGAACGCCGGTATCGCGGCCGGTCGGCAATGGGCCACCGATCAGGCGCGCGACTTGCGCGAACCACCAGCCGATGTCGCTGAAGCTGACTTCGTCGACCACACCGACATAGACGACACTGTCGCCGTCAGCGACGCGTTTCGAAAAGCGCCGCCAGGTCGCGAGCGGCAGACGGCCCCAATCCTCATCGGACAGCAGTGTGCGGAAGCGACGGTCGTCGAGCAGTTTTGTGTGAGTGTGAGCGGGAGCCGATGCGTTGGAGCCTGATGATCTTGCCGACGTCATCGCACCCTCCTCAACGCTATTTGGCCTTGCCCAGCGGCAGCAGGTTGGCGATCTTCTCGCCAAGCCGCATCAAGGCGACCAGCCGCGGCCGCGGCACCCTCAACATCTGCATGAACCAGTGATCGGCGAGCTCGGTGAAGGCGAGCATCTCCTTCAGCCGCTTAGCTGCGACCGGACTGATGGCCGGGTCGTCGGCGGCGTCGGACACGCAGGTCCTGAGCGCTGTGATCGCCGGATCGAGCTCCCGCTCCTTGCGCCGCGCCGCGATTCTGGCGGCGACCTCCCAGATGTCGGTCTCGGCCTCGTAATGATCGCGGCGGTCGCCGAGGATCGGCACCCGCCGGATCAGGTTCCAGGCGAGCAGCTCCTTGATCGAATTGGAAACGTTGGACCGCGCCATGCCGAGCGTGTCGGCGATGTCCTCGGCCGTCATCGGCGCCTCGGCCAGATATAGCAGCCCGTGGATCTGGCTGACCGAGCGGTTGACGCCCCACCCGTCCCCCATGTCGCCCCAATGCAGGATGAAGCGCTCAATGGCGGCGGGTAGTTTCTTCTTTCCTGTTATTTCTGTCATAACAGAAATATCTGACAGAGATGCCCCACTGTCAAGCCAGCCGTTGCGGCTTACCCTCCTGCATACCATCGGGCTGTTTTGCCTAAAAATCCTTCAGGCGCGGGAACGAAGCGCACCTTCGAACGTTTGCACCGGTCGAGGCGGGGTCCCGAATGGTAAAAAAGTCTAGTCAACAGAGAGACCTGTTCGCAAGCGAACGGAGTTTCCGACTGTTGGTTGAGGGGGTCGGCGACTACGCCCTCTACATGCTCGACCCCTCCGGGATCGTCACGAGCTGGAATGTCGGCGGCGAGCGCATCAAGGGCTATTCCTCCGAAGAGATCGTCGGCCAGCATTTTTCGCGCTTCTACACCGAAGTGGACCGGGCGAACGGCAAGCCGGCCCGGGCGCTCGGCATTGCGCGCGAACACGGCCGCTACGAGGAGGAAGGCTGGCGCGTTCGCAAGGATGGCACCTTCTTCTGGGCAAGTGTCATTATTGATCCGATTTACGAAGACGGCACGCTGGTCGGCTTTGCCAAGATCACCCGCGACATCACCGAGCGGCGCAACGCGCAGGTCAAGCTCGAGGCGATGCAGAAGCAGCTCGCCGAGTCCCAGAAATTCGACGCGCTCGGTCAGCTCACCGGCGGCGTCGCCCACGACTTCAACAACCTCCTGATGATCATCAGCGGCAGCCTTCACATGCTCAAGAAAGGCGCCGTCGACGATGCCAAGCTCAAGCGCGCGATCTCGGCGATCGAGACCGCGACCAAACGCGGCGCCGCGTTGACCAGCCAGCTCCTGACCTTCGCGCGGCGGCAGAGCGTCAACCCGCAGGCGATCGATTTCGCCGATCGCATCGCAGCGATCCGCGAGGTGCTCGATGCCGGCGTCGGCAGCTCCGTGCGCCTTTCCTTCGACATCGACCGTGACGTCTGGCCGATCAGGACCGACGCCTCCGAGCTCGAGACGGCGTTGCTCAACCTCGTCATCAACGCCCGCGATGCGATGCCCGACGGTGGCACGGTGACGATCAGCGCCCGCAACGTCGTGCTGGACGAGCCACTGCTGACCGGGGAATTCGTGGCGGTCGACATCGCCGATACCGGGCTCGGCATTCCCTCCGACGTCGTCGACAGGATTTTCGAACCGTTCTTCACGACCAAGCCGATCGGCAAAGGCACGGGGCTCGGCCTGTCGCAGGTTCACGGCTTCGCACATCAGGCCGGCGGCACGGTGAAGGTCGCAAGCGAGCTCGGCAAGGGCACGACTTTCACCATCCTGTTGCCGCGCGGAACGGATGCGCCGGTGCAGGAAACGGCAGAGGCAGCGCCGTTCCGCGGCAACGGCACGGTGCTGCTGGTCGAGGACAATCCCGATGTCGCCGTCGTCAGCATCGGGCTGCTGGAGCAACTCGGCTACCGCGTCCGCCGTGTTCCCGACGCCGAATCGGCCCTGCGCGAGCTCGAGCACAACGGCGTCGACTTCGTCTTCTCGGACATCGTGATGCCCGGCAAGATGGACGGCCTCAGCCTCGCCCTTCACTTGCGTCAGGTCCACCCCGGCCTGCCGATCCTGCTTGCCACCGGTTACAGCGACGCCGCCGCCGACGTCCGCGGCGATTTCCCGATCCTGCGCAAGCCTTTCGAGATCCACGAGCTGAGTGAGGCGATCGCAAAGCTGCCGCGTTAGAGGCTGCTTCAGTTCGTATCTGAACATTTACAAGAGGTCGTCATGCCCGGGCTTGTCCCGGGCATCCACGTTCTTTGCGCCGCGCGGCAATGCGTGGATGGCCGGGACAAGTGTTTAGCCCGGCCATGACGCCGTGGTAGCGTTAGCGCCCTCCCCAATCTCCCGCGAACGGAAGGACGGAACGCACCTACATCGTCGGCAACACCGAAAACGCTTCCCCTGCTCTGCGCAGGTTCAATTCATCTGCACCGGCCGTCTCGCTGGTAACGCTGTCGACACGCGAGGACGGTGGACCGTGGCGGCACAATGCGACCATGTCGGCGACATGCTTGGGCGATCCCGCCAACAGTGCCTCGACACTGCCGTCGCGGCGGTTGCGGACCCAGCCTTCGAGGCCGCTCGCGGTGGCCTGGTATTCGACCCAGGCCCGATAGCCGACGCCCTGTACGCGGCCGCGGATCACGACCTGGAGGATCGCCCGGCTCACTTTTTCAATCCGAGGACGTCGGCGCTGCGCGACTTCACATCAGCCTCGCGCATGATCCGGCTGGTCAATTCTGACGATGCAAGGCCCTTGAGGTTTTTCGGCGCCGTGCCTTCGCGCAACGTCTTCAGCGTGTCGTAAACGGCCTGCGTTGCGGCCGCGATCGGCGCGTGGCCCTGGAGCGCGATGCGCACGCGCTGGGAGGCGAGATGGTCGAGCGCGTTCAACTCCTCCGGCGCGCCGCCCAGCACGATCGGCAGGCGCGTCGCAGCTGAAATTGCCTCAAGCTCGGTGCGCGACTTGATGCCGGTGAAGAACAGTGCATCGACGCCGGTGGCCTCATAGGCCAGCGCACGGCGGATGGTGTCATCGAGCGAGGTGATCGAGGCAGCACCCGTGCGGCCCATGATGACCAGCGACGGATCGCTGCGGCCGCCAAGCGCCGCCTTCATCTTGCCGACACCTTCCTCCAGCGAGATCAGGTGCGTCTTCGACTCGCCAAAGCCCGCCGGCAACAGCGTATCCTCGATGGTGAGGCCGGCCGCCCCCGCCGTCTCCAACTCCTGCACCGTGCGGCGCACGTTGAGCGCGTTGCCATAGCCGTGATCGGCATCAACCAGCACGGGAAGTGCCGCCGCGCGCGACATCCGCCGCATCTGCTCGGCCAGTTCGGTGAGCGTGATCAGCGCGATATCGGGATCACCGAGCACAGCGAGCGAAGCGACCGAGCCGCCGAACATGCCGAGCGGAAAGCCGAGATCTTCGGCGATGCGGGTCGAGATGGCGTCGTAGACTGAACCCGGGTGGACGCAGTCCGAGCCCGACAGGATGGATCGCAGTTTTTCGCGGCGGGAACGGAAGGCCATGATTCTCTCTCAGCGCCTCGTGGAAGCTCTCACCCGTCATCCTGAGGAGCGCGGAACGCGCGTCTCGAAGGGTGAGGGTCTGGTCCTGAGCCCTCGGCCCCTACGCAAACTCCAAAATCAACGCGTCCACCGCAAGCGTCGCGCCGGCGCTGGCGTGGATCTTCTTCACGGTGCCGTCCTGCTCGGCGCGCAGCACGTTCTGCATCTTCATGGCTTCGACCACCGCGAGCGTCTCGCCGGCCTTGACCTCCTGCCCTTCGGTCACCGCGATCGAGACCACGAGGCCGGGCATCGGGCAGAGCAGCTTCTTGCCGGTATCGGCAGCCGTGGTCACCGGCATCAGCCGCGCCGAAGCTGCTTCCGCCTCGGTCCAGACATAAACCGGCACCTCGACGCCCTGATGCGCGAGACGGATGCCGTTGGCGATCGGGCGCGTCTGCACCGCGACGAAATGGCCGTCGATCGTGCCCTGCCAGACCGGATCGCCCGGCTTCCACGGCGACTCCAACAGATGCGCATTGCCAGTCTTGCCTTCGGCGTCAACGAACCGCACTGCGATCGCCTCGCCCTCGCGTGCGACCTCGAGCAGTATCTCCTGGCGATCGAGCCAGACCGCGCGGCGCCGCTCGCGCTGCACGACACGGCCGCCCATCTGGCCCGAGATCTGCCGCTTGCGCTCGCCCAGCACGTGATCGATGGCGGCGCCGACCGCGGCGATCCGCCGCGCGACCTCGCCTTCAGGCGCGCGCACCACAAAGCCCTTGGGGAATTCTTCCGCGATGAAGCCGGTCGAAAGGTTGCCCTCACGCCAGCGCGGATGGTGCATCAAGGCCGACAGGAACGGGATGTTGTGCCTGATGCCGTCGACATAGAAGGAATCGAGCGCGGTCGCCTGCGCCTCGATTGCCGCGGCACGCGAGGGCGCATGCGTGACGAGCTTGGCGATCATCGGATCGTAATGGATCGAGATCTCACCGCCCTCTTGCACACCGGTGTCGTTGCGAACGGTGATGCCGTCCTTGCTTGCTTCCGCCGGCGGTCGGTATTTCACCAGACGCCCGATCGAGGGCAGGAAGTTGCGGAAGGGATCTTCGGCGTAGAGCCGCGATTCCACGGCCCAGCCCTTGAGCGAGACGTCCTTCTGCGTAATCGCGAGCTTCTCGCCGGCGGCCACGCGGATCATCTGCTCGACGAGGTCGACGCCGGTGACGAGCTCGGTGACGGGATGCTCGACCTGGAGGCGCGTGTTCATCTCCAGGAAGAAGAAGCTTTTGTCTTGCCCAGCGACGAACTCGACGGTGCCGGCGGAGTCGTAATTCACGGCTTTCGCCAGCGCGACCGCCTGCTCGCCCATCTTGCGGCGGGTGGCCTCATCGAGCAGCGGCGACGGCGCCTCCTCGATGACCTTCTGGTTGCGGCGCTGGATCGAGCATTCGCGCTCGCCGAGATAGATGACGTTGCCGTGCTTGTCGCCCAGCACCTGGATCTCGATATGGCGGGGATCGACGATGAATTTTTCGACGAAGACGCGGTCGTCGCCGAACGAGGCCTTGGCCTCGGCCTTGGCGAGATTAAAACCCTCGGCGACCTCGGACTTCGAATGCGCGATGCGCATGCCCTTGCCGCCGCCACCCGCTGAGGCCTTGATCATCACGGGATAGCCGATCTCGTTGGAGATGCGGACCGCGTGCTTGTCGTCCTCGATGACGCCGAGATAGCCGGGCACGGTCGAGACTTTGGCTTTCGCGGCGGCCTTCTTGGATTCGATCTTGTCGCCCATCGCGGCAATCGCGCCGGGGTTGGGGCCGATGAAGACGATGCCGGCCGCCTCCAGCGCGCGCGGAAACGCCTCGCGCTCGGACAGGAATCCGTAGCCGGGATGCACGGCTTCTGCGCCGGTCTTGCGGCAAGCGTCCACGATCTTCTCGATCACCAGATAGCTCTCGGCCGCCGCCGGCGGGCCGATCAGAACGGCCTCGTCGGCCATCTCGACATGGAGGGCGTCGCGGTCGGCCTCGGAATAGACCGCGACCGTCTGAATTCCCATGCGGCGAGCGGTCTTGATGACCCGGCAGGCGATTTCGCCGCGATTGGCGATCAGAATGCGTTTGAACATGCTTTTCTTGAATCTCGACCTTGGGCGGGACCCTTCCCTGGCCGTTGGGGCCTATGGGGGACGGGCCGTGTGGCTCCCGTGGTACATCAAAATAGGCCGGAGGCAACGGTCAAAATCCGCGCCCCTGGCGTACCAGACAGGGGCCAAACCGTGTCTGCGGAGCCCGCCAGCCCGCCACTGCCCCTCTACGGTGCTTTGGCCTTGGCCGAGCCCCGGACCAAGCCGTGAATAAAGTCCAGCTTGGCGACCACCGCGGGCGACAGGATGAAGGGATAGAGGTCGCGCATCCCCATCGCGCGGTTGACGCTGTTCATAGCGAAGGTGAAGGGCAGCCATGCGTCGACGATCGTCTGAACGTCCCGTGCCTCGTAGGGGTTGAACCGGATCCGGGTCGACAACTCTCCGTCGCGGTCGACCCGCGGCCGTACCTCCATGCCGAACTCCGAGGCCATCTCCAGGGTGTCGACGATGTGGAGGTAGTGCGCCCAGGTTTCGGCGAAGTCTTCCCAGGGATGCATCGTCGCGTAGGCGGAGACATAGTTCTGCTGCCAGTCCGCCGGTGCGCCTTCGGCATAGTGGCGCTGCAAGGCCTGGCCGTAATCCACCGAATCGTCGCCGAACACCGCGCGGCATTCATCGAGCTTGTCGCCGTCGTGCACCAGCACATCCCAAAAGTAGTGTCCGACCTCATGGCGGAAATGCCCGAGCAGGGTCCGGTACGGCTCGCCCATCTCCAGCCTTCGCCGCTCGCGTTCGATCTCGTCGGTCTCGGTGAGCGCGATCGTGATCAGACCGTTGTCATGGCCGGTCATGATCCTCTCGCCGCTGTTTGGATCGTCGGCGAGGAAATTGAAGATCAGGCCGTGTTCGGGATTGTCCTGCCGGGTCTGGAGCGGCAGCTTCCAGCGGATCAGGGAATAGAACAGCCGGTGTTTCGCCACCTCCAGTTCGCGCCAGCCGGCAAGCTGGACGTGATCGGACAGGTCCGGCACGATGCCGTTATGGCGGCAGGCGCGGCAATAGCCGGTGCTATCGCCAACGTCCGTCAGCCAGTTGCAGGCGTCATACTCGGCATTGCGGCACAGCATCCGTCCCTTGCCCTTATCGGCGAGCGCCGCCCAAGCCTTGCCGTCACCCTTGCCGTCACCCTCGCCGTCAGCCTCGCCATCGAGCTCGATCGCCGACATCGTCTCCCTCTCCGGCAGGAAGGCAACCCGGTGGCCGCAGCGCTCGCAGGCGCGGTTCTCAAAATAGAGGACGTTGCGGCAGGCCTGGCAGACAAAGAGCTTCAAGACTTAGCCTCTTCGGTAAGGAGTGCTTTATCAAAGAGAATTTTGGCGCCTCGCAAAGACGCGCCCCATGGCCGATCGTTCCAATATCCGGAACAAAATGCCAGCCCATACGTTGGCTGGGCGGACTTTTCCCGCCCAAGGCGGGCCGCCGCCACCTCTCCTTGAGATTCTCTCACCTTTGAGCAATGGCCATCACGCCCCGTCTGTGTGAATATCGGTCCGGCATGTGCGCATCCGCATGACAACGGCCGACGCCTTGAACGATCCTTTGCCCGAAACCATCGCCGCCGAAAGGCTGCGCCAGCACCTCGAAGAGATCGCGCGTGAGCGCGACAATGCCTATCGCGCGCTTCAGGAGCGCGAGGCGGAGCTTGCGCGGATCCAGCGCATCGCCGGCGTCGGCGGGCTCGAAATCGATCTCCGGGAAGGCGTGAAGAACCGGCGGACACCCGAATATCTTGTCGTCCACGGCCTGCCGCCCGAAGCAGCCAATGAGACCTATGGCGACTGGGTGCTGCGAGTCCACCCCGAGGATCGCGAACGAACAATCAAGCGATTGTTCGGCACCCTCAAGGGCGATCGCGAGGACTATTCGGACACGTACCGCATCACCCGCCCGAGCGATGGCGAGGTACGATGGATACGTGTGGTCGGCAAGATCGAGCGCAATGCGGACGGCCGGGCGGTGCGGTTGGTGGGGGCGGACCTTGACGTCACCGACCAGATGCTGGCACAAGCGACGTTGCGCGAGAGCGAAGAACGGTTTCGGCTGATCGCCGACAGCGCGCCGGTGCCGATCTGGGTCACAAAACTCGACCGCAAGCGCTCCTTCGCCAACCAGGCCTATGTCGACTTCGTCGGCCTGCCCTACGAGCAGGCCATCGATTTCGACTGGCGCAAGGTGCTGCATCCGGACGACCTGCCGCATGTGCTGCAACAATCCGTCCAGGGTGAAGCCTCGCTGAAACCCTTCGTGCTGGAGGCGCGCTACAAAAACGCCGATGGCGAATGGCGCTGGCTGCGCTCGGAATCGCAGCCGCGCTGGGATCCGACCGGCAAGCATATCGGCTTCATCGGCGTCGCCCACGACATCACCGCCGCCAAGCAGGCCGAGATCGAGCTCCGACAGCTCAACGAGACGCTGGAAGAACGTATCACCGAGCGTACCGCCGAGCTCGAGTCCAACGAGGCGCGGCTGCGCGCGATCCTGGAGACCAGCAACCAGTATCAGGGGCTGGTCAATCTCGAGGGCGAGCTGCTCTACGCCAACAAGACCGCGCTCGCCGGCATTCGCGCCGAGGCGCAGGACGTCATCGGCAAGCCATTCTGGGACACGCCCTGGTTCACCGGCTCGCACGGCATGAGCGCGACCGTGCGCGAGGCGTTCGACACTGTGTTGAAGGGCGAAGCGGTGCGGATGGAGATGCGGCTGCGCCTGCCCATCGGCGAGCGCGATTTCGACTTCGGCATGCGCCCCGTGCTCGACCGCCACGGCAACATCACCGGCGCGGTACCCGAAGCCGTCGACATCACCGAGCGCCGCCGCGGCGAAGAAGCGCTGCGGCAGTCGCAGAAGATGGAGGCGATCGGCCAGCTGACCGGCGGCGTCGCCCACGATTTCAACAACCTCCTCACCATCATCCGTTCGGCCACGGACTTCCTGCGCCGGCGCGAACTGCCGGAAGAGCGCCGCCGCCGCTATGTCGACGCCATCTCCGACACCGTCGAACGCGCCTCCAAGCTGACCGCGCAGCTGTTGGCCTTTGCGCGCCGCCAACCGCTGAAACCGCAGATCTTCAACGTCGGCAGCCAGGTCGAGGGCGTGGCGCAGCTGGTCCGGCCGCTGGTCGGCGGCCGCATCGAGATCGCGGTCGAGGTGCACGACGCCGATTGCTTCACGGTCGCCGACATCGCCCAGTTCGAGACCGCACTGATCAACCTCGCCATCAACGCCCGCGACGCCATGGACAGCGAAGGCCACCTCAGCATCGCGGTGCGCAAGGTGGAAGGCATTCCGAGCCTGCGCGCGCAGTCGGCACGCGGCGGCGACTACGTCGCGATCTCTGTAGCCGACACCGGCAGCGGCATCGCGCCGGAACACCTCGACTCGATCTTCGAGCCATTCTTCACCACCAAGGAGGTCGGCAAGGGCACCGGCCTCGGCCTGAGCCAGGCGTTTGGTTTCGCCAAGCAGTCCGAGGGCGATATCGCGGTAACGAGCACACCTGGAAAAGGCGCGACCTTCACCATGTATCTGCCGCAGGCACAGAGCCCTGCGGCAGAGAAGGAAGCCGCCGCGCTGACCCACGAGGCCGCCACCACCGGACGCGGCTATCGCGTGCTGGTGGTCGAGGACAATGACGATGTCGGTCAATTCTCGACCGAGCTTCTGGAAGACCTCGGCTACGTCGTCCGCCGCGTCGCCAACGCCAATGCGGCGCTCGCAATCCTCCGCGAGAACGAATTCGCCGTCGACCTCGTCTTCTCCGATGTCATCATGCCCGGCATGAACGGCGTCGAGCTCGCCGGCATCATCCGCGAACGCTATCCGGGTCTCCCGGTCGTGCTGACAAGCGGCTACAGCAACGTGCTCGCAGAAAACGCCCATCGCGGCTTCGAGCTGATCCAGAAGCCGTATTCAGTCGAATCGCTGTCGCGCATTTTGCGCAAGGCGATTGCGGAAAAGCTATCGGTGGCGCGGTGAATGCACCCATGTCGTCCCGGACAAGCGCAGCGAAGCGAAGCGCAGATCCGGGACCCATAACCCCAGGGAGAGGTTGTAGCGCGAGGTGGCAACCGCCGGTCTTCGCCAAATGCGATCCTGTGGTTATGGGTCCCGGCCTTCGCCGGGACGACGGCAGAGTGTTTGGACGCAGCCACCCACACAATGATCGTTCAATGGTAACACGTCGGATATCCGCCCCATGAAACCCACCCTCCTCTCCGCCTGGCAGTCCTGGGCGCTGCTGTCTGCCTGCTTCGCCGCGCTGACCGCGATCTTCGCCAAGGTCGGCGTCGAGAACATCAATCCGGATCTGGCCACCTTCATCCGCACCATCGTGGTGCTGCTCGCCTTCTCGGTGCTGTTGTTTTTCACCGGCCAATTCGCCGTGCGCTCGGCGGTCTCCTCAAAGACCTGGCTGTTCCTGGTATTGTCGGGGCTTGCGACCGGCGCGTCCTGGCTGTGTTATTTCCGCGCGCTGAAACTCGGCCCCGCGACGCTGGTGGCGCCGATCGACAAGCTCAGCGTCGTCCTGGTTGCTCTGTTCGCCTTTGCCTTTCTCGGTGAGCGGCCGACGGCGCAGGGCTGGATCGGAATTGCCATGATCGGCGCTGGTGCGGTGCTGCTGGCGGTGAAGTTTTGAGCTTGCGGATGCGATAGTCGGTCGTGACCGGGAGACTGCAATTGCCGAGCGTGCCGCACGACGCCATCTGGGCCTGGAGCATCATCATCGCCGCGACCGCTTGTGTCATCATCCGCCCGTTTCGCCTGCCCGAGGCGATCTGGGCGGTGATCGGCGCCGCCGCGCTCGTGCTGTTCGGCTTCCTGGCGTGGCAGGATGCGCTTTCCGGCATCGAGAAAGGCGTCGACGTCTATCTCTTCCTGATCGGCATGATGCTGATCGCCGAGCTCGCGCGGCTCGAAGGCCTGTTCGACTATCTTGCCGCGCTGGCGGTGGAATATGCAGGCGGATCGCCGCAGCGACTGTTCCTGCTGATCTATCTCGTCGGCACTCTGGTGACGGTGCTGCTCTCCAACGACGCCACCGCGATCGTGCTGACGCCTGCGGTTTATGCCGGGACGCGCGCGGCCGGCGCCAAGCCACTGCCGTATCTCTTCATCTGCGCTTTCATTGCGAATGCTGCGAGCTTCGTGCTGCCGATCTCGAACCCCGCAAATCTTGTCGTGTTCGGCGCGCGCATGCCGCAGCTTACCGAATGGCTGCGCCTGTTCGCCCTGCCCTCGGCGGCAGCTGTCCTGCTCACATATATCGTGCTGCGCCTGACTCAGCACAGCGCGCTGAAGGAAGAGATCATTGCGCGCAGCGTGCCACATCCGAAGCTCCGACGCGGCGGCAAGCTGGCAGCCGCAGGCATTGTGGCCGTCGGTATCGTCTTGGTCACGGCCTCCGCGCTGGACAAACCGCTGGGCCTGCCGACCTTCGTCTGCGGCGTGGTGACGGCCGCGATCGTGCTGCTCCTCAGTCGGCAATCACCGTTGCCCGTCCTGAAAGGCGTCTCCTGGAGCGTGGTGCCACTGGTCGGCGGGCTGTTCGTGATGGTGGAAGCGCTGATCAAGACCGGCGTGATCGGGCAGCTCAGCGCGCTGCTGCATGAAGCAGTCGCACAATCCGTGCCGAAGGCCGCCTGGAGCGTCGGCATTGCTACTGCGATCGCCACCAACATCGCCAACAATCTGCCGGTCGGCCTCGTCGCCGGCTCAGTTGCCGCCAGCGATCATCTTCCCGCGCCCGTCGTCAGCGCCATCCTGGTCGGCGTGGATCTCGGCCCCAATTTGTCGGTGACCGGCTCGCTCGCGACCATCCTGTGGCTGGTCGCACTGCGCCGGGAAAAGATCGAGGTCGGCGCCTGGCCGTTCCTCAAGCTCGGCATGCTGGTAACGCCGCCCGCCCTGATCGCGGCCTTGGCGGCCGCGATCAGGTAACGCGCAGACTTTAGTCGTTCTCGTAGCCGTAGACTTCCGGCAGGATAAAGATTGCGGCGAGCAATCCGATCAGCGGGAAGATCGCGACGAACAGCGTGGCGTTGGCCTGCCCGATCGCCGCGAACAGCGACGGGAACAGGAAGATCGCCAGGAACGACGGCAACTTCACGAACATGTAGGCGAAGCCGCTGGCGGTGCCGCGGTACTTCGGCTTCGCGACCATCGTCGGGATCGTCATGCAGTTCGACGCATCCCAGTAATGGCCCCACAGCATGGCAGCGGCCGCGAACGGCAGCAGGATCGTGTTGTCGGTGTAGAGCGCGAAGGCTGCGACCAGCAGCGACGCCAGCACGATCGAGAAGCCCGCAATCGCGATGCCGCGATGGCCGATCTTCGGCGTCAGCAGCGGACCGACCCAGCCCGACACCGCGGCGAGACAGAACAGCCCCATCGTCACGAGGTTGTTGCCAAGCACGCTCGACACGCCGACCATCACGAACAGCACCGGCAGGTAGAAGGCGAAGGTCGAGAACTCGCTTCCTTGCGCGAAGCAGGCGATCCAGCCATAGATCGTGGCGCGCCAGCGGATCGGATCCTTCTTGAGGTCGGCGATGAAGGCGCGGGTGCTGACCTTCGGCATCACAACGTCCTGGTCCGGCAGCATGGCGAGATCGTCGTTGAACATCTCGCGCGCGACCTTCTTAGCCTCGCGGAAACGTCCCTTCTGCACCAGCCACACCGCCGTCTCCGGCACGTCGTGGCGCATGATCAGGATGATCAGCGCCGGCACCGCGCCGAGACCGAGCGTCACGCGCCACAGCGTCTCGTGCTGAATGTCGAGCAGCAGGAAGATCACGATGACGCCGATGGTGAGGACCTCTCCGACGGCGAACATGAACTGCCAGCGATTGCCCATGACCTCGCGCTCACCCTTGGCCATGGATTCCATGATGTAGGTGTAGCCGGTCGAGATGTCGGAGCCGAGCGGAACGCCGAGCAGGAAGCGGATCACCACGAGCCAACCCACGCTCGGCACGAAGGCCTGCGCAACTGCCAGCACAATGAACATCACCATGGTGATCAGGAACATCACGCGCCGGCCGATCTTGTCGGAGAGCCAGCCGCCGAGCAACGCACCAATGAGGGCGCCGCCCTGCGTGCCCGCAGCGGCAAGACCAAGCATCAACGGATCCGGATTGTACTGCTCGCGGATGAAGATCAGCACGAAAGCGATCGAATAGAGATCCCAGGCTTCGACCAGGATCGAGGCCATCATCAGCCAGCCGACCTTGTTACCCTTGGGACTGTAGTTCGTAATGAGGTAGCGGACCGCGGCTTCGCTCGCGGTCGGTTGTGGCATGGCCATCGTTGACATGTTTGGTCCTCTCTTCAAAACTCTTTACGTGCCGAGTAACGGCTCGATGCTGCAATCGAGCAGGCGTGGGTCGATCCCCGCCTCCATGCCCGTGAACATCTGGTCCATGTAGTCGATCAGTGCATCGCTCGCCTTCACCGCGTCCTCGACGCGGCGGCCTGCGACCGCAGCCAGAATCGCGAGATGGTGATCGATCGTGCCTGACAGGTCGGTCTGCCCCGGCATGAAGCGGTGGTGGATGTAGCCGATGCGGCGATACAGCGTGTGCAGCGGCCGCAACGTATGCACCAGAAATGGCTCGCCCGCGGCCTCCAGCACCAGCGCGTCGATGCGCCGATCAATGCTGTTGAATTCGTCGAGGGTCAGGCGCGCGCGGCGCTCGCGCAGGAGGCGCTCGATGTGCAGCGCCTGATTGCGGTGCGAGAGGCTGGCGCGGTCGGCGGCGAGCCGGACGACGAAGCGCTCCATGTCACGGCGGAGCGCCAGCAGCATGCGCTCGCGCGCCAGGTCGATCGGCGCGATGTGCAGGCCATGGCGCGGACGGATGATGATGAGCGTGTCAGCCGAGAGCCGATTGACGGCGTGATGCACCGGCGTGCGGCCGAAGCCGGTGATCTGCTGCAATTCCAGCATAGTCATGAACTGGCCGGGCTTGAGCTCGCAATGGACAAGGAGCTCTTCGATCCTCTGATAGGCCAGCTCGAAGAAGTTGAGCCGGTTGCTCCGGCTGGGCTTGCCCTCGCCGTCGTCCTCCGGTCTCACCACCTCGAGCGCGCGCTTGCGCCGTGCCATTCCATTTCCTCCGGTCGGCCTGCGCTCTCGCATTGCAGGGCGGCGCCTTATTTGTGGCACCCTTAAAACATGTTGTGATATATTACAAGCGGGCGTATGACGTCCGCCGGCTCGCCACATCTAGTGGCGCGGAATGAGAACAAGACGGGCGCAACGCGCCTGTACGGGAGGATTATTGCCGTGAAGATCACGTCGATCGAGACGCTGCGCACCGAGGAATTTTCCAACGTCATCTGGGTGCGCGTCCACACCGATACGGGCATGATCGGTCTCGGCGAAACCTTCTACGGCGCGGGCGCGGTCGAAGCGCAGATCCACGACACCTTTGCCGGCCGCCTGCTCGGCCGCAATCCCCTACACATCGAGGCGATCCATCGCGACATGCTGAACCTGCCGATGGCGCAGTCCTCGACCGGCGTCGAATACCGCGCAGCTTCCGCAATCGACATCGCGCTGTGGGATTTGTTCGGCAAGGTCTGCAATCAACCGGTGCACCAGATGCTCGGCGGCCTCTGCCGCGACAAGCAGCGCATCTACAACACCTGCGCCGGCACCCAATATGTCCGCTCTACCAATATCAGTCCGGTCGCCAACTGGAATCTCGGGGCGTCCAAGGGGCCCTATGAGGACCTCGACGGCTTCATGCACCACGCCGACGCCCTCGCCGAAAGCCTGCTGGAGAGCGGCATCTCCGCGATGAAGATCTGGCCGTTCGATCCGGCGGCACAGGAGAACAAGGGCCTCTACATCACCGCCGCGCAGATGAAGCGGGCGATCGAACCGTTCGAGAAGATCCGCAAGGCGGTCGGCGACAAGATGGAGATCATGGTCGAGCTCCACTCGCTCTGGAACCTGCCGACAGCCAAGCAGATCGCGCGTGCGCTCGAGCCCTACAAGCCGACCTGGTACGAAGACCCGATCCGCATGAACTCGCCGCAGGCGCTCGCCGAATATGCGCGCTCGACCGACGTCTGGGTCTGCGCCAGCGAGACGCTGGGCTCACGCTTCCCCTACAAGGACATGCTCGACCGCGACGCCATGCATGTGGTGATGGCGGACCTGTGCTGGACCGGCGGCCTCACCGAGGGCCGCAAGATTGCGGCGATGGCCGAGACCTATCACCGGCCTTTCGCGCCCCATGACTGCATCGGTCCGATCGGCTTCATCGCGGCGATCCACATGTCGTTCAGCCAGCCCAACACGCTGATCCAAGAGTCCGTGCGCGCCTTCTACAAGGGCTGGTACAATGAGCTCGTCACCACCATGCCGACGATCAAGGACGGCCATGTCTTCCCGATGGAAGGCCCCGGCCTTGGCGTCGACCTCCTGCCCGCGGTGTTCGACCGCAGCGATCTCACCGTGCGCCGTTCCCACGTCTGAGGATATTTGAGATGAGCACAGCCCTCTTCGACCTTTCCGGCCGCACCGCGCTCGTGACCGGTTCCTCCCGTGGGCTCGGCCGCGCCATTGCCGAGGGTATGGCCAAAGCTGGCGCCAAGCTGATCATCAACGGCGTCGATCCCAAGCGCGTCGAACAGGCGGTGGCCGAGTTTCGTGCGGCCGGACATCAGGCCGAGGGCGCGGCCTTCAACGTTACCGACGAGCCTGCCATCGTCGCCGCCTTCGAGAATTTCGACAAGACAGGCCTAGCGGTCGACATCGTCGTCAACAATGCCGGCATCCAGCACCGCAAGCCGTTGGTGGAGTTCACCACCGACGAGTGGCGCAAGGTGATCGAGACCAACCTCACCAGCGCCTTCGTGATCGGCCGCGAGGCCGCCAAACGCATGATCCCGCGCAAGCATGGCAAGATCATCAACATCGGCTCGCTCGGCAGCGAGCTCGCGCGCCCGACCATCGCGCCCTACACGGCGGCCAAGGGCGGCATCAAGAACCTGACCCGCTCGATGGCGGTGGAATGGGCCCAGCACGGCATCCAGGCCAATGCGATCGGCCCCGGCTACATGCTGACCGACATGAACGAGGCGCTGGTCAACAACACCGACTTCAACAACTGGCTTATGGGCCGCATCCCGTCAAAACGCTGGGGCAAGCCGGATGAGCTGGTGGGCGCTGCGATCTTCCTGGCATCCGACGCCTCGACCTATGTCAACGGCCAGATCATCTATGTCGATGGCGGCATGATCGCCGCGATGTGATTGCGAAAACCCAGGGAACGAGCCTATGCGCGCCGTCGTCATTCACGCCCCGAAAGACTTGCGGATCGACAGCTATCCGGATGCGGCGCCCGGCCCAGGCGAGGTCCGCGTCAAGATCGCCAATGGCGGCATCTGCGGCTCCGACCTGCATTACTACCATCACGGTGGCTTCGGTGTCGTGCGCATCCAGCAGCCGATGGCGCTAGGACATGAGATCGCCGGCGTGGTTGCGGCGGTCGGTGACGGCGTCACCAGCGTGAAGCCCGGCACCCGCGTCGCAGTCAATCCGAGCAAGCCGTGCGGCCAGTGCCAGCACTGCCAGGAGGGCATGCGCAACCAGTGTCTCGACATGCGCTTCCTCGGCAGCGCAATGCGCTTTCCCCATGTGCAAGGCGGCTTCCGGGAATTCTTGGCGGTCGATGCGACGCAGGCTGTGCCGATCGCCGACAGACTGTCGCTGGCGGAGGCTGCGGTCGCCGAACCGCTCGCGGTGTGCCTGCATGCCGGCAAGCAGGCCGGCCCCCTCCTCGGCAAGCGCGTGCTGATCACCGGCTGCGGCCCGATCGGCGCACTAATGATTTTGGTCTCGCGCTTCGGCGGTGCCGCCGAGATCGTGGTGACTGATGTCGCCGATGCGCCGTTGTTGGTCGCCAGGAAACTCGGCGCCACTCACGCCATCAACGTCGCGACCGATGCCACAGCGCTGGATCCCTGGCGCGTCGGCAAAGGCGTGTTCGACACCCTGTTCGAAGCCTCCGGCAACCAGGCTGCACTCCGCACCGCGCTCGACGTGCTGCGGCCCGGCGCCACGCTGGTGCAGCTCGGCCTTGGCGGCGAGATGACACTGCCGATCAACTCCATCGTCGCCAAGGAATTGCAGCTCCGCGGTACCTTCCGCTTCGATCCCGAGTTCGAACTCGCGGTGCGGCTGATGGGCGAAGGCCTGATCGACGTCAAGCCGCTGATCACGGCCACCATGCCGTTCGAGAACGCGGTCGCAGCCTTCGAGCTCGCCAGCGATCGCTCGCAGTCGATGAAGGTGCAGTTGACGTTCTGAGGCTGACGCCTCAGGGCTGCGCCACGCCGTCGAGCAGGCGATCGCTGACCAGCCGGACCGCGCCCCGCGTCCAGGAGTAGTCGGCGCCCATGCGCAGGCCGCTGTCCCCGCGCGACACGACGGTGCCGGTCCGTGCGTCACGCACCTGAAATCCCACCGTATATTCGGTGCGGCTGACCCGCCGCACCACGCCGATCAACGATTGCTCCGCGCCGAGCTGCCCGGCGATGGCGGCGTCGCACCCGCCACAGTCACGCAACGCTCGATTCTTCACGGCATCCTCTCGTGCACCCCTGACATCGACGATGCGGTAGCGGCCAGCTTGGCCCAGTGTATCACGCACGGCCGTGGTCACCTCGGCCAGATAGGATGCATCTGCGGCTGTGGGGCCGGCGGCAGGCGCCGCGGTGTTGTCGTCGAGCTCGAACTCAAACACCGCCAGCGCGATCGGCGCGGGTGTGCCGAGCGCGGCCATGACCTCGCGGGACACGAATATCTCGGCGCGCTCCCATGATTCATCATTGTCGCCGCGGAATGTATAGAGCTTGTCCATGACGACCTTCTTGGCGCCGACGTCGATCACAGCGACCTTGGCCCATTGCACCAGCGTGCTCGTCTTCTGGATGCCGCCGATGACCTTGAACGCCGCGCCGTCCTGGATCGATCGCACGAGCCGATAGCGCCGGTCCGCATCGATATCCCGCCGCAACGCCGCCATGAACGCGGACAACCGCCGCTCGTGGGCGGCGGTCTGGTTGGCCGGCTCGGCCGACGTATCGGTATAGCTGAAATCGTCCATGGCAACGCCGATGGCGGGCTCGGCACCGGCTGGCGCATGAGACGCCGGGAGGATCAAGAGGAGAAATGCAAGGAAAACGGGAAGGGATCGACGCATGTGCAGGCCTTTCGGGTGGGAAATGGCGCTGACGCTAGGCCGCAGCTCGGCAGTCCGCAGCTTCTCGCGTCCCGGCAATGGTCGGGAAAATTTCACGATCTTGCGCCGGGATCACCGCGGCGCTTTCCGGCGGTTCCGTTCTGCCCTTAAATGCCTGGAGACCAAGACCATCCGCCAGGGATGCCCGCCGATGTGGAAGCGCCTGAAGCCCGACCTGAAGCTGCGCCTGACGCTGCGCGTCGGGGCCATTTCGACCCTGTGCTTCGCTGCGATCTCGGCCTACTTCCTGATCGAGGCCGATCGATCCGTGCACACGAGGATCGACGCGATCGCCGGTCTCGCCGCGCGAACGCTGGAGCTGCAACAAAACAAGATCCAGTGGGTCAACCATCCCCGCTCGGAATTTCCGGATCTCGACGGCGTCGCGGCCTCGGTCATGACGCCGGGCCTTTGTCTCGCGTTTCGCGCAAGCAGCGGCGAGAGCGTCCAGCGCTTCTGCGGTGGGGCATCCGGCGTGACGGGCCATCCGCCGCAGGCCTTTGTCGCGCTTTATCGGACGCTGTTCGATCTCGGGCGTGAGGCCACCCACCCAGTGACCGCCCGCGGCACGACGATCGGCGAGGCTGCCGTCTGGATCGATCCGGCGGTGCAGACGGCCGAGGCCTGGCATGACGCCGGCCGCCTGATTGCGGCCCTTGCGATCGCGCTGCCGCTGTTGTGCATGCTCGTCTATGCCGCGCTGGCCCGCGCGCTGCGACCAACCACGATCATTCGCGAGGGCCTCGCGCGGATCGCCGACGACGATCTCACGACACGGCTGCCGTCATTCGAACTTGCCGAGCTCACGGCCATCGGCGACGTGTTCAACCATCTTGCCGCGCGTCTTTCCTCCGCGCTCGCCGAACGCAGCGAGCTCACGCGCCGGCTGATCGTGGTGCAGGACGAGGAGCGGCGGCATCTGGCGCGCGAGCTGCACGACGAGTTCGGGCAATCGCTCGCGGCCGTCCGCGCGCTCGCCGCTTCCGCACGCCAGACCGCCGCGGAAGAATGCCCGGCCCTGCTGCCGGAATGCGACGGCATCGCGCGCACCGCGACCGACATGATGGAGACGCTGCGCGGCGCGCTGTTCCGGCTGCGGCCGCCCGACGTCGACGAACTCGGCCTCGTCGCAAGCCTTGAAGGCCTGGTCGCGGGGTGGAACGGGCGCAGCCGCTGTCAGCCCCGGTTCGATTGCCGGTTCGACGGCGCGTTCGAGAGCCTGCCCGCCGCCGTCGGCGCCGGGCTCTACCGCATCGTGCAGGAGGCCCTCACCAATGCCGCGAAGCATGCGGATGCCAGGCGGGTCACGTTGGCGCTGACAGAGCACGACGGTCGTACCATCACGCTTTGCATCGCCGATGACGGCCGGTCGGCCGAAACAGCCATAACATCCGGCATGGGCCTGCTCGGAATGCGCGAGCGCGTTGCCGCCCTCGGCGGCCAGCTCAGTTTCGAGACCGGAGCGGATCGCGGTGCGACGCTGCACGTCGTCATTCCCGTTCCTGTCCATCCCGTGGTCATGGAGCACGCCGCATGAACGTGACCAGTTGCGCCATCATGCTGGTCGACGATCACGCCGTCGTCCGCGAGGGCTATCGCTCGGTATTGCAGAAGCAACCCGGGTTACGCGTCGTGGCTGAAGCGGCCGATGGAGCCGAGGCCTACCGCCTGTTCAAATCGGAGAAGCCGGATCTCGTGATTATGGACCTGAGCATGCCCGGCATCGGCGGCATCGAGGCGATCCGCCGGATCCGGCGATGGGACAAGGCCGCAAGGATCCTCGTCTTCACCATGCATCAGAATGCGGGTTTTGCCGTGCAGGCGATCCGCGCCGGCGCGCGAGGTTACGTCACCAAGACGAGCCCGCCGGAAACGCTGGTGCGCGCCGTGATGGACGTGCTCGCCGGCAAGATTGCGGTCAGTCCCGACATCGACCATGACCTCGCGTTGAGCCGGCTCGCCGGCGAAAGCTCCGCCGCCGATGTGCTCACTGCGCGCGAGTTCGAGGTGCTACGGCTGCTGCTCGCCGAGAGAACGACGGAGGAGATCGCCGAAACGCTGCACGTCAGTCCGAAGACGGTGGCGAACCTTCATTCGCTGATCAAGGACAAGCTCGGCGTAGGCTCCGACATCGAGCTGGTCCGGCTGGCGCTCCGCCAGGGGATTTTGACGCGGGTCGATCTCGGCGAGGCGTGAAGCGTGCCGCTCAGATCAGATAGCGCGTCAGATAGCCGTCCATCGCTGAGAGCGCGCAGAGCGCAAGGCTCGACCATACCGCGGCGCTGAAATACAGGAACATCCAGGTCAGCTCGCCCTTCCAGTGCGCGATGTCGTGGGTCACCACCCAGCGCGTAGAGACGTCATGCAGGCCTTCGAGAAAGCCGAGCAGCCTGCTGCCCTCGGCATGCCCGGCCCGCCAGCGGCTGAGATACATCGGCACGTCGACGGTGATGAGGAAGGCGAGGAAGCAGGCGATGCCGACGATGCCGGCGATCAGCGCCCAGCGCACCGGTCCCTGGAATTCCGGCATCAAGCGGCACAGCGCGATGCCGACGAGGAAGAAGGTCACCGCCCACAGCGAGTTTTCGATCGCGTTGTAGAGATAGTTGGTGGTCACGACCGCATACCAGGAGAAGCATTCCGCGACGATGATCACGGGCACGATGACGAGAGCGATGTTCACCGTGGTCTCCGCACCGGCCATGCTGCCGAGCTGATGCAGGATGACGGCCCATTGCGCGGCGAAACAGAGCTCGGCCACGGTCGCGACCGAGCGACCGACGAAGACGCTTGAGAGCCAGGTGTCGAACAGGCAGATGCGCTGCACATCGGCGCGCGGCAGGAACGAGCGGAACGCGCAGCCGAACACGTAGCCGGCGCAGAGCAGCAGCATCACGCCGATACCGGACGGCCCTCCGAGGCTGCCGGTGACGGGCTGATAGAACTCCCGGTACAGCATGAACCAGACCAGGATGTTGACGTTGCTAACGAGCGTCAGCGATCCCCACCACCATGCCAGGGGATTTGACCGCGCCTGCAACACCAACCTCATGAATCGCTCCGTTGTAACGGGATTGACATCCAACGGTAGCAATTGTGTCACAATAAGGCGGTCCGCCGCGACAAAAATTTGCGTGACGGCACTGTCATATTTGCCAAAGCGGCGGGCGCTCGCGCCCCGGCCCCAAGGTCATTCCGGGTTGCCGCTTCCAGGCGACCCGGAATGACACGCTCGCCTCACCTCTTCAGGCTCGCCACATAGGCCGCGAGCTTGTCCAGCGTCTGGTAGCCGTATTCGACGGCGCCAAAACCGATCATGTGGTCGCGCTGCTCGGTGCTCGAGGCCAGCTGCCGCATCATGAGCACGGTCTTGCCGTTGCTCTGCTCTGCAAAGGTGAGGGTGAAGCGAAACATCCCGGGATCATCGTCCTGGTCGACGCCGTGGTCCATCTCCATCAGCTTCGGCCGCTCGATGCGGCGGAAGCGCATGCGGTTCGGATAGACCGTGCCGTCGGGGCCGATCATGTTGAAGCGCCAGACGCCACCGACCCGCACGTCGATCTCAAAAGTCTCGATCTTGAAGCCCTTCGGCCCGAACCATTGCGGCAGATGTTTCGGGTCGGACCACGCCTCGAACACCAGATCGCGCGGCGCGTCGATCACGCGCGACATCACGATCTCGCGGTCGAGCGACCATTGCGACAAAGCGGGATTGGCAGAACTCGTCATCACTCAGTACCTTTCCGTTTGGTTGTCTTGTTTGTTTTCTTGGACGACCGCATGGCGGCCGCCCTCTCCTTCTCTTTCTTCAGCTTCATCACGTAGGCCTCGAACCGGTCGAGCCGCGCCTCCCAGATCGCGCGCTGCTGCTGGAACCAGTCTTCCGCGCCGACAAGCGCGTCCGGACTGAGCCGGCAGGTGCGCACGCGGCCGGATTTTTCCGACTGCACAAGCCCACTCAGCTCCAGCACATGGACGTGTTTCATGAAGCTCGGCAGCGCCATGTCGAACGGGTCGGCCAGTTCGCCGACGGAAGCCTCGCCGGCGCATAGCCGCATCACGATCGCCCGCCTTGTGGGGTCGGCGAGCGCCGCGAAAATCTGGTCAAGCCGGGGTAATTGGTTAGCCATGTAGCTAACTATAGCCTCACGGCGATCCGGCGTCAATAATTGTTAGCTCACAAGCTAAGTAATTTTTTCCGAGCCGCAGATGTGGAACCCAAACGCGCGATTGTGAATTGGGTCACCGTGCTATTCCCCTTAAAAGAACTCCAGGGGCACACGCATCATTCATCGGATCACGTGCCGCCTGTTGTCGCCTCAGCACATCTCACCCGGCGAACCCTCGCCCGGGCCGCGCTTATCCCCTTCGCGATCGCGCTTCGGCCGCGCCGCGCATCGGCTGACTCCGACATGATCGCGCAGCTACGCGACATCGTTGCGGCAGAGCTTGCGCCGACCGCGACGCCAGATCATCCGGGCGGCCTGGCCGCAGCACTCTATGCCGGCCGCCATGTCGAATTCTTCAACTACGGCTTCGCAGACGACACCACCAAACGGCCGGTGACAGCGGACACGCTGTTCAATCTCGCCTCCTTGCGAAAACCTTTCGAGGCGACGCTGGTGGCAGTCGGCACGCTCCGCGGCGAGCTGCGGCTTGACGATCCCCTGCCGAAATACCTGCCGGAGCTCGACGGCGACACCATCCGCCGTGTCACCGTCGGCGAGCTGGTCACGCACACATCGGGGCTGTTGCTGCCGACCGACCATCCACCCTGGCCGAACGACTCCTTCACGCGCGCGCAATTCATCGACATGCTCAACGCCTGGCCACCGCCCGCAGGCGTCGTGCCCGGCAAGCAACGCATCTATAGCCATGCCGGTTACGTGCTACTCCAGCTCGTGCTCGAGCGTTGCTATCGCGCGCCGATCGGCGCGTTGATCGAGAGCCGCATCCTCAAGCCGCTCGGGATGCACGCCACGGTCGTTCCCGAACGTGGAGCGGACAACCGCGCCGTCATGGACGACGCCTGGATGCAGCGTGTCGTGCAAGGCTATTCCGACCAGGGCATCGCGATCGGTCCGCCCGGCGATCAGCAGAGCTATTTTGATTTTCCCGGGACCGGACAGATGTTCTCGTCCGCGCGGGATCTCGCGACATTCGCAGCCGCATGCGTCGACGGCCGGTCGGTCGACCCGCATCTGCGCGAGGCGCTGCGGATGACGCAGCATGAGAGCTTCCGCGTCGACGAGAAATTCGGACAGGCCATGGCCTGGGAGGCCGTGCACCTTCCCGGCGTCACCGTCGTCGACAAGCCGGGCGGCCTCAACAACGCCTCGGGCTATATCGGCCTCGTGCCGGCGCGGCGGATCGGCATCGTGCTGCTGGCCAATCGCGGTGAATATCCGCACGAGATTGCGCGTTACAAGATCCTGCCGGCGCTGGCGCAGCAGGTAGCCGCGCACGGCGGCTGAGCTTCAAAACAGAAAGCCCCGGCTGAGCCGGGGCTTTCCGCGCCAGAACGGAACGGGATGGTGATCAGTATCTGGCGACGACCGGTCCGCCGAACTTGTAGTTCACACCAACGCGCACAATGTTCGACTTGATATCGACCGAGTGCGTGTAGACGTTGCTCGGAAAGGTCCCCGGGCCGACAAGGGCGGCCAGGTTGGTGCTGGTCGTGCTGGCGCGGCCGAGATCGACATAGAGATATTCGGCCTTGAGCGACCAGCCGTTGCCGACCGCATATTCGGTGCCGGCGCCGGCGGTCCAGCCGACGCGGGTGTCGCGGATCGCAGCGGATTCCGTCGCTGCCGCGAACGTGTCGGTGAAGTTGAAATTGCCCTTCACCTCGGCGATCGCCGCACCACCCGTGGCGTAAAGCAGCCAACTCGGCGTGGCGAGGAAGCCGACGCGTCCGCGGATAGTGGCCAGCCAGTCAGCCGAGGCCGATGAGGACACGGTGAAGTTGGTCGGCGCGCAGCAGGGATAGACCGCTGAGCCGGTCGCGCTGCCCTTGAATCCGAAATAATTGATATCGCCTTCAAGGCCGAACACGGCGGTGTTGACCTGCCAATTGTAACCGGCCGTGAAGCCGCCGGTGACGCTGGAACTGTTGACGTTCTGCGCGCCGACCGCCGCAATTGCGGGAACGCTGCTGGCCGCAAAATAGCCGGTCGGAGAAAACACGGTCGATGTGGTCGGATCCGCACTGCCCCATTGTCCGCCGACATTGCCACCGACGTAGAAGCCGGTCCAGTTGTAGGCCGCCATCACGGGCGCCTTGGTGTAATGCGCTGCGAGGTCGGCCGCATGCGCGGACGCGGCGCCAAAGACAAGCGATGCGACAGCCAGCAAAAACTTCTTCATTCCAATCTCCTTGCCCCACGCGATCGAAGCTCGCGTTTTCGAAAGTGCCGGACAAGACGATCCGGCACAGGCTACGCATAGGCGGCACACCGCTCAGCGTCTTGGGCTGGGGCGAAGTTCGCAGGGACTGTGACGTAAAGTGCGGCCCGCCGCGTGCGAAGTATGACGAGTGTGACCCAAGCGCCACGCGTCTGCTCGTGACGGCGGCGCGTAAGGCAGGCTTGCGTCGCGCCACGACAAGCGCGCGAGAGCAGTGATTCGAATCTGCTCTCGCTTGGCGCCCGAGCCTCAGACCGAGCGCGTCAGCCCGCCGTCGACGCGGATGTTCTGGCCGGTGATGTAGGCCGCGCCGTCCGAGGCGAGGAACGAGACCGTCGCCGCGATCTCCTCGACCTTGCCGTAACGCTTCATCGGCACGCTGTCGCGACGCGCTTCCGTCTGTGGCAGGCTGTCGATCCAGCCGGGCAGCACGTTGTTCATGCGAATGTTGTCGGCCGCATAGGCGTCGGTGAAGATTTTGGTAAACGCGGCCAGCCCCGCGCGGAACACCGCCGAGGTCGGAAACATCGCGCTCGGCTCGAACGCCCAGGCGGTCGAGATGTTGATGATGGCGCCGGCCTTTTGCGCCTGCATCACCGGCGTCACCAGTCGCGTCGGGCGGATCACGTTGAGGAGGTAGGTGTCGAGGCCAGTATGCCACTGCTCGTCGGTGATCTCAGTGATCGCCGCGCGCGGACCGTGGCCGGCGCTGTTGACGAGCACATCGATGCGCCCCCATTTGGCCATCGCACCATCGACGAGGCGCTTCAGATCGTCATTGGACTTGTTCGAACCGGTGACGCCGAGCCCGCCGAGCTCCGCTGCCAGCGCCTCACCCTTGCCGGAGGACGACAGGATCGCCACACGAAAACCGTCCGCAGCAAGCCGACGCGCGGCCCCTGCCCCCATGCCGCTGCCGCCCGCGGTGACGAGTGCGACCTTCTCTGCTGCCATGACCGATCATCCCTTGTGATACCGTTGAGGCCAACCGGAGGCTCGCCCTATCATTGGGCGTTTCTACAGCCAGACTTGCCGGCAGGTCCACCGTCGAAGGCATCCGTCATGAGCGAATTGTAAGATGAGCGATTTGCAGATCCGCAACCTGCGCCCCGACGAGATTTCCATCGCGGTCGACTGGGCGGCGGCCGAAGGCTGGAATCCCGGTCTTGCTGACGCCGCCTGCTTCGCGATCCCCGACGCGCACGGTTTTTTCATCGGCGAGGTCGACGGCGAACCGGTCGCGACCGTGTCCTGCGTCAATTATGGCGACCGTTTCGCTTTTCTCGGTTTCTATATCGTGCGCGCAGGCTATCGCGGCGCGGGTTTCGGCCTGCGCATCTGGAGCGCCGCGATCGCCCATGCCGGCGCCCGCGTGATCGGCCTCGACGGCGTCGTGGCGCAGCAGGACAATTACAAGAAGTCTGGTTTCGTGCTCGCCTACGCCAATATCCGGTACGGCGGCACCGTCACCGCGCCGCCTTCCCCGCCCGCCGATGTCGTCGCCCTCGACAAAATTCCGTTCGCGATGGTGGAGACCGATGACGCGACTGTCTTCCCCGCCCCGCGCAGCGCCTTCCTGCGCACCTGGATTGGCGCGCCCGGCCATGTCGGCCGCGCGCTGCTGCGCGACGGCAGGCTCGCTGGATGGGGCGTGATCCGCCCGTGCCGGACGGGCCGCAAGATCGGCCCGCTGGTCGCCGACGACCGCTCCGCGGCGGACGCCATCATGCAGGCCCTGCTGGCCAGCGCCGGCAATGGCGAGATTGTCCTCGACATCCCCGCCATGAACCGCGATGGTATTGCGTTTGCGGATTCCTTGGGCCTGAAGCCGACATTCGAAACGGCGCGGATGTATACCGGACCGATCCCGTTACTGCGGCTCGACCGCGTTTTCGGCGTGACCAGTTTTGAGCTGGGTTAGCGCCGTCTTGGGTTTTAGTAATCTGTTTCACGTCGCCGCTGCTGCGCAGCGTGTATTTTCTCGACAATCATTTTTTGCTTCGACAATCAATATTTTGATCAAAGAGGATTTCATGACCGAAGCCAGAAGCAAGGCCCGCCCTCCTCAGCGCACGGCCGACGACCTGCCACGCCCCGCACTCGCGGCTGCGCTGTTGCTTGCCGTCGTGGCGGCCTTTGGGCTGCACACGCTGTTCGTTGCGGGTCCCGCGATGCGCGAAGCCGCCGAGGCAGAGCTCGCACGAGTCATTGCGGATGAGGATCGGGATGTCTGCGGACAGTTCGGGATGCGACCGGACACGGCGCAGTTCGTGGCCTGTAGCAGCGAACTCGCGATTGTCAGGCAGAAGCAGTCCGACCGCGACCACGCCGCCGCGGCAGGTATTCTATGAACGAAGCGGGCGCCGCTCAGTAGCACCGCATGATGTTGACGGTATGCTCGCCGCCACCGCGGCCGGGCACCGTCACGGACTCAGTCGGACAGCTCGGCACATAGGGCCGGTCGGACGGCACGACGTTCGGCGGGAAGCGATGCGCCCAGTCCCAGGGAACGTCATAGGTGTAGGTGTAGCGCACGTCGTTGGAGAGCGGCTGCCCTGCGTCGACGAAGGGTTGGCTGTAGCCTGCGCCGTCGTTGAAGAATCCACCTCCGCCTGGCCAATAGACAAATGAACTATTCCGACCGCGGAACCGCGCTCCGGGCGCGATCGGCGGACGGGCTGCGGCCTGCGGCGCGGCAGCGGCCACCACGCCATGCGGAGCGGCGCCGCCCGGTCTTGCAAAACTGTTGCTGGCGGCAAGGAGCAGCGCAGCTGCGCTGAGTGAGGCAAGCAACGCCCCATATGGTCTGGACATCATGATACGCACCAACTCGTTTGGCTTCGCGAACTAGCTCCCCGCTGCACGCTAGGCCGGCCCGTCGCCCGCCCGCAAACGTATAATTAATTATTGGTTAAGACGCGGGATTAACAGGGAACACCGCGACAGAAGGCGCGCGCCTCGACCACTTTTCGGGCCCGTTCCAGCCGCTCGATCCGCGGAACATCACCTCATAACCAGTTGATCGGAGTTGATCGCGAGAGCCGAATATGTCCGGAACGCTCCCCCAATGCAGCTGTTGGCTCCCGACACAAGCAAGGAGCATCTCGCATGCGGAACAAGTCAAAACTCCTCTGCCTGGCCACCGCATCGCTCATCGCGGGCACGGCCGCAGCATCGGCGCAGACCTATGATCGGTTCGGCAATCCCGTGGGGTGGCAACGGACGGCGCCGGCGTATGAACCGGTTCAGCCACGCGCGATGTACTATCCTGACACAGCGGGGCCATACGGCGCGCTTAACGGCACCAACCATCCGACGCCGAGCTCGACGCAAGGCGATGTCGGTCCCAACGGCAACAACAACGGCACGCTGACCGGCGGCTACCGCAATTGGTAGGAACGAGTCTACCGCAAGGCTCATCGTCCACTCGGGGCGATGGGCCTTTTCGCGTCAGTGGCCCTGCTGCTTGCGCAGCCAATCCAGCATGTCCTGCGCGTTTCCCGTTCCCTGCGACACGATCGCAGTATTGCCGCCGCTGCGGCGGTACACGGTGGTACGGCCCGGCTCCTTGTCGACCCGGACTTCGGCCTGCGCCGGATCGCCGCTTTGCGTGATAACTGCTGTCCCGTTTTCGTCCTGGACCACGGTGGTATGGCCGTCGCCGGTCTCGCCGGCCCCGGCCGGGGCCATCGCAATTGCGGTCATGAGGCTCATTCCGGATGCGAGCAGGAGGAACTTCATGTCACACCTCTTCGTCTCGATCATCGTCCGAACTGGAATATGGCCAGCCAGTTGAAACGTCCGAACTGTCTGACTGCTCCCGTGTTCATGTCGCCGACCTGAAGCAAGAGCGCATTAGTCGAATTTCCGACCTGAGTGATATCGGCAATGTTGCTCACGCCTGACTGGCCGATTAGTGCATTGGTGGTGTTGCCGACCTGGATGATCTCAACATAGTTACGGGTCCCGTTCTGGACAATCGTCGCATCGACAGTTCCCGTCCCGATCTCGATGACCCGGGCGATATTGATGCGGCTGTTCTCCTCGATCGTGACCGGTTGCACATTGTTGCCGAACTCCACCACCGTTTGGATGCTCACGTTCCGGTTCGTCACGCCGCGCTGCGCGGATCCCGCGGATGCCTCCGTAGCCGCGCTCATGGCGGCGAACACCACCGTCGTCGCCAATATCTGACTCAAGAAGACCTGACTCAAGAAGACCTGCCTGCCGCAACGCATCGCCGTTCTCCCCTCGCACCTTGAGGTCAACGCACTCGCGGGCGTCTCACGGGTTTTTCTGGATCACCGTCGATGAGTTGATCGCGCCAAACTGCGCGATCGCCCCCGTATTCATAGTGCCGAGCTGGGACACGAGGCTCGTCGCCGATTGGCCGGTCTGCCCGACAAAGGCAAAATTGTTCATGCCCGTCTGCCCGATCGATGACGACGTTGTGCCACCGAATTGCAGGACTCCCGTGGCATTGTTGCTTCCGTTCTGGGTTACGGTCGCGCTGGTGTTGCCGCCGATCTGGAATATGCCGACCATGTTGAGCGGACTGCTCTGGTTCACGACGACGGGCGGCCCGTTGACCGAGACGATCGTCTTGATGTCAGCGCCCTGCGCCCGCACCGAGCCGTTCGCGGCGAAACAGGAGACGAGAACCGCCGTCGCAACGGCTGGAAGATGCTTGTTCATCATATGCCTCCACAATATTGCCGAGTCACCACACGATCTCAGGTCACGGAGCCTGCTGCAAAATCGTGGAGCCGTTCAGAATGCCAAGCTGGGATACCCCGGCGGCGTTGTTCAAACCAATCTGACCGATCAAGCTCGTGTTGGCGCCTCCGACCTGGCCAGCCGTAGCGGTATTGGTCGCGGTGGCCGTCGTACCGCCCTGTCCAATCGTCACTGAATTGATCGAAGAGATTGAACCGAATTGCATGCTCGATGCCTGGTTGAAGGCTCCGAATTGCAGCGTCGTCGCGGTGTTGTTCACCGCGCCGGTCTGCGCTGTGGACGAGAGATTTGTCGCACCGAACTGCAACACGCTAACCGAGTTGGCGGCTTGGGCATCGACAGCGGTCAGCGCGCCCAGCATGACAACCGTCGGGATGAGAAATTTCATGCGCATGTCATATCCTCCGCAAAATGTCAGCCGTCGACCCGCCGCCCCGTTCAGGCAACCTGATCGCGGTCATTTCGAGCATGGCCTGTCGAGTATCGTCCGGACGCGCCGCTCGATGGACGCGCCCGGGCCGACACAGGGGCTGGCTTAGTGCTGCGTGATGGAGCTGAGGTTGAGTCCGCCGCCAATCTGCCCAACGGCGGCGGCGTTGTTCGGCGGGAAGCCGAAGAGCGTGGTCTGGCTGATCGAGCTGCCGTTGTTGCCGGTGGCAACCTGCCCAGTGGTGGCCGAGTTGCCAAGGACGCCAATCTGGGTCACCGAGCTGGCATTGTTGAGTGACGGAGAGGTCGTGCCCTGCATGGTGCTCGCGCTGTTCACGAGGCCGAGCTGGAACGTGGTCGAGGAGTCATTCACGTGGCCCTGCTGGTTCACGGTGGAGCCGTTTGCGAGGCCGATTTGAAAGGTGGTCGCGGTGTTGGCAGCCTGAGCCGCGGAGGACAGAGCGAGCACGGCAACGGAAGCAAGAAACAATTTGCGCATGGGAAATCCCTTTCTAGCCGAGTTGTCTGACTAATTTCAGATGCCGGTCTTGGAGGAGGTCGACATCGTGGGATTACTCTGAACCGATCGTACTCCGCGCGACAGACTGCAGTTCATGCTAATCGGTACGGACTAGACGTTGTGCGGCATCTTGCCGCCTAGAGTGCTAGACCAGCGGATGCCCGCACCGGTCCGCATTGTCTCGGCTCCGCGGCTGATACTGTCGATCAATCTCACCACTTCGATCGGCGAACGCAGCTCCAGCTTCCGCATCATCCTGGCGCGATGGACCTTCGCTGTCACTTCGCTGACCCCAAGTCTTGCTGCGATCTGCTTGGCGACGAGCCCGTCCGCCATCAGCAGCATGATCTCTCGTTCGCGCGCGGTCAGCGTTTCGACACGCTGGCGTGCCCCGCGCACTGCGTCTTCGCGCTCCAGGCGCCTGCGATCGCGCTCGATGCCGTGCCTGATCGCATCAAGAATCTCGTGTTCGCGGAAGGGTTTTGTTAGAAACTCGACCGCGCCGCGCTTCATGGCCTCGACGGAGACACGGATGTCGGAATGGCCGCTGATGAAGACGATCGGAATGGGCACACCGGATTCAGCGAGCCTGCGTTGAAGCTCGAGCCCGGTCGGCGACGTACCGGGAAAGCGGACGTCGAGCACAAGGCAGGAGGGCCCTTCGGCAAGGCTCCCGTTCAGGAATTCATTCGTCGAGGCAAACAACCGCACCTGATGCCCCGTCTCCTCGCAAAGACTTCCGACCGCATTTCGAATCTGAATTTCATCATCTACGATATAAACTATGGCTTGATTTAAATTCATGGCGACGAACTCCCGGCTTGCGGCTCGTTGATATGGCAATGAGCCGTCCATTTTTCGTCCAAGAGACAACAAGGTGCTTGAATGTATTGGGCGAGGACCAGACGACTCGCGTCGGCCTTCCGGTTTGACGTATTAGGGCCAACACTCGGTGGACACGAGTGAAGGCCTTCACATATCGGGCTTCGTGATTGAAAGGACTTGGCGCCGTCGCGGCGGGACGGCATGTCGAGAATGCGAAAATCCGGCGTTGCGCCTGCGAAATCACGGACTGCGTCATGGCCTCGTCGTCCATAAGGCCGACTTGAACACCGAAGGGCCGTCAGACAAGACGGGGCGTTCAGTTAGCTATCGAGTTCGATACCGCGCGCATCTTTTCGATACGCCCGGTATGCGTTCCGCGCAAATCACGAAAAGTCGCAACCGTCGGCTTTACTTCTGGATCATGGAGAGCACCCGTCCGTCGCACTATCAACAACGACATACTGTCGAGACAGCGGCATTACGCTGGGCGAAATACAACCATAGCGCGATATTCTGCATTTCCGCCAACATAGTCATTTCAAGAAGGCGGCTTTTGATATGCGATTTGTGCCAGTCATTGTCCTGTTTGGAACTGCATGCGGCGTCGCCGCAATCTACGGCGCGGCACCGGACGTCGTCGCGGCTGCTGCCGGGAGCGCCGCGGACGGCGCAAGCCGCGCCTATGAGTCCACGAAGCAGTTCCTTAAGCCAGGCGGCGAAACGCCGACCTTCGGGTCGGATGCGCCAATGTTCCGCTATGCGTCGATTCAGCGCGGCAGCATCGAGCAAACCATCACCGTCACGGGCGCCCTGCAACCGGTCAAGACGATCGAGGTCGGCTCGCAACTGTCCGGGCAGCTCGCCCGGGTCTATGTCGACTTCAACGATACCGTCAGCAAGGACCAGCCGCTTGCCCTGATCGATCCCCGCAGCTTCGCAGCCAAGGTCGACGAGGCCAAGGCGGCGCTGTTGGTCTCCGACTCCCTGGTCGACATCGAGCGGGCCAAGCTCGATCGCGCCAAGATCGATCTGCAAAACGCCAGGGGCAGCAGGGACGTGCTCGCCGCCAAGCTCGACAGCGCCCAGGCGGTCAAGATGTCGGCGCAGAAGACCTTGCAACGAAAGCTGGCGCTCCAGTCGCAAAACGTCGTGGCAACCTCGACGGTCGACGACGCGCAGACGGAATTCACCGCGCGCGTGGCCCAGGAACGCGAGGCCGAGGTCCTCATGTCCCTGAATGCCTACGCCGTCGACGGCGCCCAGGCCGACGTACGCCGGATCGAGGCCGAGCTGGAGCAGGCCAGAATGGCGGTGCCCGAGAAGGCCGCGGTCCTTGCGGCCGCCCAGGCCGATCTCGACCGCACAGTGATCCGCTCGCCGATCGACGGCGTCGTGGTCGGCAGGTTCGTCAACGAAGGCCAGACACTCGCGGTCGGGTTGGAGTCGCGCACCACCTTCGTGGTCGCCCACCGCCTGGAAGACATGGAGATTCACGCGCAGGTCGACGAAGCCGATATCGGGCGCATCGCATCCGGCCAGCGCGCTCACTTCACGGTGGACGCCTATCCCGACCGCCGCTTCGAGGCGGCAGTGCGCCAGGTGCGCAAGGCGCCGCAAAACCAGCAGCATGTGGTCACCTATACCGTCGTCCTGTCGACCTCCAATCTCGACGGCGCGCTGCTGCCTGGAATGACCGCCTTGGTCAAGATCGTGATCGAGCAGCAGGACAACGTGCTGAAAGTGCCGCTGGCCGCCCTGCGCTTCCAGCCCTCGGGCGCGCGGACAGACACGGCCCCCGGCCGCAGCGGCGTCTGGGTGCGCACCGTCAGTGGCGCGCTTCAGCGTATCCCCGTGACCGTCGGCGCGGCGGGCACCGAACAGGTCGCGCTCAAGAGCGGAGAACTCGTCGAGGGCAGCCAGGTCGCCGTCGGACAGGCGATCCGGCCGGCCGGCATGGAATTTCTCGGCATCAGGTTCGGATCATGACAGCGCCCCTGCCCCTCATCAGCCTCCGATCCGTAGGCAGAACCTACCGCACGGACGGGATCGCGGTGTCCGCGGTGCGTAATGTCAGCTTCGACATCGATCAGGGCGAGATCCTTGCTGTCATGGGACCGTCCGGTTCCGGCAAGTCCACGCTGATGCACATGATCGGACTGCTCGATCTGCCGAGCGAGGGCGCGATCTATCTCGAGGGATCCAATGTCGCCGACCTCTCGGAAGACCACAGGTCGACCTTGCGCGCCCGTAGCATTGGCTTCGTGTTCCAATCCTACAATTTGCTCGCGCGCCACAATGCGATCGAGAACGTCGCCCTGCCGCTGGTCTATTGCGGGGTGGGCCGCAAGGAGCGCCTGGCGCGCGCCGAGCGGAGCCTGGAAGCCGTCGGCATGCTGCATCGGGCGCATCACTTTCCGCGACAGCTGTCGGGCGGCGAGCAGCAGCGCGTCGCGATCGCGCGTGCGCTGATCGCCTCTCCGCTGATCGTGCTCGCGGACGAACCGACCGGCGCACTCGACAGCCGCACCGGCGCCGAGATCCTGGCGCTGTTTGCCGCACTCAACCGGACCGGCCAGACCATCGTGATGATTACGCACGATCCCGGCATCGCGACCCACTGCCGGCGCACGATCCGCCTGCACGACGGCGAGCTCGTCAGCGACGAGGCGCAGGCTCCGTTGCTGCCGAAGTGGAGCGCTGTGTCATGACGATGCTCCAGGGGTTTCAGATTGCACTGCACGCCTTGCGCCTCAACCCGCTGCGCAGCTTCCTCACGATGCTTGGCATCGTGATCGGCGTCGCCTCGATCGTGACGGTCTTTGCGATCGGGTCCGGGGCGCAGTTGCGCCTCCAGGAACAGATCCGCTCGATCGGCGCCAACGTGCTGATGATCATGCCCGGCGCGGTCTACCAGGGCGGCGTGCGTCTCAAGGAAGGTACCAAGCTGACGATGACCGAAAGCGACGTGCAGGCCATCCTTGAGCAGATTCCGGAAATCCAGGCCGCGGCCGGCTCGATCGCCGGAACGGCGCAGGTCATCCACGAGAGCAAGAACTGGAACACGACGATCAACGGCACGACAACCGGGCACTTCATGGTGCGCGACTGGCAGCTCGCGTCCGGACGCTACTTTTCGAGCGTCGAAGAAGCCGCCGCCGGAAAAGTCGTGATCCTCGGAAGCACGGTCGCGCGCGAGCTGTTCGCGCCGGGCGATGATCCCATTGGCGCGCAGATCAGGATCATGAAGGTCCCGCTCGAAGTGGTCGGCGTGCTCGACCCCAAGGGACCCGCGCAGGATGATGTCGCCTTCGTCCCCCTCACCACGGCCAAGCTCCGCTTCCTCGGCAGCGCCAGCAACATCAACCGGGATTCGGTCGCTTACATCATTGCCAAGGTGGCCGCCGACGGTCAGATGGCCGGGGCGAGAGCCGAGATCGAGAACCTGCTGCGGCAGCGGCATCGGATCGTTGCCGGTCAGGAGGACGACTTCAAGGTCCAGGATCCGGCTGCCGCCATGGAGGCGCAGCAGGGGGCGATCCGCACCGTGGCGCTTCTGCTCGTCGCCATCGCCTCGGTCTCGCTGCTTGTCGGCGGCATCAGCATCATGAACGTCATGATCGTGTCGGTGACCGAGCGCACCCGGGAAATCGGCATCCGCCGTGCGCTCGGCGGGCGGATGCGGGACATCCGTCTCCAGTTTCTCTGCGAAGCGCTCGTGCTCTGCCTGCTCGGCGGCGCCATCGGCGTCCTCGGCGGCGTCACGCTGTCGATGACGGTCGCGCGCATGGCCGGGTGGATCACCTCGATCGATGGCGAGGCGATCGGTCTCGCCCTCGCCTTCTCGATCGCGACCGGCCTCATCTTTGGTTTCTATCCTGCGCACAAGGCGTCCAAGCTTAGTCCAATCGAGGCGCTCAAGACGGAGTGAGAATATGCTGGGGTGGCCACAACATCAAACCAAGGCCAGGGAGGAGCTAGTCATGAGCCCGGATCCGAAAGATTTGATTACACCGACGCCGCGTGAGCGCGAGCTGATGATGCTCATCGCGCGCGGAATGCAGAACAAGAACATCGCCTACGAGCTCAAGATCTCGGAGAACACGGTGCGGGCGCATATCGGCAACATCATGCGCAAATACCGCCTCCATAACCGAACCCAGATCGCGATCATCTTCGCGCTTCAGGCAGCGCCGCTATCGCTGCGTCGCAATCTCGCCGATGGTGGCGCCTATCCGACGACAGTAAAGCCCGCGCCGACGTTCGCACAGACCTCGAGGGTCCCGACCGCGCCGAAATGACGACGCCGGCGAACGGACATTTCGCGTTGGTCACGCCCGGCCAGACGATTCTATCATTGCGAACGCAGCGAAGCATCCCGGCTGCCGCCGCCTGGCATCCATCGGAATCGGTATCTTTGGATCGGCGGTCGCCGAAGCACCGTTCAGCGCATGATAAAACCACCATCGACCGAAATGGATTGACCGGTTACGTAGCTCGCAGCCTCGCTGCAAAGCCAAAGAACCGCGCTTGCAATCTCCTCCGGCCGGCCAACCCGTCCCATAGGCACGCTCTTTTCCATGGCCTTGAGAGCATCGCCCTGCCCGGCCGCAACCATCTGGTCGGCCATCGGTGTCCAGATCAGCCCGGGGCATATGGCATTGATACGAATGCCGCGTGCTGCATATTCGAGAGCCGCGCTCTTGGTAAACCCAAGCACCCCGTGCTTGGCGGCGTGATAGATTCCCCTCTCGGCACCTCCTACGAGTCCGCCGAGAGATGAGCAATTGACGATCGCGCCGCTTCCTTGCTTGCGCATCTGCTGCAGTTCGAACTTCATGCAGCTCCATTCGCCACGCAGATTGATGCCCATGACGCGGTCATAATCCTCACGGGTGGTGTCGGCGGTCTCTGCGAGGAGATTCTGGACGCCCGCGTTGTTGTAGGCGGCATCGAGCCCGCCGAAGGCGGCGACCGTCTGCGCGACCATGGCCTCGACCTGTGCATCGTCGGCGACGTCGCAGCGGATGGCGATGGCCTTATGGCCTCGGGCGGCGAGCTCTCCGGCGGCGGCACGCACCGCGTCCTCGTTCCAGTCTGCCAGCGCAACGGACGCCCCGGATTCCGCAAAAGCCCTCGCCGTGGCGAGGCCCAGCCCGGACGCCGCGCCGGTCACCAACGCGACCTTTCCTTCAAATGAAATGTTCATGGATATCTCTCCTGTCGATTTGTCGGATTGGCGTATGCGCCATCAACGCTGCGTCCGCTCAGCCTCCGCTTGCGGGTAGCGGTCACCTGCGATGGTGATCCGCGCGGCCGAAGCATCGATGTGCCTGATTTCATCGGGCGTGAGCTCGATCGCGGCCGCTGCGATGTTCTCGTCGAGGCGACCGAACTTGGTCGTGCCGGGAATCGGGACGATCCACGGCATCCGAGCCAGCAACCAGGCCAAGGCGATCTGCGCCGGCGTGACATGCTTCTGCGCGCCGATCTGAACCAGCAGGTCCACGACAGGCCTGTTCGCCTTGCGAGCGTCGGGCGTAAAGCGCGGCAGGCCGGCGCGGTTGTCGTTGCCACCGAAGCTGGTGGTCTCGTCGATCTTGCCGGTGAGGAATCCCCTGCCCAAGGGACTGAAGGGGACGAAGCCGATTCCCAGTTCCTTGCAAGCAGGCAACACCTCCGTCTCGGGCTGACGCCACCAGAGAGAGTATTCGCTCTGGATCGCCGCGAGCGACTGGACCGCGTGGGCGCGGCGGATGGTCGAGGCGCCGGCCTCGCTGAGACCGAAGTGCTTGACCTTGCCCTCGGCGATCAGATCCTTCACCGCGCCGGCGACGTCCTCGATCGGGACAGCGGGATCGACGCGGTGCTGGTAGAACAGGTCGATCGCCTCGACCCGCAACCGCCGCAACGAACCTTCGGCCGCCTGCCGGATTCGTTCAGGACGGCTGTCGAGCCCGCCAGAACGCCGAGCGTCGGCCGGACTGAGGTCGTGGCCAAATTTGGTGGCGATGACGACGTCTTTCCGGAACGGCTCCAGCGCCTCGCCCACGAGTTCCTCGTTGGTGAAGGGGCCATAGACCTCGGCGGTGTCGAAAAAAGTGACACCGCGCTCCACCGCCGCGCGGGCAAGCGCGATCATCTCCTTGCGTTCCGGCGCCAGGCCACGATGATAATTCAGGCCCATGCAGCCCAGGCCAATGGCTGAGACCGAAAGTCCGCTGTCGCCAAGCTTGCGCATCTGCATTTTCAATCTCCTGGCCCCCTAGGTGGTGCCCGCCGCTCAGATACGGTTCCACGGGCGCAAAAGCTGACGATCCACGCTTGACCGTCATCGATAGGCGCGCATGGGCCATGTGTCAGATAATAGACTCGCGGCCGCATCATCGCCCTTTGCCGAGTCGCGAAAATCACTTGCGGTACTGTGCGTCGCTAACCTTTTCCATCCAGTCGACATTCTTGCCGTCGAGGGATTCGGTAATCGCGATATGCGCCATAGCGGTCGTCGCCGTCGCGCCGTGCCAATGCTTCTCGCCCCGTGGAAACCACACGACGTCGCCGGGACGGATCTCCTCGATCGGGCCGCCTTCGCTTTGCACCCAGCCGAGACCGGACGTGACAATCAAGGTCTGGCCGAGCGGATGGGTGTGCCACATGGTTCGGGCACCGGGTTCGAAAGTCACGTGACCGCCGCTCAGGCGCGCCGGGTCGCCGACCTGAAACATCGGATCGACGCGGACGGTGCCGGTGAACCACGCTTCCGGGCCTTTGCCAGAGGGGCGTGAGCCGTTGCGCTTGATGTCCATTATTCCAATCCTTCCTTGTCTTGTCTCGTTCTCAGCCGTGGCCTGTGCCACGCACGAACGCGCCGATACCAGCATGGCCAGTCCGGCAGCGCCCGAAAGCACGCTGCGTCGCGGAAGCACTCGCCGCAGCTCGGTCTCGGTCTTCGCAGGCCGCCGGGAAGGATCGTCCGACCGATCCATGTGAGCCTCCGTTCAAGTCGCGGGACGTTCCCAATCGGCAATGATCGCTGGCTCTAGATTTAGGGCGTGCAGCTATACGAACTAGCCACTAGAATTGGCATGGACTTATAAGCAGGATCGATAAATGCAGCGCGGCAATCTCAACGATCTCTCGGCCTTTCTGATCGTCGCCCGCGAGGGCAGCTTTACGAAAGCGGCTGCCAAGCTCGGGATTTCCCAGTCCGCGCTCAGCTATACCATCAAGGAGCTCGAGGCACGGCTGAAGCTGCGCCTCTTGACGCGCACCACGCGCAGCGTGTCGCCGACGGCCGCCGGCGAGCGCCTGCTGCGCAACGTGGGTCCACGGATCGCGGAGATCGAAACGGAACTTGCCGCCTTGACCGAGCTTCGGGACAAGCCCTCCGGCACCATCCGCATCACGGCGACCGAATATGCCACCCACGCTGTCCTTCTGCCGAAGCTCGCAAGGCTCTTGCGAGAAAATCCGGACATCAACATCGAGATCATCAGCGACTATGGCCTGACGGACATCGTCGCGCAGCGTTTCGATGCCGGCGTGCGGGATGGCGAGCAGGTCGCGAGGGACATGATTGCGGTGCGGATCGGACCCGACGCACGCATGGCTGTCGTCGGGGCTCCGTCCTATTTCCGAAGCCGGTCAGAGCCGACGAAACCATCACAATTGGTCGAGCACAATTGCATCAATCTGCGCCTGCCAACCCATGGCGGATTGTACTCTTGGGAGTTCCAAAAGGGCTCGCGCGAACTCAAGGTTCGCGTGGAAGGCCAATTGTTCTTCAACACCACGACCCAGATGCTCCATGCGGCGCTCGCAGGCTTCGGCCTGGCTTATCTGCCGGAGGGCTTGGTGCACCCCCATATCAACAAGGGCCGGCTCAGGCGGGTGCTTGAAGACTGGTGCCCGCCCTATCCGGGCTACCACCTCTATTATCCGAGCCGGCGCCAGCCCTCCGCGGCCTTTGCGCTGCTTGTCGAGGCGCTCCGCCATCGCGACTGAGCTATCATCTCGGCCTGGTGGCCAATGCGATAGGTGTGGTCCGGATCAGCCCTCGTGAAGGAAGACGCGAACGCTGACCTCCTTCGAGGGGGAATGCGGCTAATGTGCCCGCTTTGCGAATACATCCTTCGCGACGGGCATTGCCGAAAAGACGTTGGGCCAGCCGACATAGAAGGCCAGCTGCGTAATCGCCTCGGAAGCTTCCGTCTGGGTCAGGCCATTATCCATCGCCCTGTTGAGGTGCGGCGTGAGCTGCGCGGTCTGCCCGTTGGCAATCAGCGCGCTGACGGTGACGAGGCTGCGGTCCCTGGGGGCCAGGTCCGGGCGCAGCCACAGGTCACGAAACAGCACGTCGGTCGTGTATTGCACGACACCAGGAAAGGCCGCGCCGAATTGTTCCTGGACGAACTTTGCCCGCTGCGCTTCGGCGGGCTCGTCGATCGGCAACAAGGCCACCGAGACGGCGGGAAGCTCATTGGCTCCAATATTGCGAGCGGCGAACACATCCTTGGCAACAGCGACCGCCGACATCGCATTGGCCCAACCTGCGTAGAAGGCGAGATGGGTGATGATCTCCGAAATCTCTCGCGGTTTGACGCCGTTGTCGAGAGCAAGGTTGAAATGATAGGGCAATTCGATCGTCTGATTGCGCGCGATCAAGGCTGCCAGCGTGACGACACTACGGTCGCGCGGCGCAAGGCCCGGGCGCTTCCAGACCTCTCCCAGGAGACGGCCTTGCGTGTAGGCGTCCAGCGCCGGAGCAACCTTCCGCACATCCTCGCCCCCCAGCATCGGCTTTGATCCAATCATGGCGGCAGCCTCCTCTGTGCGAGCCGATGGCATGGCTATCAGCAAAAGCAGCGCGACTGCCGCAGCTCGCTGTGTCATGAGAGATACCCCGTACATTACGGTTGTTCTTGGTGCCCGGCGGCATCCGGGTGGTCGCTTCATAGATAACGGATCGTGCGGCATGCGATTAGACCGTGAAATGTGCATGGACTTATCAAGCAGACTTGTGAATTCCATTGGCCCGCGCGCGGGCCGCCCGATAGATCGCTGGTCCCGGCCACTATCTCTTGCGCTACCCGTCGGGCAAAACACCCAAACTGCTGGTCAATCCGCATCGTCAAAAATATTCCACTTTACCGAAATTCGGAATTGCGTATATTTCGCCTCACTCCGGCCCAAGGAAGAGGGGCGTATCGCGATCGTCACGAACGCGGGCCGGGCGGCGGTGGACGCAAGCCACATCGGCGCGAAGGGTTTCGCAGGGCAGGCGACTGTGAGCGGAGACCTCGCGCACACGACCGGTGTGATCGGCGTACGGCAAAATCGTGTGGTCCTGGCGCCCGGAGTCTGTGCGCCAAGTCTTGCGGTGATGTGGCGGCCCAACCGGGCGCGCGCATCAGTGATCGGCAAGGCGACGGGGGCAATAGTGCATCGCTCCCCGGGGAGAGCGCGACATAAGCCGTTCCAACCATCCGCGCAGGGAAGGCCGGGATGCTTCGGTTGCCCTGTTTCCCGCTGTGCATTGTAGCGCAATCTGCTTCTGGCATAGCGGTCCATGGGAGCCAGCCGGCTCCCGGTCCTCCCTGCGCCCTCTTTCATGTGAGGGTGAGGCAACGACGCAAAGCTCGGGCGAAATGCGCCGCGAGAACGCGAAAACATGTCTGTTGTGAACAACGCCGTTGTGCCCTCAATCTGTGGACACATGACCGCCCTCTCCCGTCACTTCTGCATCTGAGTTCGATCTTGTAACAAAACCGTCATACAGCAAAACTAAACGAAGGCGGGGGGCCGCGGTCGGCCGCCAAGCCGCCTCACCGCAGGCAGGGAGAGATTTGATGCGCCGTTCACTGGTGTTGCTGTCCGCCGGACTGACAGTTTTGTCCACCGGACTTGCCTCCGCCCAGAACAACACCCCCCGCAACCTCATCCTGTTCATCCCCGACGGGCTGCGCGCACTGAAGATCACGCCCGAAACGGCACCGGCAATGGCCGAGGTCCGCGACAAGGGCGTCAATTTCAAGAACTCGCATTCGCTGTTCCCGACCTTCACCATGGCAAACGGCTCGGCAATGTCGACCGGCCATTATCTCGGCGATACCGGCGTGTTCTCCAACACGATCTGGACCAACTACACCTCCGCACCCGCAGGCGACACCGTGGTTCCGTTCATCGAGAACGACGCCGTGCTCGGCGACATCGACGAGCATTTCAAGGGCGACTATCTCAACGAGGAGACGGTTCTGAAGCTGGCCCGCGACAAGGGCCTCAGCACGGCGGCGATTGGCAAGGTCGGCCCGACCTACCAGTGGGACCACACCGATCATCCGGAGAAGCCGGGCAAGCACTCGATCGTGATTGACGACTCGACCGGCGGCAAGGCCGGCGTAGCGTTGTCCGACGAGATGAAGGACGCCCTGACCAAGGCCGGCCTCGCCCTCGCCACCCCCAGCCGCGGCGATAACGGCAAGGCGGGCGATGCCAAGACGCCCGGCACCACGGTCGCCAACGTCGCGCAGCAGGCCTATTTCGCCGACGTCGCCACCAAGGTCGTGCTGCCGATGTTCAAGGCGCGCAACAAGCCGTTCGTGCTGGTGTTCTGGTCCCGCGACCCGGACGGTACCCAGCACAACCAGGGCGACAGCCTCAACCAGATCATGCCGGGCATCAACGGCCCGAGCACGATGGCGAGCATCAAGAACGTCGACAACAACCTCGCCCAGATCCGCAAGGCGCTGGACGAGCTCGGCCTTGCCGCCAACACCAACATCATGATCCAGGCCGACCACGGCTTCTCGACCATCTCCAAGGAGAGCAAGACCAGCCCCTCGGCCAAGGTCAGCTATGACGACACGCCGAAGGACTTTTTGCCGATGGGCTTCCTGGCGCTCGATCTTGCCAAGGCGCTCGACCTGCCGTTGTTCGACCCCAACGACAAGAACGCCGCCGTTGCCGGCAACGCCCATCCGAAGGCCGGCAACGGCGTGCTCGGCAAGGACCCGACCAAGCCCGACCTCGTCGTGGCCACCAATGGCGGCTCCGACCTGATCTATCTGCCGACCAAGGACAGGAAGCTGGCGGCCAGGACGGTCAAGGCGCTGCTCGAGCAGGATTACGTCTCCGGCCTGTTCGTCGACGACCAGCTCGGCCGCATCCCCGGCACCCTGTCGCTGTCGAGCATCAATTTGCACGGCAAGGCGGCGACGCCGACGCCGGCGATCGTCGTCAACTTCCGCTCCTATGCCAGCGAGTGCGGCGAGGCGCCGACCAACTGCTCCGTGCAGGTGGCCGACACCGTGCTGCGCCAGGGCCAGGGCATGCACGGCAGCTTCAGCCGCGGCGATACCTACAACTTCATGGCTGCGATCGGTCCGGACTTCAAAGCCGGCTTTGTCGACGAGCTGCCGGTCAGCAATGCCGACGTCGGCATGACCGCCGCCCAGCTCCTCGGCCTGCGCGGCTCGCAGAATGGCGGCCTGGTCGGCCGGGTGATGTCGGAGGCGCTGCCCAACGGCATCGTGCCGAAGGCGTTCAAGACCGTCGAGAAGTCGAAGAAGATGCAGGAGAACGGTCTCCAGACGGTGCTCAACGTCCAGCGTGTCGGCAGCCAGCGCTATTTCGATGCCGCCGGCTTCCCGGGCCGCACGCTTGGCCTTGAGCCAGACGCCGGCAAACAAAAAACGGCGGGGAAATAACCCCGCCGCTTCTTCTCGCCCTCAAAGAGGCGCCGAGTTCTTACAGGTCAGAAAACCTTACATGCCGATGTCGAACACGTTCGGCAATTGGCCCGCCAGAGGCAGCGCGGTGGCGCCCAGGAAGGTCGCCACCATCGCCATCAGGCGACGATTGTTCTGGCGCTTGCCGTGCATCTGGCCGGCGATCCACTCCAGCATCTCGCTGTTGACCTTCGAGGCATAGGATGGCGCCCAGCTCTCGATGTCCTGCGCGAGCGCGACGCTGCGCGGCGGCACCTTGAGGCCGGAGGCGCTTGCGGCGTAATGGGCCACCGCCTTGGCCAGCAGGTCGTCGAACCGGCCGCCATCGGTCCGCTCGGTCGCGGCCTCGTTGATCTCGAACAGCGCCTCGGCTTCGGCGCGGCTGACCGGCTGGTCGTTGACGGCTGTGGCCGTCAGGATGCGCGTGCACCAGGCGGTGTCATCGGCATCGAGCGAGCGGGAAAAGTGCACCCGGCCCTTGGTGGTCGGGCCTTCGCCCGTGATCACGCCGTCGCGAACGATGGAGAGTGCATGGGCCGCGGTATCGCGGCAGGACGGTTCGAGGGACGGCGACTCAACAGACTTCTCAACGGACTTGGGCGCAGCGGCAGACATAGTTCACTTCCAGATTTCTTCTGATCGACCAGCATTTTCATGCGGGCGTAAAGGGGTGGTTAACGATTCGATACGGGGATCGCGACTTTTCTCGATGGTTGCCAATTGGTCGCTATCAGGGTTCCATCAAACATCGGGCGAGCGTGATGCGGGTCATAAAAGGCTTTATCGGGGCAATCGAGCCCGTTGCCCTCCGGGGGAGCCATCTCGCCGCAGGCGTCCCTGTAACAGAAAGATGCTAGGAAATCGGCTCTTCAGAGAAGGAATTCACATTTTACTTGAAGCTGTTCACTTGGGGTCCTCGGGATCCTATACTGTCCGCGACGGCAAAGACAAATTCTACAGTAAATTCAATATGATGAGGTAGAACCATGACACTCCCGATCGGCACCACCGCCCCTGACTTCGAAGCCGAGACCACTGAAGGGAAGATCAAGTTCCACGATTGGATCGGCAACAGCTGGGCGCTGCTGTTCTCGCATCCGAAGGACTTCACGCCAGTTTGTACGACCGAGCTCGGCGCACTGGCCAAGCTGAAGCCGGAGTTCGACAAGCGCGGCGTCAAGCTGATGGGCCTCTCGGTCGATCCGGTCGACCGTCACTCCAAATGGTCGGAGGACATCAAGGAGACCCAAGGCGCCGCCCCGAACTATCCGATGATCGGCGACACCGACTTCAACGTCTCGAAGCTTTACGAGATGCTGCCAGCCTCGACCTCCGGCGATCCCCTCACCCGCACGCCGGCCGACAACCAGACCGTCCGCAACGTTTTCATCATCGGGCCGGACAAGAAGATCAAGCTGGTGCTGGTCTACCCGATGACCACCGGCCGGAATTTTCAGGAGATCCTGCGCGTCATCGACTCGCTCCAGATGACGGCGAAGCACCGGGTCGCGACCCCGGCCGACTGGCAGCAGGGCGACGATGTCATTATCGCGGGCTCGGTCTCCAATGACGAGGCCAAGACGATCTATCCGCAGGGCTGGAAAGAGCCGAAGCCCTACATCCGGATCGTGCCGCAGCCCAAGTAAGGGCTCTAACCGGTCACCCGGTCCGTCACCAACAGACCCGCGGTCGATGAGACCGCGGTCACCACCGCGCCCCAGCCGACGTCGACGAGCGCGACCGGCCAGCTCCAGTGCTTCAAGAGCGCCAACGCGGTGAGATCGAACGTCGCATAGCAGAACAGTCCGAACAGCGCGCCGTAAGCGAGCGTCGACTGCCAGGTCGCGCCGGACACGCCGCTGACGAAGACCAGCACCCCAACGACGTACAGAAGATAGAACAGCACGGCCGGCACCGGCTTCAGCTCGCCCAGCATGTCGCCGACTGGTGCGGTGAAAAAGCCCTTGGCAACCAGCCCGAGGAACAGGAAGTCCAACCCGGTTAGCACGATCAGGGTTGCGGCATACAGCACGGCAATACGGTTCACTGGCGGCCGCCCTGCCAGCAGGTCGCGCGGGCAGTCACATCATGCCGTCAGTTACGTCACGGCGGGCTGATGGTTTCAGCCCGCCAAGCCGCCTGGCAGAGCGGCCGCACCGGCTATCCGATCGTCGATGCCGGCCTGCGCGAGCTCCGGCACACCGGCGTGACGCATAACCGGGTGCGGATGGTGGTCGCCTCCTTTCTGGTCAAGCATCCGCAAAGGTTGAGCGTCGCTTTGACACAATTTCGAAACCCGCTATCGTCATCGCTCCATTCAAACCGTGGGGGACGATATGGACGACGACAAGCCGACCACCGAGCAGGCGATGGAGACGATCACCACCGCCGTGGAAGCGACCAAGGAGGCCGCAGTCACCGCCGTCAAGAAAGTCAGGAAGGCCGCCAAGAAGGCCGCGAAGAAAGTAGCGCCGAAGAAGGCAAAGAAGGCTTCCAAGAAGAAAGCCAAGAAGGCCGCCAAGAAGCTGTCGAAGAAGGCGGCCAAGAAGTCCGTGAAGAAGGCGGCGAAGAAAACGGCGAAGAAAGCCGCCAAGACGAAAAAGAAGGCCAAGAAGGCCAAGCGCTGATCGCAAGCTCAAGAAGACCTGCAAGCACAGCCTAAGACCGAGTCTCCGGGTGCGGGCGCGCCCGGAGGCTTCTCCCGCTACCCTCGCCGCTTCGATGTGCGTCGGCCAGGGTGATGCTCCCCGTTTGGATCGCGAAATTCACTGCGATGTCCACGCCGATCCTCCTTGGCGAAGCGCCGCCGCTTTTCTGGCGAACCGAACGCCCTGATCACCTTCCGGCCGTTGACCTTCTTGATGACATAGCCGCCCTCCGTCATCGAGAACGGCTCCTTCAGCGTGCCCTTGTGGTCGAATTTGGTGCGGCGGGGATGCCTGAACGGCTCGAACCAGGACGGATAGACGAAGTTCGACATCGGAAAGCCGCTGACGACGAAGGAGTCCTCCTCGACGGCGTCGCAGACCTCATAGGCGTATTGCGTGTTCCTGTTCTTGTCGGCCCATAGGTTGGCCATGGGATCGAGCACCATCTCGAACAGCTCATGCGAGGCCGCCACGCTGACCGGCTCGTCGCCCAGCGCCTTGACGAAGATCTTCGAGATCGGCTGGCCGCGATGCGTCAGTTCATGACGCCCGAGCATGTTCTTGTGGGAGGCGTCGTCGAAGTAGACGAGTTGCCAGTCGGTCGGCTTCGGCTTGCGCGCAATGTAGAGATCGACCGGATAACCCCAGACCGGCAGGAAATGCTCATCGTAGCATTTCTGAAGCGCCGCGGTGAGCTTGCCCATCGTCCGGTCGTCGATCTCCTCCTCGGCGTAGTTGATGCAGGCAATCCGAACCGGCTTCATGGACCTGCCGAGTAGTGCGCGCCTCGCCTTTTTCATGGAGATCACCGTGCCGAAAGGGAAACTGAAATACGGCAAGCCTAGCATGAACGTGGCGCGCACGTCAGGGATGTATTCCAGCGGTTCGGCTTATCGGCCGAATTGTTTGAGCATGATCTTTCGGAAAACCGCTGCACACTTTTCCGGATCATGCTCTAGAAGCGCCGGTTGACCACGAACACCGCGGCCGCGCACATCGCCATGCCGGCGATCGCCAGCGCGTCGAGCTTCTCGCCGAACAGCAGATAGGCCATCAGCGCCGTTACGGCGGGCACCAGATAGAACAGGCTCGCGACCGACGTCGCCGCGGCATGGCGGATCAGCCAGTACAACAGCCCGATCGATCCGATCGAGAGCGCCACAGCGAGCCAGGAGAGCGCGAGCACGAACTCCCGGGTCCAGTGCACCACGCGGTCTTCGAACAGGAACGCGCCGGCCGCGAAGAAGATGGTGACGGCGACATATTGCACGAGATTGCCGGCGCGCCAATCGATGTGGTTGCAGTAGCGGCGCTGATAGAGCGTGCCCAGCGTGATGCTGATCAGCGCGACGACCGAGGCGAGCCAGCCGATCCCGGCTTCGCCGGTCATGGGGCGGTTGTGCAGGATCAGGACCACGCCGCCAAGGCCGAGCAGCAGGCCGCCCCATTGCACCGGCGTCACCTTCTCGCCGAGCCAGCGGTTGGCGATGGTCGAGGTCAGGATGGGCTGAAGGCCTGGAATGAGCGCAGAGAGGCCGGCCGGAATCGAATGCGCGATCGCAATCGCGGTGCCGCCGAGATAGAAGCCGTGAACGAGAATGCCGGCGACTGCGCTGTGCGCGATGCCGGCCCTGTCAGGCCATTTCGGGCGGGCAATGGCCGCGATGATCGCCATCAGACCGACCACCACCGCCATGCGGATGGCGAGATAGGTCAAGGGATCGGCATTGTTGATGACGTATTTGGTGCCGATGAATCCGGTGCTCCAGAGCACCACGAACAGGACCGGCGCCGCCCGCGCGGTCAGGGATTCTTGATTATGAATCATTGCCGCCTTCATTGCCCGACTAGGGGCGGTACGGCAACGCGAAATCTCTGATTGTCAGATGTTGCGGCGCACGACGGACAGAGTGCGCGGTGGCTCAGATCGGCCGCTCACCATTCTTCCGGACAGGGATCGATGATCTTCCAGAGTTCGACACCGTTCTTGATCTTCTTCATGTCGGTGGTGAGCCCGCCATTGCGGCGGATCCAGTCCTTCACCGTGTCGGGATAGTAGGACATCAGATCGGACGTCCCCTCCGCGCTGGTGATCTTCATGCCGAAGGTGAACGCCTTGTCGTAATAGGCCTGATGGAAGCCGAGGCTCGCGCGCGGCGTCACGCAGATCTTGTTCATCGGCACGATGCCGAGCACCAGCGTGCAGGCCGAGTTGCAGATGCCGTCGATGATGACGCGCTCGCCCTTGTCGCGGACGCGCTTGTACTTGGTCTTGTACTCCTCAACATAGCCGCCATGGTCTCGGGTGATGTGCAGCTCGGCCCGCGCAGGCGTAGCCGCGACGGCGGAGAGCAACAGCAGGCTCAGGAGCGTGATGCGCATGACAGCGTGACGGTGAAAGCCTTCAGGAATGGACCGGCCTCGAAGGACCCCCAAGGGGCCGGCGACAAGAATTGACCGAAGTCTCTTTGGCCATACTTGTGTGGGGAATTCGTTAAGCATCTCGAAAAGGCCAAAAATGGGCAGCCGACGGGCCATCGCCCCGGCATTTCGGTCACACCCGGCCGGGAATCTGCGAAGCTAGGCCCGATTTCCGGTCCCCGGACGGGTGCCCACGCCGTCCGAAATGGCTATAAGGAACTGACCTCTAAGCGCGGGTTCCGGAGAATCGAGATGAGCAAATTGAAGCTTGTTGCCGCGATTGCTGCCCTGTCGGCCGCAATCCTAGCCCCCAGCCTCGCGGAGGCGCGGGTGCATCACCGGCACCACCGCTACTACGCTAACCCGCTACCCTATCCGATCAGCTATTTGCGCAATTATGGCCCCGGCATCACGCCGGGTACCTTCGCCTACTACGATGGCCCGTCGACCAACCACTGCTACCAAAGCGCGGCCGCCTATGTCGGCCAGGACGGTCGCCGGCACCCCTGCTTCTGATCGCCTCCGACGGCAACAACTGTTTCTCGATCTCGCGGACCGGCAGCTTGACGAGATCTTTGGCGACCTCGCCCTGATGCGCGTCGCGTCCATCGCACGGAACGAGCCGGATTTGTTCATCGGCATGACATTTCGGTTCTGCCACAATTTGATCAGAACAACTTCGATATCCTGTATTGCGTAAGCAGAGGAAGACATCATGACGTTCAAGATTGGCCTCGTCGCCGCGTCCCTGTTCGGTGCCCTCGCGGCATCGTCGGCGGCGTCCGCCATGCCTATTGCGCCTGCACCTGCGACACCGCAGGTCTCCGACGTCGAGCAGGTCCGCATGGTCTGCAATGCCTGGGGGCGCTGCTGGTGGCGGCCGAACTATGCCTACGGTTACGGCTATGGCCCGGGATATTATGGGCCGCCGCGCTATTATGCCCCGCGTCCGCGCTACTATGGCTCCTACGGCTATCGCCGCTGGTGACATTTGAAGGGGCCCTCGGGGCCCCTTCGCTTTTGCGGCATAGCGAGTTGCCTGCACGCGCATCTGCGGTTCGGCCGGAGCGATTCCAAAACTGATCTAGATTATGCAGGCTGTGTTTTCCTAGATTATAGAGTGACTTGTGGCCGAACAGCTACAGACTCGATGCGTCGATTCTGATTTGCTCGCCATGTAGATGCGCTCCAGAGGTGCAATGAAAATTGTTTTCTCAAATCTCTGCCGGACCGCGCTCGCCGCTTCAGCGGCGTTGGTGCTCCTATCTCAAGCATCTCGCGCGGATGAGAGCGGCGTCTCGCTTTGGCTCCCTGGCCAGTTCGGAAGCATGGCTGCCACCCCCGCCGTTCCGGGATGGTCGCTCGGCATGGTGGCCTACCACACCAGCGTGGAGGCTTCAGGCAACGTTGCGGCAGCGCGTCAAATCCAGATAGGCCAGGTGCCGCCGACAGCAAACGTCAGTCTCAACGCCAATCTGAAGGCCAATGGCGATCTGTTATTCATTGCACCAACATATACCTTCGCGACGCCGGTGCTCGGCGGCCAGCTTGCCGTCGGCGTCACCGGGCTTGTCGGTCACCTCGACACCAGCATCGCCGGCACATTGACCGCGCAGGTCGGACCAATTGTCGCAACACGCAATGGGCTCTTGTCGGATTCGCTGACTGGCGTCGGCGACCTCTATCCTCTGGTCTCGTTGAAGTGGAACCAGGGCGTCCACAACTACATGGTCTACGGATTCGGCGACATCCCCGTCGGCGCTTACGACTCCACACGTCTGTCCAATATCGGGATCGGGCATGGCGGCATCGACATCGGCGGCGGTTACACCTATTTCAATCCGGCGACAGGCAACGAGTTTTCCGGTGTCGCCGGCTTTACCTACAATTTCAAGAACACAGCCACCGACTATCAGAACGGAATCGATTTCCATTTCGACTGGGGTGCATCTCACTTTCTGTCAAAGCAGCTGTTTGTCGGCCTGGTCGGATACGCCTATCAGCAGATCACCGACGACTCCGGCGCCGCACCGTTTCTTGGCGGCTTCAGGTCGCGCGTTCTGGGAGCCGGTCCCCAAGTCGGTTATCTGTTCCCGATCGGAGACAAGCAGGGATATCTGAACCTCAAGGGTTACAAGGAATTTGCCGCGGAAAATCGCCCGGAAGGTTGGAACGTCTGGTTGACCTTCGCGATTTCGAATGCCGCACCGGAATCGACAGTGACGCCAATGAAACATCTCATTACGAAGTAGGGACTGATACCCTACTCGCTACGAACGATCGGGCCTGCGCGGAGCCACTCTTGGAATCCTTAGCTCGACCCTCGTTCCCCTGCCCGGCTCGCTCTTGAGATTGAGACGGCCACCGAGCCTGTCGGTACGACACTGTAGACGATGCCCAGGCCGCGGCAGGCGCAGCCCAGGATCAAACGCCTGCCGCCTGACGTCCGGCGTCGTGACTCCAAAAATATTGATGGCGGTGCAAATGGGCGTTGATTCCAACATCATGAATCTCGATCAGCGGCCATAGCCAACTCTTCTGGAACTGAAAAGTCACCGGGTCATCGGAACGGCGCAAAGACAAATATCCAGCACTCCATTACAAACGACTCAATGAATGGAACCGTTGATAGCGCCGTCAGCTTTCTCCTCAAGAAGCTCGTAAATCCGGGTCTCGGCAGCCATTCCCTTGGCGACCACCGTATCCACGAACCGGCAGCAGAAACGATGCTTGATCCGTGCGTACACGGCGTCGCTGACGAGAATTTGCGTTCCGTAGTCCTTGTTCAGGCCCTCCAGCCGCGCGGCGAGATTCACCACGTTGCCGAGTGCGGTGTAGTTCATGCGCTCGGACGAGCCGAGATTGCCAACAACAGCCTCGCCAGCATGGATTCCGAAGCGAGTGTGGAACGACGGCAATCCCTCTGCGTCAAACTGAAGATTGATGGCTTCGTTGGCGGCTTTCGCTTGCAACGCGGCACGACAGGCGCGCTCGCAATGATCGGCTTGCGGGTTCGGCGCATTCCAGAATGCCATCACGGCATCACCGATGAATTTATCGACCGTGCCGCCCTGCGACAGGATCACGTCTGTCAATGCCGAGAAGTATCGGGATGTCTGCTGCATGAGCGTGTCGGGATCGGCAGCTTCGGCAATGGTGGTGAAGCCTCTCACATCGGTAAACAGTGTTGTTATCTCCTGTCTCGTGCCGCCGAGCTCCGTGGAGATCGAATTGTCGAGCACGCCCCGGACGATCTCGCGTGGTGCCAACCGGGAAAACGACCGGATGGCGCGTTGGGATTTGTGGATCGTCCTGCCCAAGGTCTCGAGCTCCGTAACGAAAGATCCGATCGGCCTGTCCGGCGGCGGCGCCATGGTTTGGAGCCGGTCCGCTTCAACCGTGATCGCCTTGACGGTCTTGGACATGTGCGTGCCGAAGATCCAGGCTGCCGGGACGAATAGACAGCAGGCAATCAGCGCCAGAAGCTTCGCCCTCCTGTTGAGGTCTCTGATGCCGAGGGCAAAATCATCCTCAGGAGCGATAAGGAGAACATTTGCCGCTAATGTCGGTCCGAGAGCGATGGTTTCGAGGCGAGCAAAATATTCCTTGTGGTCGCTCCAGCTCAGCTTGCGCCAGTAGGGGCTCGTCTTGTCCCAGTCCGCTATGACCTTGCCTTCGAGACTGCCCTTCAGATCATGCGCGCTCGGAAGCCTGGCGCCGGCGGGATCGGCAGACGAACGAGCAAACATGGCGGCGTAGTCGCGATGCGCGATCACGGCCTGATTGGCGTCAAAAATCACGAGATGGCCACTCTTGCCGAAGTGCAGAATCGGCGCCGAATCGCTATAAACGTCAAGCTTCAGATCGACGCCAACGACCCCCGATCCCGGCCCTTGAATCGGTGCGCTCAAGGTGATCATGGGGACGCGCAAGTTGAACGAAAGATAGGGAGCGGAAGTGATCAACTGCCCGGCCTTCTGGGCGTTGAGATACCAATCGCGCTGCCGGGCATCGTAGCCGCGCGGCGGAATCTCAATTTGTCCAATCGGGTTGCCGGCCGCGTCTTGAAACACGCGCGTGGTCGGCATTTCCCGCGCGCCCTTCCAATGGGTCATCGTGACGGCAAATGCCGCTTCGGGTGGTCCTCCTACGCGATCGCGCTGCTCGCCTTTCAGTCCAGCGAGCCGTTGTACCTGCAACCAGTGCCCGTTGTCATAGCCGACATAGATGCTGTCCAATGCCGGCCACTGAACAAGGTTGTTCCTCATCAAAGCCGCCGATGGACTTGCTTCGTCCGGTTCGTCCGATCCAATGATTGCGGGACTGAAGGCCAGCGTTCGAGTCGCCCGCGAAAGCATCTCTACCTGATACTGCAGGAGCGACATCGTATTCTTGCTGGCCGCCTCCATCGTCGAGGTTGCGGAATCATCAACGGCAAGATCGAGTGTGCGGAACTGAACAAAAAGGAGTAGACCGGCCAAGAGGCAGAGCATCAACATGACCGAGGCAGTAAGGGTAAGACGAAAACTCATGGCACATCACCGCATACTGTGCGCGGCCGCGGCAACGTTCGGATTCGAACGCAGCACGAATCCGGATCGCCTTGACGGCGCTCGCTAAATCCTTGGTCTCATGACTATCGCAGACCGATCCGGGCATCCGCCGGAGCTATTTCGTGCCGGCTGTCGCCGATGCCTCCTTCGCCGGGATCAATCCTGAATAAGCAATGTCATATTTATAGATGTTGCCGATGTACTGGACGGTCTCCTGCCCGACGATCGCCGCGGCGCCGTTCTCGACATTGCCGAACCAGACGTTCGATTTGAAGCCATGCTTCAGGGCGAATTCGCGAAAGCGCTTGAGATTGCCGGGGCCGGCATTGTAGGCGGCGAGCGCCATCAGCACCCGGTTGCGCGCGCTGATTTCGGGGTCGTGGATATAGGTGTCGGCGAGGAAACGGAGATATTTAGCGCCGGCCCTGATGTTGTTGCTGGTGCTGCTCACGACATCGTTGATCGCGATCTGCTTCTCGCGTGCCGTGCTCGGCTTGATCTGCATGACGCCGACCGCGCCGGATGCATTGCGCATTTTCTGGTCGAAACTCGATTCCTGATAGCCTTGCGCCGCCAGCAGCAGCGGATCGATCGAGAACGTGCTGCCGGATTCGTGGAACGACGGCAGCAACTGACCGAGTTTGTCTTTCTCAGCCGCGGCAAGCGCATTCCGGATGGTCTTGCCCGTCCCGAAATAGCGTCCCTTCAGGTCGTTGCCGAACTCGGTGCCGATCTTGTGAGTCGAGACAAATTCTGCAAGGTCCTTTTGCAGCAACGGACTGTTCTTGCGAATGGCCCAGGCGATTTCACCGCCTTCGTGGATGACGATGCCGTCGCGTACCTTGAGGTTCGGCAGGATCGCCGCCCAGGCGTTCGCCTTGAACCGGTCGACGATTGCCCAAGGCAGCATACCCGTTCCAGCCATCTCCATGAGATCTTCATCGCCGAGGCCCTCGTCAGCGGGCATGATCTCGATTTCCGGCTTGCCCGCGACCTTGCGTGCCGCATTCATTTCGACAAGGTGAGAATGATAGCTGCTGGAAGGCCGCACGCTGACAGACTTGCCGCCGAGATCGTCGATCGAATTCACCTCGCCCGCCGCCGGCCCAGTGACCAGAACCTCCTTGACCCCGGTAGCCCAGGGCGGCGCAAAATCGACGATTGCCTGGCGCTCGGGCGTGACTGTGAGAAGCCCCGCGGCAATGTCGCCCTTTCCGTCGTTGAGCGCCGAGAGCAATGCGTTGCGGCTGGTCGGAACAAATCCGACGTGGATTTTCAGTTTCTTGTTGCCGTACTTCTTATTGATCCAGGTCTCGAATTCCTCGCCCAGCTCGGCCTCGAACCCGCCCGACGTGCCCTTATCGAGAATGAACGCAGTGCGATCGACCGGCACCAGGATCCGGAACGTACGCCGTTTGAGCATGCCGTCGAGATCACCGGTCTGGGGACGAATCCTGGGCAGCGCCATGATGTCCGACTGCCCGGCTCTTGCAGACATCGAAGATTCCAGAGTCACAATCGACAGGATAAGAATTGAAAGAGCCAATACTCGCATTTTCCTCCCCCGCCAGCTGGCACTATGATCGAAGTCGCTATTCTCCATTGCATCGCGCATCCGGCTTCTTGTCCAGAACCGGAACGCCGCAGATCACCGCCGTCGCCGCGGATCGCTACCCGGAGCGGTAATCAATTGACGGATGCTGACATCCGATAGATCCGGCCGCGATGAGCGCGCGACCTGATCGCCTCAGTCCTATTTCAAACGTATCGTAACTCCGCCGACGGCCGCCGACACTTCAGCGCCGACCCTCGGACCACTGAGCTGGAGGATCACGCCATTACCGTTCTGGAGTTGAACGCCACCTGCGCCGGCCGCAACCGCGCCGCCGGCTCCGATTGCTCCGTAGCTCCCTTCAATCGATGCAGGCCCTCGCAGATTGAGCGCCCGTCCGGTGAGCTTGGTGGTGGAGGCGCCGATCGTAAAGCCTACACTCATGCCTGAAACGGTGAAGGGATACTGCCTGCCGTGATAGATCAGCACGCCCTCGCCGCCGCCCACGCCAACAATGAACCCGCCCTTGGTGAAGACGACGGCGACCCTTCCCGTATCGGCTCGCGATGACGAGCTGAAGCATGTGATCCCTGCGAACAGGGCAGCCAGGGTGGCGTATTTGACAGTTATTCTCATGACCTCTCCTCTTGTAAAAACATTGCGGACTTCGACGGTTCTCTTCTTCGTGGGATGCTAGAACGGATTGACGTAGTTGAGAATTGCGAGCTGACGGAGGACGACGCGGCGGACGATGTGAGTCGGCTTCAAATGGTCGGTATAGATCGCCGCCGTCCCGGTGCTCCCGGCCGGCAGGCGGTCGGCGAAGGCGGCATCGTCGAGCTTGACCCGCACGATGAAGGGAGCCGCCTCGATCGCCTTCGAGGCCACGGCCGTACCCGAGGTTTGAACTTGACCGGTCGCGATCGCCTGAAGCACGCTCTCGACCTTGCCGCTGTAGATCTGCCCGGGCGCGAACTTGAAGGTGACCTCGACGTCCTGTCCAGGCGCGACATAGCGTGCGTCGATCTGGTTGATCTCGACACCGATGATGGTGTTGGAGGTGTCGATGAAGGCCATCACCGGCGACAGCGGCAAGGTCGCCACCCGAGCGCCCTTGCGCAACGCGAGGTTGGTGACATAGCCGTCGACCGGTGCGCGCACGACCGTCTTGTCGAGATTCCATTGCGCCGCATCGAGCTGACCGCCGAGCTGGTCGACCTCCGATTGCCGCTGCTCGACATCGAAGGCGCGACCGGCATCACGCTCATAGAGCTGCGTCATCTGACCGAGACGGGTCTTGGCGAGCTTTAACTGGGCCTCGATCGACCTCACCTGCGCCGCGTAGGGCGTCGGATCGATCTTGAACAGGACGTCGCCGGCCTTGAGCGGAGCATTCGCCACCACCGGCACATCCGTCACCTCGCCCGCGACGTCAGACACGATCGAGACCGCATTGCGCACCACCAGCGCATTGCCTTGCGGCGCGCCCCACCCCATCGGGACCAGGAGGCCGAACATCACAAGCACCAGAACGATGAACGGCGATGCCTTCCAGAACGCATTGAAGGGTACGACCTTGAAGCGCACTAGCAGGAACAGTAGCAACAGGTAGATGTTGAGGATCGCGACGGCCATCAGACGTCTCCCGCCTTGCGCGAGGGCACGTCGACATAGGCCCAGATCAAGGCGATCGGCCACAATGCGAAGCCGAAGAACAGCGTGATCCAACCCGCAACCGTCACCGCGTGCGCATAAGGGTGGTTGCGGGACTTAGCGATGTGTCCCGGCAACCAGCCGGCGATGCAGAATACGGCGATCGCGCTGACGAGCAGGATGACGAGCACGATCCAGGCGAAGATGTCGTAGCCGCTCATGCTGATGGCCCCGATCGCATCAGTAGCGGGCCATCACTGGCAATAGTCCCAAAAGCCCTGCGTCCGGGATGGGTCGGTGTAGTACCAGCACATGCCGGGCGCAGGCGCAGCACCAGCCCAGGCTGCGGCTGTCGCCGCGCTTACGAACCCGATCGCGGCGCCTGCCGCAATGGCCCCGCCTCTCGGCCAACCGTACCAGCCGGGCCGCGCCCAGCCGCCACGCCCGCCCACCACCGTGGTGCTGCGAACGGCGACATTGCCGCGCGGCCCCCGGACCGCAGTCCGGCCGTGATAAGCCCCGCCGCGAGGCCCGACCGCAGCGCCGCCGCGATGGACCACCGCGCCCCCGCGCGGGCCGACAGCAGCCCCGCCACGGCGACCAGCCGCCCGAACCTCGATAAGGTCGGGCGATGCCGTTATGTCCTGGTGGATTGCGGCCGGTTGCAACGGCGCCGCCGAGGCTGTTCCGCCCGGCATCGAAGCGCTGGATGTGATCATCAAGACGGCGGTTGCGAACGATATCGTACGGGTGGGAGTAGACATCAAGGTACCTCTTCTCGTTTCTGGCGTTGCCATCGTTGCGGCCCTGTCGGCAAAACGCGCCGACATCAGAGCATGCCTTCATTATCGAAAGTCGCGATGCGCTCGGAGGGTGGCGCGAAGTCCGCATCACCCTCCGCCGCGACGCGCGCGACGAAATCGGCAATCGCCTTATTCGCCGCGCCGTTATTCCATGATGGCACGGGATCCGCCGGCTGCACCACCGCAACGGACATGGCTGCGGGACATGCGAGCAGCACGGCGTACGACCAAACCATCATAGTCTTTGTCCTCTTCCTTTCCGTTGCCTCCACCTCGCGCTATTGCGGCGTCAAGCGCTCCAGCTCATTGAGACGCTTTAACGCCGCTTGTTGCCGAAGCAGTCCGTAGTTGATGCCGCTCGCGTTCAGCGAACCGCCTTCCTGATACGGGAATTGGTCGAAGTCGGAGAAGAACTCCTTGATCTTTGCCTGCACTGGCACGATCAGCCACATGTTACGGCCAAGAAACTCCATTGCTCCTCCTCCCTCTTCCAGGCCTTTCTCATAGGGATCCATGCGCAGGTTGGTGATCAGAGCCCAAGCCGTCACCTCTCGCGTAGAGGTGGCAATGTTACCTTTTGATGAGGAAGCGAAGCTCAACTTCCAGTCGTTCCACCGGATCGCATTGAGATTGCCACCCTGATCGAAGTAGTAGATCGCCTCGCGTGGTCCCTCCTTGGCATCGCCCTTCAGGTACGGCATGAAGTTGTAACCGTCGAGATGAACCTTGAAGTTCTTCCCGCCGGCACCTGCAAATCCGGTCTTCATCTTTTCCTTGACGTCCGAGATTCCTGCCGCTGCGCAAAGGGTCGGGAACCAGTCGATCAGCGAGATGATGTCGTTGTACTGGGTGCCCGGCTTCACCACGCCTGGCCAGCGCACCATCATGGGAATGCGCATGCCGCCTTCCCACGTGGTGCCCTTCTCGCCATGGAATGGCGTCATGGCTCCGTCCGGCCAAAGCGCGATTTCTGCACCGTTGTCGGTCGTGTAAAGCACGATGGTGTTGTCGGCGATGCCAAGGTCGTCGAGCTGCTTCAGCAGTTCTCCGACCATCCCGTCATGCTCCACCATGCCGTCGGCATGGATGCCCTTGCCGGTCTTGCCGAGCGACTCCTTCTTCAGATGTGTGAAGACGTGCATGCGTGTCGAGTTGAACCAGACGAAGAACGGCTTGTCCGCCTTGGCCTGCCGGCCGATGAAATCCTTGGCTGCCCCTAAAAACTCCTCGTCCACCGTCGGCATGCGCGCGGTGTTGAGCGGTCCGGTGTCCTCGATCTTTCCGTCGGCGGACGATTTAATGACACCGCGTGGACCGAACTGCTTCCGGAAGTTCGGATCCTTCGGATAGAAATAGCCCTCCGGCTCCTCCTCGGCATTGAGGTGGTAGAGATTGCCGAAGAACTCATCAAAGCCGTGCTTGGTCGGCAGATGCTCATCGCGATCGCCCAGATGGTTCTTGCCGAACTGTCCAGTGGCGTAACCCTGCGTCTTCATGGCGTCGGCAATCGTCGGCATCCAGTCCTGGATGCCGTGGGGATCGCCGGGCATGCCGATGGTGAGAAGGCCGGTCCGGAACGGCTCCTGCCCCAGGATGAAGGAGGCGCGGCCGGCAGTGCAGCTTTGCTGGCCGTAGGCGTCAGTGAAGATTGCTCCTTCGTTCGCGATCCGGTCGATGTTAGGCGTGCGGTATCCCATCAGGCCCATGGTGTAGGCGCTGATCTGCGGGATGCCGATGTCGTCGCCGAAGATGACGAGGATATTCGGCTTGCGGCCCGATACACCAGCCGGGGCTGCAGCGGGAGCGGCTTTCTGCGCTTGTGCAAGCGCCTGCGACGTCAGTGTCGCTGCCGCGACCAGCGATGACGAGCCGAGCAATATGGCGCGCCGATTCATGGTTGAATTGTCAGCACAGGTGGGATCGGCGACGGTGTTGTCCTGCTTCTTCTCGGTGCTCATTCGACGCTCCTTGATTTCCTGACTTAAATTGTGGCCGTTAACTTCGAATCTTATGGTCCGCTTGCTCGGTCTCCTTCTCCGCTCATCGGGCAGGCTTTCTGCCCACGTAAGCCGAAGCGTTCGACGCCGCGGCAGGGTTCAGGTGCTGGGGTAGACGTGTGTTCTTGTGGACCGTCGCGCGCGAGCGCACCCTGCGACGGGCGATGGTCACGCCGCGCAACAGTTGACGCGGTGCCCAGCGATCTGCGTCGCGCTGACCTCCAAACAATTCTCTTTCGAGAGCGCCGAGCTGCCGGTCGAGCGCCGGGTCGCTCGCGATCACCTTGAAAGCACCTAGCGTGTTGTTCGGCGGCGCCGCATCGAGATGCGGCAGCCAGTCAAGCAAGGCAAAATACGTGGCTCTTGCATCGCGGTGACGAACCGCGCTGCGAAGCCTGCCGAAGGCAAAGGTCTCGGACTTCAGATACGCCTGCCATCGCCGACGACGATAGTCGGCGATTCGCCGCACCAAGCCGGGTACAACCCATGCGAGTGCGGCGAGGCCGAGAACCACGAGCAGCGCGGACAGCCAATGGTCCGCGATGAGGTCGACGAGGCCATCCCACGTCCAACCCTGGCCCGACTGGCCGACGGGCGTTGTGCTCCCCGCAGCGGGATCGGCGGTAACCTTCAGCGGCACGGCATCGAGATGAACCATCTCGACCTTGCCACTGCCCACATTCCACCAGCCGACATCGATCGCAGGCAACGAATAGTCGCCAGGCCGTTCCAGCATGTAGGTCGCGGAATCGACCCGGTTCGAGGTCATGACATCGGTGCGTCCGTCCGTCTTGTCCTCGAGCACCGGCTGTGCCGGATAGAGCCGTAGGCCATCGATGGCCGCGAAAGCTTGCGGGGGCAGCAACATCGCAGGCGTGCCTTCCGCCTTGATCGTCACGGTTCGCGTCACAGCGTCGCCGGCCTTGAGCTGATCCGAGGAGCGCTTGATTTGCTGCTCGACCGTCAACCTGCTGGCGGACAGGAAGGGCTGCAGATCGAGGGCCGCATCCGGAACGAAAGCCTCAAGCGAAACATCCGGCAGCGCAATGTCGACCTCGCGCGTCGCCGGCGGCTCGGCTGCATATTTAATGTGGACCTTCTGGCCGGAGACGGCGTAGGAGCCGGGCTCCTGCGGATAGATGGCGTATTCAAAACGCACGCCCGCATAGGACACACCATCCCGCTGCTCGTTGGTGTTGACGCTCTGCAACTGCCGCGTCACGGCGTTGCGCACCTGGAAGCCCGGCAGCTCGGGCGGCTGCGTCATGTAGTTCGGCGCCAGCACGAGAATGTCGAGCGTCGCCCGCTGCCCGACAACGACACGCGGCGGATCGATTGTCACTTGCACGATCGGCTCAGCCGCAACGGCCTGTTGCGCCTGCGCATGTTGCAAGGGCAGTGCGGCCGCGGGCAGCAGAATAACGGCGGTAAGCCAATGTCTCATGGCGACGCCCTCCTCTGCACCGGCACCGGCGCCGCCGCCTGGATCGCAAATTTCAGTTTGAGAAAGTCCGCAGGCGAGGTCTGCACTTCACGCATCCAAGCCTCCGCGGCGCCCGCCGTCGTCAAATCCTCCGGCTTGACCTGAATTCGCTTGCCGCCCTTCTGCTTGGGATCCACGCGCATCTCATCCGGCTTCAGCTCCGGCGGCGCGCTATCGTCCTGCTCCTGCTTGCGGCGCTTCTCCTCCTTCGCGTCCAGCGCAGCCTGCACGATGGCGCGGTTGGTTTTGGCGGCGATGTTGCCCGACTGCACCTTCAGCACATCGTCATAAGCCTGGATTGCCTTTTCGAAGGCGTGGTTCTGGGCCTGGGCGTTGCCGAGCGCGAAAGTGCCCTCCAGCGTCTCGACACGCGAAAATTCCTGCGCGGCCACAATAAAATCATAGGCGCGGTATGCGGAGATGCCGCGCCACATCGGGTCGGCGAACAGCTTCGCCGCAGCACGATAGTCGCGGTGGTCGAACGCGAGCCGGCCCTGTTGGTCCGGCGTCAACCAAAGATTGATGAAGCGCGACGTCCCCTCCGCCCGCGATGGCCCTGCGTGCACGACGATGACGAAGGCAACAACCCAGGCCACCGTCGTGCCGCGCCGGAACCAGATCAGGGTCAGCAGCACAAGCGGCGGCAGCAGCCAGAGGCCTTCGTCCTGCCATCGCGTTCCGAATGCGTCGCCCTGGGCGGCCTGGAAGCGCGTCTCGATCCGGCGCTCCAGTCGCAAGATATCGGCACCGTCGACACTGACCTCGACGGCGTCGCTTCCGAGCGGCACGGATGCGTCGCTCGCGGTAACCACGAGCATCACAAGATTGTTTCGCCCGGCTGCCTGCCGGAGCGCCGCGGCGTCGGAGGCGCCGAGATCGTCGGCTACCACCAGGATCGTGCCGGCGACCGGCTCGGTCGCGAGCGACTGTTCGGCCAGGGTAACCGCACTCTCCACGTTCTTCCCGTCGGCAGGCATCAATCCTGGTGCCAGCGCGGAAAGGAATGGCGTGATGACGGCGCGGTCATCGGTCAGCGGCATGACCAGATGCGCCGTACCGGCATAGGCAACAAGCCCCGTCCTGGCGCCGGCGCGGGCAGCAAGAAGGTCCGTAATCTTCTGCTTGGCGCGCTCCAGGCGCGAGGGCGCGACGTCGCTTTCGCTCATCGACGAGCCGACCGCGAGCGCGATCATCAGCGGCGCCTTGTCCTCGACGAAGGGTGGCAATTCGCGCCGCCAGGTCGGACCGGACAGCGCGATGATGCCGAGCGTCAGGGCGGCCGAAACGAGATACAACGGGTTGACGCTGCGTCCCCGGCCCGGCTGCACGATCAGATGGTCGAGAAGATGTGGCGCAATCACCCCGCCCCATTGCGCCCGCACACTCTGCCGCCAGAGCAACAACGCAAACACGGCGGCGAGCGGGATCAATGCGACAAGCCACAACGGGCGCAGCAGGTGAAAGGATATGGTCATGGCGTCATGCATGGCTGAGAGCCTTTACCCGGCGCCATTCGCTCCCCAGCAGAAGCGCGAGCCACAGCAGCAGGCCGAGGATGACGGCCGCGCCCAGCGGCCATTGAAACAGCGGCAACTTCGGCCGCCATGACAACGTTTGCAGCTTCGCCGGCGCGAGCCGGTCGATGTCGGCATAGATCGCCTGCAACTGCGCGCCGTCCTCGGCCCGGAAGAAATGACCGCCGGTCGTGCTCGCGACGGATTGCAGCACGCTGAGGTCGACGCGATTCTCGCCCGTAGCCGCGGGATCGCCGACGCCGATCGTGTAGACGGCCACGTCGTTCTGGTGCGCGATATCCGCGGCGTGCTCGGGCGGCACCCGGCTCGCCGTGTCGTTGCCATCCGTCAGCAGGACCAAAAGCTTCTGTTTCGCCGTGCTCGTCGCAAAGGTCTTGATGGCAAGTCCGATGGTATCACCGATCGCGGTCTGCTGGCCGGCCATGCCGACCGCGGTCTCGTCGAGCAACTGCTGCGCCGTCTGCAGATCCTGGGTGAACGGCACCTGCACATAAGCTCTGGTGCCGAACAGGATCAGCGCCACGCGGTCGCCCTTGCGGCGTGCGATGAAATCCTTGATGACGCCCTTGACGCCGTCGAGCCGCGTCAGCCTCGCGCCATCCGGCGTCTTGAAGTCGCGCTGCTCCATCGAGCCCGATATGTCGATGGCGAGGATCAGGTCGCGCGCGGAAACCTCCCGCGTCACGGGATCGCCGACCCATTGCGGCCTTGCCAAAGCTGAAACCAGGAGGATCCAGATCGCAACCGCCGCGACCATCTGTAGAGCGCGTCGTTCGAGCACCACGGCGCCTCGTTGCGGCGTCTGGCCCGTTGCGGCCGCCAACCGCTCGAAGAATGGCACCTGTATCGACGCTTGCCGCGCACGATAAGGCGGCAGCCACCACCACACCAGAATTGGCAGCGGCAGCAACAGGAACATCCATGGCCAGGCGAACTCAAGCATGGTGCACCTTGATCCAGCGACGCACCAGACCGCCGAGCGATTGTAGCTCGGCTTCGTCCGGCTGAATTGGCTGATAGGGCCCGCTGACAAGCAAGCGGCCGACGCCTTGCGAGAATTCCTGCCCGCCATAGGTCCGATCGAGGAACGAGAGCCATGGCGGGCCGGCCAGTGATGCCACCTGTTCGCGTGGGAAAGCCGCAAGCGCAGTTCGCCGGACCAGCAACGTTAACCGCGCCAGCAGCTCTTCGCTGCCAGAGGGGCCTGCCTGTCCCATCGCGCTCAACTCGGCGAGCGCCTCGCGCCGATAGCGGTTGGCACGCCGATAGTGCACCAAGCGCCAGACCACCGAGATCACGACCGCCAGAAGCAGGACAATCGCGATCCGCGACTCCCAGGTCTGCGGCCAAAGGCTGACCTCGCGCGGCAGCGGGATGTCGATGAGGCCGGCGACCGGATCGATGCTGGCGGGTTGAGTTTCAGCCAAGCGTTGCCTCCGCGCCTCTGTGGCTGCCGCCGCGCCCGTGCCTGGCCGGCATCGCGCCAAGCAGACGACGAAGCTGCGCGGCGGTCTCCTCGGCTGCGCTGAGCGGCAGCACGGGAATACCGAGCTCATGCGTCAACGCAAAGACGCCCTTCAGGCGCTCTTCTGTCGCCTGCGAAATGCTCTTGCGAACGCTGTCGCGCCCGATTTCGAGCCTGATCTGCAACTCTCCATCGGTGACCGTCATGCTGGCGGAGGGCGGCAGGTCGCTTTGCAGGGGATCGTGGACCAGGAGGGCAACGACGTCATTGTGCCGCGCCATCGCGCCGATCATCTTGCGCGTCGCATCGTCGGCGCCGTCGAAATCGCTGATGATGATCACGAGCGCGTCATGCAGCGCGCGACGCCGGGCATGCTCCAGCGCAGTGTTGAGCATGGCCGGCGCCGACACGAGACCGCGCCCGACGCCGAGCGCCTGGTTCTGCGCCACGATGGCCGACAGGATCTGGAGCACGGTCGCCCGGCTGCGCCGCGACCTTACCTCGACCAGATCCCGGTCGTTGAACACAATCGCGCCGACGCGATCGCCGACACCGAGCACCCGCCACGCGCCGATCGCAGCGGCCTGCGCCGCGGTCACCGATTTCATCGCGAGCTGACTGCCAAAGAACATCGACAGGCGCTGGTCGACCAGCACGACCGCCTGCCGATCGCGTTCCTCGTTGAAGACACGGATATGCGGCTTCTGCAGTCGCGCCGTCACCTTCCAGTCGATCGAGCGGACATCATCTCCGGGGCGATAATCCCTGATCTCTTCAAAATTGAGCCCGCGGCCGCGCATGCGCGAGGCAAAGCGCCCGGACAGCAAACTGTGCACCGGCTGGCGCGGCAGGAAGGACACCCTGCTTCCGCGGTATTCAAGCGCAATCAGATCGTCGAGACCGATATAGACGCCAGGCGCTTTTGCTAATGTCCCGGTCATGACGGCCTCAGGCTGACGCAACTAGTTCGACGATCTTGTCGATCACTTGATCGGGCGTGACCCCCTGCGACACGGCCTCGTAGCTGAGGATCAGACGATGCCGCAGGCAGTCGTGGATCACCGCGCGGATATGATCAGGGGTCACGAACTCGTATTCGTCGAGCCAGGCGCGGGCCCGCGCGCAGCGGTCGAGGGCGAGACTGCCGCGCGGGCTGGCGCCGACCTGGATCCATTTGCCGAGCGGATCGCCATAGCGGCTCGGGAAGCGCGTCGCGTAGATCACGTCCACCATGTACTTCTGAGCGAGGTCGGAGACGAAGATCCCGTCGATCTCGCCGCGCGCGTCCAGGATCGCCTGCTGCGGTACCGGCGCCAGCGCCGCAACGTGGTCCTTCGGCTTCTGCGCGTTCTCCGCACGATTGAGCTTGATGATCTCGCCTTCGACGGCCTCGTCCGGATAGGTGATGACGACATGCATCAGGAAGCGGTCGAGCTGCGCCTCCGGCAGCGAATAGGTGCCCTCCTGTTCGATCGGATTCTCGGTCGCAAGCACCATGAACAGGTCGGGCATCTTGTAGGTCTTGCCGGCGACGGTGACCTGGCGCTCTTCCATCGCCTCGAGCAGCGCGGACTGCACCTTGGCCGGAGCGCGGTTGATCTCGTCGGCAAGCACGAGGTTGGCGAAGATCGGTCCCTTCTGAAACTCGAATTGCCCACCCTTTTCGGTCTGGACATAGATCTCCGCGCCGGTCACGTCCGACGGCAGCAAGTCGGGCGTAAATTGCACGCGCGACAAATCCGCTGCGAGATGCTTTGCCAGCGTCTTGACGGCGCGAGTCTTGGCGAGACCCGGCAGGCTCTCGATCAGAAGATTTCCATTGGCGAGCAGCGCGATCAGCATGCTCTCGACAAGGTGATCCTGGCCGAGCACGGACTTACCGATCCGTGACTTGAGCTCGAGCACGGCATCGCGGGCGGCCGACCTCCCGGCATCTTGAGGCACTGGAGCTGCCATGAGTTTGCTTGGGTCTCCGTCCGGCATGGAATCTCACTCACCTTCAGAGACGTTCGCAACCCGCGAACGTCGATTTGTTCACGACCACGCATGACGGCGCGGCATCCACGTAAGATCTCGGTGCCTCACTTGTTGGGGTTCGCCGCATAAATCTTGTCCATCGCGTCGCCTACAGTGAAGCTCGCTGCCTTGGCGCGTGGCGGGAAGTCCTTGAAGCTTTCAAGATATCTCCCGACGACGGCCTGCGCCGGCACGAGCAGGAACATGCGGTGCGCCATCCAGTCACCATAGAAGGCGCTAGACGGGCCCCGCTCGAAAGGATCTGACCGCAGATCGTACAGCATGGGAGCGCGCAGCCTTGTGAACTGGCCTTGCCATGGTCCTACCGGTGTCGTGGGCCCTACTTCGGCGTGCTGCTCCATGAAGGTAACCTTCCAGTCGCGGAGGCGAATGGCCATCAGGTCGCCGTCATCACTCCAATAGAGAAATTCCTGACGTGGCGACTCCTTCACTTCGCCCTTGAGGAACGGCAACAGGTTGACACCGTCGAAGTGGACCTTGAAGGACTTTCCGTTGAGGGGCGTACCCTGTTTCGTCCGCTCGACGAGGTCGAGGTCACCATTGGCTGCAGCGAAGGTCGGGATGAAGTCTTCATGCGCACAGACGTCATTGACGATTGTGCCGGGTTGAATCACGCCCGGCCATTTGATCAGGCAAGGCACGCGGAAGCCCCCTTCCCAGTTGGTCGCCTTCTCGCCCTTGAACGGCGTCGTGCCGCCATCCGGCCAGGTAAAAGCTTCGGCGCCGTTGTCAGTCGTGTAGACCACAATGGTATTGTCGGCGACACCGAGATCATCGAGAAGCTTCAGCAATTCTCCAACGTGCCCGTCGTGCTCCACCATTCCGTCCGGGTAAAGACCCTTGCCGGTCTTGCCTTGAGACTCCTTCTTCAGGTGGGTGAATACGTGCATCCGTGTCGAGTTGAAGTAACAGAACCATGGCTTGCTAGCCCGCTGCTGACGGTTGATGAAATCCTTGGCTGCAGCGAGAAATTCCTCATCGATCGTTTCCATTCGCTTGGTATTCAGAGGACCGGTGTTTTCGATCTTGCCGTCGGCACTCGATTTGATGACGCCGCGCGGCCCGAATTTCTTCCGGAACTCCGGGTCCTTGGGATAATCGGGGTTTTCCGGTTCCTCCTCGGCGTTGAGGTGATAGAGATTGCCGAAGAACTCATCGAAGCCATGCGCCGTCGGAAGATGCTCGTCGCGGTCACCAAGATGGTTCTTGCCAAACTGGCCGGTGGCGTAGCCATAGGTCTTGAGCACATCAGCGACACTCGGGTCGAGCGGTCCCAGGCCAAGTTCGGCGCCGGGAAGACCAACCTTCGTGAGACCGGTCCGGATCGGAGACTGGCCAGTGATGAAGGCGGCGCGGCCTGCAGTACAGCTCTGCTGTCCGTACCAGTCAGTGAACACCGCACCTTCCTTGCCGATGCGATCGATGTTGGGCGTGCGGTAGCCCATCATTCCCATGTTGTAGGCGCTGACATTGAACCAGCCGATGTCGTCGCCCATGATGAAGAGAATATTCGGCTTACGGCCGGAAGCGGCTGCTGCGGGCGACGTCGCCGGCGCGTTCTTCTGGGCCTGTGCAAGTGCGTCTGATGTCAGCGCCGCGGCGGCGACCAGGGCCGAGGAGCCGAGCAGGATGTTGCGGCGGCTGGGGGCGCGGTCTGTGGTCTCATTCGATGCCGATCGGTCTTCATCTGGTCGCTTGGTGTCGCCGGGCATTCCTGGCTCCTTGTTCACTTCGAGGACTGACAATCAATCCGCGGCCTTCATTCTCTTCACGCATTGGAATCCGACGCGGCGCTTCTGTGTCCCCTCAGCGTTCCCTGTTCGTCATCGGCGCCGACCTCCTCCGCCGTGGAAACCGCCGCCACCGCGACCGCCGCCACCCCGCATTGCTCCGCCGCCGCCGCGCATGCCTCCGCCCGCGTGCATTCGTTGCCCGCCGCCGCCGCGGCTAATGTTAGGCCGCGTCCCACCGCCGGGACGGCTGACATTTGGCCGCGTGCGGGCGGCGTGATGACCCGCACCGCTGCGCGCGTGGGAAACCTGTTTGCCGCCCTTCGCTCGCGAAACGTTCGCTGGGCGATTGCCCCCACCTCGTGCCGCGGCGTTCTTGGGTCCGGTCTTCGCTCCACGGCCGGCGTTCGAGAAATTCCGCTGGCCCGGATTCCCACCTCCCTTGAGAGCCTGCCGCGCAGCGGCCGTATTGCCGCTGCCGAACCGCGCCGCGACATTGGCATTGTGATAGGCAACGCCACCGCGATGCGCCGGATTATGGGCCCAGCCGCCATTGACGATGTTGGTGCGATTAAACTGATTGAACCGATTGACGTTGATGTTCACGTCCCGCCGCCACCAGTCGCAACGCCCCCAGATCGCGGCGCCAACCGCGACGCCGGCGGTGAAGCCGATCACGCCTGCCGCAACGTAGCCTGGCGGATACCAATAGAATGGCTGGTAGGCCGGATAATCCCATGCGCCGTAGACGACCCCCGGATCGTAGACGGGGACGTAATACGTGTCGGGATCGACGGGGTCGATTGTGATGGCCTGCTGCATCCCGGCCGGCGGCGTGACGCCGGCGGGCGGCGCCGACTTCGTCACTTTCTGTTGTGACGTGGATTTGAGGTTGCCCGCCGCATCTGCGCGCGCACGCAAAGTCTGAACCGCGGCCATGACGTCCTGCTGCTGCGCCAGGAAGGCATCGCCAAGCTGCTGGGTCCAATCCAGCTTGTCGTTCATCATCTGCAATGTCTGCGGGATCGCAGCGAGCGCCTTCACGCTCGGATCCCATGACTGCTTCTGCATGGCGTCCTCAAGCGCCTTCCCCTTCACGCTGGCGTTCTCCTTCGACCAACGTGCGGCTTCCACCACCTCCAGCGGATAGGTCGAAGCCATGAGGATCTGCGAAAGCAATGAATCGGGATAGAGCGCGATCGGCGCGACCAGTTGCTCGATCTGCCCCTCGGTCAGCGCGGCTGCCGCCGGCGAGGCTGCACTCGCGGCAGGCGCCGGGGCTGGGCTGGCACTGGGAGCCGCGCTGCCGCCCTGGGCTTGAGGCGGATTCTCTGCCGGAGCGGCTGGCGGCGCGGCCGGCGCCGTGGTCTGCGCCAGCACGAGACCGTCCGTAAAGCCCAGGATGATAGCCAGCAAGCCTGCGTAGACGAGTGAGGTACGCAGCGTCTTCACGATCCGTTTAACCATCATTTCGTTCCCTTCCGGCCAGGTCGGCGAATGGCACTCACAAATTGGGCCTTGAATCCTCCTCGCGATGCGTTGTGCGCAGGATGCATCGGAAGCCCACGTGGCTCGTCGATGTGTCGATCGGTTCTGCATGCCGTGCGGCCGGACGATAACGACGGCAATAATTGGGGGCACACAGGTGCGAACCGCCCTTCAGAACCTTCCGTGGAATCTGAACATTGGGCTGGCGGGGATCGAGACTCGCGCTTTCAGCTCCGCCACGGGGATTTTGCGGAATGCAGCAGGCCTTGGCTGCATCGGCCTCATGCCTGGTTGACCACCAATCGGCGGTCCATTCCCAGACATTTCCGATCATATCGTAGAGACCGTAATTGTTCGGCGGAAATGTCATCACCGGCGAGGTGCGCTCGAAACCATCCTCGCAGAGGTTCTGAACCGGGAAGCTTCCCTGCCAGGTGTTGGCCATATGCTTGCCGTGCGGCACAAACGCATCGCCCCAGGCGTATTCGACGCCGTCCAGGCCGCCGCGCGCGGCAAATTCCCATTCGGCTTCCGTCGGGAGGTCCTTGCCCGCCCATTGCGCGTAGGCGAGCGCATCGGCATAGGCCACGTGCACGACCGGATGATCATCGAGATTCTTGATGTTGCTCTTCGGGCCATAAGGATGGCGCCAGTTCGCGTCTTTCATGAACGACCACCACTGGCTCCAGTCACGCAAGTCAGTGACCTTCGCTTGCGGCGAGAACACAAGCGAGCCCGCATAGAGCATTTCGGGGCGCGCGCCAGGGTAGTCCTTCGGGTCCGGAATCACCTGCGCCGTCGTCACGTGACCGGTAGCGTTGACGAACTGCTTGAATTGCCGATTGGTCACCGGGGTACGGTCGAGCCAGAATCCGTCCACCGCCACGCGATGAACGGGCGCCTCCTCGGGATAGTGGTCGTTCGATCCCATATGGAAGGTCCCACCAGGGACCCAAACCATGCCCTCGACCGAGTCGTGGCCCAGATCGACGACAAGTTCGGGGGACGACGACATAGTCCGGTCTCCGCGACTCTGCACTGGTTATGGCTTCGGCCCCGACGCGGACCTACTTCTCGTTCTTCAGGAGCGTGTCGACCGCTTCGATGATCTTTAGATCAGGATGAGCCCTGCAATAGAGAATCAACTCATGCTCGCCGGATTTTGCCCGTGTGATGTGGGCAAAGTGCTTCTTGGCTAGACCGTTGTACCAGCCGCTGTACCACGCGGCCAACATATCAGCGTCTTCCTGATAGGTTCCAGCAAGCTGGGCGCATGTCAGCGCCTGCACGTCAACATAACCTTTTGAATCGGCGTAGGCCGATAGTGGCGTCTGTGCTTGCGCGCTCGATGCTGCAAGTGCCGCAACAGCGGCGGCGACGGCGACGAAGGTTTGCTTCATGCCTGACATACGCATATCACCTTTTGCTTGAGACTTTGACATCTTCTATCGGCTGCCCGCTCGATCATCGTTTGGCTTTGCTCCTCTATTGAAAGCTGAATACGCGTTTCCAATCATCTTTCATGCCGACCACGGCCCAGCCATTGGACTGCGCCGCATCAAGCGCCTTGTCGAGCCGCCCAAACGAAGACTTCCGGTCGTACGCGTATTCACGCTCTGGATCTGTGTGATGCACGATGAGGCCGAAGCGGCGACCGCCGGCTGCCGTCGCCCATTGCAGCATCTGGAAATCGCCATCCGAATTGCCGAAGGCCGCAATCGGCCGTCGACCGATGTGCGAATTGATGCCAACCGGCTTGCCTGCGCCATCGTCGATAAAATCGACGGCTGGCAAACGGATCAATGAGGGTTGGCCCTTGTTGGTCTCGAACTTGGTCTTGATACTGGAGCCGACGACCTGGTCTGGAGAGATGCCGTAGACGCGCTCGGTCCACGGCCGCATGAATTCGATGCCGCCGCCGGAAACGATGAAGGTCTTGAAGCCATTGCTTCGCAGATACGCGAGCAGCTCCAGCATTGGCTGATAGACAAGCTCAGTATAGAGTTTGCCGAACTTTGGATGGCGGGCTGTCGCGATCCAGTGGCTGGCGATTTTTTCGAACTCCGCCGTCGTCATGCCGGCATGGGTTGCCATCACGAGCCCGACTAGGCCCTGCTCGCCCGCCTTGGCAAGGGTAGCGAGGTCGTTGTCAAGAACGGCCTTGAAAGGCTGCTTGTTTCGCCATTCCGGATGCTTGCCGGACAGCGCCTTCACCCGATCCAGTGCAAAGGCCAACTGCACATACATCGGCTGTTCGCACCAGAGCGTGCCATCGTTGTCGAACGTCGCAATGCGCTCTGACGCAGGCACAAAATCCGGCGTTCCCTCCTTCGTGACCGCAGAGACAAAGTTCAGGATGGCGGTCTTCGCCGGCCCCTCGTTCCACGATGCAAGTGGATCACCCTGCGCCGATGCCGGACGCGTCGAGAGAGACACGGTCGCTGCCGAAGCCAGCAAGCCTGCCAGGATCGAGCGTCGGTCAACCGGGTTTCCCCTCATATGTCCTCGGTCATTCCATCTCAAAATTGAGAAAGGAACGGCCTCGAAACTCTTCGAGGCCGTTCGATGCGCTCGATCTAGTTGCCCGAAGGCAGGCCGATGCTGAAGCCGTCCTTTGCAAGCTGATCCCGGAAGAACTGGAATCGCTGATACTGCGTGAGGGTGATCGGCCCTGCATAACTCTCACTCTGGAGTTTCCGCGGAGGATATTTCACGTAAGTCTGCATCAGGTCCTTGGTCGCGGCATTGATCGTGACCATGGTCCAGGTGCGCTCCGTGTAGTTGTTCATGAAAACGTCGTAGCGCTCCTGAGGATCCTGCCAGAGATCGAAGACCTGGGGGACGGTCGCGACATACGACTCCGCTCCCTTCCAGCCAAGGTTGCTGTCAACCGCGAGACCGCCGGTCTTGGTGCCGTCGTCGCCGCGCAGATTGAACACGGCCTTGTAATTGCCGACGCGCGCTGCGCCGGGGGTTAGTTCGTTCTCCGTGAAGTAGAACCAGCTCTTGCGCTCCGACTTGCCCGTTCCGAACAGGACCGGGGACATATCGTAGCTGTCGAAGATGATGGGCTTACCCTCGCGGTCGTTCTCCGGCAGCTTTATGCCAGCGAGCTTCGCGAACGTCGCCATGTAGTCCAGACCGCCGACAATGTCGGAATTCTTCGTTCCGGCTTTGATGCCCGGGCCCCATGCGATCGAGGGAACGCGGTTGCCGCCCTCACGGACCGTACCTTTCGTGCCGCGGAACGGCGTATATCCGGCATCCGGATAAACGTCCTGCCACGCGCCATTGTCCGTCGTCCAGAAGACGTAGGTGTTCTTGTCGAGCCCCAGAGATCGTACCTTCTCCATGATACGGCCGATGCGTGTGTCGTTCTCCACGACGGAGTCGGCGTATTTACTCTTTGAGAGCGACTTTCCCTGAAATTCGGGAGCCGGCATGTTCGGCTGATGCACCTTCATGAAGTTGACGCTCATGAAGAAGGGCTGCGTCGATCCCTTGTTGCGATCCAGGTAGTCGAGCGATGCCTTCTCGACATACTCGTCGAAGAACGGAATGCCGACCACGCCCTTGTCAGGCGTATTGACGTACTGGCCGTTGATCTTGAAGTCTTCTTTCGCAGTCTGCCCAGCGTTTCCGGACATCGCTCCCTTGGTTACGCGCTGGAACATGGCTCTCAGTTCGGGGTCCATGTCTGGAAACCAGGTGGGATCGGCATAGGTGTACGCATTGAGATGATACAGCCCTGCATACTTCATCTCATCATAGCCCTGCGCGTTCGGCAGCGCGTAGTCATCCTCGCCAAGGTGCCATTTGCCCGTGAAGAACGTCTTGTAGCCGCCGGTCTTCAGAACCGAGGCCACTGTCCATTCCGCGGCCGGCAAGCCCCCGCCCTGGCCCTGGAACGCCACGGTAGTCATGCCGCTACGATTTGGAATCCGGCCGGTTTGCACCGCAGCACGACCGGGCGTGCAACTCGGCTGCGCGTAGAATGACATGAATTGCATGCCTTCGGACGCGAGGCGATCGATGCTTGGCGTCGGCATGCCGCGATTTTCGCCGCCGCCATACACGCCCGCGTCTCCATAGCCGAAGTCGTCCGACAGGATCAATATGATGTTCGGCTTCTGGACCGGGGCTTGCGCCTGAGCTGCTGTCGTAGCGAACAACAGCGGCACCGCAAGCGCCGCCCATCCGCACTGCCTCAATTTGTCCTTTATTGCGTCTCTCACGGCTCTCACCTCCTGAGTTTTCATTTGCACCTGAACTTCGGTGCTGCCGCTGCGGCATTGCGAGCGAAAATCAGAGACTAATCCGACCTGACCCGTTTTGCCGTCCGATCGCTGCTCGCTCACGGCCGGTCCAAATGCGCCAGGATCTCGCCTTCCAGTTCGCCGAGCAGACCGACGTACTCCTCGGCTTTTCGACCTCCCTCCCGATCTCCTTCCTCGATGGCTTGCTGCCAATGGCGGAGCGCCCTCGCCGCTTCCTCGTAGTCTGAACAAATCGATCGAAAATGCGCGTCGCGAACGACGCGGCGCCGAATGTCAAGTTCGCGCTGCGGAAAGCGGGCCACGATGGATCGAATTTCCTCCATGCAACAAACCAGAGTTGGCGGCTCTGGACATCGACGTAACGGCTCGGATCGCATCTCCGTCAAGGTACGAACATGTTCGTAACCTCCAGCTACCTCGCGAGACATCGCGTGGAACGAACAGCCTCCAATCGATTTACCGATGCGATCAAAAATCCGGTGCAATCAAAGCTAGATTTATGACAATCGTTCGTTCGTCCGCGAGGAGGCCCTCCACGGTACTGCGACAATCGCGCAACAGCGGCTCAAGCTATTGGTCAGTCAATGAGAAATTCCGATGTTGCAGAAGTGCGGCTCGGGCTAACTCGCTTGTGAGTTGCAAAGGCATCGCAATGGCCTTAGCCTACATCAGGTCATTCGTGGGGCGCACAGTTGATGCGTGATCTCTCCAACGCGCCCGCAGCTAGCGTCGTGTCTCGCGACGTCACCCAGCGCGAAGGCGCGAGGGTGTTACCGCCGTCCGATGACGTATGGGCTGAGTTGGAGCGCATCTTTTCGAGCCCACATTTCCAGGCGAGCGAACGACGGCGCGCATTTCTTCGCTTCATCGTCGATGAAACCCTTACGGGACGCGCCGAAAGCCTGAAGGGCTTTACGATTGCCCTGGCGGTATTTGGCCGCGACGAATCCTTCGATCCTCAAGCCGATCCGGTCGTCCGTCTCGAAGCTCGAAGGCTGCGGCGCGATCTCGACAGCTATTATATGGACGCTGGCCAAAACGACGCGGTCCGCATCTCGATTCCAAAGGGCTCGTACGTACCAAGTTTCGAATGGCATAACGCGCCATCGCTCCCCACCTCAACCGACCCTCAAGCGTCGGACATCCGCGACCATTCGACACATGATCTCGCGACCGATGGCCAGCTGCCGAGCTGGTCAGGTTTTCGTCGCCATTTGGGGATCGTCGCAGCATTCGCGGCCGGCCTGGCTGTTGGAGTGCTGGGATGGATCTTGCTCTCTGGACGGACGCAGCCTCACTTTCGTTCCGCGCGCGAACCTGCCCTGCTGGTGATGCCATTCGAGGCGCTGAGCCCCGGCGAGAGCACGCGTTTTTTTGCCAATGGAATCGGCCAGGAGCTGATCGGCAATCTGTTTCGGTTCGCCGGTTTCCGACTCTACATTTTTCCGGTCGGCTCCGAGGAGGACTCAAGCCTGGCGCCGGCGCAGCTCGCGCGCAGGCTTGGGGTTACCTATGTCGTTACCGGAAGCGTCCAGACGAATGCCGAAGAAGTGCGTGTCACAACCCAAGTGCTGAATGCGACAAACGGCAAGGTCGTCTGGACCAAGACCTTCGCCCGGCCATCCAATCCCCAATCCCTCATGGGAATCCAAACGGATCTCGCAGACGAAATTGCGACCGTGATCGGCCAGCCCTATGGTGTGGTCAAGAGCGATTTGGGCGACAGTCGATCGCCGGCTGCAGTATCGAACATGGAAAGCTATATGTGCGTCCTGCGCGCCTACGGCTACCGCCGCAACTTTTCGCGGGCGGAGTTCGACCCGGTTTTGCGGTGTCTTGAGCAGACCGTTCAGCGGGATCCTGACTATAGCGATGGCTGGGCCATGCTCGGCTGGCTGCGCGTCGACGCAGGACGTCTGGGGTACACCGGTGAGAATAACCGGCAAAAGGAATACGAGAAGGCCCTTGAGGCGACTGCCCGTGCGGTGACGCTGCAACCGAACAATCCGCTGGCGCTCAAGGCTCTCGGGGCTGCCTACTTTTATGCGGGGCGATACGACGAGAGCGAGCGCATCACCCGTCAGGCGGCGGCTCTCAACCCGAATGATCCCGAAGTCCTCGCCCAACTCGGCTGGCGGCTTGCCGTGCGTGGGAATTTCGAGGAGGGGATTCCGATGCTCAAACGCGCCATCGCGCGCAGCTTGAATCCTCCCAGCTGGTATTTTCATCTCATCGCGATCGAGCTTTGTTTGAAGGGCAACTACGAGCAAATGCTCGCGGTCGCCGAACGATCCGCGCTGGGCGATCCCGGGTTCAGCCAGTTCCTGCTTGCCGTGGCGAACGGGGAGCTTGGTAATCGCGACGCTGTACGACAGGCGTTGGAAAAAATGTCACGCTACCAACCCGTAGCTGGCGACCCCGAGGGCTTCATGCGCCGCCATGGGGCAACGGATCAAATCGTCGGCGCCATGATGGCCGGGCTGAGCAAAGCCCAATTGATCGCCTCCGAATAATGGGATCGGAGCGCCGGCGCGTTGACGTCCACCCGTCCTTGCACTTTGTGACGTTTTCGTTATTCGAATTGATGCCAATCGACGATTGGAGCAGCAGTCGAAGTTGCTGCAGGCGAATGCAGGCTTGAGGGAACAGGTTTGGCACTACCGAAGTCGAGCTCAAGTCGATCGAATAGGCGCCCAAGGCACAAGAGCCGCAATCAGCATCAGGGCACTTCGAACGGCCTGCCGCCCGCAAATCGCGGTCGCGCAATTGCCACCGCGGCGGTGCTCCTGCTGATTGGCTGCGGCCTCGTCGCTTGGCTCACCCTCGGCAACGGAACAGGCTTGCAGTTCAAGCAGGCTGCGCTCGCGGAATCGCCTGAAACGGCAAAATTCGTCGGCAGCGAGACTTGCGCCGGTTGCCATCGCGTCGAGGCTGACCTCTGGCGACAGTCACAACACAAGCATGCGATGGATCATGCGACCGACGCCACCGTGCTTGGCGATTTCAACAATGCCAGCTTTGATTATTTTGGATTGCGCAGCCGCTTCTTTCGCAAGGGCAGCAAATTCTTCGTCGAGACGGATGGTCCCGATGGCAAACTCGCCGAATATGAGATCAAGTACACCTTCGGCCTCGATCCACTTCAGCAATATCTGATCGAGTTTCCCGATGGCCGCTTGCAGGCATTGACGATCGCCTGGGATGCCCGTCCCAAGGAAAACGGAGGACAGCGGTGGTTTTCCCTCTACCCCAACGAAAAGATTGACCACGCCGACGCACTTCACTGGACCCGGTTGAACCAGAACTGGAATTTCATGTGCAGTGAATGCCACTCCACCGGAGTACGCAAGAATTACGATCCCTCGACGGACCATTTCAACACCACAAGGGCCGAGATCAGCGTTGGTTGCGAGACCTGTCATGGCCAAGGCTCCAGCCATGTTGCTTGGGCGACGGCAAGAAAGCGCATCTGGCCGTTTGGCAAGACAGACGACGAAACAAGGGGGCTGCTGGTCCGCTTTACGGAGCGATTGAATGCATCGTGGTCGCGTGGAGAAGGCGACGCGACGGCATCACGATCTTCGCCGCCCGTGACTTTGCGCAAGGAAGTCGAAACGTGCGGTCTCTGCCACGCAAGGCGCGGGCAGATATCCGAAGGCTGGATTCCGGGCCGCTGGCTATCGGAGACACATGCTGTTTCGCCCTTGTCCAGAGGCCTCTATTTTGCCGATGGGCAAATGCGGGACGAGGTCTACAACTACGGTTCGTTCAAGCAGAGCAAAATGTTTGCAGCAGGCGTGACATGCAGCGATTGTCACGATCCGCATAGCGGCAAAACGCGAGCTTCTGGAGACAACGTCTGCCTGCAATGCCACGCACCCGACAAGTTTGCCGTGGCTTCCCACCATCAACATGCTGGCGCAAATCCTCCGCTAACCTGCGCCTCATGTCATATGCCCGTCCAAACCTACATGGTCGTGGATTCACGGCATGATCACAGCTTTCGCGTGCCACGTCCTGATCTTTCTGTTCAGCTTGACACGCCGAATACGTGCAACGCCTGCCATAAGGATCAGTCGGCGGAATGGGCCGCCGCCGCTATCGAGCGCTGGCACGGCCCCGAACGGAAGGGCTTTCAAGCCTACGGTGAGGCCTTCCATGCGGCGTGGGCTGGCCAGCCTGACGCGGGGGCTGCCTTAGCCGGTATCGCCAGCAACACGCAGAATCCCGGATTCGCGCGCGCTGGTGCCACTGCCGAACTGAACGCTTACTTGTCTCCCGACGCAATCAAGATCGCGCGCGATGCCTTGAGCGATCCGGATCCGATGGTGCGCATTGGCGCACTCGACATGCTGGACGGCGTTCCAGTGCAACGTCTATGGTCTATCGCGGCCGCAGCACTCGCAGATCCTGTGGCTGGGGTGCGAGTCCGTGCCGCGTCTCTTCTGGCAGGGTTGCCAGCCGCGCTTCAGCCGGCAGAGCATCGCGCCAGCTTTGAAAAGGCCGCGCAGGAATATATCGACGCTCAGCGTTTGAACGCCGACCGCCCCGAAGGACGCACGTCTCTCGGGAGTTTTTTTGCGCGTCAGGGCCAGATGGCCAACGCCGAAACAGAATATCTCGCCGCTCTTCGCCTCGATAACCGCTATGCGCCTGCGGCAGTCAATCTCGCTGATTTATATGCGCGGCAGAGACAAGATGATCGAGCCGAAGCCGTCTTGCACCAGTCGTTGCGGTCCGATCCGGACAATGCAGCGCTTCATCACGCACTCGGGCTGGCGCTGGTCCGTTCAAAGCACCCCCAGGAAGCCTTGCAAGAACTTCAGCGCGCAAAGGATCTGCAGCCCGGCCAGGCACGATATGCATACGTCTACGCAATCGCGCTCCATTCGATGGGTCGTATACCTGATGCGATCAGGCAGCTCGAGCAGAATGCCGAACGCCATCCCGCGGATCGCGATACCCTCTCTGCTTTGGTGAGCTTCAATCGCGAGACAGGCGATACGGCGAACGCGCTCAAATACGGGCAGCAGTTGGCCAGGATTTTGCCGGACGATCCTGATCTCGCCCGTATTCTCCGCGAATTGGAAAAGACTTCTGCTCCCGCCCATCCCTGATCACGGCGCACAACGGTACAACAGGTGGCTCGATCTCGATGAGCGTGGGATGAGGCCATTGCCACCGTACACGCGCTCGACCGCTCCTCGCGAGTTTCAGCGTAGGTTCGCCCGGTTGAAATCTGCGCCAGTCTACACTGTAGGTCCGGTGACGCACACGAGGGGGCCCGACGATTAGACCGACGTGGAGAGCCAATTTTTAACCGTAGCAATCAAGTCGATTGGCTCAGATTTTCTCCTTTGAGCACGGCCGCCGACCCAATCCCGATATTCGTCACGATCGCCCTGGCCTGCAGCATGGAAATGCCGAGGGGCCGGATGCGATCGCTGCGGTAATACCTGACGTTGCCGGCGAGCGGCGTGGGAGCCTGCGGCAGGAAGACCGCCACCCAGTCGCCTTCAAGGGCCTCCAGAAGATATCCGATTTGCCAACCGCCCTCGGTGCTCACCAGTACCGGCTTGAACTCATCGCTCGCGCCTTCGGCCTGCGCCAGGCCTTGAGCCATGCTCTTCACCATCTGATACTGTGGGAGACTGCCAAGAACCGACTTTTCAACCCACGCGCTGATGCGAGAGCCGGTCTTTGTCCGCGCGAGTACACCAGCGACAAACGAAACCAGGATCAGCAGGACAACTGCCAGGACTGTGACAATTCCAACGCCCGCAATCTTACCTATCTGGTCGAAATGAAGGGCCTGCGAAACGGGAAGTGCTGCTTTTACCGCGATACGCATCGCGTGACTGAGGAGAGCCAGGAGAAGCGCAACAGGCAGAAGAAATAGCGCACCTCCGATCATGGTGGATTTCAGGAATTCCTTCATTACCCTCGCCCCTTTCCTCTCCGGCGCAGATTGCGCTGTGGTTTCCCGGGATTGGTCCGACGCGTCGCCATGCGGCAGGCCAAGGCTGGCTCGCTGCAACAGCAAGGCGATCGCCTTGCTTGCGCCGATCTGCCCCCCTGGGAACGCAGGGTATAGCACCGCAGCCTGCAAGTCGCTCCGGACCGATGGGGCTGCCTTGCCGGTAGGCCGCGAGGTGGTGTTGGACCGAACCTGTCTCTACGGGAGACCGCACGGAGACGATATGGTTCTTGAGATATTGCCTACCAGTTGACCCGAAGTCCCACCTTTCCATTGTAGGCGAAGCCGCCGCCGTCGAACCGGCTCTGGTAGGAGGCATTCGCATAGAGCGTGGTTGTCGATGTGACCTGGCCGCTGACGCCGGCATTGATTTCTCCCCACAGCCCGCCAAGATCGGCCTGGAACGGAACGAAGCCGGTCTCCGAGGAGAACAGGGTGGTGGGGTTGCCGAGAAATTCGTTCCAGAGGTTTGGACGTATCCACGCGGTGATCGTGCGCGCACTGTCGTCGATCGCCCATGTCCGGCCAAACCGGGCGCCGACCCGCGCAGCGAGCGAAGTCGCATCGGCAAAGCGGATTTGGGCCGCGACATCGCTGGCGTCGTTGATGTGGATGTTCTGATAGACCAGTTGCGCCTGCGGTTCGATGAAGTATCCGCCGGCGAACTTGAACGGGTATCCGCCCTCCACCGAAGCAGCACCACCTTGAGCCCCCGTCTTGAGCGCCGGGATGCCGTTATCTCCGGAGCTGCTGATATCGTAGAATGTGCCTTGCAGGACCGAGTCGACATACCAGCCGGTCGGCCCGAAATGAGTCCAGTAGCCGCCGAGCGTATAGGCGGCGAAGTTGCTGTCGCCTATCTCGCCATCGAAATGAGCGACCCGTCCTCGCGCACCGCCGACAGCGAAATAGGCGCCGGCCTGGTCTCGCGAACCGTCGGGACGATCGTGTCGATAGACATCCATGCCGGCCTGCAGCGCCAGGAAGCTGTAGGAAAAGTGCGGACCGGCCGATCCGCCGAGCACGCCAAGACTGTCGCCTTGCTGCACGCCGTTGACGCCGAGGATGCGGCCCCAACCGACCTTTGCGTTTTCGGGATTGGCGCGGAAGCGCTCGTCCTCCTCCTCGCCCATACGTTCGTGCAACGTGTCGAGCAGATTGCGCCCATACAAAAGCGCCATCGACGGGATCGCGGCATAGAGCGACGTCTCCTCCCTGAAGTCGGGGATGTCGCCGCCACCACCACCACCTCCACCGCCTCCACCTCCACCGCCGCCTCCACCGCCCCCGCAAGCGCGCAGGTTAGGATGAGCGACGCAATCGAGGGTGGAGCGCAGATACCAGGCCTGAGGATTGCTGGAATCGAGGCTCGATTGGAACAGCGTATATTGGTAGGGGCCCGCCAGCACCGGCCGGGATAGACTGAACGCGCCAGATGCAGTGGTCGCGCCATTGATCGCATCGACCACCAGGATGCCGTTGCCAGTCGTGAGCGCACCAGCGCCTGTGGTGTTCCTGATGCTCAGGAAGGAGTTGCCGGTCGCGGTGCCGCTGTCGATGACGAGCCTGTCCGACGGCGATCCATCGGTCCCGAGAAACGTGTTGAGCCCGAGCGTGCCGCTCCGGCCGGTGTAATTCACCGCCGTGAGCGTCTTGTAACTCGACAGCAGCGTGGGATCTCCGACAGGTGGCGTGAACTGGATCATGCTCGAAGCGTTGGTCAGATTGGTGACGTTCGAGTTGCCGGTCATCGTCCATTGCGAACCATTTCTCAGAGTGACGTTAGACGTGCTGCCGGAATCTGTCAGCGCAACGCCCCGCAAGATCGAGCCGTCCGAGACGAGATTAAGCGTGGCACCGCCACTGACGTTAAGCCATTGGCCGTTGTTCGCAACTGCTTCCGAGCCGGTCAAGGTCACATCGCTGGTGCCGCCGGGGGCAGCGATCGACGCACCGTTCGGACTGGTCAAGATCGTTACAGAGAGTGACGCGGTGCCGCCGCTTGCATTGAGGGCATTTGAACCGGCGCCGTTGGCGGTCAAATTTCCGGTCATGTCCAGCGTGCCGCCGCCTGTCACCGCCGCGGCGTGGGCGGTCGAACCAGACGTGGTGACATCGACGCCAATGGCGGCGATTGATGAGTTCGTTCCCATCGCCAGCAAACCGGGCGTCGAGGCGCCCGACGTGTTGACCGTTGTGTTCGTGAGCACCACTCGTCCCGCGCTGTCTGCCTGCGCGCCGGCGCCGCCGCTGCTCGACACCGAGACAGTACCGTCTGTTGCCGTGATCGTGCTCCCGACACCGCTCGCTTGCAGCCCGATCTCGCCGCCGCCATTGCCTTTAACGGCAACACTTCCTCTGATGAGCGTGACCGCACCGCCTCCGCCCGCCTTCGCGCCGACATCATTGCCGCCGCCGCCGGGCATCAAGATCGTCGTATCGGTGGACGTAACCTGGCTGCCGGAGCCGGTCGCCCAAAGACCCGTATTGCCGCCAGGGCCAACGGCGGCATAGCTGATTGAACTATTTAACAGATCGATGGTGGCGCCATTCGTGGCCCTCCCGGCCACGATGTTACCGACGCCGTTGATATGCACCCCGAGACCCGTCGCGCTGATCTGGCTACCCGCGCCATCCGCCAGCAGCGCGGTTCCGCCGCTACTGAACGCTGGATTGATGGCTGACCCCGACTGAAAGACGATCTGGCCGCCGCTCTGCGCCCACGCCGCAGTGCTCCAGTTGCCATTGATGCTAGAACCGGAACTGAAAATGATCGTGCCGTTCGTGTCGGCCAAGCCGCCGACGCTGCCGCCGTTGAAGAGATTGATGTTGACGTTGTTGGTGGTGATTGCGGCGGTCGTGCTGGCGTGAACCGCCGGCGTGCCAATGAGAGTCGTATTCGGATCGATCGCGCAAGTCCCACTGGTGAGTGTGACGGTGGAACCGGGAGCTACGGTGCAGGATTGAGCTGCGGCCGCATCGATCAGGGCACCCGACGCGAGCAACGCCAGCGCCGTGACGTGAAAGCGACTTGATCTAGCCCGATTGGCCGACGCTGTCCGCCGATCTTGCTTCCGGAGGACCGCAATCGCGGATTGCAATATTCGAAAATACCCGTTTGCGGGCGCCTCGTTCTCACAACTGGCCAAGTGAAAGCATGGAAGAACCCAACCAGCAACGCCAGCCATCGCGAAAGCTCCTCCCCCCAGAAATGTCGGTCGCTAACGACGACAAATTGAAAGAGCGGTTGCGCCCGCACGGCGCAAAAAGCGCAAAAGTTAGTACAATTTGAGATCGCAAATCATTTCATCAACACTCGGGTCAGAGATTGCCGCGATTGTGGCGACAAGCAATGCCAATGAAGTTTTGTGTCTGAGTGCTGCTTTCGGGACACACGAATCTGACAGATCACCTTGCGAGACCCGTTTCTGCTTCAAAGCGCCTGCGTAGGCGGATGGTTGCGTTCTGCGGGAGTCTTGGAACCCTGCGTTTCCGGAGATCCAGCCCTGTCGTTCTCAACCCGTTTTTGGCCGCAGCACCGGCACCGGCTTTCGGTTCCTCAAGATGCGGAACCAAATCACTCCGCGACCCATTTTCGATTTGGGGGGGGCGTGTTCTGCAACGCTCGGCAGACGGCCAACGTCTGCTAGGCTGCCGCCGATACCACCGGATATTCAAACGCGAACCCCGACGTTCGCAGTTTTGTACGCAAATGGCGCGCTCGGAAGGATTCGAACCTCCGGCCCTCGGAATCGAAATCCGATGCTCTATCCAACTGAGCTACGAGCGCCCTGACCCGGGGGTAGTGGGTCACAACCGAGACGCGCCGGACCGTTGCTGGAGAGCCAGCACGCCGGGTGGCGTTCGGATGCATTGGGATTAGCAGAGAGGTCGGACAATAAAAAGCCCTACCCGCCCTATCGAGGCGGGTCAAAGGCGTTTTACCAGGTCGTGTTGAACAGACCGAAATGCGGCTGCTGTGCCACCAGCATCATCGGCTGGCCGCGCGGCAGCGCCGGACGCGCCCTGGCGACCTTGCGCTTGGGCTGAGTGGGAGCCCTCGCTGAGGCTGCATCGGCCTTCGGTGACGCCGGCGTGAACTGGGCAAAGGTCTCACGCACCCGCGCCTTAGCCGACATCACGGCCAACGCATCCGCCTGCGCCGGCGGCTGCGGGGCCGCGACAGCCGCGGTCTTCACCACGGGGGCAGCGATCGTCGGCTGGCTGGTGTCAAGCACAACACGATCGGGCAGATGGCGGTCGGACCGTATCCGGATCAGCGGCTGGTCATAGCTTGCGGTCGCAACGGCGTCCGCAACCGGCGGCGCCGGCCAAACAAAATCCGCCGCGAACAACAGTGCGAGCAGCGCTCCGCCGACAAACATGAAATAGCGAAAGATGGGCATTGGCCGCACTCCGCCCCCCGCGTCCCCGCGTGGGCTATCCGCCCTAACAAGCGGTCCTTTAATTGGTTCCTACGCCCAGCCGTTCGGTTCAAATGGCAACGCTAAGTTTTTTGACCAAGGGGGAGGACAGTCACTTTTCCGCTAGCTAGCGGAATGCGCCGCGCTTTACGCACGCCGCGCCGTCACCAGCGAGCATTTTGCCTGATCAGCATTAACGTTGATGAAGCCGACAGGCACGCGCGCAAAGGTCTTGCGGCTCTTCATGCTTACCGTATCGGCCAGCACGCGGCTGCGGTCGGTCAGATGGCTGCCGTCACGTCGCGTAAAGGCGCAGACGATCTCGACATCCTTTACGGCATAGTCATTGTCATTTCGCACGGTGAAGGTTACCAGCGCCTTCGAGCCGAGCCCGCCGCGGCGCCAAGTCTGCGAAGAAATCTTAAGCCGGTCGAGCCCCGCGGCCTCCGCTGCCGAAGTCTCTGCGGCCGTTGCCGCCGGAGCCGGATCGACAGTTGCCAGTGCCAACTTCACTGGCTCGGTTTGCGCAACATTGCCTTCGGAGGGGGGCATCAGCAGCCAGATGGCGCTGCCGATGATGATCGCGGCGAGCAGCCATAGCATGCCCCGCTTGACCCAGACGCTTGTCACGGCCCCAGACCGTGACAGACCCTCGCCGGTCCCGACGACGCTTCCCATTCCGATCCGGCCAAACCCTGCGTTCATGGGTGCATCACCGAATGCCGGCCCGGGCGCTTTCCGGCATGTTGCCTCATCATAAGGGCCCGATGCGGCCATTCTGCGACCGAACTCTCATTCGCGTCCTTTTTCAATCCGCAGGAGGAACTAAGGTTCCCGCGAGCGCGCGAATCGCGGGTAAGACGCACGGTGGCGATCACCGGCCCGGATCGCTAACATGCGCCGCAACATCGCGAAGACCCGTCGGGAGGAAATGAAATGCCAGTCGTCACTTGGGATCACGTCCATCTGCGCAGCCCCGATCCGGAGGCCACTGCGGCCTGGCTGCGGGATATCCTCGGGGGCGAGATCGCGCGCGCACCGGGGCGAATCGACGTGAACCTTGGCGGCGCAAAAATCTTCATCGCGCCGCTGGAGGGTGACAACGCCGTCAGCCCGCCACCGCCGCACCCGCATCAAGGCCTCGACCATTTCGGTCTCACGGTGAAAGATATCGACGCCGTCGCAGCCGAGATCAAGGCCAAGGGCGTGACCTTCACGCGCGAGCCGACCACGATCCGGCCCGGCGTCCGCATCTGCTTCATCCGCGGTCCCGAAGGGATCTCGATCGAGCTGCTCGAGCGCGACAAGAAATACACCTGACGCGGCACGGCCGCATCGATCGTCAGCAAGACCGGACGAGCTAGCGCCGGGGTTAGGTCATGCTACCGGGCATAAAGCATCGGATGGTGACGCCCATGTAGCCGTAGATCGGCCAGACCATGGTCCGTCCGACCCGGTTCGGCTCCGAGATCACGGCCTCCTCGGGCACGTCCACCCAGACGAGCTCCTGCTGCTGGCCCTCGATCACATAGCCAAGGCGCGGGACGCGGACACGATAGTGCCCGTCCTTGCTCTCCCAGTCGGAGTCCGAGATTGCCGAACCGTCGGCATCGGAGCAGCATGGCCCCTTGCCGCTGCGCAGACCGTCGAACCAGGCCTTCAGCTCGGCACTGGTGTTGACGAACTGGCCACGGTCGCGCGCGTACCCGAAGGGAGCAGCAAGCGCAATCAGGAGCAAGGCACCGCCGAGCCTCGCCATGCTTCGCCTGCGTGTCGCGCGGCCAACTCGCCGTCGTTCTGCTTCGCAATTCGTGGGACGCACACTGTACAGATGCGGCTCATCGCCGCCGGAATCGATCCAGTTGGTCACGTTCGTCTTGCTCCAGCACCCCGCGGCCAGTGCAACAATGGTTATGCATTTCGCGGGCCAACTCTGATTCGCAATGACCGGCCTCGCCCCACGATGAGACCGTCATATCCGTGTCACAGACAAGACGGGACAATTACGGTTCGTGTGATTGGGGCGGCCTGCCGGCCGGCAAACTGCCGCGTTGCGCGAGGGATTGCGCTTTGGCATAAAAGCTTCACCGGTTACGCCGCTGGGCGACGGCGGCCGGCCTACGGGACGTTATGAAGAACGGCCTCTATTCGATTCACGTAACCCTGCTCGATGGTCGAGTCGGCAAGGGCAGCGGCGTGATTCTTTTCCGCGACGGCAAGATCCTTGGCGGCGACGCCTATCTCTATTACACCGGCAGCTACACGGTGAAGGACAACACCTTCAAGGGCGAGGTGCTGGTGCAGCGGCATACCTCCCCGCGAGGCGACGACAATCCCCTGTTCGGCGGTCCCGCGGCAGTCGGCATCGGTGTCAGCGGCACTTTCACGGCTACGCGCGCGGACATGACGGGCACAGCTCTGGTCGGCAAGGCCAGCCAGATCTTTGGCGCCACTCTCCACAAGCTCGCAGACGTCGATTGAGCGCGAGCTATTCCGCAGCCTGTTCGAGCGGCGCGACGCGCGGCAGAATCATCTGGATACGCGTGCCACCGCCTGGCGCGGAATCGAGATCGAGCCGCCCGCCGAGCCGGTTGGTGACGATGCTGTAGACGATGTGCAACCCGAGGCCGGTGCCGCCCTGGTCGCGCCGCGTCGTGAAGAACGGATCGAACGCGCGGCGGCGGACGTCGAGGCTCATGCCGCAGCCATTGTCGGCAACGATGATCTCGACATTGTCCTTGCCCGACTCGCGTACCTGGATGTCGATGATCCCCGGCCGGCCGTCCGGGAAAGCATGTGCAACGGAATTGAGGAACAGATTGGTCAGCACCTGACCGTACGGGCCGGGATAGCTGTTCATGGTCAGATTGGGCTGGCAATCGACATTGAGCGTCAGGTTCTGCTTGCGCAGGCCCGGCCGCAGGCTCATCACCACCTGCTCGGTAAGATCGGCGAGGTCGAAGGTGCGCTGGTCCGAATAGTTGCGATCGGCGGCGACCTGCTTGAACGACTGGATCAGCTCGGCCGCACGGTTGAGATTGGAGACAAGCTGCGAGGACGCGTCGCGGCTGGTGTGGAGGTAGTCGTTGAGCGTGGAGCGGCGAAGCTCGCCGCGCTCGACCTCGGCGGTGAACATCGCGGTCTTGCGTTCCAGCGCAGAGGCGACCGTGAGGCTGATGCCGACGGGATTGTTGACCTCGTGCGCGACGCCGGCGACCAGGCGCCCGAGTGCCGCGAGCTTTTCTGCCTCGATCAGCGAGGCCTGGGTCTCGCGCAGATTGCGCAGCGCGGTCTCGGCGGCGTCCTTCGCCTTCCGCATCTCCTGCTCGCCGCGCTTGCGCTCGCCGATGTCGAGCGCCACGGTGACGATCCGCTCGATCTCGCCCTCGGCATCGAGCAGCGGCAGCTTGTTGACAAGCCATTGCCGCATGTTGCCGGAGGAGTCCTTGTACTCCTCCTCGTAGAAACCGAGGCCCTTGCGGAACTGGACCACGCGCTTGTCGTGCTCGTCGGTCTTGGCCGCACCGTAGCGCGACATCAGGTCCGCGGTGGTGCGGCCGAGCGCGTCACCGGGCTCGATGCCGAAGATGCCGGCCATGTAACGGTTCATCAGCACATAGCGCAGGTCGCGGTCCTTGACGTTGATGACGGCGGGCACGGTGTCGATGACCTGCTGAAGCAGGCGCCGGCCTTCGGCGATGGCGTCTTCCGCCCGCTTCTGGTCGGTGATGTCGCGCAGCGTGCCCTCGTAGCGGACGATCTTGCCCTGCTCGTCCCGCACGCCCGTCGCGCTGTCGGAGAGCCAGAGGATGTCGCCGCTGCGCTGGCGCACCTGGTACTCGAACTCGCGCACCATGCCATCGCGGTGCATCAGCCGTTGGTACTCCTCGCGCGCCTCGGAATGGACGTAGATGGTGTGGGCGATGTCGTTGATGCTGTCGATCAGGTGCTGCGGGCTGTCATAGCCCATCATCCGCGCCAGCGCCGGATTGGCGTTGAGGAGGTCGCCGGCCGGCGTCGTCACATAGATGCCGTCGACCGAGCCCTCGAACAGCTTGCGATAGCCTTCCTCGGCCAGCCGCTGCTCAGTGAGCGCGCGCACCGCCGCCTCGCGCGCCGTGTCGGCCTCCTCCAGCGCGCGGCGAAACACCTCGGCGGCGCGCGCGATGTCGCCGATCTCGTTGTCGAGGTCGGCCGACGGGATCGAGGCATTCTTCTCGCCGGCTGCAAGCGCGCGAATGGATCGCGCGATCTGGGCCAGCGGACGCACCGTCCGCCGCACCACGAACCATGCCGCGGCCATGCCGATCAGCACGCCGATGGTGCCGAGCACGATGCTTTGCCACCGCGCCTCGGTCAGCGTACGGGCGAAGTCGCGCGACAGCACGTGGCCGCGCCGCGCGCTGACCTCGCGCAGCAATTCGGTGACACGCCCGATCAGCCGACCCTCGGTTCCCAGCACCTCGCGGTCGATATCGGCGATCTGCCGCTCGCGGACGGCGACCGCGATGATGGCATCGGCGTAACTGTTCACGGCCGACTTCAGCTTGGCATCGGCGATGTCCATCGTCCGCATGCCCTGCGCGGCCTGCTCGGCCGCGGACGGGTTGCGCGCGAGCAGCCCGAGTGCGATCCGGCTCTGCGCCTCCGACAGGCGGGCGGCGAGTTGGCGGTCCGCAGCACCAGCGACGGCGGCGTCGAACTGGTCGCGCAGCGGCGGCAGCCCAGCGAGCAGCTGCGCGCGCCGGTCGATCAGGGTCGAGATCCGCTCCAGACCACTGCGATAGGTCGCAAGCCGCTCGGTGACCCCGTCGATCATGTCCTGCTGCTCGGGCGCGAGCTCGATGCGGGTCTTCTTCAGGATGTCGCTGAGCGTCGAGGCCGCCTCGCCTACCTGCTTGAACTGGATGCCGGCGCCGGGATCAGTGACGAAGTCGCGCGCGGCAAGGCGCAGCTCGTTCATGCGCCGGTCGATGTCCTCGGCCAGGTCGCCGACGCTCTGGAGCCGCTGCAACTCGGCGAAGGTCGTGTCGATGTGCCGGATCGCGATCACGCTCGCGGTCGAGGTGACGATGATCACCGCCAGCACCAGCAGGAAGCTGCCGAACGTCAACTGGCCGATGGAGAGCGAAAATGTTCGCTTTTTCTCAGGGGTCGGCGTCAATTCGGCTGACATTGGTGTGTTTTGCGGACCGGGCTACTGGGAGCCCAATATACGACGTTGCGGCCCCGGGGGAACATGCCTCCGGCCGCGGAATATCCTTAAAATTGCCGGTCGGTCCCGGATTAGCCCTTGAGATCAGGACGTTTTGACGCTCGCCGGGCGCCGGGCCGGGATCGTCATGGCGGCAACGCCGATGACCACGCAGGCCAAGCCGATCCAGGCGGTCCGGCTCAGGGTCTCGCCGAGGAAGACGACGCTGATGGCGACCCCGATCGGCACGCGCAGATAGGCCTGCGCGGTGGTGCCGACCGAGCCGAGCGTCTGGATCAGGCGGAAATAGATCGCAAACGCCGCCGCGGTCGAGAACACGGCCAGCGCGAGCAGCGCCAGAACGGAACTCAGCGAGGGCGACAGCGTCCAGGGCTGTTCGAACACGAGCGAGGCCGGGACCAGGACCGCGGCGCCCGCAAGCAGCGAGCCGGCGGCGGGTGCCATCGGATCGAGGCCTTTAAAACTCCGGCCGAAGATCGCGGCGCAGGCGTAGCAGATGGTGGCGGCGACGATCGCGGCCTCCGCGACGAGCCCGCTGCCGATGTCATGGAACGCATCGACGCCGACGATCAGCAGGATGCCGACCATGCCGGCGACCACGCCGATCAGCTTTCGTGGTGTCGTCGCCTCGTGGCGAGTGACGACCGCCGTGAGCAGGAAGGTGAAGATCGGTCCGGCCGAGTTGAGGATGGTGGCGAGCGCGGCATCGACATGGCGCTCACCCCAGGCGATCAGCGTCCAGGGAATCACGCTGTTGAGCACGGCCTGGAACGCGAAGCGTTGCCAGGTCGCGGCATCCGTCGGCATTTTGACGCCGCGCGCCTGCATGACGATCAGCAGCAAGAGGCCCGCGATCGTGGTACGCGCCGCGATCAGCGTGATCGGCGGGATGGTGGCGACGCCGAGCTTGATGAAGGTGTAGGAGCCGCCCCAGAGCGTTGCGAGCGCGACCAGCAGCGCCAGATCCACGGCGATGTTGGTGTCCTGCCGGTTGTCCATGGCGCGTCCCGTCCTGCTTTCAGGGGACGGAACATACAGCGGCCACGAGCACAATAGTTCGTCGTGTGTCGAAGTGTGCTATCCGACGGCGCCGACCTCGAACACCTCGCCGTCATAGCCGGCTTCGCGGGGAATGCGGAGCTGGCGGCCGCTTTCTGTCTTGGTCATGATCGGCATCACCGTCACGATCGACATGCTGCGGGCGTGGTCGAGCGCGGCGTCCACCCTACCCTGCTTCGCCAGACGGATCAGGTTGCGCGTGGTCGGGAACGGCAGCTTGAACCGGCCGCTCTCACCGCCCTCCACCGCTTCGCGCGCCGACACCCAGATCGAGTCGGTCGACTCCCTGCCGTCATGGGCGCCGAGCTGATCGGGCGGCGCTGCGGCGAGGAAGAACCAGGTGTCGAAACGTTTGGGCATGCCCTCCGGCGTGATCCAGTGCGCGTAAGGCACGAGCGTGTCGAGCGCGAGCTCGAGACCGTTGTCGGCGAGGACGCTGAGGAAGCTGATCTTGTGCTCGTTGAGCGCGACGCGATGCTTGTCCGCGATCTCGCCGGCGCGCTTGGCATCGATCGGCGTGCTCGAACCTTTCGAGCGCGCCAGCAGGATGCCGCTTTCCTCAAAGGTCTCGCGGATCGCGGCGATACGAAAACCGCGGTCCGCCTCGCTCAGCCCCTCGCCGCCCGAATACAGGTCGATGCGGGCGACAATCTCGTTGTCGCCCGCATCGACGCTGCCGCCGGGAAACACCAGCGCGCCCGAATTGAACTCGATCTGATGATGGCGAACCATCATGAAGACCTCGATCTCCTTTGCGCCATCGCGTAGCAGAAGGATCGTGGACGCGGGGCGTGATGCGGCGGCCTCTACCATGCAACTAACCTGCGGCGCTCGATTGCGGCTGGAGATTGGCGCGCTTGTCGAAGCGGGCGACGCGCGACAGCAGATAGTCGACCTCGGCCTTCGCCGCCGGCGTGATGGTCGCGCCGGGCTTGCGCTGGGCGCTGGAGGCGATGATGCCGCGCTTCTGGAGCACGTATTTGCGCACGGCAAGGCCCGCGCCCGGCTGCTGCTCGTAGCGGATCAGCGGCAGATGCGCGTCAAACAGATCATGCGCGGCATCGCGCTTGCCGGCCTTCGAGAGGTTCACGACGTCGATCAGCAGTTCGGGGAAGGCGTAGCCGGTCATGGCGCCGTCCGCGCCACGCTCCATCTCGAAATCGAGGAACGTGCCGCCATTGCCGCAGAGGATCGAGAGCGGTCGCAGCGAGCCGTCGTTCTGGAAGCTGCGCAGCGTCGAGATCTTTTCGAGTCCCGGCCAATCCTCGTGCTTCAGCATTACGCAGTTCGGATTGTCCATGACGATCTTGCGGATCACGGCAGGGGTGAACACCACCGAGAGCGTCAGCGGATAGTCCTGGAGCACCCAGGGCACATCCGGTCCGATGGCCTCGGCCGCCTGCTTGAAATAGCCGACGATCTGGTCGTCGGTACGGAGCGACGGCGGCGGCGCGATCATGACGCCAGCCGCGCCCGCGTCCATCGAAGCCTTCGCCAACGAGCGCATGGTGGCAAAGCCCGGCGCGGAGACGCCGACGATGACCTGCATCTTCTTGGCGCGCTTGACGAAGCGCACAGCGACCTGCTCGGCCTCGGCGGCGTCAAGCTTCGGCGCCTCGCCGAGGATGCCCAGCACCGTGACGCCGTCGCAGCCAACCTCCTCGTAGAAATCGGTCAGGCGGTCGATCGAGCGCTCGTCGATCCGGCCGTCGTCGTGGAACGGCGTCGGCGCGATTGCGAAGGTGCCCTTGGCGTCGGCGGTGAGTTTCATCGGGTCTCTCTGTCCTATCATCTGTCGTGGCTAAAACCGCCGCGCACCCATCTTGATCTGCTCCTCGGAGAAGAAGATCTCCTTGGCGTGATCAGCGATGTCCTGGGCCTTCCAGCCCGTATGCGGCGGTTTCCAGCCTTCCATTTCCATCATCCGCATTTCGCGCACGCCGCGGGGCCCGGACACACCCAGCACCTTGCCGGTCTGGTCGCCCGACAAATCGCTGACCATATATAGCACGGCCGGCGCGATGCCGTCCGGCCCCAGCGCCGCACCGGGGTTCTCCTTATAGCGGGGCAGGTCTGCGGTCATGCGGGTCAGCGCGCCCGGGGCCAGCGTCCAGATCCGGATGTTGTATTTGCGGCCCTCGATCGCCAGCACATTGGACAGGCCCCAGATGCCGCCCTTGGCCGCGCCGTAATTGGTCTGGCCGAAATTGCCGATCAGGCCGGAGGTCGAGGAGGTGTTGACGATAACGCCGCCGCCGTTTTCCCGCATCCAGCGAAACACCGGCATGGTGCAACAAAAGGTACCCTTCAGGTGCACCTTGATGACCTTGTCCCAGTCGGACTCCGAGGCCTTGGAGAAGGTCTGGTCGCGCAAAATGCCGGCATTGTTGACGAGGATATCGGCCCGGCCAAAGTGCTTGATGGCGTCGTCGAACACCGACTGGCCACCCTCCATGGTGGAGATGTCGGCGCCGTTGGCGACCGCCTTGCCGCCCTCGGCCCTGATCGCGTCCACCACAAGCTGCGCCATCGACTTGTCGGCGCCGGAGCCGTCGCGGGGCCCGCCGAGGTCGTTGACGACGACGGACGCCCCTTCCCGCGCAAACAGCTTTGCGTAGGCCTCACCAAGCCCCCCGCCCGCGCCGGTGATCAGCGCAACCTTGCCGTCGAGTAGTCCCATGGTGGCATCTCCCTGTTTTTGTCTTCTCTTCGTGTCCCGGACGCGATGCAGCCTGAAACGCTGCGTCGCAGAGCCGGGACCCATTCTTCTTCGCGGCCACTTTCTGGGCCCCGGCTCAGCAGCGCACCGCTGAAGAAGCGCTGCGCTGCGTCCGGGGCACGAGACCGACCTATCCCAGCACCGTCCTGCCGTTCTTGATCACGGTCACCCCGCGCGACTTCACCTTGGCTTCGAACGAGATCAAATTGCCGTCCTTCCAGAGGTCCATGGTCACGGTCTCGCCGGGATAGACCGGCGAAGAAAACCGCGCGACGTGCTGGCGGAATGCACTTGCATCGTAATCGGCATAGGTCTGGAGCACGCCGCGGCAGGTGATGCCGTACGTGCACATGCCGTGCAGGATCGGGCGCGGGAAGCCGGCCTTCTTGGCAAACTCCGGATCGCTATGCAGCGGGTTGCGGTCGCCGCAGAGGCGATAGACCAGCGCCTGATCCGGACGCGTGGCGATGTCGATCGTGCGGTCGGGGCTGCGCGACGGGATCTTGTGCGGATCGGGCTGGGTCAGGTTCGGCCCGCCAAAGCCGCCATCGCCCCGGGCGAAACGCGAGGCGACCAGCGTAGCAAGCTTCTCGCCCTTCTCGTTCTTCAGCACGGTCTGGTGGCTGATCACCACGCCCTTGTCCTTGCCCTTGTCGTAGACCTCGACAACGGAGGAGTCAGCGGTGATGTGCGCGGCCACCGGCAGCGGCTGGTGAAAGGTGATGTCACGCTCGCCATCGACCACCATGACGCGGTTGAGATTCATCTCACCCGGCCCCGAGCCCCACGCCGCGACGGAGGCGAAGGTCGGCACCACCTTGAGCGGCCGCGGCGTCAGCGTGCCCTCGTTGACGAAGGCGAGCTCGTTCTCATCCATCGGATCGGCGCCGAGACCGATGCCGTAGGCATAGAGCATGACCTCGCGATCGCTGTAGGCGTATTTCTGGCCGAGGTTCTTCAGGCCTTTGAGTTCTTCGTATCTGGCGGACATTTTGTTCGTTTCCTCCCGGCATCCTTCTCAGCGAGCAGCGGCGCCCGTTAATGTGCCCTCTCCCCTTGCGGGAGAGGGCTGCGAGAGCCGTGCAGCAAACTCATTTGGGTGAGGGGTTGCCTCCGCATCGAGCATTGTCTCCGTGGAGCGATACCCCTCATCCGGCGCTTCGCACCACCTTCTCCCGCAAGGGGAGAAGGGAAGTAAGAACTACACTGGCGTGAAGAACGGCAATGGCGCGCCGTCGGTCGGCTTGAACACCACCTTCACCTTCTGGCCGATCTTGAGCTTCTCAAGATCGCAATCGATGAAATTGGTTTGCAGCGACGGCCCCTCCTTCAGCGTGACGTAGCCGATCGCGTAGGGACCGGTCGGCGACTTCCGCATCAGGCTGTAAGTGTAGATCGTGGCCTCGCCCGAACTTTCCTCCCACACCGTCTTGTCGGAGTAGCAGAACGGGCAGATCGCACGTGGGAAGTAATGCGCTTCACCGCAGGCGGTGCAGCGCTTGATCATGAACTTGCCCTGCTTCGCGGCATCCCAGAATACGGCGGTCTCCGGATTGGTCACCGGTGCCGGATACTTTTTTGCTTCACTCATCACACGCGCTCCAGAATGGCCGTCGAGGCGGCGTGGCGAACACCCAAAAGGCCGCCGGTGCCGTGGGCGATGGCGAGATCGCAATTCGGAACCTGCACCTTCGGATGCGCCTCGCCGCGCAACTGCCTGACGGCCTCGATGATCTTGGTCATGCCGCCGCGGTTGACGGGATGGTTGCTGCAGAGGCCGCCGCCATCGGTGTTGAACGGCAGCTTGCCGACGCCCGAGATCAGATTTCCGTCGGCAACGAACTTGCCGCCCTCGCCCTTCTTGCAGAAGCCGAGGTCCTCGAGCTGCATCAGCACCGTGATGGTGAAGCTGTCGTAGATCGAGGCATATTTGATGTCCTTCGGCGTGATGCCGGCTTCCTCGAACGCACGCGGGCCGGACCAGATGCCGGCGGAGTAAGTGAGATCGAGATCCTTGCCGCCGCGCGGGCCCTTCATCGCCTCGCCATGACCGATCAACTTGACCAGCGGCTTCTTCAGGCTCTTGGCGATCTCGGGCGTGGTCACGATCAGCGCGCCGCCGCCGTCGGAGACGACGCAGCAATCCATGCGATGCAGCGGATCGGAGATCATCGGTGAATTCAGCACGTCCTCGACGGTGACGACGTCCTTGAGCATCGCATGCGGATTGTATTGCGCGTGATGCGAGGCCGCGACCTTGATCCAGGCAAGCTGCTCGCTGGTGGTGCCATAGTCGTGCATGTGGCGCATGGCACACATGCCATAGGCATTGTGCGTGGTCGCGCCGTAGGCTGACTCGAAATCGGCTTCCGCGCCGGCGGCGCGCGGCGGCATCGCGCCGGTGCGCGGCTTGCCGGCCAGCGTGATCAGCGCGATCGAGCATTTGCCCGCGGCAATCGCTTCGGCGGCATGGCCGAGATGGATGATGTAGGAACAGCCGCCGGTCTCGGTGGAATCGACGTGGCGGAGCTTTTTGGTGTTCAGCCCTAGATAATCGACCATCGGCCAGGCGCCGCCGGGCGCATCGCCCGCGCAGAAATAGCCGTCGACATCGTCCTTGCTGAGCCCTGCATCCTCGATCGCGCCCTTGGCGACCTCGGCGTGGAGCTGGGCGGTGGATTTGTCCGGCGCGTGCCGGGTCGGATGTTCAAAAATCCCGGCAATGTAGGCCTTGCCCTTGATGGTCAAAACAGAGGTCTCCGCTCGCGTTTCTTCTTGCCTCTTTTTTCTGAACCGCGGTGGCCTGATTGGCAAGCGCGGAAATATTCCGTCGGGCGAGAGGGTAGCGGCTCGGCGCAAGTGCTCCATTCAATCCGTCATCCTGAGGCGCGAACCATGCGGCGCTACGCGTCGCGTGGGGAGCCTCGAAGGATGAACGGCCGAGATGCTTCCGACGGATGCAGTCGGGCCGTCGCCCTTCGAGGCTCGCTGCGCGGTGCTACGCGCCGCACAGCTCGCACCTCAGAGCGTGTGATTTTTTTGGCAGCGTGCCAGGTAAATCTGTCCGAATGCTGGTGGAATGTGATTCTCTGGCGATGATGGATTGGCGGGAGGCGAAGATGGCTGCCGATGAATTGTTCGGTGATCTGCCGGCGCAGTCGAAGCCCGAAGCCGACGCGGCGCCGCTCGGCGCGCCACGGCTGCGTGAGCCACAGCGCGACCAGATCGCGTTGCGGGCGGTGGATATCGAGAGCCTGATCGGGGAAGACCACCCGGTGCGCCTGATCTGGTCTTATGTCGAAGAGCTTGATCTGAGTGAACTGGAGAACCGGATCAAGGCCAGGGGCGACCGCCCCGGTCACCCCGCGACCTCGCCGCGGCTTTTGCTGGCGCTGTGGCTCTCGGCCACCAGCGAGGGCGTCGGCAGCGCGCGGGCGTTGGAGCGGCTGTGCGAGAGCCACGATGCCTATCGTTGGCTGTGCGGCGGGGTGTCGGTGAA
>NZ_JBEPRN010000010.1:0-238806 GCF_040548375.1 Bradyrhizobium sp. F1.4.3
ACCTCGACCCCCGCATGGCCAAGCTCGCCGGCGGCGTCCACCGCCTCGACGGCCAGCTCATGGTCGTCCTCGACGTCGATCGCGTCCTCGAGCTCGCGCCCGAGATGATGGCGGCCTGATACGGCGGCACCGCCGCCGACGGACTTGCAATTGGAAGTCCCCCGCAAAGGGGACAGGAAGCAGAGGTTCACATGCGAACTTGTCTCGTCGTTGATGATTCCAGCGTCATCCGCAAGGTTGCGCGCCGGATCCTGGAGGGCCTCGACTTCCAGATTCTCGAAGCCGAGGACGGTGAGAAGGCGCTGGAAGCCTGCAAGCGCGGACTTCCCGACGCAGTGCTGCTCGACTGGAACATGCCGATCATGGACGGCTATGAGTTCCTCGGCCATCTGCGCCGCATGCCCGGCGGCGACCAGCCCAAGGTGGTGTTCTGCACCACCGAGAACGACGTTGCGCATATCGCGCGCGCGCTGCATGCCGGCGCCAACGAGTACATCATGAAGCCGTTCGACAAGGACATCGTGACAGCGAAGTTCCAGGAAGTCGGCTTGATCTAAGCGAGCACCCGGAGGCTGTACGGATCCTTCGGCGCTTGTTTTCAACTGAACCGTTTCAGTCTGAGTTGGTGAGTAATGAGTGTTGCGTTCGCAGGTAATTCGACCACGAGCCCGTCGCGCGAAGCCGGGCCGCTGCGGGTGATGATCGTCGACGACTCCGTCGTCATTCGCGGTCTGATCTCGCGCTGGATCGGTGCCGAGCACGACATGGAAGTCGCTGCCTCGCTGCGGACCGGGCTCGAGGCGGTCAACCAGATCGAACGCATCAACCCCGACGTTGCCGTGCTCGACATCGAAATGCCCGAGCTCGATGGCATCTCGGCGTTGCCGCAACTGCTGGCGAAGAAGCGCGATCTCGTCATCATCATGGCCTCGACGCTGACCCGCCGCAACGCGGAGATCAGCTTCAAGGCGCTGTCGCTCGGCGCAGCCGACTACATTCCGAAGCCTGAGTCGACGCGCGAGGCGTCGGCCGCGGACATCTTCCACCACGACCTGATCCAGAAGATCCGTCATCTCGGCGCGCGGCTGCGCAGGAAGGCTGCAGTTGCGAGCCCGCCGCTGGCGCCCGCGAGCCCGGCTCCCGCGGCGCGCGGACCCGTCGCGCGGCCTGCCGCGCTCGCGGCGGCTCCGGCCGTGCATGCCCCGTCCTCGCTGTCGGTGACCACGCGTCCGTTCTCGACCCAGGCACCGAAGGTGCTGCTGATCGGCTCCTCGACCGGCGGTCCGCAGGCGCTGATGGCACTCGTCACCGAGCTCGGCCCGGTGATCGATCGCTTCCCGGTGCTGATCACCCAGCACATGCCGCCGACCTTCACCACCATTCTCGCCGAGCATCTGGCGCGCTCGAGCCGCAAGCCGGCGAGCGAGGCGGTCGACGGCGAGCCGGTGAAGCCCGGTCGCATCTATCTCGCACCGGGCGGCAAGCACATGCGCGTCGTGCGCAACGGCGCCGACGCCGCGATCGCGCTCGACGACGGCCCCGCCGTCAATTTCTGCAAGCCCGCAGTCGATCCGCTCTTCACGTCCGCCATCGACATCTGGCACGGCAGCATCCTCTCCGTGATCCTGACCGGCATGGGCTCGGACGGTATGCGCGGCGGCAAGGACATCGTCGCCGCCGGCGGCAGCGTGATCGCGCAGGACGAAGCCACGAGCGTGGTCTGGGGCATGCCGGGTGCGGCTGCCAATGCCGGCATCTGCGCGGCAATCCTGCCGCTCAACCAGATCGGCGCCAAGGTCAATCGCCTGTTTGCGGGAGACCGCTCGTGACGCCTACGGACTATGAGTATCTGCGCAGGTTCCTGAAAGAACGCTCCGGTCTCGATCTCTCCGCCGACAAGCAGTATCTGGTCGAAAGCCGGCTGCTGCCGCTGGCCCGCAAGGCGAGCTTGCCCGGCATTCCCGATCTGGTTCTCAAGATCAGGAACGGCGACGGCCGGCTTGCGACCGACGTGGTCGAGGCCATGACCACCAACGAGACCTTCTTCTTCCGCGACAAGATCCCGTTCGATCATCTGCGCGAGACGATCATGCCCGGCCTGATCCAGGCCCGCGCCGCGCGCAAGTCGCTGCGCATCTGGTCGGCGGCCTCCTCGACCGGGCAGGAGCCTTATTCGATCGCGATGTGCCTGAAGGAGATGGGCGCTGCTCTCGCCGGCTGGCGTATCGAGATCGTCGCTACTGACCTGTCGCAGGAGGTGCTGGAAAAGTCCAAGGCCGGCGTCTACAGCCAGTTCGAGGTGCAGCGCGGCCTGCCAATCCAGCTCCTGATGAAATACTTCACGCAGTCCGGCGACATCTGGCAGCTCAATGCCGATGTTCGCGCGATGGTGCAGTTCCGCCAACTCAATCTGTTGCAGGATTTCGCCCAACTCGGCACGTTCGACGTCATCTTCTGCCGCAACGTGCTGATCTATTTCGACCAGGACACCAAGGCCGTGATCTTCGAGCGCATGGCAAGGGGCCTGGAGGCCGACGGCACGCTGCTGTTAGGAGCCGCCGAATCTGTCGTCGGCATCACGGATGCCTTCCGTCCCGTCGCCGATCGTCGCGGCCTCTACCAGCTTAATCCCGCGCGCTCCGGCCGCCCGATGGGAGGGTTGATGCCGCAGCCGCTGAAGATCGCCGCAGCGAGGTGATTTTTATTCTTGTCATTCCGGGCTCGCGACTTTGTCGTGCCCCGGAATGACACGCCTCACAAAATCGCATGCGGCAGAAACCGCGAGCTGTTGCCGGTGATCGGGCTCTCGTCTTCGCGGATCGACAGGCCACACGGCTCGTGGTTCACGAGCCAGCTTCCCACCACCGGATAGAAGCCTGAAAAATTCGGCAGCGGCGACAGCGCCTGGCGGACGAAGCCTTCGGCGCCGTAAGGGCCCGTGTGTTCGTCAAGCGGCACGCCGGCCGAGACCAGCGTGACATTGGCGCCTTCGCGCGACAGCAGCGGTTTGCGTACATAGGAGGTTCCGAGCTCGGCGGCGCGAGGATCGTCCTCGAAGAACGCCGGCAGCAGGTTCGGATGGTTCGGAAACATCTCCCACAACAGCGGCAGGATGCCCTTGTTGGAGAGCACGGCTTTCCACGGCGGTTCGATCCAGCGCGTCGGTACGTCCGCGAGCTTTGCGCCGAAGGCGTCGTGGAACATCCATTCCCAGGGGTAGAGCTTAAAGGCGAGCGCGATGTCGCGGTCGTCGAGATCGACGAAGCCACCGGCCTCATCGCGCCAACCGATCTCCTCGATGTCGAGCAGTGTGGTCGACAATCCTGCCTGGCGCGCGGTGTCCTCGAGATAGGCGAGCGTGCCGGCGTCTTCCTCGTTGCCGGTGGTGCCGGTGAGATGCAGATGACGGCTCGCGGCAATCGTCTTCCATGTTTCGATCAGCCGCTCGTGGATGGAGTTGAACTGGTCGGCGCGCGCCGGGATGATGCGCCGCTCGATCGCCTGCTCGAGCCAGGTCCATTGAAACGCCGCGGCCTCGAAGATCGAGGTCGGCGTATCCGCATTGTATTCGAGCAGCTTTGCCGGCGTCTCGCCGTCGAATTTCAGATCGAGCCGGCCGTAGAGGCTGCGGTCGTCGCGCTCCCAGCTCTCCGCGATCAAGTTCCAGAACGCTTCCGGAATCTTCAAACGCCGCAATTGCCGCTCGTCGTCGATGACGCGGCCAGCGAGCTCCTGGCACATCGCGTCGATCTCGCCGGTCGGCGTCTCGATCCCGCGCTCGATCTCGTCGAGGGTGAAGGCGTAGTAGGCGCGCTCGTCCCAATAGCGCTCGCCGTCGATGGTGTGGAAGGCGAAGCCACACTGTTCGGCGGTTTGCTGCCAGTCGTCGCGTTCGGGACAGACGATGCGTTGCATGTGTCAGCCGCCGCCGTGACCGCCATGACCGTGACCGCCATGACCTTGATCGGCATAACCATGTCCGTGCATGTGATGCGGCGTGCCGCCGAAGCCGCCATAGGTGGGCCGGCAATAGGGCCTGCCGTCGATGCCGGGAACGGCTTCGAGCCCGGGGCCGCAGGGCCGCTCGCGCTTCACAAATCCCATCGAGACCGCGCCGACTGCGGCGGTGCCCATCAAGGTGAGCACGACCCTTCGCGAACGTTTCATGTCGATTCCTTCCGCGACGTCACCTAAGCAGACTTTCACTTAAGCAGAGCTGCGCGCGGCGTTGAATTCACAAACCGCGCCTCAACCGCCGCCGGAGATGCCATGCGCAAACGAGCCGAAGCCACCGCGTGTGACGCCGCCGGAGCCTGAATCGGACGAGGTGCCCGACGAGGAATGGCTCGAGGAGTCGCTGCTGAAGAAGCTCGATCGCGACGACCAGTGCGAGCTGCTGCCTGACGAGCCGCTGCTGCATGGGGTGCTCGTCTGTGCCGGCGCCACCGCGCCGAGGACTGACGCCCCGGGAGGAGGGGGATCGCAATTCTGCCGCGGGATCAGCGTGTAGGCGGTGGTGCCGACCGCGATCGTACCCATCACCAGCAGCGCGACATGGCCGGAGCGCTTCACGGGCTCCCGCGGTGCCGGCGACACGGGCGCCGGCCGGCGCTTGCCAAATTCCTTGGTGGGAGGCGTCGCGGCCATGTCACTTCGCTATCATGTCAGTAGATCATGCAGGCGGCGTTCAAGAGCCCCGCGGCGAGCGAGGACAGGCCGAGCCAGATCGCCGGTGCAAGCTCGCCGGCTGCGATCCGCCCCGACAGGTTCGGCACCGGCACCTTGACGAGATAGAACACGGCGACCTGCACCATCAGCGCGATGAAGGCCCAGATCAGGCAATCCAGCACATTGGCCGAATGCGCGATCGCACTGAACAGCGGCGCCACGAAGCCAAGCAAGCTGAGGCCGAGCGCAATCGCCGCGGCCGGGTCATTGTCGCGGATGAGCTGGAACTCGTTGTGCGGCGTGATCCGGGTGTAGACGAACAGATACGCTACCATCGCGATCAGTCCGGTGCAGAAATAGACCAGGAAAGCAGGCAGGCCGGCGAGCGATTGCAGGATCATGGGGAGGTCCGATGTTTGCTGCGCGAATTCTGGCACGATCGCTTAGTCACCGCACCGGGCGAACAGGTTCGATCCCCAGAAACGAAACCAGCTCTCCGCGGGTGTCCGGGCACCGCACAAATTTTCGGGCCGTATGAGACATGCTTCACAAATGCGTCTCGAGGTTGCGTGTGATAGTCTGGCCCATTGATGTTGTGGTCGTCCTGGCGGAGTACATGAGTTGGGCCCTCGCTGAGATCAGCCCTCCGGCCCCTGCACGATCGGACCGGCACGATCTGAGCGGCGGCCATGTTTATCGCCGATGCGCATGCGGCCATGGCGAAGCGCGCCACCTGAATTCGAGGGATTTTTCCAACGGCCAAAGAAATCTTGTTTGAGTGAGGCTCAAATGCCTGAATACGAAGATTTCGAGCTTGAGATCGGCTCTTATTTGCCGGGGGGTATCGGTCCGCAGCAGTATTACGGGCGCGTCGTCAGGTCGCCGGGTGGCGAGGCGCCGAGGAGCCAGGTGAAGTTCTGGTTCTCCGCCCCGGGCGAGTTGGCAAAGTTGCGGGGAGAGCTCGAAAACGCAGTTCTGGAGATCGACGATAAGAGCCGTCCTGGCCCGGTGACGCGCGGCGAACAGGTCTTGCGGGATTTCGGGCGCGGGGTCTTCCGCAGTGTCTTCACTGAGGTCCCGTTGATCCGGCAGGTCTACGACCGCAGTAAGGGCGCGGCGCAGGATTTGAGGATCAAGCTGCGGATTGAGGCGGACGAACTTGCCGGGCTGCCCTGGGAATATCTCTATGACGAAAACGAGATTCCCTACTATGTGAGCCTCACCCGGCCCATCGTGCGGCATCTCGAGACAGCGGGAAGCGTGGCGCGCATGGGGGTCAAGGGCCCACTGCGCATTCTCGGCATGATTGCCGATCCCTCGACCAGCGAATGGCCGAAGCTCGACGTCGTCAAGGAGCGCAATCGCATCAACAAGGGCATCGATGCGCTCCAGCACGATGGCAAGGTCGATTTCCAGTGGGTTCCGGGCGGGACCGGTAAAGACCTGATGAAGAAGCTGCTCGAGGGAGAATGGCACATCTTCCATTTCATCGGGCATGGCGGGGTCGACGAATTGCTGGCCGGCGCCGACGCCGACAGTTTCGATGAGCGCGGCTTCGTCGTCATGGTCGACGAGGACGGCAAGCCGGTAAAGAAGTTCGCTTCAGATCTTGCGATGATGCTGACGGGAGCGCGCAAGAGCCTTCGCCTGATCGTGCTCAATTGCTGCGAAAGCGCCAGGATCAATGTCGGCGATCGTTTTGGCAATCCGGCGATTGGACTGATGAAGACGGGCTGGCTGCCCGCCGTGGTGGCGATGCAGTTTCCCATCACCGACAATGCCGCGATTTCGATGTCGGAAGGATTTTATTCAGCGCTGGCCGGCAACCGTCCGATCGACGATGCCGTGACGTTCGCGCGCCAATTCATCCAGCAGAAGTCACGGGTCGAATGGGGAATTCCGGTTCTCTACATGCGCTCGTCCGACGGCAGGATCTTCAACGTCGAAAATCCGCAGCCGGCCGCGAGCCCGCCCGAGGCGGCTCGCCTCTCGAAGGAGGATCTGCGGCAGCGGCGTGACGCACTTCTGCGCGCGCTCGATGCCGCGCCGGCCACGATCGAGGAGCTGGAGGAGTTGACGCGGCGCGGACGCGAGCTGCACGGCCTGCTCGCAGACGACCAAGAGCTCTCGGTTCGGCTTGCCAATGTCTACTTTGATCTCGGGACGCTTCAGCACAAGCAGAAGCAGATTCCGAAGGCGGCCGCCAGCTTCGCCTACATGATCGAGCTGGATCCGGCCAAAGCGGAATATCGCGTGCGCAGGGCCAATTTCAACGTGACGGTCGGGCTCTACGAGAACGCGTTGAACGATATCAACGAGGCCATCAAACTCAAGCCAGACAACCCTGAATTTTACTGGATCAAGGGCATCGTGACCATGACGGCCGCAGGGATCGACGACAAGCGGGGCTATCTGGAAGAGGCGATCAAGGCCTTCAGCATGGCGGCCTCGATGAAACAGGATGAGCCAAAATACCTGGTGTCCCGCGCCAACGCCTATGCGCAGATCAAGGAGATGGCCAAGGCACAGAACGATATGGACAGCGCGATTGCGCTTGCGCCCGACAACATCGATTTCCTGGTCCAGAAGGCCAAGATCGTGGCGCAGGCTGCCTGACTTTTCGAAAGCATCGCCGGACGCCGCGGCGGCCGGCACATCTTCCGCAAGCGAACCCTAGCGATAGGAGTTCACCGTGACGCTCGATAATGTCGTTCACCTGTTGAATGCAGTGTTCGATCCCCTGGGGGGACCGCTGCTCGTCGTCCTGTTCTACTGGTTCAGGTTTCACACGCTCAAGGGCACGCGCTCGTTCACGACGAAACCCTTCTTTGTGTTCGGCGTCGCCGCCTTCATCACCCCGTTCATGATCGTCTATGCGCTGCTTCCGCAGAAGCTGTCGCCGCTTGCCGCGATCTGGCTCCTGATCTTCGTCTGGCTCATTCCCTTCCTTCCGAAGGTATGGCGACGCTTCTGCCAGGAGCTGGCCGGCATTCCCGCCAGCGCGCTCACGCTGCGCGAGACGCTGGCCGCGTCGCCCTTCCAGGTCCATTCAGACGACATGCTGAGCCTTCAGCGCAAGCTCGCCAGGGTCGGTTACCAGATCGACGACTTTCGTGCCGTGCAATCCACCGCGATCCAGTCACGCCTGCTGAAGATCTCGGCGCTGATGCTACATCTCGAGCGCTGGGCCGGAAGCCGCGAGAGCTTTATGGAGCGCAACTCCGACCTCTATGCGGAACTGCTCGCGGTCTACGACTCCCTGTGCTTCCGCACCGTCCGCGTGCTCAAGAGCAGCGCCGAGATCTACGGCGCGATCATGGAAGACAGCCAGGTCGAGCCGAACGACTGGCAGGCGCTCGACCAGCTTTCGACCCGCCACAGTGCGGTCAGCCAGCTTCAACTGGCCGCCCAGACGGCGGCGGGATGCATGCTGGAGGATCTGCGCAAGGACATGGATTCGCTACTCAACAATCTCCTGCTTTTCGCCACGCGCGCGGCGCTCGCCGGCGAATGGACGCTCGCCCGCAGCAGGCGAAGGCTGGGCGCGATCGGCTTCACGCTGGAGCCGTCCTCGCCCGGAATCGTGAAATTTGTGGCGATCGTTGCGGCTTTCACCTTCGGTTGGTGCCTTCTGTGGCTGCTCGGCTCGGGCAAGATAGTTCACGTTCCCGGAGATCAAGCCGCCGGGGTGCTGCGGACTCTGGTCACGACTCCTCTGCAGTTCATCCTGAATTTCTGGCTGGTCTACTATTTCAAGAGGTACTACGGCTTTGCGAACGAAACGATCTTCGGTCGACTCCCGGTGGGATTCATCCTGTCGATCGGCCTCTGTAGTGCAGTGATCTTCTTCCCGATCCAGGCGACGTTCGATTTCTACCAGTTTCCGGATCGATCCTATCCCGACGTCGTGCTGCGCGAGCTGCCGCTTTTGATCTTCCCCTGGGGCATCGGGGCAATGACGGCCCTGCTGGTGCAGGATTCGACGTGGGGCAGGCGGTCGCGGAAGACAAGGCGGCTGAGAGACGGCCTCGTCTTTGGTGGTGGCATGACGGTGATGTTGTGGATGCTGCTGGCCATCCACCAGGTCATCCCCATGCCGGTAATGGAAATCGTCGACCGCGTCTCCGGATGGGCCTTCTTCTTATCCTTCGTGCTTCCGACCTTCCTGTTCGGCTTCATCATCGGCTATGCGATGATCGGTTCGCTGCGTGAGGCGGCCGCGCGCTGCCCGGTCAGAAGGCCGGTCGCGGCAAGCCCTGCGCTCGCGAGCGCATGACCGGATATGAACGTCACCGTCAGCGAAGGCCCCACAAAACAAAACCCCGCCATTTGCGGCGGGGTCCAGGCTGGGAGGAGCAAGCCCAGAAGGGCTCGCGACGTAAACGCTGATCAGGCCGGAATGCGCTCTTCGACCTCGTGCGGCTCGCGCAGCACGTAGCCGCGGCCCCACACCGTCTCGATGAAGTTGCGGCCTTCGGAGGCGTTCGCGAGCTTTTTGCGGAGCTTGCAGATGAAGACGTCGATGATCTTCAGCTCCGGCTCGTCCATGCCACCATAGAGGTGGTTGAGGAACATTTCCTTGGTGAGGGTGGTGCCCTTGCGGAGCGAAAGCAGCTCCAGCATCTGGTATTCCTTGCCGGTCAGATGCACGCGCTGGCCGCCAACTTCCACCGTCTTGGTGTCGAGGTTGACGACGAGGTCGCCGGTCTGGATGACCGACTGGGCATGGCCCTTGGAGCGGCGCACGATCGCGTGGATGCGGGCAACCAGCTCGTCCTTGTGGAAGGGTTTTGTCATGTAGTCGTCGGCGCCGACGCCGAGACCCTTGACCTTGTCCTCGATGCCGGCGAGACCGGAGAGGATCAGGATCGGTGTCTTGATCTTGGAGACCCGAAGCTGCTTGAGCACGTCGTAGCCGGACATGTCGGGCAGGTTGAGGTCGAGAAGAATAATGTCGTAATCGTATAATTTACCGAGATCGACGCCTTCTTCCCCCAAATCGGTCGTGTAGACGTTGAAGCTTTCAGACTTCAGCATCAGCTCGATCGACTGCGCGACGGCGCTGTCATCTTCAATCAGCAAAACGCGCATGCCAGTTCCCCATAGTCGCCGCTCCTGGGCGTCAGGTCGGCCGCATTCGCGGCACTCAACAAAACGCCTTTGAACAACTGATTCGGATCCTGACAAGAGATGGTTAACAAACTCTGATTCTGGAACGCAAGTCCCCCCGGTGCAATTTTTGTCGAATCGCCCTAAGGTCTTGTGCGCGAAGCAGCTTTCGTTACCCGGTTCCGTTCAAGTTCCACTTTAAGAGACGGGCCTAACCGACTCTCGCGACTCAGCCTTCTTCTGAAGGGGAGCCACGCTCAGTCACAAAGACAGTGACGCAATGATTAACGATGCGGGTAAACACGAAGTTAAGCGCCGTTCAGAAATATGGCGAAACTTAAGAGTCTCGCCTTGAAGGCCCCAATCATGAAGGCGCGCCGCCTTATGAAGGCTCTCTTATGAAGGCTCTCTTATGAAGGCTCTTGCCGAACAGATCGGCGATATCGACGGCGTCAATATTTACGGCCGCGTGGTCGGCGTTCGCGGCCTGATGGTCGAGGTGGCTGGACCTATTCACGCCATGTCGGTCGGTGCGCGACTCGTGATCGAGACCGGCGCGAACCGTTTCATCCCCTGCGAGGTGATCGGCTTCTCCGGGAACAATGCCGTCGTGATGCCGTTCGCCGGCCTCGACGGCGTGCGCCGCGGCTGCAAGGCGGTCATTGCCAATGCTGCCAATCAGGTGCGTCCGTCGTTGGCCTGGCTCGGCCGCGTCATCAATGCGCTGGGCGAGCCGATCGACGGCAAGGGGCCGCTGCCGCAAGGCGCTTCGCCGATGCCGTTCCGCAACACGCCGCCGCCGGCGCATTCGCGCAAGCGCGTCGGCGCGCCGCTCGATCTCGGCGTGCGCGCGATGAACACCTTTCTTACCTGCTGTCGCGGCCAGCGCATGGGCATCTTCGCGGGCTCCGGCGTCGGCAAGTCGGTGCTGCTCTCGATGCTCGCGCGCAATGTCGATGCCGATATCAGCGTCATCGGCCTGATCGGCGAACGCGGCCGCGAGGTGCAGGAATTCTTGCAGGACGATCTCGGCGAGGAGGGGTTGGCACGCTCCGTCGTGGTGGTCGCAACCTCCGACGAGCCGGCGCTGATGAGGCGGCAGGCCGCGTATCTCACGCTCGCGGTCGCCGAATATTTTCGCGACGAGGACCAGGATGTCCTCTGCCTGATGGACTCGGTGACGCGCTTCGCCATGGCCCAGCGCGAGATCGGGCTGTCCGCCGGCGAGCCTCCGACCGCCAAGGGCTACACGCCGACCGTCTTCACCGAGCTGCCGAAGCTGCTGGAGCGCGCCGGTCCCGGCCTCGGCATCGGCGCCATCACCGCGATCTTCACGGTGCTGGTCGACGGCGACGATCATAACGAGCCGATCGCGGACGCCGTCCGCGGCATCCTCGACGGGCACATCGTCATGCAGCGCTCGATCGCCGAGCGCGGCCGCTACCCCGCCATCAACATCCTCAAATCCGTCTCCCGCACCATGCCGAAATCGGCCGATCCGCAGTTCTGGCCGACCATCCAGCGGGCGCGCCAGGTGATGGCGACCTATGCCGACATGGAGGAGTTGATCCGGCTGGGCGCCTACCGGGCGGGGTCCAGCCCCGAGGTTGACGAGGCAATCCGCCTGCACGAGCCGCTGGAGGCGTTCCTGCGCCAGCGCAAGGACGAAAATGCCTCGCTGGCCGACGGCTACCGCCAGTTGGCGCAAATCCTCGGTAATTTGGAAACGGAACGCTAACTTTGTCCCGTCATCATCCGATCCCACAGAGTAGCAGAGCCGGTCTTGGCCCAAATTGGGCCTGTGGGGAGACCGGTGTCGTCCCACGTGCAGCTAGGGGACTTCTGGGGAGTACGAGTCGATGAAGTCACGTGATACCCTCATCCGCCTGAAGAAGTTTCAGGTCGACGAGAAGCGCCGCAGGGTCGCCCAGATCGAGTCCATGATCGCCGACTTCCAGCGGATGTCGACCGATCTCGAGCGGGAGATCCAGACCGAGCAGGACCGCGCCGGGATCAACGATCCCTCGCATTTCGCCTATCCGACCTATGCCAAGGCCGCCATCCAGCGCCGCGAGAACCTGACCCGCTCGGCCGACGAGCTGAAGGGCCAGCTCGAGGAAGCCAAGGCCGCTCTTGGGGAGGCCTTCGAGGAATTGAAGAAGGTCGAGCTCCTGGACGAGCGCGACCAGGCCCGCGAGCGCGCCGAGGAAAACGCCCGCGAGCAGGCCGATCTCGACAGCATCGGCCTGATGCGCGCCCGCATGGGCGCCATCGCCTGACGCGCAGCTAGCGGTCAAACCGCCGAGAATTTGCGAGCCCGGACCCGCAAGGTCCGGGTTTTTGCATTTGCTGTCCACAGTGTGGCGCGCCGCCCCCTTGGTGGCGGGCTTTGCCGCGCGCTATGGTAGCAGAGTGCCGGGGTCCGCGCGGGATGCGACGGGGCCGCGCGTTGGGGGGCCGAATGCTGACGCCAGCTGAGCTGGTCGGGCTGATTGAGGCGGTGTCGAAGCGCGATCAGGCCGCGTTCGAGCGCCTCTACCACGCCACACGCGCGAAACTCTATGGCGTCGTGCTTCGTATCTTGCGCCGACAAGATCTCGCAGAGGAGGTCATTCAGGAGACCTACGTCAAGATATGGAATAGTGCCGGCCAGTTCAATCCGGCGCTGTCGTCGCCGATCACGTGGATGGCGTCGATCGCGCGCAACCGCGCCATCGATATCGTGCGCAAGAAGACGGAAGCCTCCATCGAGGAGGAGCCTCAGGCGATGGAAGTCGCCGCCGACAGCCCCGATCCCCTGGCGCGCCGGCAGATGTCAGAGGAGTTGAAGCGGCTCTTGGAATGTATCGGCCGGCTCGAGCCGGACCGTCAGAGGCTCGTGCTTCTCGCCTATTACAACGGCTGGAGCCGCGAGCAGCTGGCGGAGAAATTCGCCGCGCCCGTCAACACGGTGAAGACGTGGCTCCGGCGCAGCATGTTGGATATCCGGGAGTGCCTCGGACTATGAGGATGGTTTTGGACTGCAACTGATGGCCTACACGGAGGACCATATCGCGCTCGCCGCGGAATATGCGCTCGGCACCCTCGACGCCGACGAGCGCGCGCGGGTTGCGACCATGATGGCGGTCGACCCGGAGTTCGCCGCCGTCGTGCAGGCCTGGGAATTCCGGCTCGGCGTCCTCAACCAGATGGTCGGCACGATCGAGCCGCGGCCGATCGTGTGGGAGAAGATCAGGCTCGAGATCGCGCGGACGGCCTCATCGCAAGACTCGTCCCAGGAGCCGCCGGTGCTGTCAGACGCACCGTCGCCACCCCCGCCGGAATCGTCTGCGCCGGAGCCGTCGTCGCCAGAGCCGCCATCGCTGGACGTGCAGCAGCCGGAGCCGCCCCAATCCGACTCCGATGCCATTCCGGATTTCGTGCCGCAATTCGTTCCGCAGACCCATGCGCCCGATCCGCGCGTCGTGCCCGTGACGCAGGTCCCGGTCGTCGACAACACCAACGTGATCCGGCTCGAAGGGCGCGTGAAGCGCTGGCGCAACATCGCCTCCGCGGTGGGCGCGCTCGCGGCCGCGCTGCTCATGACGCTGTCGCTTCAGATCTTCCGGCCCGATGCATTGCCTGTTGCACTGCGTCCCGTACCGCGAATCCAGACGGTCGAGGTGAAGACTCCGGCCGCGCCGCTTTCTGCGCCTGCACAATATGTCGCGCTGTTGCAGGGCCAGAGTGGCGGCCCCGCCTTCATCCTCACCATCGATGGCGCGACCAAGAATTTCACGGTGCGCAAGGTCGGCGCGACGCCGGAGCCCGGCAAGAGCTTCGAGCTCTGGCTGATCTCCGACAAGCTGCCGCGCCCGCGGTCGCTCGGCGTGATCGGCAGCGGCGATTTCACCGCACGCGCGGTGCTCGCCGGCTACGATGCCGACGTCGTCAACGGTGCGACCTACGCCGTCACCGTCGAGCAGCCAGGCGGCTCGCCCAACGGCCAGCCGACCTCGGCGCCGGTCTTTTCCGGCAAGCTGATCGAGACCGTGCCGCCGTCCCAGCCGCCGGCGCCGGCGAAGAAGTAGGCGCCGCTACAAGCTGCAAGCTCCATCGTCGTCCTGGCGAAAAGCCAGGACCCATTACCCCGACTGCACGTCGTTGCAGCAAAACGCGGCCACAGCGTACTGCTGCAATGCAGGCTGGTGGTAATGGGTCCTGGATCAGCGCTCGCTCCGCTGGCTTGTCCAGGACGACCCTGGGGTGGCATTGGGCGCTTCAGCGGCGCGATCCATCCGAGCCTATTCCTGTCGCCATTGTCCACTCCGTCGTCGTTTTCCGACAAGTCTCGCCAAATCAGCCCCCGATTTGAACCTCCCCGCAATTCGCGGCGTCAAATGCCCGGAATTTAAAGTCGGCGCCACTGATCGCGGTGCCGGAGAGGGGCGAGAAATCAGATGGATGCAGCAAAGCCGCCGGGCATCTTCATTCACCAATATGCGGGGCTGCCGCACGGCCCGGCGTTCGAGCATTGGCGCGACAGGGCCTGCAGGCCCTGTGGCCTCGATATCGGGCCGAGCCATGGCGACAGCATCGACTGCCGGCTCCAGATCAGCGTGGTCGACAATATCGCGCTGGCCATTCCCGAAGGCGCTTCCGCGCAATATTCACGCACGCAGAGCTTGCTTGCCGACGGCAGCGACGATCTCGTGCTGATCAGTGCGCATGCCGGCCTCGTCCGCGTCGGGCAGAACGGTCATAGCGTCGAGCTTGCGCCGGCGCAGATGATGCTCGTCGACATGGGCGTCACCGGCACGGTCGGGCATACCGACGAGGATCGCTTCACCACCATCCGCATGCCGCGCCGCGCGCTGCTCGACATCAATCCGCGCGCCGAGGAGAAGCTGTCGCAAGTGCTCTGCGACGGCGCGGTCGCCGAAACCATCTTCCGCTACCACGCGCTCGCCGCCCATCACGCCCCGCATCTCGACGCGGTGGGCCAGCGCCTCACCGCGCAGCACATGGTCGATCTCGTCGGTCTCCTGCTCGGCACCGACGCCGAGCACGCGGTGCTCGCGCGCGGTCGGGGACATGCGGCGGCCCGTCTCGATCTCATGCGCGCCGACGTGATGGCAGCACTCGGCCGCAACGATCTCTGCCTGTCTGAGGTCGCCACGCGATCGGGCCTGAGCCCGCGCCAGGCGCAGCGGCTGTTCGAGCAGGCCGGCACGACCTTCACCGAATTCGTGCTCGAGCAGCGCCTCTTGCTCGCGCGAAAACTGCTCGGCGATCCCCGCGCCAGGACGCGCAAGATCAGCGACATCGCGCATTCGTCGGGCTTCTCGGATCTGTCCTATTTCAACCGAGCCTTCCGCAAGCGTTTTGGTGCGACGCCGTCGGAGCTGCGCGAAGCGTGAGCCGTGATTTTGTGCTGCGGGCGACGCCGCCGCAGTTGGTCCATCCGGACGCATGAGCTATATCTGCCTGCGCGGGCAGGCCGCAGGATCCTTTGGACAACGCAGTAGGCGGACATGGCGCGTATCGTCGTGCTCGGCGCCGGGTTTGCAGGGCTGTGGGCGGCCATCGGCGCCGCACGCAAGCGCGACGAGATCGGCGCAGGCCGTGAGATCGAGATCCGTGTCGTCGACCGAAATCCTTATCACAACATCCGCGTGCGCAATTACGAGGTCGATCTCAGCGAGGTCGCGCTTCCGCTTGCGCAATTGCTCGATCCGATCGGCGTCAGCCACGGCATAGGCGAGGTCGAGGCGATCGATCCGGCGCGGCGCCAGATCACGCTTGTCACGAGCGATGGCAAGGAGATGCTGGTTTATGACCAGCTCGTGCTCGCGCTTGGCAGCGAGGTGATGCGTCCCGACATTCCCGGCCTTGCCGACCACGCCTTCGACGTCGACACCTATGCCTCGGCGCTTCGCCTCGAAAACCGTCTCGCCTCGCTCGGACGCAGCGCGCCGTCGCCGGGGCGGTCGACGGTCGTGGTGGTCGGCGCCGGCTTTACCGGCATCGAGGTTGCTGCCGAAATGCCCGACAGGCTGACGCGCGCCGGCATCACCGTCGACCGCCGCATCATCCTGGTCGATCCCAATCCCGCGGTGGGCGCCACCATCGGCGCGCACGCGCGTCCGGTCATCGAGACGGCGTTGTCGTCGCTCAAGATCGAGCGCCGGCTCGGCGTGCGGGTCATCTCCGTCGAGGCCGCGGGCATTCGCCTGAGCTCGGGTGAGTTCATTCCCACGCAAACCGTGATCTGGTGTGCGGGCATGCGTGCGAGTCCGCTTGCTGCGAATTTTCCGGGCGCGCGCGATTGCCTCGGGCGCCTACTGGTCGATCCATTCATGCGGGTTGCGGATCAGCCCGGCGTGTTCGCGGCCGGCGACGTCGCCTCCAGCGTTGTCGACGGCCTGCATCCGACCGTGATGTCCTGCCAGTTCGCCCGTCCCATGGGCCGCTTCGCCGGCCACAATGTGGTGGCCGACCTTGTGGGCCAGCCGCTCTTGCCGTTGCGGATCGACTGGTACGTGACGGTGCTCGATCTCGGCGGTTGGGGGGCACTCTACACGGAAGGGTGGGATCGCGAGGTGCGCACCACTGGCGCAGCCGCGAAGGTGACCAAGGAAACGATCAACCGCAAGCGGATCTATCCGCCGCTTACCGGCAGCAAGGAAGACCTCTTCGCCGCCGCATCGCCAACGGTGCAGGCGCCGCCGAAGACCTATGGGGCGCGGTAGTCTCAAAGACTCGGTGTCATCGTCCGCCTTGTGCGCAATTGCGCACTGGGGCGGACGACCAGTATTCCAGAGGCGGTGGTGTGAAGCGGATAAGCCGCGGCGTACTGGATCCCCCGCCTTCGCGGGGAATGACAGCTGGGTTTGGGGCGACACCCGACGCTGCATTTGGAGCGCAAACATATACCAGACATGAGAAAGCGCCCGTGGGGGGCGGGCGCTTTCTGTAGTCGACTTGGGGTTGGGGTCGTCTACATATCCACGTGGCGACTTTGGGGGGCTGGTAAAGAGCCGCGTGAATTCTTGAAACTCAGATCTCCTTAGCGAACGAGCGATGCGTTCGAGCTGGTAATAACGACCGGCTTGCCGGCCTTGATGACACGTGCGGTCTGGGTCAAGCCTTCATCCGAACCCGAGCGTGCGCTTATCCCGAAGCCCGCCACCGTGATGCCGGCAACGAGCGCGACGACCACGATCTTCAGATGGGTCGAGCGATCTGCGCTGTAAATCGAGTGGTTCATGGAAGGCTCCTGCAGCCACCTACCAGAAGTAGTCGCCGCCCTGTTTAGGCAGGTTCATGCTTCCGGTGCCCAACAACTTAGTATTGGGGGGATTCGTTCCCAAGGGGCGATCACAAGAGCGTGACACGACGTGAAAGGCCGCGATCGAAAGCGGCCCTTGATCGTGCGATTTGGTAATTATTTCAAAGATGTAACGTGCCTGTAAGGCGCCTTGTCGGCATTTGCCCGACAAGGCGCCCGGAACTCAAAAACCATTTGCCTGTGGCCGAAAAACACACGGGTTCTTAAGGCAAATCAGATGCTTCCGACTGTTTTCAACCTCGCCCTGGGGTGGATTTCGGCCTGCGACAAGACCGTGGTCTGGGCGCGGAACCGCTCGACGAGAGAGCGCACGAAGGGACGAATTGCCGCAGAGGTGACCATGACCGGCGCCTCACCCTCGCGGGCGGCGCGCTCGAAGGCCTCGCGCACGCCGGTCATGAACTCCGACAGTTTTGATGGCTGCATGGCGAGACTACGCTCCTCGCCCTGACCGACGATGGATTCGGCAAAGGCCTGCTCCCATCGTGCCGACAGGGCGATCAGCGGGAGGTAGCCGTTGTACGAGGTATTCTGCGCGCAGATCTGCCGCGCCAGGCGGGCGCGGACGTGCTCGACCATGGTCGCGGGATTGCGCGAGAAGGCGAGCGAGTCGGCGATACCCTCGAGGATGGTCGAGAGGTCGCGGATCGAGATGCGCTCGGCGAGCAGCAGTTGCAGCACGCGCTGGATGCCGGAGACCGTGACCTGTCCGGGGACGATGTCCTTGACCAGCTCGCCCTGCTCCTTCGGCAGCTCCTTGAGCAGCTTCTGGACCTCGCCGTAGGAGAGCAGGTCCGACATGTTGGCCTTGAGCAGCTCGGTGAGATGGGTCGAGAGCACGGTCGCGGCGTCGACGACGGTATAGCCCTTGAGCGAGGCCTCTTCCTTGAGGCTGGCATCGACCCAGGTTGCGGGCAGGCCGAAGGTCGGCTCGGTGGTATGGATGCCGGGCACCTGCACCTGGCTGCCGCCGGGGTCCATGACCATGAACTGGTTCGGCCAGATCTTGCCGGTGCCGGCGTCGACCTCCTTGATCTTGATGATGTAGGTGTTGGCCTCGAGCTGGACGTTGTCGAGGATGCGCACGGCCGGCATCACAAAGCCCATCTCGATCGCGAGCGAGCGGCGCAGTGCCTTGATCTGCTCGGTGAGGCGGTCGGTGCCGTCGGGGCCGTTGACGAGCGGCAGGAGCGCGTAGCCGAGCTCGATCTTGAGGTCGTCGATCTTGAGGGCGGCCGAGATCGGCTCCTCGGCCGCCGCGCTTCCCGGTGCGCCGGGCGTTCCCGGTGCAGGCGCGGCCTTTGCGGCTTCCTCGGCCTTGGCGGTCGCGCGGTTGCGGTTGCGCGCCGACCAGGCCAGCGCGCCGGCGCCGGCGCCGAGCGCGAAGAAGGGGAGGGTCGGAATGCCCGGCAGCGCCGCCAGCACCAGCATGACCGCCGAGGACATCGCGAGCGCCTGCGGATAGCCGGAGAACTGCTTCATCAGCGCCTTGTCGGCCGCACCCGAGACACCGGCCTTGGAGACGAGCAGGCCCGCCGCGGTCGAAACGATCAGCGCCGGCACCTGGGTGACGAGGCCGTCACCGACGGTCAGCAGCGTGTAGCTGCGCCCGGCATCGGCAAAGGACAGGCCCTGCTGGGCCACGCCGATGATCATGCCGCCGACGACGTTGATGAAGACGATCAGGAGGCCCGCGATGGCGTCGCCGCGGACGAATTTCGAGGCACCGTCCATGGCGCCGAAGAAGCCGCTCTCGTCCTCCAGCGCCTTGCGGCGCTCCTTGGCGACCTTCTCGTCGATCAGGCCGGCGGAGAGATCGGCGTCGATCGCCATCTGCTTGCCGGGCATGGCGTCGAGGTGGAAGCGGGCGGCGACTTCGGCGATGCGCCCCGAACCCTTGGTGATGACCACGAAATTGACGATGACCAGGATGGCAAAGACGATGATGCCGATGACGAAATTTCCGCCCATCACGAAGCTGCCGAAGGCCTCGATGACGTGACCGGCGGCATCGGTGCCCTCGTGCCCGTGCGACAGGATCAGGCGGGTCGAGGCCATGTTGAGCGACAACCGCAGCATGGTCGAGATCAGCAGGATGGTCGGGAAGGCGGAGAACTCCAGCGGTGCCTGGATGAACAGCGACGTCATCAGGATCAGGATCGAGAGCGTGATCGAGATCGCCAGGAACAGGTCCAGCACGATCGCGGGCAGCGGCAGGATCAGCACCACCAGGATGGTGAGGATGCCGAGCGCGAGCGCGATGTCGCCGCGCTTGAGGACGTTGACGATTTCGGTGAGGGAGGGGAGGCCGGGCTTCGCGCCGCCTACGCCCTGTCCCGCGGTGACATCGACCATCGTAGCTGCTCCCCCGCGCGACTGCCGTCCGCGCGCCCCAAACGTCTGCGCGGCGGCCGATGGGCCGCCGCTCCGAAAGTGAGGCACCGCACTGGCGTCCACGGGAGCTCCCGTTCTACGCGGCTGACGACACTCGACTCCACTGGGCAATTTTTGCCCGGTGTATGGTTAGCAAAGGGTTAACGCTCGGTGGTTAGGGGGCGAATCGAGGCTGCTCGAAGAGCCGGACCCGCACGCCCTGCCACAAGATGACGCATGGCCAATCAGAGGCTGCCAGAAATTTACGCTTGTGCGATTGTATGGTTAGGCAGACAATCATTCAATCAAGGGCCGACGATGTGGTTGGTGCGATGCAGGACGTGAGCGACAGCTTGCCGGTGCTGGAAGCGGATTGGGTCAATCCCCCGCTTGATCGCACGTCGCCGCTTCCGCTCTATGCCCAGATAAAACAACGGCTGATCGGTACGATCCTGCGCTGGGAGCAGCCCGACCGGCGCTTCTTCTCGGACGAGCAGCTGTGCGAGATGTTCTGCGTCAGCCGGGACACCGTGCGTCAGGCGCTGTCCGAGCTGGTCCGCGAAGGCATGCTCACTCGCAGCCGCGGGCTCGGCACCTTCGTTGCCGTCCGCAAGCTGGAAGAGCGGTTCGGGCCCGGCATGGACTTCATGCGGCAGTGGGAAGCTGCCGGCACGCCGATCCAGCCCACGCTCCTCGTTTTCGAGCGCTGCGGCGCCGACGATCAGATCGCGGCCGCGCTGGATGTCGAGGTCGGTGCGCGCGTTCTCTTCATCAAACGGACCCGCGCCGCGGCGCGCGTGCCCGTCGCCATCGACTATCGCTATCTGCCGGCCGATCTCGTTGACGACTGGGATGAAAGCGCGGCTCTCGCCTCGCCGCTCCATCTGTTGTGGCAGCGCGTCGAGCTTCGCGCCGGCGACTTCGGCATCGAGGCCGGCATCGCCGGCCCCGAAGAGGTTGAATACCTGCATCTCGCCGCCGGCGCGCCGGTGCTGACGCGCACGCTGCGCTATCGCGATGCGACCGGCCGCCTGGTGATGGCGGGCCATACCGTCCATCGCGGCGACCTCGTGCGCTACTCGCTGAGCATGCCGCTGTCGCGCGACGGCAAGGCGCCTGCGGGCGAGATCGACAAGAGTGGCGTGCATGACGATTGAACGACGGGCATCGGGACGCCACGAAGCGTCCGTTTGAGTGGAGGGGTATCGTGAATCTGGGACGACGCAATTTCCTGCAATTCATGGGCGGCACCGCGCTCGCCGCAACAGGCATGCAGACCGGCTGGGCTGCGGACGAGCCGCTGCGTGTCGGGTCGATCCTCTCCGTCACCGGGCCTGCCGCGTTCCTCGGCGAGGACATGAAGGCCGGCCTGCAGCTCGCCGTCGACGAGATCAATGCCGCGGGCGGCATCGGCGGCCGCAAGATCGTGTGGACCTTCTATGACGCGGAGAGCCAGACGCAGAAGGCGATCTCCGCCACCCGCCGTCTGATCAGCCAGGACAAGGTCCAACTCATCCTCAGCGGGGGCAATATGAGCGGCATTGCGCTCGCGATGGCACCGATGGCAGAATCTGCCAGCATTCCTTTCATATCGAGCGAGGGCGCGCTCGCAATCGTCACGCCGGTCGCCGAGCGGAAATGGGTGTTCAAGAGCACGGTCGACGACGAGGACGTGCTCGAGCGCATCGCCGACTATTTCGCCAAAAAGAACATCAAGAAGGTGGCGCTGATCGCGGATACAAGCGGCTTCGGCCAGGGCGCCGTCATGCAGATGAAGAAGGTCGGCCCGCGCCGCAACCTCGACGTCGCCTACGAATCGTTCGACCCTGCCGACACCGACATGATGCCGCAGCTCACCCGCATCCGCGACAGCGGAGCGGAAGCGATCATCTGCTGGACCGTTACGCCGGCCGGCGTCGTATTCCTGAAGCAGGCGCAGCAGCTCGGTCTCGACAGCCGCACGCTGGTCCACAGCTATGGTTTCGTCTCGTCTCACTACATGACGCTCGCCGGCGATGCCGCGAAATCGGTGCTGCTCGCAAGCCTGAAATTCCCGGTAGGCGACCAGCTTCCGGACAAGGATCCGCTCAAGGCGGGCATTCTCCGGCTGTTCCGCTCCTATCAGGAGCGCTTCAACCGCGCGGCCAGTCTCTACGCTGCGGAATCCTACGACGCAGCCATGCTGGCGAAGGAAGCGCTGAGCAAGGTCGGTGGCGACGTCTCCAAGCTTCCGCAGGGCATGGAGCAGGTCAAGAATTTCGCGGGCATGAGCGGCGTGTTCAGCTTCTCGCCGGAGCGCCACTCCGGCCTGTCGAAAAAGGACATCGTGCTGATCAACTGGCGCGACGGGCGATTCAACCTCGCCGACTATGAATAGGCCAAAACCGGAAGGAGGATGCCATGGCACTCTCGCGTGATATGTCGCAAGATCAGGCTTTCGAAATGGTGCAGACCCTGCTCGATGCGCCCGAAAGCCGCTTCCCGCTGACCTTCAATTCGGACCTGCCGCGGATTCGCGAGCTGTTTCATGCCGCGACGCGCAACCAGTGGGACCCAAAGACCGATGTGGACTGGGACCAGCTCAAGCCGGAGAGCTACACCGAGGAACAGCGCTACGCGGCGCGGCTGTACTGGAGCCGTCGCGCCTGGAGCGAGTACGGCGCCATTTCGGAGAGCCCCTCGCTCCAGCTCCGCTTCGGCCTGGAGAATCGCCCATCCGACATGCAACTCTTCTTCACCATCCGTTCGCAGGAGGAGGCGCGCCACGCCGAGGTCTGCCACACCATGGCGGAGAAGCTCGGTGGCTACATCGAAAAGCCGGTGCAGCAATTGTTCGAAGGTTCGGTGTCGACCCACGGCGTGCGCCGCGCCACGCTGAATGCGGACGTGCCGCTCGAAGGCATCATCGCGGCGCTGGTGTGCACCGCCGAGGAGATCGCCTTCGATGTGTTCAAGCATCTCGACGACGTCACGCGCGATCCCGTCGCGAGGCAAATCGTTCGCTTCATCATGCGCGATGAATCGCGCCATTGTGCCTTCGGCTGGTATTTCCTCGAGGCAATCTGCGAGACGCTCACGCCGGAGCAGAAGGTGATGATCGAGAACTCGGTCATCACCATGATGGAGAAGGTCGAGCTCAACGGCTACCATTCGAGCTGGCTCGCGCCGGAAAACCCGGCCTCGCTGGCGGAGATCGAGGCCGATCGCATCACCTACGAGGCCGGGCTCGGCTCCACGGTGGAAGAAGCCGAGAAGCCGGTGTTCGTCGCGACAGTCCAGCGCATCCGCGACCAGATGAAGCCGCTCGGCATCAATCTGCCGCCGTTCCACCACGACAAGCTCGGGACGATCTGACGTGCAGAGGGCCATGCATCAGGTCAAGCCGACCTTGCCGCCGTCGCGCCTGTTGATCGAGCGGCGTTTCCCGCTCGAGATGAACCTGACGCTCCCGGAGATCCGAGAGCTCTACGACACCGGCAAGGCCGGCCGCTGGAATCCGCATCGCGACGTCGACTGGAAGGCGCTCGGGCCCGCAAAATATGACGAGCCGGTGCGGCAGGCCGCGCGCCGCACCTGGAGCCGCAGGCTCTGGGTCGAGGCGACCGGTCTCACCGAGACGCCTGCGCTCTTGATGCGCTTTTGCATGGAGATCGGCCGCGAGATCGACCCGAAATTCTATCTCACGGTCCGCAACACCGAGGAAGCCTGGCATGTCGAGTGTTTCGATCGGCTCGCCGAGGCGTTCGGCGGGCGGATCGCTTCGCCGGCCGACCGTGCCTATGAGGCCACCTTCAACCGCAATCTGCACCGGCGGGCGATGGATGCAGGACAGAACCTCGACAGCTACGTGGCCGCGTTCGCGGCATTCGAGGACGGCCTCGAGCTCGAACTTTGCCGCACCTGGCGCGCCCACGCCAGCGACCCCACCGTCAAGGCTGTGCTCGATCGCGTCATCACCGACAAGGAGCGCCACGCTGCGTTCGGCTGGCTCTATCTCGATTCACGTGCGCCGCGTTGGACCGCCAAGGACCGTGCGCTCATCGCCGACGAACTGACCGCGCATGTACGCGAGACCGAGCTGAAGGGCTATCATTGCCCCTGGCTTGCGCCGGAGCATGCCGCGGCCGAGGCTGAGGCCGATGTGTTGACGGCGTCCGCGGGCCTTGGCGGCGCGCCGCGCGCGTCCGAGGAGGATACGCTGGTGACCTACGCCGCGAACGCGCGGGCCAAGCTTGCCGAACTCGGGGTCGTCCTGCCTCTGTTCGAATCCAATCGCATGCGGACGTTCTGAGTGCCATGACGACCACCATCCTCCAGTTGCTGGTCGCAGGCGTTGGTACCGGCAGCATCTACGCGCTGATCGCCCTCGGCTTCAACGTCGTGTTCAAGAGCACAGGCGCGATGAATTTTGCACAAGGCGAATGGGTGGTGATGGGCGGGATGATCTCGGCGCTGCTGTTTGCGGCGACGAGCAATATCGGGCTCGCCTGTGCTCTCGCGGTCGTGATCGTCATCATGGCCGGCATTGCATCGGAACGATTGGTGATCTGGCCGCTGCGGCGGCCGAATACGCTCTTGATCACGCTCGTCAGCATTGGGCTTGCGATCTGCACGCGCAGCCTGGTCATGCTGGTGCTCGGCAAGAAGCCGGTCGGCTATCCCGGCTTCTCGCAGGTGCCGACGCTGGTCCTGGGCGGCGTCGCGGTGCAGACGCAGACGCTGTGGATCGTCGGTCTGACGCTCGCCTTCCTGCTCGCGATGCACCTGTTCTTCGAGCGCAGCATGCTGGGCAAGGCGCTGCGCGCGGCGGCAGCCGATCGCGATGCGGCGGCCATCGTCGGAGTACGCGTCGAAACCACGGTGATGCTCTCGTTCGCGATCGCCGCCTTTGCCGGCGCGCTGGCCGGCGCCATCATCACGCCGCTGACGCTGTCCTCTTACGACCAGGGCGCCATGTTCGGCTTCAAGGGTTTCAGTGCCGCGATGCTCGGCGGTGTCGGCAGCCTGCCGGGCGCTGTCGTCGGCGGGCTCGTGCTCGGCCTCCTCGAGGCATTCGGCAGCTTCTATATCTCCTCCGATTTCAAGGACGCGATCGCCTTCACGGTGCTGCTCCTCATCCTGTTCGCGCGTCCTTCGGGCCTGCTCGGCCGTGCCGACGTGGTTAAGGTCTGATCGGATGGCCCTGGCTCACGCGAAATCCGATTCGTTGTCATCGCCTCCGGTGGAGGCGGTGTCCCGACCGCCGCTCCAGTCATCGGGCTGGTCGGCTGCGAGCCTGTCGGACCACCGGCTTTTGCTGATCGTGTGGCTCGTGCTGCTGGTGGTGCCGTTCGCGGCGCCGAATGCCTACTTCGTCTCGCTCGCCAACATGATGCTGATCAATTTGATCCTGATCGCGAGCCTGAATCTCCTGATGGGCTATGGCGGACAGATCTCGCTCGGGCATGCCGGGTTCTACGGGCTCGGCGCCTATGTGAGCGGTGTGCTCGGCGTGAAGTTCGGACTGAGCGCCTGGATCGGCCTGCCGGCGGCGGCACTGTTGACGGGGCTCGCGGCGCTGATCATCGGCATTCCGGCACTGCGCCTGCGCGGGCTCTATCTGTCGATGGCGACGCTCGGCTGGAACGCCATTCTGGTGGTGATGTTCAACCGGCTGATCGACCTGACCGGGGGTCCCAACGGCCTGTTGGGCGTCCGCCCCTTCGCATTCGGCCGCTTCGTGCTGGACACCGATGCGCGCCAGTTTCCGCTGCTCTGGCTGGTGTCGCTGCTGGTCATGCTCGCTATCCTCAACCTGCTGCGCTCGCGCGTCGGCCGCGCGCTGCGTGCGGTCGCGACCAACGAGCTTGGTGCGGACGCCGTCGGCATCGACAGCTTCAGAACCAAGCTTCTGGTCTTCGTGCTCTCCGCCGGTATGGCCGGGATCGCCGGTAGCCTCTATGTCCATGTCAACCAGTTCGCATCGCCGGAGACGTTCAGCGTCTCCAACTCCATCCTGCTGGTGGTGATGGTTGCGATCGGCGGCAGCGGACTCTATTGGGGGCCGTTGTTCGGCGCATTGATCTTCACCGCCGTGCCGCCGCTTCTGCTCGAATATGAAGACGCCGAGCTGATGCTGTTCGGTTTCGCGATGCTGGTCGTGCTGATCGCGTCGCCCACCGGGATCGCGGGCTTGCCGGCGATCCTGCGCCGTTGGCTCGCAAGGAGGCGTTCATGACCGCGCCTCTGCTCCGCACCGAAGCGCTGAACTGTCATTTCGACGGGCTGCGTGCCGTCGCCGATCTGAGCTTCGAGGTTCGTCCCGGCGAGATCAAGGCGGTGATCGGGCCGAACGGGGCCGGCAAGAGCACGCTGTTCAACATGATCGCCGGCGTGACCCGCCCAACCTCGGGCCAGATCTTCTTCGATGGCGTTCGTATCGACGCCATGCCGACATTTCGTCGCGCCAGGCTCGGCATCGCCCGTACCTTCCAGAATCTCCAGATCTTCCGCGAAATGACCGTGCTAGAGAATGTCACGACCGGACGGCATATGCACGGCCGCGCGGGGGTGATCGGCGCGCTGCTGCACGGTCCGTCGCTGCGGGCCGAGAATCGAGCGATGGCGGATGCGGCGCTTGAGTTGCTGGCGCGGTTCGAACTCGACGGCAAGGCGGATGTTGTTGCCGGCGATCTCGGCTTTGGCCAGATGAAGGTACTGGAGCTGGCGCGTGCGCTCGCAAGCGAGCCGCGCCTGCTGCTGCTCGATGAACCCGCCGCCGGCTTGCCGCAAGCGGAAGCCGAGCATATCGGCAAGATCATCTCCGCCCTGAACCGGGACGGCATGACGGTGCTGCTGGTCGAGCACAACATGCGCATGGTGATGTCGCTCTCGCACGACATCCTGGTGCTTAACAACGGCATGCGGATCGCCGAGGGCGATGCCGACAGCGTGCGCCGCCATCCCGACGTGCTGGCGGCCTATCTCGGGGAGGCCGAGCATGCTTGAGGTCGAGGCGCTTTCGGCGGGCTACGGCCACGTCTCCGTGCTGCACAGAATTTCGCTGCGGGTGGAGGCGGGCCAGTCGGTCTGCCTGATCGGCGCCAACGGCGCCGGCAAGACCACGTTGCTGCGCTGCCTGGCCGGGCTGTTGCGGCCGAGCAGCGGACGTATCCTGGTCGAAGGCAACGACATTGCCGGGCGGTCGGCCTCGGCGCGGCTTGATTTCGGCGTGACGCTGGTGCCGGAGGGCCGACGCGTCTTCGCGCCGATGAGCGTGCGCGAGAATCTCGAGATGGGTGCGTTCCGCCGCCTGTGGCCTCGTCGCGACCGCAGAGTCGAAGCCGACATGGACGCGGTGTTCGACCTGTTTCCGCGGCTGCGCGAACGGCTGAACCAGCCGGCGGGGCTGCTGTCCGGCGGCGAGCAGCAGATGCTCGCGATCGGACGCGCGCTGATGTCGCGGCCGCGCCTGCTGTTGCTCGACGAGCCGTCCATGGGTCTCGCGCCACGCGTCGTGCAGGATATCTTCGCCATCATCCGGCGGCTCAATCAGCAGGGCATCTCGATCCTGCTTGCCGAGCAGAACGCCAACATGGCGCTGCAAAGCGCCGCCTGGGGCTACGTGATCGCGGAAGGCGAGATCGTGCGCGAGGCGGAAAGCACCTCGCTTGCGCGCGACCCGATCGTACGCACTGCCTATCTCGGACTTTGATCATGCATTCTGGAAGTGAAATCCTGCAGGCCATCGATGACGGGCTGGAAGCGCAATATGCGCTCCGCAAGCGCCATCCCGAGCGCGACGAGATCTATCGCGATCACCGGCAGCGGAGTGCGGCACTGCGCGCTGCGGGCAATTGCCGCCTGGACATTCGTTATGGCGCCGGGCCGCGATGTCTGCTGGACGTGTTCCCGGCGGGCGACGGCGCGCCGGTGTTCTTCTTCATCCATGGCGGCTATTGGCGCGCGCTGGACAAGTCCTACGTCTCCTTCATCGCCGAACATTACCGAAACGCCGGCATGACGGTGGTGATGCCGACCTACGATCTGGTGCCGGCGGAGCGCGTCAGCGGTATCGTCGAGCAGATTCGCCTGGCCCTTACCTGGACGCTGACCCATCTCCAGCCCGCTCGCGTGGTCGTCTCCGGTCACTCCGCCGGCGGTCAGTTGGCGGCGATGCTTGCGCTGGATCAGGCCGTCAGAGGCCAAGGGCGCATCGTCGGCCTGGTCGGCGTCAGCGGTGCCTTCGACCTGCGTCCGCTGCTTAAGACCTCGATCAATCGCGACCTGACGCTGTCGCCCGATGAGGCCGCGGAGATGAGTCCGTTGTTGCGGCTTCACCGCCTGCCGAAGCGCGCGAAGCTCGTACCGCTGCTCGGCGCCGTCGGTGGCGACGAGACCGGCGGATTCAAGGACTGGACCTCTGATCTGGTCTCCGAGTGGTGCAAGCAAGGCGGCGAAGCCGATTATTGCGAGATCCCCGGCAGCAATCACTTCACGGTGCTCGACCGGATCGCGGACGCCGACGGCGACGTCCTGCGCGCCGTGGCCGGGATGGTCGCCTGACGAACGGGAAATGTCCGCTCACACCGCCTGTCCCGCCTTCAGCAGCGAGCAGCCGGTGATCTTGTAGCTGCCGTCGCCCTGCTGTTCCAGGGTGTAGAGCGCTTCCCAGGCTTCGCCATTGGCATCGATGATGTGGACGCGCTGCGCGATCGAATTGCCTTGGCTCTTGCTGTCGCCGAACTCAAAACGCTTGTGCCGGTAGACCGGCGCGTAGCCGTTTTGCACCATGGACATGAAGATATCGGGTGCGGGGAATATCTCCTTGATCGCCGGTGCGGCGTAGGAATAGGCGGCTGCCGCATCGTCGCGGACGAACGCCTGCTCCTGGGCGCGGATCACTCCCTGCGCGGATGCGACGTCGTCGGCGAATACCGGAGCGGCGCTAAGAGCAATACCGAGAGCGACAAGCAAAGCGGCGATGCGCATGACAGGCTCCGCGTTGAAATCCCGGCGGCCCCGATCCTAGCACAGCTTTGGGAAAATGCGGGACGCCCTATCGCTTCCGCTTCGCAACCGGTTTCCCCGGCTTGGCGGTGCGCGCCTTCGTCTTGGCCGCGGGCTGCACGCGCAGGCCGTCGACAAACACGTCGAGCATCCGCAGCACCGAGGACTGCCAGCCGGGCTGGTCGTGCATGTAGCACATGCCGACCAGGGCCCTGAGCAGATCCTCCGGGCTGATGTCGCCGCGCATCTCGCCGGCCGCCACCGCGCGGTCGAGCAGCGAGCCGATCGCCTTGGTCAGTCGGTCCATCGAGAACGCCGCGAGTTCCGAGGAACTCTGGAACGTCAGCGCCAGTGCGGCCGACATGCCTTTTTTGGTGGCAACGAATTCGACATTGGACCGCAGCCAGCGCCGCAGCGCGTCGACCGGATCCTTCGCGCTCTTCAACTGCTCGGCGAGCTCGCTGAGCTGCTCGACTTCGCGCCGGTACACAGCCTCGAACAGATCCTCGCGCGTCGGGAAATGCCGATAGAGCGTGCCGATGCCGACGCCGGCGCGTTTCGCGACGGCCTCCAGGCTCGCCTCCGGGCCGCCGGCGTTGAACACGGCCTTGGCCGCCTCAAGCACGCGCTCGCGATTGCGTACGGCATCGGCGCGGGGCTTACGGATCTGGTCGGTGTGGTCGTCCATGCCGACAATGTAGATCACGAATTGGTTAGATTGAACCCTTGCAGGGCTGCATCGCGTTGTCTGCGTACAGGCTTTTGACGAATTCCAAATATTTTCCGGCAGCCCTTGTTAAGCGGAGGGTGCCTCCGTATCTTCGTCAAAGACGTTGGCTCGGATTGTGCCCGGGCGACGCAGGATCGACGACGGCCACGGCGGTGGCGCGCTGCGCGATCACTCATGTCCATATCTGATCGGAGCCTTGTATGAACCACTCCATCAGCCTCACCGTGAACGGTGCGCGGCGCGATTTCGTCCTCGACGATCCGCGCGTCACGCTGCTCGATCTCCTGCGTGAGCGCCTCCATCTGACCGGAACCAAGAAGGGATGCGACCGCGGCCAATGCGGTGCCTGCACCATTCTCGTCGACGGCAAGCGGATCAATTCCTGTCTCGCGCTCGCCATCAGCCATGATGGCGCCGACATCCTCACCATCGAAGGTGTCGCGCGCGGCGACCAGCTTCATCCGGTGCAAGCCGCCTTCATCGCCCATGACGGCTTCCAGTGCGGCTTCTGCACGCCGGGCCAGATCATGAGCGCGATCGGTATGATGCGCGAAGGCCAGGCCGGCGACGATCCCGAACGCATCCGCGAATGCATGAGCGGCAATCTCTGTCGCTGCGGCGCCTATGCCGGCATCGTCGATGCCGTGCTCGAGGCTCAGGCCGGTGCCGACGAAACCAATCAGAGGCGCTCCGCATGAAACAGTTCGATTATGTCAGGCCCGCCACAGTCGCCGAGGCCGTTGCCGCCGCCGCCCAGCCGGGCGCGGTCTATCTCGCCGCCGGGACCAATTTGCTCGATCTGATGAAGGGCGGCGTCAGCCGACCTGATCGCCTGGTCGATGTCACGCATCTCGAAGGGCTCGACGGGATCGAGTATCTCGCCGACGGCGGTATGCGTATCGGCGCGCTGGTGAGCAACGCTGACCTCGCGCATGACGTGAACTTCGCGAAGTCCTATCCCGCCGTCGCAGAAGCACTTCTCTCCGGTGCATCCGCGCAACTGCGCAATGCTGCGACGGTCGGCGGAAATCTGCTGCAACGGACGCGGTGCGCGTATTTCTACGATACCGCGAGCCGCTGCAACAAGCGCGAGGCCGGCAGTGGCTGCGACGCGCGCGACGGTGAGAACCGCACCCACGCCGTGCTCGGCTGGAGCGAGAGCTGCATCGCGACGCATCCGTCGGACTTTTGCGTACCGCTGGTCGCCCTCGATGCGGTCGTCGAAATCGAGGGCAGGAACGGCCGGCGCGAGATCGCGCTCGACGCGCTGCATCGTTTGCCGGGTGATGCGCCCGAGCGTGACTCGGCGCTCGAACCCGGCGACCTGATCGTTGCTGTGCGCCTGCCGCCCGCGGCACGCGGCTTTGCCGCGCATGCGCGCTACCTCAAGGTCCGCGAGCGCACCTCTTACGCCTTTGCCGTCGTTTCAGCCGCGGCGGCATTGCGGATCGAGAGCGGCAAAATCGTGGAGGCACGGCTCGCGCTAGGCGGCGTCGCAGCAAAGCCATGGCGCGCCCGCGCCGCAGAAGATGTGCTTAGGGGCGTCGCGCCGACCGCGGACGCTTTCCAGGAAGCCGCCTGGCGTGCGCTGACCGACGCAAAGCCGTCCGGCGACAACGCCTTCAAGATCGAGCTCGCACGCCGCATCGTCGTGCGTGCGCTGACACAAGCCGCCGCTGGCACGCCCGCGCGCCTGCCGGCGCTGCCGGCCTCTCCCTTTGCCTCGACCTCCGGAGCCATTCATGTCTGAGCTCAATCTCACCAGCGCTCCCGCTCATCTGCGGCACGGCTCGAGCATCGGCCAGCCGCTGACCCGCCGCGACGGCGTCCTCAAGGTCAAGGGGCAGGCGACCTACGCTGCCGACAATCATCCCGCCGGCATGCTGTTTGCGGTGATCGCCGTCTCCAGCATCGCGCGCGGCCGCGTGACGTCGCTGGATGTTGCCGCGGCCAAGCGCCATCCCGGCGTCGTCGATGTGATGACGCCCGACCACAAGCCGCCGCTCGCGATCGATCCTGAAATCAAGACCAACCCGTTCGTGTTCCGGATGGAGGTGTTGCAGAGCAATGAGGTCCGCTACGCCAACCAGCCGATCGCCGTCGTGATTGCCGAGACGCTGGAAGCGGCGACCGAAGGCGCCGTGCTGCTGGCGCCACGCTATGAGACGCTGCCCGCGCTGGTCGGCCTCGACGCCGGCGAGAGTTTTGTGCCGCCGGTCGTCGGCGTCGGCAACCCGACGGAAAATCACCGTGGCGATGTCGAGGCCGGCCTTGCGTCCGCGGATAAGCGAATCGAGGCCGTTTACGAGACGCCGCCGCAATATCACAACGCCATGGAGCCGCACGCGATTGTCGCTCACTGGGACGGCGACAATCTGTCGGTCGACATGCCGACCCAGGGCCTGATGCTGTCGCTCGGCCGCATCGCCGAGCTATTCGGCATTGCGCCGGACAAGATTCATATCCGAAGTCCCTTCCTTGGCGGCGGCTTCGGTTCCAAAGGACTCATGGCCGGTCCCCCGGTCCTCGGCCTCATGGCCGCAAAGCTGGTCGGCAAGCCGGTCAAGCTCGTGCTGCGCCGCGAGCAGATGTATGGCCCGGTCGGCCATCGCGCGCCGACGCGGCAGCGGCTGCGCATCGGGGTTGACAGGGAAGGGCGCCTTACCGCGCTCGATCACCATGCGAGAACCGTGTCGAGCACATTCGACGATTTTTACGAGCCGGCGGCAGACGCCTCCCACACGCTCTATGCGGCGCCAGCGATCCGCACCTCGCACGATGCCGTGCGCGTCAATACCGGCACGCCGCTGTTCATGCGTGCGCCCGGCGAGGCGACGGGCTCGATTGCGCTGGAGAGCGCGATCGACGAGATGGCCTGGGCCTGCGGCATCGATCCGCTCGCCTTCCGCCTGAAGAACTATGCCGAGGTCGAGCCGATCACGGGCAAGCCGTTCTCGTCCAAAGCGCTGCGTGCCTGCTACGAGCAGGGCGCGGCACGTTTCGGCTGGGCGAAGCGTTCGCTCCAGCCGCGGCAGATGCGCGACGATGCCGGCCTTCTGGTCGGCTGGGGCATGGGCACCGCAACCTTCCCGGCGCTGATGTTCCAGGCCGAAGCGCGCGCGGCGATCCGCCGCGACGGCTCCGGTGCCATGGAGATCGGCGCGCATGACATGGGGCAGGGTGCATGGACCGCGCTCGCCCAAATCGCGGCCGATGGTTTGGGGCTCGACATTGATCGCGTGGAATTCAAGGCCGGCACGTCCGACCTGCCCGACGCCGGCATCGCCGGCGGCTCCGCGCACACCGCGACCGCAGGTGCGGCGATCCACAGTGCCGGCGCCGCAGTGATCGCAAAACTCGCCGATCTCGCCACCAACGACGAGCGCTCCCCGCTGTTCGGCGCCGGCAACGCCGGCGTGATCGCGCGCGATGGCAAGCTGCTTCGGCGCGACGACGAAAGCCGCGGCGAGGGCTATGTCGAGATTCTTGCGCGCGCAGGCGTCGCCGAAGTCGAGGCGCGCGGTACGGGCGCGCCGAATCCTGCGGCGATGGAAGAATATGCGATGCACGCGCATGGCGCGGTGTTCGCGGAGGTGAAGGTTGATCCCGAGCTCGGCCAGATCCGCGTCACCCGCATGGTCGGCGCCTTCGCCGCGGGGCGCATCGTCAATCCGCATCTGGTGAAGAGCCAGCTGTTCGGCGGCATGATCTGGGGCATGTCCTTTGCGCTGCACGAGGAAGCCATCACCGACCGGCGCAGCGGCCGGATCATGAATGCCAATCTCGGCGAGTACCATATCCCCGTGAATGCCGACGTGCCGCCGCTCGACGTGATCACGGTCGAGGAGCACGATCCGCATGTCAATGCGCTCGGCATCAAGGGGGTCGGCGAGATCGGTATCACCGGCAGCGCCGGTGCGGTCGCCAACGCGGTGTGGCATGCGACCGGCGTGAGGGTGCGTCGTTTCCCGATTAGGATCGAGGAGTTGCTGACGGGGCTCTGACGAAGGGGGCGGTTGAAATTCTCCCCTCACCGCCCTCAGAACGTCGGCGGCGTGCAGGCCGAGATCACTTCGCACGGCTTGCCGCCGACGCATCGGAAGCGATGCGGGCGGCGGCTCTCGAAATAATAGGCGTCGCCGGGATTGAGAATGCGGCGCTCGTCCTCGACGGTGACCTCGAGCTTTCCCGAAATCACGATGCCGCCTTCCTCGCCGTCATGGACCAGGTGAACGCGCCCGGTGTCACTGCCGGGCTCGTAACGCTCTTTCAGGATCTGCAAGTTGCGGCCAAACAGATTGTCGCCGATCTGGCGATAGGAGATCGGCTTCTTGCCGACCTCGGTCAACTCCTCCGAGCGGTAGAAGATCTTGCGCCGTGTCTCCGGCTCCAGCGCAAAGAACTCCGCGAGCCCCATCGGGATGCCGTCGAGGATGCGCTTGAGCGCGCCGACCGACGGGTTCATCTGGTTGGATTCGATCAGCGAGATCGTCGAATTGGTGACGCCGGCGCGCTTGGCGAGCTCCCGCTGCGACAGTTTCTGGCGTGCCCGGATGAATCGCAGCCGTCCACCGATGTCGACGCTCATGCCTCAGTCCCTGTTGCAGGTGTTGCGGATCGCGCAAATATGGACCAGCAGCCCCAGTCAAATCAATGGCTTGCAGGTCAACAGAAAAGGACTTGTTGCGCTTCTGAAGCCGTGGCTCTGCTAGCGGGTCAGCAAAGGAGCGTGGCCCGTGACCCTTCATCAGATTCCGAACACTATCAAGACCGATTCGTTCTGGATGCCGTTCACGGCCAACCGGCAGTTCAAGAAGGCGCCCCGCCTGTTCTCCTCGGCCGAGGGCATGCACTACACCACCGTCGACGGCCGCAAGGTGATCGACGGCTCCGCCGGCCTCTGGTGCGTCAACGCCGGCCACGGCCGCAAGCAGATTGCGGCTGCGGTTGAGCGGCAGCTGATGACGCTGGACTTCGCCCCGTCATTCCAGATGGGCCATCCGCTGGCCTTTGACTTCGCCGAGCGGCTCGCCGAGATCGCGCCGAAGGGCCTCGATCGCATCTTCTTTACCAACTCCGGCTCCGAGTCGGTCGATACCGCGCTGAAGATCGCGCTCGCCTATCACCGCGCCAACGGCCAGGCGAGCCGCACCCGCCTGATCGGCCGCGAGCGCGGCTATCACGGCGTCGGCTTCGGCGGCACCTCGGTCGGCGGCATGGTCGCCAACCGCCGCGCATTCGCGACCCTCCTGCCGGGCGTCGACCACATCCGCCACACCCATGATCTCACCCGCAACGCCTTTGCCAAGGATCAGCCGGAGCATGGCGCCGAACTCGCCGACGATCTCGAGCGCCTGGTCGCGCTGCACGGCGCCGAGACGATCGCCGCCGTCATCGTCGAACCGGTGCCGGGTTCGACCGCGGTACTGCCGCCGCCGAAGGGCTATCTCCAGCGCCTGCGCGAAATCTGCGACAAGCACGGCATCCTGCTGATCTTCGACGAAGTCATCACCGGCTTCGGCCGCCTCGGTACGCCATTCGCCGCCAACTTCTTCGGCGTCACGCCGGACCTGATGACGACAGCCAAGGGCATCACCAACGGCACCGTTCCCTGCGGCGCGGTGTTTGCCCATCGCAAGGTGCACGACGCCATGATGATCGGTCCGGAAAACATGATGGAGCTGTTCCACGGCTACACCTATTCGGCGCATCCGGTGGCTTGCGCCGCGGGCATCGCGACGCTGGACATCTACAAGGACGAAGGCCTGCTCACGCGCGGCGCGTCGATCGCCGAGTACTGGGGCGATGCGTTGCATTCGCTCAAGGGCTTGCCCAACGTCGTCGACATCCGCAATTGCGGCCTGATGGGCGCGGTCGAGCTGTCGCCGCGTGACGGCACAGTCGGTGCGCGTGGCTACGACGTCATGGTCGACTGCTTCAATCGCGGGCTGTACTTCCGCATGAGCGGCGACTCCTTCGCGCTGTCGCCGCCCCTCATCGTCGAGAAGAGCCACATCGACGATATCGTGTCGATCCTGGGCGACGCCATCAAGCGGGTGGCCTGATAATTGCTCTCGCCGTTGCGAGTGGTTTCCTTGCAGCGGCGAGCGTGATGCCGCGGGAGTTTGACGAAGCGTGAAAGTTCTGATCCTCGGCAGCGGTGTCATCGGTGTCACCTCTGCCTACTACCTTGCACGCGCCGGTCATGAGGTGACGGTCGTCGACCGTCAGCCCGAGCCGGCGCTGGAGACCTCTTTCGCCAATGCCGGCGAGGTGTCGCCCGGCTATTCCTCGCCCTGGGCCGGTCCCGGCGTGCCGGTGAAGGCGATCAAATGGCTGCTGATGAAGCACGGCCCGCTGGTGATCCGGCCGAAGCTTGATCCCGTGATGTGGGTCTGGCTCACCAAGATGCTACGCAACTGCACCAGCGCGCGCTATGCGGTCAACAAGAGCCGGATGATCCCGATCGCGGAATACAGCCGCGATTGTCTGCGCGATCTGCGCCGCGACATCGGCATACAGTATGATGAGCGTTCACAAGGCACGCTCCAGCTGTTCCGCCACCAGGCCCAGCTCGACGGCATGGGCGAGGACATCGCGGTGCTCAAGCAGTACGGCGTGCCTTATGAAGTGCTGAGCCGCGAGGGCTGCATCGCGGTCGAACCGGCACTCGCCGGCGTGAAGGAGAAATTCGCCGGCGGACTTCGTTTGCCGCAGGACGAGACCGGCGACTGCCACATGTTCACGCAGGCGCTGGCCAAGCACGCGGAAGCGCTCGGCGTGCGCTTCATGTTCAATACCGGCATCGACCGCATCGTCACCGATGGCGGGCGCGTCAGCGGTGTCGCGACCGGCGCCGGCGTGTTGCAGGCCGATAGCTACGTGCTCGCGCTCGGTAGCTGGTCGTCGCGCCTGGTTGCTCCACTCGGCATCTCGCTGCCGGTCTATCCGGTGAAGGGTTATTCGATCACGGTGCCGATCAAGGACGCCTCGGGCGCGCCGGAATCCACCGTGATGGACGAGAGCTACAAGGTAGCGATCACGCGTCTCGGCAATCGCATCCGCGTCGGTGGCACCGCCGAAATCTCCGGCTTTTCAAGCAAGCTCTACGACGCCCGCCGCGCCACCCTCGATCACTCGCTGACCGATCTATTCCCGCGCGGCGGCGATCTCTCCAAGGCGACGTTCTGGAGCGGCCTGCGCCCGATGACGCCGGACGGGCCGCCCGTAATAGGCCCGACGCGCTACGCCAATCTCCACCTCAACACCGGTCACGGCACGCTCGGCTGGACCATGTCCTGCGGCTCCGGCCGCGTGCTCGCGGACATGCTGTCGGGCAAGAAGCCGGATGTCGATGTCAGCGCGCTGACGGTGGACCGGTACGAACACCGGTTCGGGTGAGCATCTTTCCGCGCCGCTAATCTATCCCCGTCACCCTGAGGAGCGAGCTGCGCGGCGCGATAGCGCCGTGCGGCGAGCCTCGAAGGGCGACGGCCCGGTAGCATCGAGGCCGTGCACCCTTCGAGGCTCTCCATGCGGCGCAATTGCGCCGCAAGGCTCGCACCTCAGGATGACGGGACTGAGAATGCGCTCTCGGAGGGAGGAGAGAGCTACCCCGCCCCCGTCACGCAATTCACCCACAGCACCACGGCCTTCGCATCATTGGCCGGATTTGAAAACCGGTGGGGCCGCCGGCTCGCAAAGCGAAAACTGTCGCCAGTCTTCAGCGACCACGTGTCGCTGTCCACCGTCAGCATCATCTCGCCTTCGAGCACGAGGCCGGCTTCCTCGCCGTCATGGGTGTAGAGCTCGTCGCCGGTTGATCCGCCGGGCTCCAGATGGACCAGGAACAGATTGAGCCGGTTGTCGGCACTGGCCGGGCTCAGCAATTGCTTCGACACGCCGGTACGCCAGAGTTTCAGTTCGGGCCGCCGCAGCCCGCGCGTCACCACCTGATCGGAGGCGCCGTCGGCGCTCGGGCTCGCGCCGAACAACGCGGCGATGCCGACACCGAGCACGTCGGCGAGCGTTGCGAGCACGCGCAGCGATGGCGACGACAACCCGCGTTCGATCTGGCTGAGGAAGCCGATCGAAAGCTCCGTGCGTGCCGCCACCGTCTCGAGCGAGAACTGCCTGACACGCCGGAGATCGCGGATGCGGCGGCCGACCGCGACATCCATTGCAGGCTCCGCCGGCTTTGCAGTCCTTTTGGCGACAGCCTTGGCCTTCTTCGCCGGCTTTGCGGCGGTCGGTTTGCGCATTCTTTTGCCACCGCTCACGTCAAACCGCTTCCTTCATGTGCATGAAAACCGCTTGCATCGTCCGTGAAAATGTGACCAAATTTTCATATTGGTGAAAATAGGCCGAAACGGCTTGGCCCGCAACGTCTTCGATCACGACGCACGCGAACGCCGCCGTCGGCCGGACCCAAAGGGGAATGCGATGCCGTTGAAGCGTTTTGTTCAGGCCGCGGTCGCGGTGCTCGCGATTTCGGCGGCCATGCCGGTCTCCGCGCAGCAGGTACTGAAGGTCGGCTCGACGCCGACCGGCATTCCCTTCACCTTCCTCGACACCAAGACCAACACCATTCAGGGCATCATGGTCGATCTCATCACCGAGATCGGCAAGGACGCCGGCCTCAGCGTGCAGATCGAGCCGATGCAGTTCTCGGCACTGATCCCGTCGCTGACCTCGAGCAAGATCGACATCATCGCGGCCGCGATGTTCATCACGGCGCCACGGAAAGAGGTCGTCGACTTCTCCGACCCGATCTACACCTATGGCGAAGGCCTGGTGGTGCCGAAGACCGATACCAAGGCCTATGCGACGCAGGACGATCTGAAGGGCGAGACGGTCGGCGCCCAGGTAGGCACCGCCTTCGTCGACGCGCTGAAGAAGTCCGGCCTGTTCGCCGACGTCAAGGCCTACGACACCATCCCCGACATCCTCCGCGACGTGAACACCGGACGCCTCAAGGCCGGCTACGCCGACTATCCGATCCTGGCCTACAATCTGAAACAGGGCGGCTTCCCCGAGGTGCGCCTCGTCGACGGTTACAAGCCCGTCACCGTCGGCTCGGTCGGCATCGGCGTCCGCAAGGGCGAGACCGCGTTGCTCGGCAAGATCAACGCCTCGCTTGCGAAGCTGAAGGCCAACGGCACCATCGACAAGATCCTGGATAAATGGGGCCTTAAGGCGCAAGGTTGATCGTTGAAGGCTAGTTGATGAAAGGCTTCTGGCACGACGCCGTCGAGTTCTTTCCGATCCTGATGAGCGGCGTCGTGCTGACGATCGTCGTCACCATCGGCTCGCTGCTGCTCTCGACGGTGCTCGGCCTGGTCTGGGCGATGATGCGGGTCTCCGGCATCAAGGTCCTGTCGATGCTGAGCGCCAGCCTGATCAACGTGATCCGCGGCATCCCGATCATCGTGCTGTTGTTCTACCTCTATTTCGTGATGCCGGACCTCGGCGTCACATTGTCGGCGTTGCAGGCCGCGATCCTCGGCCTTGGCATTGCCTATTCTGCGTACCAGGCCGAAAACTTCCGCGCCGGCATCGAGGCGATCGACAAGGGCCAGATCGAGGCGGCGCAGTCGATCGGCATGGGCTGGTGGTTGACCATGCGCCGCGTGGTGCTGCCGCAGGCGGTGCGCATCGTGCTGCCGCCCTACGGCAATGTCATGATCATGATGCTGAAGGATTCCTCGCAAGCCTCGACCATCACAGTCGCCGAGCTGGCGCTTCAGGGCAAGCTGATCGCGTCCTCGACCTTCAAGAACACCAACGTGTTCACGATGGTGGCGCTGATGTATCTCACCATGAGCATTCCGCTGATCCTGCTGGTCCGTCACTTCGAGAAGCGGGCGGGCAGGAAATGATCGAGCTCACCGACGTCCACAAGAGCTTTGGCGAGAACGAGGTCCTCAAGGGCATCACCGCGAACGTCGAGAAGGGTGAGGTGGTCTGCATCATTGGTCCCTCCGGCTCCGGCAAGTCGACGATCCTGCGCTGTATCAACGGGCTCGAAAGCTACGACCGCGGCGAGATTATCGTCGAAGGCCTCAAGGTCGACCGCGATGCGCCGTCGATCGTGAAAGTCCGCACCCAGGTCTCGATGGTGTTCCAGCGCTTCAACCTGTTCCCGCATCGTACAGCGTTGGAAAACGTCATCGAGGGGCCGCTTTATGTGAAGAAGGAATCGCGTGCGCACGCGCTCGAGCGCGGCCGCGTGCTGCTTGCGCAAGTGGGTCTCGCCGAGAAGGCCGACGCCCATCCGCCGCAGCTCTCCGGCGGCCAGCAGCAGCGCGTCGCGATCGCGCGGGCGCTGGCGATGCAGCCGAAGGCGATCCTGTTCGACGAGCCGACCTCGGCGCTCGATCCCGAGCTGGTTGGCGACGTCCTCGGCGTCATGCGCAAGCTCGCTGACGACGGCATGACCATGGTCGTCGTCACCCACGAGATGGGCTTCGCCCGCGACGTTGCCGACCGTGTGCTGTTCATTGACGGCGGCGTCATCGTCGAGCAGGGACAGGCAAAGGCCGTGCTCAATCAACCCCAGCATCCGCGTACGCAGGACTTTTTGCGGCGCGTGCTGCATCCGCTCTGATCGGTCTTCGTCATGAATGCGCGCCTGCCTCTGCCTCCCTCGCTCTATGCCGACACCGCCGTTGCGCCGGTTGCTACGCCGCCGCTCGACGGCAACAAGACCGTTTCAGTCGCTATCATCGGCGGCGGCTACACTGGTCTCTCCACAGCGCTGCATCTCGCCGAGCAGGGCGTCGAGGCGCTGGTGCTGGAGGCGCAGGAACCAGGCTGGGGTGCATCCGGCAACAATGGCGGCCACACCAATCCCGGCTTGAAGCACGACCCCGATCAGATCGAGGCCGATTTCGGCGCGGCTCTCGGCCGCCGCATGATTGAGTTCTCCTACGGCACAACGAATTTTACCCACGATCTGATCCGCCGCTACCAGATCCCGTGCGAGGCCCGGCAGAATGGCACGCTGCGCGCCGCCTATAACGAGGCCAGCGCCGCGGCGATCGAAAAGACGGCGCAGCAATGCATCCGCCGCGGCATGCCCGTGACGTACCTGAACCGCGAGCAGTTGCGCGAGATGACCGGCACCGGCCGCTACATCGGCGCCATGCTGGACACGCGCGGCGGCGATCTACATCCCCTCAGCTACGCGCGTGGTCTTGCGCGCGCCGCGATCTCGGCGGGCGCGAAGGTCTATGGTGAGACGCCGGCGCTTTCTCTTCGTCGCGAGGGTACGCGTTGGCGCATCGAGACGCCGCGTGCGGTCGTGCATGCGGAAAAAGTGCTGCTTGCCACCAACGGGTTCACCGACGATCTCTGGCCGGCGCTCCGCCGCACCATCGTGCCGGTGTTTTCGTCGATCGCCGCCACCGCGCCGCTTTCCGACGAGGTCGCTCGCTCGATCATGCCGACGCGTCCCGTGCTCTACGAGAGCGGCCATATCACGGTCTATTACCGCATTGATCAGCACAATCGCCTGTTGATGGGCGGTCGCGGTCCGATGCGCTGGATCAAGTTGCCGACGGACGTCGCCTATCTCATGCACTACGCCGGGCGGCTATGGCCGCAGCTCAAGGGCGTGGCCTGGATCCATGGCTGGAACAGTCGGCTCGCGATTACCAAGGACCATTATCCGCACGTGCATGAGCCTGCGGAGAATATCCTGATCTCGCTCGGCTGCAACGGTCGCGGCGTCGCGCTCTCGACCGCGATGGGCGCGCAACTCGCGCGCCGCCTGATCGGCGGCGCCAGGGCCGAGATCGACATGCCCATCACCGGCATCAAGCCGATCCCGATGCACGCCTTCTGGCCGGTTGGGGTAACCACCGCAGTGATCGCAGGCCGGGTGCGCGACCGGCTGGGGATCTAGCCCTCCGCCACCGCGTCGGCCCAGGGATGGAAGATCTCGGCCGAGCCGGAATTGACGTTGCCGTCGCGCATCACTGCGCTCGGGCAGGCGAACTTCATCGGTAGAGTTTGCACCGGCGTTTCCTTGTAATCGAAGCGCGCGGCGAGAGCCTTACGTGCATCCGCCGGCAGCCGCGTGTCGCCGAGCACGATCGCGCCTTCGCTGCAATCGATGCGGGGCTGATGGATGGCGGCATCGAGGTCCATGCCGAAATCCATCGCAAATGACAGGATTTGCATCACCGAAGGCAGGATGCGGCGGCCGCCGGAGGCGCCGACCGCGAGGCGCTTGCCGTCCCTGGTCTCGGCGATGACCGGCGTGTAGTTGGTGAGGCAGCGCTTGCCGGGAGCGAGCGAGTTGGTGGTGCCCGGCGTCGGATCGAACCACATGATGCCGTTGTTCATGGCGATGCCGGTGTGCGGCGTCACATATTTTGAGCCGAAAGATGAGAGCAGCGTCTGCGTCACCGCGGCGATGTTGCCGTCGCGGTCGACCACGGAGAAGTGCGTGGTGCAGGCGGGCGCCAGATATTCCGCGCCGAGGGAGCGCTTGCCGTCGGCATCGCCCATGTCCTTCAGCCGCTCGCGATAGGCCGATTGCAGCGCAACGGCATATTCGGCGTAGGCTGCCGCATCGGGCGTGCTTGCCGGCTTCAAATTTTGCTGCAACAGGCGCAGCGCATGCGCCATGGTTGGCCCGGCCGTGAGCTCCGGCGTCGCAAGCACCTTGCCGCCACGATAGGGAATCGCCAGCGGCTCGCGCAGATGTGCGCGGAACGCGGTGAGATCCTCGACCGACAGCGAGCCGCCATCGGCGCTGATGTCGGACGCGATGCTCTTGGCGAGATCCCCCTGATAGAAGTCGCGCGGTCCGGCCTCGGCGAGGTGCAACAGCGTCGCCTTCAACGTATCTTGCGGCAGCCGCGTCTCGGCCTCGATGCTCCATGGCGGGCTCGGGGGCAGGCCGTCCTTCAAAAATGCGGCCGCGCTCGCGGGATAGCGTCGAAGATCCGCGGCCGAGCCCGCGATCGTCAGTGTGGTCCACCAGTCGGCCAGCAGGCCCTCGCCGGCGAGTGCGACGGCCGGCGCAACCAGGTCTTTCCACGGCATCCTGGCGTGGCGACGGTGCGCCTCCTCCATGCCGGCGACGACACCGGGCACCGCGATCGCGGCGGGACCGTGAACGTTGCGGTCGTCCTTCACCCGCGGCCACGGAAAAAGGTCGGAAGCGACGCGGTCTCCGGTGATCGGATAATCGGCCGCGCGCAGGCTCTGGGGCGCGCACATGCCGTAGTCGATCACCACATAGCGATTTTCCTTGGCGCGGTAGAGCACCATTGCGCCGCCGCCGCCGATGCCGCTGTTCCAGGGCTCCAGCACGTTCAGCGCAAAAGTGGTCGCGACGATCGCGTCCACGCAGTCGCCACCGGCTGCCAGCACCTGCGCTCCTACCTCGGCCGCCCGCCGCGATTGCGAGGCCACGATGCCGCCCCTGGATGTGACGGCGGGTTTGCGGACGGTTTGGTTGAGGCTGAACTGATGAGGCATGATCTCGTCTTGCGTCTTGTCTTCGGTCGTCTTGGTTGGCGAAGCGCGCGGACAATGGCACATTGCAGCCAACGAGAACATCCACGGGGAGACGCGACATGGCAGGTGTGAAACAGGCGCGGGATGGCGCCGTTGGGATATTGACGCTCGACGAGCCGGCAAGTCTGAACGCGATGACGCCGGACCTGCTCGGCGCGCTCGCCGCCGCCATCGCCGAGATGACGCAGGATGACGATGTGCGCGCGCTGGTCCTCACCGGCGTGGGGCGCGGTTTTTGTCAGGACAGAATTTGAAGGCATCCGAAGCGCTGGGCGAAGACATCGCCGCCGGCGTCATGCGCTTCTATTGGCCCGCGTTCAAGGCGTTACGCGAATGCAGCGTGCCCGTGGTCGTCGCCGTCAACGGCGTCGCTGCCGGCGGCGGCTTCAGCCTGGCGATGGCCGGCGACATCATTGTTGCGGCGCGGTCGGCGAGTTTCATCCAGGTGTTCAGCCGCATCGCGCTGGTGCCCGACCTTGGTTCGACCTGGCTGTTGCCGCGGCTGATCGGCCGCCAGCGCGCGCTCGAGCTGATGTTGCTGAACGAGCCGCTATCGGCCGAACGCGCCTATGAAATCGGCCTGGTGCGGCAGGTCGTCGACGACGCGATGCTGATGGAGGAGGCGCTGACGCTGGCGCACCGTCTGGCGGAAGGCCCGACGCGCGTGCTCTGGTCGCCACGCGGATGCTGGTCGAGGAGAGTGAGCACGCGACCTACGATGCCCAGTTCCGTCGCGAGATCGAGCTCCAGGCCACGATCCGCAAGAGTGCCGACGCCATCGAAGGTCGCAGCGCCTTTGTCGAGAAGCGCAAGGCGAAATTCACGGGCAAGTAGAGGAGGAGACGCGGGCTGCGCTCAGGGCGCCCGGTTCAGCCGGCTGGCCTGATACTTGGCGTGCCATTTTGGGCCAGGCCCGCGCATGTAGTGAAGTTCCGGGCGGTAGGGGTTGCCCGCGATCCTCACCAGCTTCTGCCACTTGGTGGCAACGAAGTTCAGGGGCTGGCAGAGCAGGCTCAATAAAGCGGGCAGCACGGCATCACCTCAATGCGGCTTGCCGAGCATGGCAGCGAAGGGGAGATCGAAAATCTCCTCGCCGTCGTCGTCGCTGACATGGATCACCCAGTCGCGCCAGTCCTCGGCGCCGGGCGTCTGGATCATCGAGCTCATGATCTGGGCGGCGCGGTCGCGCGCCTCGGTCAGGTTGGCGACCGCAGTGCCGCTGTGATCGATCAGCGTGCCTTCGGTGTTGGAGCAGTGGAAATACATCTGAACCATACACGCCTCCTGTCGAGAGCGATTAGGACGGCACACGGATACCATCTGAGGCCTTCGCGAGACATTCGGGGCGAGCCCGGTAAGGGAATCTACGGAGATTGGTCGGGACGAAGACCCCTGCGGGTTTGATCACAAGGGGGTGTTGATCAACTGGACGGCGTTCCTGCGGCATGGAACAACTTTGGACCGAAAGTCCGGGGGCCGCCGTGAACCACCTCACATTTTGGCGTGAAAGCCGAAGCCTGTGCGCATGCGCGGGCGCCTTGGTGGTCGCCCTTCTGACCCTCGCCTCGGTAGGCTCATCGGAACCGGTTCGCAAGAGCGGCTACGCGATCGGTCCGGAAACCTGCGGCAGCGGCGATCTCGCCTTTCCCAAAATCCAGATCGACATGAAGGCGGGATTTTGCGCCGGCCTCGTCGCCAGCGAAGAGGATCATCCGAAATTTCCGCGTTCGATCATCCAGGTGCCTGGCCATGATCTCTTCGTGGTCGCCGATATGGGCGGCTGGGGCCACTCGGATGGCAGGATGCTGCTGCTCGATCCGCATGCGCCCCAAGGCCAGAGATTCAAGGAGCTCCTGACCGGCGTCGAATATCCGTTCGGCCTCGTGATCGGGACGGACAGGAAGCTCTATGCCTCGACCGCCGAGACGATCTTCCGCTTCGACCCGCTCGCGGACAATCCGCGCAGCACGGTCGAGACCATCATCCGCCACATGCCGGGCCGCCGGATTACGCTTCCGGACGGGACCAAGCTCGACGAGAGCGCGCATCCGCTCAAGCAATTCGTCTTCGACAGGAACGGGCGGCTATTCGTCAATGTCGGCGCCCACAGCGACGACTGCATCACGCCCGCACCGATCACTAAACCTTGCGCCGCGGCCGAAGGCGTCTCCGCGACGGCCGCGATCTGGCTGTTCACACCGCCTTCAGGCGGCGTCTTTCCGGCGTTGAAGCCCAATGATTCCGATCCGGCACACACCGTCTATGCGCGCGGCCTGCGCAATTCGATGGCACTGGCGCTGCATCCGAATTTCCCCGATGCCGGCTACGCTTTTCTCCAGGGTGAGAACGGCCGCGACCTGCCCGACATCTTCAAGCCGAACGAGGAGATCAACGCGATCGAGCAGGGCAAACATTATGGCTGGCCCTATTGCTTTGACCTGTCGACGCCGAGCCCCGAGTTCAGAAGCGTGCTGCAATCGGGCACCTACAAGTCCCTTTGTACGAGCAACGCCCTCTACAAACCGCCGTTCTCGCTGCTGCCGCCGCACGGCGCGCCCCTCGCCATGCTCTACTATCACGGCGCCAAATTCCCGGAGCTGGAAGGCAAGCTGCTGATCGGCCTGCACGGCTATCGTCCGACCGGCAGCCGGGTTCTCATCTACGATGTCGACGATCATGGCTTCCCCAAGCCGAGCCCGGCGCCGGTGCGCTATCACGTCAGTTGCGCGGCCGACCCGACCCACAGCTTTCAGACCGACGCCGGCGATGTCGCCGCGGCGCCGTTCGAGGAACTGATTGCCGGCTGGCACCGCGTCAACGGGGCGCGGCCGCAAGGTGCGCCCGTCGGCATGACGGTCGCGGAGGACGGCGCGATCTGGCTGGTCGAGGACAAGAACCAGACAGTGATCCGCATCGATCGCGCCGCCGGCGATCCACTGCCGCCGCTGCCCTGCGATACGCGCAGCCCGGCGCTGATCGACCAGCTTACGGCCTTCGTCGCCAAGGATGCGCAGAACCGGATCCGTCTCACCACGCTGCGCAAGAACCTCGTCGAAAAGCACTGCCTCGGCTGCCATTCGGATTTCGGCCTGAAGGCGGGTCAATCGGACTCAGACAAGGACGCGGCCGTGCTGCGCTTCATGCTGTCGCAGGATGGCTGGATCTATCCGGGCGACCCGGACTCCGGCAAGCTGCGCACGCGGCTGCGCGGCATCGGCGCAGAGAAGCTGATGCCGCCGGGCGGCGAAGGTCTGCCGAAGACCGAGCCCGGCTATGGGGCCCTCCTCAATACCGCGGACCTGCTCGTTGCGAAAATGGTTCCGGGAACGCGGATGCGCATCAAATCCGGCCCGCCGCAGCGCAACTTCTTCAGCAAGGCCAACAAGGAATGCGGCGAAATACCGGCCCGCAAGGTCGTCGTCGTGACACAAAGGAACGCTGTAGACAAACCCGGCTTCAGCCGCTTCTTCCGGCCGGCCGATCCCTATTTGAATGGCGAGTGCAGCGACGACGATGGCTATTACATCCGGCAGGAATTTCTGGTGCCTGTGCAGTAGCGTTTTGCTCGTCGTCGCGACGCCGCTGGCCGCAACTGAGACGAAGCTGTTCGAAAGCGTGCAGGTGACACCCGCCAGCGAATATACCTTCGGCATCGAAGGGCCCGCCGCCGATCTCGACGGCAACCTCTTCGTCGTCAATTTTGGCAAGCCCGGCACGATCGGCAGATTGCCTGCGGGCGGCGCGGCTTCGGAGCCGTTCACGGCGCTCCCCGAGGGAAGCGTCGGCAACGCCATCCGTTTCGATCGCAACGGCACGATGTTCATCGCCGACTACAAGAAGCACAACATCTTCGCTATTCCGAAGGGCTCAACCGAGCCGACCGTCTGGTTTCACTCCGACGAGATGAGCCAGCCCAACGACATCACCATCGCCCGCGACGGCACGGTCTATGCGAGTGACCCGAACTGGAGGGGCCGCGAGGGCCACATCTGGCGCATCGCCAAGGGAGCCGACGGATCGGTGCAGGGACAAATCATGTCGGCGCCGCGCGCGATGGGCACGACCAACGGCATCGATCTCAGCCCCGACGGCAAGACGCTCTATGTCGGTGAGTCCAGCAACGGTCAGGTCTGGTCCTACATCGTCACCGGCAACGCGCTCACCGAGGCCAAGCTCGTCAAGGCATTTCAGCCGGACACCATCGACGGCCTGCGCACCGATGTCGGCGGCCGTCTCTATATCGCGCGCATTCTCAAGGGCACGATCGCGCTGATCAAGCCCAATGGGGCGGTCGAGCGCGAGATCGCGCTGAAGGGCAAGGAGCCGACCAATCTCGCCTTTGGCGGCAGCGACGGCAAGACCGTCTTCGTCACCCAGCGCCAGGGTGGCTTCATCGAGTCCTTCCGCACCGATCAGCAGGGCCGCGAGCACTGCCTTCAGCGCGGGCGCTGCTAGCGCATGATCCGGAAAAGCGTGTAGCGGTTCTCCGATAAGATCATGCTCAAACAATGAGGTGCTTCAATGGCGGTCTGCTTCCAGCGCAGAGCGGCGGCATCCTTCTTGCTTGCATCCTGCCGCCGCAGAGATCTAGACATCTGTGGTATCGTCAAAGAGCATGCGACCACGGAGTGTTTGAGTGAAGGCCGTCCATACCGAACTGCACCGCAGCCATGATCCGCAATTCTTCCTGGTTCGCGGTGTCGTCAAGCGCACCACCGAACAGCCCGAACGCGCCGACCGCCTGCTCAGGGGTCTCAAGGATGGCAAGCATCAACTGGTCGGGCCAACGACCTTCGGGCAGGGGCCCCGCGCCCGCATTCACAGCCCGGAATATCTGTCGTTCCTGAGCGAAGCCTGGAACGCCTGGACCGCGCTTGGCGATTCTGGCCCGGAGATGATCGGCAACATTCATCCGGTGCGGCATGCGGCGACCTATCCGACCCACATCATCGGCAAGCTCGGCTGGCACACGGCCGACACCGCGGCGCCGATCGGCCCGGGCACCTGGGCCGCGGCTTGTGCCGCGACGGACGTTGCAGTCACCGCGGCGCAGATGGTGATGGACGGCGAGGATGCGACCTACGCACTCTGCCGTCCGCCCGGCCATCACGCCTATCGCGACATGGCCGGCGGCTTCTGCTTCCTCAACAACAGTGCGATCGCGGCGGCGCATCTGCGGCTCAAGCATGAGCGCGTCGTGATCCTCGACGTCGACGTCCATCACGGCAACGGCACGCAAGGCATTTTTTACGCGCGACCTGACGTCTACACGGTGTCGATCCATGCCGATCCCGTCGCATACTATCCCTATGTTTGGGGCTATGCGCATGAGCGCGGCGAAGGCGACGGGCGCGGCACCAATCTCAACATCCCCCTTGCTATCGGCACTGGCGATGACGGTTACATCCAGGCGATGGACGTCGCGCGCAAGGCGATCGAATCCTTTGCGCCCGGCGCGCTCGTGATCGCACTCGGCCTCGACGCCTCCGAGCACGATCCGCTGAAGGGCCTCGCCGTCACCACGCCCGGCTTCCGTCGCATCGGCCAGGCGATTGCGAAGATGGGCCTGCCGACGGTGTTCGTGCAGGAGGGCGGCTATCTCTCGGATATTCTGGGCGCCAATTTGACCTCGGTGCTGGCGGGATTTGAAGAGGCGCGGTGAGGCTTGCCTTCGCCTCTCCCCGCTTGCGGGGAGAGGCCGAAATTTGCGAGAGCAGATTCCGGGTGAGGGGGAGTCTCCGCGAGTCTAACTATTATCGTCTTCGCTGAAGCAGCCCCTCACTCCAACCCTCTTCCCGTAAGAACGGGGAGAGGGAGAAGAAGCAGAGCCCGAGGGATTTCATCCTCAAAACATCCCGCTCGCAGCCAGCGCGTTGCAGACGTGCTGCATCTCGGTCTCATCAGCGACCATGTCGAGCATGATCGTGGTCAGGCCCTTTGCCGCAGAATCCTTCAGCTTCGCGCCGATCTCGGCGTAGCTGCCGACGAGATAGGGGCAGTCGGCCTGGAAGGTCAGGAACGGCAGCAGCCAGTAGCCATTGTCCAGAAGCTCGCCGCTTTGCCCCTCATACAGCCGCCGCTTCCAGACGGAGTCGCTGTTCTCCACGGTGAGCGCGAGAAGCTCGCGATCGTCGGGATTGTCGCGGAATCGCGTCTTCGCCGCCTGCCGCGCCTCGTCGCTTCCCTCGCGTGCAAAAATTCCAAAATTCATTCCTGGCGCGTTCAGGCCACGATCGAGGTCGGGCGGCAGCATCTGCATCTTGATGCAGCCGGTCGCCATCGCCACCTGCTGCGCCGCCTCCGACTGCCCCGCGATCAGAAATTCCGGCATCAGTTCCGCCGCCAGGCGCGGCCGCAGTTGCAAATTGCTTGCGCGATAGAACCGGCCGTCGAAATTCACCGGCCGTGGACTTGAGAGCAAATGGCGCATCAGCGCGACGAATTCGCCGAGCCGGACATAGCGGTCGGCATGCGATTGGTCGTCGCCAAGCCCCTGCAAGTCGCTGACCGCGGTCCCCGTGATCATGTTGAGATAGACCTTGCGGCCGTAGAGCTGTGCAAAGGACGAAACGAACTTCGCCGCCGTGAATGGATGCATGTAGACGGGATTGACGGCGATCAGGGGTGAGCTTCGTGTCGTCTCCGCCATGATGTGCTGGGCCATGGCCCAAGGCTCGACGAACACGTCATTGCCTTCGAACAGCAAAATGCCCTCGAAGCCGTTGCGATCGGCGAACTGCGCCACCCGCATCAACTCGCCGACATATTCTAGCGGATCGCGGTTGCGCGAAATCGCGGGAAAGACGCGCAGCCGCGGGGGCGTCATTCAGCCGCTTCCTGGAGCGGCCAGGCGTTGCGGGTGATGGGAAGGCCGCCAGCCGTGCGAGATCCGTCGGCGATCGCCAGGCGATGCGAGGGCGACGGCGAGCACAGCGAGAAGCGCCATCCTTCGGGATCGTCGGCGATATCGGGCTTGAAGCTGATCTCGATCGCCTCCCGCGACACCTGCATCGCAAACGCGTCGAGCGGCAGATTGAGCCCAAATCCCCTGGCCTTCAGATAGGCTTCCTTCAGCGTCCAGTAGTCGAAGAAGCGCTCGATTGCGGCGGGCTCCGGCAGTCCGCGCAGCGTTTCGACCTCTTCCGGGGCAAAGAAGCGAAGCGCGGTGGACAGCGGCGCGACGCGCCGAGACACGGTCTCGACGTCGACGCCGACGGCCTCGTGCCTGGACACCACGCAAGCGACGCAGCCGTCGGCATGGGACAGGCTGAAATGCAATGCGGCCGAGGTCGCAGGCGCTGCGACAAAGGGCCGCCCGTAACGGCCGGCCGCGAAGGACCAGTCGGTGGGCGCGACCTCAGGTTCTGCGTGTGAGAGCGCCAGGCGCAACATGGCGTGCGCGAAGATATATTGCCGTTGATGCCGCTCGAACATGAAGCGGTCCGCGCGCATCCGTTCGTCGACCGAGAGCAAGCGCCAGCACGCATCGACCGCGCCCGGCGTGTCGATGCTCTCGATCAGTCCGACAAACAGTTCAATCCTGTCGTCTGCCATCAATTGGGCCCATAGCGTCAGGCGGAGGCCAAATCCGGCTCTGACGGAAGAATCAACCGAACGAGAAACAACTGAGCAGGCCGCTTCTAGCGGTCCACCCGGGCAAATTCTTGTCGATTGCTGGCCGGTTTACAGGTGCAAGCTTGTGCGAGACCCCAACTCGACAGGCGAGCGGCCTTTATCGGAAGATTCGTGCGGCGTCCCGGCCGACGAGTCTTACTTTTTCTTCTTGGCCTTCTTCGACCCGCCCAGCATCGAAAGGCTGGCGTCGACGTCCTTCAGCGCGGACTGAAGCTTCTTTCTCTCGTTGTTGAGCAGCTTTTGCAGAGCCTTGCGGTCCTTGTCGCTCAGCGAGGTACCCTTGGTAAATTTGATGAAACCCATAATGACACTCCCCGGTTGAAAATAATCGTCCAAATCAAAAACGCAGGAATAATCTTGCGCGGCAAGCGCCAAATAATCAAGATGCAACTTGATCATTCGCAGCTTTGGCGGGTGAACCCGTATTCGAACTGGTCAATACGGGCTGGTCAGGCCGCTCTGCGATCGCGCAAGTGGCCTAGCGGTGTATTGGGCTGGGCGACGGCCGCCGCCAGCAGCGCGACGAGATCGTCCATCCATGTGCCGACCATGCGGCCATCGAGCAACTCGCCCTTGTAATTGCAAGAACCAGTGATGCCGGTCGGACGCTCTTTCAGCATCAGGGACAGCCAGGTCTGGTCGATCGGCAGCACCGGCTGGCCCTCGCGCGCGACGTTTCCTGTCGATCGCACCGTGATATTGGGCAGGTCGAGCGGCTGGCGCAGCGGATTCTGCAGCGTGAAATAGACCTGGAGCAGCGAGGCGGGATCGATTCCCTCCTGCTCCAGATGATCGGCCAGGATGTTGAACGGCAGCTCCTGCCGCGCATGCGCGTCGAGCACGCCCTGGCGCACCTGCGCCAAGGCCTGCGCGAACGACAGCTCCGGCATGATTCGGCTGCGGACGATCACCGTGTTCTCGAACGGGCCCACGATTCGGTCAGTGTCCGGCTGGGTGCGATTGGCCATGGCGGTGGCGACCGAAATGTCCGTGCGTCCGGTTCGCGCCAGCAGCAGGGCTTTCAGGCCGGTGAGGAGACACATGAACAGTGTGCTGTTGTGCTGGCGCGCAAAGGCCGTGAGCTGGGCGACCAGCTCACGCTCCAGGCTGACCGGATGATGACCGGTGGATGCGCCAGGACTCGATTCGCCGTCGAACACGGGGGCCGCGTCGCGCAAGACATCCACCCACTCGGTGGCTTGCCGCCGGGCCGAATCGGTGCCGCACCACCAGCGCTGCCAGCGGGCGACGTCCGAGAAGGCGAGCGGCATTTTGGGCAGCGGGACGGTCGGATGCCCGGCCAGCGCCGCATAGCGGTTGGACAACTCGTCGAACAGAACGCCGATCGACCAGCCGTCGGCAATTGCGTGATGCAGCGTCAGCAGTAGGATGTGATCCTCGGCGTGAAGCCGCAGCAGCCGTGCCCGCAGCAGCGGCGCCCGGGCGGCGTCGACCGGAGTATAGGTCTCCTGCTCGATCAGGAGCTCGATCTTCCTGAGCTCGAGCGCTTTGCGTCGCCTGTTGTTGTGGGGCCGCCCGTCGCCGATGGTCTCGACGGTCAGGACCGGGCCGAGCGTGGCGGGCGCGATGATGCGGCTGACCGGCTCCTCGCCGCTCCAGCCGAACGCCGTCCGCAACGCTTCGTGGCGGCGCACGATGTCGTCGATGGCCTGCGCCAGCTTGCGTGGATCGATCGGGCCATCGAGGTGGAAGGCAAATGGAAGGTTGAACAGCGGCAGATCCGGCAGGCTCGCCTCGATCCGCATCATCTGGTCCTGCGCGATCGAGAGCGTCGGGGGGCCGCTTTCGGCCAGTCGCGTCGCGCCTGCCTGGAGCTTGGGCGGCTTCGTCGCGACAGCTTCGTCGACGCGCCGGGCAAGCTGCTCGACCGTCGGCGCCTCGAAAATGGTCTTGATCGGCAGCGATACCCCGAGCGCGCGGGCCACGCGTGCCATGGCCTGGCCCGCCAGCAGCGAATGGCCGCCAAGATCGAAGAAATTATCGGTGACACCAAGGCTCTCGACCTTCAGCAGGTCGATCCAGATGTCGGACAGGACCTTTTCGGTGAAGCGGCGCGCCGGCACGACGGCCTCTGTCCCGGAGGGGCCCTGTTGCGCGGGCGCCAGCAGCGCGGAGCGATCGACCTTGCCGTGGGCATTGAGCGGGACCTGGTCCAGGAACAGGAACGCGGACGGGATCGCGTGGCCCGGCAGCCGGCTTTTGAGGAAGTCGCGCAGCGCGCTGGCACTGGCCTGGCTGCCGGCCTTGGCAACGACATGGGCGATCAGCCTGACATCGCCATTGGTGTCGCGGCGCGGCTCGACGATGCCGGTGCGCACGCCCGGATGATCGGCGAGCGTGGTCTCGATCTCCTTCAGCTCGATGCGGTAGCCGCGGACCTTGACCTGCTGATCGGCGCGGCCAAGGCATTCGATCGTCCCGTCGGCGCGGCGGCGGGCGAGGTCGCCAGTCCGGTACAGAAGCGCGCCGGCCCGGCCGGCGAACGGATCGGGAATGAAGCGCTGCCGGCTCTGTGCGGGATCGTTGACATAGCCGCGGCCAACGCCGGCGCCGCCGATGCAGAGTTCGCCGACCACGCCGACCGGCTGCGGCTCCAGATTCGGATCGAGCACGTAGAGCTGGGTGTTGGGCAGCGCCGCGCCGACCGGGACATTGATCGTCGTCGCGGCCGGCGCCTTGGTCAGCCGATGCAGGGAGACGTCATCGGAACATTCCGATGCGCCGTAGGCGTTGATCAGCGGCACCTTCGGGCACCGGGCGAACCAGGCGCGGCAGAGGTCGACCGGCAGCGGCTCGCCGGTCGAGATCAGCAGCCGCAATTTCGCAAAGGCGCGCCGCATCGGCGCCTCGTCCATCCGTTCGAGGATCACGCGCAACAGTGAGGGCACGATCTCGAGCACCGTGATGCCCTCGCGCTCGATCTCCCGCGCGAGCAGGATCGGGTCCTGCACGGTGGCGTTGCCGCAGACATGGACGCGCGCGCCGACCATGGGGCCGGCCAGGAACTGCCAGACCGAGATCACAAAACTCTGCGGCGCGGTCTGCGCGATCACATCCTTGCTCGTGAGGCTGAGCTCGACGATGAGCGACGCCAGATGGTTCGACAGCCCGCGCTGCTCGATCATGACGCCCTTCGGCGCGCCGGAGGAGCCAGAGGTATAGATGAGATAGGCAAGCGTTGAGGCTGTGCGCCGGGCGGCGCGTGCCGGCTTGGTCGACCCGAGCGCGATCGCGTCCTCGAGCTCCGCCACCTGGATGCGCTCGACCAGGGGTTCGAGCAATGCTTCGACCTTGGGTGACCGCGCGCGGCCGGTCAGCAGCATGCGGGCGCAGCTCGATCCGAGGATGGTTGCGAGACGCGCCGGCGGCTGATCTGGATCGAGGTTCAGGAAGGCCGCGCCCACGCGCTGCACCGCGATCATTGCGGCGAGCAGGTCGGGTCCGCGATCCGTAAGCAAGGCGACCACTGTCTCGGCACCGACGCCTTCGCGCGTCAACCAGCGCGCGACCGCCTGACTGCGGCGGGCCAGCTCACGATAGCACAGAGATGCGAGTCCATCGGATATGGCCACGGCGTTCGGCGTCTTGTTCGCCTGCCGATCAAAACGTTCGCACAGATTGCCGCGCATGGTGAAATTGGCCGGCACGCCGTGGCCTTTCGCCAGCAACTGCTGGCGTTCGGCCGCCGTCAGGAGCGGCAGGCGCGAGATGCGCTGCTCCGGATTGGCGATGACGGCCTTGAGCAGGGTCTTGAACTGCGCCGCCATGTCTTCGATCGTCACCGCGTCGAACAGATCGGTGGCGTATTCGAAGAATCCAGTGAATCGGCCGTCGGCCTCGACCAGTTCGAGCGTGATGTCGAAGCGCGCGACTTTTGGATCGACCTCCAGCCGTCGCGTCGACAGGCCGGGGAACCGTGCCGCCTCGATCGAGGCGTTCTGGAGGATGAACATGATTCGGAACAGCGGATTGCCGTCACTGCGGCGCGCGATCTGCAACGCGCGCAGGACTTCCTCGATCGGGAGGTCCTGATTGCGATAGGCGTCCAGCGTGACCTGGCGCACCCGCCGCAGCAGTTCGCCGAAGCTCGGGTCGCCGCTGAAATCGTTGCGCAGGATCAGCGTGTTGGCGAACAGCCCAATCAGGCGCTCGCTCTCGATCTGGTTGCGGTTGGCGATCAGCGAACCGGTCGCGACGTCTTCATGGCCGGCGTGGCGGAACAGCAGGCACTGGAACGCTGCGAGCAGCGTCATGAAAGGCGTGACGCCCTGGTTCTGGCTCAGCGCTCTCAGGTCGGCTGACAAAGTCTTTGAGAACTCGAAATAGTGACGGGCACCGTCACCGCTCCAGACTTCGGGCCGTGGCCGGTCGGTCCGCAGCGGCAGCGTGGTGACGCCGTCGAGCTGCGCCCGCCAGTAGTCGAGCTGCGCCTTCGCTGCGGGCGTCTGTGCCCAGCTCTGCTGCCAGCGCGCAAAATCGCGATACTGGAAGGTGGGTGAGGGCAGCGCTGCCGCGTTTCCGTTGCGCGCGGCGGAAGACTCGGCGGCAAGCTCCTCCCAGAACAGCCGCTGCGACCAGCCGTCAGTGACGAGGTGATGGACATTGACCACCAGCGCGTGGCTGGACTTGTCAAACGCGAGCAGTGTGGCCTTCAGCGGTGGCTCTTGCGCCAGATCGAACGGATATTGTGCGAGCTTGAGCGCCTCGCGCCGGATGACCGTGGCCTGCTTGTCCTCGGGGCAAGGCTTGAGCTTGATCCGCTCGAACCGCGGTGGCGACTGAAGCACCCGCTGCACCGGCTCGCCCCCGCTTTCGATGAAGACCGAGCGCAGCGCCTCGTGACGCTCGCAGATCGCAGCAAGGCCCGCCTGAAGCGCGGCGACATCGATTGGACCCCTGAGCAGCGCGACCTCGACGACATTATAATTGTAGCGCGTCGGATCGAGCCGCGAGAGCACATACATCCGCTGCTGCTGGAACGACAGCGGCGCGTCTGTCTCAGTGGCCGCGGCCGGGCCCCAGGCCGGCAGCTTCGCGCCGCGATGGGTTGCGGCCGTTTCCAGCCGGGCCGCAAGAGCGGCGACCGTGGCGCAATCAAAAATGTCCTCGAACGAGAAGTCGACGTTGAAGCGTTCGCGCAGGCGCGAGCGCAGCTGCGTCGCCGCGAGCGAGTCTGCGCCGAGCGCAAAGACGTCCTGATCGACGCCGACCTGAGGAAGCTCCAGCAGGTCTGCCCAGATTTCCGCGAGCTGGGTTTCCAGCGCAGTGCGCGGCAACTGCGTCTCGTCACCATCACCTGCCGCCGAAATCAGCCCGGCCAGCGCATTGCGCTTGACCTTGCCGCTTGCACCTTTCGGCAGGGTCGCCACGCTGCGGATCAGGCTCGGCACCTTGTAGGCCGCTAGCCGCTTGCGCGCGAACTGGCGCAACTGGTCCGAGGTCGCCTCGGACTCGGGCCGCAGCACGACGACCGCCGCGACGTTCTCGCCGAGCTTTGTGTGCGGGATGGCGAAGACGCCGGCTTCCAGCACCGCCGGATGGCTCAGCAGCACCTCTTCGACCTCCAGCGGCGAGACTTTCTGCCCGCCGCGGTTGATGACGTCCTTGATACGGCCGACGATGAAGAGATAGCCGTCGGCGTCGAGATAACCGAGATCGCCGGTCCGGAACCAGCCGTTGCGGAATGCGGCTTGTGTCGCCGCCTCGTCATTATAATAGCCGCGGCTCATGTTCGGTCCGCGCAGCATGATCTCGCCATGCTCGCCGCTCGCGAGCTGGCGGCCTCTCTCGTCCATGATCGCGATGTCCGGGCCCGCGGCGCGGCCGACCGATCCGATCTTGCGCAGTTCGAACGGATTGGCCGCGATCTGCGAGGCGGCTTCCGTCATGCCGTAGGTCTCGAGCACGGGGACGCGGAACGTCGCCTCCAGCCCGTTGAGGATCGCAGGTGCAAGCGATGCCGAGGCCGAGCGAATCACGCGCAGTGACGACGACCGGGCGCGGTCCGGGTTCGCTTCCGCCGCCGTCAGCAGCGCGCGATGGATGGTCGGCACCGCCGTGTACCAGGTTGGTTGCAGCTCCCGCATCCAGCCGAAGAAGGACGCTGCGTCAAAGCCGTTGGTGCAGATCACGCTGGAGCCGGCAGCGAGCGCTGTGAGCAGGCCGGAGATCAGGCCATGAGCGTGGAACAGCGGCAGCGCGTTGAGCAGGCGATCGTGCGATGTGAGCGATAGGACGCGGCCGGCATTGGTGGCGGACAGGCACACGTTGCGATGCGTCAACGGAACCATTTTCGGCCGCGCCGCCGTGCCTGACGTCAGGAGGATGAACGCATCGTCGTCGCCGCGTGCGACGCCGCTCGCACAGGCCGGACCGACCGTCGGGCCGATGAATTCGCAGCCGCCGAGATCGGTCTCCGGTCCCGGCACGAAGTCGATCACCGCGATATCCAGCGCCCTGGCGACGTCGCGGCTTGACGAGTTCATGTCGGCCCGGGTGACAAGGGCCGTCAGCTTCAATTCGCTGAAATAGCGTTGCAGCTCGTCGGCCGTCAGGTCGGGATTGACGGGGATGCAGGCACAGGTCGACGCGACCGCGATCAGCGCCAGTGCGCTGTCGGCGCCGCGCGGCAACGCAACGGCAATCCGGTCGACAGGCCCGATGCCGAGCCCGCGCAGCGTGCGGACCAGATGCTCGGTCCTGGCACCGAGCTCGCCATAGCTCAGGGGCGGCCGGCCAGGGGCGAGGAGGGCGGGCGCCGTCGGCGTCTTTCGCGCGTAGAAGTCGAGAAGGCCGCCGAGATGCGCAAAGACCTTCGTTTCGGCGCTCAAGCTGGCCGATCCCGCTTCCGCTCCGGATGCAATGTCCGACAACGCCATTCCCTTTTGATCTGATTGAGCTATTCTTCCAAGAACTTAGGGAACGCGTCCAGTCTGAGGTGAAGTTTGGGCCCCAAAATCTGTGGTTGAGGGGCCCCAGAGCCCTTCGACGGAGTAATAGTCGGGCGGAATCACCATGCTGGAGAAAGAGCCGGAGACGGAAGACGGGTTGAAGCGCTGGCTCGAAGGCATCGGTCTTGGCCACTACACCGATCTGTTCGCGCAGCACCGCCTCGATCTTGACGTCATGGGGGACCTGACCGAGGCCGACCTGGTCGAGCTCGGACTGCCGCTCGGCGATCGCAAGCGGCTCCAGCGGGCGATGGTCGCGTTGTTCCAGGCTGAAACGGTGGAGACGACGGTCGCGGCGGCGCGCCCGGCAGCGCGGACGGAAGTCGGCGCCGAACGGCGCCAGCTCACCACCATGTTCTGCGACATGGTGGATTCCACCGCGCTCTCGGCCCAGTTCGACCCGGAAGACGTGCGCGACATGATCGCGAGCTTCCGCGAGACCTGCGTCCGCGTGGTGAAGCATTATGAAGGCTTTGCCGCCCGCTTCGTCGGTGACGGCATTTTGGTCTATTTCGGCTATCCGACCGCACATGAGGACGATGCCGAGCGTGCGGTGCGCGCCGGGCTCGAAATCGTGCGGGTGCTGTCGACCGCGCGCGCGATCGAGCCGCGCGGCGCGCTCAGCCACGCGCCCGCCGTCCGCATCGGGATCGCGACCGGCCTCGTCGTGGTCGGCGATCTCGTCGGCCAGGGCACGGAAGAGCGCGATTCCGCGGTCGGCGAAACGGTCAATCTCGCCGCGCGCCTGCAAGCGCTGGCGCCGCCCAACGGCGTCGTGATCTCCGCCTCGACGCAATCGCTGCTGAAGGGGAAGTTCGATTACCGCAATCTCGGCGCCCATGCGCTGAAGGGCATCTCGGACAAGGCCCAGGCCTGGCACGTCGTGCGCGCCTCGCGAGTGGAGACCCGCTTTGCCGCCGCCATGGGCACGCGGCTGACCCCGCTCGTCAATCGCGAGGAGGAAATCGCGCTCCTGATGGGGCGCTGGCAACAGACCAAGGACGGCGACGGCCAGGTCGTGGTCAAGTTCGGCGAGCCGGGCATCGGCAAGTCGCGCATCGTCCAGGAGATCTTCGAGCGGATCGCGGGCGACCGGCACGGGCAGGTCTCGTTTCAGTGCTCGCCCTACTACACCTCCACTGCCTTCTATCCGTTCGCCGAGCAGCTCAAATTCTCCCTCGGCCTCGACCGCGAGGACGCCTCCGCGCTGTCGCTGACGAGCCTCGAGACCGCGATCGCCGCCACCCATGTTGACATCGAGCAGGTCGCGCCGCTGTTTGCGGCGCTGCTGTCGATCCCGGCGGGAGATCGCTATCCGCCGCTCGACCTGTCGCCGCAGCAGCAAAAGGATGCGACCGTCGCGGCGCTGGTCAATCACTTCCTGGGGCTCGCGCGCGACCAGCCGCTGGTGATCGCCTTCGAGGATTTGCACTGGATCGACCCGACCTCCCGCGAGGTCATCGATCTCCTCGTCGACCGTGTCCAGAACCGGCCGATCCTCGTCGTGATCACCGCGCGCTCGGAATTTCAGCCGAGCTGGAGCGCGCATTCGCACATCACCACCCTGGTGCTCAATCGCTTGAGCCGGCAGTTGCGCATGACGCTGGTCGAGCGCGTCGCGGGGAGAGAGCTTCCCAAGGAGGTCGTCGAGGAGATCATCGTCAAGACCGACGGCGTGCCGCTGTTCCTGGAGGAACTGACCAAGACCGTTCTGGAATCCGACCTGCTGACGGAGCGGCACGGGCGCTACGTGCTCTCGGGTGCGTGGCGGCAGCTCGCGATCCCGGCGACGCTGACGGACTCGCTGATGGCGCGGCTCGACCGGATGGGGCCGTTCAAGCGGATCGCGCAGATCGGCGCCACTATCGGCCGCGAGTTCTCCTACGAGACCCTGCACGCAGTCGCCAACACGCCTGCGGAGCAGATCGAGGCGGCGCTCAATCACCTGGAGGAGGCGGGGCTGATCATGCGCCGCGGTCACCCGCCCGACGCGCATTATTCCTTCAAGCACGTGATGATCCAGAACGCCGCGCATGCGAGCCTGTTGCACAGCGAGCGGCGCAAGCTGCATGCCCGGATCGCCCAGGTGCTCGCCGAGATGTATCCGGAGAAGACCGAGCGCGAGCCCGAGCTGCTCGCCCACCATCTGACCGAGTCCGGCCAGAGCGAGGGCGCGGCGAGCTTCTGGCTCAAGGCCGGCAAGCAGGCGGCCAAGAGCGGCGCCAATCTGGAGGCGATCGGCCATCTACGCCGGGGCTTAAGCGTCGTGCAGGCCAACGCGCGCATGCAGGGCGCCGACGAAATGGAGCTCGAGCTGCGCATCGCGCTCGGCAACGCGCTGATCGCCGCCAAGGGCTATGCGGTGCAGGAGGTCGAGGAGAACTACATCCGCGCGCTCGAGCTCGGCCAGCAGCTCGACGACGACGAAAAGGCCTTTGCCGCCACGCGCGGGCTCTGGGTGTGTCATTTCATCCGCGCCGATCTCACCCGCGCGCACGATCTCAGCGTCGAGCTGTTGAAGTTCGCCAAGCGCGAGCGGCTGAACGAGCGGACGCAGCCGGCACAGCAGACCGGCTATCTGATCGAGGCGCACCGCTCGATCGCGATGACCATGCTCTATCGCGGCCGCTTTGCCGCTTCACAACATCACCTGCACCGTTGCATCAATCTCTACAGCCCCGATCTGCATTCCGATCTGATGGAGCGCCACGGCACCGATCCCGGCGTGGTTTCGCTGTCCTATCTCGGTTACCTCCTGTGGTTCCTCGGCCGGCCCGACGCGGCGCGCCAGCACAGCGAGCAGGCGATCTTGCTTGCGGAGAAGATTCACCATCCCTTCTCGCTCGCTTTCGCGCTGGTGTTCGGCGCCTATCTCTGCCAGCACCTGCGCGATATCGAGGGTACGCGCGACCATGCCAACCGCGCCATGATCATCGCCACCGAGCACAATTTCCTGCACTGGAAGCAGCAGGCCGCGATCCTGCGCGGCTGGGCGCTGTCGCAGCTCGGCGAGGCCGATGAGGGCATCAGCCAGATGCGCTTCGGCCTCGACGAATATGAGGCGATGGATTCCTGGCTCGCCGGCTGCTGGTTCCGCTGCCTGCTCGCGGAGGCCTATGCCAAGGTCGGCATGCGCGATGCCGCCTTGCGCGCGCTGGACGGTGCGCTCGCGACCGCACGGCGGACCGGCGATCACTCCTACCTCGCCGAGGTCTATCGCATGCAAGGCGAGATCACGCTGTCGGACGGCAATCCGGCGTCCGTGCAGGAGGCCGAAGATCTGTTCGGGCTGTCGCTGGAGACGGCGCGCAAGCAGGGCGCGCTGTCCTGGGAGCTTCGCACCGCCGTCAGCCTCGCACGTCTGTCGCTCGATGCGGGCAAGCGCGAGCACGCAAGCCTGCTGCTCGTGCCGATCGTCGGCAAGTTCAGCGAAGGGTTCCTCACGCCGGACCTGAAGCAGGCGGTGCTGCTGGTCAATGAACTCGGGCCGATGCAGTGAGATGAGCGATCTTGCCGCGGCGCGTGCGCGCTATGTCGAGTTGATCGCGAAGCGGGAGCGGATTTCCTCGCCGCGCCTGCTCGCCGCGCTGGCCGCCGTTCCGCGCGAGGATTTTCTGGCGAAGGGGCCCTGGCGCATCAGGAGCGAGGCGGCGCGCAGCTACCGGCTGACGCCCGACGCCGATCCCGTGCATCTTTATGACAATGTGCTGGTGGCCATCGACGCGCGCCGCAAGCTCGACACCGGACTGCCGAGCCTGTGGGTGCATTTCATCGACACGCTCGACGTCAAGCCGAAGCAGCGCGTGGTTCAGGTCGGCTGCGGGCTCGGCTATTTCTCGGCGATCCTGTCGAAGATCATGGGCCCAAAGGGCAGCGTGCGCGCAATCGAGTGCGACGAGCGGCTCGCGGCGCGCGCTGCGAATTACCTTCGCGCCTATCGCAATGTCGAGGTCATCAACGGTGACGGATGCGAGGAGATCGGCGAGCCGGCCGATGTGATCATCGTGCATGCCGGCTTCTCGCAGCCGCATCCGCTCTGGCTTCAGTCGCTCCGTCCGCGCGGACGTCTTCTCGTGCCTATGACTCAACGGGACCGCGAAGGCGCCGTCATCAAGATCACGCGCAAGGGCAAGGGATTCGAGGCCGAGGCGGTGCAGCAGATCCGGATATTTCCCGGCCAGGGCCGCGGTACGACCGCCCTCGACGACCGCGTCGCCGACTGGTGGGAACGGGCGTCGTCGCTGGCGCCGCTGCGCTTTCGCGGCATCGAGCAGGGGCTGCCTTCAGACGGATAAGCCTTTGTTTCGCTTTACCTTGATTCGGATTGTGAGTTCCCAGCCCCTCCCGGCGCAGGTATGAATGCGGCTCCATGGCCATTTGAGCACGCTTTATGCATTCCGTTGCACTGCTGACTGCCAGCTATGCCAAGGATATCGAACGCTTTTCGCTGCTCAGCGAGAGCATCGACACTTGGTTGACGGGATATTCGCGGCATTATGTCCTCGTTAACGACGAGGACGTGCCGCTGTTCGAGCGGTTCGGTTCCGACAAGCGTGTCATCGTTCCGGCCTCGCGTTACTTGCCGAAATGGCTCTGGGCGCTGCCGCCGGCGCTTCAGTTCATCAGCAATCGCCGGGTCTGGCTGTCGCTGCTGTCGTCGCCGGTGCATGGCTGGCACATCCAGCAGATCCTGAAGATCTCCGGCGTCCTCAATGCGCCGGAGCAGCGCGTTTGCATCATGGACTCGGACAATCTGTTCTTCCGCGAGTTCGACATCGGCCAATATGCCGGCGCCGAGAAGACGCCGTTGTTCGTCACCCCGAAGGCCATCAGCGCCGACGCGCCGCTGCATGGCCTGTGGCTGCGCACGGTCGACCAACTGCTTGGCATCAAGGACCGGTCCTTCCCTGCGGACGACTATGTCGGCAATGCGCTGGTTTGGGACAAGGACGCCGCGCGCGCGATGACCGACGCGATCAAGTCGGCGACGGGCGTGAACTGGGTTCTTGCGCTGTGCCGGAAGAAGAAGTTTTCCGAATACCTGCTCTACGGCCACTTCGTCGCCAATGCGCCAAAACATCTGGCGGCACATCGGGTGACCGAAGACAGCATTGCCGTCTCGCACTGGGAGGACACTCGTCTCGACCGTCCCGCGATCGAAGCGCTGATGCGCGCTGCTTCGCCGGAGCAGGTCGCGCTCTGCATCCAGTCCTATTCGTCGACCTCGATCGACGACATTCGCGATGTCTTCCGGTTGAACTCGCGCGACCGGCGTGGTCCGAGCCTGTCTCCCGATTACATCGGCGATGCGGCTGCGTTCGAGACCCCGAAGACGCGCTAGACCTCAAGCATCCTTCGTGAACTTGCTGATGACGTCCATGAACGGCTTGGGCTTGAACTCGCCGTCGAGCGGCAGGGGACGGTTCGACTGCTTGTCCTTGCGGGCAAAGGTGCCGTTGATCCAGCTGTAGCGGTCCGAGATGCCCCAGGTCAGGATCGAGCGCACCGGGCCGCTGGTCGAGATTGCCGTCAGCAAATCATCGACGCGCTTGGCGACGATGGCGTCGCGCTCGGCCGGATTGCCTGTCAGCTTCTGATCGTCGACGTCGAGCTCGGTGACGAACACCTCCAGGCCCCACGACCGTAGCTCGGTGACGAATTCGGCCAGCCCATGCGTGTCGATCTCGAGCTCGGCATGCAGATGTGACTGAAGCCCGACGGCGTGAAGCGGAACGCCCTGGTCGAGCAGGTCCATGATAAGATTGCGGTAGGCCGCTCGCTTGGAGATGAACGAATCCTTGGCCGACTCGATGTCGTATTCATTGATCGCGAGCTTCACGTAAGGATCGGCGGCCGCCGCCGTGCGGAAGGCCAGCGGAATCCAGCGGTCGCCCAGGTGCTGGGTCCAGAACGTGTCGCGGCGGTCAGTGACCTTCTTCGGGTTGTCCGGGATCGGCTCGTTGACGACATCCCATGACGTCAGCTTGTCCTTGTAATAGGACACGACGGTCGCGATGTGATCGACGTAAGCGCGCTCGACGCCCTTCGCATCCTTGATCTGCTTGGTCCAGTCCGGAATGTCATGGTACCAGGCGAGGGCGTGCCCGCGCATCGTCAAGTCGTTCTGCTGGGCGAAATCGAAGATCGCATCCGCGCGCTCGAAAGCAAAGGTGTGCGCGTCCGGCCGCAGCATCGGCCATTTCAGCTCGAGCACCGGCACGACCTGCGTGCAGTAAGTGCTGATGGCTTCGCCGAGCCGCGGATCGGCTTGCAAGTCCCAGAGCGTGGCGGCAGCGCCAAATCCCGGGCGACGTTGGGCAAGCTTCGACGCCGGCGCTGCGGATGCAGATGCGCCCGCCGCAAGCGTTGCGGCGCTGCCAAGGAGGAATTCGCGTCTGTCGAGCCTGATCACGTGGCGGCAGTCCTTTCGGAACCAACGCGCCATCGTACCAAGCGACGCCTTGCGACGCCGGTGTTTCCTCATGTTGGGTTAACTTTTGCGGACAGCTTTGTCAGCGGGTCTGACGCTGCATCACCCCTTCCGCGATGTCGTAATAGTGAAGCGCGCCCTTCTCGAGGGTCAGATTGTCCATCACATAGTCGCGAGGCGCGTAATCGCCGGCGCTGGCATGCGACCAGAAGTCGCTCCAGCCGGAGATGAAGCCGTTTGCGTCGGTGAAGGTCATGCCGCAGCGTGCGTCGAAATAGGGCACCGAGGAGACACCCCCCTCGTATCTCACCTTGTGCGGAAAATGCTCGGGGTCCCGCCATGGACCGCCGCGGTCCCAGGCGAACACGGGAACGCCGCTCGACAGCGCCTGCTGGCAGGCGATGCCCTGGCTTTCGTGCTCGCAGAGGAAGATCATGCTGCGACAGCGCGCCAGCGCCGCCTTGTAGTCGTCTTCCTTGTAGTGGCCGTAGCGGATCACTTCGACCGTGCGGCCGCTCGCTTCGAGATGCCTGCTGATCGGTTCGATCAGTTCCGCCTCGTAGCGGTCGTGGTCCCAGCGCACTTTGTCATAGAGCAGCACGTCGACGCTTTTCTGCGCGGCAGGCGCCGGCGTCCACAGGTCAGTCTCGATGCCGACCGGCCAGACCTCGACGTGCGGCCAGTACGGCCGGCACATCTCGGCGTACCAGGTGCAGGGCACCAGGACGCTCTTCGTTTGCAGGTCTTTCAGGCGCTCTGGCTCCTCCACCGGATGGTTGTACATGGCGACGCCGAGCAGCAGCGGGTTCTTCCATGCGAACCAGTCGAGCACGAAGGGACGGCCGATGATGCAGGCGAGCTCTTCCGGGTGCTTCCGGATGTAGCCGTAATCGTTCACGCGATAGCGGATACCCACCCTGTCGAGACCGGCGCGGAGATTGAGGAACACCCGCCGCTGGCCGCTGATCCACGACTTGCCAAGCAGCATGCGCCGCAGCAGCGGCCGGATGTGACGGTCGCCGGGAAACCAGCGGTCGTCCCGTTCCTCGAAGAACAGGTTGAGGACCATCCGCTCGCCGCTTCCGGTCGCGGAGGCGGCTGGAACCAGGGGAGCATCACTGCCGCCATGAGGCAGGGAGGCCGGGGTCGCCCGAGTACGTTCGGCAACGTCCATCTCGGTCACGTCCACGCATCAGAGAAAGCCGGGCGGCGTCTTGAAATCATGGTTTCTTTTCGGTGATCGCGCCGCCCGGTTCAAGGAAAGCGCAAATTTAACGCTAACGCGCGAAACCGGCGGACCAACCCCATTCGCGGTCCGATTTGCAGACTTATGTGACTATGTTGGGGGATGCTGCGGCGCAGTCCGATCGCCACGCCAAGGTCCAACTGACTAACGGCCACCTCGATCACAAGGCCGACCCCGGTCCCGTGCACGCATGCTGAATCGCCATTTCTCGATCTACCTCCTGGCCTACATCCTGCCTGCGGCGGTGGGCTTCTTCGCGGTCACCGCCTACACGCGGCTGCTGACCCCGGCGGAGTACGGCGTCTATGTGGTCGGCATCAGCGTCGCCGGCATCTTGGGCGCGATCTTCTTTGCCTGGATCAAGCTGTCGGTGTCGCGCTATCAGGCGATGTCGGCCGAGGTGGATTTCCGCGGCACGGCGATGGTCGCCTTTGCGCTCACCGCCGCCGTCCTCTGCGCCGCGACTCCACTGGTGTTCCTGTTCCGCAGTGACGTCAGTGTCGAGCTGCTGCTCGCCAGCATGTTCGTGGCGATCATGTCGAATGCGGTCGATGTCGGCCAGGAATTCGAGCGTGCCAAGCTGCGCCCCTATCGGTTCGCGGCGATTTCGATCGTGCGCAGCGTGTCGAGCGTGGGCTTTGGCCTGCTCGGCATCTGGCTCGGCTGGGGCGGCATGGGCTTGCTCGCGGCGTTCGGCATGGGCTCGCTCGCCGGCATCATTCTCAATCTGGTGGGCGACCGTACGAAGATCGCGCACTTTCAGCGCAGCCAGTTCATGCAGCTGGCGCGCTATGGCCTGCCGCTGACCCTGGCCGGGCTTTCGGTCGCGCTGTATTCGACCTGCGACCGCCTCATCGTCGCCGGGCTGCTCGGCAAGGACGCCGCCGGCATCTTCGGCGTCGCCGCCGATCTGCCGCGCCAGTTCATGGTCATGATCGCCTCGAGCGTCGCCGCGGCGACGGTCCCGCTGGTGTTCCGATCGCTGTCGGAGAAGAGCGCGGATGCGACCCGCGAACGCCTGACCGAGAGCTTCGAATTGTTGCTCGTTGTCGTGGCGCCAGTTGCGGTCTGGCTTGCGCTCGCGACGGACCAGGTCGCCGGTACGCTCGTTGGCGTCGACTTCCGCGCCGGCGTGTCGGCGTTGCTGCCGACGCTTGTGCTCGCCCGCTTCTTCGGCATCGCCAATCAATTCTACGTGCAGATCAGCTTCCAGCTCGCCGAGCGTCCCTTCATGCTGGCGGCGCAGTCATTCCTCACGCTGGTGGTGAGCGTGGCGCTGATGTTCGCGCTGGTCGCCGGCTATGGCCTCTACGGCGCGGCGCTGGCGACGCTTGCGACCGAGGCGATCGGCTTCGTCGTCGCCGTCGTCCTGATGCATCGCGCCCATCCCGTGCCGTTCGACGTCAACCGCCTCGCCGGTGTCGCGGCGTCTGCCGCCGCGATGGCGGGCGCGATCCTCGTTGCGCGGTCGGAAGTCAGCGGCACCGGTCCCGTCTCGCTCATCATCGTGAGCGTTGCGGGCGGCCTCGCTTACACCGGTGTGGCGTGGCTGCTCAACGTCGCGAATGTACGGACGCTGTCCTTGCGCTTCGTGCGAACGTTCAATCGCAAGGCGCTGGGCGTTTAGGGCGGGGCCGACAGGGCACGGTTTCGTCGCCCCTACGATCGTCGTCCAGTGCCAATGTGCGACGCGCGTGCGAATTCCCCCTTGCGTTCTATTTCGTATCGCGGAAAGTTGTGCGGAAGAGGTAGGCAGCCGCCTTCACATTTTGCCATAGCGGCGGCCGGAGCCATGTCCTGCCGAGCTTGTCAATCATAGTTCATTCTGCTCATTAAGGCCTGAAATTGCGCTGCAACATGCGCAAAATAGTCCATCGACTAAAGTCGAAATTCAGCGAGGAAACGAAATAATGCGCAAGCTAACTTTGGCCATTGCCGTGATCGCCCCGATGCTCGGTCATGCCGCGTCGGCCGAGGACACCCTCAAGATCGGCTATATCGATCCGCTCTCCGGCGGCGGAGCCAGCGTCGGCGAGGGTGGTTTAAAGACATTCCAGTATCTGGCCGACGAGCTCAACGCCAAGGGCGGCATCCTCGGCCACAAGGTCGAGATCGTTCCGCTCGACAACAAGACCAATCCGCAGGAGAGCCTGGTGCAGGCCCAGAAGGCGATCGACGCCGGGGTGCACTACATCACGCAAGGCAACGGCTCGTCCGTCGGCGCGGCGCTGTCGGATTTCGTCACCAAGAACAACACGCGCAATCCCGGAAAGGAAGTCCTGTACTTCAACTACGCCGCCGTCGATCCGAGCCTGACCAACGAGAAGTGCAGCTACTGGCATTTCCGCTGGGATGCGAGCTCCGACATCAAGATGGAAGCGCTGACCAGCTACATGAAGGACACCGCCTCGATCAAAAAGGTGTACCTGATCAACCAGGACTATTCGTTCGGCCAGTCGGTCCGTACCGACGCGCGCAAGATGCTTGGGGCCAAGCGGCCCGACATCCAGATCGTCGGCGACGAGCTGCATCCGCTGCTCAAGGTCACGGACTTCTCGCCCTACATCGCCAAGATCAAGGCGTCCGGCGCCGACAGCGTCGTCACCGGCAATTGGGGCCAGGACATCGCGCTGTTGCTCAAGGCTGCCGCGGATGCCGGGCTGAAGGTCAACTGGTATACCTACTACGCCGGCGGCGCCGGTGGCCCGACCGCGATCAAGCAGACCGGTCTCGATCATCAGGTCTTCCAGATCACCGAAGGCTTCGCGAACTCCGGCAACAAGGCTGCGATGGACTACGAGAAGGCGTTCCGCGCCAAGGTGAACCTGTCGCTCTGGTATCCGCGTGCGGTCAACGAGATGCGCATGTTCAAGGCGGCGGCCGAGAAGGCCAATTCGATCGACCCCGTGAAGGTCGCGGCGGCGCTCGAGGACCTGAAGTTCGAGGTTCTCGACGGCGGCAACGGTCTCATGCGCAAGGATGATCACCAGTTCTTCCAGCCGATCTACATCTCCTCTTTCGGCAAGCTCACCGAGAATGAGCCGTTCGACGAGGAGAGCACCGGTTGGGGCTGGCATCTGGTTTCGAAGATCGATACGCCGCAGGCCATGGTCTCCACGACCTGCAAGATGACGCGGCCGTAATCACGGGGTACGTCGTCTTTCCGCGAGCCGCCGTCGGTTGCGGGAAGACGACGGGCGGAATGCATTTGATCGGTTGAACGATGTTCGCCGGGGCCAATTGGCCCCGGATATCCATGAGTGCGCTGTGCTTGAACTCATTGTCATTTCGACCCTGAACGGCGTGCTGTTCGGCATGCTGCTCTTCCTGCTGTCGAGCGGGCTGACCGTCATCTTCAGCATGATGGGCGTGCTCAACTTCGCCCATGCCAGCTTCTACATGCTCGGCGCCTTCTTCGGCTTCCAGCTGACGAAGTGGATCGGGTTCTGGCCGGCGCTGGTGCTGGCACCGCTCTTGGTCGGCGCCATCGGCATGGCGGTGGAGCGCTACGGCCTGCGCAACACCCACAAGCACGGCCATGTCGCGGAACTATTGCTGACATTTGGCTTGGCTTTTGCGATCGAAGAGATCGTCTCGATGATCTGGGGCAAGAGCCCGCTCGACTATCGCGTGCCGGCGCTGCTCGATTTTCCGGCCTTCACCATCTTCTCGACCAACTACCCCGCCTACAAGATATTCATGCTGGCCGTGTCGGTCGTGATCTTCGTGGCGCTGCTGCTCGTGCTCAAGCGCACCCGCGTCGGTCTGATCGTCCAGGCGGCGTTGACCCATCCCCACATGGTCGGACATCTCGGCCACAATGTCGGCCGCGTGTTCATGGCGGTGTTCGGGGTCGGCAGCGCGCTGGCCGGCCTTGCCGGCGTCATTGCCGGTCCGGCCCTGGTGACGCAGTCCGACATGGCCGCATCGCTCGGACCGATCCTGTTTGTCGTCATCGTGTTTGGCGGGCTCGGGTCGCTGCCGGGCGCCTTCATCGCCTCGCTCGTCATCGGACTGGTTCAGACTTTCGCGGTGGCGCTCGATGGCTCGCTGGCGAGCGCCTTCGGCCCGCTCGACCCGTCGTCGGGCCCCTCCGTCCTCACCGACATCTGGAACGTCACGATCGCCCAGGTGGCGCCGATCGTGCCTTATCTTCTGCTGGTGATCATTCTGATCGTTCGCCCCATGGGCCTGATGGGGACGCGCGAGTCATGACCACGGCTATGAATTCGACATCGAAGGCCGCGGCAAAGCCTGCCGGCGAAAATCTGCGCTTCTATGGCGTCTGGCTGATCGGCATAGCCCTGCTGATCGTCCTGCCGCTGGTGTTCTCGTCGGGCGGCTCGCTGACGTCGTTCAGCCTGATCGGCATCGCGATCGTCTTCGCGCTGTCCTACAACATCCTGCTCGGACAGACTGGCCTGCTGTCGTTCGGCCACGCCGTCCACTATGGCCTTGGCGGCTTCGCGGCCTGTCACATGATGAATGCTGTGGTGTCGCGTGGCTGGCCGATCCCGCTCCCGTTCATTCCGCTGTTCGGGGGGCTCGGTGGTCTCGTCTTCGCGATGATCATCGGCTGGGTCATGACCAAACGCGCCGGCACGGTGTTCGCAATGATCTCGCTCGGCATCGGCGAGTTGGTGGCGTCCTCCTCGCTGATCCTGCGCTCGGTGTTCGGCGGCGAGGCCGGCATCACCACGGATCGCACCGCGTTGCCGAAGCTGCTCGGCTGGTCGTTCGGGCCGCAGCTTCAGGTCTATTATCTGATCGCGTTCTGGTTGGTGCTGTCGGCCATTGCGATGTACGCGCTGACCCGGACGCCGCTGGGACGGATCTGCAATGCGGTCCGCGACAATCCCGAACGCGTCCAGTTCATCGGCTATGATCCGCACGTCGTCCGCTATCTCGCCTTCTGCTTTGCCGGATTCTTCGCCGGCATCGCCGGCGGCCTCGCCGCGATCAATTTCGAGATCGCGAACTCCGCCTATCTCGGCGCGATCCAGTCCGGCCTCGTGCTGTTTTCGACCTTCATCGGCGGCACCGCCTATTTCTTCGGGCCAATCCTCGGCGCGATCCTGGTCACGTATCTCCAGCTCGGGCTGACCAACCTCACCACGGCATGGCAGCTCTATTTCGGCATCATCTTCATCGGGATCGTGATGTATGCGCCGGGCGGCATCGCCGGCCTGTTGATGATGCATCGGCCGCTGATCCGCGCCGGAACGCTGTGGACGGTGATCCCGTCCTATCTGGTCGCGATCGTGCCGACCGTGGCGCTCGCCTGCGGCGTGATCCTGACCATCGAAACGGTCGCACGCTATTCCGGCGGTGATCCCATCAACCTGTTCGGTATTCCTTTCAACGCCACGTCGCCGGCGACGTGGCTCACCGCAGCGGTTCTCGTTGTTGGCGGCTTCTTCGTGGCGCGATTGACCTGGCGGCGGATTGCGGAGGCATGGGACCGCGCTGCCACGGTGGCCCGTGACCGGGGGTATCTGGCATGACCGCAGCCATCGAAGTCCGCGCCGTCGAAAAGCGCTTTGGCAATGTCGGCATCATCCGCGACCTCAATCTCAGCGTCGCGAAAGGAGAGCGGCACGCCATCATCGGGCCGAACGGCGCCGGCAAGTCCACGACGTTCAACCTGATCAGCGGCCATATCAAGCCGACCTCGGGCGAGGTCCGGCTGAACGGTGATTTGATCTCCGGCCTCCAGCCTTTCGAGATCAACCGGCGCGGCCTGTCGCGCTCGTTCCAGGTCACCAATGTGTTCGCCCGCATGACGGTCTGGGAGAATGTCCGCTGTGCCGTGCTGTGGGCGACCGGTCATCGCTACGCGTTCTGGAAGAACGTCGATAGCCTCCCCGAGGTGCGCGAACGCACCGCCCAGATTCTGGATGACATCCATCTGACGCACCGGCGCGATGTTCCGGCGGGCCTTTTGACCTACGCCGAGCAGCGCGAGCTGGAAATCGGCATCACCATTGCCAGCGGTGCCACCGTCGTCATACTCGACGAGCCGACCGCCGGCATGAGCCACGCCGAGACCGAGCGCGCGGTGTCGCTGATCCGGCGATTGACCGAGGGCAAGACGCTGGTGATCGTCGAGCACGACATGAGCGTCGTGTTCGGTCTCGCCGACCGCATCTCCGTCCTGGTTTACGGGCACATCATCGCGTCGGGCACGCCGGAAGAGATCCGGCGTGATCCGAAGGTCAAGGAAGCCTATCTCGGCGAGGAAGCGCACTGATGCTCGAGGTCAGGAATCTCCACGCCTATTACGGCAAGAGCCACATCCTCCAGGGCGTCGATCTCGATGTCGCCGCAGGCGAGGTCGTGAGCCTGCTCGGTCGCAACGGCGTCGGCCGCTCCACCACAGTCAAGGCGATCATGGGCGAGGTTGCTCCGCAGGGCACGATCCGCTTCAAGGGCAAGGATATCGTCGGCCTGCCCAGCTACAAGATCGCACACCTCGGCCTCGGCTATGTGCCCGAGCATCGCGATATCTTTCCGAGCCTGACGGTTCGCCAGAATCTCCTGCTCGGCGTCAAGGACACGCGCCGTCCCGGCAAATGGCGGCTCCAGGACATGCTCGACATGTTCCCCAATCTCGCCGCGCGCGCCGATACGGCCGCGGGCGTGCTGTCCGGCGGCGAGAAGCAGATGCTGACCACCTGCCGCACGCTGATGGGCGATCCGGACCTGATCATGATCGACGAGCCGACCGAAGGGCTCGCGCCGCTGATCGTGCAGCAGGTTGGCGATCTCATCGCCCGCATCGCGCAAGCCGGCGTCGCAATTCTGCTCGTCGAGCAGAAGCTCTCGATCGCGATGCGGATATCGAAGCGCGTCTACATCATGGGACACGGTCGCGTCGTGTTCGAAGGCACGCCGGAGGAGCTCAAGGCGAACTCTGCTGTACGCCAGGAATGGCTCGAGGTCTGACGTCGCTGTCAGGCGACGGACAGGCAAAATAGAACGGCTGCGCGATGCGCATACGCATCTGAATTCTTAGCTACATCTCACGCCCCATAATCAAGGTATCGTCGCGATCGCTGGCATCGCCATCGATGCGGCCGACGATAACCAAGAACAGAAGTGGAGGACGTTGACGACGGCCTGTGGGCCCGCGTCGATGCGCTCTGCCAGGGAAGGAGATGCCGAGCATGCCGGGAAAACAATTTAGGTTCGTCCGTGGAGCTGCCGCTCTGTTGGCGGCCTTGGGCGCTGCTACGGCCGCGATCGCCGGAAACTACGATACCGGCGCGACCGACACGGCCATCAAGCTCGGCCAGACCATGCCCTATTCGGGCCCGGCCTCGGCCTATTCCGCGATCGGCCGCGCCGAAGCCGCCTACTTCAAGATGCTGAACGAGAAGGGCGGCATCAATGGCCGCAAGGTCGACCTCATCAGCATGGATGACGCCTATTCGCCGTCGAAGACAGTCGAGCAGGTGCGGCGTCTCGTCGAGAGCGACGAGGTGTTTGCGATGTTTTCGATGCTCGGCACCGCCCCGAACATCGCGGCGCAGAAATATCTGAACGTCAAGAAAGTTCCTCAGCTGTTCCCGTCGAGCGGCGCAAGCCGCTGGAACGATCCGAAGAAGTTTCCGTGGACCACCGGCTCGCAGCCGACCTACAAGACCGAAGGTCGCATCTACGCCAAGTGGATTCTGGCGAACAAGCCGGATGCCAAGATTGCCGTCATCACGCCGAATGAAGATGCGGGCAAGGATTATCTGGCGGGCTTCAAGGAAGGCCTCGGCGAGCACGTCGACCAGATCGTGTCCGAGGCCGTCTACGAGACGACCGATCCGACCGTCGACTCGCAGATCGTCAAGTTCAAGGCCGCCGGCGCCGACGTTCTGTTCAATGAATGCACGCCGAAATTTGCGGCGCAGGCAATCAAGAAAGCCGCCGAGCTCGGCTGGAAGCCGCAGATCATTCTTCCGGCCGTCTCCAACTCCGTCGGCTCGGTGCTGACCCCGGCCGGGCTCGACAATTCCGTCGGAATCGTCACCGGTGCCTTCCAGAAGGATCCCGGCGATCTGCGTTGGGCCGATGATCCCGGAATGAAGGCCTGGCGCGAGTGGATGAAGACGTATAATTCGGGCGCAGACTCGGCCGACATCTTCAACGTCACCGGCTACACCATGGCGCAGATGATGGAGATGGTGCTGCAACGCGCCGGCAATGACCTGACGCGCGCGAATTTGATGAAACAGGCGCAGTCATTCAAGGATGTCGAGCTGCCGATGCTGCTGCCGGGCATCAAGCTGAACACCTCCGCCGAACAGGTCACGCCGATCCGCCAATTGCAGATGGCTCGGTTCAACGGCAAGTCCTGGGAGCTGTTCGGCGACGTGCTCGGCGAATAACATACACAAGCGGGCAGGGCGCCAGTCCCGCCCGCTTGGGCTGCCCCACCGCGATCGCCTCTCCCTCCAGCCACAGTGACGACATGACGACACCGACCGGCCCCCTCAGCGGCATCCGCGTTCTCGATCTGACGAGCGTGCTGTTCGGTCCCTATGCCGCGCAAATGCTCGGCGATTGGGGCGCCGATGTCATCAAGATCGAGCCGCCGACGGGTGACACCTGGCGATATGCCGGGTTGTTCCGCAACCGCGGCATGAGCGGGCAGTTCATGGCGGTCAATCGCAACAAGCGCAGCCTCGCGCTCGATCTGAAGCATCCGGATGGCAAGGCGGCGCTTGCTCGCCTGATCCCGACGGTCGATGCGCTCGTCACCAATGTGCGGCCGGCTGCGATGGCGCGGCTCGGCTTCGGCTACGAGGCCTGCGCAAAGCTCAATCCGCGGCTGATCTATGCGGCGGCGACCGGCTTCGGCCAGGACGGGCCATGGGCGGCGCGCCCTGCCTTTGACGAGATCATCCAGGCCGCCTCGGGCCTGGCATCCTCGATCGGATCGGACGATGAGCCGGAATTCATCCCGAGCCTGGTCGGTGACAAGATCTGCGCGATCGCCATGGTCGGCGCGGTGTCCGCCGCCCTGTTCCGGCGCGAGCGCACGGGCGAGGGCCAGATGGTCGAAGTGCCGATGCTGGAAACCATCGCCGGCTTCAACAGCATCGAGATGCTGGGAGGGCATGCGTTCGATCCGCCGATCGGCCCAACCGGGTACAAGCGGATGAAGAACCGGCGCCCGGTGCGCACGAAGGACGGCTGGCTGACGATGCTGCCTTACTCCGGCGATAATTGGTGCGCCTTCTTCGAGGCCGTCGGGCGTCCCGAGCTGATCGAGGAGCTCGGCGTTCGCGATCCCGTGCTGCGCTCACAGAACATCGACAGGATCTACGACCGCATGAGCGAGATCGGGCCGACCCGCACCACGGCGGAGTGGGAGGAACTGCTGCTGCGGCTGGACGTGCCACACACGGCCTTCGCGCGGCTCACCGAGATCGCCGATCAGCCGCATCTCGCCGCGGTCGGATTGTTTGCCGATCTTGATCACCCCACGGAGGGACGGATCCGGCAGGCGCGCCCCGCGACGAAATTCTCCGAAAGTCCACCTGGCATCCATCGCATGCCGCCGCGCCTCGGCGAGCATTCGCGCGAGGTGCTGCGCGAAGCGGGCCTGAACGATGCCGAAATCGAGGCACTCGTTGCGAACAAGGCCGTTGGCGCGCCGTAGGGCGCGCCGCTCTGGTTCCGGGCGTCAGCGCTTGCCGATCGCCGACGCCGTCACGGTGGTCGCTTCAAAGCTCTGCTGCCAGTACTGCTCGACCTGCTGGATCAGGGCCGGCGGCAACGGAACGTAGTTGAGCGTTTCGGCCTGCGACTTTCCGTTGTCCAGCGACCATCGCACGAAGTCGATTGCCGCGGCCGATCTCTCCGGCGATTTCGGCTGTCTCGGCATCAACACGAACGTCGTGGCCGTGATCGGGTAGGCATCTTCGCCGGGCGCGTTGGTAAGGACGAGATGGAAATCCTTCTCTACCTTCCAGTCCGCGCTCGAGGCTGCTGCCTGGAACGACGCGGCGTCGGGGACGACGAAATTGCCGGCGCTGTTCTGCACCACGCCGAACGAGATCTTGTCGAGCCGTTGCAGCGCATAGGAATATTCCAGATACCCGATCGAGCCGGGAACGAGACCGACAAGCGAGGCGACGCCGTCATTGCCCCTTCCGCCAAGGCCGACCGGCCACTCGATCGCGGTGCCCTCGCCAACGCTTGTCTTCCATTGCGGGCTGACCTTGGAGAGATAGTTCGACCAGTTGAACGTCGTGCCGGAGCCGTCGATGCGATGAACGACGGTGATCGGCGCATTCGGCAGCTTCAAATCGGGATTGATCGCGCGAATGGCCGGATCGTTCCAGGATTTGAGCTTGCCGAGATAGATGCCCGCGAGCACCTCGCCGGTGAAGTGAATCTGGCCCGGCTTGACGCCGTCGATATTGACGACCGGGACGACGCCGCCAATCACGATCGGGAACTGGATCATGCCGATCTTCTCCAGCTCCTTTGGATCAAGCGGCATATCGGTCGCGCCGAAATCGACGGTGGCCTTCTTGATCAGGCCGACGCCGATGCTCGACCCCACCGCCTGATAGCTCACGGTGTTTCCGGTCTTCGCCTTGTAGGCGTCGATCCATTTCGCCATCACGGGCGAAACGAAGGTTGAGCCTGCACCGGTGGTCTCTGCAGCGAAGCTTTGCGTCGCGACAACCAGAGCGGTGAGGACGATCGGTAGCCTGAGATGTTTCATCATGCGTGCGAAACTAGCAGCACGCCCGGCAAGCCTGTGTGGCTTACGTCACAAAAATGTAATGGAAATCAAAGTCATCTGGTTTGGCCGCAGTGTGATGCGGGCCTGCCGCAACCGAACAAGCCTGCCCGATTCAAGAACCAACGTTGCGTGCGACGGCGATCAGGACGGCCGCGAGGACGGCAAGCGACACCGAGACGGCCAGGCCTTCCAGGTTGCCGTGGCCTGACGCAATTCTCTGTGATTCCAGTCACATCCTGTCCGCTCCACCTCTGACGGCGAACATGCTGCCGCAGCGCGCGCCCGCCAGTTCCGGGCCAGCTTCAGGCGCCAGTGTCTCTCTTGGGCCGCCCTTCCGCCCGCGCGGGCCGTCGTATATGAGAGATTTGTCGCCGGAACGGGCCGAATATCGCCTGATACGGAACGGATAGTGGCTGCGATTTCTTAATCCAAAGATCGCAATCTGACAGGTGATCGATGCAAGTACGGACAGGCAACCGGGGTATGGCATGAAAGACCGACTGACGACGGCGCAATCCAATGGAGCGATGCGGCGTTGGGGATCTCCCGGAATTGTGATGTTCGCGGCGGTGGCCGCGCTGACGGCGCTGACCCCTGCCAACGCGGCCAAGCAGGCGCGCCAACCCGCCGAGGCGGTGGCGCAGCGCGAAGCGGGCGAGCCGATCATGGCGATCGTGTCGATCAAGAGCCAGCAAGTCATCTTCTACGACGCCGAGGGCTGGATCCTGCGCGCGCCGGTCTCCACCGGAACCACGGGACGCGAAACGCCCGCCGGTGTCTTCGCGGTCGTCGAGAAGGACAAGGACCACCACTCGACCATGTATGACGATGCCTGGATGCCGAACATGCAGCGCATCACCTGGAACGGTATCGCGTTGCACGGCGGGCCGCTGCCCGGCTATGCGGCGTCGCACGGCTGCGTGCGCATGCCCTTCGGCTTCGCCGAGGGCCTGTTCGAGAAGACGAATATCGGAATGCGGGTGATCATCTCGCCGAACGACGCGGCGCCGGTCGATTTCTCTCATCCATCGCTGTTCATGCCGCAGAAGAACGCCATTGCGGCGGCCCCAGCGCGTGCCGACAAGCTCTCCGCCGAGGCCGAGGAGGCCGCGAGAGCTGCCGACGAGGCCAAGAAGGCCGCCGCAGCGGCAGCGAAAGAGGCCCAATCGCTCCCCGCCTCGCTGCGCAAGCTGGAACAGCAGAGGGCCCGCGCCGATGCCGAGCTCGCCTTCGCCGACAAGTCGCTCGCCGCCGCAAAAACCGATCAGGCCACGGCAAAGGCCGAGGAGCTGAAGCAGAAGGCCGCCACCAAGGCGGCGGACGCCGCAACCCAGCTCGATGCCGCCAAGGCTGCCGCACAGCCGAAGCGTGATGCCGTCGCCGCCACGAAGGACGCCGCCAAGGCCGCGGCGAGCAGGAAGGCCGATGCCGTGAAGGCGGCGACCGATGCCAAACTCGCGCTCGAGCCGGTCTCGGTCTACATCAGCCGCGCAACGCAGAAGCTTTACGTACGGCGCAACACCCACAAGCCGGCGCCGGACGGCGGCGGCGAGGTGTTCGACACGAGCATCGAGGTTCCCGTCGCGATCCGCAATCCCGACCAGCCGCTCGGCACGCATATCTTCACGGCGATGGCCAAGAATGATTCGGGGCTGCGCTGGAGCGTGGTCAGCATTGACGATGGCGACAACGCCAAGGACGCGCTCGACCGCATTACCATGCCGCAGGATGTGCTCGACCGCATCGCGCCGACCGCCTTGCCGCGGTCGTCGATCATCATCTCGGACGAGCCGTTGAGCAGCGAGACCAACTACCGCACCGAGTTCGTCGCGGTGCTGAGCAACCAGCCCCAGGGCGGCTTCATCACGCGGAAGCCGACCGCGCCTCCGATGGCGGTTGCGAGCGATGACAGCTGGGACAATGGCGGCAACGGCTTCGGCTTCTTCTTTCAGCAGCGCGATCCCAACCCGCAACCCGTCAATCCGCGCCGTCGCGGCGGCCAGTACCAGTACTATCAACCGGCACAGCCGATGCAGCGGAGCTTTTGGTAGGACGCGGCACGCCGCGTGCCTCCCGCAACTACCGACGAGCCGTGATCACCAGGGCCTGGATCTTGGCTTCGACCGGTCCGGAGCCGTGCCGCATGCGGATCGCCTCGGCGACAGCGTCGGTCGCAGCCTGGAGCTTGGTTGCATCCCTTATCTCGATCTCGGACCGCAGCGGCGTGCCCTGGCAGTAGGCGAACGCCACAAGGTCGGGGGTCGGCGCGCGGCTTAGCGCCGGCCGTATTTCGATCGAGACGTCGCCAAAACCTGCGCGTTCGAGATCGGCTCTGATGATTGCTTGGTCGAAGTAGCCGTGCGGGGTCCGGGCCATGAAACGGGGCGGATCATCGGGAAACAGCTTGCCGAGGGTCATCGTGACATCGTGTGCGAACACGTTCTCCTCGATGCGGTCCCAGACGTTGAACAGGAACGTGCCGTTCGGCTTCAGGACGCGCTTTGCCTCCGCATAGGCTTTGACGCGGTCCGGAAAGAACATGGCGCCGAATTGGCAGCAGACCACGTCGAACTCGGCATCGTCGAACGGCAAGGCCGATGCATCCGCCTGGCGCCAGGAAATGCGATGGTCCTCGCCCTGGCGCTGCGCTGCGATCGCAAGCATCGGCTCGTTGAGGTCGGTCGCAACGTAGCGAAAGCCCTGAGGCAGCGCGGCGGCTACGGCGCGCGTCACCGCGCCAGTACCCGCGGCCGTCTCGAGCAGCGCTGAGGGAGAGAGCGCCGCCACGCGCGTTGCGATATCGTCAGCGAAATCGGAGAATATCAGCGGGACGAAATAGGTGTCGTAGATCCCCGGGATCGAGCCGGTAAAGACCTTATCGGCATTCGACATGGTCGCCTCGCGGAACGTTCATGCGTGAAGCATACCACACAGCTGGCGGTATTTGCGTTTTAGCGCGCCAGCAATGACGTGAATCCGGTGAGTTCCTCCGAACAAGGGCGAGTGAGGCGGCCGAGCCGAAGCTCAGCGCGTCTCCGCGGTGAGACCAAGCGCCCAGCCGATCAGATGGTCGAGCGAGACGCGCCCCGGCCCGTAAGCCATGATGCCGAGGGCCATTGCTGCCCAGGTGATATGCACTGGCCAGCCGTCGGGCACGGTGAGCTCGACGATCACCGTCATGAGCAACAGTCCGAGGGCTGCGAACCGCGTGCCGAGACCCAGCACCAGCAGGATCGGGAACGTGATCTCGCCGCACCCTGACAGGAAGGCCATCACCGTCGGCGCCGGATAGTGATAGGGGCCACCCGGCAGATGTAGCATGAATTCGTCGGTGAACAACGTCACCGCGGTGTCGTTCAGCTTCAAGAAGCCGCCCCATTTGAGAATGCCGGAGCGCCAGAACGGCACCGCAAGGGCGACGCGCAGCACGAGCTGGACCATCGACGGCGATGCGATGGTCTGCACCAGATGATTGGCCTTCTCGATGAGCAACCCGAGTGTCGGCAGGCTGCCGCCTGCCGGGAGGCGTTGATCCGTGATCATCAAGCGTCTCCAAAGGCAATTGAGGTGAATGCGCCCGCCTCGATCAGGCCGGCGATGTTCGAGGCGATGTTGAAATCGGGCGACGCCTCCAGCGCTGACGCGGCGGCCTCGCCGAGCGGCCGGCCCGAGATCAGATTTGTCGCGAAGACCGCACCACCCGGCGGAAGGTGCCGGACGGTGACGTCGAAGTCAGCGCGTGTGATCAGCGCGTCTTCCGGTATCGACGCGTCGATGCGTCCGACGGGCGCTGTATCGCGGTTGGCGGCAAAGATCGTCACCGTCGAGAAACGCGATCGCACGATGCACGCCGCCGGGTGAGGGCTGAAAATGAGATCGCCCAGCCGGTCCGGCGCGACTGTGGAAAGCCGCGCCGGCGCGAGTGGCGCGGCGTCGCGCGCGTGATAGGCGTCGAGCCAGGCCCGTTCGATGCGGGCGACGTCGGCAAGCCAGGGCAGCGGCCGCGCATGTTCGTAGGCCTCGATGAAAGCCGGAAAGTCGCGGCCATAATCGAACAGCAGCGGCGAGGTCGGTGGCGTTTCGCGAACATGGAAGCGCGCCATGGCGCGAAAGAAATCGGGGCCGGTGACGCGCTGCACCGCCGGATAGATCGCGGCCATCGCGTCGATCAGGCTGACCGTGACGTTGTTGCGGTAGACATCGTACCGCTTGCCGGCGGCTTTGCCGTTCGGGCCGGTCACGATCAGAGGTGCAAGGCGCGTTGGATCCAGCAGCGCCGGCACGAAGGCCGCGGCAAAGGACAGGTCCTGCTCAGGCGGCATGGCGATCTCCCGTCAGCGTGGCTGGGCTACAGCGGTCGAGGATCGCCTGCGCGGCGGCAGCCTCGGCTTGCAGGATCGGCCAATCCGGGATCTTGCTGTCCCACTCGATCAGAGTCGGCACTGGACCGCAGCGCCGGATGACGATCTCGTAGAGCCTCCACACGGCGTCCGCGACCGGGCCGTCATGGCTATCGATCAGCAGCAGATCGCCGTCATCGTCGGCTTGCTCGGCGTGACCGGCGAGATGAATCTCCCCGACGCGCGACATTGGAAAGTCCGCCAGATACTCCAGCGCCGAAAAGCCGTGATTGGTCGCGGATACGAAGACATTGTTGATGTCGAGCAACAGGCCGCATCCTGTGCGCTCCGCAACACTGCGGATGAAGTCGGTCTCGCTGATCGTCGACTCCGCGAAGGCGAGATAGGTCGATGGGTTTTCCAGCAGGATCGTACGCCGAATTGCCTCCTGCATCTGGTCGATGTGATCGCAGACGTGGTGCAGCGTGGCGTCGGTGTAGGGCAGGGGCAACAGATCGTTGAAAAACCTGGTCTCATGCGTCGACCAGGCGAGATGCTCGGACACCAGCGCCGGCTGGTAGCGCGCGACCAGGCCGCGGAATCGGGCCAGGTGCGCCTTGTCGAGTGGCTGCGGTCCGCCGATCGACATGCAGACGCCATGCAGCGACAGCGGGTGATCGCGGCGGATCGCTTCCAGCGCACGATGCGGTGGCCCGCCCGCGCCCATGTAGTTCTCGGCGTGAACCTCGAAAAAGCCGCGTTGCCGGCCTGCGCTCAGGATTGCCTGGAGATGCTCAGGCTTGAAGCTCGTTCCGGCAACGCCGCCGATCGGGACGGAATAGCGGAGTGGCATCACGGACGCGTCGGGCTCGATTGCCGTCGTCATGGTTTCTCTCCGCTCTTCCCTGTTGTGGTGGTCGTGACGCGCCGGCGTTACACTGGCTTGAGCGAGCCCTTCTTGCCGTTCGGCAGATCGATGCTGGCGCAGGTGCCGCCCTGCACGAACTTCCACGCATTGCTCTGGAAGTCGGTGGTCGAGGTGCCCTGGCAGGTCGTGCCCGGTCCCGCCGCGCAATCGTTCTGCCCCTTCAGCGCGACGCCGAAGCATTTTTCCTTCTTGGCGGCGACGGCCGCATCGGCCTCGGCCTTGGTCAGCGGGGCGGCGGCGGCGAGCGTTGCGAGCGCAGTTGACATGGCGCCGGCGAGAACGAGCGTAGTGACAGCAAGTTTGGCAGACATCGGATTCTCCTTTTGAGATGGCATCGCTTGGTACGCGAAAAGCGCATTGTCCCATTCGCCTCGTCCGCGACCCGCGTTACCTTTGAGCCACTCACGAGTCCGTGAGCCCCTTGGGTGAGTGCACACAGGCCGTGCGCCCGGGCCTGCCAGACGTAACGAACGGCGGCGGGCCACGTAGAGCGATTCAGGAACCATGCTTGGGCCTCAAGGCGGAAACAGCGATGAACGTCGATCCTGGACGGCAGCTTCACGCGATCGCCAGGCTGACGGTCAGCATCCGCCTTGCCGTCTCGGCGCTGGTCCTGACTGCGATTTTGCTGACGGCTGCCCTGTCCAGCCTGTTGTGGTGGCGAACGGCGGAGGCGACCAGCCGGCAGCTCGCCTCGACCATCAACGAGCAAATCGTGGCGGCGGTGCGCAAGGAGGTCTTGGCCATCGTGGACGAGGCGCGCGCCGCACATACCGCGATCCGCACCCTGTTCCTCCAGAACGTGCTCGACACTCGCGAGGCCGACAAGCGCGAATTCGTGTTCCTGTCGCAATTGCAGTCGCAGGCGACGATCTCCTGGGTCGCCTTCGGCTGGCCCGATGGCTCCTTCTTCGCCGCGCACAAGCTCGGCGACCGCCGCCTGGAGATGATGGAGATATCGCTGACCGATCATCCCGGCCAGCGCCGCGTCGACGAATATGACGTGGTGCCAGGCGACATCGAATTCGCCAATCGCCGCTTCGAGCCGACAGAATTTCGCGTCGCCGACCGCACCTGGTTCAAGACCGGCCTGACAGCGGACGAGCCGCAATGGTTCAGGGTGTCGGACCATCCGATCGGCGAGCGGCCCTCGATTGCCTTTGCGGGTCCGATCGACGTCTACCAGGAGCGGCAAGGCGTCCTTGCGGTCATCATCGAATATACGAGGCTCGCGCGCTTCCTGTCGCAGCTCGAGGTCGGACGCACCGGTGCGGCCTTCATCCTCGGCGGCGATGGCGAAATCGTCGCTGCGCCGGACAAGGAGGCCGACGAGTTGCATCCCGCGCGGGGCGAGCAGAAGCTGCTGCCGCTGGCGCAAATGGCGCTGGCAAAGGCCGGCGACGCGGCGCGCAAGGAAGCATGGCGAGGCCGGCTCATCTCGAACAACGCGGCCTTCGAAGTCGCGCTCACGCCGCTGCCATTTCCGGGCTGGTCGCTTGCGACGGTGATCCCCGAGGCAGAGTTCCTCGGGCCGGTCGAGACGACGCTGCGACGCCTGATCCTCGGCCTTGCCATCGGCGCCGTGCTCGCGGCGTTGGCCTCGGCGGCGCTGGCGCGTTCTGTCATCGCCGCACCATTGTCGCGCGTCGTCGGCGAGCTCCGCCATGTCGAGGCGTTCGCGCTGGAGCAGGTCCGTCGCCATCCGTCGCGGCTCAAGGAGATCGCGAGCCTGTCGGGTGCCATCGCCGAGATGGCGGCCGGCCTGTCCGCGTTCCGCAAGTTCATCCCGGCCGATCTCGTCCGCGCGCTGCTGCGCCAGGGCGTCGAGGCCCGGCCCGGCGGCAGCATCCAGGAGCTTAGTGTGATGTTCATCGACATCGCCGGCTTCACCGGTCTATCCGAGCGGCTCGGCGATCGCGTGGTGCCGCTGTTGTCGCGCTATCTCGACATCGCTTCGGAGGTCGTCGTCGCCAATGGCGGCACCATCGACAAGTTCATCGGCGACGCCGTGATGGCGTTCTGGGGCGCGCCGCAGCCGCAGGAAGATCACGCGCTGCGCTGCTGTCGCGCAGCGCTCGGCTGCCGCAGGGCGATCGCAGCGTCGGGCCTCGCCGACGACCTCGGCCAGCCGCTCCAGATCCGGATCGGGGTCAATTCCGGCCGCATGCTGGTCGGCAATATCGGCTCCGAGCTGCGCCTGAATTACACCGTGATCGGCGACGCCGTGAACGTCGCAAGCCGCCTTGAGGGCGCCAACAAGTCTTATGGCACGCAGATCCTGATCGGCGAGGCGACCGAACGCCTGGCACGCGGCGCCGTCGTCACGCGCGAGATCGACAGCATCGCCGTGTACGGACGTGAGGAGGGGTTCCCGGTCTATGAATTGATCGGACTTGCCGAGGAGAGCGGCGGTGAGATGCCCGATTGGATCGGGCGCTACGAACAGGGCCTCGCCAACTATCGCGAACGCCGGTTTGCCGCAGCGCTCGCCGATTTCGAAGCCGTGTTGAACGAACGCGGCCATGATCGTCCGGCGGAACTCATGCGCGACCGCTGCCGGCAGTTCGCTGCGGCCGCGCCCGATGCGGCGTGGCGGCCGGTCGCGACGCTGACGACGAAGTAGCCGTGAGGCGAGGACCGGGCGGCCTGCGTGAATGTGCGCCACCGCGAGCGCGTCTTCCCGCCTCCTTCTTCCTTCATCATCCTGAGATTCAGATTGCACGCGATGGCCATTCCCTCTAATTGTCTTGGACAAGTGACCAAATAAAATGGTCACGCGCCGAAGAGCGCGGTTCGGGATGGAAGCGCAGCATGCCGCAGGTGGATGGATTTGGGTTGGCGGGTGTCATCGGAATGCCGGTCGCGCATTCGCGCTCGCCGGTCATTCATAATTTCTGGCTGAAGGCGCAGGGCATCCGCGGCACCTATGTGCCGCTCGCCGTCCCGCCTGAGCGGCTCGAGGATGCGCTTCGTGGACTGGTCGCGCTCGGGTTCCGCGGCTGCAACGTCACCATGCCGCACAAGCAGACGGCGATGCCGCTGCTCCATCGCGTCAACGAGACCGCAAAGCGCATCGGCGCCGTCAACACCATCGTCGTCGAAGCAGACGGCACGCTCTCCGGCTTCAACAATGACGGCAACGGCTTTGTGCAGAGCCTGCGCGATGCCAGGGCCGACTGGCGTGGCGATGCGGGGCCGATCCTGCTGTTGGGGGCGGGCGGCGCGTCGCGCGCAGTGGTCGTGGCGCTGCTCGAAAACGGCGCGCGCGAGATCCGCATCGCCAACCGCACGCCTGATAAGGCGCAGGCGCTGGCCAAGGACCTCGGCTCCGCCATCAGCACCGTCGCCTGGGATGATCGCAGTTCCGCGCTCGCCGACGTCGCGCTGCTCGTCAACTGCACCGATCGCGGCATGGTCGGCAAGGACGCGCTCGATATCGATCTGTCGCGCTTGATGGCCACCACGCTCACCGCCGATCTCATCTATACGCCGCTCGAAACACCGTTCCTGGCCGAGGCCCGCGCGCGCGGCTGCGTCACGGTGAACGGGCTCGGTCTGTTACTCAACCAGGCGCGGCTCGCCTTCAAGGCCTGGTTCGGTGTCATGCCGGACGTGACGCCCGAGCTGATCAAGGCCATCGAGGCAACGTTCTGAACCGCGCGCCGGGGAGTTTTTGCGCCATGACCTTGCCGGCGGGCTCCAAGATCGACTGCCACATCCACGTCATCGATCCCGTCCGCTTTCCGTATGGTGCCAATACGCCATACCGGCCGAGCGGGCAGGAGATCGCGCCCGCGGCGCAGCTCATCCGCGTGTTCGACGCATTTGATGTTCGCCACGCGCTCGTGGTCGCGACCAACACCGGCTACGGCAGCGACAGCCGCATTCTGCTCGACGCGCTGAAGCAGGGCGGTGGCCGCTTCAGGGGCGTCGCCGTCGTCGAGAACGAGGTCGACATCAAGGAGCTCGAACGGCTGAAGGCCGCCGGCGTGATCGGCGTTGCCTTCAACGTGCCGTTCCACGGCGCAGACTATTATCTCAAGACGGCGCCGCTGCTGGAGAAGCTGACGAGCCTCGGACTGTTCCTGCAAATCCAGGTCGAGAACGATCAGCTTATCCCGCTCTTGCCGCTCATCGAAAAATCACCCGTGCGTCTGGTGTTCGACCATTGCGGACGTCCGTCGATTGCGCAGGGATTGCAAGGCAAGGCCTTCCAGGCGCTCCTCGCGATCGGCCGCGAGCGTGACGCGCACGTCAAACTCTCCGGCTACTACAAATTCTCGCAGCAACCGCATGCTTACGAAGACGCCTGGCCGTTCATCGCGGCGCTGGTCGACGCCTTCACGCTCGACCGCTGCGTCTGGGGATCGGACTATCCGTTCCTGCGTGCGCCCGAAAGGCTCGACTACGGTCCGCTGCTCGCGGTGCTGACGCGGCTGTTTCCGGATCCCGACGACCAGCGTCGCTTGTTGTGGCGAACGCCGGCAAAATTGCTCGGCTTCGACGGTGCGGCGGATCAAACAGGATAATAACAGAGCAAAAAGGGGAGGGACGTCATGAGGCATCTTGCAGGACCGCTCGGCATTGCCATCGCGGCATCACTGTGGGCAGGCGCAGCCTGTGCGCAGACCACGGTTTACATCCCCGACGTGATCGAGCTGTCTGGCCCCGGCGCGGTCTCCGGCACCAACTGGCGCGACGGGGTCGCGCTCGCTGTCGACGAGATCAACAATGCCGGCGGCATTCTGGGCCGAAAGATCCAGACCGAGCACCTCGACACCCAGAGCAATCCCGGCATCTCGCGCGCGCAGGTGCAGAAGGTTTTGGACAAGGATCCCTATGTCGTGCTCGGGCCAATCTATTCCGGCTCGGTCAAGGTCAATATGGCACTGACGCAGGCAGCCGAGATCCCGCAGATCGTCGGCGCGGAGGCCGCCGACATCACCATGCAGGGCAACCCCTGGGTATTCCGCACCGCCTTCGGCCAGCAATTCTCGATGCCGAAGATCGCCAACTATTTGCATGACAAGCTCAAGGTGAAGTCGGTCGCGGTGGTCTGGGTCAACAATGATTTCGGCAAGGGCGGTCGCGACAATTTCGTGAAGGAGATGAAGACGCGCAACATCGAGGTCGCGGCCGATATCTCGACCGAGCAGGGCCAGGTCGATTTCGGCTCCGACGTCATCAAGCTGAAGAGCGCCAAGGCCGATGCCGTCTTCGTCTACACCAACGAGGAGGAGAGCGCGCGCTTCCTGATCGAAGCGAAGCGGCAGAGCCTTGCAACGCCGCTGTTCGGTGAGACCACGCTGCTCAGCCAGAAAGTGGTCGAGCTCGCCGGCCCCGCCGCCAATGGCGTGCGTGGCCATGTCGGCTTGAGCGCCGACGCTCCGATTCCCGCGATCGAGGACTTCACGAGGAAATTCAGTGAGCGCTACAAGTACCGGCCCGATCACAACGGCATCAAAGGCTACACCGCCGTCTATCTCGTCAAATACGTCACCGAGAAGATCGGCAAGTTCGACAGCAAGGCCTTTGGCGCAACGATGAAGGGCCTGACGCTGACGCCCGACAAGGCGCCCGGCGTGCTGATGGAAGCAAGCTGGGACCAGAACGGCGACATCGACCGCGCGAGTTTCCTCGCCGAAATCGTCGACGGCAAGCAGAAGATCGTCGAGACGCTGCCGAAGCTGAAGGCCGGCAAGGGCGAGTGAGGGCCGCGGCATCTCTTCAACGTCGTCCTGGCGGAAGCCAGGACCCATAACCACCGTCCAATATTGTTGGAAGACGGTGTGGCCACCGCTCGTTTTGATAACCAGCATTTGGGGTAATGGGTCCTGGCCTTCGCCAGGACGACTGCATTGGCTGAGCAGCGCAAGCCTCGCTCAATCCGGCGACGGGATCAAACTGCCGGGCAAATTCTGCAGCGCTGCACCGCGCGGCGACGTTTGCTGACAAGCGCCGGAGAAGAAAGTCGATGAAAATCAACTGATCCGTCGCTGGCACAAATATTGCTAAATATTTCCGCGCAACGACCCCAGGAATGAAGACGTGACCAGCGTCGGCTACACCGTCCCGCCAAACTGGACCGCAGGCTCTGACAAGACCGGCGCCAGCAAGAACAAGAATCCGAACGATCCGAACATGCTGACGACGGGAGCCTATGGCAACGCGTTCGAGCTGATGCTCAACAGCAGGGCGAACAGCGACGGAACCACCACCGAGACGCTGACCTACAAGGGCTACAACGGTAAGACCAACGGCACGTTCTCCGCCACGGCCGAGACCGGCGCCGGAAGTGATCTTTCGAGCGCGTATCAGTCCCTGCTCGCCACGCTCCAGGCCAATGGCGAGATGGACGACAAGACCGCGACCCAGCTCAACGACGCCATGGGCAAGCTCGACGCGAAGTCCGAAAACGGCAGCACGGATGCGGCCGTTTCCGGCGGCGCCATGCTGGTGCAGGCCGGCGGCCCCGTCTATTTCAACGGCATCTCGGCCTACCAGAACCAATTCGTGGATTCGCTCGTCAACGATCTGACCAACAGGCTTCAGCTCGACGCGAAAGCATGATGAGGGATGCTTTTTCAGGTAAGCTCCAGAACATGAAAACCACGCTGCTGAAACCTGACGACTATACCCGCTCGCCGTGGAAGAATGGCGGCGGCATCTTCACCGATATCGCGGACGCCCATCGCGCCGATGCGCCGCAGAAGGATTGGGACAGCCTGCTGTGGCGCTTCGCCGCGACGCCGATCGTGGCGTCCGGTCCCTTCTCCTACATGCCCGGCATCGACCGTTTGCAGATGGTCGTCGGCGGGCGCGGGCTGGTGCTCAAGGCGCCCGGCGAGGTGTTCGACGAGCGCGAGCCCTTCACCACCGTACGCTTCAGCGGCGAGCTCGAGATCGTGACCGAGCTCGAAGCCGGTCCGGTCGAGGTCGTCAATCTGATGGCGCGGCGCGGGGCGGTGGAGATCGAATTGTTGGCGCTCAGGGAGCCCGGCGATCGGCAATTGTCAGCCGGCACGCATCTCTTCTACGCGGCGCGTGGCGATTGCAGCATCCGTCTCGATGGAGAGAACTTCGCGATTCCGGACGGCAGCACGCTGAAGCTCGAATCGACCGAGACGTCGAAGCTCACCCTTGTGTCAGGGCTGGCAGTGCTTGGGTCGATTCAGCTCATCGGCTAAGCGGCAATCTGCCCGCCACCTGGCTGGCCCGATGCGCGCAATCAGTGCAACTGGCTAGGTTGACGCCGTCACGCTGGAACACGATATATCCCGTCGGATGTAGACCGCCGCCCAGGGGCAGGATATGAACGCGCCGCCAACCACCGATTCCGTCCATTCCGGCACCGACGCCGTCGTGCACTGGTTGACCAACGGCACGCACGACCAGCGCTTCATCGACAACATCTTCGCCGAGATGTGCATCCGGCTCCAGCAGGCCGGCATCCCGCTCAAGCGGTCGACGCTTCACGTGCTGATCCAGCACCCGCAATGGCTTGGGGCCCGATTCATGTGGGCCGACGGCATGCGCGAGGCGGAGATATCGAGGGTCGACTTCGACGTGAGGGAGCGGTCCGAATATATCGGCAGTCCCGCCAACGAAATGCAGGATGGCGCGACCGAGGTGCGCGAGAATCTCGAGCGCGACCCGTCGCTCGGCCGCCAGCACGCCGTCTATGACGAGATGCGGGCGAAGGGCCTGACCGACTATGTGGCGTGGCCGCTCTACCACACGCTCGGCAAGCGGCATCTCGTCACCTTCGCGACCGACCGTCCCGGCGGCTTCGACGCTGCGGATATCGCCGGCCTCAAGAGCCTGCTGCCGGTGCTGGCGCTGGTCAGCGAGATCCGCGTCAAGAACCGCTTGGCGCGGACCTTGCTCGAGACCTATGTCGGGTCGCACGCCGGCGAGCTCATCCTGGCCGGCGCGACCCGGCGAGGCACGGGCACGACGGTGCGCGCCGCGATCATGATCTGCGATCTCCGCGAGTTCACCAAGATCTCCGACAACTGGCCGCGCGACGACGTCATCGATCTCCTCAACGACTATTTCGATGCGATGTCGGAGCCGATTGCGCGGCACGGCGGCGAGATCCTGAAATTCATCGGCGACGGCTTGCTCGCGATCTTCCCGCTCAGCGAGCCCAACGCCTGCGCAAACCTGCTGCATGCCGTGACCGAGGCGCGTCAGGCCATGGTGGCGCTGAATGAACGGAACAACGGTACCGGCCGCGCGCCGCTGAACTACGGCATCGGTGTCCATGTCGGCGACGTCATGTACGGCAATATCGGGTCGAAGGCCCGGCTCGACTTCACCGTCATCGGCCCCGCCGTCAACATGGCCTCGCGCCTCGAAGCCCTCACCAAGCAGCTGGGAAGGCCAGTTCTGCTGTCGCGCGCATTCGCCGACCTGGTCAAAGGCGATTTTGATCTCGAACGCGTCGGCGAATATGACGTGCGTGGCTTCAGCGAGCCGATCGAGCTGTTTGCGCATCGCGGGTAAGGGGGTGACGCGCGAATCGCTGTTAGGCACGTCCCCTCTGAACGGTCGAAGCAAGCTCCGGGAGTTCGACGACCGACCGGGCGGTGACGAGATGTGACCAGAGATCTTCCGCGCGCCGACTGAGGCGTCGCTGCGGCCGATAGATGCGGATGTCGAGATCGACATCCAGCTCCGGCAAACCCGTGCGAACGAGACGGCCGCGGAGGATGTCCTGATGGGTCGTGGTCAGCGGCAGCCAGGCCACGCCGAGCCCGGACAAGGCCATCGAGCGCAGTCCATCGGCCAGCGAGTTTTCATAGATGCGATTGAGTTGGGGCAGGTCAGTCGCATCGGCGAGCTTCTGGTCGACGGCCCAGCCGAGCGAGCATTCGCTGCTGTAACCGAGATAGGAGATCGACCGACGCGGCTCTGGCGTCAGATCATGTATGGGCTGTTGGTTGCTGCCGACGGCTGACAAAGGTACGAGCTTCTCCCGGCCAATGATCAGCGACTGGCATGTCGAGATCGACAGCGCCTTGCCGCCGGCCGAATTCAGACTGTTGGTCTGATCCATGTAGCAGACGACGAAATCGACGGCACCGTCGTCGAATGCTTCGCAGCATCCCGGGAGGTTGTCAGACAGGATCGTCAACCGCGTCGATCCGATCGCTGTCTGGATCTGCGGCAGCCACTTTGGAAAGAACGTCACGGACAGAAGGTGGGGGGCCGCGAAGCGCACACTACGCGTCGCTTTATCCTGGTCCTCCCTCAGGGCACGCCGGGTGGCATTGAGCCGTCCAATCACGTCGTTCGCCGTGGCCAGCAGTTGCAATCCTGCCTCGGTCAACTCAACGGGGGATTTGCGGCGGTCGAGCAATGCTGCGCCGGCCCAGTGTTCGAGCGATTGCAGCCGGCGGCTCAACCCGGATTGACCGACATTCCGCAACTCGGCGGCGCGCGTCAGGTTCTTGGTCTCCGCGACGGCGGCCAGATCCTCAAGCCAGCGGACATCGAGCATGATTGTAGCCTTCCCGCGATCTCTCCTGGCGCACCATAGCCGGTTTCCACCGATGAGCCGATGCGAATTCCGCATCGGGTCCGCGCGCATTCGCATTGGAAATCCCCGGCGTTCGCGAAGTAGCGTCCTTGCGGGCGCAACGAGTGGGAGGAATACCCGATGAGACTGGGCAAATTGGGCATGGCGACCGTGGCATCGATCGCGATCGCGGCGGGCTTGGTCACGGCGGCCTCGGCAGAGCCGCTGCCCGCACAGCAGGGGCCCGGCAACAGCGTCATTCTCAAACGGATCCTGGAACGTGGGGCCATCGACATCGGCCATCGCGAAGCCTCGGTGCCGTTCTCCTACATCGACGACAAGCAGCAGGTCGAAGGCTATTCCGTCGATCTCTGTCTGAAAGTGGTCGATGCGGTGAAGCAGCGGCTGAACAAGCCTGACCTCAAAGTGACGTTCACGCCGATCAATGTGACCAACCGAATCCCGCTGGTGGCCAACGGAACGATCGACCTCGAATGCGGCACCACCTCGAATTTCCTCACCCGCCAGGAGCAGGTCGAGTTCTCGCCGATCTACTACGTCACCGGCACGCAGTTGCTCGTGAAAGCAACGTCGGCGATCAAGGAGATTGAGGATCTCAAGGGCAAGCGCGTTGCCGCCCTCCAGGGGTCGTCGAACGAGGCCGCGGTCCGCAAGCTCAATGAGGAGAGGGCGCTCGGCATCCAACTGGTCTATGTGAAAGACCTTCCCGAGGGTGCGCTGCTGGTCGAGAACGATCGTGTTGACGCGTTCGTCGCGGACGGCGTGCAGATCAAGGTTTATGCCGCGAACAAGGCAAGGCCGGCAGGTTCGCTTGCGGTCGTCGGGCGCCTGCTCACCTACGATCCCTATAGCGCGATGATGCAGCGCGGTGACCAGGATTTCGCTTTGCTCGTGCGTGCGGCTTTCGCCGACGCGTTCCGCTCGGGAGAGGCCGAGAAGATCTATGCCAAATGGTTCGACCCGCTGGGCCTGGAGATCGAGGGCGAGCTTCTCGCCGCGTTCCGGGTTCAAGCCCTGCCGCGCTGAACACTCCCGGCAGGCACGCGATGCAATATCGCTGGAACTGGAACATCCTGTTCGTCGAGCCATACTTTGGTTGGCTCCTCGCCGGCGTGAAATGGACACTTCTCGTTGCAGGCGCTGCATGGTTCATCGCGCTCGCAATTGGCTGCGCCGTCGGCGTGTTGAGCACGCTACCGAGCCGGATCGCCCGCGCCATCGCTACGGCATACGTGGATTTGTTCCGCAACATCCCGCTGCTGCTGCAACTGTTCCTCTGGTACTTCGTGCTGCCTGAGCTGTTGCCGGGCTGGCTCGGACTCTGGATCAAGCGCGACCTGCCAATGCCCGAATACTGGTTCTCCGTGGCTGGACTCGGGTGCTTCACCGCCGCGCGCATCGCCGAGCAGGTCCGCGCCGGGATTGAATCGATCGGCCCTGGTCAGGGTATGGCGGCTGCAGCCTCGGGTTTCACCACCGCGCAGACATATCGCTACATCCTCCTGCCCCTTGCGGCGCGCAACGTGCTGCCTCCATTGACGTCGGAAGCCCTCAACATCATCAAGAACTCGTCGCTCGCACTGACCATCGGAGTTTTGGAGTTGACGGGCCAGAGCCGTCAGATCGAGGCCAACACCTTCCAGGGTATCGAGGCTCTGACGGCCGCGACCGTCCTCTATGTGATGATGACGCTCTGCGTCATCATCGGGATGCGCGCCGTGGAAAGGCGGGTCGCGATCCCCGGCACTCTGGGACGAGGCTGATCATGCGGAATCTCGATTCGAGCGCCGTGGTTCACGCGTTGCCATTCCTTTGGCAGGGATTGCAGACGAGTTTCGTCCTCGTGGCGCTCGCGATGGTGGGTGGCATTCTGCTCGGGACGCTGCTTGCGGTTCTGCGCCTGTCGGCGCCGCGTCCTCTTGCCGCGATCGCCGCCGGTTATGTCAACGGGCTGCGCTCGATTCCCCTGATCATGGTGATCTTCTGGTTCTATCTGCTGGTGCCGCTGTTCATCGGACGACCGGTTGGTGCGTTTGCGTCCGCTCTCATCGCCTTCACTCTGTTTGAGGCTGCTTACTATTCCGAAATCATGCGCGCTGGTATCAATGGCATCTCCCAGGGGCAGATGGGAGCGGCGCTCGCGACCGGCATGAGCCGGATGCAGGCCTACCGCTACGTGGTCCTGCCGCAGGCCTTGCGTCGCATGACGCCCATCCTGCTCACACAGAGCATTGCTCTGTTCCAGGATAGCTCGCTGGTCTACGTCATCGGTCTCCATGATTTCATGACGTCGGTTGGCATCGTGGCAAATCGGGAGGCGCGCTTGATCGAATTCTATCTGTTCGCAACCCTCGTCTACTTCGCGATCTGCTTCTCGGCTTCTCGCGTGGTGAGGCGGCTTCAGGGGCGGATGGCCGCCGCATGATGAATGCCCTGACCAGAGCTCCGACGCCGGTCGCGCGCACCGGCACGCAACACTTCTTCGCCAATCCAGGCTCCGACGGGCGAAGCAATTTCTGTCAGAGATCCTCAATCACTGAAAGAGACGGCAATGGACGCGAATCTTCCAAAGACGAACGCGCCGGGTGGCGACTATGTGTCGGTCGTGGTTCACGGTGGAGTTGCCTATGTCAGTGGACAGTTGCCTCGTCGTGGCGATGAACTCGTCTTCAAGGGCAAGGTGGGCGCTGAGATCGACCTGGCGACGGCGCAGCGTGCAGCTGCCGTCTGCGCTGAGCTGTGCCTGGCCGCACTCGCGGAAGCCGTCGGTGGGCTCGACCGGATCGAACAGATTCTCCGAATAACCGGCTATGTCGCATCCGCGCCCGGATTCGTGCAGCAGTCGCAGGTCATGAACGGCGCCTCGGAAGTCTTCGCGGCGCATCTTGGCAGCAGGGGACGGCACGCGCGAACGTCGGTGGGCGTGGCCGAACTTCCGCGCGGTGCCCCGGTCGAGATCGACATCATCGCGGCGATCGGGACCGGGTAGTGATCTCCCGGGATTCCCGGCGAGGCCCGTCGGCGGCAGAGGACGAGAGCGGCGTCTTTACGCACCTGAACGCAGCCGGCGCTGGTCTGATGCCCGAGAGTGTCGTTGCGGCCATCAAGTCCCACCTCGATCTCGAGGCGCGACGTGGCGTGCACTGGGCGGCGGCCGACGCGATAGGCACGATTGAAGAGACGCGTATCCTGGCGGCCCGCTTGATGAGCGTCGCCCCGACGCATCTTGGCTTCGGCGAGCAGGCAAGCCGGCTCTGGGCGCTTGCCTTTGCATCGATGCCGCTGAAGCGCGGGGATCGCATCCTGATCGCGCGGAACGATTGGGGCGGAAATATTCTGAATGCCGTGCGCCGTGCAGCTTGTGTCGGAGCGGAACTGATCAGACTGCCCATGACGAGGAAGGGGCTGATCGACATCGAGGAGGTCGCGGCACTGGTGGATGAGCGTACTGTCGCGATCTGCGCGCCGGCCGTTGCCAGCAGTTCCGGGTTGCGACAGCCGGTCGAGGCGCTCGGTTCGATTCCGCGACCGGAGACCTGCCTCTACTTCGTCGACGGGGCGCAAGCCATCGGTCAATTCGACTTGACGCTGCCGGGGGCATCTGCGGACATCATGGTCGCGCCGGGCCGGAAGTGGCTCAGGGGCGGTCGGGGGCAGGCGATGATGGCGCTATCGGATCGGGCATTGCGCCGTCTGGCACGGCCGATCATCATCGATCAGAGTGCCGGCACTTGGTGTCCGGACGACAGTTTCCAGTTGCGGGAGGATGCGAGACGATTCGAGGCGTGGGAATTCTCCGCTTCCGGCCGGCTTGGCTTGCGGGCGTCTCTTCAGGAGCTGGATCGTGTTGGCCGATCGAATGTTCGCGCCCACAACATCGAAAAGCTGCGCCGTTTGGGCGTGAACTTGCGCGACGTCCCCGGTCTCACGGTGTTCGAAGACGCGGATGCCGATGCGGCATTCCTGACCTTCCAGCATGCGTTTCTGCCCGCCGACACCATTGTGGACGAATTGGCACGGCGTGGCATCGCGATTGCGTCTGTGGGCCTCGACTATGCCCGATGGGAGCTCGAAGCGCGAAGCCTCGAGAAGATCGTGCGCGTGGCGCCTCATATCTACTCGTCGGACCATGATATCGGTCGATTCACCGAAGAACTCGCGCGTCTTGCGAAACGGGGAAAGCGGGACTGCGGTCCCTCGGCTTAGTAGCGCCGGTTACGCATACGAAGTGCGTCTGCGCGGTGCAGACGGTTGAGGTGCTCGCCTCCGCCAAGTCTGATCGACCAAGTCCGACAATACCTAAATTTCGACCAATCCGATTAGGCGGACCTTAAGCCCGGCCCAAGGCAGCCGGGGAGGATTTACCGCGCGTTGAGGTCTGAGGTGGTGTCATCGCCTCGTTTCGTTCAAATCCCTTTTTGTCGTTGGATCGTTTTCAAACTGCGAGCGCATCAATGGCTGTCACCGCGTCTTTCCTGGCCGAGTTGGACGAAGCGGTTGCGAGAGGAAATCCCGAGAGCTGTCTGCGGGCGCTCTGGCATGCGGCTGACATTCTGATCGCCGGGACCTATTCCGAGGAGCAGATCTGGACCTTCGGCGAGGTCATCGGCCGTCTCGCCCAGGAGATCGAGACGAGTGCGCGGGCGAAGCTCGCAGGAAAGCTCGCCTGTAGCGCGAACGCGCCCTATGCACTGACCCGGCAGATGGCCAGCGACGACTGCATCGACGTCGCATGGCCGATTCTCAGTCAGTCGGAGCGCCTCGACACCGAGACATTGATCGCGTGTGCCAAAAGCAAGAGCCAGCAGCATTTGCTGGCCATCTCCAGGCGACAGGCAGTTCCGGAAGCGGTCACCGATGTGCTGGTGGTGCGGGGATCTTCCGAGGTCGTCACCTCGGTCGCATCGAACACGGGGGCGAATTTTTCCAACTCCGGATTTCTCCATCTGGTGCGGCGGTCGGAAGGGGATTCGATCCTTGCGGAGTCGGTGGGACTTCGAAAGGACATTCCGCGACACCTCTTCCACCAGTTGATCGCCAAAGCCTCCGAAGAGGTGCGGCAAAAGCTCCAGAAGGAGCGTCCGGATATCGAAACCCAGATCCATCGCGTCGTCGTCGACCTCACCGGGGCCATTCACGCCAGGTTTGGCCCGGCGTCGAAGGACTACTTCACGGCCAAACGCACGGTGGCGAAGCTGCATGAGCGAGGCGAATTGACCGAAGACAAGGTCTTCGAACTCGCTCACTCTCTCAAGTTCAACGAGACCACAGTCGCGATGTCGCTGCTATGTCAGCTGCCGATCGATGTCGCGGAGCGGGCGTTGATCGAGAAGGATCGCGAGCCGGCGTTGATCCTGGCTAAATCTCTCGATTTCTCATGGCCCACGACGATGGCGCTGCTGTTCCTGGGGGCGGAGAATTACCGCATAACCGCCGGTGAGCTGGATCGATTGAAGCTCGATTTCCACCGGTTGAATGTCAAGGCGTGCCGGGAGGTCGTCACCATCTACCGAACGCGAAAGGAAGAGGCTTTCGGGAGCTCACTTCATCAGCCTCGGCGCGTGATCTAGATCGGCAAGGCCGCCGCGCGTTCCGCGCGCGCGGGAAGCGCGGCGTTTCCTCGCGCAAATCTTGCATTGGGTGTCCCTGTTGCCAACGCAGGATTGTATGACTACGCTTTGCGCCAGGTCCGCCCAGACGGTCTGTCGATTGGCCGCAATTTCATGCCAAACTTCCTTCGCATCGGAATCCATCAGTCCAACGTGTCCGGATACACGTCGAAGGCGTGGTGTGTCCGACGCGTTGGCTCGGCGATCTTCCTGAAATGGGGCGCCGTGGAGGTCCAGGGCGCCGGAGACGGGCGAAAGGTCTACTGGACGCGCCTGCCGCAGGAGAAAACAGTTCGTTGCGGCACGGCGCAGCGTGCCCAGGACTATGCAAAAGCCGCGATCGCGCGCCGGCGCAACCATCGCTATGAACCCTTGGCCGGATCTATTGCAAGCCGGCGCCGGACCGCCAGCGGTAGCGCCGAACTCAAACAGGCGCTCGCCACGATCCTGATCGTCGATATCGTCCGCTCCACCGAGAAAGCAGCAAAGCTCGGCGATGCCCGCTGGACGCAGGTGATGGGTCACTATTACGCCGCCGTCCGCAAGGAGTTGAAGACGTCGCGCGGAAAGGAAGTCGTGACGACGGGAGACGGACTGCTTGCGACGTTCAAGGCGCCGGCTGCCGGTATCAGTTGCGCGACCGCGATCCTCAAGGCCGTGCGCACGCTGGGGCTCGAGATCAGGGTGGGGCTGCATGCGGGCGAATACAAGGTGAGCGGGGCCGAAGTGGTCGGTCTCGCCTTCCACATCGGCGCGCGCGTCGCCGCAAAGGCGCGCGCCGGCGAAGTCCTGGTCTCCAGCGCGGTCAAGGACCTGCTGAAGACGCAGTCCACAATCCGCTTCAGGGATCACGGCGTTCACCAGCTCAAAGGCGTGCCGGAGCGATGGCGGCTGTATCGGGTGGAGGATTGAGGGGGCGTGCGAGAGGAGACGCCGGTTTTGTCCCCGGGCTGGCGTGACTGCACCACGCGTAGCCCGGAGGGCGAGCGTGGTGGGCCCGGCAGAACTCGAACCTGCAACCAGACCGTTATGAGCGGCGGGATATCGATCAGCTTCGTTGATTTCGCGGAGGCAGCGAGGTCATCGCTTCCAGTTGCGCTGTTCGCGTTGCTAACACGGCGAGCAAGCTCTTGTGCAGGCGATCCTCGGGTTCGAAATTTTGCGCGAGCCTTCGGACGGTCTCGACAAATCGCAAGCGATACGTCGCTGCCCTGTCGACGTCTCCGTACCTCGCGAAAATCTCGGCGGCGGTGCGGTACACCCGCCAGGAAGCGATCGGGAAGTCGGCATTGTCGACGATCTCCAGCGCGCGGGACAGGTGCAACTGAGCCTCCGCTGAATCACTCAAGCCAAGCGCCGTACGCGCGAGCAGTCCATGGGCCTGGGCCAGGTGATTGAGATCTGGAGCCGATGCCACATAGTCGTGGAGCTGGCGTGCACAGCTCTGAGCCTGCGTGAAATCGCCAACCTGCAGGTAATATTCGCCGAGGCAATGATACACCTGCGTCGCGGCGGTAAATTCGATGTCGATGCCTTCTTCACGCCTGCGGCGCTCAATATCGTCAAATTGCCTGCGAGCTCCCGACGGATCGTTCAGGCCGACATAGGCCTTCGCAAGGACGGCCCGCTTGTGGAAATACGTCGACTGATCGCCGACCAGAAGACTATCGTCGACGCTTTCGCAGAGCTCCCGGGCTCCATCAAAATCCATCGCTTCGACGTGCAACCACGCAAGCGTCAGCCGGCACAATGCGCTGCTGGGGCCGTTCGCGTTTCTGACGGCCAGTTCGAGGCCGGCCGTGATTTCACGTCGCAATTCGCGCCATTCGCCCAGATGAATGAGCGCGATTGATTCAAGCACGTTGAACAGAACAAAAGTGTAAACGTCGCCGGCCAAACGCGCCAATCGCTTTCCTTCTGTGCCGGCGCGGCGGCACTCCTGGTACCGCGACCTCCAGCAATCAACGATACCGGATATTCCATTGCGTCTGATCAAGATGCCATAGTTCGTGGCACTCGCACTCAGCTCGATCGCCCTGTCGCAGAGCGTGGCGTCCTGTTTGCGCCAGCCGTTGAGGAACAGGTTGACGCTCGCGCTGCTGCCCTGGACCAGAGCCTTGAATGTGTCGTCCGCAAGCGCCTGGCTTCGCGACAGTACGTCTTCAGCGGCCTCAAGGCAGGCGTGGCGATCCACGCGCAAGCAGAGACTGCTCACAGCCGTGAGGCCATTGAGCTGTTGCTTGATCTCGCCCGCCTGTTCGGCGCAGGCAATCATGTCGCGCAGATCACGGATGGAGCCGACGAGGTCGCCGCACGAGCGAAGAGCCCAGCTTCGCTGCCGCAGAAGAGCGACGCGGGCTGAGAATTTGTCGGCAGCATCGAAACGATCAAGTATGCCAAGCGCGCGGGAGAGATAGCTTGCGGCCTCCGCATGGCCGAGGCGTTTCGTCGAGCTCTCTGCCGCTTCCCGGAGGTAGCGCAACGCGCTCGGATATTCGCGACCCTGCTCAAAGTGGAGCGCGAGCGCGGGCGCTATTTCAGGGGTGCGGCCGGCATGGGCCTCCTCCAGCCTCTTGCCCAAGCGCTTGTGCGTTTGTGCGCGGTGTCCCGGCGGCAGATTCTGGTAAATGATATTCTGATAGAGAATATGGCGGAAAGCGTAGGCGCCCGAATATGTTCCATCGGGCCACTCGGAAACCCCGGAACGAACGAGGATATGATCCTTCCGGATCAACGCTTCGATGTCCCTTTCAACGTCGATTGCATCATCGGACAGGCCGGCTGCAACGAGAGCCGCAGAAAAATCTTCGCCGGCAACGCTGGCGACATCAAGCAGACGGCGTTCGTTGTCGGTGAGGCGCTCGAGCTCATGGCCGATCATGGTCAAGAGGCTGTCTGGAATGCGATCTTGAGCAAATGCGGCCTGTGAAGACAGGCGCCATCGGCCGTCCGTTTCGACGATCGACTCCTGGTCGATGAGATGCTTGAGCAGCGAGGCCACGAACAGAGGGTGCCCCAGCGTCCGCTCGAATACCGGCTTTGACAAGCTCGAGGCTAATTCCGCGTCGCCGAAGCGCAATGCGAGATAGCGCTCGACCTCCGAGTTCGACAATCGATCGAGCCGCAATTCGCTGCAACATCCATGAATCTCGAGATCACGATGCAGGCGACGGATCGGATGCCCGTCCGCGGCGCTGTCGGCTGGACGATAGGAGCAAAGGGCCAGCACGCGCGCCTCGCCGTTCCCGCGCGCGAAGCGAGACACCACGTCAAGCGTCGCGAAATCGCTCCAATGCAGATCTTCGAGAACCAGGACCCACGGGCGGCCGGCGCTCAGCGCTTCCAGAAGGTCGCAAAACTCCCGCAGCATCCGCTCGCGCGTTGCACCGAACACTTCATCCTGGAAAGCCGCGCGTTCCGATGCGTCGATGGCACCTGGCAATTGCAATATCCAGGTGGGCGCGTGCGCGCGAACGGCCGAAATCAGGTCCGGGCCGTTCGCCCGGTAACGGTTCACCAGCGCATCGATGAGTGGCAGGAAGACTTCGTCCGTTCCAAACCGTTCGGTGCAGCGCCCATAGAGCAGGTCGAAGCCCTGTTCCGTCAATCGCTCGATCGCCTTGGCGATGAAGGCCGTCTTGCCGATCCCGGCTTCTCCCGTGACAAAGGCCATTTGCCGTTGACCGGACAATGCGTGCCGCGCCATCCGGTCGATCGTCTCGAAGGGGGCTGTCCGGCCGACCACCAGGCTGGATATCTCGACCTTCGGAGGTGCGACCGCGATCGCGACCTCCCTGGCTGCTTCGCGCACCGTGCCGATAAAGCGCACGCCTTTGCGCGGCAAGGTCTTGATGAGCCGCTGCGCCTCGCCGGAATCGCCTATTCCCATGCGGGCTGCGTTGATGCGGGTCGTGAGCGCCGACTCCGAGACGATGCGACCGCCCCAAACTGCACCAATCATATCGTCCTTGGTCACCACCCGGGCTCGGTGACGGATCAAATACGCGAGGAGGTCGAAAACCTGAGGCTGCAACGGAATCGGAGATCCGGCACGGCGTAATTCCCGCTGGTCGGTGTCGAGAACGAAATCGTCAAATAGATACAGCAAAACAATGCCTTCGTAGGAGCAGCGACGGGGGTATTCAACCGGCACACGGGCCCGAAATCAAGGACACCCTTCAAAAATCAAGGAAAGGATAAGGACAAGTTGAGCTCGCGTTAAAGCGCGGCCGGACGTCCCGTTCGATACTTCCAGCCGCATCCAGTCACTCAGGTAAGGTGTTCGTGTCATGCGCATGGAAGAAAAGGCACGGCGTCTCACCCGCGTGTTCTATGGGTTGTTGTTTCACAAGGTGTTCCAGTCGATCGCGGTATCGTTCGTACCATCGTTTGACAGCAGAACTTCAACCAGGAGTGATTCGTTTGTCGCCTCCGAGGGGTCTTCTCGAACGGAAGGCTCGTCTGTGTGCCTCCTTCAAGCGCTGCACTGTTCGCGACGGCTGCAGGCAGAGCGCACCCTTCGACAGTATCGTGACCTGATCGACAACAGGTGGCACCAGTTTGACTCTCGGTCAGATGCTGGAGGACGTGCCAATGTCGCTCACTGAAAAGTCGTCCGAACGCAAACTTCGGATTTCGGCACCGGGCGAGAGTAGGCTGCTGGCAACGATCGCCATCTGCTTTGTCATTGTGCACATCCTTGCGGCCACGATGTTGATTTCCGCCCGCCAGAGCGACGCCGGGGCAGCACCCGAGCCGCCCGGACTGTCGTCCGGGGACTAATCGCCAAGCCGTTATTCCAGATTCCAGGATCTTATCCACCGGGAGGGGTCGCTCATGGGCGACATTGCGTCGTTCTGCCTGCTCAGTATCGCCGTGTTTTGCGGTGCCTTCGTCTCGGGCCTCGCGGGCTTTGCCTTTTCGGCGGTGGCCGGCGCGATTCTCCTTCACGTTCTCCCACCACTGGAGGCGATCCCGCTGATGATGGCCTGCAGCATCACCGTGCAGGCCACGAATCTTTGGGCGTTGAGAAAAAGTATCCGCTGGAAGCAGAGCTCGGTATTGGTCCTCGGCGGATTGCTTGGCGTTCCGATCGCCGTCTGGTTGCTGCAAGCTGCAGACGCGCGGATATTCAGAGAGAGCTTTGGTCTCGCCATCGCCTGTTATGCAGCCTATACGCTATTCCGGCCAGTGCTTTCTCGTCGCCTGCAGATGAATGTGGGACGCAATGCATTAATCGGCTTCGGCGGCGGCTTTGTCGGCGGGTTGACGGCAATGCCGGGTGCAATACCGACCATATGGTGTGACATCCACGGCGTGCCAAAAACCGAGCAGCGCGGGCTGGTGCAGCCTTTCATTGCTGCGATGCAGATTTTCGCGCTCGCGCTGATGCTGTTCCAAAATGATCTGTCCTCGAAGGTCCTGGTTGAGTTCGTCGCCAGTATTCCGGCACTGCTTGCCGGCGCGGCGCTAGGGATTTTCGCTTTCCGCTGTGTCAATGAAGCGTCGTTCCGGCGGATCATCCTCGCCATGTTGCTGTTTTCTGGATTGCTGCTGGTCTTGTAGTTACGCCACTCGCGCCTCTGGTTACAATCGCGGCTATTCGAGCACGTACGGGCTGTGAATCGACCAGGCTCAGCGTCCATTCGCCGCCAGTTCGGCAACAAGGCAGCGCAGGACAATCACCGCAAAATTGGGCGACCACATGAGGACGATCATTGCAGACGATCACGCCATCATGCGGGAAGGTCTGAAACAGCTTCTGTCGACCGTAGACGAGCTTACTGTCAGTGGAGAAGCGGCGGACGCTGAAGCTGTCCATCGGCTGCTGAACGAAAGCTCCACCGATCTTCTCATACTCGATCTCGGCATGCCGGGTGTGAGTGGATTTCAGTTCATAGCTCAGCTGAGAATCGCATGGCCGGAGCTGCGAGTTCTGGTCCTCACCGCCAATGTCGAGCCACGTTCGGTTCGGGCAGCTTTTTCCGCGGGCGCGAATGGCTATTTGACCAAGAGCGGCGATCCATCCGAACTCATCGCTGCGATCGATGCCATCAGAAGTGGCAACGCCTATGTGGCCGAGGAGGTTCGCTTTGCAGTGAACCAGCATAACGGCCCGAACGAAACTCCGGAGGCCACGGCTGCGATCATATCTCCGGTCACGCTGACGAGGCGTGAGCGGCAAATCCTCGGAATGATCCCTGATGGCGTCACCCACCGCGACATCGCCAGCCGTCTTGGCATTAGCCCGCTGACGGCCCGGAAACATCGCGAGAATCTTATGCGCAAGCTCGATCTGCACAGCGGTGCCGAATTGACGGCCTACGCGATTCGTCTCGGTCTTCCAGCGGGCTAGCCGCTGCGGCTGCGTTTTCCTGCGTGTCAGGCCTGTTGTGGGGAATGCTCGGCTGGGTGGGGGGCCAGCGAGGGATCGGACGCTGGGCCTTGGCCTCGGCGGCGCGGGGCATTTCGATATTTGCCTCCTGACCGACGACGAAATACGACATCTGCCGTATCGCCCAGCGACGGAGATAGAGATATGAAGCTTAATGGGGCGAATTTCGTCTCGAACATTCGCGTGAGTGGATGGCAAATATTGTGCAGAAGGTGAAGCGACGAAACGGTATTCCGTAGCACTCGAAATATTCTGGAAAAGAGATGAGCGCAAAGTTCGTTCGAACGTCGGTATGACGCTTGGCATTGATGAAATTGGAGATTGAAATGACCAATACGCAGGCTGCTAATTCAAATGCGGAAGCCGAACCTCGCGATCCGAAGGACGTAGCTGAGAACAAAATCTCGTCGGCGTCTGCCAAGGACGCACTCGGTGACAAAGCTCTGGACGATGTGTCAGGCGGCGGTTGGCCGTACGCAACGTTGCACTCTGCTCAGGTCTCTCCAACGATCTGATCTTGGGATGACGGCGGGATCGGTTTGGATATTGTCGAGCCCTTACGATGACCGATGGTCCCGCGCGCGGGGCGTCGGTCATTTCGTCTTTGGCGCGCCATTCTGCCGCCGCTCCGAACCAAACTGCGAACCCGACGTCGCCGACTTAACCGACGGCTCTTTTGCGGCGGCCGCATTTGACCGCCTCGAGACAACCATGCCTGCCAATCAGGCATTGTGCTTCGCAGGACGCGGCGGGCTGCGCCAAAGCGAGCGGACGATGTCTGAAGGCTGTTCTCGCAACCAGATATGAGCGAACTCGGCGTGGCTGCGTGAATGCCAGGCCTCGAGTACAATGAAGGTTTGGGTTTCAAGGCGTGGCAGTCAGAACTTCGCCCGCGCTGGCAGGCAATCTCTGCTTGTAAAAACGAAAGCATTCCGACCAAATCGAGCGCAGTCGAGGACGGCTTGGGCGTTGGCGGGGACTGTATGAAGCGCGGGACGGAACGAATCTTTCGGGAAGCGGCCATCGAGCGGCTCTCGAATCCCGAACAGCTCGACCATGTCGTCGGCGTCACGCGCCCGTTCGATTGGATGGCCGCGGCCGCGCTGGCGCTGGGACTGGTCGTGCTGGTTGCCTGGAGCGTGCTCGGCCGCATTCCAACCCGCGTGTCTGGCGACGGCATTTTGCTAAGCAGTGGCGGCCGCCTGGTCGATGCCGTATCCGCGGTCAGCGGCAAATTGGCCTCGCTCGACGTCGGCATCGGCGATGCGGTCCGCCACGATCAGGTGATCGCCCATATCGTCCAGACCGAGACCGAGCAGCGGCTTCAGCAGGCGAGGGACGTCCTGCGCGAGCGCGAGCGCGAGCATGCAGAACTCGCCGGGGCGATCTCGCGGGAGATTGATGCCAAGCTCGCCAACTATGCGGCTCAGGAAGCAGGTCTGGGCAACGTAATCTCGGTCGCCGAGCAGCGCACTGCCTATCTCACGGACGAGGTGGCCAAGCTCGAGCCTGCCGCAGCGGGCGGATTTGTGACGCGCAAATATCTCGAGGACCGCCGCGTCGAACTCAACAATGCGCGGGAGCGCATCACCGACGCCAGGAACGACATTCTCAAGCTCAACGCGCAGCGGCTGGATCTGCAAAGCCAGCGTGAGCGCGATCGCATGCTGTCGGAATTCAAGGTCAATGATTCCAGGCGGGCGGTTGAGCAGCTTGCGGCCGAGCTGGAACGAGGATCGCAAATTCTCAGTCCCGCTGACGGGCGTGTCGTCGAACTCAAGGTGTCCAGTGGCGCGGTGCTTGCCATCGGTGCGCCGGTGATCGAAATCGAGATCGCGGGGCAGGTCCTGGAGGCAACCATCTACATGCCGCCGGACCGCGGCAAGAATATCAGGCCGGGCATGGAGGTTCGTATCGAGCCGGCCACGATCAAGCGGGAGGAATACGGTGCGATTGTTGGCAAAGTGGTGGCGGTTTCGGATTTCCCGGTAACGCCCCAGGGCATGCTCGCGGACCTGCACAACGATGCATTGGTCAAGCGCTTCTCCGGGGACGGCGCGCCTTATGCGGCCAGGGTGGCCCTGGAGCGCGATCCGTCAACCTTCAGCTTGTATCGCTGGACCTCGGGCAAGGGGCCGCCGATCCTGCTCTCGAGCGGCACGTTGACCCGCGCCGAGGTCACGACGCGCGAGCAGCGGCCGATCGATCTGGTGATCCCGCTGACGAAGCGGCTGACCGGAATTGGCGGTTAGGATCGCCAGCGCATGACCGCGTCATCGCACCAAACCGACGACCAGCCGGGTTTCCTCGATCGCCTCGGGGACCGGATCAGGCGCATGCGGCGGCGTTGGGTCACTCCTACGGTGTTTCAGATGGAAGCGCTGGAATGCGGCGCGGCCTCGCTCGCGATGGTCCTGGCCTATCACGGTCTCTGGGTGCCGCTGGAAAAGCTGCGCGAAGCATGCGGCGTGTCCCGGGACGGCAGCAAGGCCAGCAACGTGCTGAAGGCCGCGCGGCAATTCGGACTGACGGCAAAGGGGTTCAGGAAGGAGCCGGCAACGCTGCGTGAGCTGCCGATGCCCTCGATCATCCACTGGAACTTCAACCATTTCGTGGTGCTCGAAAGGCTGGATGCGGATTGCGCCTATATCAACGACCCCTCGGTCGGGCGTCGCAAGGTCGGCCATGATGAGTTTGATGCGTCCTTCACCGGCGTCGTCCTGGCGATGGAGCCAGGACCTGAATTCAAGCCGGGCGGGCGCGAGCCGGATTTCTTTCCGCTGCTAAGGCGGCGACTGTCGAGTTCGTTGGGGGCGGTGCTGCTGCTGGTCGCGCTCAGCATGGCGCTCGTGGTGCCCACCATTCTGGTTCCGGCATTCGCAAAAATCTTTGTCGATGACGTGCTGATCAAGCATGTCGAGGGCTGGTTCACGCCCTTGCTGATCGGCATGGCGATGACGGCCTTGGCGCGGGCGCTGATGACGGCGTTTCAACAGTCGCTGCTCCTGCGCATCCAGACCAAGCTGACGGTGACGATGGTCAGCCAGTTGCTATGGCACGTCCTGACCCTCCCGATGGAGTTCTTCACGCAGCGGCACTCAGGCGACCTCGCCAACCGGATAGCCGCCAGCGAACAGATTGCGCAATTGCTTTCGAACGGGGTGGCTGCCAACGCCCTGAACCTGATCTCGGTCGTCTTCATCGCCGTCACGATGGCGTTCTACGATGGTCTCCTGGCCGCGATCAGCATCGCCATGGCCCTCCTCAATGTCCTCGTCCTCAGGCTGGTCGCGCGCCAGCGCGAGGATCTCAACCGCAAGCTGACCATCGAACGTGCCAAGCTGAATGGAAGCACCATCGAGATCATCCGCACGATCGAGACGATCAAGGCCGGCGGCCTGGAAGACGACGCCTTCGCGCGCTGGGCGGGGTTTCAGGCCAAGGTCCTGAACGCCGAGCGTGATCTCGGCGTCTACTCCACCTTCCTCGATACCTGCCCGACCTTCCTGACCGGATTGACCATCGCGATCGTGTTGGGTGTGGGTGGCTTGCGGATCGTCGATGGCGCATTGACCATCGGTGGCCTTGTCGCCTTGCAGGCGCTGCTCGCCAGCCTGGTCGAGCCGATCAACGCGCTCGTGCAGCAGACCACGGCCTTCCTGGCCATCAAGGGCAATTTGTTCCGGATCGAAGACGTCTTCAACTATCCCGCCCGTCCCCTGGTGCCGATTGAGCGTGCGCCCGCCCGCATGCCCGCAAAACTGTCGGGCCGGGTCGAGTTGAAGGACATTTCATTCGGTTATTCGACGCTCGAGCCGCCGCTGATCGAGGATTTCTCGCTGGTCGTCGAGCCCGGCCGCCGGGTGGCCCTGGTCGGCGCGTCGGGCAGCGGCAAATCCACCGTTGGACGGCTGGTCAGCGGCCTCTACCGTCCGTGGTCCGGCGACATCCGCATCGACGGCTGGTCGATGACCGATATTCCCCAGGAGATATTCACCAACTCGGTCGCCTATATCGATCAGGAAATCCTGCTGTTCGAAGGGACGGCTCGCGACAATCTCACGCTCTGGGACGATACCGTGCCCGAAGCCAGCCTGTCGCGTGCGCTCAAGGATGCGCTGATCCATGAAGATGTCGCTGTCCGCGCCGGCAACTATGATTGCCACGTGGCCGAGGACGGCAGGAATTTCAGCGGCGGCCAGCGCCAGCGGCTCGAGATCGCGCGAGCGCTGGCGAGCTATCCTTCCGTGGTCGTCCTCGACGAAGCCACCTCGGCGCTGGATCCGATCGTCGAGAAGGCGATCGACGACAATCTCCGGCGCAGGGGATGCACCTGCATCATCGTCGCCCACCGGCTCAGCACGATACGCGACTGTGACGAGATCCTCGTGATGAGCCGCGGGCAGGTCGTGCAGCGGGGGACGCATCAGGAACTGCTCGCCGAGGGTGGTGAGTATGTCCAGTTGGTGTCGAGCGAATGAGCAGCGCGTACAGGCCTCCTCCCCTCGAAACGCCGCCCTGGCGCGAAGGCGCGGCGTCGAGCCCGGTCGCGTTCGAGAGCCATCGACCCTTGCCGATCAACGATGTCGATCTCGTGCTGCAAATCGTGCGCGGCTATGTCGACCTGTTTGCGGTCAGACAGAGTGCCGGCGGCGAGCCGAGCCGTCGGCATCATTTGTTTCGGGTCGAGCAAGGCGCTGTCGTTTTCGGCCTGCCCGGCATCAGCGATGGAAACGGGAATGCGGTGGCCGTGATTGCGGTCGGCGGTCTCGAGACCGAGATCGTGATTGATCATCGTGGCCGTTTTGCAGATCGGGACGCGATCGATGCATGGACCGCGCTTGTGTCGGGAATCATCGCAGCCCCTCCTCAAGGAGCGGTCGTGCAGCAGGCTGCGATCGGCTCGCGATACGCACTGGCATCCGGCGACATTCTCCGGCTGTCCGGCCGGCGGATCGGCTGGATCGGGATTGAGCATGGGACCATCGGCGTGATGGAGATGCCGCAGCCCCATGGCTCCGGAGAGTCTCCCTCGCCGATGCCGCCGGGGACGTGGATCGTCGCCCGCGAGGATGCGACCCTGGAGGTTCGGAGCAGCGCGGCATTTCCGCTTGCCGAGATCTGGGCCGCCCTCGATCGGTTCCACCCGCGCGTCATGGAGAGCCTGTGCCGCAGGATTGATCAGGACACCCTTGCGGAGGCCGACCGCCTGCGCCTGCGCTCTGGTCTCAACCGGCAGCGCAGGACCAGCATTGTCAGCCGTCTTGCCGGCATCATCACGGCCGGGTCCGAAGCATCGCAGTCCGGCGCGGTCGGTGCCAGCGGTCTGCTCGCCGCCTGTCGGGAGGTTGGAGCATCCATGGGCATTTCGCTCCAGGCTCCGGCCAATATGGCGCGCGACAATGATGATCTTGCGCGCGCGGTGAGGATCGCAGAGGCGTCGCGAGTGCGAGCGCGGCGCCTGTTGCTGCGAGCGGACTGGCGGACCAACAGTGCCGGTCCGTTCGTCGCGTTCCTTGGGCAGGACCGGCGGGCCGTCGCGATCCTTCCCAAGGCAGGCGGCCGCCACATCATCGTCGACCCCGGCGCCGGTACGCGCCGTGAATTGACGCGGGCAATCGCCGCCGAACTGGTCCCCGAGGCGGTGATGTTCTATCGCCCGCTGCCGTCGCGGGCTCTGACGGTTCGCGATCTCCTGAAGTTCGGCGCCGCGACGGTCCGGGGCGATTTCCTGCGGATCATGCTGGCGGCCCTGTGCCTCGGCCTTCTCGCGCTGGCGACGCCTTTGGTGACGAAGCTGCTGATCGATTCAGTGCTCCCGCGCGCGGAAGTCGACCAGCTCCTGATCTGCGCCATCGCGCTCATCGTCGTGACGCTGGTGGCCGGCGGATTTCAGATGATGCAGGGCATCGCCATGCTCCGGCTCGAGGGCCGGCTGGACTTTGTATTGCAGGCGGCAATTGTCGACCGCCTGCTGCGAATGCCGGCCGCTTTTTTCCGCGACTTCTCCGTTGGCGACCTCGCGGACCGCACGCTTGGTGTCGAGGCCGTCCGCACGATTGTCACCGGCCGCGCCATTCGCGGATTTCTGGCGCTTGTGTCCTGCGCTTTCAGTTTTGCCGTGATGCTGTACCTCGACATCAGGCTGGGCCTGTTGGCCACAGCGCTGGCCGTGCTGCGCGTCGCAATGGTGGTCGCGATCAGTCTGGTCCGGCTGTCGGAGGAGCGCGAGAGCCTTTATCTTCAGGGATGGCTGGAGGGGCTGGTTCTACAGCTCCTCACCGGCGTCGGGAAACTGCGGATTGCGAACGCGACCATGCAGGCGCTCTCGATCTGGGTCGAGCGCTTTTCCCGGCAGAAGCGCCATTTCATCGCGTCGCAGCGTGCGGGAAACCTCCAGAAGAGCCTCGATGCGGCGTTCCCTGCATTGGCGACGCTGCTCGTCTTTGCCCTGGCCCAGACGACATCAGGCGCGAGGCCGGTGCACGAGCTTGGTACGTTCCTGGCATTCTATGCGGCGTTCGGACTGTCGCTCGCCGCGGTCGGCGAGTGGACGCTGGCGATCGGAGAACTCCTGGTCGCAATCCCGAGGATCGAGCGGATCAAGCCGATCATCTCGGAACCGACCGAAATCAGCGACGAGCGGAAGTCGGTTGGCGAGATCAGCGGCTCGATCGAGTTTGCCAACGTGTCGTTCCGCTATGGCGACAGCGGGCCGCTGATCCTCGACGATGTCAGCCTCAGTGTCGGGACAGGCGAATACCTCGCCATTGTCGGCCCGTCGGGGAGCGGCAAGTCGACACTCTTCCGATTGCTTCTCGGCTTCGAGAAGCCGGAATCCGGCGTGATCTTTGTCGATGGCAAGTCGCTCGAGACGATCGACGTCGGCTTGTTGCGCCGCGACGTCGGTGTCGTGCTGCAGAACTCCAGGCTCGCCTCCGGCAGCGTCTATGAAAACATCTGCGGCGCAGCCCGTCTGTCGATTGACCAGGCCTGGGAGATCGCACGGCTGGCGGGATTCGACCGTGACCTCGAGGCCATGCCCATGGGCATGCAGACACTCGTTGCGGAGGGCGTCAACACGCTTTCGGGGGGGCAGCGCCAGCGATTGCTGATCGCGCGGGCGCTGGCGCATCGGCCGCGGCTCCTGCTGATGGATGAGGCCACCAGTGCGCTCGACAACCGGTCTCAGGCCGTCGTCAGCGATTCAATATCAAGGCTCAATTTGACGCGTATTGTCATCGCGCACCGGCTCAGCACCGTTCGGTCGGCGGACCGGATTGTCGTGCTGGGCGGCGGCAAGATCGTGCAGACCGGCAGCTTTGCCGAGTTGATGGCGCAGCCGGGCCTGTTTGGGGAATTCGCGGAACGTCAACTGATCTGAAGCATGATCCGGAAAAGTGCGCCGCGGTTTTCCGAATAGATCATGCTCAAACAAGGAGCTAAAGCGCGATGAGGCGCTTTAGGGGGGTCACCGTTATGCGCAAGGTCCTCTTCATATTCGGCGTGCTGAATGACTCCGACATCGACTGGATGGCCCGTACCGGCTCCCGCCGCGGCATCAGGCGACAGGACGTCCTGATCGATGAAGGCGTGCCGATCTCGTCGATCGTCCTGCTGTTGCAAGGACGAATGGGCGTGAGCGTGTCCGGCATCGGCGAGATCGCCCAGCTCGAGGCGGGCGACTTCGTTGGTGAGATGTCGCTGGTCGATTCAGCGCCGCCCTCGGCAACGGTGGCTGCGAAGCTCGATTCGGTTGCCCTGTTCCTGGACAAGCAGGTCCTCTCGCGCAAGCTAGCGGGAGATCACGCCTTTGCCAGCCGCTTTTATCGCGCTCTCGCCATCCTGCTATCGGACCGCCTGCGTGCCACAGAGCGCAGGATGGCCTATGGCGAGCAGGAAAGTGGCCTCGGTGACGAGACGACGCGTTTGAAGGACGAGCTTGATCCTGCGGTGCTCGACCAGGTCTCGATCGCGGGGGAGAGATTTGACCGTCTGCTCAAGCTTGTAGAGGAGGTCGCGATGAGAGGCGCCAAATCCTGAGATCGAAGACAGGACCTTTCGAAAGGGAGGCCCTTCGAAGGGGGGCCTTTCGACACTTCCCCGTGACCGACGACGAAATACGGCATCTGCCGTATCGCTCGCAAGTCAATCCGGCGGTACCTTTCACCTGAGGCGCACGAGACAAAGGGCGACGCCGGGAAGGCGTTTTTCCTAAGCCCTTCAATATTCAGGAAATGACGTCCTCGCTGCGCCACAACTTAGGGCTTAGAAGATCATCATTTGAATTGGAGATTGAGCAATGACCAATAGGCAGGACACGAATTCGAAGCCGGAAGTCGAATCTCTCGATAGCCGCAAGGATGCCGCTCAGAACAAGGCATCCCAAATCTCGACCTCTGAAAAGGATGCACTCAGCGACAACTCGCTGGACGATGTGTCCGGCGGTCGCGTGCCTCCGACCCACGGGTTCTGACGTCCGTGTCGTGGGCTTGGCCTTGATGAGAGCTGGAGATTGAATATGACCGATCAGCAGGACACGAATTCCACAGCGGACGCGGTACCCGGCGAGAGCCTCAAGGACAGCGCCCGGACCGCAGCATCCCAAGTCACGCCGGCGGCTGATGCACTCAGCGACAGCTCGCTGGACAAAGTGTCAGGCGGCGTTTAGCCGTTCAATAATCTCGCGAGTGCCAGCTATGCCAGCGCAGGCCCGGGGGGCTAACCGGGAAAGCACCTGAGCCGACGACTGCTTGAAGCAATCGCGACTAACAATCAGCATTGATGAAGGTGGATTGAATATGAGCAACACGCAGGGCGTCAATTCAGAAGGTGAAACCGAACCTCGCCACCTGAAGGACGTCGCCGAGACCAAGATGTCGTCAACGTCCGACAAGGATGGCCTCGGTGACAGCGCCCTGGACGAAGTGTCGGGCGGCGCCTGGCCGAGCACCACGACTAAAACCGGTATCGTCCCTCCGACCATCTGATCTTGGGCTGACGGCGCGATCGGCTCGGATATTGCCAAGGCTTTACGATGACCGATGGTCCGGCGGACCATCGGTCATTTCATTTTTTGCATTGTGGGCATTCGTCCCCGAGCTGAACGGGTCACCAGCGACCTGATAGAATTCGCCCGGACTAGAGAACGCCAGTGCTGCCTTTCGTACGACGGTCTCGCCGAATCTGCGAAGGTGAGAGCATCTGGTCTGGCAGAAGAAGCTCGTGAAGCGAGCGAAGGCTGGTGGGCCCGGCAGGACTCGAACCTGCAACCAGACCGTTATGAGCGGCCAGATTCACCAGGCCTTGTCGGGTCTCAATGTTCGGTCCTCATAGGTGAGGGACCACTTCGACGCTCGCTTTAAGGACCGCTGAAGTCATCGAACCATTCGTACGTTCCTACGAAAATCGCGTCACCCTGGGATCGTATCCGCTGGGGCGCTGCTTGGTGGCTTGCCATCGGCGCTCCATTCCTTTTCGCTGGCCCCCGCCATGGAGCGGACCCGCTCCTCGTCGCCTGCCAGTGCTTCGGCTGTTCCGCTGTAGACGACAGAGCCGTCATCCAGCACATAGGCCCGATCAGCGATGGCCAGGCTGACACGAACATTCTGCTCAACCAGCAGAACGGCGATACCTTCCTTGCGCATTGCCTGGATGATCTGAAAGACTTCCTTGACGAGCAGGGGAGCCAACCCCTGGCTCGGCTCGTCGAGCAACAGCAGTTTGGGATTCAGAAGGAGCGCTCTGGCGATGGAGAGCATTTCCTGCTCGCCGCCGGACAGTTGGCGGCCGCGATTGTCCCTTCGTTCAGCCAAGCGCGGAAAGGTTTCGAAGACCCGCGTGATGGTCCAGGGGCCGGGCCGCTGCATCGGTACCCGCAAATTGTCTTCGACAGTCAGGTTTGCGAAGATCTTGCGACCCTCAGGCACATAGCCGACGCCGAGCGACGCGACTTGATAGGTCGACATCCGGCTCGCTTCGGTCCCGAATATCCTGACGTTGCCTTCGCGAGGCGGGGTGAGCGCCATGATACTGCGCAGTGTCGTCGTCTTGCCGGCGCCGTTGCGGCCGAGCAGCGCCACGATCTCGCCTTCGTTCACGGTCAGGCCCACATCGTGCAGAATGTGGCTCTTGCCGTAAAACGTTTGCAGACCCGCGGCCTCGAGTGGTGTCATCCGATTTCCCCAAGATAAGCTGCCTGCACCGCCTCCGACGCCGCGATCTCCTTCGGCGGTCCCTCGGCGAGCAGACGGCCCTGGTCGAGGACAGTGATGTAATCGGCCAGATGAAAGACCACCCGCATGTCATGCTCGATCAGGACGATCGTATAGTTGCGTTCGCGATGCAGGCGGCGGATCAGGGCGGTGACCTCGTAGGTCTCCTGATCGCCCATACCGGCCGTCGGTTCATCGAGCAGCAGCAGTCGCGGTAGCTGCGCGAGCGCCATCGCTATCTCTGTCGTTCGCTGATCGCCATGCGCGAGTTCGCCGACACGCCGATCGGCCTTGGCCGTGAGCCCCACCTGCGCCAGCATTTCGGCCGCGACATCGTTGGCGAGCTTCGCAGCGGCCTTGCTCCGCACCAGATGCAACGTCTGCCCCGCCGCCACCTCGGCTGCCGTAAGCACGTTTTCGTGGACGGTCAGTTCGGGAAAGATTTCCGTGATCTGGAAGGTGCGGCCCATGCCGAGTCCGACCCGTTTGTGTGCAGGTTGCTGTGTTACATCGCTTCCCTCGAACAGGATTGAGCCCTTGGTGGGTGCAAAATAGCCGCTGATCATGTTGAAGAAAGTCGTCTTGCCTGCCCCGTTCGGGCCGATGATAGCCCGTAACTCGCCGCGTTTAACGGACATGGAAACATCGTTCACGGCAACGAGGTTGCCAAATCGCTTCGTGACGTTACGAACCTCGAGCATGCTCATTCCGAACTGCGCTGGCGCCGCATGCCGAGCAGGCCGCGCGGAAAGAAGAGTACGACCATCACGAAGATCGTGCCGACAAAGGACATCCAGTTCACGGTCATCGACGATATATAGTCCTGAAGCACGACGAACACCGCCGCGCCAAGTAGCGGTCCCCAGAACGTCCGCATACCGCCCATCACGCACATGACAACGAAATAGCCGGAGAGGGAGTAATGCAGGGCCATCGGATCGGCGAAATTGTTGAGCAACGCATAGAGCGTGCCGGCAAACGCGGTAAAGAAGCAGGAGATCGAGAACGAGAGCCAGATCTGGCGCTCTACCGGGATGGCCAGAAAGCGCGCACGGCGTTCATTCTCCCGGATTGCCCGCAAAGTATGGCCGAAGGGCGAGCGAACCAGCAGGCCGAGCAGAGCCACGGCAATCGCGAAGACCGCCAAGAGGAAATAATAGAATTGCGGTCCGCCCGCGGTGATGTCGAGCGTCAACCGCCCGAATCCGATTGGTGCGCGGTGAAAGTCGCGCAGCCCGTCGAAGCCGCCGGTGAAGTCGTTCCAGCTGTAGGCGAGATAGTACCAGAGTTGGCCGAAGGCGATCGTGCACATCGCAAAATAGACACCGCGCCGGCGTACGATCAGCAACCCGAACAGAGTGCCGGCCAACCCACCGAGCAGCGTTCCGGCGAGCATCGCGATGGGCGTGCTGTGCACGAGATATCGCAGTGTGAGGCCGGCGCCATAGGCGCCGAGCCCGAAATATGCCGCGTGGCCGAAGCTCAATACGCCGGTAAATCCAAGCAGCAGGTTGAGCCCCATCGCCGCAAGGCCGAAAACCAGGACACGCCCGGCGAGAGCGGTATAGCCGCCGAGCAACGGAAGCCAGTAGGGGGCCGCAGCCAGAAGCGCCCAGATGATGACCAGCCTGACCCAGTTCGGAACGGCCAATTGTCTTGACGCCGGTGCGGCTGCGATAGTGACGTCGCTGCTCATGACATCATCCCTTCCTCGCCCATCAGGCCGCGGGGACGAAGCAGAAGCACAATCATCATGATAGCATAGATCACCGCTTCGCTCGCGGTGGGGATAAACACAGTGGTCAGGGCCGCCGCCATCCCGATCAGGAGTCCGCCGAACAGCGTGCCGATCAGGCTTCCGACGCCGCCGACAATGATGGCGATGAAGCTCGGCATAAGGAGATCGTCGCCCATGTTGGGATTGAGGCCGATCTGCCCGGCGGCAAGCACTCCGCTCAACCCGGCCAGCATGCAGCCGAGCGCGAAATTGAAGGTCCGCAGGAAGCTGATATTGACCCCCAGCGAAGCCACGGTCTCTAGGTCGAGTGTGCCTGCCCGGATGCGTATGCCGACCCGCGTGTAGCGCAGGAATCCGAACAGGCCGAGTACCGTCACGATGACGACCGTCACCATGAAGATACGGTACCAGGTGATGAAGAACAGTTCGGCGCTGACTGGCCGCGATAGAAAATCAGGCAGGCCCAGCGGCAAACCGTTGGGTCCCCACACATAGCGCGCGATATCCTGCATCACGAACGCAAATCCGAACGTGAGCAACAGGCTGTAGACCGGATCGCGGTTATAGACGCGGCGTATCATCAGGCGCTCGATGATGAGGCCGATCAGCGCAGTGAGCAGCGGCGAGACCAACAGTGCTCCCCAATATCCCAGCGCCGGCGACAGTGTGAAAGCGAGATAGCCGCCGAGCGCCAGGAAATTGCCGTGAGCGAAATTGATGACGTTGCTGAGGTTGAGGATGAGCGACAGGCCAAGCGCCATCAATACATAGAAGGCGCCGATGATAAGGCCGTTAGTCACGTTATACAGTATGACCTGCGTCATCCGCCCTCCTGTGCGCGCCAAAAGCCTGGCCGAAATTGTCGGCGAGTCAGGCCGGCTCCACCATCTTGCAGCCGGTATCCGAGACCGAACCCGCGGCCAGCTCACCCGGAACCAAAGCAGAGACGGTGAACACGTCGTCCGGGCCGGACTTCGCAGGATGCGCCTCGCCGACAAAGATGTTCGGCATCAGCTCATGATCGCCGGCGCGGTAACGCACCTTGCCCGGCTGCAATGCCACGTCGGGCGGCAGCTCGAGGTCCTCCAGCGCCTTCGCCAGTTTCGGGCCTTCCAGCGACTTCGCTTTTTCTGCCGCCAGTCGCACCGAATGCATCGACACGTAGCCGAACCAGTCACGCGCGGAGGGCGTCTTTTTGGTCGCGGCTCGGTAATCGGCGACAAACTTCACCACTTCAGGCACGTTGGGCTGGTTCCACCACCACTCCATGTCCCACCAGCCGGTCTGAGCATCCGGCGGACAACCCTTGATGCTTTCCAATTCGAACAGCGCGCCGCCGAGCGCCATCTCCTTCTGCATGCCGAACTGCGTGAATTGCTTCATGCAGTTGATCTGCGTCAGCCCGCCCATATTGTTGAGCAGCACGTTCGGCTTGTAGCCTTTCGCCTTGATGAGGGTGGCGGAGAAGTCGGTATTGTTGATGGGCAGCATGTCCCCTTCAAAGGTGCCGCCGGCCTTGGTGAGTGCCTTGACGAAGGCGTCCTGCAGGGTGTGACCGTAGGCATAATCGGGCGTAACGAAGAACCATTTCTTGCCGAACTTCTTCACTAGTTCCGGCGTTACCGCATTGGCATCCATTGTCGTGGTGTTGCAGACCCGGAACACATTCCATTTGCAATTCGAACCCGTGATGGGATCGGTATGGCCGCCCCCTACAATATGAAAAATCTTCTTCTCATTGGTGACCTGCGACATTGCGTAGGCGATGCCGGAGTTGACGTCGCCGATGATGACGTCGACCTTGTCACGGTCGATCAGCTTTCGCGTCTTCTGCACGCCCGTGCCGACGTCGTTTGCCGAGTCCTCGACCAGCAGTTGGACCTGACGGCCCAGAATGCCTCCCTTTTTATTGATTTCACCCTCGGCGTATTTTGCGCCGTCGACTTCACTCTGCGCCAGTGCCGAGAGAACGCCGGTTAGCGGGTTGACCATGCCGATTCGGACAGGCTCGTCGGCGAGCGACTTGACGACAAATGGCGCGCCGATCACCTGGCTGGCGCCAAGCGCCAGCGCCGATTTGATGAGTGTGCGACGGCCAATCGAGACGCGAATGATCTTCATTTTCAGGCCTCCCTCTCTGCTGCTTGGTCCGCATGCTATTGTTGCGAACTGGTGAGGTTGCTATGGCAGCAATTCACGGCACCCGTTGATTTCGCAAAATACGATCAGGTGCGGCGCGGCAATTTTTTTGGAGTTGGAGAGACGCACAACGCCATCCTTGCATCAAACGGATGCTTCAGCTGTTGTGACACCGCCCGTGTGTCAGATTGCCTCACTTTGGTTTTGCCGACAAATGGACATTGGTCTAACGATCGACATTGTCAGCGCGTTAGTTGCAGTGCATGACCGGGCATTGGTGCAGTGCGCAAGCGGCTGCGCCGTGAGACACCGGTTGCGGGTGATACGCGCCGGTGCCAAGCTTCCCGCCAAGTCTGCTGGCCGGGCAAACGGGAATGCGATCGCGTTCGTTTTGCTTTGTCGAGATTGTTTCTGGTGCGAAATGGGTGCGGTCCGCGACCGTCTGTCCGGTAGCTCACTTACGCAACGGCGAGAAGCCGTCGACGGCGTGGCCTAGCTTCGCCCAAGCTGGCGCAGGCGCGCGGTCGCGTCCTTCACAACGGTCTCGATCAGCATCTTCGCAGGCATCTCCCGGGCAAGCGCCGCCGCCTGCCCTGACCAGAGTGGCGTGAAATCGCTGCTTCCCCTCTGCTCGGCAGCAGCCCGCAACGGCGGCAGCTCACCCATGGGTAATGGAAAGTCCGGTGCCGCGTCGGACCAGGGACCGATCTCGACGGCAAGGCGATTGACAAGAGCCCGCGCCGGTCGTCCGGAGAACACGTTCGTCACAACCGTCTGGTGCGCGCACGCTTGCCTCAGGGCATCGCGGTGCAGCGGTGGCGTTGCCGCCTCGGCACAACGCAGAAAGGCGGTCCCGAGCTGCGCGCCCGAGGCTCCAAGTGCCAGCGCAGCGGCAACCCCGCGTCCGTCTGCGATGCCGCCAGCAGCGATCACCGGCACACCGGCCACGTCGGAGACCTGCGGCACCAAAGCCAATGTGCCGACCTGCGAGGCGACCGCGGAGTCTCGGTCGGGATCGAGGAACATGCCTCGATGTCCGCCGGCCTCGAAGCCCTGGGCAATGACGGCATCGACGCCGCGCTCCTCAAGCCAGCGCGCTTCATCGACCGTCGTCGCCGATGAGATCACTTTGCAGCCCGCCGCCTTGATCCGCGTCATCAGCGCGGGCTCCGGCAGGCCGAAATGGAAGCTCACCACCTCAGGCCTCACGTCCTCGACGACGGCGCAAACGGCTTCGCCAAAGGGCGCGAGATCGACGCGCGGCGGCGGTGTCGTGGGATCGACGCCCAGCTCCGGATAATAGCGCGATAGCCTGTCGTGCCAGGCACGCTCGCGGGCAGGATCAGCCTCTGCCGGATCGTGGCAGAAAAAATTGACGTTGATCGGCTTCGCGGTCAGCCGCCGCAGCCCTGCAACGCTCTTGGCGACGAGTTCCGGACTCATCGTCGCGCAGCCGATCGAGCCGAGGCCGCCGCCGTTTGAGACTGCGGCGGCGAGCCCCACCGTGCCGAACCCGGCCATCGGCGCCAGCACAAGCGGATGCTCGATTTGAAATAGTTCAAGAAGCCGCCTGTCGGGCCACATAATGCGTCTCCTACCAGCGGCCGGCGGAGGCACCGCCATCGACGTGCATTATCTCGCCGGTGACGAAGGCCGCGTGCTCCAGGTACATCACGGCATCGACGATCTCCTTCGTCTCGCCCAAACGGCCCATCGGCTGCAGACGGGCAAGAAACGGGTGCGCTTCCGGCGAATGCATCGGCGTATCGATCACGCCCGGCGAGACCGCGTTCACGCGGACATGCCGGCTGGCGTATTCGATGGCGAGCGAGCGCGTGACCGCGTTGAGAGCGCCCTTGGTGAGGGTAGCAAGCGCTGCCGGCAGCGCGGCCATTGGTTGTTCCGCGATCGTCGCCGTGATATTGACAATGTGGCCTGACCCCACCTGCAACATGCTGGCCGCGACCCGTTGCGTCAAATGGAAGAAGCCCGCGAGGTTGATCGAGACGATCTTTGCGAAATCGGCTTCGGAATATTCGGTAAACGGTTTTGCAACGAACATTCCGGCGTTGTTGATGAGCGTATCGATCCGTCCGAAGCGCTCGATGGCTAATTTATAGATGTCTTCGGCCGTCTCCGGACAGGCGATATCACCCGCGACAGCGAGCATCGCCGGATCATTGCTCTTGCCAATCGTGCGCGCGCTGGCGACGACGCGATAGCCAATCTCGCGATAGGCTTTCAGCAAGCTCGCGCCAATGCCGCGCGACGCCCCGGTGATGACGGCGACCTTCGCTTCGGATGTCATGTTCGCTCCTGTCACGCAATTGAAGGTATGGACGAGCGAATAGATGCCTCAATCGGGGCGATGCGGCTTGGCATCGCCTGCTCAGCTATTGTCATTTCTTGCGGTCGCGCGCGCGGACTGGTTACGTCGGTAACAAGTCAGGTCAGCAGGCTGCGCCGATATTGCGCCGGCGTCTGCCCTGTGGCTTGCCGAAAGGCACGGGTGAAATTGGCGTGGCACGAAAACTTGAGCGTGAGCGCGATATCGATCAGAGGTCGGTCCGCATCGCAGAGCAGTTCCTTCGCGCGTTCGAGCCGCCTCGCGCTGACATGGCGATGCGGCGATCGGCCGACAGCGGCCTTGAAGGCGCGCGCGAAATGAAACTGGCTAAGGCACGCGACCGATGCAAGCCGCGCCACTGCCAGATCGCCATCCAGATTGGCTTCAATATAGTCGAGCACGCGCGACAGTCTGCGTCGGTCGAGTCCCTCCTGTGCGACCGGCGTCAAGAATCCAGGCGGTGGCGCACAGACATGGTTCTGGACCAGTCTTGCCATCAGACTAAGAGCCAGGGTTTCGGCGAGCAGGCTGCCTGCGGAAGTCTCGTGCTCGAGTTCAGACATGATGGCATAGGCGATCTCGGCGAGCAGCGGATCCTGGAAGCCGCCCCGGTGACGCAGCGGCCCCATCGCCGCTGCACCGAATCCCTCATCTAAGCTCTGTGGCGAGAACCGGCTCGGAGGAAGATAGAGATGCAATATCGCCGGCACCGGCTCGGACATGTCGATCAGGCCTTCCTGCACGCCGGCGGGACGAAGCCAGATGGTTCCGCGTTCAGAGACGGTGGTATCGGTGACACCATCCAGCCGCCGCGTGATCACGGCTCGACTGCCGCTGATATCCACACAGACCTCGGTGTCAGGCTGCGGACTATTCCAGGCGACCGTATCGCTGTGGCTACGAAGCTCTGCCGCGAGGTTCGACCAGCCCCGCGCGGCGGAAGACGCCAGCAGCCCGGCGGTGCCGTACTTATTGAATCTGTGCTCGCCTGACAGATTCGGCTGACGCGCCAACTCTTGCTTTCCACCAGATGAATGCACGTGGACCTACCTTTGCTGAAATGCGCCTGTCGGCCTGACGGCGGTAATGTGGTCGGTTCGAACAGGAAGCGCAATTCTTGCTGGCGGCCGATCACCCAGGTGCGATCCGGCAGAGTTCAAGTGCCCCGTCCGGTTACATTCGAAACGCAGGTTCCCGCGAGCTGCAATCGAACCGTAGTTTGCCCATTGCAGACTGCTTGCTCCATTCCGATCCCTACCTCGAAGAGGATAGCCCGATGACAACGCTTCTCGACAAGAAACGGTCAGAGACCAGCAACGTCCAGAATCCCGACAGAGCCACATTGGATCAGGTACTTTCGCGCATCACCGCGCTCGCGCCCATGGTCGCGCGGCTCGCTCCCGACATTGAGCAAGATCGGCGACTGCCGGCGGAACTCGTGTCCACTCTCAAATCGGCAGGGATCTACGGCATGCTTTTGCCCCGGCGCTACGGCGGCCTGGAGCTTGATGCGCCAAGCGCCCTTCGGGCGGTCTCGGCCCTGGCCAAGCTCGATGGGTCGGTGGGCTGGAATGCGATGATTGGCAACAACGCGAGCCTCATTCCGTTTCTGGCGAGCCCGGCCCTGTGCGCGGAAATCTACCAGGACGGAAAGAGCAAGGTCGTTGCCGGCTCAGGTCAGTCGGGTGGCACGGCCGAGCGCGTTCCCGGCGGATGGAAGGTAACCGGCGCGTGGCCGTTTGCCAGCGGGTGCCAAAACGCCGAGTGGATCGCGGCCACTTGCGTGATGATGGAGGGCGGTTCCCCGATCGACGCCGCGGACGGACCCGGCCCGATGACCCGCACCTGTCTCATGCCGGCCGAACACTGGGAGATCCGGGACACCTGGCACACGTTCGGCCTCAGGGGCACCGGCAGCCACCACGTTGCGTTGGCGGACGTGTTTGTTCCCGACGAGAATTTTTTCGAGTTTCCGTTCGGAGTCTCGTTCGCGCCTGAACCCATCTTCAGCAAGATCCCCGAGGTCTTCTTTCTGTTGCATGGCGCCGTTTCCGTGGGGATCGCCGAGGGCGCCATCATGGACCTTGTCGAACTGGCGCGGACCGGCGTCAAACAACTGTTCATGACCACCCCACTGGTGGAGACCGAGCGCTTCAAGGAGAACCTGGCACGGCTTGATGCCGAACTCATGGCGGCGCGCGCGCTGCTTGAGGCGCAGATCGCCCGGGTTTGGCAAAATCCCGAGCGAGCGACGGCGAAGGGCCTGGCCCGCATGGCGGAACAACTGCAAGCGGTGGCCTGGATCGCCTCGGCCTGCGTCCGCGTCGCCGAAGGCTGCTTTGAACTCGCCGGAAGCAGGGCCGTGTACGAAAGCTGCTCGCTGCAACGAAGGGTGCGGGATCTTCGCGTCGCGGCCCAACACTTTGCAGCCCAACCGCGCAACTACGCGACGGCAGGGGTCGCCGTGCTCGCGCGCCTATCATGAGCGCACAGGATGGCAAAGCCGCCCTCGTCACCGGGGGCGAGCGCGGCATCAACCACGCCATCGGCCGATAAGGAGAGTCATTTAAGGAGAGTCATTAATGCGTGTAATGAACATACAAACGATTTCGAAGTCGGCCGCGGCGCGTGAACTGCGCGCCGTGATGCAGGGAAAAGTCGTGTCGCGCGACGACGATGACTATGCTCGCACGCGGCAGATATGGAACGGAGCAGTTAAGAACCAGCCGGCGTTATTTGCGGTGTGCGAGACGTCCGCAGATGTGCAGGCGGCAGTGCAGGCCGCGCGGCGGCACCGCCTGCCGCTGTCGGTGCGCGGCGGCGGGCACGACTGGGCGGGGCGCGCGCTGCGCGACGATGGGCTCGTCATCGACCTCACCGGGATGCGCGATGTGGCCGTGGATCCGCGAGCGCTTGTAGCCACCGTCGCGGGCGGCGCCCGGGCCAAGGATCTGGCCGTGGCCGCCGGCACCCACGGCTTGGTCGCGGCATTGGGCAACTGCGGCACGGTCGGCGTGGCCGGCCTGACCCTGGGCGGCGGCTACGGCCCCCTCAGCGGTACCTGCGGCCTCGCGGCGGACAACCTGCTCGGCGCCGAAATCGTGCTGGCGGACGGGCGACGCGTGACAACCGGTCCCGACGCGGAGCCCGAGCTGTATTGGGCCTTGCGCGGCGGCGGCGGCAACTTCGGCGTCGTGACCTCCCTGCGCGTTCGCCTCCATCCGACGCGCGACATGCTCGCCGGATCGATCATCTACAACTGGAACGAGGCGGGCGCGGTCCTGCGCCGCTACGCGGCATTCGCGGCGGCGGCGCCCGACGAACTCGGCGTGGCCGTCGGCGTGATGTCCGGCCCGGATGGCCAACCCGTCATCATGGTCGTGCCGCTGTGGAATGGCGAGCGGCGTCAGGGCGAGCGCGTCATGGAAGACGTGCAGGCTTTCGGCACGCCGCAATCCGCCCAGGTCGGACCGGCGACCTACGCCGACCTGCTCGCCCAGTTCGACGCATGGGTGGAGGCCGCGGACGGCTACCACTGGGAGATCCGGACGCGCTGGCTGCCCGCGCTTACCGCAGGCGCCGCCGATGCGATCATCGCGGCGAAGGCCCGCGCGGCGTCGCCGCATTGCTCGATCTTTTGGCACCACTTCCACGGCGCAGCAACGCGGATGGCGGCGGACGGCGCCGCATTCGGCGTGCGCCGCGAGCACTTCATGGTGGAGATCGTCGCGGGTTGGAAGCCCGATGGGGACGACGGCGCGGCGCACCGACGCTGGGCACAAGATCTCTGGCAGAGCCTCGCCCCGTTCGCCCTGCCGGGCGGCTACGCCAACCTGCTGGGGCCGGATGATCGCGAACAGGCGGCGGCGGCCTATGGCGGCAACGCCACCCGGCTCCGGATGATCAAGCGCCGCTTCGATCCCGATGGGGTCTTCACGTCCGCCACTCCGCTGCCGCAGGGGTGACGCTCCAACGCGTCCGAGCCAAAGCGCTCAGCCCCTCTCCACGTCGTAGCGCAGCCCATCCAGCAGCCCGATCATGCACCGAGCCCGCGCGGGATCATCACCGTCGCGGGTCGACGCGCCTAGGCTCGCGACCGCCGCCAGCAGGTCGTACGGGTCGACGCCGGCGCGGAAGGAGCCCGGGGACGCCGCCGCCCCGAGCAAATCCTGTAACGCCGGCCGAAGCCGCTCTCGAAATAGGCGTGCGGCCGGGGGCGCCCGAGTGAAGCGCCAAACGAGGCTTCGCGGCGCGCGTCCACTCCGGATTTCATGAAGACCGCCGGCGCCGCCTGCAGCAGCGTGTTGAGATTTGCGCTGTGCGTCGGCTCGGATGGGGCGTTCGGCGCGATCATCGCGCTTCGTCACTTTCCTCTGTTCTTTCTTCCCGGCCACCACCAGCCCGTTGCTTGACGGAACGACGTTCCGGCATGGCGGTCAATCGCAACATGCGCTGTCACGGCGCTAATGCCTGGTCGTCGTCAACGCGGAACAGTTTCCGTCGCGTTCTAAAGCGATCAACGGTTTCGTGAAATATGAACCAGTTCACAGTCTTGCATCGCTGTCCGGGTTAACCGGCTCGGAGAATTCCGGTCGTCGATTGAAGGATTGATGAGATCGGAATCAGGCCTGATGACAAATGGGAATCGAAGACATGAACCAGGACACCGGATCGACAGGCTATATCCTGATCATCAATAATGATCCCGCCTTGCGACAGACGGTGAGTGGATACTTTTCCGACCACAATTTCCCCGCCCGTTGTGTGTCCAGCTGGAGCGAGTTGAAATGCAACGGCACGCATCCCAGCTTGATCATCATGGATCAGTCACACGGGCTGAATGACGGCCTGGATCAATTGCGATCAATCCGGTCGAAATCAGATATTCCAATCATCGTCACCAGCCACCGCGCCGACGAAATTGATCCTATCGTCAGCCTCGAACTTGGCGCCGACGATTACATCGTAAGGCCCAGTCCCAGGGAGTTGCTCGCACGTACGCGCGCCATATTGCGACGGCGGCAACTGCCGCGTGCCGCACAAATTCGCGATCCGGAACGGGGCGGCTATCGATTCAATGGCTGGCGGCTCGATCGTTACAGGCGAAGTCTCGTAGACCCCAATGACGCACCGGTTTTGCTGAGTAAAGGTGAGTATGCCTTGTTGCTGGCGTTTCTGGATGCACCCAAGCGAGCTCTTACGCGCGAGCATCTGCTGCATGCGACGCGAGTTCATGAGGACATCTTCGATCGGAGCATCGATGTTCAGGTCTTGCGGCTGCGGCGCAAGTTGGAGATTGATCGGAATGCGCCGCGCATGATCCAGAGCGAGCGCGGCATTGGCTATGTTTTTGCGCCTCCGGTGGAGCGGTTCTGAACAGTTACAGCGGTGACGGAGAGATTGCGCACGAGCTTCGCATCTGCGCCAGCATGCTCGCTGCGCTCACAGTTTTGTGTTCTCGAAACTGGAACGCTCGATCGGCGCTGCCGGTTTGCGTTTCGCAGTGGAGGCCTTTCCGGGGATTCTGCCGATGGCTGTGAAGCGTGTGATCGATGGTGTGCACGTTGTCCCGATGGGGTTGGCAAACGCCTTCCTGATCGAAGGCGACGACGCCTTGACGCTGATCGACGCCGGTTACCCGGGTAAGGAGGCCGCCGTCTTCGGAGCGATCCGCGGGCTTGGCCGTTCGCCAGACCAGCTCAAGCACCTGATTTTTACGCACGGCCACCCTGATCATATCGGCAGTGCCGCAGCGATCGTGCGGGAAACCGGTGCGAGGACCTACATGCACTCGCTCGATATCCCGATGGCCGAGAGTGGAGGTCCTTTTCGGCCGATGAGGGGAGCACCTGGTCTGTTGGGGGAAGTGATATGCAAGCTGTTCTTCCATCCCGACGAGCGATTGGAGCCTGTTGCCATCGACCGGCCCTTGACCGATGGAGAAACACTGCCCATCGCCGGAGGCATCGAAGTCATCCATGTTCCCGGGCATTGCGCGGGACAGGTAGCCCTGCTGTGGCTTCCGGGACGCATGCTGTTCGCGGGCGATGTGTGCACGAACGTCATGGGCCTCGGTGATCCCGTCGGCTTCGAGAATTTGAACGACGGTCGTGCGAGCCAGCGCAGACTTGCCAGTCTTTCATTCGATGCTGCCGGGTTTGGCCACGGCCCGCCTATCGCCCGCGATGCATCGACGCGGTTCCGCGATAAGTGGGGCGCCGAGGAAGCGCGCCCCAAATGGGCTGCCTGACAGGAGAGACGCCTGCTTTGGGCCGAACCCGGCCGAAGCGAACGACACGGGGGATATTTCAATGGACTACGCAACGACCGATCTGGTGCTGGCGATCGTGCATCACCTGCTGGTGTTCATGCTTGCCGGCTGCGAGAGCATCACCGCACCCCCGTGCCTTTGCAGCGCTGGCACTTCACCACCTTGTCGCCCTTCTTGAGCAAACCTTTGCCTTCACAATTTTTGCATTTCTGCTTCTTCTTGATGTTCGGGCCTTTTTCACTAACCATGAAATTCTCCTGCCGCTAAAGAGCGGTCAACGTTTCTTGTGCGGGAGCTCAGCGCAACAGCCAAGCGGAGCCGGGTAAGTCGCTGCACTATGCCGGCTTCGGCACGACCAACACGGGAATGCTTCCGTCCACCAGGACCTCGGATGTTTGGCTGCCAAGGAACAACTTCCTGAGGCCGCGACGCCCATGAGAGGCCATGACGATCAAGTCGTATCCCCCAAGCTTTGCCGTTTCAATCATCGCAGTGGCCGGGCGCGCATTCGGAACATGCAAGAATTCCGCAGGCGTGCCGATCTGCTCCGACATGGCGCGCGCCTCGTCAAGCACTTTGCCCGCACGGGCCTTGCAGGCCGCGTCAAAGCTGTCAACCTCCTCCTGCGTAGGAATCCATCCCGAGGCGTGTCCGCTCCCAAAGTCGACCGGCAGCGCTTCCGTCACATTGATGATCGTCAGCCTGGCGTTCAGGGCCTTCGCCAAGGCAATACCATGCTCAACGCCTTTTCGCGCGACGTCTGATCCATCCGTGCTCAAGAGAATGTTGGCGTACATCCGGTGGCTCCCTTGCTCGTCGAACAAAGTGATGCCTGGCCAATATGGTCCGATACGCGCCATGGGTCCATTACTACAGGCACAGCTACTATGGTGACTGTGCACTTAATTCATTGGCCTTCGAATCCGCGGAAGCAGCCGAAGTCATTGAGTGCACCGTAATCGTAATCGAGAGTATCTATGGCCGGCAGCAGCTGGCGGTCGAACAGATTGCAGACCTGGTCGCCGTGCTCCTTGATAGCGAACCGGTTGCCGTAGGGCGAGCTGCGGCCGACGTAGACCGCGTCATCCGGCGCATTGCGGTGATGGACGTTGTAGACTCGAGGCACAGGCATCAACCACCCAACTCGTGTTTCATCCACCTTGGTTGGGTCATTACATCGATCGGTGGTGAGGGTGACGAGGCCCGCAACGGTTCGAGGATCCTCATCACCCAGTTCAACTCAGCCTGCGCTTTTCGGTACCGGAGTGTTGAGCAGCTGCTGCTCCCACAGGAACGCGATGCCACTACCGCCGGCATGCTGCAGGATCACCTCCGTCAGCTTGGCAGCTTGGTCGGCCCTGGCCCAGTCGCGCTGCCATTCGGCCGCCACTGCCAACCAGGTCATCATGTTGGCGCCGGCGGTAATCATGCGCTGGATGGCGACCTCGTGGGCCTCGACCGAAACGGCACCGGACGCATCTGTGACCACGGTGACGTCCCAGCCTTCGCCGAGGGCCTGGATCGTCGGCATCGCGACGCATATCTCGGTCCACAGACCAGCGATGATCAGCTGCTTGCGGCCCGTGGCCTTGACCGCGTCCACTACCTTCTTATCCTGCCAGGTGTTGATGAACGTCCGGTCGATCACCTCCTGTCCGGGGAACACTTCGGTGATCTGAGGGAAGAGGAGGCCACCTCGCTCGGCAATCACGCTCGTTAGGATCGTGGGGACATCGAAGGCCTTTGCTGCCTTCGCGAGAGCTGCCGTGTTGTTGATCACCATCTGCGGTTCATGGCTGTTCACGTTCGCAAGCTGGTAGGGTTGGTGGTCGATCAGAACGAGCACTGAGTCTTCGGGACGAAGAAGCGAAGCAAGGCCGTTACGAAGTTGCATCATGACATCCTTTGTTGCCGTTGAACGCGGCATCGGTTTTGGGGAGACGCTCGCCACAGGCGGCGTCACCTGGAGGGCTTATTGCCGTTCCCGTGTTCGATGCGGTAGTACCGTTTTGTGGCAAGCTGTGTCGCGAAAGGAGGAACGCCAAAGTGGACATCGAAGAGCTACGGACATTCGTAGAAGTTGCTGATGCTGGCGGAGTTTCGCCTGCTGCGCTCCGGCTCGGCGTCTCCAAGTCAATCGTCAGTCGACGGCTCTTGCGGCTTGAATCGGAACTTGGTGTCCAGCTTCTTGCACGAACCACCCGCGGCGCCGCTCTAACGGAAGCTGGGGCGACGTTCCGAGACTATGCTGCGAGGGTCTGCACCGAAATCGACGTGGCCAAAGAGACGATCCTGCCTGCCGGAGAGCTTCGTGGACGCTTGCGAGTTGCTGTGCCGCTGTCCTTCGGCTCGAACTACTTCGCCCCCGTGATGGCGGAAATGGCGCGACGACACCCCCAGCTCCAAATCCACACCTGCTACAGTGACCAATTCGTTGATCTCATCGCAGAAGGTTATGACTGCGCGATTCGGATTGGCTATCTTCAAGACTCAAATTTGATCGCCAAGCGTGTCGGACCGATCTACGGCAAGTTCGTTGCGAGTCCTGGCTACATCAAAGAGCACGGGTCGCCTGAGACACCCGAGGAACTCATCGCCCATCAAGCTCTCATGCAGGGCACCGAAACTTGGCAGCTCATGGATGGCGACAAGTTCATCACGGTTCGTCCACAGGGGCGCTTCAAGGCCGACAACGGCACAGCTCTGGTGGCCGCCGCAACAGCAGGGCTCGGGATTGCCTACCTCCCGGATTTTCTCACCAATGAATGGTTGGCATCGGGGCGGCTTGTTTCAGTCATGACCCGTCATCCACCACCTCCGGCGGGTGCCTATGTCATCCGCCCGCCAGGCCAGCATCCCGCGCGGAAGATCCGAGTCCTCACAGAATTGCTGATCGAGCATTGCGATCCGGTCAAGTGATTGATTTGCTGGTGGGCCCGGCAGGACTCGAACCTGCAACCAGACCGTTATGAGCGGTTTGGATCAGCAGAACGCCCTTGTTATCTCGGGGTTTTTTACGTCGATAATTTGCGATCTTCTGCGTTCGTTCACGCTCATGCGGGACCCAACCGGGACCCCGAGAGGACCCGAAGAACAAAGGAGAACAGCTGATTCCGTCATGCCTATGCGTTACCACCGATGCTCTGAATCTACTTCCGTCTTCGGCGGCATGGCGGACAGGGTTGGACTTACTATTGCCGCAACCCGGTCGCGATTGACCCGAAGCCGACCTTGCGCCGATGCTGCCGGAGGCGCGGTGCGGGCTCGAAAATAAATTCGTATAGCATGTCGTTTTGGCGGTCCGCCGTTCGACTGGGTGTCGGCGGAGCCACTTCGGTTGTGGCTGGGGCTCACAATGTGACTGGATCTTACGGAGGTTGGCAATGACGATCTCGCATCGATTTATCGAGACAAATGGCATTCGAATGCACCTGGCCGAAGCAGGGAGCGGCCCCACCGTGCTTCTCTGCCATGGCTTTCCGGAGTGCTGGTATTCGTGGCGGCACCAATTGGAAGCGCTCGCTGCCGCCGGATATCGCGCCATCGCGCCCGACATGCGTGGTTACGGGCAGACGGACAAACCTGATGCGATCGATCAATACACTCTATTGCATTTGACCGGAGACATGGTCGGATTGCTCGACGCGATCGGCACGGATCAAGCAGTCGTTGTCGGACATGATTGGGGAGCGCCGGTCGCTTGGCGCTGCGCTCTGTTCAGACCGGATCGATTTAGGGCCGTCGTTGGCTTGAGCGTGCCGTTTCAGGTGCGTGGTCCCAACCGACCAAGCACCGTCATGCCGAGGACCGAAAAGCAGCGCTTCTATCAACTGTATTTCCAGACGCCGGGCGTTGCCGAGGCAGAACTCGAAAAAGACGTCCACAACGCAATCAAGACGACATTGTTCGCCCTATCTGGCGATGCGCCGGTTGAAGATCCTGCGTCGCTCACGATGCTTCCTAGTGAGGGGGGTTGGCTTGATGGGAAGCCTACAACCCAATCATTGCCGACGTGGCTCACGGACAGTGACATCGAATTTTACGTTGAAGAGTTCAAGCGCACCGGCTTTGGAGGAGGTTTGAATTGGTATCGCAACATTGATCGCAATTGGGAGTTGCTCGCACCATGGTCCGGCGCAAAGGTTCAGGTCCCGGCACTCTATGTCGTTGGCGATCGAGACGGGGTTTACAGATCGCCGAGTTGGAGCCATCTCGTCCCTAGCCTGAAACAGTTCGTGCCCTTGCTTCGCGAGACAATAATCTTGAAAGGTTGCGGTCATTGGACTCAGCAAGAGCGCGCCAAAGACGTAAGCAATGCGCTCCTGGAATTCCTGAAACAGTTATAGATCGCGAACGGGGACTTGCGTAGACGCGGAAAGCAACGCAATGTGGCGTTTTGTGCATTGGCACATAGCGTCATTTCGCTGCGCTGCGGAATTTGGCCGCTGCCCGGGCATGGCGGACTTTGGCAAGCCGTCCGCCCGGCAGATTTATAGTTTCCCGGCCCAGATTGCTCGAATGCTGCGAGTGCGGACGGCTGGCTTGGTAGTCTGCGTGGCGCCGACGACGCGCTTGGTCGTCTCCCTCTTGCGAGTGATCGCGCCCGAGGCCTCCCGCATGTAGTCGGGATGGTGGTGGCCGTAGGTATCGATCAGAACCTTCACCGACATGCCGAGGTAGCCGGCCGCTTCCCATGGATCAGTGCCCAACTGCATAAGCCAGGTCGCCGCCGTGTGGCGCAGCGTGTGCGGCGTCACGTTGCCGTCCGATAGCTCGAGTTTCGCCACCTCCACGGCGCGAGCGAAGCCGGTCTTGACCGACTTCACGCCCTTGCCCTGCCACTCGACAAAGTGGTTGGCGATGATCTTCTTGTCGTACCAGCGCCGCATGTGTGCCAGCAGACGGTCCGGCAGCGGCACGGTGGGCTGACGCTTGTTCGTCGCTCGCCGGCCGATCGCAAGCCGATGATACAGGCCGCTGTCGAGGTCGACGTAGGCGTGGCCCTGCTTCTTGAGGCGTGGTGGTTGATCGCCGCTCGGAGATCCTCCAGGTCCCGGCGAGCGCCGCCGCTGATGCCGAAATCGAAGCGGGACCCGAAGCGGGACCCGCGAAAATCGTCGATCTCAGGAAATGCGCATATTCATTGGTGGGCCTGCCTGGACTCGAACCAGGAACCAGACCGTTATGAGCGGCCGGCTCTAACCATTGAGCTACAGGCCCCGCCGCGAGACGCCCGCGGGATCGCGCGGCCGGCAACGGTGCGCGGTTCGTTTACAGGGATGGAGGCGGGGGTGCAATGCTGGCTCTGGCGGATCGCAACGCCGGCGCAGCATCGACTGAAATTTTGAATTACCGAAATTGACGATGATGCACTTATGCTCCTGTTTTGCCCGACAAGTCAAATTGCCCTGCCGGGGCCCGATTTTTCGCTTCCGTAACCCCTTGTGATCGCTTGATCTTTCTACTGTGCATGGGGTTGTTTTCGGCATTTTTGATTGGAGGGGCCTACCGGTCTCCCCTCCGATGTCTTGCTGGCGAGCTGCAAGCTCGCGGCAGATCGCCGCCTAGTCCACCGAAACCCCCGCGAACTCCACCACCTTGCGCCACTTCTCGGTCTCGTCAGCGACCAGCTTGCCGAACTCGGCCGGCGTCATCGGCTTGGGGATGCCGCCGGTCTCGGCGAGGCGCGCCGCCAGCTTCGGGTCCTTCAGCGCCTCGTTGACGGCCTTGTTGAGGAGCTCGACCACCTCGGGCGGCGTGCCCTTCGGCGCGGAGATGCCGTAGAAGCCGACCGATTCGAATCCTGGCACGGTCTCGGCGATTGCGGGAACGTCGGGCACGCTCGGCCAGCGCTGCGGCGAAGTCACGCCGAGGGCGCGGACGCTGCCGCCGCGCGACTGCTCCAGTGCGGACGGCAGATTGTCGAAGATCAGCTGCACCTTGTTGGAGATGATGTCGGGGAAGGCGATGGCCGAGCCGCGATAGGGCACGTGCACCATGTCGCACTTGGTCATCACCTTGAACAGCTCCGCCGACATGTGCACCGAGGTGCCGTTGCCGGACGAGGCAAAGGAGATCTTGCCGGGATTGGCCTTGCAGTAGTCGATGAACTCCTGAACGGTCTTCACCGGCATCGCATTGGAGACGACCAGCATGTTGGTGAGCTGCATGATGCTCGCGACCGGCACGGTGTCGCGCAGGAAGTCGAACGGCAGCTTCTTGTAAAGCGAGGTCGAGATCGCGTTGTTGGGCGCGACGAACAGCAGCGTATAGCCATCTGCCGGCGCGTTGATCGCGGCACCGGCCGCGATGTTGCCGCCGGAGCCGGCGCGGTTCTCGACGATGAACTGCTGGCCGAGACGGTCTGACAGCCATTGCGCCATGATCCGCGCCACGATGTCGACCGGGCCGCCGGCGGAGAAGCCGATGATCCAGTGCACGGGGCGGTTGGGGTAGTCGGCGGCGGAGGCGGGAGGTGGTGCACTGAAAAGGCCTGAAATAATCGCGAGCCCGAAAACACTGTTACGCAAAATTCGCAACATGACGCCTCCCATTGTTCTATTGTCGTTGGGCTGCATGCTTTCACAAAAACCGCCCGCTGCCTACATCGTCGGAAGTCGATGTTGACGCGGAGCGGCCGGGACTCATCATGAAATTCGCATTCGTCATCCTTCTCGGCGCGGCGCTGCTCGCAAATTCCCTTGCAAGTCCCGCTGCTGCCCAAACCGGAGACAGGGCCATTTCAAGCACCACGATCAGCTTGGGCACCGCGACGCCCGGCGGCGGTTTCCCGCTCTATGGCAACGCCTTTGCCGAGGTGATGAACGCGGCCGATCACGCGTTGACGATTGCCCCGCGCAACACCAAGGGCAGCAACGAGAACATTCCGCTGTTGGAAAAGGGTGAGCTCGATCTCGCGCTGGTGGCAGGCGAGCCAGCCTACGAGGCCTTTGCGGGCATCGGCCGCACGCCGGTGCGGTTGAAGATCCTCACGGCGATCTATTCCAATCCCGGCATGTTCGTGGTGCGGGCGGACAGTCCCTACAAGACCATCCGCGATCTCGTCGGCCAACCCGTTGCGTTCGGTGCCAAAGGTTCGGGCTTGCCGATCCTGGCGCGCTATGTGCTCGATGGTCTCGGCCTCAAGCAGGACGAGGACTTCAAGGCGGTTTATCTCGACCGCGCCGGCGATGGCCCCGCGATGGTCGAGGACGGACGTGTCGCAGCACTCTGGGGAGCCGGCATCGGCTGGCCCGGCTTTGCGGCGGTGGCATCGAGCGCATCAGGCGCGCGCTTCATCGCGCCGAGCGCTGACGAGATCGCGCGCATCCGCGCCAAGCATTCGTTTCTGAAGCCGCTCACCGTGCCGGCTGGCAGCTACCCAAAGCAGACGGAGCCGATCGCCTCGCTCGGCTCATGGAGCTTTGTGCTGACGCGCGAGGACCTGCCGGACGATGTCGCCTATCGGCTGGCGAAGACGTTGCACGGCGCCGAGGCGACGTTCTGCAAGAAGCTCGCACAGGCCTGCGAGACCACGGCGTCGAATACGGTCGCGGCGGCGCCGAAGCCGGAGCTGATTCATCCGGGTGTGATGAAGTACTTTCGCGAGATTGGTGTGGTGAAGTAGCGAAGCGCTTACTTCCTTCTCCCCTTGTGGGAGAAGGTGGCGCGAAGCGCCGGATGAGGGGTTCTATCCAAGCGCTTCAATGTGTGAGGTTCATTCGCGGAGAGAACCCCTCACCCGGCTTCGCTTCGCGAATCCACCCTCTCCCGCAAGGGGAGAGGGTACACCGTCAGCGCGGCTACGCCGTCACTTCTTCACCATCGCACACGCCGGGTCCGGCGGACCGAACGCCTTGTCGCCCGAAATGGTCGTGAGGATCTTGTAATAATCCCACGGATATTTGCTCTCTTCCGGCGTCTTCACCTGCACCAGCCAGAGGTCGTGCACCATCAGATTGTCATCGCGTAAGCGGCCGTTGCGGGCGAAGAAATCCTCGATCGGCTTTTCCCGCATCTTCGCGGCGACCTTGAGCGGATCGTCGGTGCCGGTCTCCTTGATCGCGTTGAGATAATGCATCACGCTTGAATAGACGCCGGCCTGCCACATCGACGGCATCTTGTTCATTTTGGCAAAATAGCGCTTCGACCATTCGCGGGTCTTGTCGTCCATGTCCCAGTAGAACGACGTCGTCAGCAACAGGCCTTGGGCTGCCTGGAGACCGAGGCCGTGGATGTCGGTGATCAGCGCGAGCAGCGCCGCCATCTGCTGGCCGCCCTTGAACACGCCGAACTCCGAGCCGGTCTTGATCTCGTTCATGTTGTTGGGTGGCCCGGCGGCAATGCCGATGATCTTGGCCTTGGAGGCCTGCGCCTGCAGCACGAAGGAGGAGAGGTCTGGCGTCGCCAAAGGCGGCCGCACCGAGCCCAGCACCTTGCCGCCATTGGCGTTGACGACGCTGGAGGCGTCGCGCTCCAGCGAATGGCCGAAGGCGTAGTCGTCGGTGATGAAGAACCAGCTGTCGCCGCCGCGCTTCACCACCGCGTCCGCCGTGCCGACCGCGAGTGCGCGGGTGTCGAACACCCACTGGATCGCGTAGGGCGAGCAGAACTTGCCGTGGAAATCCGCGGTGCCGGTGGAATGGGTGATGAACAGCCGCTTCTTCTCGTTGGCGATGTTCTGCACCGCGAGCCCGACCGCCGAGACCGGTACGTCGACGATCAAATCGACCTGGTCGACGTCGTACCAGCGCCGCGCGATCGCGCCGCCGATATCGGCCTTGAGCTGGTGGTCGCCGATCACGATGCTGATCGGCTTGCCGAGCACCGTGCCGCCGAAATCGTCGATCGCCATCTGCGCCGCCGTCACCGAGCCCTGGCCGGTCGGCGCGGAGGCCGGGCCGTTCATGTCGGTGAGCACGCCGATCTTGACGACATCGTCGGAAACCTGCGCCGACGCCGCGCCCGACATCAGCGTTGCCGCCAAGGCGGCAGCGACCGGCAGTCCAAATCTCGCTGGATTCACGCTTGTCCTCCCCTGATCCGGCTCGTTGGCCGGTGTTGCGTCCGGGTATGGGCCCGGCTGAATTGGTTTCTTTTGCAACTATTTGGGGTCGGGCGTCAATGTCAGGCCGCGAAGCGGATCTGCCCTGCCGGCGAGGGATCGTAGCCGGTGAGCTCCTCTGCGCGCTGCCGCAGCCGCCTTTCGCTGAGGAATCTGATCAAGGCCTGCATCGGCGGGCGGAAATAGCTGCGCTGTCGCATCGCGAGATCGAAGTTTTCCCAGACCAGCGGCACGAAATCGAGGCCCGCCGAGCGCGCCGCCGCGCGTGTCGCCACCCCGCAATCGGCTTGTCCCGCGCGAACCACTTCGGCGAGATCCGGCCCGGTCAGGCTAGGCGTCTCGACCCGGCGCAAATCCCGTGTCGTAGCGCCCGCGCGCTTCAACAGCATGTCGAGCAACATCTGCGCGCCTGTGCCCTGTTGCCGCATCGCCATCCTGGCGCCGAGCGCGAGCACATCTGAGAGGCCGCGCAGCCGCTTGGGATTGCCCGGCGGCAGCACGAGACCCTGCTCGCGGCGCACGAACGCGACCAGCAGCGCATCATGCAGGTCCGGAGCGTCGCGCAGCGCTGTTGCGCTGGCATCAGAGGCGAGATTGCCGGAGGCGTCGAGGCCGTGGAAGTGCACCGCCACGGCCATCACCTCGTCGCGCTGCAAGCGCTCGAGCCCGCGCGCGCTCCCCTCGCTCATCGATCCCAGGCCGGAGCCGGACTCGCGCAGGCTCCAATCCAAGAGCTCGTCCTGGCTGCCGCCCACCACAGGCGGTGGCTCCGTGCTCAGCATGCCGGCCGGGCGCGCCAATCCGGACAGCACCCAGAGGTCGAGCTCATGCCGGGGAAACAGCCACTTTCCGGTCACCTTGCTACAGGGGATCGCACCATTGGTGACGAGTTCGTAGAGTTTGCGTTCGCCAAGGCGGAGATAGTCAGCGGCTTCACTGGTCGTCAGGAATTCCATCCTGCATTCCTATGCAAATTCTTGCTTCTTTTTGACGTTCGACGCAGGTGGAATTCTGCACTTCAGTTTCGGTCCGCGCGAACCATGCCTGATGATCTCGTTGCTTTGCAACACATCCTGACGCGTGTTTCGATCCTGGTTGACGATCTTTATCACCAGTGTGGTTGCCGACAGGCGGCGCAGCCTGCCTTTCGGTAGTGGCTCAATCCGAATTCTACCTCCTGGTGTTGCCGCAACGGTCAAACGCGTCACGAGTGCGGCGCAATCGATCATCATGATTGCATCGCATTCAATGGGAACCCCTTCATGGCCGTTCGCCGACTGTCCGTTGCGTTGACACTTCTCTGCGGTTTTGCCGCGGGCATTCCGGCGTCGCCCGCCGAGGACCGCGCGATCGTCCTCGCCTCGACGACAGCGACGCAGGCTTCTGGCCTGCTCGATTATTTGCTGCCGATCTTCACCGCCAAGACCGGCATCGAGGTGACGGTGATCGCACGACGTGCCGATGAGGTGCTCGACGGGGCGCGAAAGGGTGAAGCCGATGTTGTGTTGATGCACGCCCGGCCGCAGGAGGAAAAATTCGTCGCCGACGGGTTTGGCACAAAACGCTTCGACGTGATGTACAACGACTATGTGCTGATCGGGCCGAAGAGTGATCCCGCCCGCGTCAAGGGCAAGGACATCGCGACCGCGCTGAAGGCGATCGAGTCCAAGGGCGTGCCGTTCGTGACCCGCGGTGATCGCTCCGGCACCCATGCGGCCGAGCTCGCACTCTGGATCGTCGCGGGCATCGACATCGCCAGCGTCAAGGGTGCCTGGTATCACGAGGCCGGGCACGGGCAGGGCATGACTGCGGCCCTCGACGCCGCGCACGCGGCGAACGCCTATGTGCTGTCCGATCGTGGCAGCTGGATCGGCTTCAGGGATCGCGGCGATCTCGACATCGTCGTCGAAGGCGACAAGCGGCTGCTCAATCAGTACGGCGTGATGCTGGTGAACCCGGAAAAATATCCGAACGTGAAGAGGGAGCTGGGGCAAGCCTTCATCGACTGGCTGATCTCGCCGGAGGGGCAGGGAGCGATCGCCGGCTACAAGGTCGACGGGCAGCAGGTGTTCTTTCCGAACGCGGACAAGTCGGGCGGCTGATGTTCGCAGCACCAGCGGTTGCCAAACCGGGCGATGCGTGGTCCATCATGGCGCATGATCCAGCGCCTGCCGCCAAGGCTCACACCGCTCGACACTGCGCTCGCCGCGCTGCTGCGAGGCGTTGATCCGATCGCATCGGTCGAGTTGCTGCTGACGGAAGCGGCCGGTTGCATCGCGGCGGGGACACCGCTGCTGACGGCCTATCCGTCGCGCGACATCGCCGCCGCCGACGGCTGGGCGTTGCGCGCCAACGATCTCGTCGGTGCCTCTCCGTATTCGCCACTGCCTCTGACCGGGCTTCCAGTGTGGGTTGATGCGGGTGAGGCGATGCCGGAAGGATGCGACTGTGTGCTCGATGCCAACGCAGTCGACGTGTCGGGGCCGCTCACGCTGGTGTTGGCGGAGAGTGTGCCGGGGCAGGGTATCAGGCGCACCGGCACCGACGTCCCCGAACGCACGCCTGCGGCCGCAGATGGATATCCGATCAGTGCAGCGGGTCTGTTGCTCGCGCGCAGCGCCGGCGTGGAAAGGCTGAGCGTGCGGCGGCCACGGCTGCGCATCGTCAACGTGCCGGGCGCAACAGCGACGGTGCAAATGATCGCAGACATCGCGCGCGGGGCCGGGCTGGATGTGAGTGCGCACGAGGCCGGCGCGCGCGATGCGACATCGATCGCGGAGGCGCTCGACGCGTCCGCCTGTGATCTCCTGCTGACGATCGGCGGCAGCGGCGTCGGCCGCCGGGATGCTACCGTTGCCGCGCTGGCTGAGTGCGGGGCCGTGTTCGTCCATGGCCTTGCGCTCCTGCCTGGACGCACCGCCGCAGTTGGGCGTCTTGGAAAAGTTCCCGCCGTCGCCTTGCCCGGCTCGCCCGATCATGCGCTCGCGGCTTGGCTTGCACTGGTGCTTCCGCTGATCGACCGATTGTCGGCGCGGCGGCCGCGTCGGTCGGCGAGCTTGCCGCTCGCGCGCAAGATCGCTTCCAATGTCGGCATCGCCGAAATCGCGCTGCTGGCCGAGGAACATCATGCGTGGATGCCGCTTGCAGTGGGCGAATGGCCGCTCCAGGCAATCGCCCGTGCCGATGCATGGCTGCTCATTTTCGCTAGCCACGAGGGATTTGCAGCGGGCGCGCCAGTCGATGCCTATCTGATGCGGGAATGATATGGGTTCCGACATGACGAAGGTCCCGCAGCCACAAGATCGCAGCGCGCTCGAACAGGAGCAGTTCCTCAAGATCCTGTCGCGCGAGGATGCGCTGGCTCGCTTTGAGGCTGCGCTGTTCCCGCGCACGATTCCGAACGAAAGGCGCAGGCTTGCCGATGCACTCGGCGCGGCGCTCGCCGAAGACGTCACCGCCCCGATCGACGTGCCGCCCTTCGACCGCTCCAATGTCGACGGCTTTGCCGTGCGCTCGGCCGACCTCGCGACGGCCGGCGAAGGCACGCCTGCGCGTCTCGCGCTGAACGGCGAGACCATCCACTGCGGCACCGCGCCCAAGTTGCAAGTGGTGGCGGGGACCGCAACGCCGATCGCGACCGGCGGTCCGTTGCCGCGCGGCGCCGACGCTGCCATCATGGTCGAGCACACCCAGCCGGCCGGCTCTGATGCGATCGACGTCCGTCGTGCGGTGTCTCCCGGGCAATTCGTGTCTTACGCGGGCTCCGACATCGCGCGCGGCGAGGCGCTGCTGCGTGCCGGCACGATCATCGGCTCGCGCGAGATCGGCATGCTGGCGGCTTGCGGGATCGCGGAAGTGACTGTCGCGCGCAAGCCGCGGGTTGCCGTCATCTCCACCGGCGATGAACTGGTCCAGCCCGGCGAAGTGCTCGCGCCCGCCGCCATCTACGACACCAATGGCGCGATCGTCGCCGCTGCAATCGACGAGAATGGCGGCGAGGCGAGCTTCCTCGGTGCCATTCCCGACGATGAGGCAAAGCTCGAATCCGCCATGCGTCGCGCGCTGGCTGACGCCGACATGCTGGTGCTGTCAGGCGGGACGTCGAAAGGCGCTGGCGACCTGTCCCACCGCATCATCGGCCGGCTCGGCACGCCTGGGATCATCGCGCATGGCGTTGCGCTCAAGCCCGGCAAGCCGCTGTGCCTTGCGGTGTGCGACGGCAAGCCGGTGGTGATCCTGCCGGGCTTTCCGACCTCGGCGATGTTCACCTTCCACGACATGATCGTGCCGGTGCTGCGCAAAATGGCCGGCCTGCCGCCGCGCTCCGATGCCAAGGTGAGCGCAACGGTACCGGTGCGCATTGCCTCCGAGCTCGGCCGCACCGAGTTCGTCATGGTCTCGCTGGTCGAAGGCAAGGACGGCCTGATTGCCTATCCTTCCGGCAAGGGTTCTGGTGCGATTACGTCGTTCGCGCAGGCCGACGGCTTCCTGCGCATCGACGCGCTCGCCGACCAGATGCCGGCCGGCACCGAAGCCGAGGTGACGCTGTTCACGCCGCATGTGCGTGTGCCCGATCTCGTGATCGTCGGCAGCCACTGCACCGGCCTCGATCTCGTCACCGCGCCGCTCGCGCATGCCGGCCTGACCGTGCGCTCGATCGCCGTCGGCAGCCTTGGCGGGCTTGCGGCGGCGCGGCGCGGCGAATGCGATCTCGCGCCGATCCATCTGTTCGACGACAAGAGCGAGACTTACAACACGCCGTATCTCGTCGATGGTCTCGAGCTCGTGCCGGGTTGGCGGCGGATGCAGGGCATCGTGTTCCGCAAAGGCGACACGCGTTTTGAGGGGCTCGGCGCGAAGGACGCCGTCGCCGCTGCGCTCGCTGACCCCGGCTGCATCATGGTCAACCGCAACCAGGGCGCCGGCACGCGCATCCTGATCGACCGGCTGCTAGGCGGCGTGCGGCCTGAAGGTTACTGGAACCAGCCGCGTTCGCACAATGCCGTGGCCGCTGCCGTCGCGCAGCACCGCGCCGACTGGGGCATGACCATTGCGCCGGTCGCCCATGCCGTCGGCCTCGGTTTCATTCCGCTCGCGGAAGAGCATTATGACTTCGCGCTGGTGACAGCGCGCAAGCAACGCCCGGCGGTGCAGGCCTTTCTCGATGCACTCGGCTCGGACGATGCCCGCGCTGCGCTGGAGCGCTCTGGCTTCAGGCCGGCTTAGACGGACGACGACGCGGCGCTCAAGCCGCGCGACAGGGTGGGGACGTGATGGCAAGGCCGCTTTCGGTTGCGATCATCGGTGCCGGTATGGGCGGGCTTGCGTCAGCCGCCGCGCTCCGGCGCGTCGGCATTGACGTTATGGTCTACGAGCAGGCCTCTCAATTCGCGCGCATCGGCGCCGGTATCCAGATCGGATGCAACGCCATGAAGGTGCTGCGCGCGCTGGGGTTGGAGGCGCGGATGCGCGGCCAGTCGTTCTATCCGCGCTCCTGGAACAATCGCGACTGGCGCAGCGGCGACATCAAGTTCGACATGATCTTTGGCGAGAGCGCGGAAGAGAAGTTCGGCGCGCCCTATCTGCTCGCCCATCGCGGCGATCTGCATGCGGCGCTGGCGAGTGCGGTGCCGGACGAATGCGTCAGGCTCAATCACAAGCTGGTCGATCTTGACGAGGCCGGCGATGGAGTCCAGCTAACCTTTGCAAACGGCACGAATGTCATGGCCGATGCCGTGGTCGGCGCGGACGGCGTCCATTCGGCGGTGCGCGACATCCTGTTCGACACTGCGCCGGTCAAATTCACCGGCCGCATCGCCTATCGCACCACCTATCCGGCGGCACTGCTCGGCGGCGAGAAGATCGACGACTGCACCAAATGGTGGGGCGAGGACCGTCACATCGTGATCTACTACGTCAAGCCCGACCGCAGCGAGGTCTATCTCGTCACCAGCCAGCCCGAGCCGGACTTCCGCATCGAATCCTGGTCGGCCAAAGGCGACGTGCGCGATCTGCGAGCATCGTTCGAAGGCTTTCATCCGCAGGTTGGCCAAGTGCTCGCGGCGTGCCCCGACGTTCACAAATGGGCGATCATGGACCGCGATGCGCTGGACCGTTGGTCTGACGGCAAGGTGATGCTGCTCGGCGATGCCTGCCATCCGATGACGCCCTACATGGCGCAAGGCGCGGCCATGGCGATCGAGGACGCCGCCGTGCTGTCGCGTTGCCTTGACGGTGTCGATCGCGACGGCGTCGCGGATGCATTCCGCCGCTTCGAGGCAACGCGCAAGGTGCGGACCACGCGGGTACAGGAGACCTCGAGGGCAAATATCTGGCTCAAGGCCAGAACGGACACGAGCTGGGTCTATGGCTACGACGCCTGGACCGCGCCGCTGGCGGCCTGATCGCCCCCCGCGATCGTCTGGGCGCAGCTCCTCGACGAGAGTCCCAAGCCGTAAGCCTGCTAGATCGCCGCATCCAGCGCGGCCAGCCGCTCTGCTTCGGCGATATCCTCGACCGTGTTAGCGTTGAAGAAACGATCGAGCGGCTCGGTCGGCCAGGTCACCGTCGCGAGCGAATAGCGCGCGGTCCAGCGGTCGATCCTGCGGATGTCCTCGACCACCAGCGCGTGACGGAGTTCCTCGCGCAGGCTCACGCGCCATAATCCGATCACCGGATGCGATTGGTCGCCTGACGCCGCGACTGCGAGCTGCGCACTTTCTTTAGCGCGGCTCTCATGCAGACGTGCGACGAGATCGCGCGGCAGGAACGGACAATCGCCAGCCGCGCTGAGCACCCATTCGATCTCCGGCCGGTTCGCCGCCGTCCAGTCGAGCGCGGCGAGGATGCCGGCGAGCGGGCCGGGGAAGCCGGGCACGTCGTCGGCGATGACCTGCAAGCCGAATGCGGCGAAGCGCGCGGGATCACCGTTCGCATTGAGGATCAATCCGCCACATTGCGGCGTCAGGCGCGCGATCACACGCTCCAAAATGGTGCGGCCGCCGATGGTGCGCATCGGCTTGTCGCCGCCGCCCATGCGCCGCGCCAGACCGCCGGCAAGCAGCACGCCCTGCGTCAGCGGAATTTCAGTCGTCACCAGTTTCACCCTTGCGCTTGTGCTTAGACGACTCTTCCTCGACATAAGCGAGGTTCTGGTCGTAAACGATCCTCTCCTCGCCCGAGAGTACGAGGAAGCGCTTTCCGCGCGCGCGGCCGACCAGCGTCAGTCCGACTTGGCGTGCGAGGTCGACGCCCCAGGCGGTGAAGCCGGAGCGCGACACCAGGATCGGAATGCCCATCCGCACCGTCTTGATCACCATCTCCGAGGTGAGGCGTCCTGTGGTGTAGAGGATCTTGTCGCCAGCATCGACGCCGTGGCGGTACATCCAGCCCGCGATCTTGTCGACGGCGTTGTGACGGCCGACATCCTCGGTGTAGCAGAGCGGTTCGCCCTCCTTGCACAGCACGCAGCCATGGATCGCACCGGCCTCCAGATAGAGTGAGGGCGTGGTGTTGATGGTCTGCGTCATCTGGTAGAGCCAGGAGGTGCGCAGCTCTGCCTTCGGCAGCGCGACGCTCTCGACCGCTTCGAGCAGGTCACCGAACGCGGTGCCCTGCGCGCAGCCCGAGGTCTGGGTACGCTTCTTGAGTTTGGCTTCGAAATTGGTGTTGTGTTCGGTGCGCACGACAACGACCTGGAGGTCGTCGTCGTATTCGACCTGGGTGACGGCGTCATTATACTTCAGCATATTCTGGTTGAGCAAATAGCCCAGCGCCAGATATTCGGGATAGTCGCCGATCGTCATCATGGTGACGATCTCCTGGGAATTCAGGTAGAGTGTCAGCGGCCGCTCCATCGGCACCTTGATCACGATTTTGGCGCCGGTCTGGTCGGTGCCGGTCACGCTCTGGGTCAGGCGCGGGTCGTCCGGGTTGGGGACGATGAGGGGCACCGGGACTTTGTCGATCTTCATCATGGCCGCGACGTTAGCATGACATTCGGATCAAGCCGATATAAGCATGCTCACAACGACGGAGTAGGAGTTCCAGCCGCGTGATACGGCTGGCGGAGATCAGTTTGCGATGAAAGTCATCGGCCTTGCGGGCTGGAGCGGTGCGGGCAAGACCACGCTGTTGACGCGGCTGATCCCGCATTTCAACGCGCAGGGCCTGCGCGTCTCCGTGATCAAGCACGCGCATCACCAGTTCGATGTCGACGTGCCAGGCAAGGATTCCTGGCGCCATCGCGAGGCGGGTGCAGCCGAGGTGCTGGTGGCTTCGTCGAACCGCTGGGCCTTGATGCATGAGTTGCGCGGCGCGGCGGAGCCGCGGCTGCCGGAACTCCTGAGCAAGCTGTCCGCGGTCGATTTCGTCGTGGTCGAGGGTTTCAAGCGCGAGCCGCACCGCAAGATCGAGGTCCATCGCGCCGCCAACGGCAAGCCGCTGCTGTTTCCCGATGACCCCGGCATTGTCGGGATCGCGGCCGATGTCGCGGTTGAAACCCGGCTGCCGACGGTCCATCTCGACGATATCCCGGCCGTAGCCGCGTTGCTGCTGCGCGCGGCGATGCCGGTCGAGGAAGCGGTCGCGAAAAGCGCTGCGATGCGCTGACGAGGCACCATGGCGCAACTGTCGGACGATTGCTTTGCCTTCGGCGGACCGATGATGTCGGTGGACGAGGCCGTTGGCCTCATCACGACCCGCGTCAACGCGATTGCCGATCTCGAGACGGTGGCGCTCGTCGATGCCGACGGGCGGGTGCTGGCGCGCGATATCGCCGCGCCCCTGCCGCTGCCGCCCTTTACCAACTCCGCCGTCGATGGCTATGCCGTGCGCAACGCGGACCTGCCGCAAGCAGAGGAACGAGCGTTTCCGCTCGACGGCCGCATCCAGGCCGGCGGGCTCGCGCAGACCGCGATCAAGCCCGGCCACACTGCGCGCATCTTCACGGGCGCGCCGATGCCGCCGGGCGCCGAAACCGTCTTCATGCAGGAAGATGTCCGCATCGATGATGGCGGCAAGATCGTGTTGCCGTCGGGGCTGAAGCCAGGTGCCAATGTGCGCCCCGCGGGCGAGGACATTTCCGAGGGACACATCGCGCTGCGTGCCGGCCAGCGGCTGCGGCCGCAGCATGTCGCGCTCGCCGCTGCCTTCGGCCTGACCCAGTTGGACATGATCAGGCGCATCCGCGTCGCGGTGTTCTCGACCGGCGACGAACTGGCTTCGCCCGGTGAGCCGCGAGCGCCGTCCCAGCTGTTCGATTCCAACCGCTTCATGCTGATGGCGATGCTGCGCCGGCTCGGCTGCGAGGTCTCGGATCTCGGCATTTTGCGCGATGAGCGCACGTCCCTTGCAAACGGATTGAAGCAGGTCGCAGGCGGGCATGACCTGATCCTCACCACCGGCGGCGTCTCGACCGGCGAGGAAGATCACGTCAAGGCGGCGGTCGAGAGCATCGGCTCGCTGGTGCTGTGGCGGATGGCGATCAAGCCCGGCCGGCCCGTGGCGATGGGCATCATCGAGGGCACGCCGCTGATCGGATTGCCCGGCAATCCCGTCGCGAGCTTTGTTACCTTCGTCCATGTGGTGCGGCCGACCGTGCTGGCGCTCGCCGGCAGCCTGCCGGAGCCGCTCCTGCCGATCCCCGTGCGCGCGGCCTTCACCTACAAGAAGAAGATCAGCCGGCGCGAATACGTTCGTGCTTCGTTGCGGCGCGGAGAGGACGGCACGCTGGAGGTAATCAAGTTCCCGCGCGAGGGGGCCGGCCTGCTGTCGTCATTGGTGGAAACCGACGGCCTCGTTGAACTCGGCGAGGACATCACACGCGTCGAGCCGGGCTCGAGCGTAGGTTTTCTCTCCTACGCCGATCTGGTCTGAGGCGGCGCGTTGACGCCATCGATCCCTCCCGCCATGTTGCGCCCATGACCAGAACAACGACCAGAACGACGCTTGATCTCACCGGCCTGAAATGCCCATTGCCCGCCTTGAAGACGCGCAAGGCGCTGAAACCGTTGCAGCCGGGCGATCAGCTCGAGGTGCACTGCACCGATCCCTTGTCGGTGATTGACATTCCGAACCTGATCCGCGAGACCGGCGACAAGGTGGAGATCACCGAGCGCAACGACGCGCGCATCGTGTTCTTGATAGAAAAGACGAATGGTTCGATAGGCAGCGCCAATGCTGCGCTGCGTTCTTGAGCGCGTTACCGCGCTGATACCGACCTTTTGTCTATCGACATCGATCATGGCTTCTGCCCAAATTGACTTTACCCGTGCAGGCGCGGAGGTTGAGTCTCGTCTGCGATGCGCGGATCCAGCGGGCCATATTCACGAAGCCTGCACGTCGTATCGGGCATAGCGCCCCGCTCGAGGGGTTAACGTTTCAGACGCGTGACGATCCTGGCGCGCGTCGGATGATTGTGCAGAGCAGCAGGGACAGCTGGCTGCACCGCAACGGGCTGAGGAACAGGATGGTAGCGGCAGGCTTGCTCAGAAGGGCGGCTGCAGGGGAGGAATTCATGGCTACAGTTGAAGGCGCTGAGAGACTTTCGGGAGCTGGCACGGGAATTCTCGATCGCGAGCACACGGTCGCAAAGGCCGGCTTCAATCGCTGGCTGGTGCCGCCGGCCGCGCTGTGCATCCATCTGTGTATCGGGATGGCCTACGGCTTCTCCGTGTTCTGGCTGCCGCTGTCACGCGCGATCGGATTGACCGCGCCAAAGGCCTGTCCGGATATCTCGCTCTGGCAGGAACTTTTCACCACGACCTGCGACTGGAAGGTCGCGAGCCTCGGGTGGATGTATACGCTGTTCTTCGTCCTTCTCGGTGTCTCCGCTGCAATATGGGGCGGTTGGCTTGAACGTGCCGGCCCGCGCAAGGCAGGCTTCGTTGCGGCGCTTTGCTGGGGCGGCGGACTCCTGATCGGCGCCTTCGGTATCTACGTCCATCAGCTCTGGATCATGTGGCTCGGAGCCGGCGTGATCGGCGGAGTCGGCCTCGGCCTCGGCTACATCTCGCCGGTGTCGACGCTGATCAAATGGTTCCCGGATCGCCGGGGCATGGCGACCGGCATGGCCATCATGGGTTTCGGTGGCGGTGCCATGATCGGCGCGCCGCTGGCCAATCTGCTGATCAACTATTTCAAGAGCGCGACGGATGTCGGGGTCTGGCAGACCTTCGTCGTGATGGGCGTGGTCTACTTCGTCTTCATGACGATCGGAGCCTTTGCCTATCGGGTGACGCCGCCCGGCTGGAAGCCTGAGGGCTGGACGCCGCCGAACGAAAAGAAGACGATGATCTCCGAGCATCACGTCCATCTCGACAATGCGCACAAGACGCCGCAATTCTGGCTGATCTGGTGGGTGTTGACGCTGAACGTGTCGGCAGGCATCGGCGTGATCGGCATGGCTTCGCCGATGCTGCAGGAGATATTCGCGGGCAAGCTGATCGGCCTGCCGGACGTCGGCTTCAACGCGTTGAATGCCGCACAAAAGGCGCAGATCGCAGGCATCGCCGCCGGCTTTGCCGGCCTGCTGTCGCTGTTCAATATCGGTGGGCGATTCTTCTGGGCCTCGCTGTCGGATCATATCGGCCGCAAGAACACCTACTACACGTTCTTCCTGCTCGGCATCGTGCTCTATGCGCTCGCGCCGACCTTCGCGGCGATGGGCTCGAAGCTTCTATTTGTGCTCGGCTTCGGCATCATCCTGTCGATGTATGGCGGCGGCTTCGCGACCGTGCCGGCCTATCTCGCCGACATGTTCGGGACCCAGTTCGTCGGCGCCATCCACGGCCGGCTGCTGACGGCATGGTCGACCGCAGGCATCATCGGCCCCGTCGTGGTCAACTACATCCGCGAGTTCCAGCTCGCGGCGGGCGTGCCGCGTGACCAGCTCTACAACACCACCATGTACATTCTCTGCGCGATGCTGATCGCCGGCCTGATCTGCAACTACCTGATCAAGCCGGTCGATCCGAAGTGGTACATGAGCGAAGCCGAGGTGACGAAACTCCAAGCGTCGACTGCCGGAGCAAGCGCCGGACAGCAGACCGGCTCGTTCGGGATCGGCACGGGAGGCCTCGACGGCAAGGCCGCGCTGTTCTGGCTGTTCGTTGCAGTCCCGTTGGCCTGGGGCGTGTACAAGACGCTCGAGGGCGCGGTGAAGATCTTCTGATCGCAAACCCACACCGCCGCGGGAAGCTCGTGTTCAGCTTCCTGCGGCGTTCACCGTCCAATAATTGAGAATGGGACTTAGGGGGATTCCAATGCTTCGCACCCGTATCTGCCTTGCCGCCATGTTGCTGGCCGCGGGCCTCCATACCGCGTCCGCGCAGACAGCAACGACACCCGCGACAACGGCGCCGGCTGCGACGACCGGCGCCAAGCCGCCGGGCAAGATCAAGCTCACGATGCAGAAGCTGAAGGACATGAAGGCGAAGTGGTCGGCCAACAAGCCCAAGCTGAAGGCGTGCCGCGCCGAGGTGAAGGGCAAGGGCCTGATCGGCGATGACCGCTGGTTCTATATCGAAGAGTGCATGGAAAAGACCTGAGATTCGGTTCCCCGATATCAACGGTTCAGCAGGGGCGTGGTAGCGGCGCTGCCGTGCCCTTAAATGACTATAGAGACGTTCTAAATTCTCTTGGCGTCTGGCATACCAGAGATTAGAGTCGCTTCGACCAAGGCTTGATCCGAGGAAAAACGGGAACCGTTCGTCCGGACGATCATGCGGGAATGCGGGCTGATCGCGATGGCGATGCGGTCCGATGTTATCGCGGTTTTGAGGAGAACGCGACGTTTCCATGAGCAGCAACGACGACGTTCACAAGATCAGAGAATTCGAGCATCCGGGCCAGGGGCGCCGGCGGGCCAAGGCCACGCCCAAGGGACGGCAGGTCGATCCCGCCGCCGCGCATGAGATCGAGCAGCTGCTCGGCGACAAGCCGCGGCGGCGCGACCTCTTGATCGAATATCTGCACCTGATCCAGGACAAATATCGCCAGATCTCGGCCGCGCATCTTGCCGCGCTCGCCGACGAGATGAAGCTCGCCTTCGCCGAAGTGTTCGAGACCGCGACCTTTTACGCGCATTTCGACGTGGTGAAGGAAGGCGAGCCGGATATCGCCCCGCTCACCATCCGCGTCTGCGACTCGCTCACCTGCGCAATGCTCGGTGGCGAGAAGCTGCTGGAAGATCTGCAAAGCACATCGGGCCCTGGCATTCGCGTGGTTCGCGCGCCCTGTGTCGGCCGCTGCGACACCGCACCCGCCGCGGAAGTCGGACACAATTTCGTCGACCATGCGACCGTCGCCAATGTGCTGGCGGCGGCGAAGGCCGCCGATACCCATGCGCATCTGCCGACATATATCGACTACGACGCCTATGTCGCCGGCGGTGGCTACAAACTGCTCAACCGGCTGCTCTCCGGCGAATTGCCGAAAGACGATCTCCTCAGGGCGCTCGACGACGCTTCGCTCCGCGGCCTCGGCGGCGCCGGCTTCCCGACGGGGCGCAAATGGCGCGCGGTGTTAGGGGAGCCCGGCCCGCGGCTGATGGCGATCAATGGCGACGAGGGTGAGCCCGGCACGTTCAAGGACCGCGTCTATCTCGAAAGCGATCCGCATCGCTTCATCGAGGGCATGCTGATCGGCGCGCATGTGGTGCAGGCGGGCGACATCTACATCTATCTGCGCGACGAATATCCGGCGGCGCGCGCGATCCTCGAGCGCGAGCTTGCAAAGCTGCCGGCGGGCGGACCGACGCTGCACATGCGTCGTGGCGCCGGTGCTTACATCTGCGGCGAGGAATCCTCGCTGCTCGAAAGCATCGAGGGCAAGCGTGGCCTGCCCAGGCACAAGCCGCCTTATCCGTTCCAGGTTGGCCTGTTCGGCCTGCCGACGCTGATCAACAACATCGAGACGCTGTGGTGGGTGCGCGACATCGTCGAGAAGGGCGCCGACTGGTGGACGGGCAACGGCCGGCATGAACGTCACGGCCTGCGCAGCTTCTCGGTCTCGGGCCGGGTCGAGAATCCCGGCATGAAGCTGGCGCCCGCCGGCATCACGGTGCGCGAGCTGATCGACGAATATTGCGGCGGCATGGCCGACGGCCATCAGTTCTATGCTTATCTTCCGGGCGGCGCGTCCGGCGGCATTTTGCCGGCGGCGATGGACGACATCCCGCTCGATTTCGGCACGCTTGAAAAATACGGCTGCTTCATCGGCTCGGCCGCGATCGTAATCCTGTCGCAAAAGGACAGCGTGCGTGCGGCGGCGCTGAACCTGATGAAGTTCTTCGAGGACGAAAGCTGCGGCCAGTGCACGCCGTGCCGCGTCGGAACCCAGAAGGCGGCGGTTCTGATGCAGAAGCCGGTCTGGAACCGCGCGCTGCTGGAAGAATTGAGCCAGGCGATGCGCGATGCCTCGATCTGCGGGCTCGGACAGGCGGCGTCGAATCCGCTGGCCACCGTGATCAAATATTTCCCTGACGAGTTCAAGGAAGCGGCTGAATGACCAGAATTACGTTCGAGCTCGACGGCAAGCAGGTCGAAGCCAATGCCGGCGAGACGATCTGGCAGGTGGCGCAGCGCCAGGGCCGCGAGATTCCGCACCTCTGCTATTCACCGGCGCCGGACTATCGCCCCGACGGCAATTGCCGCGCCTGCATGGTCGAGATCGAGGGCGAGCGCGTGCTGGCGGCATCCTGCAAGCGCACGCCGTCAGTTGGTATGAAGGTGAAGACCGAGTCCGCGCGCGCAGTTGCTGCGCAAAAAATGGTGATGGAGCTGCTGGTCGCCGACCAGCCGGCGCGCGAGACCTCGCACGATCCGGATTCGAAATTCTGGCACTGGGCCGAGACCACCGGCGTCACCGAAAGCCGTTTTCCTGCCGCCGAGCGGTGGGAGACCGACGCCAGCCATCCGGCGATGCGCGTCAATCTCGACGCCTGCATCCAGTGCGGGCTGTGTGTGCGGGCCTGCCGCGAGGTCCAGGTCAACGACGTCATTGGCATGGCTTATCGTAGTCATGGCTCGAAAATCGTATTCGATTTCGACGATCCCATGGGCGAGTCCACTTGCGTCGCCTGCGGCGAATGCGTGCAGGCCTGCCCGACCGGCGCCCTGATGCCGGCGGTGATGCTCGACGACAACCAGACCCGCGTCACCTATGCCGACAAGAAAGTGGATTCGCTCTGCCCGTTCTGCGGCGTCGGCTGCCAGGTGACCTATGAGGTCAAGGACGAGAAGGTGATCTACGCGGAAGGCCGCGATGGCCCCGCCAATCACAACCGCCTCTGCGTCAAGGGCCGCTTCGGCTTCGACTACATCCATCATCCGCATCGCCTGACCAAGCCGCTGGTGCGATTGCCGAATGCGAAGAAGGATTCCAACGACCAGGTCGATCCGGCCAATCCTTTTACCCATTTCCGCGAAGCGTCGTGGGAGGAAGCGCTCAACATCGCGGCGAAGGGGCTCGTCAAGATCCGCGACACCAACGGCGTGAAGGCGCTGGCCGGCTTCGGCTCGGCCAAGGGCTCGAACGAAGAGGCCTATTTGTTCCAGAAGCTGGTGCGCACCGGCTTCGGCTCCAACAATGTCGACCACTGCACCCGGCTGTGCCACGCCTCGTCGGTCGCGGCGCTGTTTGAAGGCCTGAGCTCGGGCGCGGTGTCGGCGCCGTTCTCGGCGGCCATGGATGCCGAGGTGATCTGGGTGATCGGCGCCAATCCGACGATAAATCATCCCGTCGCCGCGACCTACATCAAGAACGCGGCCAAGAACGGCGCAAAACTCTTCGTCATGGATCCCCGCCGGCAGACGCTGTCGCGTCATGCGACGAAGCATCTGCAGTTCAAGCCTGGTTCTGACGTCGCCATGCTGAATGCGATGATCAACACGATCATCACCGAAGGCCTGACCGACGATCAGTACATTGCCGGCTACACTGAGGGTTTTGAAGACCTCAAGGAGAAGATCAAGGAGTTCACGCCGGAGAAAATGGAGGCGATCTGCGGCATCCCGGCGCAGACGCTGCGCGAGGTGGCGCGGACCTATGCGCGGGCAAAATCGTCGATCATCTTCTGGGGCATGGGCATCAGCCAGCATGTCCACGGCACCGACAATGCGCGCTGCCTGATTGCGCTGGCGCTGATCACCGGCCAGGTCGGCCGTCCCGGCACTGGCCTGCATCCCTTGCGCGGCCAGAACAACGTGCAGGGCGCCTCCGACGCCGGCCTGATCCCGATGTTCCTGCCGGATTATCAGCCGGTCGGCCGCGACGACATGCGCGGGGCCTTCGAGAAGCTGTGGGGCCAGGATCTCGATCCCGTCCGCGGCCTGACCGTGGTCGAGATCATCAACGCGATCCATGCGGGCGAGATCAAGGGCATGTATATCGAGGGCGAGAACCCCGCGATGTCCGATCCCGATCTCCAGCATGCGCGCCAGGCGCTTGCCATGCTCGATCATCTCGTGGTGCAGGATCTCTTCGTTACAGAGACTGCGTTCCACGCCGACGTCATTCTGCCGGCGTCGGCCTTTGCCGAGAAAGACGGCTCATTCACCAACACCGATCGCCGCGTGCAGCTCGCCCGCCAGGTGATCAAGCCGCCGGGCGATGCGCGGCAGGATCTCTGGATCATCCAGGAAATAGGCAAGCGCATGGGCCTGCCCTGGAATTATTCCGGCTCCGGCGAAGTCTTCACAGAAATGGCACAGTTGATGCCGTCGCTGAAGAACATCACCTGGGAGCGGCTGCTGCGCGAAGGCGCGGTCACTTATCCGGTCGACGATCCGGACAAGCCCGGCAACGAGATCATCTTCACCACGGGATTCCCGACCGCGAGCGGGCGCGGCAAGATCGTGCCGGCCCACGTCATCCCGCCGGACGAAGTGCCCGACGACGAATATCCGATGGTGCTGTCGACCGGCCGCGTGCTTGAGCACTGGCACACCGGCTCGATGACGCGTCGCGCCCAGGTGCTCGACCAGATCGAGCCGGAGGCGGTCGCATTCATGTCACCGAAGGACATGCACAAGAAGAAGCTTGCGCCCGGCGACTTCATTCGGATCGAGACCCGCCGCGGCGCCGTCGAGGTCAAGGTGCGCTCCGACCGCGACGTGCCGGAGAACATGGTGTTCATGCCGTTCTGCTACGCGGAAGCGGCGGCGAACCTCTTGACCAATCCGGCGCTCGATCCGTTCGGCAAGATCCCGGAGTTCAAGTTCTGCGCCGCGAGGGCCGAGCGCGCCGAGATGCGCGACGCGGCGGAGTAGGTTTCTGTAGCTTTGACGGGATGGCGCTAGCCAACTCCCCAGTGTCGTCCCGGCGCAGGCCGGGACCCATACCGCGTGATCGGTCGATAGCGGATGGTTGCAGTACCGAACGACGAGTCTTCGCCAAACCACTCCCTGTGGTTATGGGTCCCGGCCTGCGCCGGGACGACGGCTGAGTGTGTGGCGGGCATGTGCAACCACCTCGTCATCGCTTCGCTGCTCGCGATGACGGTGGTAGACATCACGCATGTCCAAAGTCACCCCAGCCACGCGCGCGCTTGCGGCCGCCGGTGTTGCCTTCACCGTTCACGCCTACGAGTACGATCCCGACGCCGAGAGTATCGGCCTTCAGGCGGCCTCGGCGCTTGGCGAGGACCCGGTGCGCGTATTGAAGACGCTGATGGCGCAAGTCGACGGCAAGCCGGTCTGCGTGATCGTCTCATCGGATCAGGAAGTCTCGATGAAGAAGCTCGCCGCCGCTGTGAGCGGCAAGGCCGCGCAGATGATGAAGCCGCCAGAGGCCGAGCGCCTCACCGGCTTCAAGGTCGGCGGCATCAGCCCGTTCGGGCAGCGGAAACCGGTACGTACCGTGATCGAGCAGAGCGCGCTCGCGCACGATCAGGTCTATATCAATGGCGGCCAGCGCGGATTGCAGGTGCGGCTCAAGCCGGGTGACGCGCGGGACGTCGTGAAGGCGATTGTGGCGGACGTCGTCGCGTGATTCCAACGCAATTGCGGTGCAGCAAAATGCGGTGCTGTGCGAGCGCTGCGCGCAGGTTGAATTTATTCGCCCCCTCGTGTGCATAGATCTGCCCAAGCGTCTTAGACTATGGTAGGATGCGTTATCCGCTTAAAAAAAGTGCGTTCGAAAAACAGGGAGGACGACATGCGGGTCAGTGCGTCGAAGGTCCTTGGTTCGTTGGCCGCAGGACTTTTTTTTATGTCCGCTGCAGCGACGGCTGCCGAGCCGCCGAAGGAGATGAAGCTCTACGTCTTCAGCTCGGGAGCGCTCAATCTCGACAAGTCGATCATCCAGAACGGAAGTAGTGGCAAGGTCCAGATTCCCGTCGGGTTTTTCCTGATCCGGCATCCCAAGGGCGACGTTCTTTTCGACTGCGGCAACAACGACAGGATCATCAAGGACCCTGACTATTGGGGCCCGTTCGTGAAGGCGCTTGATCCGGGCCGTGATCCGGACATCGCGATCGACGCCCAGCTCGCCAAGATCAACGTGAAGCCCTCCGACATAAAATATGTCGTGCTCGGCCATTTCCATGTCGACCATGCCGGCAATATCGGCAAGTTCCTGGACTCGACCTTCGTGTTTCAGCGCGACGAGATCCGGAATGCGTTCTGGCCGGCGCCGGGCTACGCCACTTTCTTCATCTCCGACGATTTTGCCATGCTGAGGAATAGCGTCGGCGGCGGCATGCCTTCAAAATACAAGAGCATCGAGCTCGACGGCGATCTCGACCTGTTCGGCGACAACAGCGTCTTCATCCACCGCGCTGTGTCGCATACGCCGGGCAGCCAGATCATGGTCGTGCGGCTGCCGAAGACTGGCACCGTGGTGCTGACCAGCGACGCCGTCTATCTCAAGGAGAATCTGGACAAGGACATCCTGCCCAGCATCGGCAGCGTCTATGATCCCGTCGGCATGCTCGACGCCTACGCCTGGGTGAAGCGGATGCGCGACACCGAGGGTGCCGACATCATCTATGCGCACGACCCCGATACGTTCAAGGCGCACAAGCACTCGCCTGAATTCTACGAGTGACCGGTCGCGCCATCAGGTTGTCTCACGCGGATACTCATTCCGGGCCCTGAGCCCGGGATTCTGTTCGGTGCTCCCTTCGCTATCAGGAGCGCGCCACGCCAGATGGGTGTTTTCAGTCTCCATGCCTCCGGTCGTTTTGGCGCAGCAGGTGACGAAATGGTACGGGCCGCGGCGCGCCGTCACCGACGTCTCCTTTGCGATCGAGCCGGGCGAGATCGTCGGCCTGCTCGGGCCGAACGGCTCCGGCAAGAGCACCATCTTCCGCATGCTGACGGGCTATCTCGTGCCGACGTCCGGGCGCATCGAGGTCGCCGGCCATGACGTCGTGGCGGATTCCCTCGGCGTGCGCCGCGCCATCAGCTACGTGCCAGAAGATGCGCCGCTCTACGACCATATGCGGGTGGGCGAGTTCCTGCATTTCATGGCCGGCCTCAAGGGCCTGCATGGGTCGCAGGCGAGAGCGGCGGTCGAACAGGCCGCCGAGCGGCTCGACCTCGCGCGGGTCATGAAACTCTCGACCGGCAAATTGTCGCGCGGATTCCGCCAGCGCGTTTCGATCGCACAGGCGTTGCTGGGCGATCCAAAGGTTCTCGTCCTGGACGAGCCGACCAGCGGCCTCGATCCGCACCAGGTGATTGCCGTGCGCGACCTGATCCGGTCGCTGGCCGGACGCCACACCGTGCTGCTGGCCTCGCACATCCTGCCCGAGATCGAGAAGATCGCATCGCGCGTGATGATCCTGCTCGAGGGCCGGATGCTCACATCCGACGCGCTGAAGGACGTTTCGCAGGACCTCACGTTCCGCCTGTCGACGGATGCCTCGGACGACGCTGTGCGCGGTGCGGCGAAGGAGATCGCCGGCGTACGCGAGGTCGTCGCCGATCCCGATCTCGGCGCCGGGCATGTCCTGATCAAAGCGGAGCGGCGTCCGTCGCTGGCGGCCAGCCTGGTGTCCGCGCTGGTCGCGGCTCAAATCCCGGTTCGCGAGTTGACCGAGTTGCGGCCCGATCTCGAACGCGTGTTCCTCGATCTCACCCGGCGGCCGAGGGAGGCCGCATGAAGAGCTTCGCAGTCCTGCTCCGGAAGGAAGAGACGGCGCTGTTCTCCTCGCCGATCGCCTATGTGCTGATGACGGTGTTCCTGTTGATCATGGGCTACAGCTTCACGCTCACGCTGTTTCTCAGCCACCAGTCCAGCATGGTGCACATCTTCTTCCAGATGTTCGTGCTGTTCATGCTGACCGCGCCGCTGATCACCATGCGGCTGTTCGCCGAGGAGCGAAAACTCAAGACGCTGGAGGTGCTGCTGACGGCGCCGGTTTCCGAGGTCGCCATCGTGCTGGCAAAATTCACGGCTGCGATGAGCCTGATCGTGGTCATGCTGCTGCTATCCGGCGCCTATGCGGCTGCTCTCGCCTGGTTCGGCGATCCTGATTTCGGCCCGATCTACAGCGGCTATCTTGGTCTCCTGCTGTTCGGCGCGGCGCTGGTCGGCACGGGGCTATTGGCCTCCGCGCTCACCGCCAACCAGGTGATCGCCGCGCTGGTGTCGCTCAGCGCGTTCCTGCTGCTGTGGATCATCGACAATTTCGGCTGGCTGTTGCCGAGCCCGGCGGACACGCTGGTGGTGAACCTGTCGCTCTCGGTTCATTTCCGTCCCTTTGCCGTCGGCTCGATCTACCTGTCCGACGTGGGCTTCTTCCTCAGCGTCACCCTGCTCACGCTGCTGTTGACGGTCCGCGCGCTGGCGCGGCGGTGAGGGCGCCGATGCTCCGGTCCGGCAGATCCGATATCGCTCTTCTCGCGCTGGCCGCCGGTGCCGTCGCCGCCGGCGTGCTCGGCTTTGCCGGGTTTGGCGAGACGGTGTCGGACAGCCTGCTGTTCGTCGCGTGCTTCCTGGTGCTGCTTGCGCTGTTCGTGCTCGCGATCCGGCTTCCCCTGCGTGGCAGTGGATCGCACCGGTCGGCGTGGGCGGCAAATGCGTCGATCGTGCTCGGCGCCATCGTCATCGTGGTCGGCGCCAATGTCGCGCTCTATCGTCACGACGTGCATTTCGACGTCAGCCGGGAAGGGCGCAACACGCCGCCGCAACAGCTCGCCGATGTGATCGCGCAGCTGCGCGCGCCGCTCGCGCTGACCTACTTCTACAATGCCGGTGATCCCAATGCGGTCAACGTCAAGGAGCTGGTCCAGACCGCCGCGCGGAACCATCCGCTGCTGGCCTTCCGTGCCATCGATCTGGACAAGGAGCCGGGTCTTGCCCGCGACCTCGGCGTCCGCGCCTATAACACCGCGGTGTTGCAGGCCGAGGATCGCAAGGTCCTGGTCGAGAACGTCACCGATCCCGCCCGTCTTGGATACGCGGCGCTGCGCGTGCTGCGCAAGCGCGTCGAGACCGTCTGCTTTGTCACCGGCCATGGCGAGACCTTCCGCCCGCTTCCCTCTCACTTCCACTTCAGCCATGTCGAGACCCTGAGGGGGCACGAGACGCCTGGCGCCGGCGACGTGCTGGAAGCTGCGCCCGAACAGCTCGACCGGCTCCAGCTCGCCCTGGATCAGGTCGGCTTCGGGATGCGCGAGATCGTGACGGCGACCGTGGCAAGCATTCCGCCCGACTGTTCCGTCGTCGCCGACATCGGCCCGCGCACGGCCTTCGCCGCCGACGAGGTTGCGCTGCTCGGCAATTACCTGAAGGGCGGCGGCCGGCTGATGCTGCTGCTCGATCCGCTGTCGCTGGTCGAAGGCGATTTCGAGCGCCTGCTGCTGAAGCCGGTTGGACTGTCGACCGAGGCCGCCATCGTCATCGATCCCCTCAATCATTTCCGCGCCGACGCCGACAAGGTCGCGGTGCCCTATTATCCGCCACATCCGATCACCAAACGTCTCGCGCTGACCGTGTTTCCGCAGGCAAGGCCGATCGCGGTCACCGCGCCGCCTTCCGGGGTGAGCCTGATCGTGCTGGCGGCGAGCAGCCAGGATAGCTATCTGCGCTCGCCGAAGGCCGCCATCGCCGCCACCGATGGGCAGGCGCCGGGCACGGCGCGCGGCGCGCAGCCGCTTGCGGTCGCGCTGGAAGGTGCCTGGCCGGGCGGCGCATCGCCCGACAAGCGTTTCCGCCTGGTGGTCGTCGGCACCAGCAAGATCGCCAGCAACGAATATTTCCCCTATGTATCCGATGGCGAGCTGTCGCTGGCGCTGCTGCGCTGGCTCGCCGAGGACGACGCCACCCCGAGCGTCGCGCCGCAGACCTTCAAGCTGCCCGAGATCGTGTTGACCAGCAGCCAGATGCGCGACACCTTCATCACGCTGGAAGTGCTGTTGCCGCTGAGCACGGCGCTGTTCGGCATCGCGATGTGGTGGAGGCGGCGGTGACGGAGCAGGCGGCCACGCGCGGAAAAGCCCAATGGCTGATGCCGCTGCTGGCTGCTCTCCTGGTGGCGCTGCTTGGTGTGCTCATCGCAAGCGGGCAATGGCCGGAGCTGCGCAGCAAGGTCGCGTTTGCGCCGAAAGGGCTGGTGACAACGGCGCCAGCGGACGTGCGGCGGGTGGAGATCCGGTCCGGCAGTGACGGCGTCGCCTTGCTCCGCAAGGGCAGCGAATGGACGATCGAAGGGCTGGATGGCGCCGTGCCGGCCGAGTTCGGGTCGCATCTCGAGACGGCGCTGCGGCTCGTCAATGTCAGCGGACCCGTGCGCGAGATTCCAGCCAGCGAGCTCACGGCGACGAGTTTTGCCGCATTCGGACTTGATCCGCCCGTCACTGTCGGCGTGATCGAGGCCGGTGATGGCTCGTCCACCGCAGTGAACTTTGGTGCGCTTAATCCGGCAAGCACGTCGCATTATGTTCGGATCGCGGGGCGCCCCGCGGTCTACCTGTTGCCTCGCCATGTCGGTGAGGAGTGGCGCGTCACATCGGACATGGCGCGTCGGCTGCGCGGTCAGACCGAGACCGGTCTCGCCGGCCGCGGCAAGAGCCTGTTGCTGCCGGTGTCGATGGCGCAGGTCTGGGCGCTCGAGATCGTCTTCGCGGGCAGGCTCACCCGCTTCGAGCGCGATCCCGACGGAACCTGGTTCCGGCATCTCAGCCAGCATAACCATGCGGCCGGCAATGTCGTGCACGCCGCCGATCCCGAGCAGGCGCGCATCATCGACGCCGCGCTTCGCGCCTTTGATGCGACTGCGGTCGAGACGCGCGTTGGGACTGCGGGAGCCTCGCAACTCGCCCGCTACGGGCTCAACCTGCCGAGCCTCATCATGCTTGTCTTCTTGCGCGACAGCTCGGCGCCGCTGGCGAGGCTCGAATTCGGCGCACCGTCCGACAGCCTCGACCGCTACGCGCGTCTTGCCCCCGACGGCGCGGTCGTCACCGTGGCCGAGTTCGAGATGCGCCGGTTGACGGAGCTGTTGCGCGCGGTCGGAGCGGGATCGTGAGGGGGAGGAAGGTCCTGCTGCTGGCCGCGATGCTGCTCGGCCTGGGCGCGCCGGCGTGTGCCCACCAGGTCAACCTGTCGACGGCGCGGCTGGCCCTGACCGGCGATCGCACCGTGACTGTCGAGGTCGCGCTCAAGGGCAGCGACGTCGACCGGCTGGCCGGCACGAAAGTCTATGACGCGAACGAAGACGCGGTCGATCCCGCCGCGGTGGCGGCCTCAGTGCCGTCGATCCTGGCCTATGTGAATAGGCATCTTGCCGTGACGGGCGCCGGCGGCGCCGCGTGCCCGGCCGGTGATGCCACGATCGCCGCAGACGGCGACGGCATTATCTTCCGCAGCACATATTCCTGCGCCAATGTCGCAGGCGAAATCATCTACCGCTCCAACGTGCTGACGGAGAAGGACCCCACTGCGCGCCAAGTGGTCCTTGTCGCGCAGGGCGGCCGCGAGGCGCAGGCGCTGCTCGACGCCGACAATACCACCGTCACGCTGTCGGCGCCGTTGCCGTCGCTGACCTCGACGGTGCAACGCTATCTCGTTACCGGCATCGAGCACATCTTCCTCGGCTACGATCATATCGCCTTTCTGATTGCGGTCGTATTGTGGGCGCGTCGGCTCGTTCCCGTCATCAAGATCGTTACGGCCTTCACCGTCGCTCATTCGATCACGCTGTCGCTGGCAGCATTGAATCTCGTCGTTATTCCGAGCCGCATCGTGGAGCCGGCGATCGCCGCTTCGATCGTGTTTGTGGCTGTCGAGAATTTCTTTTCGCGCGACATCGACAAGCGCTGGCGCGTGACCTTTCTGTTCGGGCTGATTCATGGATTCGGTTTTGCCGGTGCGCTCCACGAGATCGGGCTGCCCACGAACGCGATCGTGCCGGCCCTCGCGGCCTTCAATATCGGCGTGGAAATCGGGCAAGTCGCGATCGTTGCGATCGTTCTGCCGGTGCTCGGCCTGTTCGACCGCCTGATCGCGACTGATCGGGAGAAGCCGGTCAGGGCGGCAACGCTCGTCTATGCCGTGTCGGCGGCCATCAGCCTGCTCGGCGGCTACTGGCTTTTCACGCGCGTATTCGAGGCCTGATCGGCCGGGTCATCCGGCTACTGCTTCTGCAACAATTTCAGCCGGCAGCGCAGCGCCTCGCGGATGTGGGCGCGCGCGAGCTGTTCGGCCCTGTCGCCGTCGCGCGCGGCGATGGCCTCGATGATGGCCTGGTGCTCGCCGTGGCTGGTCGAGGGACGGCCCGACACCGTGAAGGTGGTGGCGCCGAGCAGGGCGATCCAGTCCTGCAACTCGCCTGAGGCATTATCCAGATAGCGGTTGCGCGCGGCGCGGCAGATGGCCTCGTGAAAGGCGCGGTTGAGCCTTGCCATCTCGGCTGCATCGTGCTCGGTCGCCTCGATGAAGGCCTGCTCGATATCCCTGAGTGAATCGATCTCGGGCGCAGAGGCGTGCTCGGCCGCAAGCCGGGCGGCGGCGCCTTCCATGATCTCGCGCATGGTATAGAGCTCGAGCACCTCGGAAATGTCGAGGTTGCGGACGATCAGTCCGCGGCCGCCGGCGGGCTCGACGAAGCCGCGCGCCGCGAGCCGGCCGAGAGCTTCACGCACTGGCGTGCGGCTGACCTTCAGCCGCTGTGCGACTTCTTCCTCGCGCAGGCGATCGCCGGCGCGGTAGCTGCCGGCCTGGAGCGCCTCGCAGAGCGACCGGAACACGGCTTCGCCGAGCGCAATGCCGGCGCCGCGATCGATCGATCCGCCTGTCTTTGCCGGGCGTTTACCCATGCATACTCCAGTAACCACGAAGCGCATCCTGCCCATGCAGAGATGCCGCTTGCGCCGCATCTGTATATCTTTGTATACAAAAGTACGCAATGGCGGACTGATTGACCGAGGCCGCTGGCGGGCAGAATGTCTCTAACTTGGCGTCCCATCGGGCAGACGGCATGAGCAGCAAATACGACGTGCTGGTGATCGGCGGCGGCAACGCGGCGCTGTGCGCGGCGATCAGCGCACGGCGCGGCGGCGCGTCTGTGCTGGTGCTCGAGGGCGCGCCAAAATTCTATCGCGGCGGCAACACCCGCCATACCCGCAACATGCGCTGCGCCCATGACGCGGCTACCGAGATCCTGACCGGCCCCTACACCGAGGAGGAGTTCTGGGAGGATCTGCTGCGCGTCACCGGCGGGCAGACCGACGAGTTGCTCGCCCGTCACATGATCCGGGAATCCAAGGACATCCTGAACTGGATCGTGGAGCAGGGCGTGCGCTGGCAGCCCTCGCTCGGCGGCACGCTCAGCCTCGGCCGTACCAATTCCTTCTTCCTCGGCGGCGGCCGCGCGATGCTGAACGCGCTCTATCTGACCGCCGAGCGGCTCGGCGTCGACGTCGAATATGACGCCGAGGTCACTGAGCTCGTGATCGAGGACGGCATGTTCCTCGCCGCCCGCGTCAAGCGGCCGATCCACGGTGAGACCGAGATCCGCGCGACATCGCTGGTCGCGGCTGCCGGCGGCTTCGAGGCCAACATCGAATGGCTGAAGCAATATTGGGGCGAGGCCGCCGACAATTTCCTGATCCGCGGCACGCCCTATAATCGCGGCTCGATTCTGAAGATGCTGCTCGAAAAGGGCGTGCAGGAGGTCGGCGATCCCACCCAGTGCCATGCGGTCGCAATCGACGCGCGGGCGCCGAAATTCGACGGCGGCATCATCACGCGTCACGACTCCGTCGTGTTCGGCATCGTCGTCAACAAGCACGCGCAGCGCTTCTACGACGAGGGCGAGGATATCTGGCCGAAGCGTTACGCGATCTGGGGCCGGCTGGTCGCGGCGCAGCCTGACCAGATCGCCTACATCATCTTCGATTCAACGGTCGTCACGAGCTTCATGCCGACGCTGTTTCCGCCGATCGCGGGGCAGACGGTGGTCGAACTCGCCGGCAAGCTGAAGCTCGATCCGACGGCGCTGGAAAAAACCATCACCGAATTCAACGCCGCCGTGCGGCCCGGTACCTTCGACCACACCATTCTGGACGACTGCCGCACCGAAGGCATCACGCCGCAGAAGACCCATTGGGCGCGGCGGATCGAGACGCCGCCCTATCTCGCCTATCCGGTCCGGCCCGGCATCACCTTCACCTATCTCGGCACGCGCGTAACCAGGGAGGCGCGTATGCTGATGGCTGACGGCAAACTGTCGGCCAACATGTTCGCGGCCGGCGAGATCATGGCCGGCAACGTGCTCGGCAAGGGCTACGCCGCCGGCATGGGCATGACCATCGGCAGCGTGTTCGGGCGGATCGCAGGACGGGAAGCAGCGAAACATGCACGGAACTAGAATTTTGGACGAGGCCGATCGTCTGATGACGGTCTGCAATTCCTGCCGCTACTGCGAGGGACTGTGCGCGGTATTTCCGGCGATGGAGATGCGTCGCGCCTTCTCCGACGGCGACCTCAACTATCTCGCCAATCTCTGCCACTCCTGCGGCGCCTGCTACGTCGATTGCCAGTTCTCGCCGCCGCATGAATTCAACGTCAACGTTCCGCAGACGCTCGCGGTCGCGCGCGCCGAATCCTATGCGGCCTATGCCTGGCCGCAGGCGCTGTCCGGCGCCTTTGCGCGCAACGGCCTCGTCATCAGCATCGTCGCCGCGCTCAGCATGGCGGCCTTCATCCTCGGCTTCGCCGCCCTGAACGACCGTAGCGTGCTGTTCGGCGTCCACACCGGCCCCGGCGCGTTCTACAGACTGATGCCACACAACGCGATGGCCGCGCTGTTCAGTGCCGCGTTCCTCTACGCCATTCTGGCGCTGGTGATGAGCGTGCGCGCATTCTGGCGCGATATCGGCACGCCAATCGGGGGTCGCGCGGATGGCGGCTCGATCTTTCAGGCGATCCGTGATGCCGGCGAGCTACGCCATCTCCATGGCGGCGGCGTCGGCTGCTACAACGAGGACGACAAGCCGACCGACCGGCGCAAGCTCTACCATCACCTGACGTTCTATGGCTTCCTGCTGTGCTTTGCCGCGACCTCGGTCGCCACGCTGTATCACTATCTGCTCGGCCGCGAGGCGCCGTATCCATGGTGGGATCTGCCCGTCGTGCTTGGTACGCTCGGGGGCATCGGCCTCATCGTTGGTCCGATCGGGCTGTTCATCGCGAAATCGCGCCGCGCGCCTGAATTGCTCGATGAGCAGCGCTACGGCATGGATGTCGGCTTCATCGCCATGCTGTTCCTCACTGGTCTTACCGGCCTGGCGCTTTTGCTCCTGCGCGAGACCGCCGCCATGGGGCCGCTGCTCGCGCTGCATCTTGGCGCAGTGTTTGCGCTGTTCATCACCATGCCTTACGGCAAGTTCGTGCACGGCATCTATCGCTTTGCGGCGCTGGTGCGTTACGCGCAGGAACGGCGGTCCGAGGGTTCGTGACCGCCACCGGTCTCACGCCTGAGCAGCTTCGCGCTGCCGCGGCGTGACGAGCATGATGTCCGGCCCCGGGCTGTCGACCTGAACCCGGTTGCGCCCGTTTTCCTTGGCACGATAGCAGGCGGCATCGGCAGTACGCATCGCCTGCTCGAGCGTGGTGTTGCCGTCGGCGATGCAGGCAACGCCGATGCTGGCGGTCACTGCAAAGCAGCGATCGTCCCAGGCGAAGCTGAACAGCTCGAGCGACTTGCGCAGCCGTTCGGCGATATCGACGGCGTCGAAGGCCGAGCACTGCGGCAGGATCAGGCCGAATTCATCGCCGCCGAGCCGCGCCACCAGATCATGCGGACGCCGATCCTGTTGCAGGAGACGCGAGACCTGGCACAGCAGCCGATCGCCGGCGAGATGGCCGCAGCTGTCGTTGACGCTCTTGAACTGGTCGAGGTCGAGCAGGATCAAGCCCAGCGAGCCTTTGCGGGCATGGTCGAGCTCGCCTTGCAGGCGCGCCTCGAAGGCCCGGCGGTTGGCGAGGCCGGTCAGCCAGTCGTGTGAGGCCTGCCAGGCAAGGCGCTCCTTCTCGGCATGCAAGGCATCCTCGAACGCCTGACGTTGCGATACAAGGCGCCGCGTGTGCAAGATCAGGAGCAGGATCAGCGTCGCGGCAGTGGCGATGTTCACGCAAGTCAGCGTCGTCTTGATGGCGCGGGAACCTTCGCCGAGGACGGTCGAGAACCGGTTGGCATGTCCCGTGAACTGGCTGTTCAGGTCGGAGAGCCGCGACGACAGGAAGCTCAAACGGCGGCTGTCCTCAATGGGGCCATTCCTCAGCTCGGACCGGATGACCTCGCCGAAGACACTCAGTTCCAGCAGCATGGGATCGGTGGCGGCCCACTCCCGGATCGCTTCCTGGAGGAAGCTGACACGGCTGAAATAACGAAACAGCCAGATCAAGCCCGGAACGTCGTCAGGATGATTGCCGCCTTGCAGGAAGCCGATCCGGGCCGTCTCGACGTCGACCGGATCGCGCTCGAGCGCCCAGCGCGCGAACTCGTCGCCGATCGGGACGGCGAGCGAGGCTTGGTATTGCACGAACTGGCTCGCTTCGCCCGAGCGCAGATAGAGGTTGAGGAAGTAGACGGCGTTCTTTTGCGACCGCGACCACATCGCTTCGCCCGCGACATAGGCGCGGACCGAGGACATCACGTCGAGGCTGAATCCGGCGATCGCCGCCTGCAGTACGACGACTGCGACGAACGGCGAGACAAGCTTGATCACGTGAAGGAAGTTGCTCCCCTTCGTTGCAGTCGCGGTCCTGCGAAACACCCGGCGATCCCCAATCGTCAACAACCCAAGCGGCGCGTTCAGCCTGCAACGCCAAGTAGAGGCGATAGTTGCTTAACTCGACCTGAAAAGGGTGGGGACCTGTATCGCAGGGTGAAGACGTTGTGAAACGGATGGGCGCAGATCGTTGCAAATACCGCCGAACCGGAACTGGCACGGCATCCGTGAGCCGACATCTCGAATTCGCCCGGCGCGGTTTACCTGATCGAGAGAAATCGGCCCGGTGCGGCTAGACCAGCACCGGCTTGCGCACCCGGCCAACGTCGCCGAACACGCGCAGGTAACGCTCGATCTCCGAGGGCATGCCGGTCGCTTTCTCCGGGTTGTCGGAGAGCTTGACGGCCGGATGTCCGTCGACCGACGTGACCTTGCACACGATCGAGATCGGATCGAGATTGATCGAGGCGTCCGGCGGACAGCCGACGAAATCATTGGTGAGGTTGGTGCCCCAGCCGAAGGACAGTCGCACCCGGCCGCCGAAGTGGTGATAGGTCTCCTCGATCGAGCCGACGTCCATTGCGTCGGAGAAGACGAGCAGCTTGTCCCTGGGACTGCGCCCCTTCGACTCCCACCATTTGATGATTTCCTCGCCGGCCTGGATCGGCGGCGCGCTGTCGGGACGGAAGCCGGTCCAGTCGGCGACCCATTCCGGCGCATCGCGCAGGAACGCCTTGGTGCCGAAGGCGTCGGGCAGCGCGATCAGGAGGTTGCCGCCATAGGTCTGGCGCCACTGGTCGAGGATGCGATAGGGCGCCCAGCGCAATTCCTCGTCGTCCTTGGCAAGCGCTGCCGCGACCATCGGCAGCTCATGCGCGTTGGTGCCGATCGCTTCGAGATCGTTGTCCATCGCGAGCAGCACGTTGGAGGTGCCGATGAAGGACGGACCCAGGCCTTCCTTTACCGCTTCGACGCACCAGCGCTGCCAGAGGAAGCCGTGGCGGCGGCGGGTGCCGAAATCGGAAAGGCGCAAATTCTCCAGCTTGCGCAGCCGCTCCACCTTGGTCCACAGCTTGGCCTTGGCGCGGGCATAGAGCACGTCGAGCTCGAAGCGGCCGCGCCCCTTCATCGCCGCGCGCGAGCGCAATTCGTTGAGGATGGCGAGCGCCGGAATCTCCCACATGGTGGTATGGGTCCAGGGCCCGTGGAAATGCAGCTCGTACTGCCCTTCCACCTTGCGCAGCTCGTATTCGGGCAGGCGGAATTCGGCAAGCCAGCGGATGAAGTCCGCCGAGAACATGTGGGTCTTGCCGTAGAAGGTGTTACCGGCAAGCCAGATCAGCTCCTTCTTGGTGAAGCGGATGGTGCGGGCATGGTCGAGCTGGGCGCGCAGCTCGCCCTCGTCGATGATCTCGGCAAGCCGCACATGGCGCGAGCGGTTGATGACCGAGAACGTCACCTGCTGACTCGGGTATGATTCCCGAATCATCTGTAACATCAATAACTTATAGAAGTCGGTATCGAGCAGGCTGCGGATGATGGGATCCAGCCGCCAGCTGTGATTGTAGGTCCGGCTTGCAATGTCGGTCACGGTCATGGACGAATTCTAGCGTGGCCGCCCGCGCACAACCAGTGGGTTTGGCGAGGGGCAGGCTTTCGCGGGGCCGGGCTCGCGGTCAGTCGCCCGCGGCCGCCGAGGCCACACTCTCGAGCTGGGCTCTGATCCAGCGATGAGCCGGGTCCTTCTGATAGCGCTGATGCCAGACCATGAACATCGGCAGCTCAGCCAGTGTCCGTGTGCGCGAGGCGAGCGGAATGTGTACATGCGCGAAGCCGCGCATCACGCCAGACGCCAGCAGGCTCGGCATGCTCGCCAGCATCCGCGAGCCGCGCAGGAAGGATGGCACGCCGGAGAAGCTCGGCACGGAAATGCCGATATCGCGGTGGAAGCCGTTGGCCGCAAGCCGGCGGTCGAAGTCGAGCCGCTCGTTGTCGGTGTAGACCACTGTGATGTGGCGCGCTGCGAGATAGGTGTTCCGGCTCGCCGGAGCAGCGCGCGCCTTGGGATCGTAGTAGCAGACGTAGTGATCGCTCAGCAGGCGCTTCTGCACGATGTCGACGCCGGACGGCGGCAGCGGCGTGATCAGGAGGTCGCAGCGGTTTTCGCGCAGCATCGCCGGCGAGGGCGACTGCGAGGGGATCACGCGCAGGTTCAGGCTCTTCACCTGTTTTGCGACACGGCCGAAGAATCGGGGCAGCAGCAGGTCGCGCTGGAAATCATTGGCGGCGATCGTGAGCGAAAGTTGCGCAAGCGCCGGCTCGAACGTGAAGCCGCCGGCAAAGCTGCGCATCTCGTCGATCAGCGCGCGCGCCTTCGCAGCCAATGCCTGCGCATGGGCGGTCGCGACAATGCCGCGGCCGGATTTTGCAAACAGCGGATCGCCGGCGATCCGCCGCAGCTTGTTCAGGCCGTGGCTGACCGCGGACTGCGTCAGGCCGAGGCGCGTCGCGGCTGCCGTGACCGAACCTTCTTCCAGCACGGCCAGGAACAATTCGAGGGCGTGGCCGTCCAGCGCCAAATGATCGATTTCTTTCATGGAATTCATTATAATCGATCTATTTATCCGTGGAATAGATGGCCTCATGATCTCCCGATAAGAGGGAGAGACAACGCCTATGAATGCCCAGGCGCCAGCCTTGCAGGATCCCCGCCTCAACCGCCCCGAGCCGTTCACGCCGCGCGACGGCGGCTTCTTCCAGCGCGACCACTCCATCCACCCGCCGGCCCATGCGCCCGGCTACAAATCCTCGGTGCTGCGCTCGCCACGCCAGGCGCTGTTGTCGATCGAGAATTCGGTCTCGGAGATCACAGGGCCGGTGTTCGGCCACAACGATCTCGGCCCGCTCGACAACGATTTGATCCGCAACTACGCCAAGGACGGCGACCCCGTCGGTGAGCGCATCATCGTCCACGGCCGCGTGCTCGATGAGACCGGCCGCGGCGTGCCGAACACGCTGGTCGAGTTCTGGCAGGCCAACGCCGGCGGCCGCTATCGCCACAGGAAGGACAATTATCTGGCGCCGATCGATCCGAATTTCGGTGGCTGCGGCCGCGCGCTGACGGACGACACCGGCTACTATTATTTCCGTACGGTGAAACCCGGGCCCTATCCCTGGCGCAACTACGTCAATAGTTGGCGTCCCGCCCATATCCACTTCTCGGTGTTCGGCTCGTGCTTTGCGCAGCGGTTGATCACCCAGATGTACTTCGAGGGCGATCCCCTGATCCCGGTCTGCCCGATCCTGACGACGATCGCGGACGAGGATGCGCTCGATCGCCTCGTGGCGCCGCTCGACCTCAACGCCTCGACGCCGTTCGACTCGCTCGCCTACCGCTTCGACATCGTGCTGCGCGGTCAGCGCTCCACCTATTTCGAGAACCGCCCGGAGGGAAACTGAGCCATGCCGCAGCCGCTCAACTATCTCAAGGAAACCGCCTCGCAGACTGCCGGGCCCTACGTCCATATCGGCCTGATCCCGGCGATGGCCGGCTTCGACATCTTTGAGAAGAACTTCTCCAACGTGTTGGTGACGCCGAACACGCAGGGCGAGCGCATCACGCTCGAAGGCAGGGTGCTCGATGGCAGCGGTACGCCGCTGCCGGACGTTCTTCTCGAGATCTGGCAGGCCAATGCGGCCGGCCGCTACAACCATCCGGCCGATCGTTCTGCCGGCACGCTGGACGAAGAGTTTCGCGGCTGGGGCCGCGCCGGTTCCGATTTCGAGAGCGGGCTGGTGACGTTCGAGACCATCAAGCCGGGCGCCATCATCGACAAGGCGGGCCGCAAATGCGCGCCTTACATCAACGTCTGGATCGTCGCGCGTGGCATCAATATCGGGCTCAACACGCGGCTCTATTTCTCGGATGAAGAGACTGCGAACGCCGCCGATCCTGTGCTCAACCTGATTGAGCCGCCGGTGCGCCGCAAGACGCTGATCGCGACGCGTAGCGAACGCGCCGGCAAGGTCGTGTATTCCTTTACGATCAATTTGCAGGGGCCGGAGGAGACGGTGTTCTTCGACGTCTGACGATCCGACCTCGTCCTATAGGATCATTCCACCCGGTCACCTCGATTGATCGCTCCGCGCGCGGTGAATTGCAGTGGTTGTTGACGCATTTCGCGCGATCCCGGCCGTTCTGCCGGATCGCGCCCCACTCTTGGCTTCAGTTCCGCCAAGTCAATGAAGATGTCCGCCTGCCGGCGCAGCTCGTCGGCGACCATGGGCGGCTGGGTGGCCAGCGTAGAGACGACTGTCACGCGGACGCCACGGCCTTGCACGGCTTCCACCAGCGAACGAAAATCCCCATCGCCCGAGAACAACACGATCTGATCGACGTGCTCGGCGAGCTCCATCGCTTTCACGGCGAGTTCCACATCCATGCTGCCCTTCACCTTGCGGCGGCCGGTGGTGGCGTCGACGAACTCCTTGGTGAGCTTGGTGACGACGGTATACCCGTTATAGTCGAGCCAATCGATCAACGGGCGGATTGACGAGTATTCCTGATCCTCGATGACGGTCGTGTAGTAGAAGGCCCGCAGCAATACACCTCGGCCGTGAAATTCGCTGAGCAGACGCCTGTAATCGATATCGAAACCGAGCGCCTTGGAGGTGGCATGGAGATTGGAGCCATCGATGAACAGTGCGATCTTCTCAAACGAAGACATAATGCACAAATCCCCAGTTCCGCGTGAAAGCCGGCAGGTTCAGCCGCCAAGGCTCGGTATGTCGGCTCGGTGTGCCGGCCGGAAAATACACAAGTCGCCGATGGCTTGCTGAAAAAATAGCGCAGACGGCCGGACAGGGTGTGGCCGTCTTGCGCCAAGGTCAGGGAGGTCCATGCCACCAGCGCCAGGGGCGCCGAATGCAGGTACCCTAAGGCGTGTGCCTTCGAGGCTCAATTGTACGGAGGTAAAGGGCATCTATCCAAAGGATAGGACGCCATATACGTAGGTAGGTAGATGGGCCGGAAACAGCGGCGGGCCAGATCCAAATTGGCCTGATCCCGGCTATGGCCGCCTCGATTTTTGAACGACGAGCGCGCGGGCAAGATCGTGTATTCCTTCACGATCAATTTTAGGGGCCGGAGAAGCCGTCTTCTTCGACGTTTGCTTCACCTGATCAGGAATGAGCCGGCCGCATCCGATGATGAGGCCGGCTTTCTTGTCGTGGTGGAGCTTGCACCGCCGGGTTCCCTCGGCAACGCGCCGGCTAGAATCCGGTCGGTCCGACCGCTCCGACCCAGTGCTTGACCTTGGTGGGGTCCTTTTCATCCATATAGAAGAAGTGGACCATCGTCGGTCGCACCGGCGCGATGTTGGGGTCGTCGAAGCGCATTGCGACCTTGCCGTGAAATATCTTGAGCTGTGGGCTGTCCCAGTATTCCACGACGTCGTGCAGTGCAGTGAGGCCGCGGTCGATGAACTGCCGCAGATTGTTGCGGATCGCCTCGCGCCCATGCCAGTCGGCGACGCCGAGATTGCAGATTGCGTCTTCGGCGAAGCAGTCAAAACCCTTGCCGAAGGTTTTGTCGTCGATCTCTTTCCACATCGCGAGAAGCCATTCCGGCGGCGCGGCTTTCGTAAATGTCCTGGTGCTCATGGTCTCTCCTTTGGTTGGTCGATTGTGAGGTCTCGCGAATTAGCCATTGGACGCGGCGATCCCGAGCTTCGCCGCGACGCGCCGGGCGGTCGCCTCCCGTTGCGCGGTGATATCGGCCACGGCACGTCTCACCTGGTCGATGATGGCGCGGGGCGCGCGCTCCGGCGTGCCGCTGTCGAACGGCGGCTCCGGCGCATACTGCATGTAGAGCTGGATCAGGTCGCGTTGGGAATGCGCGACAGCACCTCGAAAGGGCCGGTGAGGTCGATCTGGTCGAGGCCGTCGAACAGCAAGGATCCGATTTGCAGATGCGTCTCGTGCGAGATCATGGGTTTGCTCTCAATTCGACGCTAGACAGGCGTAACCTAACGGGGCACGCTGTGGCGCAAATGCCAAAGTCCCCTCGTTTCTCGCCAAGTTCCGTTTCGCGCGCCGCTCCCCCCTCCGGTCGGGGCGGCGCCGCGCGCGTGATCGAAGTGCTGGCTTATCCGTCGGTGCAGTTGCTCGACGTCACCGGACCGCTCCAGGTGTTCGCGACCGCCAACGAGCAGATCGTGGAAGCCGGTGGAACGGCGCCCTATGTCCTTCGGGTGGTGGCGAACGATCGCTCGCGCGTGACGGCTTCGTCAGGGTTGGAGATCGCAACAAACCCGCTTCCGCGCAGCGGTAGCGGGCTTGACACACTGCTGGTCGCGGGCGGCCCGGGCGTCGACCTCGCCGCCGCCGATCCGGCGCTGCTGGATTGGCTGCGGCAGCGCGTGAAGAAGGCGCGGCGTGTCGCCTCGGTGTGCACCGGAGCATTTCTGCTCGGCGCATCGGGCGCGCTCGACGGACGGCGCGCGGTGACTCACTGGTCGTATTGTGCCGAGCTCGCGCGCCGCTTCCCCGCGGTGCGCGTGGAACCCGATCCGATCTTCGTGCACGACGGGACGATCTGGACGTCGGCAGGGGTGACAGCCGGCATCGACCTCGCGCTGGCCCTGGTGGAGGAGGATCTGGGCCGCACCACCGCACTTGCAGTGGCGCGCTATCTCGTCGTCTTCCTCAAGCGGCCGGGCGGTCAGGCGCAGTTCAGCGAGGCGCTGTCGCTGCAATCGGCCGAGGACGAATTCGGCGCGCTGCACGATTGGATCGGCAAACATCTCGCTGGCGACCTCTCGCTGTCCAGGCTCGCCAATCAGGCCGGGATGAGCGAACGCAGTTTCAGCCGCCACTATGCGAGAGCCACCGGGCTAACACCGCTGCGCGCCATCGAGCGACTGAGGGTAGAGGCTGCCCGGCGGATGCTTTCGGAGACACGCCAGCCGGTGAAGCGGATATCCCAGCGCTGCGGCTTCGGGTCGGAGGAAACCATGCGCCGGAGCTTCCTGCGCGTGCTGGCGACCGCACCGCAGGACTATCGTCGACGGTTCAGCTCCTAAGTCCGATTAATCGAAGCTTCTATTCGCCGCCATGGAGCTGCGCGCGGAAGGCGCGCGGCGACAGGCCGGTGGCGGCGGTGTAGATCCGGCTGAAATAGGCGGGGTCCTCGAAGCCAAGCGCGTAGGCGATCGTCGAGACCGGCAGGTTGGTGTAGACGAGGTTGCGGCGTGCCTCGCGGATCAGCCGGTTGAGGATCAGGTGCGACGCGGTGTCGCCGGTCGCCGCGCGCGTCACCCGGTTGAGATGGGTCGGCGTGATTGACAACGCCTCGGCGTAGTCCGCCACGGTCCAGCGCTCCAGATGCTGTTGCTCCAGCAGGGCCTCGAAGCGGCGGAACAGTCCGGATTCGGCGGTGCCATTGCCGCCGCTCTCCCTCACGAGCGCCCGCGCCACAAGCCCGATCATGGCCGCCGACAAGGCGCGCAGCACATGCGCGCGGCCGAAATGGCGCGCGGCGTGCTCGGCGAAGATCTGCTTCATGGTGGCGCGGATCTGCGGCGTTCCGCGCACCACGGCCGATCGCGACAGCGCGCCGCGCAGGCCTTCGGCGGCAAGCAGCGCCTCGTCCAGAACTTCCGCGGCGATGGTCAGCACCCAGCCCTGGGTGTCGGGCAGGAAGCGGAAGCCGTGGACGTGGCCGACCGGCACATTGACGATCTGCATTGGCTTGAGCGGCACCACGCGCCCATCGAGCGTCGCTTCGCCACCGCCGCGGTCGATCAAGAGCACCTGGTGCAGCCGGGCATGCCGGTGCACGGCCAGCGTCCAGTCATGCAGCACCGAGCGCGACGCGATCGTCTCGCAATGCACGACATCGGGCAGGTCGCCGGACTCGCCGAACAGGTTGTAGACCCGGATCGCCGGGGCAGGGGCTGCGGTTCTCATGTTCGAATTGTACAAGACAAAGGCGAAAGCCTCCATCGGTTTGCCGTGCAGATTCTGCAAAAACGCACCGACGGGAGGACGCAAAAATGAAAGTTCAGGTCTGCATCATCGGCGGTGGGCCGTCCGGGCTGCTGTTGTCCCAGCTCCTGCACCTGAAGGGCATCGACACGGTCGTGCTGGAGAAATACAGCCGCGACCACGTGCTGGCCCGCATCCGGGCCGGCGTGCTCGAGCATGGCTTCGCGAAGTTGATGCGCGAGGCACAATGCGGCGAGCGGATGGATCGTGAGGGCGAGATCCATCAAGGGTTCGAGATCGCCCATGACGGCGTGCTCTCCCATGTCGACCTGCACAAGCATTCCGGCGGCAATACGGTGCTGGTCTACGGCCAGACCGAGCTGACGCGCGACCTCTACGAGGCGCGCGACCGTCTCGACGGCAAGGTCGTGCATAATGCAGAGGACGTGACGCCGCATGATCTGACCTCGGAGCGGCCATACGTGACGTATCGTTCGAACGGTGAGGCCGTCCGTGTCGATTGCGACTACATCGTCGGCGCCGACGGCTTTCACGGCGTCAGCCGCAAGTCGATTCCAAAGGACGTGCTGCGCGAATATGAGAAGGTCTACCCGTTCGGCTGGCTGGGCGTGTTGTCGCGCACCAAACCAGTATCGCCGGAGCTGATCTATGTGAAGCACGAGCGCGGCTTTGCGCTGTGCTCGCTGCGTTCGCAGCTCTTGAGCCGCTACTACATCCAGGTGCCGCTCACAGACAAGACGGAAGACTGGTCGGACGATGCGTTCTGGAGCGAGCTGAAGCACCGCCTCCCGGAGGAGGTCGCTGGCCGCCTGATCACGGGACCCTCGATCGAGAGGAGCATCGCGCCCTTGCGCAGCTTCGTCGCCGAGCCGATGAGCTATGGTCGCCTGTTTCTCGCCGGCGATGCCGCCCACATCGTGCCCCCGACCGGCGCGCGCGGGCTGAACAGCGCTGCCTCCGACATCTATTATCTCTACCATGCCATGCTCGCGCATTATCAGCACGGCGACGATTCCGGCCTTGCGGGCTATTCGGCCAAGGCGCTGGCGCGGATCTGGAAGGCGCAGCGCTTTTCGTGGTGGATGACGATTCTGCTGCATCGCTTCCCCGACCGTTCCGAGTATGAGGATCGGCTTCAGCAGACCGAGCTGGAGTATCTGCTCTCGTCCGAGACGGCGCAGCGCCTGTTGGCGGAGAATTATGTGGGGCTGTCGTTCTAGGGCCCGACTGCCGCACTCTTACCCTCCCCTGGAGGGGGGTAAGAGCGAGCGCGGCTACTTCCCTTCGAGCGTATTGACCGGAGTCCAATCCGACGACGGTGGGTTGGAGGCGTATTGCCGCGCGCGTTTCGCGAACAGCGCTGACGCCGGATCGAGCGTTGCCGTACCTTCGAACGCGCCAACTGCCTTGGTGAACTCCCGCGCGCGCCAGCATGCGAGCCCCTCCGCGTAAGCCGCGGCTACCTTCTTCTGCTCGACGCTCTCCGCGCCCTTGTCGGCCAGCGGCTCGAACACTCGGATCGATTCGCCGCGCCCTAACACCCTGATCGCATCGAGCTCGCGCCAGGCGAAGGCGTCGCCGGTCTGCGCGACCGTCGCCTCCGAAGCCATGATCGCGGTGCCGTAATATTTGTTGGCGCCTTCGAGCCGCGAGGCGACGTTCACGGTGTCGCTCATGACGGTGTAGTTGAAGCGGCGGCGGGAGCCGATATTGCCGACAACGGCCTCGCCGCTGTTGAGTCCGATGCGGTGCGACAGGCCGCGGCCGGCGAAGGCGGGGTTGCCGGCATTGAGCTCCGCCAGCTTCTCGTGGCACTTCAGCGCGGAGCGGACCGCATTGCGCGCGTGGGTGGGATCGTCTGCCGGCGCACCGAACATGGCAACGATGGAATCGCCGATATATTTGTCGACATAGCCGCCATGGCCTTCGATGATATCGGTCATCGCGGAGAGGTATTCGTTCATCAATGTCACCAGCTCGCCCGGCGTCATCGTCTCTGCGATGGAGGAGAAGCCGCTGAGGTCAGAGAAGAACATGGTGACATAGCGCATCTCGCCGCCGAGTGCCGGCATCTTGCCGGACGCGACCATGGTGTCGATGACCTCGGGCGCGAGGTAGAACGCGAAGCTCTTGCGCAGAAAACGTTCGTCACGATCGGCCAGCATGAAGCGGTAGCCGATCGTCATCGCGAGCGCGGTAAGGCTCGCGAGCGCAGGCTCCGTCAGCGGCAGCGCCAATGCATGGACGAAGGCGCCGACGGCCATTGCGGTGTAAGCAGCGGTGAGGACGAGCCAGGTGATCACGGCGCCACTCGGAGCAAGCACGCAGGCCGCGCAGGCAATGATCGCCGCGAACACAATCGTCAAAATCGTCCGCAGGGGAAAGCCGAGCTCGGCCACGCCGTCGCGTTCCATGAGATTTCGGACCGCCGTTGCGTGCACGAAAACGCCGGCAATGTCGCTGCGGGCCCTTTGCGCGGTGCTCCCCGGCGCGGGCAGGGCGCACCGTGCAGCCGGCGACCCGTCGTATCCGCCGGACAGACGCATCGAGGTCAGCTTGCGGTCGTCGAAGGTGAGGATGCTGCCGAGCAGCACAACCTTGCCGTCGAAGGCGCGGCGGAAGAAGTCGCGGTCGCCCTTCTCGACGCAGGCGCGCAGGTCGGCGAAGGAATAGGTCGGCACGTCGCGGCCCATGCCGCGGAAGTTGAGCGTCAGCGCGTTAGGCACTGCGCTCGGGATGGTATAATCGGACAACATCGTTGCGCCGGACGGTGCGGTCTCGGCCTGTGCGCCGAGCGCGCGTGCTGCAAGCTCGACGGCCATCGCAGGGACCAGTTTGCCATCGATGAAAAAGCTCAGCGGCATCCGCCGGATCACGTCGTCGGGGTCGGTATGGACGTTGAGCGCGCGGATGTTGTTTTTCACCGCCAGTTGCTGCGCGCGGTCGGGCCTGTCCGGTTGGTCGTTGCTGAGGATCTCGCCGAGCACGAGCTTGCCGCTGTCGGAGAGCCGCCGCAGCGCGATCAAATAGTCCCGGTCAAATCCCTTCATGCGGGTGCCGAGCGGTGCGTCGCCAAAGGGAATCTCTGATTGCTCGATCGAGTTTTTGAAGATGACGTCGAAGCCGATCACCTTGGCGCCGCCGTCCGTGATACTCCCAAGCACCCGGCCGATTTCGCGTGTCCAGGTCTGCGTCGGCGATCCCTTGAACGGCGGGGTGTCGTAAGTCTCACCGTCGATCGCTACCACGACAACCGGCGATGTCGCGGGATCGCGGCGGTCGCCGACGAGCTTGCCGCGCAAGGCCGTGAGGAAGTCGAGCGAGAGACCTTGCAGCGCTTGAAGTGGCGGCGACGTGAAGACCGCGCCCGCTAGGAGCCCGATCAGGATCGCCGCAACGATGTCCCGCCTGCCGATCCGCCGCATCGCGTCGACGCGGGCCGTCTATTCGAGCCGCAGCAGGCGACCGACGATCGGCGTCGGTGACGAGGTGGCGCTGGCGTCGACCTGGAAGGCATAACGTTTGGCGCCCAGCGTTGCGAGATAGGTGCCGCCCGGGGTCAGTGACTTCCCGGCCTTGGAAAGGTCATAGAACTTGCCGCCGACCATGATGTCGCTCTTGAGCGGCACGCTGATCGCGGGCTCCTTGCCGTCGGTGCGCTCGATCACCAGCGTGCTGCCGCTCTTGGCCTGGATCAGCGGGGCTGTGCCGTAGATCGTCGCCAGCTTTGCCGGCGCGCCCTTGGCATCGGATCGCATGGTGCGGAACGTGGTCGCGGCACTCTGGTTCGCCTCGCGCTCGGAGAGCTGCGCCGCATTGGCGTCGCAGGGCACCTTGACGCGCTGCACGTTGCCGAGCTGCACCGTGCTCTGCTCGGCGCCAACCAGGACGACGCCTTCACTAATGGTCTCGCGGAGGCAGGATTTGAGATAGCTGAGCGTGATGCCCGCCTTCGGTCCAAGCTTGATGATCTTGCCGGGCGCCACATAGTCCATGAACTCGATACCGTCGACCTTGCCCTGAACGTCCTCGACGATCGCGGCCGGCGTCTCCGCGACGGCGGGGGCCGCAAGACAAAACATGCCGACAATGGCGCCGATCAGGCTTCTCATGGGCTCTCTCATCCAATTCGAACGATACGCGACTGATCCCCGTCCTGGTCCAAGGCTTAGCAGCGGATGGCACAGGCAAGTGTGACCAGAGTCACTCGTGTTATTGGTGCATTCTAGCAGGAAGAGGTTCAAATCCGTGATGGCAGAAAACGGAGCTGAAGCAGACCGTTACTCGACGCGCAATGTCAGACCGCCGCGGCCTCGGGCGAGCGATCCTGGTCCGGACAGCCCCCGGTCACGCCTTCTATAATGGGTAAGAGGGCAGCCTCGGATTTCTGCAACAGCGTCCCACGCCGCCCGCCGGCGATTTCCACGATCTCATCCCAGCGCGACAGAAAGGCCTCGACGCAGGCGGGGTCAAACTGCCGTCCCTGATTCTCGACCAGATAGTCGCGCGCGACCTCGAGCGGCATCGGCTCTTTATATGGTCGCCGCGTCGTCAAGGCGTCAAAGACGTCGGCGACCGCGACCACGCGGGCGGCGACTGGAATCGCGTCCGCCCTGAGGCCATTCGGATAACCGGTGCCGTCCCAGCGCTCGTGATGGCCTGCGGCAATTTGCGCACCGAGCTGGATCAGCTCGCAACTGGAATCCGCCAAAATCTTCTCGCCGATCGTCGCGTGGGTGCGGATCACCGCCATCTCCTCATCGGTCAGCCGGCCGGGCTTGAGGAGGATGTTGTCGGGAATGGCGACCTTGCCGACGTCGTGCAGGGGCGCGGCGAGATAGATGTCGCGGCAGAGCCGGGGCGACAGGCCCAGTTGTTCGGCGATGACCCGGCTGTATCGGGCGACCCGCAGCGTGTGCTCACCGGTGTCGTTGTCGCGGTACTCGACCGCGAGCGCCAGCCGCAGGATGATCTCCTCCTCGCGCTCGCCGAGCTTCCGTGTTGCGGCCGCGACTTCGCTGGCCAGATGCGCGGCACGATCGTTGAGCTTGCGTACGGCTGCACCAAGCTGAACCAAATTCCGCAGGCGCACCGTCATCTCGACGCTTTGCGGTGCCTTGGGCAGGAAATCGGTTGCACCAGCCTGCAGCGCTTCCATCTTGACGTCATCAGTCTGTCGCGAGGTGATCATCGCGATCGGGACGTCGACGCAGCCGGGCAGGGTACGGAAGCTGCGGATGAAGCTGATGCCGTCCATGTGCGGCATCTCGTAGTCGACCAGCACGAGATCGAACACGCGCTCGCGCGCGCAGGCGAGCGCGTCCACCGGATCGAGGAACGTCGTGGCCTCGACCAGGCCTTCCGCCTCGATATGCCGTTTCAGGAAATTGAGGACGGAGCGGCTGTCATCAACCAGAAGCGCTTGGGTCAGCATCGGCGGCCGGGCTCGTTCGGATGGCGAGGCATGACCTCAACGAATAGCCCGTGCGATTTAACGCGGAGCAAACATCCGTGGCCAACTGCCTCAAGGTTGCGCTTGGCGCATGAGATTTGGGCGGGCCATGCATGTCTGCATGCATACGCGAGGTTTTTCGGTTTGTGACCCGTAGTTGTACGGTGGAAGCCATTAGGGGTTTGCACACTCTCCTCCGCGAATAGTCGTCGCGCGGGATTCGCGCCATGCGTGCAGCGAATCCCTGGAAGTTTGGGGGACGAATGTCGTCTGATGTCACTGAGCCGAAGTGGTCCCTACGGCTGCCTGCAGATTGCAGCATCGCCGCGATCCGCAACGTCTATGACCTGATCCGCGAAGCGTTCGGGCGGCAGGACCGGCTCGAGATCGACTGCTCCAGCGTCGACAAGGCGGACGTGACCTCGATCCAGCTCCTGCTATCGACCGCCAAGACCGGCGAGGCCCAGGGCCGTCCGGTAGTCCTGACCTCATTCTCCCAGTCTCTGCGCAACACCCTTCGCCGCGCCGGTTTCGCGAGCGAGGCGATGATCGATCAGCACTTCCCGCAAAAGAAAGATGGCACCTAATGGCCACGATTCTGACCGTCGACGACTCCCCAAGCATCCGGCAGATGATCAAGGTCGTGCTCGAGCCGGCCGGTCACAGCGTGATCGAGGCCGGCGATGGTGCGCAGGGGCTCGCCAAGGCGCAGGCCGGCAAGCTCGACCTCGTTATCACCGACCTTAATATGCCTGTCATGAACGGGCTCGAGTTGATCCGGGCGCTGCGCAAGCTGCCGAGCGCGGTCGGCATGCCCATCGTGTTCCTGACCACCGAGTCCAACGACATGGTGAAGCAGGAAGCCAAAAGCGCCGGCGCCACCGGCTGGATCACAAAGCCGTTCAAGCCCGAGCAGTTGCTCGCCGTCGTCGCCAAGCTGGTGCGTGCATGAGTGCGATGGACCCGACCGAGGTCTTTCGCCAGGAAGCCAGCGAGCTGTTCGAGGTCCTGGAAGGGGCCCTGCTCGACCTTGGCCAGCGTCCCGACGACCGCGAGCTGGTCGATTCCGCGTTTCGCGCCCTGCATACGATCAAGGGCTCGGGCGCAATGTTCGGCTTCGACAAAGTCGCTTCCTTCACCCACGAATTCGAGACCGCCTTCGACCGCGTCCGCAAGGGCGAGATCAAGCCGACCCAGGAGCTGATCACGGTTGCGCTCGCCGCCAAGGACTATATCCGCGCGCTGATCGAGGATCCGCAGTCGACCGACGACATCATCGGCGACGGCATCCTCGACGACCTCAAGCGCTTCGTCGCGTTCGACCAGCCTGCCGCTGAAGTCGCCGCGATCGTGGAAGCACCGCCGCTGGCGCCGATCGAGAGCAAGCAGGCCGGTTGGCACCTCCATCTGGAATTTGAATCCCACATCCTGCGCAACGGCTCGAACCCGCTCGATCTGCTGGAAGATCTCTGCAAGCTCGGCCCCTGCTTCGTCGTTCCGATCACCGACGGCATCCCGTTCCTCGACGAGATGGACCCGGAAGATTGCTATCTGAAGTGGGACGTCAAGCTGCACGCGGCCTGCGACAAGGACGCGATCGACGACGTCTTCATGTTCGTCCAGGACGAGATGAAGCTCACGCTCGCGCCGCTGGAGCAAGTCGCGGCGCCCGCGCCGATGCCGCTATTTCAGCTGCTCGACGAGGAACCGGCCGCGGTGGCCGAGATGGCCGCGCCGGTGGTCGAGGCTGCCGTGGCGCCGGTCGCCGCGCCGCCCGTCGCAATGGCGGAGCCCAAATCTGAATCCAAGTCTGAATCAAAGTCTGAATCAAAGCAGGAACCGAAGCCCGAGAGCAAGCGCGACGATCGCGGCATCGCCACCGTCCGCGTCCAGGCCGAGCGCCTCGACGAGCTGATGGACCGGGTCGGTGAGCTCGTCATTGCGCAAGCCCGGCTGACCCAGCTCGCCGCCTCCGGTTCCGACCTCTCGATCAAGATGATCGCCGAGGAAATCGAACGTCTCGCCTCCAGCTTGCGCGACACCACGATGGGCGCGCGCATGGTGCCGATCGGCTCGCTGTTTGGCCGCTTCCGCCGGCTGATCCATGATTTGTCGCGGGATCTGTCGAAGCCGGTCGAGTTCGTCACCACAGGCGAGGACACCGAACTCGACAAGACCATGATCGAGTGCCTGGCCGATCCGCTGGTCCACCTGATCCGCAACGCCATCGACCACGGCATCGAGGACACCGCAACCCGCACCGCAAATGGCAAGACCGAGCAAGGCCGGATCGAGCTCGCCGCGGTCCATTCCGGAGCGCAGGTGCTCGTCACCGTGAAGGACAATGGCGGCGGCCTCAACACCGCGCGCATCCGTGCAAAGGCGGAAGAGCAGGGGCTGATCGCGGCCGGTGCCGTGCTCTCCGATCACGAGATCCACCAGTTCCTGTTCCATCCGGGCTTCTCCACCGCGCAGACCATCTCGGCTCTGTCCGGCCGCGGCGTCGGCATGGACGTGGTCAAGCGCACCATCGAGAACATGCGCGGCTCGATCGACCTGACGACGAAGCCGGGCCAGGGCACCACTGTGACGCTGCGCCTGCCGTTGACGCTCGCGATCATCGAGGGTCTCCTGATCCGCGTCGGTGAGGGTCGCTACATCATCCCGCTGTCGGCGGTAGAAGAATGCGTCGAGCTCACGGCCGAGGACGAACGCTCACGCGGTCGCAATTTCCTCAACGTGCGCGGCAATCTCGTGCCGTTCCTGCGCTTGCGCGAGATCATGTCTGCGTCGGGCACGCCTGACCGCCACCAGAAGACGATCATCATCTCGACCGGCGAGAGCCGCGTCGGTCTCGTCGTCGACCAGATCATCGGCAACCACCAGACCGTGATCAAGTCGCTCTCCAAGCTGCACTCGGATGTCACCATCTTCTCCGGCGCGACCATTCTGGGTGATGGCACGGCGGCGCTGATCCTCGATGTCGCGCAGCTCGTCACGCTGGCGCAGTCGAAGGTCGAGAAGCAGCACATCAGCGAGGCGGCATGATGAACGATGGTTTGGTCGGCGAGCATCAGGCCGACGCGATGCAGGTCGTGATGATCGGCCTCGGCGGGGAGAAGTTTGCGCTCGACGCGGGCCTCGTGCGCGAAATCATCGATCCGGTTCCGGTGACCAAGGTGGCCGGTGCGCGGTCCTTCGTTCCCAGCGTGATCAACGTGCGCGGCAACGTAATTCCGCTCGCGGACCTGCGCATCCGCTTCGGCATGCCGCAGACCGAGGATTCGGCCGATACGCGCATCGTCGTCATCGAGATCGAGCTCGACAACGAGCCGGTGCTGGTCGGCGTGACCGCCGACAAGGTCTACGAGGTCACCGAGATCTCGCAGGCCCACGTGCAGCAGACGCCGCGCGTCGGCATGCACTGGAAGCCGGAGTTCATTCGCTTCATCGCCAAGTGGCGTGAGGAATTCGTCATCGTTCCCAACATGGAACGCATCCTGAATTGAACGAGGTCCCGTGGGCGGGATCGGAGTTAGGGGCTGAAGATGAGATTCACGGTCAAGGCAAAGCTTGCCAGCGCGTTCGGTCTGGTCATCGTCCTGTCCATGGTCGCCGGTGGCGTCGCCTACATGAAGCTCGGCGACATGATGACGACCGCCGACAGCATGGTCCTGCGCGCCAAGCGCATGGAAAAGGCGATGGAGGTCGAGAAAGACATTCTCGTCCAGCTTCGCGCCGAAAAGAACGCTATCATCGGTAATGACAGCGAGATCGAGCAGGCCGCTGCCGACGCTGCCAAGCGCCGCGAGGGCGCCTTGAAGACCAAGGACGAAGTCTATGCGTTGGCGAGCGAGGCTGGCAGGAAACTGCTCGACGGCTTCGCCGTGGCCTATGCCAAGATGAACGCCTATCAGGAAGAGACGATCCGCCTTGCAAAGACCGACAAGGTCAAGGCGACCGAACGCTCGATGAACGAGGGGCGCAAAATTGTAAACGATGCGCTCGAGTCGATGGGCGCTTATGTCGAGAACACCAAGAAGCAGATGGCCGACCAGGCCGTTCAGTCGAAGGACGAAGGCCATCAGGCGCAGTTCATGCTGATGACGCTCCTTGGGGTCTCCCTGATGGTTGCGATCGGCGCTGCCTTGTGGATCTCGATCTCGATCAGCCGGTCGCTCGGCCGTGCGGTCGGTCTTGCCGGCGCGGTGGCTGAGGGCGATCTCAGCCAGACCATTCCCTCGGCGAGCAACGACGAGATCGGCGATCTCGTGAGGTCTCTGAACGCGATGGTGGAGAAACTCCGGCAGATCGTCGCCGAAGCGCTCACCGCCGCGCAGAACGTCTCCGCCGGCAGCCAGGAGCTCTCCGCCAGCGCCGAACAGCTCTCGCAGGGCGCGACCGAGCAGGCCTCGTCCGCGGAAGAGGCTTCCTCCTCGATGGAGGAGATGGCCTCGAACGTGAAGCAGAACGCCGACAACGCCAACCAGACCGAGAAGATCGCCGCGCGATCGGCCCAGGACGCCGAAGCCAGTGGTGCCGCCGTCGGCCGCGCCGTCAATGCGATGCAAACCATCGCCGAGAAAATCACGATCGTGCAGGAAATCGCGCGGCAGACGGACCTGCTCGCACTCAACGCGGCGGTCGAGGCCGCGCGCGCCGGCGAGCATGGCAAGGGCTTTGCGGTGGTTGCCTCCGAGGTGCGCAAGCTCGCCGAGCGTAGCCAGGCGGCCGCGGCCGAAATCGGCACGCTGTCAACGGAGACCGTGAAGGTTGCCCAGGAAGCCGGCGAGATGCTGTCGAAGCTCGTGCCGGACATCAAGAAGACCGCCGAACTGGTCCAGGAGATCACCGCCGCCTGCCGCGAGCAGGACGTCGGATCCTCGCAGATCAACCAGGCCATTCAGCAGCTCGACAAGGTCGGACAGCAGAACGCCAGCGCCTCCGAGCAGGTCTCATCGACCTCCGAAGAGCTCGCCTCGCAGGCCGAGCAGCTCCAGTCAACCATCTCGTTCTTCCGGATCGAGCAGGCCACCCGGAATGAAAGGGCCGCGCCCGCGCCGATCGACCGCGCGGTCGGCCAGCTCCGCGCCAAGGCCGCAACCATGGCTGCGGCCGATCGTGGCGCGAAGAAGCCCGCTCCGGCCCGCAAGCCGGCCCGTACGCTCAAGGCGGCGAACGGCGGCGGCTTTGCGTTCGACATGCATGACGGCGAGGACGATCGCGACGCCGAGTTTCAGCGCTGATCATAACCCAAGAACCATCGGACCCTGGACTGTAGCAATGGCCGCAACCTCGCAATATCTGACGCTCGGGCTCGCCGGCGAGACGTTCGGCATCAGCATCCGCAACGTCCGTGAAATTCTCGACATGCGGCCGATCTCGCGCCTGCCGCATGCGCCGAACTTCCTGCTCGGCATGATCGACGTGCGCGGAAGCGGTTACCCGATCGTCGATCTCAGGACCAAGCTTGGCCTGCCGAGCGTGGCGGCGACCGAAGCCACCCGCATCATCATCCTCGACGTGCCGATGAAGGATCGCCTGGTCGGCGTCGGCTTCGTTGCCGACTGCGTGTTCGAGGTCACCGATATCGACGAGCAGGCGATCGAGCCCATTCCCGAGGTCGGTGGCAAATGGCAGTCCGACTATGCCGCCGGCATCGGCCGCAAGGGCGAGAAATTCGTCGTCATCTTCGATCTCGCCAAGCTGATGGCGCATGACGAGATCCCGGAAGGACGTAACGCGACCGCGGATACGCCGCGCGCCGCCTGAGTTTGCAAGTGTGAAGCGTGGTCAAGCGTAAGCACCCCAATTCGAACCAACGAGACTGACATGAGATTCACCGTCAAAGCCAAGCTTGCCAGCGCCTTCGGCGTCGTCATTCTGCTCTCCATGATCGCCGGCGCGGTCGGCTACATGAAGCTTGCGGATATGGTCGGCACCACCGAGCTTCTGGTCAGCCGTGCCGGCCGCATGGAAAAGGCCGCGGAGCTCAAGGAAGGCGTCCTGCTCCTCGTGCGGGCCGAGAAGAACTCAATCCTCGCAGCGACCGATGCGGAATACGATCAGTTCGTGGCCGACCTCGCCAAGAACCGCGAAGCGCTCGCCAAGTCCAAAGACGAGATCCACACGCAGGCAAGCGAGTCCGGCAAGAAGCTGATGGACAATTTCTCCACGGCTTTCGCCAAGCTGAACGCCTATCAGGACGAGACCGTCAGGCTTGCGAAGGCCGACAAGGTCAAGGCCCTCGACCGCACCATGCATGACGGCCGCAAGGTCGTCGCGGACGCGCTGGAGGCTGCCGACGGCTACATCAAGAACGTCAGGAATAACATGGCCGAGCAGGCCGAGCAGGCCAAGCAGGACGGTGCGCGCGCCGAGATGCTGCTGATAAGCCTGGTCATCGCTTCGCTTCTGATCGCGATGGTCGCTGCCACCTGGATCGCGCTCAACATCAGCCGGGCGCTGGCGCAGGCCGTCGGCCTCGCCGACGCGGTGGCGATCGGCGATCTCAGCCACAAGATCGAATCCTCCAGCAACGACGAGATCGGCGACCTCATCAAGTCGCTGAACGCGATGACGGTGAATTTGAATGCCACTGCGGCGGTCGCCAACGAGATCGCACAGGGCAATCTCACGATCGAAGCCAAGCCGCTGTCCGACAAGGACACGCTGGGCCTCGCGCTCGAGCGCATGGTGGAAAAGCTTCGGCAGATCGTCTCGGAGGCCCTGACCGCAGCGCAGAACGTCTCGGCCGGCAGCCAGGAGCTGTCGGCGAGCGCCGAGCAGCTCTCGCAGGGCGCAACCGAGCAGGCCTCGTCCGCCGAGGAAGCATCGTCCTCGATGGAGGAGATGGCCTCGAACGTGAAGCAGAACGCCGATAACGCCAACCAGACCGAGAAGATCGCTGCGCAATCGGCGAAGGATGCCGAAGCGAGCGGTGCCGCGGTGGGACGCGCCGTCAATGCGATGCAGACCATCGCCGAGAAGATCACCATCGTGCAGGAGATCGCGCGTCAGACCGACCTGCTGGCGCTCAACGCCGCAGTCGAGGCCGCGCGCGCCGGCGAGCACGGCAAGGGCTTTGCGGTGGTCGCTTCCGAGGTCCGCAAGCTCGCCGAACGCAGCCAGGCGGCCGCAGCCGAGATCGGCACGCTCTCGGCCGAGACCGTCAAGGTCGCGCAGGAGGCCGGCTCCATGCTCGCCAAGCTCGTTCCGGACATCAAGAAGACCGCCGAACTCGTCGAGGAGATCACCGCGGCGTGCCGTGAGCAGGACGTCGGCTCGGCCCAGATCAACCAGGCGATCCAGCAGCTCGACAAGGTCGGCCAGCAGAATGCCAGCGCTTCGGAGGAAGTATCCTCGACCTCGGAGGAGCTCGCCTCGCAGGCCGAGCAGCTCCAGTCGACAATCGCCTATTTCCGCATCGAGCACGGCGTGAAGGGCCACACGGCTGCGCCGATCGACCGGGCGGTGACTCAGTTGCGTGTCAAGGCGGCTCACATGGCGGCGGCCGATCGTCCGGCCAAGAAGCCGCAAGCCAAGCCTGCGCGTGCCGTGAAGGCTGCCGGCGGTGGCGGCGGCTTCGCCTTCGACATGAATGACGGCGAGGACGATCGGGACGCCGATTTCCAGCGCTAGGATATCTGAGACGTCGGCCCGCCCTTCATGGGTGGGCCGATCCGTCTTCAGTGGTTGTGCAAGAGTGTAGGAATTCAAGATGGCCCGCATGGCCCGACATTCAGCGCAGGCGGCCGTCCCGGGCCCGGGCAGGCAGCCATGATGCCTGCCATGCAGGATACGGCCGTGCATCTGTCGGACCGTCACTTCCGGACCATCGCCGAGCTGATCGAGGGCCAGGTCGGCATCAAGCTGCCGCAGGGCAAGCGGCTGATGCTGGAAGGGCGGCTGCACAAGCGCGTGCGCGCGCTGAACTTCTCCGATCTCAACGAGTATGTCGACAATCTATTCGAGGCTGATCATTTCGACACCGAGCTCACCCATCTCATCGATGTGGTGACGACCAACAAGACCGACTTCTTCCGCGAGCCGCAACATTTCACCTTCATGAGGGACGTCGCGATCCCGGCCCTGCTCAAGCTGCACGGGCGGAAGAACGCGAACCTGAAGGTCTGGAGCTCGGCGAGCTCGACCGGCATGGAGGCCTATACCGCTGCGATGGTGCTTGACGACATGACGCGGAGCGGATCGCGGTTTCAGTACCGCATCCTCGGGACCGACATCTCGACCGCGGTGCTGCGCCTCGCCAGGACCGCGATCTACACCCGCGACGTGCTGGCACCGGTGCCGGAGCATTTTCTGAAGCGATATTTCCTGTCGTCACGGGACAGGTCGTGCGGCGAGGTGCGGGTGGTGCCGGAGTTGCGCCGCATGACGCATTTCATGCGAATGAACCTCATGGACGGGTCCTATCCCGTCGACCGCGACGTCGACATCATTTTTTGCCGCAACGTCCTGATCTATTTTGACAAGCCGACGCAGCGCAAGGTCGTCGAACAGCTCTGCAGCCATTTGCGGCCGGGCGGTTATTTGCTGGTCGGGCACTCGGAATCCATGGTCCACAGTGCCGTTCCGGGTTTGAAGCAAGTTCAGCCAACCATTTTCCAGGTCTGATTGGAGCGCCGCCCAAAATGCCGAAGGAGAAAGTTCGCGTACTGATCGTGGACGATTCGGCGTCCGTGCGCCAAATCCTCCAGACGATCCTCAACGACGATCCGGACATCGAAGTGATGGGGACCGCGTCCGATCCGTTTGCGGCGGCGCGCCGCCTCCAGGACGAGATCCCTGATGTCATGATCCTCGACATCGAGATGCCGCGGATGGATGGCATGACCTTCCTGCGCAAGATCATGGCGCAGCGTCCGATCCCGGTGATCATCTGCTCCTCGCTCACCGAGGAAGGTTCGAACGTGATGTTCGAGGCGTTCGAGGCGGGGGCCGTCGATATCGTGCCCAAACCGAAGATCGACACAAGGCAGGCGCTGCTCGAGTGCTCCACACGGCTGCGCGAATCCGTGAAGTCGGCGGCGCGCGCGCGCGTTCGTCCACGCACGGAGCGGCGGGTGATCGAGAAGAAGCTGACGGCCGACGCCATCATCCCGCCGCCGGTGCAGGGCAAGGTCCGGCCGACGACGGAACGCATCGTGTGCATCGGTGCATCGACGGGTGGAACGGAAGCGCTCAACGACGTCCTTGAGATGCTGCCAGCGCATTGTCCTCCCATTCTTATCGTCCAGCACATGCCGGCAGGCTTTACCGCCGCCTTCGCCAGACGTCTCGACGGCGTTTGCCAGATCCGCGTCAAGGAGGCCGAGGACGGCGAGCCGGTGCAGCCGGGCTGGGCCTATATTGCGCCGGGCGCCCGGCACATGCTGCTCCAGCGCATCGGCCTGCGTTATCAGATCGCGATCAAGGATGGCCCGCCGGTGTCGCGGCATCGTCCCTCCGTCGACGTGCTGTTCCGCTCCGCGGCCCAGCATGCCGGCGCCAACGCGCTCGGTGTCATCATGACCGGCATGGGCGACGACGGCGCGCGGGGGATGCTGGAGATGCGCAAGCTCGGCGCTTCGACGCGGGCGCAGGACGAAGAGAGTTGTGTGGTGTTCGGCATGCCCAAGGAAGCCATCGCTCATGGCGGCGTTGAGAAGGTGGTCTCGCTGCAGCAGATCCCGCGCGAGATCATGCACTGGTATCAGGCCGGGCATGCGGCTGTGGCGGGTTGATCGCGATGTCTGCCAGTCCGGCCAGCGCGTTGACTGATGCGATCGCTGCGGTCGAGGACGTCTCGTCGCGCATCGAGGAGGTCTTTGCGCGCGTCGGTCATGAGCTCGGTCGCGGCCACATCATCTTCAAGGATCTGAACCAGGGTCTCGCGACTCTCTCCGAGGAACTCTCCGGCGCCGAGATCGAGGGAGCCGCGACCGCGTTGCAGGAGATCGCGGCGCGGCTGAGCGAGCTGGCGCAGGCATTGCCGGCTGAGAGCGCTTTGCTCACGACGATCGGCAAGAGCACGGCGGAGGCGTCCTCGCTGCTCAAGCCGTTGTTCAAGCATATCGGGATGATCACCATCATCGCGCGCAGCGCGCGGATCGAGGCGGCCTCGCTCGACGGTGATCGCGAAGGCTTTCTTGCCTTCACGCAGGAGGCCTACGATCTCGGTAAGGCCGTGCAGGGTTCGATCGAAGGCTGCGCCAAGGATCAGCAGCGTTTGTCGGAAGCGGTCGCCACCGCATCCAGCCGGCAGAAGGAGTTCGAGAGCCGCTATGGGGATCGGTTGGTCGCGGAGAGCGCCGAGCTCGGCGCTGCCTATTCTGGCCTGCGCCACCAGCGCAGCAAGAGCAGCCATCTCGCCGATCTCGCAAGCGGCAGCACGAGGAAGATCGCCGAGGCCGTCGGCAGCGCGATCATTTCCTTGCAGGCAGGCGACAGCACGCGCCAACGCCTTGAACATGTCTGCCATGGTCTGCGCCTGTCATCCGAGCCCGTTCCGAGCCTCGTCCCGGAGCCGGTCGCGAGCGATGACGGCGTGCGCGCGATCCGCCGGTTGCAGGCAGCGCAGCTCAGGGATGCCCAGCGCGAGTTCGGCGGCGACATCGGCCAGATCATCCGGGCGCTGTCGGCCATCCTGCATGATGCGGGCAGCGTCGTCGATCACGGCCGTTCGCTGTTCGGCGGAAAGGATGGCTCCTCGTCGTCGTTCCTGGCCCGCATCAAGCATACGCTGGCGCAGGCCTCGACCCTGATCGCCACCTGTGAGAGCGCCGGCCGCACGGTCGACGAGGCGCTGGCCATCGTCGAGGACACGCTGGCAAAATTCCGCCAGGCCATCGCCGGACTTGCCGAGGCCACCGTCGACATCACTTTGATCGGCATGAATGCCGGCCTCAAGGCAAGCCATCTCGGCAGCCGCGGCAGCGCCTTCGTCGTCATCGCCAACGAGCTCAAGGCGACCGCCGACCAGGTCTCGGCGGGCGCCGGGCGCCTGAGGCCCGTGCTCGACGGCGTCGAGCGGTCGGCCAACGAACTGAAGGAGCTCCGCGTCCAGGGCGATCCCACGCAGCTCGCCAATCTCGAGCCGCAGATCCTCCAGGCGCTGCGCGAGGTCGAGGCCGGCAACGAACGGCTCGGCAAGCTGATGAGCCGGCTTGTCGATGAAGGCGCGGAATTCGAAGGCCTGATGAATTCGGCGCAAGGCCTGATGAGCTCGCTCGGCGAGAGCTCTGCGTCGCTGCCCACAGTCGCCGCGCGCCTCGAGACAAGCGCGGGGGCGGATCGGCCGCAGCCGCAGGACGAGGCCATGCTCGATGATCTCTTCGCGCGCTACACGATGGAGCGCGAGCGGGACGTCCACCGGGAATTCCTGCAAGCCCTCGGGCTGGTGTCGACCGCCGCTGCGCGCCGGGTCGAGGCGGTCGAGCCTGCGGACGGCGGCATAGAACTGTTTTGACATTGCTGCCGGCGTCGCGTGTACGGCGCTGGCAATTTGACGAATTGGCTTTGCAGGGCGTTAACCGTGGCGGAATGCGCGCCGTATCGGTCATTGTCGCGCCCCAGAGTTGGTCGCAAATACGAATGAACTTTACGACGGATGTTTTTATGCTGAGAGACGGCAAATACGCTGCCTGGTTCAGGACCCCGCGTGGCCAGGGCACGGGCCTGGTGGATTTAGCCGAGGGGCGGATCTCGGGCCGCGACAGCTTCTTCACTTATGGTGGCTCCTACCAGGTCGATCAGCAGCGCTTCACGGCGGTCCTGACCGTGAAACGGCATGCCGACGGCCCGCCGAGCGTGTTCGGTCCGGACGAGGTCGAGGTTAATCTCGCCGGCGTATGCAGCGGTGCGATGGCGACCTGCGCGGGAATGGCCGGGGAGGCGCCTGAGGTCAAGTTCGAGGCGACGCTGATTTACAGCCAGGAGGATGCGCCGGCGGCCGACGCCAAATGCGCCGTCGTGAAGCTCAATGCCGACAAATTGCCCAAGGGCTTCGATAGCCGGTCGCGGCCGCGCCATCCATTCACGCCGCCCAAGCCGTCCGCCTAGGGCACCCGGCGTCTTAGCTTTGCATTGACGCTGTTGTCGCGAAAGCCTTCGCGACGGCACCGCGGCAACCGTGCTTTTAGATGTGAAATCTAGGTTGAGGCCCATAACAAAAGGCGGACAGGGATATGCCTCAGATCTGGATGACATATGACGAACTCGCGACGCTCAGCGGCTGCAGTGCTGCCGAAGCCAGGGTGCAGGCGCTGCATCTGTCGCTCGATCGCCGCAAGAGCCGCGATGGAAACACCCGCGTCAAGCTGAGCTCCGCATTGATGGCCCGGTTCTTCGAGACCATTCGCGAAGCCGAATTCGAGCTCGATGGTGCGATCACGGCGCTGCGAGAAGCCCATCGGCAGATGTCCGGGGTTCTCACGGCCGATCAGGCGAGCTCCACCCGCGGCGTGGCGTAAGTCCGCCGCCTCGGCAGCAGTCGGCCTCGTTCGAATCAGGCATAATCATCCAACCGGAATTTGGTGCGACCTCTGGTGTTTCACACTGGAACAGGTCGAAAACCAACAGGATCTGGGCTGGGAGGGTGCCATGAAGAACGCTGTGTGCCTAGCGGGTGCGTTGGTTTTTGCGCTCCCGCTTCTTGTCATGACGGCGGCCAATGCCGAAATGATCAAATTGCGGGCGGAGCTCAAGGGCAGCAATGAGGTGCCGCCCAACGCGAGCTCCGGTTCCGGCAAGGCGGAGGCGTCCTTCGACACCGATACGAAGGTCCTGACCTATACCGTCACCTATGCCGATCTCAGCGGCCCAGCGTTAGGCGCGCATTTCCATGGACCCAGCGAGCCCGGCAAGAATGCCGGCATCGCGCTCCCGTTCAAGTCGGCGCAAACCCCGATCCAGGGCACGGCGACCCTCACCGAGGCGCAGGCTGCTGATCTCCTGGCCGGCAAGTGGTACGCGAACGTTCACACCGCGGCCAATCCGGGTGGCGAGCTGCGCGGGCAGATGGTGAAGTAGGGTATCGGACTGATCCGCCCGCTCCCGCGACGTGATTTCGCGCGCCTTGCGTGCCCCCCGTCAGGACGGCGGTCTGGGCAGGAAAGCCAGAATGGTCTGGGCGAGAATGACGCCGACGGTGCCGCCGGCGGCCTTTTGCAGCACGTCGATGAACTGCGGATCGCGATCGGGCGTCACCGCCTGCAACACCTCGAGCCCGACGGCGACCGCGATTACGAACGCGCAAGCCAGCTTGAAACGTCCCGGCAGCAGGAAGGACAACAGGAAGCCCAGCAGGCCGTAGGCGCTGAAGCGCTCGATGATGACGACCCAATAGGCTTCGGCATGGCCCATCAGCGCAGGCCTGCCCGCGAGCTTGGCAAGCGTGGCATAGACGATCAGCGCAAGGCAGATGGCCGCGGCCGCGATCAGATGGTTTCGACGCATTGTACCATCATAGCCGCTCGGTCGGCGTGCCGCTCTCGAAAGCCGAGAACATCGTTAAGGTTCGCGCATCGCTGACGGAGCGTTCATGACTGGTGGTTCGCACCGGGACGGTGCACGTCGCCGAGCTGTCCGAATTCGGGTCAGCCGGATCGGTCAGGCTACCAGTGCGGTGTCGTCGACCGGAGCTCCGGCCGTACGCTGCGATGCCATCAGCTCACTGAACTTCGCAAAGGGCAGGGGCGCTGCGACGAGATAGCCCTGGCCCTCTTCGACACCGCACGAGATCAGCGCGCGGACCTGCTCCTCGGTTTCGACGCCTTCGGCGACCACCGTCATGTGGAAATCCCGGGCGAGCGCCACCAGTATCGCCACGATCGTGGTGGTCGAGGCATCCACCGTGATGGTGTCGACGAAGAACTTGTCAATCTTGATCGTGTTGGCGCCGAGCCCCTTCAGCCGTGACAGCCCGCTGTGGCCGACGCCGACGTCGTCGATGGCGACGCGGAAGCCGTAGTCGCGAAGCTCGCTCACCACGGCCGCGGCGCGCGCGAGATCGTCGAGCTCGTCGCGCTCAGTCACCTCGATCACGATCTGCCGCGCGGAAACCCGCGCGGCGGCGACGGTGCTGCGGAGCGTTTCGACGAAGCCTGCGCTCAGGATGTGCTTGGGCACGACGTTGAGCGAGAGCTTGAAATCCTTGTCGGCCTTGAGATGAGGCTGGAGGTCGGCCAGCGCGCGGCCGAGCAGCTGCCAGGTCATGGCCTCGATCCGTCCGCTGGATTCCGCCAATGGAATGAAGTTCATCGGCGGGACCACCGAGCCGTCCTCGCGCGGCCAGCGCGCCAGGATCTCGCAGCCCCTGATCTCGCCGGTCCGAAGATCGAAGATCGGCTGGAAATAGGGCTTAAACTCGCCGCGCGCCAGCGCGCGATCAAGATCGGCAACGGGGCCCACCATGCGCCGGGTCCGCGACAGGAGGAGGCTGAACAGCGCGCCGAGCGCCAGCGAGACCGCCATCGCCGGCCAGTAAGCCTCGCTGTTCCAAGTCGACAGCACGGTCTTGTCGATGCGGATGACGGTGCGCAGGGGATAGCGCGCCGAGCTCTTCTCGAAATCGACCGGATGCGTCAGCGCCTTGTCGGCGTCGAGCATGAACTCGCCGAGCTGTGCGCCGTTCTTGAGCGCCAGCAGCACCTCGCTATAGGCGCGCAACTCGGCCGGCATGATGTCGAACAGGCTGGAATTGATGCCGAGGATGGCGACCAGCGCTTTCTTGTCGCCGATGTCCCTGAGCACGCCGAGCGCGTCACTGCCGAACTGCTCGACGCGGAACAGCATCAGCTTCGAATCGCGCGAGGCGAGCATGTCCGCGCGATCGACCCAGCCCTTGTCGAACTCGAGCGTCTCCGAATAGGCCGAGCAGATCACCGAGCCGTCCGAATTGACGAGGCGGACGTCCTTCACGGCAGAGCGCTGATAGACGTGGAGGCGAATCGCCTGGAGCGAGGCCGGATCGCATGTGGCGAGCCCGCGGCCGGCCAGCTCGTCGAGGCTCGCGGCCGCAAAATCGACAGCGAACTCGGACCGGCGCAGCACGACCTCGGTCAGCTGGTCGAGCTGGCGTGCCTGCTGGTCGTGGATGAATCGCGTCGCAGCGAAGTGACCGGCAAGCGCAAACGCCGCCATGCCCGCAAGCACGAGCGCCGCCAACGAGAGTTTCGGCCGTGCTGTTTTCATCCGGCCCGCGGAGATTAAGAGAGGATTACCCGAACTCTAACCTCGGAGGCGCTAAGATAGGGTTTAAGGCTGGCGCTTGCGGCTGTGTGAGCCGAAGTTCACAGGGCCATTCGACGGGGATCAGGTCCCGAAGGTCCCCGCCCCGATCGTTCGTCTGGATGGGCAACCATGGCGGCGCGAATGCCATTTCACGCTGACGGGGCTGGGCTGGCGAGGGCCGGCACCAATTTCCCGGCCGTCCGACCTGGTGACCCACAGCCTCAACGCCACGAACAGGATATTAATGACGAACCAAATCGACACCATGATAAGGAAAGAGTTTGCCACGACGGCCTCCGCCTCCCGCATTCCTTTTCGGAACAATGCTGAGACCGGACAAGAGTTCCGCTCGTGGAGCTTGAGCTTGCGATCGTCGCTGCCCAAATTCTCGTCATCGGCGGACTTGGCCAACCCGGATCAGGCGGGAAACCGCTTGCCTCAGAGCGCGACGAAGTCGTTCACGGGACGCGACGTTCAACGCCGATTGTAGGACCAGCCCTTGTCGACATCGGTCGGGTAGCGGGCCGCGAAGTAGGGATTCTTCAGGCAGTTGCGTGCGGGATCATAGATCCAGTCGGCGCATTCGTGGAAATTCAGGAATCTGCAATCGAAGCCAAACGCACACCATGGCGCCCCGTTCGGGTATCCGAACCGCACGGGAACTTGCGCCGACGCCACTGAAGGCGGAGTCAGGAGCAAAGCTACGGCGAATGCACGGGACAACATGGTGCAATCCTCCAACAGACTATCGAGCGGAGACCGAGGCCAATCGAGCGACCGTTCTCTGCGAGAAAGAGGCGATATTCAATCTTTACTGGTGGATAGTCTAACATCTGCGCACGGAGAGATCGAGAGCGCTGAAGCGTTCGGGATGCGTCGTTTTGCGGCTTCCGCGCATCAGGTGATGACGGGAGGCACGCTTGTCCGCGAGTTGTCGCGCAAGGCTGGCGCGACGCGCGCTAGTTCTTCTTGGTACCCCTGGATTTGAGCGACAGGCCGAGACGCAAGGCCATGCGCTTGATCGCGTCGGGCGAGCGCCCGAGCTGTTTCGCCGCCTCTTCCAGTGACATCGAAGACTTGGCCAGCTCCATGAGCCGGCGGTCTTCCTTGAACGACCAGGGCTTCCGCGCCATAACCGAAATGATCCTCTCGCATCGACACAACGACAAAGCCGCCAAGCGGACCCATGTCGCTCGACGGCTTTGCTTGGGTGGGGCCGGGCCTTTGGGGAAAGCCCGGTGCGGAGATGGATATGCGATCGGTGAGACTTCGCAACAAACAACGTGGATTAAGCTAACCGCTCAACCTTACCGCGATGAAATCGGCGCGTCGTGCTCCGTATAATTCCGGGGTTTTCCCTATTCCAGGCCGACCCGCGCCGATAGCCGCTATCGAGAATGGTTCGCCTCCACGTCCGGTTGTCGCGGAACCGGCCCCCGGTCCTCGCAGGGCCGCTTTCGAATCCTCGGCCGCCCGCTCGCTAAAGTTGCAATCTTTAATCGGTTCGAAGTCCGATCGAGCGCGTCATCGAGAAAGTGTTCAGTCGTTCGACGCCGCGCGCTGGATCGATTCAAAATTTGTTGAAGATCGATGTTGCGGCAGCACTCGCGGACGCGGCGAGCTGTTTCTCGCGCGAGTCTGTCACGAGATCGTCGAATTCGTTCGGTTATGATCGTGCAAGCGACACGAATAGATCAGAAGATCGAGATGTTTCAAAAAACGCTGTCAGCTATGCCTCTTGCGAAGATGAGAGAGCGGGCATTCGAAGGAATCTTCTTCAGCGTTGCGCTGATCGCAATGGCGGGTTGGGTTTATTTTATCGTGCTGTTGTCGGTAAGGTTTTTCTTCTGGTTCGTTAGTTGATGCGAACGATCAGGACGTAAGCACGGTGCTGCCCAAAAAATCTCGCCTCTGACGACAAAATCAGCGACTGTCATCATGATCTCGACACAACTCGAAGATGAGAATGTTCGTGCCGCGAATGGAGACGGCAGACGCGCAGCAAATAGAGAGATCTCCGGATGACAATGGTTTCGATTCTGATTTCGATCTTCCTTGGTTTCTGCATCGGCTACGCGACGCGCGCGTGGCGGACGCGTAAGGAACAACGTCCGCGCCATGCTGCGTGGGATCGCCAGCACGCGTCATTTGCCCGCGCCAGGCGTGCGTTCTGAGCGGCTTCAGCCGGAAAGCACGCGCCGCGATGCTAACCATATCTGGTAGGTTAAACCGTGCTGGACGTTGTTCCCCGCTCGTGCCCTCACCATGTTGCGCACTTGAGCTGGGACTCGGACTCGGATGGTCTTGCTGTTTGCCCTGGTTGTACCGGCTAAAGACTTGTCAACGTTCGTTCGGACCTACGGTCGCCGACTTGACGGTCTGAGCGTCCCGTGGATCGCGAAAGAGGTACGCCATGACTAGCTTCAGGAGCAACAATGCGCCGCGGCGGTATTTTGTCGATGCGGTCGGCAGGCGTGTTCTGATCGGTCTTACGCTCGAGGAGACCTTTGAGTTCGAACGGCTCGATAGAGAGACCGATTGCGGTCGAACCGAGCCAATATGGATTGAGCGCGGTTCTCAGCCTGCTCCCGGTGAGAAGCGCTGGCTGGAGCTATATGCCAAGCATGAAGGCGCGTGGAAGGTCTGGATGGCGCAGAGCCGCGTCGATCAGCCCTATCTCTAGTCTTCGACGGCCAGAAAAACTCAGGCCGATTCGTCCAGGCCAGGCGGCGCGGGAAAAAGCTTTGCGAGGCGATCCAGCCCCATCCCGCGCGCCCTTGCATCGAGAACATGCCGGGCCATGACGTACCTGAACTTCCATGCGGGGCCGGAAAATTGGTCCGCGGCCCAGATCTGCGGCTTCGGACGACCATCCAGGCCGTGAATCCAGACGAAATAGCATTCGTCCATCCTCTTGCGAGTCCCTTTTGCAGGTCGACGCGGACAGCCTGTCGCCAATGTCCTGCAGGACGACAGGTGCCGCGAAGGGTGGTCGATCTGCTATCCCAGGCCGATACGCTTCTGCTGATAACCGCGATCGAGAATGGCCTGCCACCATTTCTGATTGTCGAAGAACCAGCGAACCGTCTTGGCCAGGCCGCTTTCGAAATTCTCGTCAGCGCGCCATCCGAGCTCGCGCTCGAGCTTTGAAGCATCGATCGCGTAGCGGCGATCGTGACCGGGACGGTCGGTGACGAACGAAATAAGGCCGCGCCGGGAGCCTGCCGTACCCGGCGACATTTCATCCAGCTGGTCGCAAATGCTTTCCACGACGTGGAGGTTGGTGCGCTCATTGCGGCCGCCGACATTGTACGTCTCGCCAACCGCGCCGCGCTCGAGCACAAGTGTGAGCGCCTTGGCGTGGTCCTCGACGTAGAGCCAGTCGCGGATGTTCTGTCCATCGCCATAAACCGGCAGAGGCTCTCCGGCGAGCCCCTTGATGATAATGTGGGGAATGAGCTTCTCGGGAAAGTGATAGGGCCCGTAATTGTTCGAGCAGTTCGTCACCATCGTCGGAAGTTCGTAGGTCTCACGCCAGGCGCGGACCAGGTGGTCAGACGACGCTTTGCTCGCCGAGTAGGGTGAGTTGGGCGAGTAGGATGTGGTCTCGGTGAAATAACCGTCCTTGCCGAGCGAACCGAACACCTCGTCGGTGGATATGTGGAGAAACCGGAATTGCGAACGACGATCCGGGGTCAGGTCCCTCCAGTATCGCAGCGCCTCCTGTAGCAGCGTGAAGGTGCCGACGATATTGGTCTGGATGAATTCGCCGGGGCCATCGATCGAGCGATCGACATGGCTCTCGGCAGCCAGATTCATCACCGCGACGGGCTGGTACTTTTCGAACAGCTGGCGAAGCGACAGAGCCTCGCAAATGCATTGCTTCTCGAAGGCATAGCGCGGATTTGCTTCGGCGTCAGGAAGTGACTTGAGGTTCGCCGCATAGGTAAGCTTGTCGATGTTGACGACGCGCGCGTGCGTGTCCCTGAGGAGATGACGGACGACTGCGGAGCCAATGAAACCTGCACCGCCCGTAACGAAAATCGTGGAACCTTCGAAGCGCATGGGTGATCTGCCTTAGTCGTGAGCGGCGAAGGAGCGGGCTACTGATTGCAGATACTGGCCGTAGCTGCTCTTGGCGGTCTTCTCGGCAACCTTCATGAAGGCTTCGAGAGAAATGTAACCGCGCCGCAAGGCGATTTCCTCGGGGCACGCGATGCGCAAACCCTGGCGCTGTTCCAGGATCTGAACGAAGTGACTGGCTTCGACCAGCGAGGCGTGCGTACCCGTGTCGAGCCAGGCAAACCCACGGCCAAGCACTTCGACGAACAGGTCGCCACGGGCGAGGTACGCGTTGTTCACGTCGGTGATCTCGATCTCGCCCCGTGCCGAAGGTTTGATCCCTGCCGCGATGTCAACCACACCATTGTCGTAGAAATAGAGGCCGGTCACGGCCACATTCGACTTCGGCTGCTTGGGCTTCTCTTCGATCGAGCGCGCGCGCCCGTCACCGTCGAGCTCGACCACGCCATATTGTTCGGGTGCGTTGACGACGTAGCCGAAGATCGTGGCGCCGCTCTTGCGCGTCGCGGCCTTGGCGAGCATCTCCGGAAGTCCGTGTCCGTAGAAGATATTGTCTCCCAAGACCAGCGCGACCGAATCTTGTCCTACGAAATCGCGGCCGACGATGAATGCGTCGGCAAGCCCGCGCGGGGTCTCCTGGGCTGCGTATGAAAATTTGACACCGATTTCCGATCCGTCTCCGAGCAAGCGCTGAAACAGCGGCTTGTCCTGCGGCGTCGAGATGATGAGAATTTCGCGAGTTCCAGCGAGCATCAATGTCGACAGCGGATAGTAGATCATCGGCTTGTCAAAAACCGGAAGCAGCTGCTTCGACACCACTGTTGTGACGGGATAAAGGCGCGAGCCTGTTCCGCCAGCGAGTATAATTCCCTTCATCGTCCCTCTCTGGTTTGCCAGATTGAAAATATCAGATAGAGTGCGCTGCACAAGATTGTTGTACGTGCGGAACTGAAGTCGCTAGAATGAACGTTATCAAGACTGATCTGCCTGAAGTTTTGATCATCGAGCCAAAGCTATTCGGCGATCAACGCGGCTTTTTCTTGGAAACCTATCAACTCGAGCGTTATGCGCAGAACGGGGTTGCGCAGCCGTTCGTTCAGGACAATCTTTCACGCTCACGTTATGGAGTGTTGCGTGGGCTGCACCTGCAGAATCCATTCACGCAGGGCAAGCTGGTCGCGGCACTTCGCGGCCGGGTGTTGGACGTTGCGGTCGATGTCCGTGTCGGTAGCCCAAATTTTGGGCGTCACGTTGTTGTCGAACTGAGCGAGGAGAATAGGCGGCAATTGTGGGTTCCTCGCGGCTTCGCGCATGGCTTTGCCGTTCTCTCCGAGACTGCTGATTTCTTCTATAAATGCGACGCGCTCTATAGTCCGAAGGACGAAATCTCGGTTCGGTGGAACGACCCGGCGATAGGCATCGACTGGGGCCTCGCAGATCCATCGCTTTCGCCCAAGGATGCCGACGCGCCTTTGCTGGCGGATGTGAAGAATCTCCCGCGCTACGGGGAGGTCTGACATGAAGATCCTCCTGACGGGCACTGTGGGGCAGGTGGGCGGAGCTCTGCTTCCGCTGCTTCAGGGGCGGGCCGATATCATTGCGCCGGCGCTGGAAGAGTTCGATCTGTCGCGGCCGAGCGAGCTTGCCGACAAGCTGGATTCGATCAAGCCGGATCTGATTATCAATCCGGCCGCCTATACCGCTGTTGATCGTGCGGAAGACGAGCGAGAGCTCGCGTTTCTGATCAATGCGGAATCTCCCAAGGCGATCGCCCGGTGGGCCGCGCCCCGCCGCGTGCCGTTGGTGCACTTTTCGACCGATTATGTTTTCGATGGCTCTGGCGATCGTCCTTGGCGCGAGGACAGTACTCCGGGTCCCCTCTCGGTGTATGGCCAAAGCAAGCTCGCCGGCGACCAGGGTATAGCCGAGGCGGGCGGTCTGCATTTGATCGCGCGCACGTCCTGGGTTTACGCCGCGACTGGCGCGAATTTCCTCAAGACGATTGTGCGGCTAGCCGGAGAACGCGAGCAGTTGCGCATCGTCGCCGACCAGATCGGCGCTCCAACGACCGCCAATGCGATTTCACAAGCGGTGGTTGCGATGCTGCCACGGCGCGACGACGACCTTCCCGGGATGTTCGAGGAGCGAGGAGGGGTCGTCAATCTGGTTTGCGCGGGCGAGACCAGCTGGCACGGCTTTGCGACTGCGATCGTTTCCGGATTGAAGTCGAGGGGCGCCAAGTTTGCCGTGAAGGAAATTGTGCCGATTCGTTCGGACGAATTTCCCGTCAAGGCGACGCGGCCGTTCAATTCGCGCCTTGATCTCACGCGGCTGCGCGAGCGGTTCGACATTACGCCGCCGAGCTGGCAGCAGGCGCTCGATCGCGAGCTGGATGCCCTCAAGGGGACGATCTAAACGTCCTCTGGCCGGTTCACAGGGCGGCACCGGAGCACCGTTCTAAGGACGGCCTTCAACCTTTGTTAACTATCCAGGGCCCATTTTCCGGTCTGGCGCCTCGAACCGGAAAATGCACGCATGTTTCAGCTCTTTTTGCGGGCCCGCACTCACAATTTCCTGAAAGACCGTTTCGGCGGAGAGCAGTCGTTCCGTGCTCGTTCGCCCGAGCGCGACGCCGAAACCGACCGCACGCGCATCGAAGCCATCATGATCGCGATCGAAGACGCTTTGCACGCGGCAGAGCGGGAGCAGTCGGGCCTCAACCGCCGGGTTGAAGACGTGCTGGCGCGCGCGGCCGTGACCTTCGGCAATGGTAATGACGAATATCTCGAGCGCGAGGCGCTGGACAATCACCACCAGGATCTGTTCGACACCGAAATCCTCAACGGCCAGCGCAGGCTCAAGGAACTCGGCGCCTCGATCGCCCATTTCAAGTTCCTGAAGGCGGCGATGCTCAGTCGGTTCCCGGAATACCGGCCGCCGGCAAGCCAGACCAATTGACGGCCTGCCCGGCGCGCGGACGCGTCGCTAGATCGCGAGCATGCTGCTGCCCTGAATGGACAGCAGGGTCAAATTGCCGGTGGCATACGCTCCAGTATCGATGTTGGCCCGGTTCTCCAGCAGTTCGGCCTGCCGCACCGGCGTGTGACCGTGCACGACATATTTCCCGAAACGCTTCTTGCTCTGGAGAAATTCGTCCCTGATCCACAGCAGATCCTGTTCGCGCTGTTCGGACAGGGGGATTCCCGGGCGAACGCCGGCATGCACGAAGAAGAAGTCGCCGCATGTGAATGTCGGCCGCAACTGGCGCAGGAACGCGATGTGCTGCGGCGGCATCGCGGATGTGAGCTCGCGCACGAGGTCGGACTGTTCATCCTTGCTGAGGTCGGGCGAGGCCGTGATCCCGTACGACATCAAGGTCTGGAGTCCGCCGAACTGAAACCAGTCGGTGATGCGCGAGGGGTCATCCAGCACCGAGGTGAAATAGGCCTCGTGATTGCCCTTGAGAAAGACCGTGTTGCGGTAGCGGCTGCGGCCGATCAGGAGTTCGAGGGTGTGACGCGAGTCCGGTCCGCGATCGATGTAGTCGCCGAGAAAGACCTCGATGGCGCGATACGGCCGGCTGTTCGACATGTCCGCATCGATGACGGCGAACATCTGCTCGAGCAGATGCGCGCAGCCGTGGATATCGCTGAGTGCGTAAATGCGCACGCCGTTCGGCAGCTTCGGCCGGGGCGAGTTTTGAGTTGCGGTCATGATCATGGGTTCCAACTCTTTCAGAGAGCTTCGCCCGAGATGTCAATATGCTATCGACGAAATCGGGCTGCCACGAGCCGGTTTTTCCCACTCACGCAATGGGAAGGGTCATTAGCATGCCTGACGGATCACCCGCGCGGCTGTAGGGAGCGTCGATTCGCCACGCTCCGGCCTGGCTAGCCGAAGCTGCGGCCGTCGAACGATGCCGCGGCCTTGGTGCGATAGGCGGTCGCACGCGCGCGGTCCAGAAGCGCGCCGCAGACATAGCCAAGCTGGAGCACCCCCGCAAAGACAAAGATCATGACAACAGTGTGAGCGAAGTCATGTCCTTGCCAGGCAGAGATGGCACCGATCATCGCCCCGCCAAGAACGATCGCCGGAGGCAGGATGAAAACCCGGAATCGGCCCCCCAGCAACGATCCGATCAGCAGACTGAAAACGACTACGGTACTCACGCCACAACTCCCAGAAACGGCCACGAGTGTTAATGGCGGCGACCTAATGTCGGCTTAAGCAACAAGGTTGAACAACCGTTCAAATGCTCGCGCAACAATGTGTAAAACAATGTGAAAAAAATGACGCGATGTGACGCGAAACGCGGCGTAATGCTCAGTTAAATGTCAAGCTTGTGACGGCGCTTTGAGCATCCACGTGTCGAGGTGCTGCGTTGCAGAAAGATCGAATTGATTTTTTCGGTGCAGTGCCGCAATGTTGCTTTGTTTAGTTAAGACATTGCCCAAGACGCATCGCAAATTAAATCGACTGCTTGCAATTTCTCGATTGCGAGTGCGTGACGAGGCAGCGAGGTTCGGATGGCTGTAGCAACTTATGGTTCGGAAAACTATTATTCGGTTGTATCGAACCGTCGCGGTGCCCTCCAAAGACCCCTCCAGATCGCTCTGATCGCGGGTGACTTCCTTGCACTCCTGCTCAGCTATTTCGCGGCGAGCGGTCTATATCGCCTGCTCGTGGCCGAGCAGGATTCGTCGGTCGGAGCGGGTCTCGTCGTCAGCGCGGTGTTCGTGACGATCGCCTACTTCCAGGGTATCTACGATCACCATCGCCTCCTGAATACGATGTGGCAGCTCCGCAAGGCGCTGGCGATCTGGGTCATCTCGCTGACCATTCTCGCGGTCGAGGCGTTTCTGCTCAAATCGTCCGCGGATCTGTCGCGCGGAACCACGTTGCTGTTTGCCGCGACCGGCGGAGTGGCCCTGGGCGGGCTTCGCGTGTTGTGGCGCATCGCCTTGAACTCGAGCTATGCCAAAGGCCGCCTGGTCGATCGCAAGGTCGTGCTCCTCAGCCTCAAGCCGCTCGATTTCACGTCGACCCGTTTCAAGGACCTGCGCAAGCACGGCTTCAATGTCGTGCGGCATTTCGTCCTCGAGCCGTCCGAAGACGGTGCGCGATGGGATCACGAGATTCGCGACGTCGTGCATCAGGCACGGACGGCGGATGTGGAAGAATATCTCCTCGTCATCGACTGGGACGAAATGCCTCTGCTCCAGAAGCTGAGCCAGCATCTGCGCGTGGTTCCCCAGCCGATCCGCCTTCTGCCGGATTTTCCGATCGCGGATCTGGTCTCACGTCCGTTCCAGCCGGTCAGCGGCACGGTTGCGATCGAGATCCAGCGTGCGCCGCTCAGCGTCTTCGAGCGGGCGCAGAAGCGCTGTCTCGATATCGGCCTTGCCTCGTTCGCCCTGCTGCTGCTGGCGCCGCTGCTGGCGACCGCCGCGATCATGATCAAGCTCGATTCTCTGGGCAACGTGATCTTCAAGCAGTCTCGGCGAGGCTTTAACGGCAAGCAGTTCGAAATCTGGAAGTTCCGCTCGATGACGGTTGCCGAGAATGGCCATGTCGTCACGCAGGCGACGAAGAGCGACGCGAGGGTCACGCGCGTCGGTCGCGTGCTGCGGCGGACCAGCATCGACGAATTGCCGCAACTGTGGAACGTGCTGCGCGGCGAGATGTCGCTGGTCGGACCGCGTCCGCATGCGCTCGCGCACGACAATTATTACGATCAGCTCATCAGCAACTACGTGTATCGGCATCACATGAAGCCGGGCCTGACCGGTTGGGCCCAGGTCAACGGTTTCCGTGGCGAGACGCCGACCATCGATCTGATGGAAAAGCGCGTCGAGTACGATGTCTGGTACGTCAGCAACTGGAGCATCTGGCTGGACATCAGGATCATCCTGAAGACCGCGCTGGCGCTGATCCATCAGGAAGCCTACTGAGACGCGCGGGCCCCATGGTCCGCGCCGAGGCATTGTTTCCAGCTCATATCCGATCGTAGACCAACGGCTCGGCGCTTCCGCCCAAGTCCGATCTGCGCAACCGGAAACCGCAAGGCTAGTTGTCGAGCAGGTAGCGCGGACGGTCGTCTGCCGGATAGCACCGATGCTGGATCTTTCCTCCGACGTCTCGAACGAGATACCAGAAGGCCAGTCTCTCGCGCTCGGACACGTCGCAGGTCAGATCCAGAAGCCTGCTGCGTGCTGACGTTGGGGATTTGACGTAGAGCGCGGCAGCACTGGGGAACAGCCGGTCGTGGAAGACGTCGTTGAAATCCTGTATCGCGGCGTCCGTCAGCGTGGGGGGGAGGGCGTCGAATGCCCGGAAGGTGAGGGGCACGCGCATCATTTGCAGCCAGACTTCATGCGGCGCCAGGCGGTAGGATTGGCCGAGAAACGCGACGGTTCTGGCTGTTAGCCCGTCCTGGCGGGAGCCCGCCCAGAACGCCCCCAGCCATCCGAGCGACTCGGTTGGAGCGCACCCCAACAGGATCCTGCTCATCCGCTGTACGGCATCAACATCCGCATCCGTCTGTGCCAGGTCTGTGCCACGGACGGTCATGTCGGCAGCCGACAATTGCAGGACGAGAAGCTCCCGAAGAGCCTTGGGTTCGCACTGACGCTGAGCTGCCGGCAGGTTCGCTGCAATGATCTGTCTCAGCAATGGCGCATCGTAACTCTCGCCGGCGGCAATTTGCCTGGCGACGCGCGATACGGTGAGATCGGTCAGGTTGGGGACGGTCGATGCCACCCACGCGATGGCGGATGCCGCGAGCAAGAAGTTGGCGCCTCGCGCGAGCCGGCGCGAACGGCGAGACGCGCCGACTTCGTTGTTAGGCTCCCTCGACATAGTATGCGTTGTAGTGCGAGCCCTTGTAGCCTTCGATGCGCTTCAGCATCTTCGGGTTTGCACCGTTGAGAACGGCGCCCAACACCTTTTTCTGAATGGCTTCGGAGCTCGACATCGATTCCTGCAGAGCCGTTCGCGTCGTGCGGCCCCATTCAATGACATAGATGAACGCGTCCATGAGATGGCTGATAGCCTTGGCATCGGTGACCGGCATCACCGGCGCCAGATCCATGACGATGTAGTCGTACTCATTTCGCAGCAACGACAGCAGATCGGCCATCGCCTTCGAGGCCATGATGTCGGCGGAGTTCACCATCCGCGAAACGACAAAAGAGGGGAGGAAATCCAGCCCGGTCTCCGCGCTACGCCGGATGTGGTGTCCAACCGATTGCGGATCCTTGAGAGACTCGAGCAGCCCGCTCTTGGCGCCAGGATCAAGTTCCTTTGTCAGCGAACGCGTATGAAGGTCGCCGTCGATCAGGAGCACGCGCTTTCCGGTGAACGCGGTCAAGTGCGCGAAGTTGGCTGAAACCGTGGTTTTCCCTTCCTTCGGAAGCGAGGACACGATGCCGATGACCTTCACCTCCCGGGACAGGCGAGCGAGATCGATCGAGACCTTGATGTTGCGCATGGTCTCGGCGTAGCGCGAGAAGGGATGATCGATGACGTAACGGGAAAGCTGGCCGGTTACGTCGATCGTCGGCGCGCCATCCGGCGATCGCGATCCGCGTGCCCTCGACGAGCCCATCTGCTTCGCGCCGATGGCCGGAAGCACCCCGAGACATTTGATGCCGATCTCGTCCTCGACATCGCTCGGAGAGCGCAGCACATCGCTCAGCGTCTCTCGGGCAAAGGCGGCTCCCAAGCCGAAGCAAAGGCCACCGAACAGGGCTCCGATCAGAGAGAGCACCGTCTTGGGGGAGCTCTTGCGGTCTGGCTTGACGGCGGTGCTGATGATGCGGGATTCGCTGATCGGGAAGCTCTGGTTCTGCAATGCCTGTTGCTGCTTCTCCAGGAAGCTGTTGTACAGGTTGCGGTAGGTATCGGCCGCGCTCTCGAGGTCGCGCAGCTTCACCTGCGCCTGTCCCGTGCTGCCGGCCTGGCTAACGAGATTCTTGAGGTTTTCCTCCAGCGAAGTCTCGCGGCTCTTGGCGATTTCGTAGTCGCTGCGATAGGCGTCGCCGATACGCTTGACCTCGTCTGCGATCGACTTGCGCAGCTCGTCCATGCGATTGGCGAGATTGACCGACGCCTGATGGGTCTTGCCATACCGGGTCGACCAATCCGAATACTGCGCCGAAAGATCGAGATATTGTGCGCGCAGCCGGGTGATCACGGGATTGTTCAGCGCGTCGGTGACCGTCGGCTGGGCAAGATCCTTGTCGGAGATCGCCTCGATGCGGTCCAGCCGCGCCTTGGCTTCGGAGGTGGCGGCGCGGGCCTGAATGAGCTGCGTGTTCACGTCGGTGAGCTGCTGCTCGTTCATCAAGCCGCGGCTGGTGCCGACAATATTGTTCTGGCTCTTGAAGGTCTGCACGGCGCGATCGCTGGCGGTGGCCTGCTCGCGCAGCTCGGCGCTGCGCTGTTGCAACCATTCGCTGGCGCGTTTGGTGGATTGGTACTTCGCGTCGAGGGCGCCGACGGTATAGGCATCCGCGATCTCGTTGGCGATCTGGGCGGCCTTGTCGGGGTCTCGCGAACGGAAGCTGGCCGACAGCACGTACGTTGTCAGGAGGCGCTCGACCTTCAGGTTGGCCTGCACCGCGCCAACCGTTCCACGCTCGATGCGCTCTTTCGACGCGGGCCCATCTGATCCGAAAAGTCCAATCACCCTGCCGATGATCGCCGGAATGAGGCCCGGATCCGAACCGTTGAACTCGGGATCTTCTGTCAGCTTCATGCGGCGGACAACAGATCGGATCAGATCGTCGGAGGTGATAATCTCGACCTGGCTATCGACGAAGCCTGGGTCGATCAGCGCATTGGAGACGCCCGTATCCTTGTCGAGCACCTGGGTTTGGCGAGTGTCCATCAGGATTCGCGTGTTCGCCGTATACATCGGCGTCGCGGTCAGCAGGTAAACGACGACGAGAGCGAAAGCGCCGCCGACGATCGCTGCGATAAGCGGCCACTGTCGCCGCAGGATGCCCAATATGCGTTCGACGCTCAGCGTCGCTCCCGCCAGCTCTAGCGTGGACCTCTCGTGCAGCTGAAACTGCTCTCTGGGCTGGTACATTTGAATATTCATCAACCTGACGTGAGATTATTGGGGGGCCGGCACAGGGGCAAACGGATCATCGATGTCCGTCTTCCATTCTCCGGTCATCAAGGTGGTCGCACTATCCGCTGGCTTGCTGGTTGATTGTGATCGTGGATTTCCGACCGGTTGGGAAGCGACCGAATTCGGGTTGAATTCCACTGCCTCCAACTCCGCCGAGTAGCCCGAACTCACGGCCGAGTCTGCCAGCTTTCGTACAAACTCACTGATCTTCTGGGCGGTTTCAGGCTTACGGGGGACACAGATCAGCTGCGCTCGGCGCAAGCCTGCTCCAATCGCGTTGCGATCGACATTGGTGGACTCGCTGACCAGGTCGCGCACGGTGGGCAGAACGGTGATATCAGTTACGACATAGGCGGCGAGGCGGTCCGCCAGCTTGCTTCGATCGTTGCGAATCTCGCGCAGCAGTGACGCGGGCTGGGTTTGGAAGGCTTGCAGGACGGCCGCGGGGACGCGGTTCGATTGCTCGACGCATTGAGCCTCGCAGCGGCTGGCGGCGCACGCCACAATCAGCAACGCCAACGCGATCGCCGAGCAGTAACTGCCCAGGCTGCGATTGGCAAATTGTCGTCGGAGAGGCAGGGCCAGATCACTCATCGCGTTCATGCATACCGCCGCAAATACTTCGCTCAATCCGAGTGTCGCGCTTAACTATGTCAAATTCTTGTGCGGTGCAAAATATAGTCTGAAACCTCAGAAATTCATAGCAAATTTCGCAATGCGCGACGCCGCGTTGTGCGCAGGGAACACGGCAACGCCCGCGGCGAAGCCACGGGTGTTGATGTCGCTACCCCTGAGGGACGTGGGGCGCGAACAGGTGAGCGATCAGAGCGACGAGCCCGCGAGCAGAGCGAACCGTTGCTCGCGAAGCCGGCGTCCGTGATCGCCAACGTTCACCCAGAAACGGGGATTGGTCCCGGACTGCATCGAGATCCATTCATAACCGAGGGAGTTCCATGGACGAACGGCCGACGACAAATTGTCCAGGACCACGTCGCCGTCCGGAAGCCGCGCCACCAGCACCAGGTGGCCCTGTCCGCCGTCGATCCGCACCACCGCAAGCCGCAAGGCCGCCTGCGGCCATCCCATCGCGATCAACTGGTGCCTCTTGGTCACTGCGTAGTCGTTGCAGTCGCCGGCCGAAGGCGAGACCGTCCAGTTCGCGGTGATCGGATCCGTCGGCTTGCGCATCGGCGCGATGGATTCGTTGACCGAATTGTTCACCTGCCGAAGCATCGACATGGCGGCGTCGACAGGCGGCAGCGTGCGCTCGCTGGCATCGGTGCTGCATTCCGCATCGTTCTTCATGCAGAACTTGACAAAATTCATCGGCGCAAGCGCGTTGTCGAATTCCTCGATAAACGAAGCTCCAACCGGACGTTGTGCTGTGTCCGATTCGGCCTTGGCGGTGTTGCCGGCGCACGCGATCAGGGCTGCGAGCAACGGCGCGTACATTAGTTTCATGTTATCCCCCGTCATCCGTCTATTCTTGACGCAACAGGTCTCACACAAAGATTTTAGAGCGGGGTTCCCCGAACCTCTAAAATTGAATGCAAATGACCGGCCACGTTTGCACGTGACCGGCTTTGGTTAATCAATACGGTGGGCTTGATTTCGTTCCGTACTAACGCGACGGGCTCGTGGTCGTGAGCGACGACGTTCCGGTCGAAGCCGCGAACAAGGTGTTCGTCTGGACGGTTGGGCTTGGTCCAGAGGTGAACGAGCTCGTCGGGGTCGAGTTGATCGTCCCGCCTCCGCGCTGTTCCGCCGTCGTCCCTTGTCCGCCACCTGCGGTTGTGTCGCCGTTGGCGTCTGCCCCTGTGATCGCCTCGGTCGGAATGTCGCCGGTGATGCTCGCGAACGACTGAATTAGCCCGGCGTTCTCGGTTTTCAACACGACTGCCTGGATCTGCTGGGCAAACTGAGGCTGCGTCAGCACGCAGACCGCTGCGGCGGTGCCCATTCCCGCACCAACTGCCCGGCCCTGGTCATCCGAACTCGCCTTGGCGAGTGAGCCCATGCCTTCCAGCGTTTCGGGCCTATTGGTCAGGAGATCCCGGACCTGAGAGGCCAGGCCACCCTGACCGTCCTTGAACCGGTCGAGGAGAGCCTCGGGCTTATCGAGGAACTGAATGGCCCGTTCAGAGGTCACTGCGTCGGGATTTGGAACGCAGCCAGGCTGGGCTGCAAAAGTTGATGTCGCTGCTGTCATCGCAAGCAAGGCGGCCCCGAGCCCCACGGCGTTACGCATTCGACTTCCCAACGATGCAATTAAGTAAATTTGTCTTAACATATTGCCAGAACCGCAATTCGCTACTTTTTTTGCTCGGATGAGGGCCTGCTTTGCGCCAGCCCGCAGCCGGTGATTGCCGCGAAAAACACCCCAAAGCCTGGAATCTGCAACGAGAAGTCAATGCTCGTATGCAGGAAGCCAAGCGTCGCCACACTTGCACCGATGATCGGTATGTAGCGGTCGCGCCGTCGATGCAAGCTTCCATTTAACAAATGGTAAAGATACCAGAGACATGTGATCATAATCAGACACGCTGCCGGGATGCCGAGCTCAACCGCAAGTTCTAGCGGCGTGCTGTGCGCGCGGTCCCAGACTCCCAGGCTGCCAAGCGCCTCCGGCCTGTAGGCTGGAAAGGCACTCTCAAAGCTTCCGTAACCGATCCCAAGCAAGGGGTGCTCCCGGATCATGATCAATGCGGCTCGATACGTGGCGAACCGCTGTTCATCGACCAGGCCGTAGGTCAAAATTCGTCCGGCTACCGCGCCGCCGACAAGCTGAAACAGAAAGAGCAGCGCGACGGCTGTTCCGGCGAGCCAACCCCATCGGCGAAGCTTGCCCACGCGCAGCGGCGCAAAGAAGAGTGCGGTTGCCAGAAAGACGGTCAGGATCAGCAGCAAAAACCCGGCGCGCGAGCCCGTCATGGCCGTCGCGACCAGGCAAACGACAAAGCCCCCTCCCAGCGCCAATGGAGAGGCGAGATAGTATGTGATCAGTGCCGCCATTTGCCGCGAAGGCGGGCGGTGCGGCCGATCCTGGCGGTAGATGAAGCGCAACAATGGCAGCAGAAACAGCAGGGCACAGCTTCCGAAGAAGGTGGCCGCCGTATTCCTGTTGACGAAGGTGCCGGTGACGACGCCCACATAGGCTTCCTTGCGGCGGAACAGGAGCGTGGTCGGATCGCCGATTTCGGCGAGGATTGCGTAGAGGGCGTAGGCAAGCCCTGCCCAGGCGAGGATGCGCAGCAGCTGCCGTGCATCCTCCGCGTCGGTCGCGATATAGACCGCGCGCGTGAAGGCGAGCACCAGCAGCAGCGGATAGCCGAACGCGAGCCATGGACCGTTTGCGGTGATCGAAACGCGGCCGGGCAGATTTGCCCCCGTTGCGTCACGCGCGACCGCCCACGCCGCATCAACCTGATGAAAGAGAGGATTCGGCCATAACTGCATTGTGATCACGGCCGCGACGACAACGAGAACTGCGAACAGCGGCAGCAACAAGTAGAAGTCATCGACCGTTGCGCTGCGCAGATCGGCAGTGGCGAGGCTGAACGCGAGCAGCATCGTCCAGACGCAGATCCAGACCGTCTCGGCGGAGCCGAACGGAAGCGGGGCCAGCACGAATACCCCGATCGCCGCAAACCACGAAGCCTTGTGCAAGATCAACTCCCGAAGAGTCGCGCCCGCGACTCCGCATTCCAATTCTCGGTGCTCTTTTGCCACATTCGTGCCGAATGAATAGGCTATTTGCATCGTTTCGCGAACATGCGAGGCACAACACCAACGCGACAGGTGTGTCGAGCGGGAAGCCTCTTGTTCCGCAGACAGCATGCTGCTCATCCCTGGGGCAGACAGCCGTTCATCATCGCTTGCCAAGCGTGTTGCCTGCGCCAATTAATCGTCGCGCCGTTTCTTCCGACGCGCGCGACTCCTCCAATCGAAATGCATGCGACGGGTGCTGGGCGAGACATTGTATTCGCGTCGAATGCCCAGTAGAAATGCTGCACTGCAAGGTGCAAGGAAGCTGCCGTGACTGTGTCTGTTCATCGCGAGAAAACGCATGTCCTCACTCTGGACAGCATTCGTGGAATTGCCGCGGTTACCGTGGTCATTCACCACGTGATCTTGATGCCGACCTTCCTTGCGGCATTTCCTAACCACGCGTGGATTGACGGCCCGTTCTTCCGTAGCGGCGGATTTCTCGTCGATCTCTTTTTCGTGCTCAGCGGCATGGTGATGTCGTTGAGCTACGTACAATCGGACTTCGGTCATTTTTCCTTGCGCGACTTCATGGTCCGGCGGTTCGCGCGCGTTTATCCCCTGCACATCGTGATGCTCTTCGTCACGCTGCTGTTTCGATTGGTCCGCATCGGGCTCGTCATGGCCGGAGTCATCGTCGCGGTTCCTGCGGCCTTCGAAGTCAACAATGCCTATTCGTTCTTCCTGAACGTTTTCCTGCTCCATTCGCTGGGGTTCGTTCACTACTTGAACTGGAACGCACCGAGTTGGAGCATCAGCGTCGAGTTTTACACCTACCTGGTTTTCGGAGTCGTCGTGCTGATCGCGCAAAGGCTCGGTTCGCTTCGCTGGCTCTACGTTTTCGCGGTGCTTCTCGCTGCCGGAAGCTGGTTCACGCTTGTAGTGATACTTGAGAAGCGCGACCTCGGAGCACAGTACGATTTTGGTCTCTTGCGCTGTTTTACAAGCTTCTTCATCGGTGTGCTCACGGTGAAGGCCGTCGCGCTGTTGCCGAGCCGTGTTCGTCGAGCCAACGTCTACTGGCTTGGCGGGTTTCAGCTAGCGGCCATGGTCGCCACCTTCGCGCATGTCTGGCTCGTGGAGGCCTATCCCTGGATCAGCTTCGCCGCGCCGCTCACATTCGCGGTGTTTCTCGGCTCCCTTCTCGCGTTTCCGAATGCTGCGATCGTGCCGCCGATCCTCGTCGCCAAACCGCTGGTTTGGCTCGGCGCGCGATCGTATTCGATCTACATGGTCCATGCTTTTGTTGTCTTGCTCGCCGAGTATTTCGTTCGGGCATTGGGGGCTCGACCGATCGCGGCTCTTGATGCCGTGTATCCCGGGCTGTCTACGACCTTGAACCTGGTTGTCGTTCTCGCCGCTGTTCTGGTTTTGTCAAATTTGACTTACCTCTACGTCGAGCTTCCGGGCGGCAGGTTGACCAAGAATATCCTCGGCAAAATTCCCAATCTGTCGTCGTCTGCCGCCGTGCCATCCGCACGGCCATCGAACTAGGGAGTTCGGTGCAAATGATAGCTCGTACGGTAGTACCCCAGCATAGGCTGTTACCCGATTTCGGCTTCAATCTCGAAGCTGTGGCGCTTACGCTCTATATATTCCGCGACGCTTTCGGCGGCGCGATGCGATATTATACGAGTGTCTTTCACGTCGGCGCACTTTGGTTTCTGCCGGATGTTGTCGCGATACTGTGCATTGGCTTGTTTTTCCAGCGCTGCATCGTGCGGAACAGAAGTGTCATGGCAGCTCTTGTTCTGCTCCAGATCGTGCTGTCGCTTGGCATCGGGTACTTTTTTCTGGGCACGGTCAACGCCCTTTCGTCATCCTTCAAGATGATGCTTCCCGTATTTGTCGGCTTCTCCTTTTGCGACAGCAATCTTGGGTCGTACAAAAAATTGCTGATGATCTTCACGGGCGTGTTTTACGCTTCGATCATCGGTGTGTTCTTGTCCAAATACACGACCATGCCGTGGACCGGCTTCAAATACGAATCGTTCGGCGCGGTCCGGGAGGCGGGGCGGTTGTGGTGGGCCGCCGCGGAGCAGCGTCTCTCGGGCTTTGCCGCAGACAATACGATGGCTGCGTTCTTCATTCTGATCACGTTCGTCGTGACTTCGATCCGGCGAAGCACCTTGTGGTGCTTGATATTTGGTTCGATTGCGGTCTACGCGATCAAGCTGACGACGAGCAAGACAACGATGCTCGTGCTCCTGCTTTACATGGTGTTGCTGTTGCTCGTGCGGAACCTGCCGGAACGAATGAAGTTCTCGGCCGTGCGGACGATCGCATTGTCATCGTTCGCCGCGATTTTTGCGCCGGCGATTCTCGTCCTGCTTGCCTCGGGCGCGTCGGTTGGCAACAAGGATTTGCTGTTCAGCATGATGGACAGGATCAATAACAGCTGGCAGTTGCCTTTCGTGTACATGAACGAGCTGATGCCGGTTGGCTTCATCACCGGATGTGGCGCCGGTTGTTTTAACTACCCGCAACAATTGTTCTCGAACCTGACTTCGTATTGGGTGCCGGTCGATAATTTTTATATCGGTACGTACCTCATGTTCGGGGTGCCGTTCATTGTTTTCATGTGGATGGTGTTCCGGGCGACTTTTCTGGTCACCGATATCTATAAGTTGTCCCTGATATTCACGGTCAATCTCTTCACGATCACAGTTCTGAACTATGGTCCCTCTACAGGGTTGCTGATGATCGCGCTGAGCTTCAGCGAGGTATTCTCGCGTCGCGCGTCTGTTGTTCTGCAAGTGCCTTCTCGACGACCGGATTTGGGGCGCGCAAATCTGTCGGACGACGAGCGTCCAGTTATCGGAACGAATGTGCCGCGGCCCGCCTCGTAGGCCGAGCCAAGGAAGGGTTGTGATGCATAAACGATTGGCATTCGTTGACACGCTTCGCGGCATCGCCGTGCTGTCGGTCGTGCTTCAGCACGCGCTGGAGCAGATCGTGCTCAACCAGCCAACCGGAAACTACTATTGGGCGTTTCACCATGCGCTCGGGGAGTATTTCAACTTCGGCCGCTTTGGCGTGGTGCTGTTCTTCTTTGTCAGCGGCTTCGTGATCCCCTACAGCTTTCCGAACAGCGCCGCGCCGGTTCGAGACTTCGCCGTCAGTCGCTTTTTCCGCCTTTATCCGGCGTACTGGCTGTCGCTCGTCGTCTTGTTGGTTCTCTCCCCGGTCATCGAGGGAAAAAGCTTCCCGCTGTCGCACGTCGCGGCCAACGCGACCATGTTTCAGATGTTCATGGGCATTCCCAACATCCGGATCGCCTATTGGACTCTGGCGGTCGAGCTGATGTTCTACATCAGCTGTATTTTCTTGTTCGCGACCGGCTTTCTCACACGCCGCCTGACTGCGTTCCAGATTGTCATCGCAACGTGCGTCGTCGGCATCATCGCTTTCCCGGTCGTCAAGATTCATGCTGTGTGGGGCGTGCTCGAACTGGCCCTTGACTTGACTGCGATGTTCTTCGGCAAGGTGATCCGCGATGCCGTCATGGAAGGCAAGCTCAATTGGCGCCACGTCGGGATCTGCGCCGTCCTGTACGTGATCTTCGCGGCGGGCGTTGCGTATAAGCGTTACGGCGTCGACTACCAGGAGAATTTCTTCTGCGCTTACGGAATGGGCGCCGCCTACATTCTGGCAGCCCTTGTGTTCATTGGCTTCGCAGCTCTTGGCGAGAAGGCTGCCTGGAGCTTCATGTCGTTCGTCGGAACGATCAGTTTTTCGATCTATCTGATGGGATCGTTTGCCATGATCGTGATCTTCTACTTCTTTGGCGCCGGCAATGGCCCCTTGCAGTGGCTTCTCTTCGCGCTTGCGGTGGTCGCAGCTTCGATCCTCGTCAGCTGGGTGACCTATCTGACTGTCGAAAAGCCCTGCATCAACTTCGGCCATCGGTTCAGATCCCCTCGGGCCTTTGCTTCCGTTCCGCTCCAACCCTCCTTGCGAAGCCAGGGGGCAGAGTGACGACGTCGGCGGACGCGTCTTATGCCGAGGCCGGTGGCGGTTTCGTACCGTCGATTCAGGGGCTTCGCGGCGTCGCCGCGTTGAGTGTCCTGATCGACCATTTTTGCGACATGCCGAAGGGAGGCGTCTACGACATCCCCAATCCCGGTTTTCTTCCGCCGATTTGGCCGTGGTTGCAATCGGCAATCAACTCCGGCGGGCACGGCGTCGAACTGTTCTTCATGATTAGCGGCTTTCTGATCCCAGCGAGTCTGGTGCGGCACGGGGCGATCGGAAGGTTCATGTACGATCGCGTCCTGCGCATCATGCCGGTATTCGTCGCGCTGCATCTGGCGTTGTTCGTGGCCGGCCCGAGCGTAGGATACAAGTTCTTCCGGGGGATCGACCTGCCGACCTATCTCCAGGTGTTCTTTGCCAACCTGCTCTTCGTCCAGGACGCGCTCGGGCTTCCGATTGCCCAGCAGAACGCCTGGACGTTGACCTATGAATGGGCCTTCTACATCCTGTTCGCGTTGTGCTTTGGCGCGGTCGTGCGGCTGAAGAGTTGGTGGCTTGCAGCGCCGCTGATCCTCCTCGGCTTCCTCTGCGTCCTGCATTGGCCGATCACCGCCTTCTTCGTCGTCGGCATGCTGTTCAGCGCGAGCAATCTACGCTTCCGGGTGACGGGGGCGATGGGAGTTGTTACCGGGCTCGCCTGTTTTGCTGCCATGTATGTCGCACTCGATGTGCTGCATCCGTTCGTAGCGCTGATCCCTGGCTTTCTTCTGTTCGGAATGGTGCTGGCGACGGGATCGGGGATGGCCGGTCTGTTGAGCCTGGCGCCGCTGCAATACCTCGGCAAGATCAGCTACAGCCTCTATCTCGTTCACCCCTTCGTGCTGTTCCCGTTGCAGGTCATCGGGTTGAAGCTGGTCGATCGCGGCGTCGATCGCTGGCTGCTGTGGAGCGGGTTCGTGATTTTCGGGCTTGCGCTCGCCTTGATTGCGAGCGCGCTCAGCTACGAGATCATCGAGATACGCGTGCGCCGGATCATCGACAGGACGCTCCGGAACATGTTCGCGCGGAAAATGGCGCAAAGCCCGGCGGCTTGATCCTGCTAGGCCGGCCTTTGGTAGAACCGTCGCAGACGAAGCGCCGGTTTTTCAATGACGTTCCAGGAGAATGCCGCAAATCCCAGCGTCAGCACCACGACGATCGGCAGGATCAGGGCCAGGGAGAGTCGATGGTCTGGCCCCGCAAAGCGCTGGAAAATGTCGATCGTCGCCTGTGTGATTGGAAAGCCGTAGAGATAGATGCCGTAGGACAGGTCCTGGCGGAACAGGCGATCGAATGCCGCAAAAGTCTGCATGCCGATATAGACCGTGCAGTAGGTCAGGAATATGCCGGCGAGCGGCAGCAGCACGTTCAGCCACATCATCACGGCGTAGCAGGCGGCGGACATCGCAAAGATCGCCCAGTGGATCGGCACGTATCTGGCGTTCAGGCGGAACACCATGCCGAAGAAGAACATGAAAACGAGATACCAGCCGGCCAGCCTTGTCGAATCCTGCCGGACGTTGAAGGTCGCGGGATCGATGAAGTAAGCGAGGAGTTCGGCCATGAGCGCGACGCCGACAAGGAGCGTGATCCAGCGGATCTTTCGCGACTCACTCGAGATCATGCGCACGAACAGAAGCGCGAAGGCGAAGACGTAGCACCAGAGCTCCCAGGGCAAGGTCCAGAGATTGGCGTTGACCATCTCCGGCCAGGGATTGTGCAGGAAAAGGCCTGGCAGCTCGAACGTGACATGACCGACGATGTTGCCGAAGTAGCGGTAGAACTGGTACTCGGAGAGATATTGCGACAGAGGCAATTGCGTCAGCAGCGGTCCGACCACGAGCGCACAGAGCGTCACCTCGACGCTGAGCGCCGGGACAATGCGCAATACGCGGTTGATGAAAAACGTCTTGAGATCCGGGTTCTTGATGGCGCTGCCGGTCACCAGGAAGCCGCTGAGTGCGAAGAACATCCCGACGAGCGCAATGAGTCCGGGTCTGAGCAGCTCCTGGATGATTTCGGACGCGTGGAGATGGCCGAAGGACAGCGCGGTCAATCCACCCATCTTGTCAAACGCGACGGCGCCGGGATCCTTGAGCACATAGACGGCCATTCCTGGTTCATCGAGCTTCTTGACGAAGGCGGCACCGGCGAACAGGCCGGCAACTGCGACGCGACAGTGATGCGACAGGATGACCAGCGACAGCAGGTGCCGCATCATGTTGAAGCCCGGTCCGAGACCGTTGTTCTTCGCCAGAATGCTTTCCGCGGTTTCCTGCCGCGCCAGGCTGGACTGGATGGTGTCGGGGAGCCGCCGGAAGCGCGACGGGCTGGGGGAGCGCTCGCGGCCGAGGGCGCCCGGCAACGAAACGGCTGCGAGCTCAACGTCTCGATCCGGTTGCGACATTCTCGTACAGCCTTTCATGTGCCGTTTTGGCCGGCATCAGCGGATGCCACGGAGTTAGAGCCAATTCATGGCCGTGACGCTGCCGAGGCCGTTTTTGCGTAGCACCGAACCGAGGTCTTCGCCCAACCGGTCGCCGCTATGCGACAATCGAGCGGCGGCGTCCCAGCCTGCGGCAATAACCAATCAGAGGTTGCTCGACATACCAATGGATCAGGATCCCGGCGAGGACCGAGCAGACCACTGCAAGAATGACGAAGAGAGCGGACGGTAATGGATTGTGGAGACGGGCCGATAGCTGGATCAGCACGATCGCGGCTGCAGCGTGGGTGAGGTAGATCGAATAGGAGGCGTCACCGAGCAGCATGCCGATGGAATGCAGCGGTCCCGGCTTTTCGGTGGAAACGATGCCCAGCCAGACGACGATCGTCGCGAACAGGGTCCACCATAAGGCGCGGAGCCCATTGTCTTCCGAAAGAGTCGCCCCGACAATGACGGTTGCCAGGGTGGCCGCAGCGACGGTGAGCAGGAATGCCGCCGGATATCGGCTGCGTACCAGGGGATGCCCCTTCAGCCAGAGCAGGCCCAGCGCGAAGCCCATGCCGAACTGAAGGTTGGGCATCATGATGTTGCCGTAGCCAACCACGGTCGCGAGGGCGAGGCCTGTGCTCTCCGGATGCAGCAGTTCCGGCCACGCCAGAAGACGAGCCGCCGCGTACCAGGCCAGCGGCGCAAGGAACCAGGCGACCAGCAGCGACAATCGGGGCCGCGGACGCAACATCGTGAGCGCGAACAGGATGTAGAAGATGAACTCATGCCTGAGCGTCCACACAACATAGGGCCTCAGTTCCCCGATCGGCCAGAGCGCCAGAGCCCTCAGGCCGGGCAGAGGATCGAGTTTTCCTGAGCCGGCCAGCGACAGCAAGTTGTATCCGATGACGCATACCCACATGAAGGGAATGATGCGGACGAAGCGCCGGAGAAAGAACTCCGCGAGCGTGCTGCGGATCGGGCCGAATGAAACAATCGTGATGATGAAGCCGCTGATGACGAAGAAGATCGCGACGCCGAACAGGCCGGTTTCCGCGAGCAGGAAAGGGCTCTCGCCGTAAGAGGGCGGCAGACTGACCAGCCAGTTGACGTGCCAGATCACGACCAGAATGGCTGCGAAACCGCGCAGGTATTGAATTCCCGGTACGATTCCGCCCTTGGGGGACCGTGCGCCCTCGATATCCGTCAATGTCGCCTCAATGCCGCGCTGGTTCTCGATTTTACCGATCGCTTCGGGGATCGGTCAAATCCTGATTTTTGGGCGCGATGATGATGTATGAGGCAATGCCGCTACGATCAGGCGATCGCATGCGGGCGCGCCATGTCGGGGATGGCAGAGTTCTGTGCCCCGTTGGTCCCGGATGAGTGCGGCGAAGCGGGAATTCGCCGCACGCAACCCGGTCGATCAGGCGAACAGGAAGTCGTTGCTGGTCAAGTTCGTGGCGACGACATTCTTCAGCAGGATCGAGTCGCTCGCCGTGACGTGAACCAGGGTGTCGGCACCGGACTGACTGAACTGGAGATGGCTGTAGTCGGTGGCCATGAGTTTTGCGATCGCGACCGTGTCGTGGCCCGTCCCTGATCCGGCATGGAAGCCGTTCGCTACGTCGTTGCCGCCGTCGAAGGAGATCGTCGTCGATCCGGCGCCGGCCACAGCAAAGGTGTCGTTTCCGGCGCCGCCGGCAAGCGTGAGGCCTGCCACCTTGGCCGATGCGTTGTGTGTTCCGTCCGAGTTCAGGATATCGACATAGGCCAGATTGCCGGCTGTATTGTAGGAGTCGTGCTCGGTGTTGGTGGCATTGAAGTAGAAATTGTCGTGCGAAGTGTCGGCGTTGGTGACGTACATCTTGGTCTTGACACCGTCCGCATAAACGGTCGTCGAGGACGAGCCGTCGGTGTTCTGAGCGAAGTCGCTGGCGATCTTGCCGTTCGAATAGGTCTGGGTATCTTTCGAGCCGTCGGCATTCGTGACGTAGATCGAAGTCTTGACGCCGCTGCTGAAGTTGGTCGTTGTGGTGTTGCCGTCGGCCTTTGCCACTGTCTGGGTCACGTCGCCCGACGTGTCGAACGTGGACGTCAGGGTCGAGCCGTCGGTGTGGTTCTGCACCTCGGTCGTCTTGTGCCCGGTGGTATCGTACTGGTCGGTCGTGATGCTGCCGTCCGAGTTGACGACCTTGGTGTATTGCAGCGTGCCATCGGAGTGCAGATCGGTGATCGACGTGATCGTGCCGTCCGCCTTGGTCTGCTGGATTTCGGTGGTGTAGGCCTTGCCGGTGACGTTGAAGAACGTATTGGTGTGCGTGCCGTCGGCATGCGTTTCATACGTCGCTGTCTTGACATCGTTGCTGTAGACCGTCGTCGCCGATGAGCCGTCTGTTTTCTGGATTAGCGTGCTGGTCAGGTGGCCAGCCGTGTAGAGATCGGACTCCTTCGAGCCGTCGGCGTTCGTGATGTAGACCGAAGTCTTGACGCCGCTGCTGTAGTTGGTCGTCGTGGCGTCACCGCTGGCCTTCGCCACCGTCTGCGTGACGTTTCCTGCCGTATCGTAGGTGGACGTCAGTGTCGAGCCGTCAGTGTAGTTGAGGACCTCTGTCGTCTTGTGGCCGGCACTGTCATACTGGTCGGTGGTGATGCTGCCATCCGCGTTGACGACCTTGGTGTACTGCAAGGTGCCGTCTGCGTGAAGGTCGGTGATCGCCGTGATGGTGCCGTCGGCCTTGGTTTTCTGGATCTCGGTCGTGTAGGCCTGGCCGGTAACGTTGTAGGACGTGTTCGTATGTGTTCCGTCGGCGTTGGTGACGTATGTCTTGGATTTGACGCCGCTGGCGAAGACCGTCATCGTCGATGAGCCGTCGGTCTTCTGGACGAGGTCGCTGGTGAGCTGCCCGCTGGTGAACAACTCGGTCTCTTTGGTGCCATCGGCGCTGGTGATGTAGATCGAGGTCTGCACGCCGGCACTGAGGTTGGTGGTCGTGGTGGTGCCGTCGACCGCCTTGGCCACGGTCTGTGTCACGACGCCAGACGTGTTGTAGGTCGTGGTGACGCTCGAACCGTCGGCGTAGCTGCGCACCTCCGACGTCTTCTGGCCGGTATTGCTGTAAAGGCCTGTCGTGGTGCTGCCGTCGCCGTTCAGCACCTTGGTGTACTGTGTCGTGCCGTCGGCGTGCAGGTTGGTGATGGCGGTCACCGTTCCGTCGGCCTTTGTGGTCTGGGTCTGCGTCGTATAGGGCTGGCCGGTGATGTTGTAGAACGTGTTGGTGTGCGTGCCATTGGTGTTGGTGACGTACACCTTGGATTTGACGCCGTTGGCATAGACCGTCATGGACGACGATCCGTCGGTCTTCTGCACGAGATCGCTGGCGATCTGGCCGCTGGTGAACAGCTTGGTCTCTTTGGTGCCGTCGGCGCTGGTGACGTAGATCGAGGTCTGAACGCCGGCGCTGTAGTTCGTGGTGGTGGTGGTGGCGTCGCCGGCCTTCGCGACGGTCTGTGTCACCACGCCCGACGTATTGTAGTTCGTGGTGACGCTCGAGCCGTCGGCGTAGCTACGCACCTCCGACGTCTTCTGCCCGGCATTGTTGTAGAAGCCGGTCGTGGTGCTGCCGTCACCGTTCAGCACCTTCGTGTACTGTGTCGTGCCGTCGGCGTGCAGATTGGTGATGGCGGTCACCGTTCCGTCGGCCTTGGTCGTCAGAATCTGCGTCGCATAGGCCTGGCCCGTGACGTTGTAGAACGTATTGACGTGCGACCCGTCGATGTTGGTGACATACACCTTGGACTTGACGCCGTTCGTGTAGACCGTCGTGGACGACGATCCGTCCGTCTTCTGCACGAAATCACTGGCGAGTTGGCCGGAGCTGAACAGCTTGGTCTCTTTGGTGCCGTCGGCGCTTGTGATGTAGATCGAGGTCTGAACGTCGGCGCTGTAGTTCGTGGTGGTGGTGGCGCCGTTGGCCTTCGCGACAGTCTGCGTCACCACGCCTGTCGTATTGTAGTTCGTGATAAGGCTCGAACCGTCGGGGTAGTTGCGCACCTCCGACGTCTTCTGGCCGGCATTGTTGTAGAGGCCGGTGGTGGTGCTGCCGTCAGCGTTCACCACCTTCGTGTACTGCGTCGTGCCGTCGGCGTGCAGGTCGGTGACGGTCGTGACCGTTCCGTCCGCCTTTGTCGTGAGGATCTGGGTGGCGTATGCCTGCCCGGTGATGCCGTAGAACGTATTGGTATGCGTTCCATCGGCGTTGGTGACATATGTCTTGGACTTCAGGCCGTTTGCGTAAACGGCGGTCGAGACGGAGCCGTCCGCATTCTTGATGGTCTCGCTTGCGACACTGCCGTCCGAATTGTAGTCGGTGGTCTGCTTCACGCCGTCTGCACTGACGATAGTTTCCTGCGTTTTCACGCCGGCCGAGTACAGAACCGTGTCGCTGGTCCCGTCGACATTGACAAGCGACTTGCTGGTGATGACGCCGTTGGTGAAATTCGAGGTCGAGGTTCCCGTCAGCGTACCGGTCGCATTGAAGAGCTTCGTCTCACTCCAGCTCGTCGTCGAGGTCGTCACGGAAAAGGAGTAGCCGCCCTGAATGGCCGCAAGGGCGTTACCGTAGTGCGAGATGATGTAATTCATCGTCGATACTGACGCGACAGCGAGCACATGAGTGTCCGTGAGCGTGATCGAATGCAGGGTACTGGACGCGGAGAGGTCGGCGAGTTCCGCGACGATCTCGGCGGCCGTGCCGGTAACGTCGGTAGCCTGGGCCGGATTCGAGGCCGCCGTGGATACACCGTCGATCTCGATGATGATCGGGTGATCGCTCACGGGAATCGTGAACGAGCTGACATTGGTGTAGGTCGCGATCGGTTCGGTCCCGCCGGTGGGATCGTAAACCTTGATGGATTGATGCACGCCATCGAGCTGAACCGTGACGGTCTGGGTCGGATTGCTGATCTCGGTGTTGGTGTACGGATTCCAGACCTTTGGTTCGGCCCAGACCACGAGATCGTAGGCCCCGTTGCTCTTGCCCAGCACCATGCTGTTGCCGGATGCGGGCATGTCGCTAAGCGTGTAGTTCAGCGGGGTCGTCGGCTGGCCGTTGCCTGTTCCGTCGTCGTTGAGGATTGTCGTCAGGTTGTGGACTGCGGTTGCCGCCAGCTTGGGCGTCCCGTCGTCGTAGAACAGTCCGAAATGGCTCTGCGCATCGGTATCGCTGCTGGACGAATTGCGATCGAGCAATTCATAGAGATAGGTCGTGCCGACACCGTCCTTGAAGGCGTCCATCAAGGTATTGAGGATCGACTTCGCCTGAACGGACTCGTTCACGCCGAGGTAAGGCGTGGTGCTCAGCGTCGTATAGCCGGTCTCAGTGATGACCGAGGGATCGCCGGGCGAAACCGAACTCGCAAGCATCGTAGCCGCAGCCACGGCGGCCTGAGGCGTGGTGCCCGTGCTGACATAGGCGTGAGAGTTGGCATAGTCCGACGACGCGCCGAGATTGCCTAGCTTCGCGAAATCCGTGGGATCGTCGTAGCCGAGAGTCAGATTGTAGACGGGAAGTTTTGCGAGCGACGCATCTGCCTTGATCGCACTGTAATACGCCTGCTGAAACTGCGCGGCGGCCTCGATCGTCGAGCTGCCGTTGTAGCTGAACGCCTGGAGATTGACCTCGTTCAGGCCTTCCAGCGCGATGATGCTGCCCGGGTGTGCCGCCTGAAATGCGTCGAGTGCGTTGATGTATTGCTGCAGGCCAGCTGCTCCCGTCGCCGGGATCGACGATGAAACGCCGAGATCGAACTTGTATCCGTCGTTCGCCAAACCGTCGAGAACGGGCTGTGCTCCCGGGATGTTCGTCAAACTGTCACGAAGCGTGGTGACGCCGAGATATTTGAGATCGGCTTCGACGAGCGCGAGATTGTTGTAGCTGCCCCACGCATACGACACGTGCGTGTTGACGCCGATGGAACTCGTGAACGCACTCGCCGATAGAACGGATTGATCAGTACTGGTGATGGTCGTCATGATTCACTCTGGTGATGCCCGCTGTTGTTCATTGCATAGCGGCAAGAGTTTCTCAGTGACGTTAGAAAGAAGGCTAAAGATGTAGGTAACGGCGGCTTTTCGCGGGAAGAACTGCAAGTATTTTCAGCACACTGCAAGACACTGCTTGTTCCGCGCAGGAACTTGCTTCCATTGCCCGATTACGAGTCATTAGTGATGGATTTCGCTGCGCATTGTTCCATGACAGCGCGGTGAAACGTCTTCGCAAATGAAAAATGATTCGTAGCGCGCTAATGCGTGCCCGCGGTGCTCGACGTCGACGCGCCGGGCAATTGATACTCGGTTCGCCATCCGAGTCGCTGTGCGTCACCGTCGGCGATGGCTTCGAGCAGCGGTCGAAGTGCCTTTTTGGCGCCATTGAGATCGCGATGGGCCAGGATTGCCTCAATCGCGAGGATGCCGACGTAACTCATTCGGTTGATGCGATAGGTAATTGGGGAGGTCGTATACCGCTTCTCAATCAAGATTCGGTTCCGGCAGGCATAATAGAGCCGCCAGGCCGGCGCATCCGGGCTGACGAGAGCGCTGCGCGCGCTGGTGCTCGGCTTGTCCCAGGATTCTTCCGCATCGTTGATGCAACCGACATCGGTCAAATAGATGACGATACCTGCGTCCATCAGGCGCAGCGAGTAGTCATGGTCGTCGCTATAGAGGACGAACTCCTTGTTGGGAGGCGAAACCTTCCTGACGGCGGCTATCGGCAACAGCAGCCCGCCATACGGTGCGGTTTCGATCCGACGCAGGTGAAACTCCCCGTAATTGTCCGGATGTCGCCGGCCGGATCGTGCGAACCGTCGCCATAGTTTCGACGGGAGCGAGGCGAGATGGAAATTCAGGAACGAGTTGGGGCGGATTGCCACGGCGTTCTGATCGGCGAGCAGCGTCGGATAGATGCCCCGATGCCTGCGCAATGCGCACAGGCCGATATCGTCTGTCGCGCCGAGCGCCGTATGCAGCGCGAGCAGGCGCTCCAGGAAGCCATCCTCGCCGACGTTGTCGTCGTCCAGAATCAGGACGAACCCCACGTCTTCGTCTTCGAGGCGCTGGGCGGCGGTGATGCCGGCGTGAAAACCGCCGGCCGATCCCAGATTTGCAGCGAGCCTGATGATATCGACAGGTGGTTCCGGTGCGAAATCGTCCGCGGTCACCGGGCGGTTGCAACCGTTGTCCACCACGATCACGCGTTTGATCGCAGGGCTGGCTTGGACCGCCGCAACCGTCCGCCTCACCAATTGCTCGCGCCGTCCATAAGTCACGATGACACATGCGACCGCGCGCCCCGTCTCGGTCGTACGATTGAGGACGATTTGCGGCTTCGATTCGAGGGAGGCGTTCGTCAATTTACTCTCGCTTGGCGTCAAGTCGTTCCATCTGGGCGACATTATAGATACTGAGTGGAATTGGAACGGCAATTCCGCTGGCAACTTTCGCCACAAAAGCGTGCAATCGTGCTGCGATCGGTCCAGCAGTGACTGGCGGCTTCGCCTTTGCCGGTGAGAGCCTATTGTGATCGTATTGTGAAAGCCGGCTTTGTGCGGATGCAGGTGATGGCAGATCAGGATCGAACGCATGCAGTTTCTCGGGCGCATGGAGGCGCAATGTTCCTGGCAGTGAAGAGATTGTTTCTGGCCGCGCTGTTGCTGGCGCTCGGTCTGTTGGCATCCGTCGAGAATGCTGGCGCTGGTCCGCTCACATGGGGGGTCGACGGCCCCGATGGACGGCGCGCAGACCTGAAGGCAATCTTCGAGGTTATGCGGGCCCGCGGGCTTACCCAGTACAGGGTCAGTGCAAATCTCGCGCGGGACACCGATCCCTACGCGGTTCAGATGTACCGGGACATGCTGGCGCTCGCCAAGACCTACGGCATAACGCTCAAGCCGATCTTGGCGACCCCGTTTGCCTGGGGCGATCGCACCGATGGCGGCAAGTATCCGGCCGGCGACTCGAATGCGCTGTACCAGCAGGCCTATTCGAGAACTTACACGTTCGTGATCAATTTTAAGGACCAGATCAACGATTGGGAGATGGGCAACGAGATCAACCTCCTTGCGCTGGATTCGGCCGGCAAGAAGCTCTACGGCCGCGGCTGGACCGCCGAGGAATTCGACACGTCGGTCATGAACGACTGGGCCGCCATCCTCAAAGGCATGTCGGACGCGATCGACAAGATCAATCGCGAGTACGGGTTGCACCTGCGACGCGTGCTCAACACCACGTCGACCATGTTCGGCTTCCTCGACTTCATGGCTTCGAAGGGGGTCGGCTTCGACGTGATCTCGTATCACTACTACGAAGTCCTGAATCAGAATCCGAACCGCGCATGGGGAGGCAGCAGGCAGGCCTACAGTCTGTTCAAGAAACTCGGCTCATATGGCAAGCCGGTCGTGTTCAACGAAATCAACTGCGGAGAGATTTACAAGCCCGCTTACGAGAACGAAGCCGGCAAGCCCCTCACCGAGGCGTGCTATAAGAGCCTGCACGCCACATTGAGTTACATCGTCAATCAGGCCGATGCCGACATTGAGAGCGTGCTGGTCTACGAGTTGCTCGACGAACCGAAGAAGGCTCCGCCGGAAAACCGCTTCGGCCTGATGTACGACATCCATACTCCGAAGGTTCCGCTCTACATGCTGTCGCGTTTTGCGGGAAAGACTCTCGCGCCGCACGAGGCCGAGGAGCTAACCAAGCGCGGAATGTAGGCGCGGCAAGAGCCGCGCCTACGGCAACATTCGGCCTAGATCCAGAGCCACGGGCAAACCGTGTCCAGCCCGACCCGGATGTAGAACTTCCAGATGTTATCCGTTGCGTATCCCTTGTTGTCGAGGCCGCGAATTCCGCTCACCAGCGGCACCGTCCGGAACCGTCGAACGAATTTGGACGTTCTCGGCGCGGCCTCGAAATCGTCGCGCAGCGCCTTTTCGGGGAACGCCGCGGCGGAGGTCTCCTCGTAGAGCTTGCATCTGCCCTGGAGATATTTGCCATATCCTGCGGTGGTCCACGCCATCATGTACATGTCGACGACCTTTTTGGGGTAGTTTCGCATGTTGCAGTAGAACTCGAACCCTTTCGGGGTCTTCTGGATCAGCTTGGCGAGATTCAGGACGACGTAGCGGCCGGTGACCTTCCAGATCGGGGTGTCGGCATCGCATTCCCTGATGAAGCGCGAATTCTCCATCGCGTGGTCGAGCAGGAACAGCTCGCCGTAGCCGCGGCCGTACATCTGCGGATAGTCCAGCCCCGGAAAGGAAATGAACTCGATCTTGTCGACGATGTTCAATTGCTCGGCGATGGCCTTGAGGCTGGACAGGTCGGATTCCGAGTTCTCGACAAAGACGATCCGGTCGATGCACTGGCCGACCAGCCGGCCGTAGAACCAAAGCGCGTCTTCATAATCCTTGCGGCGGAGGGCGGGATCCTTCCGGCCGAGGCTTCGCACGTCGGCTTTCGGCGTGATGGTCGCCGTCATGATCAGAATATTCATGGGTCCTTTCGATGTCATCTCATCAATCCCTCGCGGTCCGGCGCGAGACAGTACGGCAATGCTGTCGGTGGCATGTCGAAGTCTTGCAGGTTTGTCTGATAGTGTGAAGGGCTCCGGGCCGATCGCATCAGCGGCCATCGAGCGCGATGGCTAGGTGGTAGCGACCCGCTCCTTGTTCAGTTCGAGATCGCGCAGGCCGAGCAGGCTCCGTGCCAGCTGTCGATGAAACAGCAGGTAGCTGATCGCGATCGTCAGGACGTACGCGGTTGTGCCAAGCAGCCAGGCTGATTTCGGCGTGGCGGTCATGTCCATCACGCGATTTGCGACAACGAGGCCGAGCATCGTGGCGATAGTTGCGGGCGCAAGCGCCTTGACCAGGTCGAGAACCGGCAGCTTGGTCTCCCAGGAGGTGATCAGCATCGTAGCGACAGACACGATGAGCGTCACCGCAAGATAGATCTTGATGATCCCGATAAGCCCAAATCTCAGGCCGATGACGAACGCTACGATGGTCGAGATGCTGTTCGCGGTCGAAACCCAGAATTGCAGCTGAGCCTTGCCCCGCGACAGCAGCATGGCGCCGCTATAGGCGGTTATCGACTGTGCTGCGCCGGCAATCGACATCAGCCCGACCAGCGGAATGATGCCGGTCCATTTGGCCGGAAAGAACGCGGTGAAAAGATAGTCGGCGCCGAACGTGAGATAGAGCATGCCGGGAAAGACCACGGCCGCCGTCAGCGACAGCACACCGCAAATGATCTCGTTGCGCTCCTGTAGCGATCCCTTTGCGGCCTGACGGCTGAGTGTCGCCATGAGCACGCCGCTGCCGGGCCAGGTGATCACCATCAGCGGAAGGATCATGATCTGGTAAGCCAGACCGTACAGACCGACGGCGGCAGCGCCCACGGCACCGCCGATCAGGACGTTGCCAACCGCGCGACCGGCAAAGTTGAGCAGATTGCTCGCCAGCACCCAACCGCCGAAAGTCAGGATCGAGCGCACGCGGCCCCATTGAAAATTAAGCTGCACATCCCTTCGCGCGATGATGGCGAAGGCCGCGGCGCGAACGATCTGGACGACGACATAGTAGGCGACCAGCGCCCAGACGCCCCAGCCCAGGAAGGCGCCCAGAACGCATGTGAGCACCGAAACGATAACGGCGGTGATCTCGACGCTCGCGACGACCTGGTAGCGCAGGTGGCGTTCGAGAACGGCACGCGGGCCGAGGGCGGCAATGGAGAGCACCACCGAAACCGACAGCGTGGCGAGCACGCTTCCCAGTCCCTCCATCTCGAGACCGGCGGCGAGAGGCGCGGAGATAACCGCCAGGATCACGGCGCAGAGCAAGCCGATGACGCAGATCAGCGTAATCGCGGCGCCCGCGTCGTCCCGATCGAGCGTCGGCCGCTGCACCATGGCGCTTGACATGCCCAGATCGGTCAAGAGCGCGATGAATCCGACGAACGGCAGCGAAAACGTGACGAGTCCGAATTCGGCAGGCGCCGCGAAATACGTCATCATGACGGTCATCGCGAACTGCAGGCCTGATTTGAGAACGTTCATGCCGGACATCGACAGCAGATTTTTCAGCATTACGTCGATCTCCGGGCGCCACGGGATGACGCCCACTCAGGTTCCATACGGCCCAGCCCTGCACCCGCGCGTTTATCTCGCACATGCACAACTGGCAAGACAAGCAATCGGGCAACAGGCATTGCCAAGTTGTTGGGCAGGCCAATTTTTCATTCCGGGAAGCATCGCGGCGTCACGCTGTCGTTACACATCCGATCGGGATGCGCCGGCAGGCTCGAGGAAGCGCCCCTTCCACGCGAGGAGTGCGACGATGGCGGTTGCAGCCACAATCTTCGCAACCAGCGCAATCGCCGACGCCGAGGGCACGGCCGAAAATGCGCCGATGAAGGCGGCGCCCGCGACGGATGCCGCGACAAGCCCCCATCGCGGCGTTGCGCCGAACCGCACCATTGGTCCCGCCGCGAGCACGATGACGATCGCGGTTGCGACGATCGCGCTGACCAGGACGTAGGTCGGCGCTCCCGTGATGGCTTGTGTCGGCACAGCTACGGCCAGGACGAGCAGCAACTGGCAGAGGGCGACGACGACGAGACGCGTGGCGGATTTCGTCAAATGTGGTGCGATCGCGAGCGTGGATTGCAGGTGGCAGTGCATGAAATAGAAGAAAGCTGCGCCTGCCGAGGTCTGGAGAAAGCCTGCGAGAATGGACGCTGGAACGAACAATTTTCCCGCGTCCGGCAGAAATCCGATAAGCCCCCCCAGCATCACCAACGTGGCGCACATGATGAAATCGAGAAGATGCGCGACGGAAGCGCGGGCCTCGTCCGCACTGCCGCGCTCGAATTGATGGACGACTTCCGGGTAGTTGACGGTGTGGATGGCCGCGACGAGTACCGCAAACGGTCGTTGCAGCAGGTCGATTGCCATCGAGAATCCTGCGGTGACCGCGGGAGCGGCGTCGCCCAGGGCCGAAACGACGACGAAGCGTATCGAGACCGGAACTGAAAGGTGGAGCACTGAAGCGCCGGCAGCGAGCATCCCGTAGCGGGCGAAACCACCCCAATCATCGAGCAGGGCGGAGCGCCGCACCTTCTGAAGAGTTTGAGGATGCAGGAGCTGGCCGACGATCAGACTGGCGATTTGGGCGCCCAGCATGCCGAGGAGCGCCGCGTTGGCCGTGCCGTAAAGCCATGCGCCGGCCGTTGCTCCGCCCACCATCAACGTGGCCCGCAGGATGAGCAGAAAAGCGGCTGCGCCAAGTCGGTGCGAGACGCGGACAACCATGAAATGGAGATCCGTCGCGCCCTGGGCCACGGCGAGTGCGAGGCCGACGAAACCCACGCTTGCGGAAATTGGAGTCGCGATCGTAGCGGCCAGGCCGCCGATCACGAGAAGCGCCAGAGCGCTGACGAGCGCGGCACCGAACAGCGAAGATCTCAGTCGAGCTGCGTCTTCTTCGACGGCGGCGGCCAGAAAACGCACCCCGGCCAATTGCAGCCACTCGAACATCAGCACGCTGAGCAGCTGACTCGAAGCGAGCGTGAGGGAAAACGTGGCATAGGCGAGAGGCGAGAGGACTCGGCCCAGCAGAAAGATGAGAATAATCGCGGCCGCACTCTGGTAGACGACGCCGGCAAGCGCGAACAGACGAGTCATGGGAAGGTCAGGCCGCGGGCCGAAGCGCAGGAAACAACAAGCTCATTGCGCAATGCAGTCATCCGGGGGCTATTGCGTGCGCCGGGTCAGGAGGTCGAAGGCGTCGCGATATTCGGCGATGACATCCGCAAATGTGCGTTGGTCGTTCTTTTGGGCGAGCCTGTCGACCATTGCTGCCAACTCCTCGGGATTCGACATGATCCGCAGAATGCTGTCTGCGAGCGATTTCGGATCGGGTGCGGTCAGCCAGCCTACGGCACCCCGTTTCACGGCCTCGGGAATCCCGCCAAATCGCGTCCCCAGGAAAGGCTTTCGCGCCGCCTGAGCGTCGGCGACGACGAGCGGGCCTGGCTCCTCCCAGATCGGCGGAATCACGACGACGTCAATCTGTCGGTAGAATTTCTCGGGCTCGACGAACCCGAGAAATTCGATGCTCGCCTTGGGTGCCATGGCCCTGAGTTCGTGCTGCACCTCAGCCTCTGCGACCCCTGCAATGACGAGCCGCACTCGGTCATGAGGAAGATGCGCGAAGGCCTTGACGAGATTGTAGATGCCTTTCTCTTCCGTCAAACGGCCGATGAATCCGAGGGTCAATATCGGACCCACAGGATCCTTCGAAGGCGCGGAGACGGGCATCGTGGATGCATGGGGAATGACCCGGCGCAACTCGGTATCGGCGAAGAGATCCGTTTCCAGATGGATGTCGAGAATGCGCTGGCTCACACCGACGACTCCGCGCAGATATTTGGTTGCGCTTCGGCGGTTGATGGTCAACAGCCTGCAGCTCATGCAGGTGTGCTCGCAGGCCTTCCCCTGCGAAAAGCGCGAGCACCGTGGACAGGTCAGGTAGTAGTCGTGCAACGTGTGGAGGACCGGCACATTGAGCTCGGCCGCAGCCTTCCACACCGCCGTCGTGAGGCCCGAGAGGTTGTTCGAGTGGAGCACGTCGGGCTTGAATGCCCTTATCCTGCCGGCAACGAGTTCGGCGCTCTGGCTCCAGTCCTCCATCGCATGCCACATTCCCCGCGCAGGCGCGCTTCTCTGTCCGGTGAAGGGCCGGTAGATGTTCTTGACCGGCGCCGAGTAGACGTCGATGCCGTTGCTCGTCTCCATCGGCTGTTCAGGAAACGACGCCGCTCGAACGACTTCGACAGCATCGCCGTTCTTGAGAAGGCCTTCGGCAATGCGACGCACGAATATTTCGGCTCCGCCGACCACCTTCGGTGCGCCCGGTGTCGGGTACAGTGACGATGTGATCAATATCCTCATGGAAAGGATCTCATCCAATAAGCTTCTGTGAACGAACCCCGAGAGTCCTTCTCATCTTTCTCCATCGGCGTTCGAGGTGCCTTCCAAATAGACGTCGAGATATTGTCCGGTAACAGCTTCGGCTGTGAAGCTGGCTGCAAAGTCAGGCCGCGGTGGGAAAGCCTTCTTCCATTTCGCTGCCTCGCTGATTGCCTGCTTCATCAGTTCGGCTAGTTTGTGGAAGTCACTTGGCTCGTACGAGCCGAGTGACGTCGACAAATGAGAGATTTCCGGTATTCCGCCGGCGGTAGAGCAAATGGTCGCCCGACCGGCATTGATGCTTTCTATCAGTGTACGCGGCAATGGCTCCGGCCAAACCGAGCTAATTAGGCAAACATCCACGGCGGAGTAAAATTCCGCGGACTTTACGAAGCCAAGCCATTTGATCCTCGGATTATCATACCGTCCCTTCAACTCTCGCTCGTAAGCTTCGAGGCCCTTTCCGGCGATTTTGAGTTGCCACCCCGAATCGGGGAGCAGCGAGGCCGCCTTGAGGACGACATCGATGCCCTTTTCCGGCTCAATGCGGCCGATGAAGCCGAAAGTCAGGTCGGGGTCCGAGGACGGCGGCGCAGGCCGCACGCTGGAGTCCGCGATGTTGTAGATCACCTTGTGAGATACGTCCGGAAAGAATCCGAGTTTCTGGTGCCGGTCGAGCACGTATTGGCTGTTGGAGACCACCGCGTCAACCATACGGGACGCGTAGAGATGCGGCATGGTCATCGTCTTGCACGCGAGGCAACGCCGTTCGCACGTGGCGCCTTTGCTGAAAAGTGTCGATCGCTTGCAGATGAGCGAGTAATCGCGCAGCGTATGGACGATGCGGATGTTGCGACGCTTGGCCTCCGCCCACAACGACACGGAAAATCCGGTCAGATTGTTGGTGTGAACGACATCCGGTTTCTCGGTGTCGAGAATGGCGCCAAATCGCTTTGCGGCCCGCCTGTTCCAGGTATCGCGCAGATGCCATCGGAGACGGTCGAGCGGAGGCGGCTTGCGGTTCTGTCCAAACGGCCAGTACGCGTTGTCGATCTGCACCCTGTAGGTACGGATTCCGTTGCGATCGCCGACCGAGACGTCGCCCGCCTTTTGCAGGCAGACGACGGCGACCTGGTGGCCGTTGCGCATGAAGGCTTCTGCGAGCAGTGATACTGATACTTCGGCTCCCCCCATGATGTCGGGCGGATAGAGGGTATTCACGATGAGTATCTTCAACGATCGCCTCATGCGTTGATCGTGACGGGGGCGCACCTCGCTTGCCACGCAATGGCTGGGTCTGCAATCGCCTTCGGCCCCAAAACCGCGTGAATGATCACGCCGGGACGGGACCGCAATAGTCACGCGTCATTCAAGAAGCGGGCCATGAAAATCTGCCCGGACCTCCGCAAGGGCGGAACCTGTCCGGGCAGACCCAAACTGTCGAGCGTCGTCGCTCTTACTTGGAGTTGACCACGACGCTGGAGATGTTCGACGCGTTGGTTGAAGCTGCGTCCAGCGGGGCCATGAGCTTGATAAATTCGGTCGATGGCGATTCCGCGACCGAGATCACGTCGTGATCGCGCATCCTGAAGGTGTCCGCCTGGAACCAGCCATCAGGCTTGCTCATGTCGAACTTGTAGACGGCCGGAACGGTCTTGGTCGGGAATTGCGACACGTCGACACCGATACGCTCGAGCAGCGGCTTCGGCTCGAAACGATAAACGTAGATCGACTTGGAATCGGCGCGGACACTATCGAGACCGCCGGCTTTCGCGAGCGCCTCGGCCAGCGACATGTTGTCGTTCTCGAAGGTGAAGCGGCGGTTGTTGGTGCCACCGATCGATCCGGGCGACGGCGTCGAGCCGAACGCCATGTACACTCGGGGAATGCGGGTGAGGAAGACGACGTCGCCCGGAGCGAGCAGCACGTCCTCGTTGGGGTGATGCACGACCGAGGACATCGACTCGTCATAGGTTCGTCCCTCGCGCTTGATCGTAACCGTGCTCTCGTAGGACGGATATTTGGGGCCGCCAGCGCGCGCGATCGCGCCCATCAGGCGAATGCCGCCCGGGTCGATCGGAAAGCGCTGCGGCGAATTGACCTCGCCAAGCACGCTGATCTGGTTGCCGCGCTGTTCGGCGACGCTCACGACCGCCTGCGGATCGATTGCGCGATCCTTGAGGCGTTCGCGGACGATGTTCGAGACGGCACGCGGCGTCAGTCCGGAGACCTTGATCGATCCGGCATAGGGGATGTTGATGTTGCCGGACTGGTCGACCTGCTGCCGCGGGATATCGACGAAATTGCCCGGCCTCACGCCCGCTTCGCGCGGAATGAACAGGCCGCCCGCCTGGGCTTCGTAGACGGTCACGGTGACGATGTCGCCGACGCCGATCGTGACGTCGCGGTAATTGCCGCCGGGGAGGCGGGAGAAGATCATGCCCGAGGTGTCCGTAAACGCGTTGGTCGCCTGCAGCACTGCCGGATTGACCGGCATCAGCGCATAGGCAAGCGGCGCGGTCGGTTGGGTGACCAGCGCAGCATTTGTTTGCGTGGAAACGGCGTCAGGAGAGTCTAAGGGAATGAAGCCCGCGCAGCCCGTCAAGCAGATGCTGATGGCAGCGACGGCTAGAATCCGGCTAATCCCGAAATTCGAATAAGCTTGTTCGGTCTTAGCCAATGTCAGTTCCTCGCACTCACCCTAAAGTCTGAACGACCGTAGCAACCATCCTGCTGCCGAGTCACTGCTGCGTCTTCGTGTTTATGGTAAAGCACCTATGGCTGTGACCTTATTGCAACTTTTCGGTTCCAGTGCGCCAGTAATCGCCATTCAGAACCTGTGCGGTCTGCTCGATTTATTCAGCAAGGGGGCGCGGGGTGGTCAAATTGATGTCACTTTTCTGGCGCGTTTGTCTTTGTCTGGACGATGAGCGACCAAAAAGTACTATACCGAAGTTCCAGTTCTCACTTGGAGCGAGATGCTTGCTCGCCTGTTCGGCTGGGCGGCGGAGGCGGCTAGCCTGGGATTGGCCCCTCTATTTCGAAGCGGATCGTCCGGGCATCCAGGCGACAGCTGGCGGTCAGCCTTCCTCTTGGCCACGTCATTCGGACCCAGTGCGACAGCTCGTGAAGCTTGATATCGAGCGACTACGGCATCAGGTGCCGCAAAATTGAGCCTGCAAACGTTGGCGGGCGCGTTTTCGGATAGGGAGAATCACCAAAACGGTAATTCCGTGGTTGGAAAGTCCTTTCCAAATGTCCTTCTACCTTACCTGCCTCTGAATTTATCGATCAGCTTATATTTTACAGAGGACAGAAAGTCGGAAATGCCTCTAGAGCGGTATTCGCTGATACCGCGTTTGGTTCTTCTCGCGTCGATTGGCTGTGCGGGGCTGTAATAATACAGGGCGATTGAATCTCTCGTCACACCCTCAGGACAACTCAGTGGGTCCGGATGGCCATGGTAACTGCTTTCATCAGTTGAAAAAACTGCAACCGTGTTCAAATCCGGAGCGACCGACGCTTCCTTGCGGCTCATGTCCCTTGACCATAACTCAAGAGAGCCGCCCCAAGACTCTTGCCAGCCGGAGTTCAAATAAATGAGCAAATTAAGTCGGCGGTATAGGCCGAGTTGTTCGCTCCAATTGAAGTCTGCGTGCACCTTGAGGAAGCCGCCGGTCCTCGAACTATGAATCCCTCCTCCAATCAATCGGGGGTCGCCGACCAGATCCTTTTCTCCGGTCATGTCTTCCAAGAACTTGATGAAGCTGGGATGGTGACAAGTATCAATCAATTCTCGTACGGCGGGTGGCATTCTCTCGTACGCTCCGCAATAGCGCTTCTTCTGCGTGCCGTAGAAATCCTTCTCTCCATCAAAAAAAGAAAACTCTTTAACCTGCCTCGAGATTTCGGCAATTTGTTCCGCGTCCCAGAAGTCTTTGAGGGCGATATGGGGGAAGGGGCGAGCCTGCCGATAGGGAATAGCGAAATCTTTGCCATCTAATGCGAGATTTGATCGTACAATACTTGATCGCATAAGCATGCTTTTGCCCCGCCAAAATCATCGTTAAGTAAGTATTTTTTAAATGCGGGTACGTCTTATGGCAAGTGACGCCGCATCCCGTCGAAGCCGGATTGCATATTTAAGATTAAGCGCATTATTATGTCTAAGATTAAGCGCATTATTATGGCGCCCCTAAACGAAACGGCAGTTTGCCGCTCCGTTTAGCTTTCTGTCTTTAAATCGTGAGTAAATGTGGCGGGCGCCGCAACGGCGACACTCCCAAATTCACGCGTTCGGCGCGATCGCGTCTTTTCATGATGCAGGCGGCATTTTCGCAGTGGGATTCCTGCCCCGTTAACGGTCCTGCCAGGAAGCGGAGATGCTTGTAAGATCTTGCTAATTTGGGTCCGGCTAGTTGGTCAGTCAACCAACAAGGAAGGCGAGAACGATGTTGCAAATCGGATCACTGCTATTCGCGGCAGGCTTTCTCACTTGCGCGATAATGGTCGCGTCCGCGGTCGCGTGGTCGTTCTCCGATAACCGCGTGACCGACCTCGAACTCAGGAGCGGCGATGCTCGCCCGCTGGCCTGAGCAAGTTATTACGATCAGAGATTGTTTTGTAGGTCGGATTGCAGCTCTGTCTGCTGCCCGGCTTCAGTCTCGCGCATGTCCGGGACGTCGGCATACACCTGATTGAGGGTGCGGTGGGTCTGCTCGATGTCGTAGAGGCGGATGAAACGCTCGTATCCGGCCCGGCCGACCGCAGGCAGATCCAGTCTGGTCGCGCGCTGAAATCCTTCAACCAGCTTTTCGGGCGAGACCTCGTCGCAGAGCACGCCCGTCACACCGTCTTCGACGATTTCCGGCAAGGCGCCGATGCGGAATGCGATGATCGGCTTGGCCGCCCGCATCGCCTCGATGGCGACCAGGCCGAACGCCTCCCAGCGCGACGGAATCGCGACCATATCTGCCTGGTCCAGTTCGGCTTCAATCTGGTTGCGGTTCATCCAGCCCAGCAGCGAGACGTTGGCCGGCAAGTCGCTTCTGCGGAATTTGCTGACGACCGAGGCGCCGATGAGGCGCACATCGAGCGTGTCTCCGAGCGCACGGGCCGCCTCGATGAGGAGATCATACCCCTTCTGACGGTCGAGGCGTCCGATGAAGAGGACCTTGATCTTCTCCGACCGCCACGGCGCCGCGCTCGCGTCGAGCGCGGGGCGCCGTTTGGAAATCCCGTTGTGCACAAGGACCAGGCGCTTCGCCGCGATTCCGACGCGCATGGCATCGACCTGCTCGCTTTCCGAGATGCAGACGATGCGATGGGTCAGCTTCGACAGCACGCGTTCGGTGAACTGCGTGACCGCGCGGCTAACGCGGCCCGTCTCGCGGCCGAAGGCCCACCCGTGAGGGCAATAGACAATGCGTGAACGTCGATAAGTGAGCCACAGCACCGGGCGCACCACGAGCCCGGCGAACGACGAGTGAAGATGGATGATGTCCGGCCGAAGCTGCCGGACCGCGTGCATGGTTGCGGACAGCATGCGAAACAGGCCGACAGCGTTGCGGCCGTCGCGCGCGAAGGTGGTGACGGCGTCATCCTCGATGTTCACCAGGTCGCTGCGATGGTCGGACGGAACAACATATTTGACGTTTCCGCGCCCGAAGCTGTCGCTCTGATGCGGATGAAGCTCGTTGAGGTAGGTTGCGATGCCGCCTCTCACCGTTTCGGCGACATGCAGAACCTTCAGGCCGCTGGACAACGGTCAGTCCTTCCTTGTCTTGCAGACACCACGTGTAGCGCCTCCAAAGTAGCAATATTTGGGCCGCGTCATCATGTCGGGCGGCCGGATGCACTTTGGGGAGCCGGCCTGGCAAGGACTTCGAGCATGGCTGCGGCCGACTTGGCCCAGGAATATGAGGCCAGCCGCTGCCGCTGCTTCTCTTGTTCCGCCGGTGAAATCCGGCCCAGTTCAATTCTTTCGTGCATCCGGGCCGACAGCTCGTCCGCGTTGAGTGGATCGAAGTAGGCGGCGGCATCGTCGCAGGTCTCGCGCACGGCATCGGCGGAACTCGCGATCACCGGACAGGCGAAGAACATCGCCTCCAGCGGAGGCACGCCAAATCCCTCATAGAGGCTCGGAAACACGAACGCCGCAGCTCGGGAGAACAACGCCGCGATCTCTTCGTCCTTCACGCGCCCGGCGACGACAACGCCGGGCGTCGCCCCCGTGGCGCCGCCGCCAAAGACCTTGCTGTTGTCGCCGCCGACCACGACCAGCGGAAAATCGGCGCGGCCAAGCCGCTCGGCCGCGCGAATGGCGGTGTCGACATTCTTGTTCTTCGTCATCGAGCCGACGAAGAGGAAGAACTGGTGGGGCGCAAGATGCAGCTTGTCGATGATCGAGAAATCGGGCTCGATGGTCGCGAAGTGTTCTGCGCTGTTCGCAATGACGGGGATCGACGCGGGATCCACCGACAGCACTTCGGCAAGTTCGTTGCGTGAAAACGCCGAAACTGTTGCGATCGTTGCGGTGCGCGCCAGCAAATGGCCGAGCGTCCGATGCAAGGCGAGGTAGCGCCAGCTGAAGAAGTCCGGTCGCCTGAAAACCTGCGCGTCGTGAATCACGACCAGATGGTCGCGATGGAGCACGGGGCCGGAATTGGCGAGGCTGACGAGACGCGTGCCGGCGGCCGCGCGCGCCAGATCAATCTGGTCCCATGCGTGTCCCTGCAACGATCCGACCTGCTTGATATTGAAACGGCGAAGACCGGCGAGCGTCTGCGCGTTCGGCGGCGCAAGGATCTGCCACTCTGCATCCAGCAGTTGCTGTGGAGCCTCTCCGCTCGCGAGCAGGCGGTCCATCGCTTTGACCATTTCGGCGGCATAGCGTTGCACGCCCGTGAGCGATTGTGACAGGAACCTGCCGTTGATGGAGAGTTTCAAAGCCGAACTTTTTCTTTGCGGGTGTCTTACGCGAACAATGCCTCAAGACTGAGCATTCGCGCCGAATATACGTTCTATCGCGTATAGCACACGTGGCGATATCGTCAGAGCATCCTCGCAGGCGGATAGCATGCGAGGATGCATGGCGCCATCATGTTTCCTACACATTTCGATGCGCTTACATGGGCCCGCTTGGCCTGATGATTGTCGTTATCGTCAAAACCTTGCCTCTCACGTCCTGGTCTGGCATTGCTTCGCGGAATGAACGAGATGACAACTTTGCGGCCAGTGATCGTTACCGGTGCTGCCGGCTTTATCGGAATGCATGTTTGTGAGCGGCTGTTGGCACGTGGCGAGCAGGTCGTTGGCATCGATGCGTTCACGCCATATTACGATCCGGCGCTGAAACGTGCGCGCCTCGAAACCCTCAAGCATCGTCCCGGCTTCTCATTCTACGAGATCGACCTCGCGGACTTCGCCGCAGTGACGCGCGTTTTCGACGAGGTTTTGCCCGACCGCGTCGTGCATCTGGCGGCGCAGCCCGGCGTGCGCGCGTCGATCGACGATCCCATCACCAGCATCCGCGCGAATTGTGACGGCTTTGTCACCGTGCTCGAAGCCGGCCGGCGCCATGGCCTGGCGCATCTCGTCTACGCCTCGTCGAGCTCGGTGTATGGCGCCAACCGTACCCTGCCGTATTCGACCGAGCATTCGGTGAACCATCCGGTCAGCCTTTATGCCGCGAGCAAGAAGGCCAACGAGCTGATGGCGCATACGTTCGCGCATGTTCACAAGCTGCCGGTGACCGGCCTTCGCTTCTTCACCGTCTACGGTCCGTGGGGTCGGCCCGACATGGCCGCCTATCTGTTCACGCGCGCGATCTTCGCGAATGAGCCGATCAAGATTTTCAATAATGGCGACATGTGGCGCGACTTCACCTATGTCGACGACATCGTCGAAGGCGTGATCCGCACACTCGACCGGCCCGCGACGCCGAATCCTGCGTGGAACGCCGAGCAGCCGGAAAATTCAACGAGCTATGCGCCGTATCGCGTCTACAACATCGGCAACAACAGGTCGGTCAATCTGCTCGAGTTCGTCGAGACGCTTGAGAAGATCATCGGCAAGCCTGCGATCCGCAAGCTGCTGCCGATGCAGGCCGGCGACGTCCTGGAGACGCGCGCCGACATTTCCGCCCTCCAGCGCGACGTCGGCTTCGCGCCTTCGACGCCGATCGCGGACGGCCTCGGCCGCTTCGTCGAATGGTATCGAAAGTACCACGGCGTGTGATCCCGCGATCGACGGCACATGCGTGCCGTCCGGAAGCGCCGGTTCATACGCTTTTGGTCTTCGGCGACCTTGTCAGGGGGCGCGAACGGTGGTTATCCCGTGATCTGAACCCCTTTGACCCGTAACCAGGCGCAGGCCCATGGCTGAGCGGATCGCTCTCATCACCGGCGTGACCGGCCAGGACGGCGCCTATCTCGCCGAATATCTGCTGTCGCTCGGCTATGTCGTGCACGGCATCAAGCGGCGTTCGTCCTCGTTCAACACCGCGCGTGTCGACCATCTCTATCAGGATCCGCATGTCGGCAACGTGCCGTTCCAGATGCACTACGGCGACATGACGGATTCGACCAATCTGATCCGCCTGGTGCAGCAGATCCGGCCAACCGAGATCTACAATCTCGCGGCGCAAAGCCATGTCGCGGTCAGCTTCGAAAGCCCGGAATACACCGCCAATGCCGACGCAATCGGCGTGCTGCGGCTGCTCGAGGCGATCCGTATCCTCGGCATGGAGAAGGAGACGCGGTTCTACCAGGCCTCCACCTCCGAGCTCTATGGTCTCGTGCAGGAGATCCCGCAGAAGGAGACCACGCCGTTCTATCCGCGCTCGCCCTACGGCGTGGCAAAGCTCTATGGCTACTGGATCACGGTGAACTACCGCGAAGCCTACGGCATGTTCGCGTCGAACGGCATCCTGTTCAACCACGAGAGCCCGATCCGCGGCGAGACCTTCGTCACCCGCAAGATCACCCGCGGCGTCGCCCGCATCGAGGTCGGGCTGGAGCAGACGCTCTATCTCGGCAATCTCTCGGCCAAGCGCGACTGGGGCCATGCCAAGGACTATGTCGAAGGCATGCATATGATCCTGCAGGCCGACAAGCCGGA
>NZ_JBEPRN010000011.1:0-227250 GCF_040548375.1 Bradyrhizobium sp. F1.4.3
TGACGGTTCTTCCCTCTTGCTGCCACAGGTCATCCTCGGAAATGCCCTGTCACCGAGATTATCGTGTCTCACTTGAGGGGTGCAGTCCAGTGCACCTAGTGCGCGCGCGAACCGAATTAGGCGCACGGTCATCGCATAGCTCACGATAAGTTCGCTGGAGGCGACTACTTCGAGCGGCCGAAAAGTTTCTTCAAGTCAATGTTCATTCCAAACATTCCCGGCTTGATGTTCAGCGCATCAATCAGCCGTTCCCACCATTTGCCTTCCGTACTCTTCACTGTCGGCAATAGCTCCCGATGGGCTTGCGCCAGCCGCAGAATCTCCACATTGGTTGCGCTGTGCATGCCGCTACCCTCAACGGGGGGATCCTTTACCGGCACACCGCGTCCTGTAACGGCCCGATAGGTCTCTAGGGCGCGGGTTGCTACCGCGGCTACAAATTGCCGCAATAACCTCTCCGTTCCGTCCAAGGACGACGACCGTAAGGTTGCTGGATAGGATCGGGTGTCTTGGTCCCATTTCTGGAAGGTCTCATGAACCTTGCCATTCAAATTCCGCCCGATCGCCTGCCAATAGATCGACTGCGCCTGTCCCTCAAATCGTACGCCGCCAATTGTGATCCGGCCCCCATCAAATCTGGGAACGTCGACTGTTCGCCCTTCCATATTCAAGCAGTGCCATTTGAATAGCCACTCGTTATCGAAGCGCAGCCGCTCAATATCGAGGTCGTGCTTGAGGCTCAGTTCGAACGGCGTCATCACAATTCCGACTCAGCGGCCCGCGACAGTATACCCGACATCTTCCCGCAGTCGGGGGACCGCTATGCGGACATACTGGTGTTTATGGCGCCGCGAAGATGGCAGGCGTGATAATGTGGAGACTGCCCCACCATCCGAGGCCCCCCATGCTCCCCATTCCCGCCGACATTTTTACCGAGTCCGACGACGTCTCCCCGGACGGTCTCGCCAATCTCGGCCCGCTCCGCCGTCTCGCCGGCGTCTGGCAGGCCGACAAGGGCATCGACATCAATCCGAAGGCGGAGGGGCCGGAGCGGCGGGTGTTCATCGAGCATATCCAGATGGACCCGATCGATCCGCAGGCCAACGGGCCGCAGCTGTTCTACGGGCTGCGCTATCACATCCACATCAACACGCCCGAGGAAGACATCACCTTCCACGACCAGGTCGGCTACTGGCTGTGGGAGCCCGCGACCGGGCTGATTATGCAGACGGTGGCAATCCCGCGCGGGCAGGTGTTGCTCGCATCGGGCAAGGCCAGGCCGGATGACAAGACAATATCCGTCACGGCGAAGCGCGGCGATACGGCTTACGGGATCTGCTCGACCGACTTCCTGGAACAAGCCTTCCGCACCGATACTTATCGCTGCGACATCACCTTCAACGATGATGGCAGCTGGAGCTATCTGATCCAGACCGAGCTGTTCGTGAGAGGCGCCCCGTTCAATCATCACGACAGCAACACGCTCAAGCTGGTCGCGCCGCCCAAGCTCAATCCGCTCGCGGTGATCGTGAGCGATCGCGCCAGGAACCCTGAGAAGGGTCATGGGCCGGCTGTCTGAGAAGAAGGTGCGGAGAATTGACATGAAGCCCTACGTCATCTGCCTGATGCACTCCAGCCTGGACGGTCGCACGCATCCCAGCCGCTGGCGTCCGAAGGGCGCCGGCGCCGACTGGTTCGAGAAGATCCATGACGAGCTCGGCGGCGATGCCTGGGTGATCGGCCGCGTCACCGGCTCGGAGTTCGCCAAGGGCAAGCCCTATCGCGCGACGTCTGGCGAGACATTTCCGCGCGAAAACTGGTTCGCGCGGCGCGATGCCAAAACTTATGGCGTCGTGCTCGATGCACACGGCAAGATCGGCTGGGGCCGCTCCGACATCGGCGGCGATCCGATCGTCGTGGTGCTGACCGAAAGCGTGCCGGATTCGCATCTCGCAGGCCTGCGCGGCGAGGGCGTGTCCTACATCTTTGCAGGCCAAGCGGAGATCAACCTGGCGCTCGCACTGGACATCCTCAATCGCGAGCTCGGCGTGAAGCGCCTGCTGGTGGAGGGCGGCGGCGTCGCCAATGGCGCGTTCCTGCGCGCCGGCCTGATCGACGAATTCAATCTGATCCTCAGTCCCGCCATCGATGGTGCCAAAGGCGCACCTTTCGTGTTCGATTCGACGGACGCCGAGAGCGACCAGCGCGCGCCGCTCACAGCGATGACGCTGGAGAGCACGCGACAGCTCAGCGGCGGCGTCCTGCTGCTGCGTTATCTGATCCAGAACGAGGCCGCGGGCCAGTAAAGCAGCGGCATGTCAGGCACGGCAGAGCACATCGTCATCGTCGGTGCCGGCGCGGCTGGCCTGATGGCGGCCCGCGAACTCGCGCGTGCGGGCAGGCAGGTGACGATCCTGGAGGCGCGCGAACGCTGCGGCGGGCGCATCCATGCATTGGCCGCCTCGCAGTTCGGTTATCCTGCCGATGGTGGCGCCGAATTCGTCCATGGCGAGGCTCCGGTCACGCGCGGCCTGCTGCGCAACGCGGGGCTGTCGTTGCAGGCCATCGAAGGCACGCAATGGAGCTTCGACGGTACGAAGCTCTCGCGTGAGGGCCGCGATGATCCGCATCAAGCCGAGCTTCACGCTGCGCTGAAGGATTTGAAGGACGACCTCACTGTCGCTGATTTCCTGCGCCGACATTTTGCCGACGGCGAACACGCGCGGATGCGGCATTCCATTGAACGGATGGTCGAAGGCTACGACGCCGCCGAACCCGAGCGCGCCTCGACGCTGGCGCTGCGCGACGAATGGATGGACGGCGGACGTCACACGCAGGCCCGCATCGTCGGCGGCTATGGCGCGCTGATCGAATTCCTGGTGGCCGAATGCCGCAGGCATGGCGTTGTGTTTCGCCTCAGCGCTGTGGTGTCGGCGATCGAGGAGGCCGGCGGCGCGGTTGCCGTCCGTTGTGCCGGCGGTGGGGGTCTTTCATGCGACAATGTGATCCTCACCGTGCCGCCGCCGCTGTTGCGAGAGATCGCGCTTCCGCCACGTGCGCGTGAGAAGGCCGCGCTGGCGGCCGATATCGGCTTCGGCAATGTCATCAAGATCCTGCTGCGTTTCGAGAAGCCGTGGTGGCGCGACAGAGCGGAATATCTCGGCGATCTCACCTTTCTGCTGTCGGATGAGACAATTCCGGTGTGGTGGACGCAGCGCCCGGCCGATCATCCCGTGCTCACCGGCTGGTTCGGCGGCCCGCGGACGGCGGAGCTATCTGGCCTCGATCCGCAGGCGTTGATCGATGCCGCGATCGACTCGCTTGCGGCCGTGTTCGACTTGCCGCGGAGTGATCTCGCACGCGACGTCGTCGCGGCCGTGGCGACCAACTGGGCGCATGATCCCTTCGCCCGCGGGGCCTATTCCTGGGCGACGCCGCAGACGCGCGCGGCGCAAAAAATTCTCGCGCGTGCCGATGGCTCGGTGCTGTTCTCCGGCGAAGCGCTCTATCGCGGCCGCGACATGGGCACGGTCGAGGCCGCGCTTGCGAGCGGCCTGGAGACGGCGGGCATGATCTTGCGGGGATGAAAAAAAGGCCCGCGCGCTCGCGGGCCTTTCGTTCACCGGTGACGGTTGTTTACCAGCGACTGCCGCCGTAGCCGAAGGTCACGCCGGGGCGGCCGCCGCCATAGTAGCCGTACGGTCCGCCGCCATAATAGCCGTGATGCCGCGGGTAATAGCCGTAGCTTCGGTAGTGCGGTCGATAATGGCCGTGATGGCGCCACTGCTGATGATAGCGGTGACCGTGATGGTGGTGCCGGTGCTGCGCGCTGATGTCGGTCGATTGGGTCTGCGCGTTCGGCCTGGCCTTTCCGCTGCCGGCGGCGTTCGCCGCTGATCCGCTGGCCAGTGCCGCAGCACCGACAGCCATCGCGACAAAGAGATACTTCATGTCATCACTCCAGTTGAGACGTCGAGTGACAACAGATGGGTGTTGGCTGCGTTCCGGCGAGGGCGGGCGTCGAAACGACGCAGACGCGAATGGTTGAAGTGCGTTGAGGTTTATTGTCGCACTGTTGCGAGCGAGGTGATCACGTCATTCGTGGTCACAATGCGGGCGAATTCGCCGTTGAGATTCGACAGCGTCATCGCGTGGATCGCCTCGGCCGAATGCGTGTCGCCATCGGGCCCGACGCGGTCGAACGTCCAGGTGGCATCGCGCACGAGGCGTGCGTCGAAGCCGAGATTGCCGGCCATGCGTGTCGTCGTCTCCACGCAATGATTGGTGGTGGCGCCGCAGATGACGAGCGTGCCGATGTTGCCTCCGCGCAGGCGGCTTTCGAGGTCGGTGCCGATGAAGGCGCTGTTGACGTGCTTCACGATCACCGGCTCGCCGGCCTGTTCGCGCGCCTCGTCCTTGACGGCATAGCCGGAGTTTTCGGGGCGGAACGTCGAGTTCGGCTTCGTGCCCTCATGGCGGATGTGGAAGATCGGCGCGCCGTTCGCCCTGAACGCCTTCAACAGATCGGCGATGCGCGCCACCGCGTCCGGATTGTTGCGCCGCTTGCCCGCCACTTCCCATTCATCGAAGGCGCGCTGGACATCGACGACAATGAGGGCGGGGAAGGGGTGCGGGTTGGTCATGGAGAACGGATTCCGGCTTTTGTCGAGCCGAGTATGCGAGGCATGTGCCGCGGCAGGCAATGCCGATTTTCCCTCGTTTCGGGACGGCTATCGTAGCCCGGATGCAGCGTAGCGTCTCTTTGACGATGCGCTGCATCCAGGGCCCATCTTTCTGAGCGCGACCGCTGCAGCATAGGTCCCGGCTCTGCGCGGCAACGCCAAGCGCGTTGCAGCGCGTCCGGGACACGAGAATAAGTGATGTCGCTACTTGAACGGATCCTGGATCGACGGCGCCGACTGCCTGATGCGGCGCACGCTCACCGGCTTGCCGTCGGAGACGAACAGCAGCTCGTATTTCCGGCCCTCATTGTCGGTCGCAGAGCAGGTGACGTCGTTCACCTTCTTGGCGGCAAAATTGCCGGTCTGGCGGCAGACACCGGTGGAGGTCTGCTCCGCCGGCACCGGCAGGCCGTCGACCTTGGGCCGGTCCTTGGAGTTGAGCAGCATGCGGTCGATCGGCAGCTCGTAGGAATTGTCGTCGGCCCGCTTGCCGTTCTCGCCTGAGAACGACACGACGTGGTTCTCGTCGGTGGGATCGTCGACGGCGACCGCGAAATTGACCCGGCCCTTGTCGCCATGGGCGTAGGCCACCGTCTTGCAGGCGAAGGTGCGGCCGGCGACTTTCAGCGTCTTGCAGTGGCCGGAGATCAGCGCCAGCAGGTCGACGAAGGAATTCTGCTGGGCGGACGGATTGTTGACCGGGATCGCGGTGGAAGACTCGGCAAAACAAGGGCTTGCGAAAGCCGGGATCAAGACCGTGAGGGTTGCAGCCAGAACCGGTCGGCGGAGGCGCATCATCAGGCTCGTATGCCAGAGGGCCAAGGACAGGGCAAGGACAGGACCACGGAAAAGTTCCATCCAACAACCATCGAACCACGAATTGGTTGCGATCCCGTTTCTTCGGCCAAGCCCGTCTGGAATACCACCGCGCCACCCATCGGCGATTCGCATCGATCGCCCCGACCCGTCCCGGCAGGCACTTGCCGCCAGGGCGATGTTTTTTTCGTGGCAGAGACGGCAGCGATCATGCCGCCTGCTTCATTGTCCGCGCAAAGGCCGGGTAAGTCTCGGCGAGCTCATCGAGAATTTTTCCGCGCAATAGCGCAAGGGTCGCGGCATCGGGCCGCAGCGTTTCCCGCACGACCTCCGGCTCCTGATAGGCGAAGCCGGTATTCTCGCGGATGTCGGCCGGCGTGAACGGCGGGTGCACTGAGCGCAAGGCGAAGCCGCCCGCCTCGCGGTCGAAGTCGAACAGCGCCATGTTGGTCAGGAGCGCGTGGGGGCCGCCGCGGCGAGGGATTTTCGGCGTGATCGCCCGGGCGCTGACGAAATCGACCTTCGGCACGAACACGCGCGGCGAATGCTCCTCGCGAAACAGGATCACGCGCGGAACGAGGTGGTAGAGATAGGCCGAGCCGAATGAGCCCGGCCAGCGCACGTTGCTGGTGGGATAGTCGCCGGTGCCGACCAGATTGATGTTGCCCTGGCCGTCGATCTGGCCGCCGCCGAGGAAGAAGGCGTCGACGCGGCCCTGCGCGGCGCAGTCGAACAGCTCGATCCCGCCATTGGTGAAGAAATTATGCGCCTGCGATCCCAGGATCGAGATGCGCACCGGCGGCTTGCCGTCGCGCGCATTGCGTGCGCGCAGCAGCATTGCGCCAGCGGCGGGGATCGGCGACGACGCGCCGACCGCGACATGGCGGATGCCGTCGAGCAGATCGGCGATGGTGGCAATGAGGATTTCGCGCCGTTCGCGTTCGGACGACATCGCCTCACGCCACTTGCTTGCGGTGTGACAGGAAGGTCGAGAGATAGGCACGAAAGCCGTCCTCGCTGCGCGCCATCGCCGCGTAGCGCGCGATCTCGGCCTCGTCGGCCGGATATTCGTTCCACAGCGCCAGCGGCCACGCCCCGCGCGCGGCGACAGCGATGGTGTCGACGTAGAGCGAGGGCAGCACGCCCGCGGCGGAGTCCTCCGACTCCAGCAGATTGCGGTCGACGATACGCTCGACGGTCACAAGCGTGCGTTTGGAGGCATAGGCGAGATCGGCGAGTTCGCGATGGCGGCCGATGCGGATGTTGCCGGCGCGGTCGGCCTCGGGCGCATGAAACAGCGCGACGTCTGGGGAGAGCGCGGGCACCACGACCACCTTGCGCGCCTCGCCGACGGGATTGTCGATCACCTGCCAGTCGGGCCGCACCTCGAGCAGGTCGCTGCCGATGATGCCGGCGATCGGCATGAACGGCACGCCCTTCTGCGCGGCGAGCAAGCCGGCGAAGATCGCCGGGCAGGTGGAGTCGCGTAACGCGAAGGCGCCACTCTTGACGCCTGCGGTGAAGCGCGGCGCGCCGCCGGCCTCACCCAGCGATACCGCGCTGGTCTCGATCGAGGCGATCGCGCCGGCGCCGATCAGGAGGTCGGCCTGGAGGCCCGAGATCGGCACGCAGATCAGCCCGAGATCGCGGATTCCGGCCTCCAGCAGCGCCGCGGTCGCCGCCATCGCCACGCCGGAGCCGTCGACGGGGATGGCCAGCGACTGCCCCGGTGTGACGCGCGCAGCCAGCGCCTCCAGCGCAACGATCTCGGTCATCGGCGTCCTCCGGTCTTGTTTTGGCTATCCTGCCTCAAGCCATTGCCGCCTGCCAGCGCGTATCGCGTGAGGACGGGCGGCGGTGAAGGCGGGCATCGAGCATGGCGCGGGCGCGCGGCAGTTCGCCGCTGCGCATCAGCGCAACGATGAAAGTGTCCTCGATCAACTCGCGCTGGGCGTGGCTGCCGCCGATGCGCACGACCTGGCTGAGGACAGGTGCGAGTTCGCGCACGCAAGCGGCATAATCCTCATCCGCAAAGGCCGCCAGCGCGCGGCAGATCGCCGGCACCACGGGTCCGGCCGGCAGCTTGCCCTCGGCGAGGCGCTGCTCGATCACGGCAAGGCGTGCGGCGAGCGCTTCGCGATTTTGGGTTGCGGCGGCGAACAGCGCCATATGGACGTCGGCGAAAGGCAGGCTCGATTTCGGGAACAGTTTTTGCGCAGCAACGTCGGCGTCGAGCCAGAGCGGTTTCGGCACGGCGTGGCCGTAAGCCGACAGGCGCCAGAGCAGCGAAGCGGCGTCGGTGATGATGTTCAGCGGCGGTGCCTGCGTAACCGCGGGCTGGAGCACGTCGGCGTAGATCGCGAGCGCCCGCGCCGGGTTGCCATGTTCCAGCGCGCCGAGCGCCTGGTGCCAGAGGATATGGCCGTGCAGAATTCCGGCGCGGCCGTAAGAGGGAATCCAGTCGTCGACGAGACGGTCGGCCTCGTCGATCGAGCCGTCCTCGAACATCGCATGCAGCACGGCGTGGGCGGCATGAGCGTTCTGCCGCCGCAGGCCGAAACCGCGTTCGGTGACGCTGCGGCCACGTGCGACATTGCCATTCTCGGTCATCGCCCAGCCGTAGAGCGTGAGGAACCACCAGTCCTCGCCGTAATGCTGCGCGACACGCTCGCACAGATCCTGCCGCGCCTGGTCGTGATCGGCCATGCCGGAGATGGCGAACAGGCCGAACGCGCCGAGCGGCAGCGACAGCACGATCGTATCGCGCGGCCAGCTCTCGATATGCCGCAGCGTCGCGGCCAGCGCCTCGGGCAGCCGGCCCTCGATCGCAAGCGCCAGCGTCTCGACATGCGAACGCTCGCGTTCGTCGCCGCGCTTCGCAACGAACTCGCGTGCGACTGCCGCCTTGGCGCGTGCAAGATCGCCCTGCTGATAGAACGAATGCAGCCGCGCCCGTGCGATATGCGCGAGCGCAAAATCCGGATCGGCTGCAATCGCACGCTCCAGCACCTCCGCCGTGCCGGTCCAGCCCGCGAGCATGAGGTCGACGCCGTCGCGATAGGCGCTTGCGGCCTCATGCGAAGAGGTGGAGAGCGATAATCCGCAGCGGTCTTCAAACGCCATCGCCGTCTCCCACTCTCACGCCGTCCGTGCGCGGCGGCCCTCGATCGGATAGGCCGGGTCGTTGTAGCCCGGTGTCGACGGATGGCCCGGCGTCACCAAACGGTCGATCAGCGCCTCGTCCTCGGCGGTGAAGCGATAGTCGAGCGCGCGGATGTAATCGTCCCACTGTTCTTCTGTGCGCGGACCTGCGATCACGGAGGAGACGAAGGCGGAATTGAGCACCCAGGCGACCGCGAGCTGGCCGGCGGTGATGCCCTTCGTCTCCGCGTGGGTCTTGATCTCCTGCGCGAGCTTTAGCGACTCCGGCCGCCATTCCGTCTGCATCATGCGGGTGTCGTTGCGGCCCGCGCGCGTCTCCTTGTCCGGGGCTGCGTCGGGCCGGTATTTGCCGGTGAGCACGCCGCGCGCCAGCGGGCTATAGGCGACGATGCCGAGGCCGTAATAACCGCAGGCCGGAAAGTGCTCGACCTCGGGCATGCGGTTCATCGCGTTGTAATAGGGCTGGCTCGCGACGGGCCGGTCGATGCCGAGCCGGTCGCAGATGTTGCAGATCTCGGCGACGCGCCAGGCGCGATAATTCGAGACGCCGAAATAGCGGATCTTGCCGGCGCGGATCAGGTCGCCCATCGCGCGCACCGTCTCCTCCAGCGGCGTCGCGTGGTCCTCCTTGTGCAGATAGTAGATGTCGATCTGGTCGGTGCCGAGCCGCTTCAGGCTCTCGTCAGCCGCCTGCAACACCCAGCGCCGCGACAGCCCGACGCGATTGGGGTCAGTGCCCATGGGATTTGCAAGTTTCGTCGCGAGCACCCAGGCGTGACGGTTGTTGCCGATGGCGCGGCCGACGACCTCTTCGGAGCCGCCGTTCGAATAGGCATCTGCGGTATCGATGAAGTTGATGCCGGCCTCATGTGCCTTCGCGACGATGCGCTGCGAGGCGGCTTCATCCGTCGGGCCGCCGAACATCATGGTGCCGAGACAGATCGGCGAGATCTTGAGGCCGCTGCGGCCGAGCTGGCGGTATTGCATGGGGTTTCCTCAATGCTGCTGTGAGGGCCAGCATAACCATCTCGTTCCGTCATTGCGAGCGCAGCGAAGCAATCCAGAGATGCATCCGCGGAAAGAGTCTGGGTTGCTTCGCTGCGCTCGCAATGACGGTGTTTGTTGAGACACCACTATCTCCCCAACGTCGTCCCGGCCGCGCAGCGATGGCCTACCCCGGCCCCCTCAATATCTTGAACACGCCGTTGGCCATTACCACGCAACGGTCGTCCACCGTCACCTCGGTGCGCATGAAGATCAGGCTGCGCGTCGCACGCACTACACGGGGGCGGGAGATCAGGATGTCACCGATCTGGCCGGCTTCGACGAAATGGGTGTCGAGCTGCACGGTGGCCATGAATTCCTTGCCCGAGACATAGCGGGCAGTCATGCCGCAGGTGCGGTCCGCAAACGTCATCATCACGCCGCCCTGGACCATGCCGCGGCGATTGTGGTGCTTGTCCTCGGTCGCCAGCGCGAATTCGTAGTGGCCGTCGATTTTGCGCTCCCAGAGCGGGCCGACCAGGTGCATGAAGCCGGTGGTCTCGAGGATGGTCCAACCGTCCTGTTTGAGCTTTGCGGCGGTCTTGTCGATCATCTCCCGGTCCATCCTTGCAACGCTATCTCTCCTCGTTTCATCAAGTGCGGTCCTGGTGTAGTCAAGCATCATGAGACCTTTCGACGATGCCACCAGACGGAATATCGCAGACGCCTGTGCAACATTCGCGCGGCTGCCTGACGCGGCTGCACCGTCAACGCTGAAGCGGGCCGCAGTGGTGCTGGCGCTGACCGCATCCGATCACGGCAACGATGCCGCGTTCCTGCTCACCAAGCGTGCTTCACACCTGCGCGCGCATCGCGGCCAATGGGCCTTGCCGGGCGGACGTTGCGATGCCGGCGAGACGCCGGTCGAAGCGGCGCTGCGCGAGCTCGACGAGGAGCTTGCGCTCAAACTCACGGCAAACGACGTGCTCGGCCTGCTCGACGACTATCCGACGCGCTCCGGCTATCTGATCACGCCGGTTGTGGTCTGGGCCGCCGACAGCGCTGCGATCATGCCGAACCCGGATGAGGTCGCCTCGGTCCATCGCATCGCGCTCGCGACAATCGAGCGCGAAGAGGCGTTCGATTTCGTCGCGATCCCCGAAAGCACGCGCCGCGTGATCCGCTTCCATCACGAGAGGAGCCTGATCCACGCGCCGACGGCGGCGCTGATCTACCAGTTCCGCGAGGTGCTGGCGGGGCGGCAGACCCGCGTGACCGACCTGGAACAGCCGGTGTTCGCCTGGAAGTGACGATGGTAAACGACGCGTTAACGTGACGGTTACCGGATGCCTGCTAAGAGGGCAGCATGCATCATTCGATTCGAAAACATCTGGCGCTGGTTCCAGTCGCGCTCGTCCTGCTCGCGCCCACAGCGCGAGGTGGTGACGCCGACGCGCTGCCGCCCGCCGTCAGCAATGCCAACGCCCAGCTCTTGTCGCAGTTTTTTGCGCAAGGCGGGGCGTCGCCGGCCGTGCTCGAATATCGCCGCAAGCTGCAGGAGTATCAGCAAATCCGCGGCGCCTTCGACGAAGAGGCCGGCGCCTATTGGAGCCAGGTCACGGAGAAGCGGCGCGGCCGCAACGCCAAGCGGCGCAGCGGGCAGCAGATCACGCTCGACGATTACGTGCTGGAGCAGCCGCCGGTCTATACCGGGCCGAAGCGGCCGGTGAACCCGGAGCCGGAGCAGACGCCGGAGCGCCCGGCCCGCAAGCCGCTTCCCGTGGTCGCCGATCTGATGCGCGCGGCGCAGGATCTTTATCAATTCACGCCGCAGCGGCCCACTTCCGAGGTCGAGTTCAAGCGCGTCTATGCGCGTTACGCACTGGCTTCGGGACTGACGCGCGAGCAGGCGGTGCGGGTCTATTCGTTCGAGACCGGCGGCACCGGAAATTACGACGTGCAAGCCGGAATCGAACACGGCGGCAAGCGCGCGATCTCGACCGCGATGGGCTACAACCAGCTCTTGACCACCAACAGCGTCGAGCTGCTCGCCGAGCAGGGCCACGAATTCATTCGTGCGCTGAGCGAGAAGGTGGCGCAGACATCGGGACCGGCACGGAAGTCGCTGGAGTACAAGCTCTCAGTGCTCAAGCGCATGGTCGCGCATGCCAAGTCGGTGCCGGACTCCTGGTCGGAGCACGAGAAGATCGGCGACACCGCGCAGGGCTGGGCCATGCATGCGATGGTGCTCGACATCGATGTCGGGCCGATGCTGCAAACCCACAAGCTGCTGACCTCGGTGCTGTTCGCCCGCGCCAAGGGTTACGCCCGCCCGCTCACCGCCGCCGAGCTCGAGATGATGAACCTCACCGGCGATGGCACCGGCCTCGACATGGTGACGATGCCGCAAGCCATGCGCGAGCAGGTGCCGACCTCGAACTTCTTCCAGCGCGGCGGTTACGAGCGCAACCCGGTCGCGATCCGCCACAACACGGTGGCCAAGCTGCTCGCGATCACGGATGCGCGGATGGATTCGAACAGCAATAATGGTGGGGCGAGGGAGCTGGCGGCGGCGTTTTAGAAACGCACTGTCGTCCCGGACAAGCGCGCTCAAAGCGCGCGCAGATCCGGGACCAATAACCACAGGATGTGGTTTGGCGACGACTCGACAACCCAAGTCTCGTGCCCCAACTTCTCCCTGTGGTTGTGGATCCCGGATCAGCGCTCACTTCGTTCGCTTGTCCGGGACGACAGTGAGTATGGGCGCCGCCCCGCCGTCCCTCACCGATCCGACCCGAATTTGAACTTGCCGTCGCCTTCCAGATACGGGCCGCTGCGCATGTAGAGCTGGCCGTTCTGGCCGATGAAGAACAGCGTGCCCTTGGGCACCTTCTTGGCGCCTTTCAGCAGCTCGCCGGCATTGCTGGTGCCCATCTTGTAGGAGAAGGTCTTGCCTTCCTTGTCATAGGCATAGCCCGTGTCGGGCTTGAGCTCCCACGGCGTCGCCGCGGTTTGCGCCAATGCGGGCGCAGCGAATGCGCCCAGCACGGTGGCAAGCGCAAAAATCTTGGTTGAAAATGCCATCGTCCCATCCTCCCCATCGTTGGGGCCCTGACTGAACAAATCACGAACGGTATTGCCGGGTCAATCCGCAAGCCGCATTGCGGCGCATCACGTCTTGCCCAGCAGTTTGTGATTTTCCCTTCGTCCCCTCGCGACTATGTTCCGCTTTCAGTCTAGAACGCAACTCGACAAAGATATTGGTGGGGATGATTCGAATGCGCCATGTCATTAAAATTTGCTGGGCTGCTGCGTTGTCGCTGACGGCGCTGGCGCCGGCCGCCAGGGCCGATGATTACCAGCTCAGCCACAACCAGCGGATTTCGTGCAGCCGCGGCCTTGCCCCGGGCAAGCTGAACACCGCGACCTGCAAGTCCTACACCTATCTCTTCAATACCAAGACCTCGGAATATTTCCGTTGCCAGGTCTCGCTGGCGCTGACCCGCGACAACAAGGAAGTCATCAACGTCCAGACCGACGGCGGCTGCACCAAGAAGCCGCGCATCTTCGAGAACGACGGCCATTATGACTTCGACGCCACCGAGACCGAGCCGCCGAACACCAACTCGTTCTTCGGTCCCGGCGGCTACTCGGTGTGGGCGGCCGACGCGACCGCGCAGAAGGTGCGCGGTTGCATCACCATCTCCTCCGGCCTCGGCTCCGACATCTCCAAGTGCATGGACATGACTTTTCAGTGAGGACTTTTCAGTGAGGACTTTCCAGTAAGACTTGCCAGTGACCGGGCAGCGCGCTCAGGCCTGACGTGCTTGAGCGCGCGGCTGGCCTGCCTGCGCCACGTCGCCGCACCCGCCCGGTTCCCTAAAAAATCGAGGCCGTACGGCCGTTTACCGCAGTCCTGTTTTGCCTTTTGGATGGGTTGACCCCGTCGCCTCATCCGGCCAATTTCGCCGCCGGTTTGGGGAGTCTAGAAATCATGACATCGAAGTTTTTCGGCGTGGCCGCGGCTCTTGCTCTGGCGGCGTCGGCACCTTGCGCGCATGCGCAATCCTTCATCAACGTGCTGACCGGCGGCACCTCCGGCGTCTATTATCCGCTCGGGGTCGCGATCGGGAAGATCTACGGCGACAAGATTCCGAACGTGAAGACGCAGGTGCAGGCCACCAAGGCGTCGGTCGAAAATCTCATCCTGCTCCAGCAGGGCCGCGGCGAAATCGCGTTCACGCTGGGTGACTCGCTGAAAGCGGCCTGGGAGGGCGACGAGGAAGCCGGCTTCAAGACCAAGCTCGACAAGCTCAGGACCATCGGCGCGATCTATCCGAACTACATCCAGATCGTCGCGACCGCCGAGAGCGGCATCAAGACGCTCGCGGATCTCAAGGGCAAGAGCCTGTCGGTCGGCGCGCCGAAATCGGGCACGGAGCTGAACTCGCGCGCGATCCTCGCCGCCGCCGGCATGACCTACAAGGACCTCGGCAAGGTCGAATACCTGCCGTTCGCCGAATCCGTCGACCTCATGAAGAACCGCCAGCTCGGCGCGACGCTGCAATCGGCCGGCCTCGGCGTGGCCTCGCTGAAGGATCTCTCGAGTTCGAGTGCGATCAATGTGGTGGCCGTGCCGAAGGAGACCGTCGACAAGATTGGCCCGCCCTTCATCTCGACGATCATTCCCGCCAACACCTATACCGGGCAGGACAAGGACGTGCCGACTGCGGCCGTGGTCAACTACCTCGTGACCAGCTCCGCGGTGTCGGACGATCTCGCCTACCAGATGACTAAGCTGATCTACGAGTCGCTGCCGGAGCTCGCCAACGCGCACGCGGCCGGCAAGGAGATCAAGCTCGAGACGGCCGCGACCGGCAGCCCGGTTCCGCTGCACCCCGGCGCGATCCGCTATTACAAGGAAAAAGGGCTGATCAAGTAATACACCTGTCATGGCCGGGCTTGACCCGGCCATCCATCCTTCAAGAGTCGTTTATTGATGGATGCCCGGGTCAAGCCCGGGCATGACGATTTCAGGGCGCGGGGATACGGGCATGTTGCAGGCAGAGGGCACCGAGGCGCCCATCAAGGTTGAATTCGACAATTTCGAGCACGGTTTTCCGGAAGGTTTTGGCCCGGGCTGGTGGGGCACGCTCGCCTACTGGATCGGCATCGTCTTCGCCACGTTCCAGCTCTATGTCGCGGCCTTCAACTATCTGCCGAGCCAGGTGGTGCGCGGCGTCCATGTCGGCTTCCTCGTCCTGCTCACCTTCGGCCTGATCGCCAATTTCACCGCGAAGAGCAATGTCGGCCGTGCGCTCGGCTGGCTGGTCGGCGGCGCCGGTTTCTTCTGCGGGCTCTATCAGTGGATTTTCTATGCCGATTTGATCGCGCGTGACGGCGATCCGACCAGGCTCGATCTCGCGGTCGGCACGCTGCTCGCGGTGCTGATCTTCGAGGGCACGCGGCGGCTGATGGGCGCGGCGCTGCCGCTGATGTGCGGGGCGTGTCTGGTCTACTGGTTCTTCGGGCAATATCTGCCGTCGCCGCTCAATCATCGCGGCTATGACTTCGACCAGATTATCACGCATCTGTCCTTCGGCACTGAAGGCTTTTACGGCGTGCCGATCTACGTGTCGGCGACCTACATCTTCCTGTTCATCCTGTTCGGCTCGTTCCTGGAACGCGCCGGCATGATCCAGCTCTTCACCGACGTCTCGCTCGGCCTGTTCGGCCGCACCCGCGGCGGACCGGCCAAGGTCGCGGTGTTCGCATCCGGCATGATGGGCACGATCTCGGGCTCCGGCGTCGCCAATGTCGTCACCGTCGGCCAGTTCACCATTCCCTTGATGATCAGGTTCGGCTATCGCCGCGCCTTTGCCGCCGGCGTCGAGGCGACGGCCTCGATGGGCGGGCAGATCATGCCGCCGGTGATGGGCGCGGTCGCCTTCATCATGGCGGAGACGCTCGGTGTCCAATACTCCGAGATCGTCAAGGCGGCCGCGATCCCGGCGGTGCTCTATTTCGCTTCCGCTTTCTGGATGGTTCATCTGGAAGCCGGCAAGCACGGCCTCACCGGCATGAAGCGCTCGGAAACCCCGAACGCCTGGAAGGCGCTGGTGACGGGCTGGTATCTCGTGCTGCCGCTGGCGGCCCTCGTCTACATGCTGTTCGAAGGCTTCACACCGCTCTATGCCGGCAGCATGGGCCTGGCGCTGACCGTGGCGCTGATCCTGGGCGCCAGCATCACGGCGGGCGTCTCCGCGGTGCTGATCCGCTACATCTTCTGGATCGGGCTCGCACTCGTCGTCGCTGCGCTGTCGCACGACGGATTGCAGATCGTGCCGGTCGCGTGCGTCGTCGTCGCCCTGATCGTGATCACCGCGTTCGTTCGCGGCGGCTTCGCCGCCTTGCGCGACTGCCGCGACTCGCTCGCCGAAAGCGCCAAATCCGCCATCACCGTCGGCATGGCCTGCGCCATCGTCGGCGTTATCATCGGCATGATGTCGCAGACCGGCGTCGGGACCATCTTTGGAAGCTGGGTGATCGGTCTCGGCGAGAAGAGCCTGTTCCTGGCGCTGATCATGACCATGCTGCTGTCGATCCTGCTCGGCACCGGCATTCCGACCATCCCGACCTACATCATCACCGCCGCGCTCGCGGCGCCTGCGCTTGCCAAGCTCGGCGTGCCCCTGATCGCGAGCCACATGTTCGCGTTCTATTACGGCATCATGGCCGACCTCTCGCCGCCGGTCGCGCTCGCCGCACTTGCCGCAGCGCCGATTGCGAAGGAGAGTCCGGACAAGATCGGCTGGGAGGCGATGCGCATCGCGCTCGCCGGCTACGTCATCCCCTTCATCTTCGTCTATTCGCCGGCCTTGATGCTCCAGGCCGGCGATCCCATGGCGGCAAAGCTCGGCTTCTACGGCGCGGTGGCGCTGGCGAGTTTCAAGGCGCTGGTCGCGATCGCGCTGTTCGGCATGGTCGCGATCGGATTCCTGTTCACGCGGCTGACGCTGATCGAACGCGTCGTTGCGCTCGGCGCCGCGCTGTGCCTGCTCGGCGACTTCCCCTTCAGCGACACCGCGGGCTTCGTGCTTACGGCCGCGCTCGTGCTGTGGCAATGGCGGCAGCGTCCGCCGGCCATCGTCGAGGCGGTGTGAGCCTCTGCTTCGCCACCGCTGGCGGCGTCAAGGTGCTGGCGTTGTCCGCCTTCACGCTGGTGTGGACGCATTCGATCGCAAAGGTCGACTGGCAGGAAGACTGGCGCGTCACGCCGGCCGGTCTCGAACTGGTGCAGGCGCGCGTCAAGGGCACGGGCCCCGGCATGGAGCCGCCGCCCGAGGCGCGGCTGGTCGACGGCTGGTTTCAGTGGCAACCGAAGCGCGACCCGATGCAGGAGGTCGTGCTCGGCAACTCCGGTGCGGCCGGCGAATGGCGGCTATGCCATGATGGCGCGTGTCAGACATTGTCCGAGATTGTCGGTCATCCGATCGGTGCTAACGTGACCAAAATGAGCATCTGCGAAGAACAGCAGAAGTAAGGGAGACACGCGATGGACCGGCTCAAGGGCAAGGTTGCGATGGTGGTGGGCGCCGGCTCGATCGGACCCGGCTGGGGTAACGGCAAGGCCACCGCGGCGACCTTTGCGCGCGAAGGCGCGCAGGTATTTTGCGTCGACCGTAACGGCGCGGCCGCCGAAGAGACCGCCAAGATCATCACGGACGAAGGCGGCAAGGCGACTGCGTTCACGGCCGACGTCTCCCGCGCGAGCGAGATCGAGGCGATGGTCGCGGCGTGCCTCAAGGCCTACGGCCGCATCGACGTGCTCGACAACAATGTCGGCATCGCCGAGATGGGCAGCGTGGTCGAGGTCACCGAGGAGAGCTGGGACCGCGTCTTCAGCGTCAACCTCAAGAGCGCCTATTTCGCCATGAAATACGTCATCCCCGTGATGGTGAAGCAGGGCGGCGGCTCGATCATCAATATCTCCTCGATTGCCTCGATCCGCCACATGGGCATCTCCTACGTCACCTACGGCACCTCAAAGGCCGCAATGAACCAGATGACGCGCACCACCGCGATCGAGTTCGCGCGCCACCATGTGCGCGTGAACGCGATCCTGCCCGGCCTGATGAAGACGCCGATGGTCGAACATTCCGCAGGACTTGCTGCAAGCTACGCCAAGGGCGATGTCGAAGCGATGTGGCGCGCCCGCGACGCCCAGGTGCCGATGGGTCATATGGGCGACGGCTGGGACGTTGCGAATGCCGCGCTGTTCCTGGCGTCGGACGAGTCGAAATATGTGACGGGGATTGAGCTCGTGGTCGACGGCGGGATCACGTGCAAGGCGGGGGCGTAGTTTGCTGTCGTCCCGGCGAAGGCCGGGACCCATAACCACAGGATTGTGTTTGGCGAAGACTGGGAGTTAGGGACTCGCACCGAACGTAAAGGATGGATTCCGCGGTATGGGTCCCGGCCTTCGCCGGGACGACAAGAACCATCATCCCCCCGCGCTCAATTCCGCGCGATCAAGCTCTTCCTCGATCCGGTGAAACGCGTCGTCGCCGATCACTTCGGTGGCGCGGAGGTCGAAGACCGATTTTCGTGCGGCCTCGATGGCGCGGCGGCGCAGGGGGTCGGCGGGCAGTTCGCCATTGGTGATGCCGCCGTTGGGATCGTCGTCCGCCTGCATCAGCACGGCGCGATATTCGAGCCGCAGGATTTCCGCTTCCTCCGACGGATCGTCCTCGATCGCATCGAGCGCCGCGCGATAAGCCACAACGCGTGCGCGCGCGACCTCGACGCCGACGGGATCGTCGTCCTTGAGCCCGAACGCCAGGATCAGCGGCCGCAGCGTCAGGCCCTGGATCACCAGCGAGCCCAGCACGACTGCAAAGGCGATGAAGACGATGAAGTCGCGATAGGGGAAGTTCTCCGGCAAGGCAAAGGCGGTGGCGAGCGTGACGAGGCCGCGCATGCCGCACCAGGAGATGATGAGGCCGCCCTTGGGCGAGGCCACCTGCTTCGGATCCTTGGGGTGATAGACCCCATGCGCGATCAGCACGCGCAGCGTGGTGCGGTAGAACGTGATCCAGGCCAGCCGCACCAGGATCACCGTGAGCAGGATCCACGCCGCCGCCACGCAATATTCCCAGCGCACGTCCGCATCGAGCCGCGTCCAGATCGGTCGCATCTGCATGCCGATCAGCATGAAGGCGAGCACGTTGAGCACGAACACCGTCGTCTCCCACACCGCGTAGGACGGCACCCGCAGCCGCGCCGGCATGCGCGCCGGCGCCGTGCGCGCGATGGTAATGGCGTAGATCACGATGGTGAGGATGCCGGAGAGGCCGAGATGCTCCGCGGCGATCCAGATCATGAAGGTGGTGGCGAACTGCACGATGATCGCGCTCGGGACTTCCTTCACGCGCTCCAGAAACAGCGGAATGATGCGCGCGGCAAGGTAGCCGGCAACGACGCTGCCGACCAGCCCCAGTGCGATCGTCGGCGCGACCTCGCTCCATTTCAGATGCTCCATCGCGACCGCGCCGACTGCGATGCGATAGATCAGCAGCGCGCTGGCATCGTTGAGCAGGCTCTCGCCTTCCAGCACCTTCACCATGCGGTAGGGCAGCTTCACCTGGCTCAGGATCGCGACAGCAGCCACGGCGTCCGGCGGCGCCACGATCGCCCCCAGCGCCACCGCGGCGGCCCACGGCATGTCCGGGATCAGCCGGTGCGCGACGAAGGCCACGCCGACCGTGGTCAGGCCGACCGCGGCCACGACCAGGGTCGAAACCGGAACCCAATTGTTGCGAAGATCGCGCAGCGATGTGTCGAAGGCGGCATCCATCAGCACCGGTGCGACAAAAAGTGCCAATGCCAGGCCCGGGTCGAGCGTCCAGGACGGGCTGTTCGGCACGAAGGCAATCACCGCGCCGCCGATGGCGAGAAACGTCGGGTAGGGGACCTTGATCCGCCGGGCCAGCGCCGATAATGCAACGGCGCCGAGCAGCAACGCGATGATCCATTCGAATGTCAGCACGACGATCCCCGAAAACAGATTTGAGCGTCGCCATAAGCTAGCATCAATCCGGCCGTATGATGGATAGTGTGGCTACAAAGCAAGAGCTTCCGACTGCAACGAGCATGCGCTTTCAGAATCTCATTCAATTGTCAGGAGCCGTCGTGCTGTGTGCGCTTTCGCTCAGCGCTGCCCATGCCGCGACCGGCGGCGAGCCGGCGGCCGTCACGCAGGTCGATATCGCGCCGTGCCTCGCCGCGAGCTCTGCCGACGACATGGACAAGGCCAGTTCCGCCTGCGCGGCGGTCATCGACAATGAGAAGGCGGCCAAGGCGGACCTGGTCAAGGCGCTGATCGCGCGGGGCGCGCTGCTGGCGCGGCATGACCAGCTCGACCGTGCGATCGCCGACGACAGCCGCGCTCTTTTGCTCGATCCTACGCTCGCCGACATCTTCAACGCCCGCGGCGAGCTTTGGCTGAAGAAGGGCGACAAGCCCAAGGCGGTGCAGGATTTCGGCGCGGCGCTGAAGATCGATCCGAACCACGAGAGGGCCAAGGCCAATCACAAGGCGATGGCACGTGAGCTCGAGCGGATCGGCGCACAGATGGCTGTCGCCGGGAAGCCCAGCTTCAATTGCGCGGGTGTGCGCCGCCCGGTCGAGAAGGCGATCTGCGCCAACCGCGAGCTCGCCGATCTCGATCGTGAGGTTTTTGCATCCTTCTCCCGCGTGTTGCGCGAAGCCCGTAACGCGGGAGAAGCCAAGGCACTCCAGCGCGAGCAGGATGATTTCATCACCCGCCGCAATGCAGGGTTTGGCCGGTCAGGGTATGATCTGAAGAAGGCGATGCAGGACAGGCTGCAGCGGCTGAATTCCCTTGGTTAGGGAGGGGGGTAGCCACAAACTCGGAGCGGAGTTCGTGGCTACCCCCCCTCTCCCGCAAGGGGGGAGAGGGCTCATCTTTGCCTCGATCGCGCCTCCGCGGATACCTCGTCGTTGCTCCAAAGCCCCATCCTTTTCAGCTTGAACCGCGCCCCGATCCCGGGACAATACCCCTCAAACAAGGTCGGCACTTGATCCGGGTCGTGGCGGGACTGACGTCCTGCCGTCAGGTCAAGGCCAGGCCAATAAAGGGAACGGGAGCGCGGAAATGAACGTCCAAGGGAAGAGTCGCTACCACGAGGTCCATGCGCGCTCGCTGGCCGATCCCCAGGGCTTTTGGGCGGAGGCGGCGACGGAGATCGACTGGATCGAGTCGCCGAAGACCATCTTCGATGCTTCCCAGGGCGTCTACGGCCGCTGGTTCAGCGGTGGCGTCGTCAACACCTGCTACAACGCGCTCGACCGCCATGTCGAACGCGGCCGCGCCGACCAGGTCGCGCTCATCCATGATTCGCCGCTGACCAATTCGGTCACCAAATTCACCTATGCCGAACTGCTGGCCGAGGTGCAGGCGCTCGCCGCCATCATGCAGGATTTCGGCGTCGCCAAGGGCGACCGCGTCATCCTCTATATGCCGATGGTGTCGGAGGCCGTGGTCGCGATGCTCGCCTGCGCGCGTATCGGTGCGGTGCATTCCGTGGTGTTCGGCGGCTTTGCCGCAAAAGAGCTCGCCACCCGCATCGACGACGCGCAGCCAAAGCTCATTCTCTCCGCGAGTTGCGGCATCGAGCCCGGCCGCATCGTGCACTACAAGCCACTGCTCGACGAGGCGATCAGGCTTGCGAGCAGCAAGCCGAAGGCCTGCATCGTGCTGCAACGTCCCCAGCACATCTGCGACCTCACGCCAAAGCGCGATTACGATTGGGCGAGCCTGCGCCGCAAGGCGATGAACGACGGCAAGAAGGCGCCTTGCGTGCCGGTCGCCGCCACCGATCCGCTCTACATCCTCTACACGTCCGGCACGACCGGGATTCCCAAGGGCGTGGTGCGCGACAATGGCGGTCATCTCGTCGCGGTGAAATGGTCGATGTTCAACCTCTATGGCGTCAAGCCGGGCGAGGTCTGGTGGTGCGGCTCCGACATCGGCTGGGTGGTCGGCCACAGCTACATCATCTACGGCCCGCTGCTGCATGGCGCGACCTCGATCATGTATGAAGGCAAGCCGATCGGCACGCCCGATGCCGGCGCGTTCTGGCGCGTCATCAGCGAGCACAAGGCGGTCGCCTTCTTCACCGCACCAACCGCGTTCCGCGCGATCCGCAAAGAAGATCCGGAAGGCAAGTTCATCCGGCAATACGATCTCTCGACATTCCGCACGCTGTTCCTCGCCGGCGAGCGCGCCGATCCGCCGACGGTGGAATGGGCGGAAGCGCAGCTGAAGGTGCCGGTGATCGACCATTGGTGGCAGACCGAGACCGGCTGGTGTATCGCCGGCAATCCGGTCGGCCTGGGCATGCTGCCGGTGAAGCATGGCTCGCCGACGGTGCCGATGCCGGGCTACCAGGTCGACGTCGTCGACGAGGCGGCGAAGCCGGTCGGTCCCAACATCATGGGCTCGATCGTCATCAAGCTGCCGATGCCGCCCGCCTGTCTGCCGACGCTGTGGAATCAGGACGCGCGCTTTCGTGAGGCCTACCTCACTGAATTCCCCGGCTACTACAAGACGTCGGATGCCGGTTACAAGGACGAGGACGGCTATGTCTTCGTCATGGGCCGCACCGACGACATCATCAATGTCGCCGGCCATCGGCTCTCCACCGGCGGCATGGAGGAGATTCTGGCCTCGCATCCGGATGTCGCCGAATGCGCCGTGCTCGGCATCAGGGACGCAATCAAAGGCGAGGTGCCCTGCGGCTTCCTGGTGCTCAAGGCCGGCGTGAAGCGCGCGCCCGCCGAGATCGAGAAGGAGATCGTGGCGCTGGTGCGCGACAGGCTCGGCCCCGTCGCCGCCTTCAAGCTCGCCATCACCGTCGGCCGCCTGCCCAAGACGCGCTCGGGGAAGATCTTGCGCGGCACCATCAAGAAGATCGCCGATGGCGAGCCCTGGACCATGCCGGCGACGATCGAGGACCCCAAGGTGCTGGACGAGATCGGCGAGGCGCTGAAGGGGAGGGTGTGATTTCCGGCCGGTGATGGGGCTTGAATAGGCCGCATTTTTCCGCTCAACCCTCATCCTGAGGAGCGCGCTCTTCGCGCGCGTCTCGAAGGATGAAAGGCCCCGCTGCTGCGTCCGGGCCTTTCATGGTTCGAGACGCCCGCTGCGCGGGCTCCTCACCATGAGGATAAAGAGCCTGCTATGAATTCGAAGCCGTTTCTTGCGATTGTGTTTGCAGCCCTCGCTCTCTCCGCCTGCTCGGCGCGTTACCAGACACCGACGGCGATGGGCGGTGACGATGACGATGCGGTGTGCCAGAGCCGCGGCTATGCATCCGGCTCGCCTGAATATGTGGCCTGCCGCAAGGATCGCGACGTCCAGCGCAACGCCGCGATCGCTCGCTCCGACCGCCGCCAGCGCGATCTCGGCGAGTACATGCTGAACCATCCGGAGCGGCCCTGAGGCGAAACGCGGCATTCCTTCGCAGCGACGACATCGGCTAGTAGGAAGCGCGCTCCTTCGCCGGGACGACGCCTCAGAGTGTGGAGATGGTGTCATTTCGCAAACAAAAAACAAAAACGCGGCAGGTCACCCCACCGCGTTCGAATTGTATTCGATAATGAAGGGAGGGCTGAGGACTACTCCTCTTCCTCCTGCTTCTTGCCGCCGAGCGTCTTGAGCTTGGCGAACACGGCGTCGACGTTGAGGTCGTCGCTGGACCGCTCGGCCGGCTCGAACTCGTCCTTCTTGGTGGTCTCGGAGGCCGGCAGCAACGTCGCGCCGCCATAGGCTGCATCGATCGGCTTTTCCTTGGCCGCGCGCGCCACCTCGAAATCGAGCTCGATCTGCGAGCAGAGGCCGAGCGTCACCGGATCGATCGGCGTCAGCGACGAGGTGTTCCAGTGTGTGCGGTCGCGCACGCTCGCGATCGTGCTCTTGGTCGTGCCGACCAGGCGCATGATCTGCGCGTCTTTGAGCTCGGCATGGTTGCGCAGCAGCCAGAGGATGGCGCTCGGGCGCTCGTGGCGGCGCGACACCGGGGTGTAGCGCGGGCCCTTGCGCTTGGGCTGGGGCGGCAGCACCACCTTGCTCTCCTGGAGGCGAAGCCGGGCGTCCGGGTTCTTCTCGGCCTTCTCGATTTCCTCGCGGGTCAGCTGGCCGTTGGAAATGGGGTCCATGCCCTTGATGCCCTGGGCGGCGTCGCCGTCCGCGATCGCCCGGATCTCCAGCGGATGCATCTTGGTGAAATCGGCGACCTGGTCGAAGGTCAGCGCGGTGTTGTCGAGCAGCCAGACGGCGGTCGCCTTGGGCATCAGAGGTGCGTTGCTCATGGCAAATCTCCTTTGTGCTTCGCCCACCCCTTTGGAGGCGAAGCCGGTGGTCATCAGCGATGACTGGGAATTCGCGCTATATAAGCCCGGAGGGGGTAGCCACGCAATGGTTCTGCTATAGATAGTGCCTTGACAGCGCCCGAAAGGGGGCCCAATTCCCTGTAAGCCCGTACCTAAGCCCTGTTCCATCCATCGACCGCTTCCCGCCCATTTGGCGAGGTGATTCGGTCCCGAGATCGCTCAATGTCAGCCAAACCAGACCTCAAGATCGTGCTTTGTTCTCCCCGCGGCTTCTGCGCCGGGGTGGTCCGGGCGATCGACACCGTGGAACGGGCGCTCGATAAGTATGGCGCGCCGGTCTATGTTCGCCATGAGATTGTGCACAACAAATACGTCGTCGACGGGTTGAAGAAGAAGGGCGCCATCTTCGTCGAGGAACTGGCCGAAATCCCGGAAAATACCTCCGCGCCGGTGGTATTTTCCGCCCATGGCGTGCCGAAATCGGTTCCGGCCGACGCGCAGTCCCGCAATTTGTTCTCGCTGGATGCGACCTGTCCGCTGGTGACCAAGGTGCACCGCGAGGCCGCCATCCACTTCAAGCGCGGCCGCGAGATATTCCTGATCGGCCACTCCCATCACCCTGAGGTGGTTGGCACGCTCGGCCAGTTGCCGACCGGCGCCGTGACCCTGATCGAGACCGCCGAGGACGCCAAGACCATCGCCCCGAAGGACCCGAACAACCTCGCCTTCGTGACCCAGACCACGTTGTCGATCGACGACACCGCGGAGATCGTGGCGCTGTTGAAGGAGCGCTTCCCCAACATCAACGGGCCGCACAAGGAAGACATCTGCTACGCCACCACCAACCGCCAACTCGCGGTGAAGAAGGTGGCACCCGTGGTCGACGCCCTGATCGTGGTCGGTGCGCCCAACTCGTCGAACTCGCAGCGCCTGCGCGAGGTCGCCGAGCGCGAGGGCTGCAAGATCGCGGTGCTGGCGCAGCGCGCCGCCGACCTCGACTGGGAGCGGTTCAGCAACATATCGAGCCTCGGCATCACCGCGGGCGCCTCGGCGCCGGAGGTGATCGTCGAGGAGATCATGGACGCCTTCGCCGAACGCTTCACGCTGCATGTGGAGACGGTCTCGGCCGCGGAGGAGAACGAGTTCTTCCCGCTGCCGCGCCAGGTGCGCCCCGAAGCCGCCGCCGAGTAGACCTTTATGGCGGTCTACACCGACGTCGCCGCCGACGAGCTTGCGGATTTCCTGAATCAATACGATCTCGGCGAATTGCTCTCCTACAAGGGCATCGCCGAGGGTGTCGAGAATTCAAACTTCCTGCTGCATACCAGCCAAGGAAACAATCACGCGTCGTTCATCCTCACGCTCTACGAGAAGCGCGTGGCGAAGAACGATCTGCCGTACTTCCTCGCGCTGATGACGCATCTGGCCGAGCACGGCATTAATTGCCCGCTGCCGGTGAAGGCAAGGGATGGCGAGGCGTTGCGCGAGCTGTCGGGCCGGCCGGCCGCGATCATCACCTTTCTCGAAGGCGTCTGGCCGCGCAAGCCGAACGCCACCCATTGCGCTGGGGTTGGCGAGGCATTGGCGAAGATGCATCTGGCCGGCGCGAATTTTGCGATCAGGCGTGCCAACGCGCTTTCAGTCTCGGGCTGGCGGCCGTTGTTCGATGTAGCCTCGGCGCGCGCCGACGAGGTGCAGCCGGGGCTGCGCGCGTTCCTGGCGGCCGAGCTCGATTATCTCGCGAGCGGCGTCTGGCCGAGCAATTTGCCCGAAGGCGTGATCCACGCCGACCTCTTCAACGACAACGTCTTCTTCCTCGGCGACAAGCTTTCCGGGATCATCGACTTCACCTTCGCCTGCAACGACATGCTGGCCTATGACGTCGCGATCTGCCTGAACGCCTGGTGTTTCGAGCCGGATCACTCCTTCAACGTCACCAAGGCGCGCGCCTTCCTCAATGCCTATGGCCGCGTGCGCAAGCTGACCGAGGCCGAAGAGGCCGCGCTGCCGCTGCTGGCGCGGGGTGCGGCGATCCGCTTCCTGCTGACGCGGCTGGTCGACTGGCTCAACGTGCCGCCGGGCGCGCTGGTCAAGCCGAAGGATCCCTTGGAATATTTTCGCAAACTGCGCTTCCACCAGAGCGTTTCGAGCGCGCGCGATTACGGGCTGATGCCGTTAGGATCGGTGGCGTGAGCGAACTTCCCAATGTCACGATCTATACGGACGGCGCCTGCTCGGGAAATCCCGGGCCCGGCGGCTGGGGCGCGATCCTGAAGTTCGGCGACAAGGAGAAGGAGCTGAACGGCGGCGAGCGCCACACCACCAATAACCAGATGGAGTTGATGGCGGCGATCTCGGCGCTGGAGGCGCTGAAGAAGGCGTGCACGGTCGATCTCTACACCGACAGCCAATATGTCAGGCAGGGCATCACCGGTTGGATTCACGGCTGGAAGCGCAACGGCTGGCGCACCGCCGACAAGAAGCCGGTCAAGAATGTCGAGCTGTGGCAGCGGCTGGATGCGGCGCTGAAGCAACATGAGGTGCGCTGGCACTGGGTCAAGGGCCACGCCGGCCACCCCGAGAACGAGCGCGCCGATCAGCTCGCGCGGGATGGGATTGTGAAGGCGAGGTTGCAGACGCGCGTGGCGGAGTAGATTGGGCGTAGTGTCCCTCCACTCGTCATGGCCGGGCTTGACCCGGCCACCACGCCTTGCCGCGCGTGACCAAGAACGTGGATGCCCGGGACAAGCCCGGGCATGACGTCGTCGTTAGAGTCGCGCCGAAGGTAGGCTTACAGCTGCCCCAGCAGCGTATCGCCGCCGGACACCTCGACCTTGCCGGGCATCGCTTCGAGGTTCAGCTTTTTCACCACGCCGTCCTCGATCAGCATCGAATAGCGCTTGGAGCGGATGCCGAGACCGTTGCCGGAGGCGTCGAGCTCCATGCCGATCGCCTTGGTGAAGTCGGCATTGCCGTCGGCGAGGAAGGTGGCCTCGTCGCGCTGGTCGGTGTCGCGCTTCCAGGCGTTCATGACGAAGGCGTCGTTGACGGAAACGATAGCGATGGTGTCGACGCCCTTGTCCTTGATGGCATAGGCGTTGAGGAAGATGCTCGGCAGATGCATCTTGTGGCAGGTGCCGGTGTAGGCGCCGGGTACCGCGAACAGCGCCACCTTCTTGCCCTTGAAGATATCGTCGGTGGTCTTCACCTGCGGACCTTCCGCCGTCATCACGCGGAATTTCGCCTCGGGCAGCTTCTCGCCAATCTGGATCGCCATCGTCAGTCTCCCTGGAATTCGATCCTGCTTTGTAGACCGTGCGGCCGGCCTGCACAATATTGCCGGCAAGGGAGGCGATAGGGGAAGCGGCAAGGGCCCCGGCCTTTCACCGTTATGTCATCAACCGGCGAAACCGCCTTCGTCGAGGAAGGCCTGCTCCTCCTCCGTGGTGTCGCGGCCGAGCAGGCGGTTGCGATGGGGAAAGCGGCCGAAGCGGCGAATGATATCGGCGTGCTCCTCGGCGTATTTCAGGTTGTCCGCATTGTCGGTGCCGCGAAACAGCGCGACGCAACGCAACTGGTCCGGCAGATGCTCGGAATGCATGAACGGCATATAGAGGAATGCGAGCAGGGTCGGGTCGATGCTGCTATCCGCGCCGCGATCAATGGCGCGGCGGGCGACGTCGCGCGCCATCGCGTCGCTGGCAAAGGCTTGGGGCGTGCCGCGGAACATGTTGCGGGGAAACTGGTCGAGCACGATGACGAGCGCCAGCGCGCCGTCATCGCTTGCCTCCCAGGACGCTAGCCCGCCTGCGGCGGCCTTCTGCCAGAGCGCGAGAAAACGACGCCTGACCTCCGCGTCGAAAGCGTCGTTGCGCTTGTACCAACGCTCGCGGCCGGCTTCGCGCCAGAAGGCGAGAATGCCGGCCGGCTCGATGTCGTCGACCTCTTGCATGGATGATAGGCGAGCTTACGCCGCCTCGGCCTTCTTCTCGTCGCGGAGTTGCCGACGCAGGATCTTGCCAACATTGGTCTTCGGCAGGTCGGTGCGGAATTCGATATGCTTGGGGATCTTGTAGCCGGTGAGCTGCCCCTGGCAGAACTTGATCACGTCCTCGGCCGTGAGGTTCGGATCCTTCTTCACCACGAACGCCTTCACTGCCTCGCCCGACTTGGCATCGGGGATGCCGATCACGGCGCATTCCAGCACGCCCGGATGGCTCGCGATCACTTCCTCGATCTCGTTCGGATAGACGTTGAAGCCGGAGACCAGGATCATGTCCTTCTTGCGGTCGACGATCTTGGTGTAACCCTTCTCGTCCATCACGCCGATGTCACCGGTACGGAAAAAGCCGTCGGCGGTCATCACCTTGGCGGTTTCTTCCGGCCTGTTCCAGTAACCCGCCATCACCTGCGGGCCCTTGGCGCAGATCTCGCCGGGCTGCCCGAGCGGCACCTCGTTGCCGTCGTCGTCGCGGATCGAGATCCAGGTCGAGGGCACGGGGACGCCGATGGTGCCGTTGAACTCCGAATTGGTCGCGGTGTTGCAGGTCAGCGTCGGCGCCGTCTCCGACAGGCCGTAGCCTTCCGCGATCGAGCATCCCGTGATCGCCTTCCACTGCTCGGCGACCGGGCGCTGCACCGCCATGCCACCGCCGTTGGAGATCTTCAGCTTGGAGAAGTCGAGCTTCTTGAAATCGGGATGGTGCATCAGGCCGTTGTAGAGCGTGTTGACAGCCGGGAAGCTGTTGACCTGGTACTTCGCCAGCTCCTTGACGAAGCCGGCGATGTCGCGCGGATTGGGGATGAGCAAGTTGCAGCCGCCGGCGCGCACCGCGAGCAGGTAACAGGCCGTCAGCGCGAAGATGTGGTAGAGCGGCAGCGCGCAGACGATCAGAAGCTGATCGATCTGCGGCGGCTGCGCCATCGCCGGCTGGAGCCAGGCATCGTTCTGGAGGACGTTGGCGACGATGTTGCGGTGGAGCAGGGTGGCGCCCTTGGAGACGCCGGTGGTGCCGCCGGTATATTGCAGGAAGGCGACGTCGCCCGGCGACAGCTTTGGTTTGTTGAAGGTCAGGCCGCGGCCGGCCGAGAGCGCGTCGTTGAACGATACCGCACCCGGCAGCGAATAGGCCGGCACCATCTTCTTGACGCGGCGGACGACGAGATTGACGATCACGCCCTTGAAGCCGAGCAGGTCGCCCATGCTGGCGACGATGACGTGCTTGACCTGTGTCCTGGCGATCACCTGCTGCACGGTGTGGGCAAAATTCTCCAGCACGATGACGGCTTCAGCGCCGGAATCCTTGAGCTGGTGCTCGAGCTCGCGCGGCGTGTAGAGCGGGTTGACGTTGACGACCGCAAAGCCGGCGCGCAGCACGGCCGCGGTTGCGACTGGATATTGCAGCACGTTCGGCATCATGATCGCGACGCGCGCGCCGCGCTGGAGGCCGCGTCCTTGAAGATAAGCGCCGAGCGCGACCGACATCTGGTCGAGGTCGCGGTAGCTGATCGACTTGTCCATGCAGATGAACGCCTTGCGGTCTGCGAACTTGGTGAAGCTCTCCTCCAGCAGGTCGACCAGCGATGCGTATTGGGTCGGCTCGATATCAGCGGGCACGCCGGGCGGATACTGCTTGAGCCAGATGCGCTCCATGGAAACTCCCCTCTCTTACGCCTGAGCCCGTTGTGTCTCGGGCTTGCCTCATTGCCGGCAGTATCGAGCCTGCCGGAACGGCTGGCAAGCGGTCGAGGCTTAGGGCAAAGGCCGGAGAGTGGCTACTGGAATTGTCGCAAACCGCTGCCGCAGTGCGAAGTGCGGGTGCAGCGTAGCGGCCTTGCGCCGTTAACCTAACTGTTGTTCGGCGCGGGCTTGGCTGCTGGCTTCGTTGCCGCCTTGGGCTTGGCGGGCTTGGCCGCCTGATCAGCGCTTGCAGCAGGTTTCGCTGCTGCATCGGGCTTGGCCGCGGCATGCTTGGTCGCGGCCGGCTTGGCTGCGGTCTTGGCATCAGCTTTGGCATTACTCTTGGCGTCGGGCTTGGCATCCGGCTTCGCCGCTGCCGTCTTGGTGTCCTTGTTGGTGTCCTTGCCGGCATCCTTCGGCTTGTCGGTCGCGTCGGGCTTCTTGGCAACGCGCGACTTCTTGCCACGCGCCTTCGGGACGGCCTGCTGATCGGCGTCTGCTGCGACCGCCGCGATCAGGGCGGTGCCAGTGCGGGTCGGGCCGGTGTAGACCAGCACGGGGTCTGCGGCCGCCGGGGCCGAGGCCATCAACTCGGACGCTTTCATCAGGGGCGGCTGAAGTCCCGCAGTGAAGAAGGTCACTTGCGCTTCGCCGCCTGTAGCCGAGGCCGATCCGGTCGTGCCGCCATTGGTCGCGATCAGCGCATCGTCGTCGTCGCTGGCCGGCCGCTTGCGGTGACCGCCGCACATCTCCTCGCGCAGGTTCGGCGGCGAGGCGTCGACCGGCACGAGGTTCTCGACCGTGCCGAGCGAGGGGCGCAGCCACGACAGATTGTCTTGGCTGAAGCCGCGCTCCAGCAGCTGCGCCGCCTTCACGGCGCGCGCGGTGCCGGAGCTGGCACCGAGCACCACCGCGATCAGCCGGCGGCCGTTACGCGTGGCTGACGCCACGAGGTTATAGCCGGAGGCGCAGATGAAGCCGGTCTTGAAACCGTCGGCGCCGGGATAGCGGCCGATCAGCTTGTTGAAATTCCCGGTGACGCGCTTGCCGAAGCGGATCGCCGGGATGTGCACGAAATACTCATACTCCGGCAGGTCGCGCAGGAACGAGCGTGCGAGAATGCCGAGGTCGCGCGCCGACGTGATCTGGCCGTCGGCGGGCAGGCCGTTGGGATTGACGTAGCTCGTCTGCGTCATGCCGAGCTTCTTCGCGGTGTCGTTCATCATCGCCGAGAAGCCGTCGATCGAGCCGCCGACGCCTTCGGCGAGCACCACGGCCATGTCGTTCGCCGACTTGACCAGCATCATCTTCAGCGCGTTGTCGATGGTGAGCTGCGTTCCCGGACGGAACCCCATCTTCGAGGGCGATTGCGAGGCCGCGGTCGGCGACACCGTAATCAGCGTGTCGAGCGTGATCTTGCCGTCCTTCACCGCCTTCAGCGTCACATAGGCGGTCATGATCTTGGTGACGGAGGCCGGATACCAGGGAATGGTCGCGTTGTCCGCCTGCAACACCTTGCCGGTATCGGCTTCGATGAGAAGCAGCGCTTCGGCATCCGCCATGCGCGGCGCGAGCAGCGCACCGATTGCGAGTGTCGCAGCGAACAGGTTGAACAGGGATTTGCGAAGCAGCGGGCGAAAGACGTGCACTATCCGATTCCGGTCCTTGGAGATCCGCCGGTTCCGGACGGCTCTCGTGATCTGATGCTCGGTTCTGAAATCCAGCGCCGCCGCTTGCGGCGTCGCAAACCTATACCGGCTCTTGCGTCGAGAATAGGGTTTCCCCCGGGTATTCCGCAATGAAATAGGCCGAATTTCGGCGGTCCTACGGGGACTTGACCGCGGTCGCGATAGGCTCGGCCGTTGTCACGCTGGCCCGCGCATTCTCGTGCACCATGAACTGAGCCCTGGCGAGCTCGGCGAAATGGCCGCCTTTGGCCACGAGTTCATCGAAAGTTCCGCTTTCGATCACCCGTCCGTTCTCGAACACCAGGATCCGCGTGGCATTGCGGATGGTGGAGAGGCGATGGGCGATCACGAAGGTGGTGCGGCCCTTCATCACTTCATCGAGAGCGGCATTCAGCTTGGCCTCGGTGACAGCGTCGAGCGCGCTGGTCGCCTCGTCCAGGATCAGGATCGGCGGGTCCTTCAGCAGCGCGCGCGCGATCGACAGTCGCTGCCGCTCGCCGCCGGAGAGCATGCGGCCGCGCTCGCCGGCATTGGTCTCGAAGCCGCCGCTGCGCTCGATGAATTCGAGCGCCTGGGCGCGCTCCGCCGCCTTGCGCATCTCGGCGTCGGTCGCATCCGGCTTGCCGACGCGCAAATTCTCCGCGATCGAGCGGTTGAACAGCAGCGCCTCCTGGAACACCACGCCGATGTTCCGCCGCAGCGACGTCAGGGTGACGCCGCGCACATCCATGCCGTCGATCCTGATGAGGCCGGATTGCGGGTCGAAGGCGCGATGCAAAAGCGCGATCGCGGTCGACTTGCCGGCACCGGTCGGGCCGACCAGCGCGATGGTCTGGCCGGGCAGCGCGGTGAACGAGAGATCCTCGACCGCCGGCCGTTTGCCGTCATAGGAGAAGGTGACGTCGTTGAACTCGACGAGGCCGGAGAGCCTGCCGGCGTCGATCGCGTCGGAACGGTCGTGCACCACGGGTACGGCGTCAAGCACGTTGAAGAACTCGCGCAGGCGCGGCGCTTCCATGAAGACGTTGTTGATGAAGCTCACGACCTGCTCGAGCTTCTGGATCAGAAGCGTGGCGAAGCTCACGAACATCACGATCTCGCCGACCGAGGTGAGCCCCTGGTCGTGCAGCGCGATGCCGAGCGTGAAGATCGCGAGCACCGTGATGGTGGTGGAGGCGCGCGTGATGACGGTGACGAGCGCCCACCATGACAGCACCGGCATTTGCGCGGCGAGCAATTGGTCGGCGATGGAGCGCAGGCCCTGCACCTCGGATTCAACGCGCACGAAGCTCTGGACCAGCGCGACGTTACCGAGCGCGTCGGAGGCGCGGGCGGAGAGCTCGCTATATTGCTCTTCAACCGCCATCTGCATGCCGAAGGTCCTGCGCACGACGAACGTGGTCAGCACCGTAAAGACGATGCAGAGCACGAACAGCAGGATCGCGAGCCGCCAGTTCAGATAGAGCGACAGCGGCAGCAGCACCACGACCGAGAGGATCGCGGCAAAGTGTTCGCGGAAGAAGCCGAGCCACAGCCGCCAGAGCGCATCGGTGCCGTTGAGCATCACCTTCATCAGCCGGCCCGAATGGGTGCCGGAGTGGAAGGTCAGCGGCAATTGCAGGATGTGCTCGAAATAGCTCGTCAGCACGGCCTGGCGCTGGCGGTGGGAGAGCCGGTCGGCCTGCAGCGCAACAAGCGCACTACAGGCGATTGTGAACAGGCCGAACGCGACCCACGCCATCAGGAACGGCCAGGCCGAATTCGATCCTGCCGCCGTCTTGCCGGAGAGCACGTCGACGATGCGGCCGAACAGCACGGGCTCGGCGAATTGCGAGGCGGCAAGCAGGAGATTGGCGAATGCCAGCAGCCAGCCCAGCCGCGCCTCCTTGCCGAGCAGCTCGAGAACACGGGTGTAGAGGCTGAAAATGGACATGAGATACGCTGGACCGCGGAAAGGTCGTCAGTCAACCGGTTGAAGGGCTGCAAAGACTACACTGGTGTGGACGGCTCAGGCCACCTTCAAGGTGGGGATATGGCTGACGTCCACCGTCTGTTCCGCGTGCCAGGTGTCATGAGCGGCCTGCATCCGGACCCAGATGCCGGCTCCGCCTCCAAACAGCTTTCCAACGCGCACCGCCACCTCCGGGGACAAGGGCTTCTTCTCTGTCATGATGTCGTGAAGATGCTGCCGCGAAATGCCCAACAGGCGCGCGATCTCGACCTTGGTCTTGCCGGAGGCCGGCAACATGTCTTCGCGAAGCACCGCCCCGGGATGAGCGGGACAGCGATGGCGGTTTTTCTTGGCAGGATATTCGGCCATGACGCTCCCGGCTTGGTGTTAGTGATATTGCTCGAAATCGACTCGATAGGCATCGCCGTTCTCGAATTCGAATGTGATGCACCACGGTCCATTCACATGGACTGTGTATCTGATCGGCTTCCCGTGCAGACGGTGGAAGTCAAAGCCAAGCACGTTCATGTCCTCAGGAAGAGAAGCGCTATCGAGCTGATCGAGCCGCCGCAGAATTCTGGCGCGCATCTTCGAATCGATCTTCACCGTCTTTCCTTTAGACCAAAGATCGCCAAGAGCCTTGTTCCGGAAGGGCTTGATCAAGGTGCTGCCAAAAATCCGACGCGCTATAAACGTAAGCTATTCGCTTACTTTGGTCAAGGTGGCGCCCTCAATTGATCAACCGCCCTGCGACCGGCGGCAGGAACCGGTCGTCGAAGATATCACCGGCCGCGGGCCGCCGGTTGAATTTGAAATCCTCGGCGATCTTGTCGATCGAACGTTCCAGCCGCGCCGGGTCGATGCCGCCGAGGCCGTTGCGCTTGACTTCGTCGGTCAGGATGTTGTCGGCGAGCACGGTGCGCAGGCGTGCGCGCTCCAGGTCGCGGTCGGCATCCTCCATGCGGCTTGCGGCCTCGTCTGCCGCGCGCGCAGGGTCCCTGACGGTGGCGTTGATGCCGGCGATCAGTGCGCGGACAAAACCCTTCACCGCGTTCGGCTTTGCCGCGGCGAAGGCAGGGCTGGCCACCACCGCAAAGCCATAGGCCTCGCAGCCATAGTCGGCATAGCGCAGTACGGCGAGATCGTCGGCCGGCACGCCGCGGTCGCGCAGGTTCACGGCCGAGAGATAAGAGAAGCCGGCAACCGCATCGACCTGTCCTGCCGAGAGGACCGGCTCGCGCACCGCCGCGCTCATCTTGAAGAATTTCACATGCGAGACGTCGATGCCGTTCTGGCGCGCGAGCGCCGGCCACAGCCGGATCGACAGATCGCTGTCGGCCACGCCGACGGTCTTGCCGTCGAGATCGGAGAGCAGGTGGATGCCGCGGCTCTTGCGGGCGACGATCGCGTAAGGTGCGCTGTTGAACAGCACGAACACCGCCTTGACCGGCGACACATCGGTCTTGTCGCGAAAACGAATAAGCTCGTTGATGTCGACGAGCGCGAGTTCGCTGTCGCCCTTGGCAACGCGCGCGAGCGCTTCCGGCGATCCGGCCGCGTTGTTGAAGGACACGTTGAGATGCTCGGCGCCGAATTGACCGTCCTTCGCGGCGATGAAGAACGGCGCCATGCTCGCATCGACCGGACGATCGAAGGTGAAGTGGATCGCGACAGACGGCGCGGCAGTCTCGGCCGCATTGACGTCGCGTGCGGCCAGCGCGGCAAGCGAGATCGCAAGGGCCAGCAGGCAGCGAAATGCGATCGTCTTCAATCCATCCATCGGTCGCGCCGGTTCCGCATTGTTATGGTTTCGTGACGCTCGCAGCGCCGGCCGGCAATCACTCTCTCCGCGTCAACATGAACGGCGGATGAGCAGTGGTTGCGTCACGATTACGCAGCCCCGTTCAGCTTCTGTTGGGGTTGGGGAACCGAACATCGCATGCGGGTGTTTGAAAGACATGAGCCTGTCTCGAGGCACCATTGAAGGTCCCAAGGAGGGTCCAAGGCATGTTTGACCGATTTTCGAAGCTTGCCGGCCGCAAGGCCGTTCTCGCCACCGCCGCAGTGCTGGCGCTGACCACCGTCGCCCCCACCGCATCGTTCGCAGGCGGCCGCCACTGGCACGGCGGCGGCGGTGCTGCCGCAGCCGCGGCCTTTGCCGGTATCGTCGGCACCGGTCTTGCGATCGCCGCGACCCGTGATGCCTACGCCTATGACTACGGTCCGGGCTATTATGGCGGTCCCGCCTATTACAGCCGCCCTGCCTATTACGGCTACGGCCCCTATTACGGTCCGGGCCCGAACTATGAGGCACAGCGTTACGGCGGCACGGCGCCGTCCGAGCTCTGCGGCCAGGGCTATTACACGAACTGCTACTAGCTTTGGCTACCAAAGGTTGACCACAACGGGCCGTCGCGCTTGTCGCGCCGGCCTGTTTTGGCTTTTACTGTCAGGCGTTAACGCGCTCGCCATTGATTTAGAGTAGTTTTGAGTACCATGAGTGATTCGCTTGAGCGGCTATATCTGGCTGTGCTCGCGGCCAGGGATCTTGATCCGGCAACATCGCGCACTGCGCGGCTGTTTCAGCGCGGCCCCTCCAAAATGGCAAAGAAGCTGGCTGAAGAGGCCATTGAGGTCGTCATCGACGCGGTCAATGGCGATAGCGAAGCCGTGATCCGGGAAAGCGCCGATCTGCTCTACAATCTCACCGTGCTCTGGGCCTCGGCCGGCGTGCGTCCCGAGGACGTCTGGCGCGAGATGGCGCGGCGGGAGGACATGCTCGGCATCGCCGAAAAGCTGCCGAAGTCGCCGATGAAGCTGCCCAAAGTCGCGTCACCGCCCGTGGCCGCCCGGCGGCCAATTGCCGCGCTCGAGGGCCGCGTGGTGCGCAAGCGCCACTAGAACCGTCACAAATCGCCTCAATCTCGGCATGGACAAATCCGTCCCATGGTGCTTCATCGCGGCGCCATGCTGAAACGTATCTACGACTGGTGCATCGACGCCGCCCACAAGCCCTACGCGCTCTGGATCATGGGCGCCGTGGCTTTCGCAGAAAGCTCCTTCTTTCCCGTCCCCCCGGACGTGATGCTGATCCCTATGTCACTGGCGCGCCCGCAGCGCGCCTGGATGTATGCGGCGATCTGCACCGCGACCTCGGTGGTTGGCGGCCTGTTGGGCTACGCCATCGGCGCGCTGCTGTTTGACTCGGTCGGCCACTGGCTGATCCAGGTCTACGGCCTCGGCGACAAGGTTGACGCTTTCCGCGCCTCCTATGCGGAATGGGGCGCGGTGATCATCCTGCTCAAGGGTCTCACGCCGATCCCCTACAAGCTCGTCACCATCACCTCGGGCTTTGCCGGCTACAATATCGGCCTGTTCATCCTGTGCTCGATCGTTGCGCGCGGCGGACGTTTCTTCATCGTCGCCATCCTGCTCAACCGCTATGGCGACTGGATCCGGGTCAGGATCGAGAAGCATCTTGGATTGTGGGTGGCGCTCGGCGCCGCGGTGCTGGTGCTCGGCTTCGTTGTCGCGATCAAGCTGATCTAGAGCATGATCCGGAAAAGTGTGAAGCGGTTTTCCGGAAAGATCATGCTCAATCAATAAGCCTCCCGCTTTGCCGTTGGACCGGCTTCGGCTACGGTTGCCGTCATGATGGTTCGATCCGGCAATCCGGCCGTGCGGCTCGGGACGCTGACTTCAGCAGTGCTGTTGCTCCTGCTCGGTGCCGGCGGCACCGGATGGCCGCAATCCACGCCGCCGGCGCTCGGTCTCCAGGAGCAGGGGTCGCAGGCCGCCCCGCCGCCATCGACGCCCGCTCCATCAGCGCCGCCGGCGCGCGAGGAAAATCCCGGGTTGATCAACGAAATGGGCAAGCTGTTCGACAGACTGCCCTCGATCCTGCCGCCGATCAAAAGCCCAAGCGAGACCATGAACGACCTGTCGCGTTTGGCGAAGCCGTCCAGCATGGTCTCGGGACGTGTGGCCTGCCCGGCCTCGTCAAACGGCGGGCCCGACTGCAAGCTGGCCGCCGACCAGCTCTGCCAGAGCAAGGGCTATCGCGAAGGCAAGAGCCTGAATGCCGACGCCGCCGAAAAATGCTCGGCCAGGGTTTTGATCCCCGGCAGGCAGCGCAAGCCGGACGACTGCCGTACCGATACATTCGTCACCAGCGCGCTGTGTCAGAACTGATGCGATGACGCCGCGCGCAAGCAACAAGGAGCGCCCATGAGCCGCACGGAGCAGGATTTCCTCGGACAGCGTGAGATCGCCGACGACATCTATTACGGCGTCCAGACCATCCGCGGGAAGGAGAACTTCCACATCACCGGCATTCCGATGAACCAGGAGCCTTACTTCGTGAAGGCGCTTGGTTACGTCAAGAAGGCCGCGGCGATGGCCAACCGCGACCTCGGCGCGGTCGACGCAAAGGTCGCCGATGCGATCATCCTGGGCTGCGATCGCGTCATTGCCGGCGACATGATGGATCAGTTCGTCACCGACTTCATCCAGGGCGGCGCCGGCACCTCCACCAACATGAACGCCAACGAGGTGATCGCCAATCTCGCGCTGGAATCGCTCGGCTTCAAGAAGGGCGACTACCAGCACGTCAGCCCCAATGATCACGTCAATTACGGTCAGTCGACCAACGACACCTATCCGACCGCGTTTCGGCTGGCGCTGATCCTGCGGCTCGAGAGCTATATGACCGCGCTGCGCCAGCTCCGGGAGGCGTTCTTCACCAAGGGCCGCGAGTTCGAACGCGTGCTGAAGATGGGCCGTACGCATTTGCAGGACGCCGTGCCGATGTCGCTCGGCGCCGAATTCCGCGGCTGGGGCACCACGATCGGTGAGGAGGTCGACCGCATCTCCGAGGCGCGCGCGCTGCTGCGCGAGATCAATCTCGGCGCTACTGCGATCGGCACCTCCGTCACGGCGGCAGTCGGCTATCCAAAGCTCGCCGTCCGGCATCTCAGCGCGCTGACCGGCGTCGACTTCATTCTCGCCGGCGATCTCGTCGAGGCGACGTCGGATACCGGCGCCTATGTGCAATTGTCCGGCGTGCTGAAGCGCACCGCGAGCAAGCTCACCAAGATCTGCAATGACATCCGCCTGCTCGCCTCGGGTCCGCGCGCCGGCTTCAACGAGATCAACCTGCCGCAATTGCAGCCGGGCTCCTCGATCATGCCCGGCAAGGTCAACCCGGTGATCCCCGAGGTCGTCAACCAGACCAGCTTCCTCGTCATCGGGCTCGATACGACCGTCACGCTGGCGGCAAGTGCCGGCCAGCTCCAGCTCAACGTGATGGAACCGGTGATCTCGTTCGCGCTGTTCTTCTCGATCCGCACCATGGAGCGTGCGGTCAACAGCCTGCGCGAGAATTGTGTGCTCGGCATCACCGCCAACGAGGAGCACACCCGCAACATGGTGCTGAACTCATTGGGTATCGTTACGGTGCTGAAGCCGCTGCTCGGCTACAAGCAGTGCGCCGAGATCGCGCGCGAGGGCTACAAGAGCGGCAAGTCGCTGCACCAGATCGTCGTGGTCGAGCGCAAGCTTCTGACGCAGGAGAAGTGGGACGAGATGTTCTCGTTCGAGCGGCTGATCAATCCTGATCTGATAGGGTGAACCTCTGGTCTCTCCTCCCGTCATTCCGGGGCGCGCCTCTTGGCGCGAGCCCGGAATCCATTTCTCCATTCGTGCTGACGCCTGATGGATTCCGGGCCTGCGCCTGCCGGCGCATCCCGGAATGACGGAAGAGGAATTCCGCGCGTTGGAATTGCGGTACGGCGTCCGCCGGGCGGCGTCAAAACGCAATACTTGACAGTGGAAAGATTGCCTTGTTGGTATGGCGCCCAGCTCTCGATTTGCCTGCCAACAAAGGATCCTTTCGCAATGTCCATGCCTGCTCTGTTCAAGGGGCGTCTGTCGATCCCCGTGATCGGTTCGCCGCTCTTCATCATCTCGGTGCCTGATCTCGTGATCGCGCAGTGCAAGGCGGGCGTGGTCGGCTCGTTTCCGTCGCTGAACGCGCGTCCGCCGGAGCTGCTTGACGAGTGGCTGGCGCGGATCACCGAGGAGCTCGCGGTCTACGACCGCGCGCATCCCGACAAGCCGTCGGCGCCGTTCGCGGTCAACCAGATCGTGCACAAGTCGAACAACCGGCTCGACCACGACATGCAGCTCTGCGCCAAATACAAGGTGCCGATGATCATCTCCTCGCTCGGCGCGCGCGAGGAACTCAATCAGGCCGTGCACGGCTGGGGCGGCATCGTCTTCCACGACGTGATCAACCAGAAATTTGCGCACAAGGCGATCGAGAAGGGCGCCGACGGCCTGATCCTGGTCGCGGCCGGCGCCGGCGGCCATGCCGGCACGATCTCGCCGCTCGCTTTCGTCGCAGAAACGCGAAAATGGTTCGACGGCCCGATCGCGCTGTCGGGCGCCATCGGCAACGGCAAGGCGATCCGAGCCGCGCGCATCCTCGGCGCCGATTTCGCCTATATCGGCTCCGCCTTCATCGCGACGAAGGAAGCCAACGCGGTCGAGAAGTACAAGGAGATGATCGCGGGCTCGACGGCCGACGACATCGTCTATTCCAACCTCTTCACCGGCGTGCACGGCAATTATCTCAAGCCGTCGATTCTCGCCGCCGGCATGGATCCCGAAAGCCTGCCGACGTCTGATCCCTCCAAGATGAATTTCGGCACCGACGCCTCGGGCGAGCGCGCCAAGCCGAAGGCCTGGAAGGAGATCTGGGGCAGTGGCCAGGGCATCGGCAGCGTCGAGGGAATCGTGCCCGCCGCCGAGATGATCGCGCGCTTCAAGAGGGAATACGACGAGGCGATCGATCCGCCGTTGTGAGTACCGTCGTCCCGGCGAAGGCCGGGACCCATGGAAACTCGGAGTTACCGCTTTCCCGTAACGACTCCTCCCTGTGGTTATGGGTCCCGGCCTTCGCCGGGACGACATCTTTTACTGAGCTGCGAATGTGCATCACGGAGAAACGATGACCACCATCTATCGCGTCGACGGCAACAACGTCGTCACCAGCCCTGACGCCGCAGGTCCCTGGGACCGGCGCATGCAGCACGGCTCGGCGCCGGCTTCGCTGGTGACGTGGGCGGCGGAGCGCATCCCGACGCCGGTGCCGATGTCGATCGCGCGCGTCACCATCGACCTGATGCGCCCCGTTCCGGTGGCGCCGCTCACGATCGCGACCAAGGTGCTGCGCGAGGGCCGCAAGATCCAGCTCTGCGAAGTCAAGCTCTTGGCCGACGGCATGCAGGTCGTCGGCGCCACCGTGCTGAAGATCAAGACGCAGGCGCTGACGCTCCCGGACGACGTCAAGGAGCTGCCGGTCAATTTACCCTCGCCGGAGGATTCGCTCGTCGAGGACGGCCACGCTGCCACCAGCCCGTTCGTGCGATCGGTGTCGATGCGCGCCGCGCGCGGCCGCTTCGGCCAGGCCGGCGCGGGTGCGATCTGGTTTCGCGTCGATCATCCCTTGATCGCGGGCGAAGCGGTCTCGCAGGCGATGCGGGCGGTGGTCGCCGCCGATTTTTCCAACGGCACCGCCTCGACGCTCGATTTCCGCGCCTGGACCTACATCAACGCCGACCTCACCGTGAGCTTTGCGCGCCAGCCGGTCGGCGAATGGATCTTGATCGATGGCGGATCCTCGATCGGTCCCGACGGTGCCGGGCTGGCGATGTCGCGGCTTGCCGATCGCCATGGCTATTTCGGCCGCGCAGTCCAGAGCCTGGTGATCGAGAAGCGGTGAGCGTGAAGGCTTTCGCCGTGTGCGGTCCCGGCGCCGTTTGAATGGCAGGCTTCCGCCGCCGCGGAAGGGATGCCCTGGTCGCGAACCTCTTCTTGTCCGGAGGCCTCTCGTTCGACGCCAGCGTCCAGCCAGTTCAGATGCCGTAGAAGATCTTGATCTCCCACAGCACGACAACAATAGCCGTGATCAACGTGACCGCAGCCAACGCACTTTCCAAGGAAGCGACTCTCATTTGATACTCCGCTTCCCAGCCCCGTTCAGCGGTCTAGTTGATTCGTTGATTCGCCGGCAATTGGGCGCGCATCGCCTCCACACGCTCCGTGGCGCGCTGTTGTTTGCCGGCCACAACAACTCCGTAGAATCCCGGATGAGGACGCTGCCACGCGCCGACTTTCGCGCGGCAAGTGTGTGGGGGAGAGCTGGCTTCGGCGGCCCGAGCACAGTTAATCCCACATGTAATCCCACATGGCTCCGCACCGCCGCACTTAACGGCAGATTAACCATCGCCCGCCAACAATCCCCCTCGCGGCCGCCAATCAGGACCGAGAGGGACAGGCGATGGACTACGATTTTCTCAACTCCAAGACACAGGCTTCGCTGGATGAAATCCGCGTCCGCGTCGCGCATGCGCTGGCCCGCCATCCGCTGTGCCGGAACGTCCGCTTCGACATCCTGAGCGTTCCCCGCACCCGCCGGGGCGGCAACTGGACGGTGACGCTGCAATCGGTCGAGCCGCGCGCGGTGTGGGAGGCTTCCGAGATCGTCGCCGACATCCAGGACGCCTACGATCTGGCACTAGCTGCCTGATTTTGTTGAATTTTCCCGGCGATGTCGTCGCGGTCCGAGCGATTGCCGCCGCGATTGCACGGTTAAGCCTTAATTCTCGCCCAGTTTCCAGGCAGTGATCACGTGGACTTGACGTTGGACGCGGAGGGACGTTTGTCCAGAGCCATCACCATCACCGTGCTGACCTGCTTCCTCGTCCTCGGTGCCGCCACCGCTGCCATTCTCGGCCGCGACAGCGTCCCCAGCGTCAGCGCCGAGATGATCACGGCGGCCCCGCCGCCCAAGCCGCTCGCCGCCAACCGCGCCGCCAAGGCCGACCGGCTGGTTCCGACCCTGGCGCTGGCCTCGGCCGCGATCGACCCGGTTCAGGTTCCTGCCGACAGGCTTTCGCAAGCGCCCGTGCTGACAGAGCCGCTGCGCCAGGCCTTTGCCGCCGCGACGCCCTCGGATTTCCCGGTGCCCAAGGCGAGCGTGAACGAAGCGCCCGCTGCCGCGGAAGCCCCGGCCGCCGTCGAAGCTCCGGCCAAGCCGAAGGTCGCCGCGAAGCCGCAGCCGCAGAAATCCTACTCGCTGCTCACCGACGTGCAGATCGCGGGCATCAGGGATCGCCTGAAGCTGTCGTCGTCCCAGGAATATTACTGGCCGTCAGTCGAGACCGCGCTGCGCAACGTGGTCCGCAAGATCTCGGCAAACAAGCTCTCCAACCCGAACGCGCCGGGCGTGCCGATCGATCCGAACTGCGACGAGGTCCAGGAGTTGAAGTCGGCCGCAATGCCGCTGCTGTTCCAGCTGCGTGACGACCAGAAAGAGGAAGTGCGCAAGCTCGCCCGCATCATCGGGCTGGAAAAGGTCGCACAGCAGATCTGACGACCGGTTTCTTTCGGGAAACCGCCGATATCAGGAACGTCCGGCAATCCTCAGGCGTTGCCTGCTCCAAACAGGGAGTGGCCCAATGCGTGCCTCGGCAGCCTATTTCGTCGGTACCGGATCGATCGCCGCCGCCATCGCCATTGGTCTCGGCGGCGGCATCGTCGCCAGCAACATCATGCATCCGATCGCGCCCAAGCAGGGGCCGGATAGCAGCAGGATGGCGCAACGCGCTGAAGCCGCTGCCCCCGCAACCACGGCGAACGCGCCGTCGGAGCGTGTCCAGTATCTCACCGGTTCGCAAACTTTCGGCGCGGTGATCGCCGCGCCCGCACAGGCGCAGAGCGACAGCAAGTCCGAAGCCAATCCGGACGCGCAGTCCACGCAGGCTGTCGCTGAACCCCCGGCGCCGCCGCCTCCGCAGACAACAGCTGCGGTCGAGCCGCCCAAGCCAGCACCCGCATCGCCTCCGCAAATCGCAAAACCCGCCGAGCAGCAGGCATCGACAGAGCCGGCATCCGCACCTGACAACGCCTATGCCAAGGCCAGGGACTCTGACGTGAAGCGAGCCGCGTCCGAGCGGCGCCGGTCGGAGCGACGTGAGCGCTGGGCCGAACGCCGTCACTACGACCCGCGCGATGCGCGCGGCATGCGCGATCAGACCAATTGGGACGATGTCGCCAGCCGTCCGCGTAGTGGTTTCCCGCAGATCAGGCTGTTCGGTCCCGACGACGATTAGCGCCTGACGCATCTTGCCCGGCCGCGCACGCGATCGTGTGCGACGGTTCATTCTGTGGCGGCGCCTGCCTTAAAATTCAACTTCCGGATGATCTCCGTTCAAGGCATGATTGACGCTGCCAGCCAGAGGCCGCGTCATGGGAGTAGCGCTGCTAGCTTGGGGACGCTTTTTCGGTCCGCATGGCGAACGCGTGACCGTGCCTGCCCCCGTCGATGGCACCGGCGTACCTTGGCTGTTCGATTTCCTGGCGAAACACGTTCGCGCATTGCGCAATGTCGGCTTCACCGCAATCCAGCTACCACCGACGTCGAAGGCGCAGGGCGGCGCGGGGCCGGGGTGTGACGGTTATGGCGTGTTCGATCCCCGCGACGTCGGCAGCAAGAGCCAGCAAGGCTCCGTGGCCACACGCTATGGTCCGAAAGCGTCGCTGACGCGTCTGGTTGCGGTGGCGCATGCCTGCGATATCGACGTCTATCTCGATCTCGTTCTGCATCAACGGAGCGGAGAGAATGGCGGGCCCGGCGTGTTCCGCTATCTCGGCGCGGACGGCCAGACGCTGAACGGCAGGGGCACCACGGCGCCCGGCTGGTTTCGCGGGGTACCGCCCGACGATCTGGCCGACGACGACGTGCCAAGCGTCCGCGACGATTTTCCGTTCGGCCGCGAGCTCTCCTATCAGCACTGCCGCCCGCCGCGCGTCACCATCGACGACGCGCTCGATTTCGGCGAATGGGTGTTCCGCACGACCGGCGCGGACGGCGCGCGCTTCGACGACGTCAAAGGCACATGGGCGCCCTTCGTTCGGGAGTTCATGAGCCACGGCGTCATGGCCTCGAAATTCTTCTACTCGGAGTTTTTCGACGGCAACCGCGCGATTCTCGACGGCTGGACGACGCAACCGCCGCTGAGCGGCCGGTCGCTCGTTGCCGACTTCCCGATGCACTGGGCACTGCAGGCCGCCTGCGACGGTGGCAATGCGCGCGTGCTCGACGGCGCCGGCTATACGAGCTGGCGTCCGGATCTCACCTGTACCTTCGTCGACAATCCCGACACCGACACGTCTCCGGGCCAGCAGGTCATCAGCAACAAGCTGCTCGCCTACGCCTTCCTGCTGTCGATCGAAGGCTATCCCTTCGTCTACGGCAAGGACTATTTCCCGCCCAGCGTTTGGCCGGGTGCGTACGGACTAAAGCCCTGGATCGACAATCTGGTCTGGATCCACGAGCACCTCGCCGTGGGGCCGACCAGCACGCGCTTTCTCGATGACAAGGTCGTCGTGCTCAACAGGACCGGTACGCCCGGTCTGCTGACCGCGCTCAATTTCGACACCATCAATGCGCGCACGGTCAGCTGCCAGACCGCGTTCGGCGCCAACGTGCATCTGCACGACTACACCGGCCATCACGACGATATCTGGACCGATGGAAATGGCGTCGCGAGCTTCACGATTCCAAGCAACGCCTTCAACAAGGGCCAGAGCTATCTGTGCTTCTCCCGCGCCGGCCTGAACGTTGCCTCGATCCGGCATGCGCGCCACACCACACAGACCATCTTCGGTGCCGCCGATCTCGACACGCCGCCGGCCAGCAACGCCGAGACCGAGACGGGACAAATCTGGGTAGAGCGGGGCGGCAGGATCGCCCTGCGGGTCAGCCTCAATCGCCACGGCGTGCCCGCAGATGGTTCGCTCAAGGTCTCCGTCACAGATGCGCGAGGGCACGGCGTGGTCGAAGCGTTGTGCACCGGCGACCATGTCAGCGCGGAAGGGACGGCCGTCGTGACCGGCGAACATCATATTCGTGTTGCAGGCCGGCAGTTGCCGGAACACGGCTCGGCTTTTTCGATCGACGTCACCTACCTTGCCCCACAAGCCGTTTGAGAGGGTCTTATGTCATTGCATCTGTTGTGGACGTCCGCCGACAGTCTCATCGCCGCCTTCGCGCTCTCATTCATCGTTCCACGGCGACACGTGCTGCCGCTCGCTCTGATGTTCGGCGTCTGCGACGGGCTCGGCTCGGCCCTCGGGGTCAGCGTGCCGCTCGCGGGCGGGCTCGCCGCGATCCTGCTGATGGCGTGTGGTGCCGCACTGATCGTGCGTCACCCCGTCGCGCAACGTCTTCTGGATGCGCCCGCCTTGCTCTATGTGCTGCCGCCGCTGCTGGCGATCGACAATGTCGTGTCGCGCACGCCCGATGCGCCGGGCCTTGCGGCGCTGTCGAGCGCGATCATGGCCGGCCTCGGCTTTGCCTGCGGGGCCGCTGTGTTGAGCCGGTGGCGCACGGGCTTGCGTGACGCGCGACCGCGAGCGGCGGCTTGCCTGATCGCGGCCGGAAGCGTCCTCGCCTGGGGAGCCTGACCATGGTCGCCTCCGTCACGACCCGCAGCTATGACCTGGCCAGGACCGGCGCGAACAATGCCGAGACGGTGCTGACGGCGACCGCGGTCCGTACCAAGGGCATCGCAAAACTCTTCAGCATCCCTATACCCGACGATCCCCGGCTCGAGGCGCAGCCGCTGGCGGTCGGCGGCGTGCAGACGCCGGACGGCAAGACCCGCGATCTCATTTTCCAGGCCACCATGGGTAACTGGGTCTACGCGTTCGATGCGGAGACCGGCGCGAAGGTCTGGGCGACGAATCTCGGCCGGCCGATCGTCGGAACGCGTGCCATCGATGGGCACATGACCAATGTCAATTGGGGGATCCTCTCGACCCCCGTGATCGACGAGGTTGCCGGCATTCTCTACGCCTGCACCTGGATCAGCGCCGACGGCAGCGTCGCCAAGGGCCAGCACTTTCTCGCGGCGCTCAGGATCAGCGATGGGTCGAAGGTACACGGGCTCTTGAACCTCGAGGGCGCAGTCTACACCCCGCCGGGAGGCCTTCCCGTGCAGAGCTTCGTCTCGGCCGAGCGCAAGCAGCGCAGCGCGCTGACATTGACGCAGAACCACGTGCTGATTCCCTTCGGCACGATCGCGGAGACGTCGAAGACGGCGCGCGGCTGGCTGATCGCGGTCGACGTCCATGCCTGGCATCTTGCGGCCGCATGGTGCGCGACCGTCACCGGCATCGGTGGCGGGCTGTGGCATAGCGGCGCGGGTCCCGCGATCGGCTCCGACGGTTCGATCTACGTTATCACCGGCAACGGGGCGTTCTCGCCGCAGCATGGTGATTTCGGCGAGAGCATCGTGCGGCTGGCTTTGCACACCGGAGCTCATGCGCGCTTCGAGGTTGTGTCGTGGTGGAGCCCATGGACCGATGCCAACCGGGTCGGCGCCGCCGCCGTCGCTGCGCTCGACGATGATGACGAGGCGGCGTTGCCGTCCAACGTCTCCTTGACCGCGGTGATCGGCCACGCCAAGCGGATGGGAATGGCGCTAAAGCCCCTTCATGCGCGCGAGATGGCGCATGTCGCGATCACGTCCGGTCCCGACGCGATGGATGCACAGATCGCACCGGCCGTGGCGCACCACCTGGCGGCGATGAACGAGTCGATGTGGAGCGACCAGGATTTTGGATCGGGTGGTCCGGTCTATGTCGCATCGTCCCATGCCGTGCTCGCGGCGGGCAAGGATGGCATTCTCTACACCGGCAACGCCGAGGCGCTCGGCAGCACGCAGCCGCAGGACCTCGCGGCCGGCCACTTCGCCGCGAACTATGCCAAGCTCCGCATGCCGCCGATCCTCTATACTTATTTCGATCCCGCCGTGGCGCCGGCGCCGGCCTCGCCGATGCAGTTGAATCTGTTTCCCGGCGGCGCGACGCGGCATCTGCACGGCACGCCGCTGCTGTTTTTGTCCGCCGTTCACGGCACGATGCATTTCGTCGGCGGCGAGAACAGTGCCCTGCGGGCCTGGTCGATCGCGGCCGACGGGACCACGGCCTATCTCGCCGGGTCCAACGAGTTCGCCTCGCCGCAATCGCCGCGTCCGCCGGGCGGCATGCCCGGCTGGAGCATCACGCTCGCCGCCAACAACGGCGCCGACGGCATCATCGTGGCGATGGTGCCCTACCAGGACAGCAACATGCTGCTCAGCCCGGGCCGCTTCCTGGTCTATGACGCGCAGAATTTCGCCACCAATCCGGACGGCTCCAAACGGCTCCAGGTGATCTGGGACAGCGAGAACTGGGGCCCGGAGCACGCCTTCATGCATCCGAAGTTCAACCGTCCGATCATCTGGAAAGGCCGCATCTATCGCCCGACCTATGACGGGCGCCTCGACGTCTATGGTTTGGCCAACTAGCGATGGCGACCCCATCATCATCATGGGGGCGCGTTTGTTACTCTTTCGCTTCGTCGCTAACGGCGCCTACCGCTTTGCCGCGGTCGGCTGTTCCGGTGGCATCGGCGGCGCGGGCAGACGCTGTACCGTGATCCGCGCCGTGCCTTTGTTGTTCTTGTAGTATTGTTCGTCCGGTCCGAAATAATCGGCGTATTTCGCCGGGACCAGCCACTTCAGGAAGCCCGGGTAGATCTGCGCGGCGTCGTTGACGTAGAAGAACAGCTCCCCGGAGTCCGGTGCCACGAATTCGGCGACCATCCGGTCGGCGAGGTTCTGAGCTTTCCAGGCCTTGCCCGCGGCCTTGAGGGAGCCATCCGGTATCGGGGCGAGGGCGCTCAATTCGTCCATCTTATTCGCAAACGCCTTCCTTTCGTCCGCCGTGCCAAATTCCTCCGCGTCGTCGACATGGACGGGATATCTGTGCTTCGACTTGTCCAGGTCCTTTTCCGCAGGAACGGTCGGATCAATGCGACGCGGCAGTTCGTCGGCAGCCATCACATTCACGGCTTGCAGCGGTTGATCGTTCAGGCCTTTCTCGCCGACGCGAACGACCGGCTGGAACCAGTCTGCGCCGAGCAACCGCCGGGTCGGCAAGGCGAAGTAGTGGTGTTCTTCGTAGGTCTGGAATCCATTGACACTGGTCATGATCGTGCGGTCGAACCAGGGTTGATCCATATCGATCCATACCCGGTATTTGCGGCCCTTCTCGACCGCAAGCCTGCTCGGCCAACAGAACTGATTGACGTTGAACATCTCGGCCGCGGGAAGCGCGTTGTCACCCACTGGTTTCGCCGGGGGGATGTCCGTCGCGATGTTCAGCCCCTCTTTCTTCGCATTCTCCGCCTTTGTTTCCGGGCCTTGGCAAACCTGTCCGGTCGCGACGCGCCAGGTAAAATAGCCGCTCGAGGCGATCAGGAGGACCGCGGCATAGATCGCGGTAATGGAGACGAACGGAAAGATGATCTTGGTGAACGGAAAGCTCATCCACCATGCATTTCTCTGCATCAACCCGCCAAATCTGAACAACACACTCATCCGGCTGAGATTCTTTGCGCTCGCTTTGCGCTCCGGCCGGTACCAGGCTAGCCGCGCGCGCTCCTGGATGCCGTCACGCAGCGCGGAGTTGATGTGCCAGACCCCCCACGTGAGGAGCACGACGATCGAGGTCAGGAAAGGGTAGTACAGCGCGATGTTGAGCCACGGCCCTGCGTAGGAGGGCAGTACGTTCCGGAGCAGGTTGGCGACAGGGCCGACCACGGCGCCCATGCCCCAGTCGATGTCGATGATGGCTCGCAGCACGGGAGTGTCGCGCAGGCCCTTGTCCTCGGACGTCTCGACGATCTTGTGGGCGATCCACGGCCAGGCGGCGACCACGCCTGCCATGGCGAGGAGCGCGAAATAGGCCACGCGTCGCCACCACACCGCGCCACGCGCGAGATTCGCCATGTCGGCGTCGGGCGCTTCCATCGCAGTGAAGGCGCCGGCTTCCTCCTTGCTCGCCGGGCCCTTCGCCTTCTTCAGATAGGCGTCCTGCATAGCCTCGTGCGTGCCGCCATTGGTGAGCTCCCCGATGCTTCCGTCGGGCATCAGCACCCGCGCGTTCGCCGGCAGCATGATCGGCGCATAATCGTCGCACCCGAAGAGCATCCGCTCGACCACCGCGAAGTGCACCACCGGCGCGCCGCCGTTTGCCTTGCCCTCGAGGATTGGCCGCGGACCGTAACGGTACAGCACCGCGGCCCCGCTGCGTGAATCGTGCATCGGCCCGATCGCCGACTGATACTCGCGGAAATGCTTGATCGTGCCTTGCTGAAACCGAAGCTTGCCGCCGAGCTGCTCGACCATCCAGACCAGCGGGACGAAAGAGAGGGTGGATTCCGGATAGCCGCCGCCGATGTCGGAATGGACGCCCGCAAACCAAACCTCCTTGACGGTCTGATCGGTCGCCAGATGGCTCTGGTCGATCCGCAGCGGATGAAAGGTGGTGCGCTCGTCGTCGAGCGCGAGCGCGTGACAGATGTGCTTCGCCTTGTGCGAGGGCCGGTGATTGCGGAACGAAATCGGCCAGATCGCCCAGTCGATCGCGACGCGGAGCTCCTCAATCGGGACGCCGAACGCCTCGACCGTGTCGAACAGCCCGAGGAATTCGATCTTCACGTTCTTGCGGCCGGCCATGGCCTTGCGGACTATGCAATAGGAGCGGTGTCCGCAGACGAAATGGTAGATGATGAGCAGCAAGTCGCGAATCCAGCGCGCAATCCAGATGGTCGGCAGGCTGCGATAGCCCACCGACTCCTTGCGGTATTTCCGCCACGCGGACATGGCGTTGCGTTCCATCTCGGCATGCGAGACCGACTCACCCTTGATCACCGCCGGCACCAGGCCCTGACTCGCGATCATGGCCGCGAGCGTGCGCGCCGTGAAGGCGCCGCGACTGAAGCCGAAGATGTAGATCTTGTCGCCCTCGCGCCAGTTCCAGCACAGGAAGCGATAGAGTTTGCGGACGTTGGCGGGCACACCAATGCCGGTGGCACCGTCAAGCGCCGCAAGCGGCGCCCAGCCGGCGGTGCCGACGCCCTTGATGTAATACGCGATCTGGTCGGGCTCGGTATGATCCAGCGCCTCGTAGAGACGCCAGACGCTGGATTCCTGGCTGGTGAAAGCGTTGCCGGTGCCGTCGGCAAACAGCACCAGCTTGCGTCCCGGCTGTGCAGCGGCCGCAGTCCCGTCGGCATTCGGATTGTTGCGCGCGTGTTCCGGTCCCGCCCCGTCCTGATGCGACATGGACCCCCTCCGACAATTCAGTCGGGGATGCCTCAAGCCCAGGCCCGGCGGCATCCTCCGAATTCAATCAATGGTTGCGTCATGAAATAGCGGGTGCATTCTGCACACAGTCGCGCTGAGGTCGCAAGCGGGATCGCGCTGCATCGCCGTTGCGGCTCGCCGCGCAACAAAGACGCGAAATGCCCGGGACAAGCCCGGGCATCACGCGTTTTGTGAAGCGGCCGCTCGCGACGCTGCGCAGCAGCGATGAGAGGCCGCGTGGTCTTATCGGCCGTTGCCGCGGCAGGCACCGCCGGGACCGATGTGGTAGCCGCGCGGGCAGGCATGCGCGCCGGGATCGGCGAAGTTCTTCAGGCAGCCGCCATTGGGGCCGCGGTGCCAGCCGGCGCCGCAGCCGCCGGCAATGGCGATGACATCGCCATTCCCCTGTGCGCCGAACGGCGCCAGAGGCATGGCCTGGGCAGAGCCCGCGATCGCGCCGAGCGCGAGCGCCGCGGCAAACACGGTTCGTATCATGCTGTGTGCTCCTGGATGTTGTTGCGTTAGTGGGTGGCGGCGAAGGCGATGCCGGCGCGCACTTCGGTGATCGCCTGGTCGATCAGCCCCAGCGCCCTTTCGCGATGGCCGCCCTTGTTGGGCTCGGCCTTGGCGAGCTCGGCGCGCGCCGATTGCAGGATCCCGATCGCTTCATCCATGTGCGGCTGCGCGCCGAGCGCATAGCCGATGCAGAGGCTGGTCGCGATGGCGCCGCCGAGCACGAGGCTGCGGGGTAGAGAGGTTCGCATGTCGTTGTCTCCTCCAGCGGGCGTCAGGCCGGGGCCGCCCGGTTGCCCGGACGCGATTCGCATGTGGCGGGATGTCGCATCCGCCGTCTGAATAGGATGGCGGCGTACGAGCCGTCTTGGACTGTCCGGCGCCGGCCACGCGCCGGCTTGGACTGACCGGCGCCGCTTGAATCAGGTCGCCGTGCTGATAGCCTGCGGCGGCCAGCCTTCAGCGCAGGTTCATCCCCGGCCTGCGAGGCTCGGCCGTTTCGCGCGCGATTTTTTTGAAAAAGTCTTTCCTGGAAGTCCGTATAGATGCCCGTCATCAAGAAGACGCTCTCGACCGACATGCTTCCGCCGGGTCTGTCCGACCGGCAGCGTTTCATCCGGTTCGCCGAACTGTTCGAGCACTTTTCCAACACCGGCGAGCTCGACCCGGCCGCCGACGTGCCGTTTCGCGCGACGATGAATTCGATCCATATCGGCACCACCATGCTTGGCCGCTGCGACGGCAGCTTCGTCACGGTGCGGCGGGAAAAGCGCCAGGTGATCGAGACCGGCGACGACCGCTATTGCCTCGCGCGCAACACCGGCGATCGCCCCTCGCAGGTGATCCATCGCGGCCGCGAATTCACCATGCGGCCGGGATCGATGGTGCTGTTGAAGCTCGACGAGCCGTTCTTCGCGGCCGACGGGGCGAGCCACAAGCGCTTCACCAACGTGCATCTGCCGGTCACCACGCTGCGGGCGATGGTGCCCGACGTCGACGATCTCGTCGGCTGTGAGCTCGAGCCCGGCGGCGCGTTGTCGCTGGCGATGGATTATAGCGATCTCCTGCTTCGCCATTCCGCTGCCGCGGACGAGGCCGGCATGGCGATCGCCGCCCACCTGCTCGATCTCACCGCGATCGGGCTGGGCGCCCGCAGCGACGTCGCCGCCGCGGCGCGTCGCCGGGGCCTGCGCGCGGTGCGGCTGAAAGCCGTGCTGACAATCCTGGAGGCGCGTTTCCACGAGCCGGATTTTTCCGCGCAAAAGCTCGCGACCGGCGCCGGTCTCTCCGAGCGCTACGTCAACGAACTGCTGTTCGAGGCCGGTGCCAGCTTCACCACCCGCCTGACCGAATTGCGCCTGCGCAAGGCCGCTGACCTGCTCGCCCATGGCGAACGCCGCATCAGCGACATCGCGTTTGCCTGCGGCTTCAACGATCTCTCCTATTTCAACCGCTGCTTCCGCCGTCGCTACGGCCTGACGCCGACGGCGGCACGCGGGAGGTGAGGGATCGTCAGGCGACCGATCAGCCCGCGAAATCCGGGGGCGTCACGGATTGACTTCACGGGGGATAGACTCGAAACCTCATCGGAGGCGGTGTATATTCTCACGCGCAGATTTGAAGCCTGCATCATGGTCCGATCGAGCTCACCAGCCCCGGTGTCACCTTTGCGTCAGCTAGCTCGCCGCCTGGCGCTGTCGATCGCCCTGATGCTGGTCGCGGTGACGAACGCGCTGGCCGACAAGCGCGTGGCGCTGCTTCTCAGCGTGTCCAATTACCAAAACGTCGCGCGGCTGGCCAATCCCGATAATGACGCGGCCGCCATCAGCGACGTCTTCAGGCAGATGGGGTTCGACGTCGTCGAGCTGCGCCGGGATCTCGGCGTGTCCGAGATGCGCAGGGCGGTGCGCGATTTTGCTGCGGTCGCGACGGATTCGGACGTGGCCGTGGTCTACTACGCCGGACACGGCATCGAGGTAAACGGGTCGAACTTTCTCATTCCGGCGGATGCCAGGTTGCAGAGCGATTTCGACGTCGAGGATGAGACCGTTCCGCTGGACCGGATCCTCCAGGCGATTGGTCCTGCAAGGCGGTTGCGGCTGGTCATCCTCGATGCCTGCCGCGACAATCCGTTTGCGGAGCGGATGACGCGCAGCGTCGCCACGCGTTCGATGGGGCGCGGGCTTGCCAAGATCGAGCCTATGACGGCGGATACGCTGATCGCGTTCGCAGCCAAGGCGGGCGCGGTGGCCGGAGACGGCGACGGCGCGCACAGCCCGTTTGCGACCGCGCTGCTCAATCACCTCGCGACGCCGGGTCTCGACCTTCGCCTGACGCTCGGCCGGGTGCGCGACGAGGTGCTGAAGAGCACTGGGCGGCGGCAGGAGCCGTTCGTCTACGGATCGCTTGGCGGTGACACCGTGGCGCTGGTGCCGCCGGTTGTCCCGAAGGTCGATCCGGATGCGGAGGCCCGCCGGGATTACGAGTTCGCGGCGCAGATCGGCACGAAGGAGGCGTGGACGTCGTTTCTCGGCGTGCACGGCAGCGGAAGCTACGCCACATCCGCCCGTGCGGCACTCGACAAGCTCGAGGCCGCGGAGAAGGCCAGCGAGAAGGCGGACCTGGTGAGGCTGCAGGCGGAGCAGCAATCCAGGCTGAAGAGCGAGGATTTCAGGAAGCAGCTCGAGGAGCAGGCCGCGCGCGAGACCGAGCAGGCCAAGCAACAGATCTCCGAGCAGGTCCGGCGCGATCTCGACAAGGAGCGGCAGCGCATCGCCGCACAGGCCAAGCGCGAGCTCGACGAGGCCCGGCGGCAAGTCGCCGAGGCGCGGCGGCAGGCTGACGCCGCGGCGGTTCAGGTCGAGCAGGCGAAGAAGCAGGCCGCGCTGGAGGCGCAGCGGCAGATCGAGGCCTTGCGCCGCGACGAGGAGCGGCGCGAGCGGGAGCGGCAGGCCGCGCTCGCGGCACTGACGCCGCCGGCCGCGCCGGCTCCCGCACCGGCGGCTGTGCCGGCGATGGATCCTGCGGATATCGCTCGCCTGCTCCAGGCGCATCTGAAGCGGGTCGGCTGCGACCCCGGCACCGCCGACGGCGCCTGGAGCGCGCCATCGCAAAAGGCGCTCGACAGCTTCAACAAATATGCCGGCACCAAGCTCGACATCAAGGTCGCAAGCCTCGATGCGCTCGATACGGTGCGCGGCAAGCCTGATCGCGTCTGTCCGCTGGTTTGCGTCAGGGGACAGAAGGTCGTCGGCGACCGCTGCGTCCAGATCGTCTGCGACAGCAATTATGTGCTGGATGCCCAGGACGCGTGCCAGCGGCGTCCCGATCCGCCGCCTCAGAAGCCAAAGGCCGTATCCCGCCACGAGCCGAGCCCGCGCGCTCGCGCGCGTCCGTCTGGCGGGAGCGGGGGCGATTCATGCAGCGGCGCTTGCGAAGGCGACTGACCTCGGAGCCGGCAGCGCGATGCGCCGGCTTCCACAGATCATCCGGTGCGCGCGCAGGGCGCGGCTCAAACCGGACGATCGCCGCTCACAGGCTGGGAACGACGTTGACGTTCACTTTCAAGACCAGGAACGTTCGCTTGCCGCTGCCATCCTCGAAATAGAGGCGGCTCTCGAAATGATCGCGGCCGGTAAAGCCAGCGCTCGGCCTGTACACTGCCGTCGTCGAGTTGACCAAGCTGTAAGATCCGCTTGCCGGGGACACCAAGACATCCTGACCGGCGAAGGGACCAAGCGTCTGGAAGTTGAAACCGCAACTGCGATCTTGCGCGACCCGCATCGGAATGACGATGTTGCAGCCTTGGCAGATGTTGAAATGCGGGCGACGGCAATTGGTGTTCGCGTTCAATCCCTGCCGTTGGTAGCTCTTGTAGCCGGGGCGCATCTTGTCGGCGCTGGCACTGTCGGGGAGGAGGACGAAAGCGCAGGCTGCGAGCGCCAGCAATGCCTTCATAAAAGAACGATTCATCTTTGAAATCCCATGCTTGGTGCAAAAGATTTTTTGCCATCATAGAAGCTCAAGGGCTGGCGGATGGCAAGCATTCGAGGGGCTGCTCGCCGCGTCCTACAACGACTCCACCCGCGGCGGCGGATAGCGCCGCGCGAGCATCGACAGCGACAGATTCCGCTCGTCCTCCGCCAGCTCCAGCCAGACCAGCACAAGCGGCCGCTTCCAGTCACTGACGCCGAAATCCATCGCCGTCCATTTCTGCGGTTCGGGACCTTCGAGGCCCCGGACCCAGACGAAATAGCGGGGGAGGTCGTCGGCGTCCGTTTCCGTCGTGCGTTTCCTGGCCATCAAATGCTCGCAGCATCGACACGCGTTGCCCACAGGATATAGGTACTGGCTCGGCGCGTCGAACCGGCTGTCGCGGATTTTGCGAAACCGTAGGTTGATCCCGCGAGTGTAGGTCCAAAGCTATGAACGAAACCGTGATCGATGATTGGGGTGATGCTTCCGAGGTGATGACGAAGCTGATCGGCTCCTGGTCGTTCGACCGGGTTATCGAAGGTCAGGGCACGATGCAGGGTATCGCGATCTTCACCCGCTTGAACGAGAAGAGCCTGGCCTATCGGGAGCAGGGACATCTGAAGCTGTCGAACGGCACCGCGTTGCAGGCTGAACGCGAGTACATCTTCAGCAGGCACGACCGCGGATTCGAGGTCTTCTTCAAGGAGAATCCGCCGCGGCTATTCCACGGCATCTTCCTGTCTGCATCCTTCGGAGGTGAGCTGAGCGGAAGCGCGGGCCATCTGTGCAATCTCGACGACTATCAGTCGACTTACACTTTCTTGGCCGATGGTCGCTTCGTCGTGCGTCACGTGGTGTCGGGTCCACGCAAGGACTACACGATGACCACGACATTCACGCGAATATCGTGACGCGCGCAGCCGCTTCGCGGCGTCACCGCCAGAGCTCGCAGGTCGCCACGCGGTTGATGTCGGCGACCCGCCGGTCGGCATCGCCGCGGAGATCGAGGCTTGCAACCAGCATCAGCAGGCGGTGATAGGCGCCGTCGGCAACCTCGACCGGAAGCGGTGCCTCGTCAAACGTCTCGACATAGCTGCCGACAAGGTTGCTCAGGAGCCGGCACAAGCCGCGCTGCCCGGGGTCATGCCGGCCGAGCGTTTCGAGTTTTAGCTGGAAGATCCGGAAGGTCCGCAAACCGTGGTGCTGTTCGGAAAGCCACGCGTGCAGGTCGTTCATATGAGCTCCTTCGAGGAAGAGGAAGAAGCTACCGGCTTATACAGCCGGTCTGTGACGATTTCCAGGGAGGGGGCGATCAAGCTTCGTTGAGCCGATCCGCCTTCGCCAAGGCTTCGGCGCGACAGCCTTCGCTGCTTCGCCTGGATGGCGCCGTGCCTAGCTTGCCGAGCCGTAGCTGCGAAGCAGCGAAGGCTGGTGCCCCTGGCCGGAATCGAACCAGCACTCCTTGCGGAACTCGATTTTGAGTCGAGCGCGTCTACCAGTTCCGCCACAGGGGCCCTCGGTCGGCCCCTCAAATGAGGGCGTCGCGAAGCCGGCGGACTATAGCCATGGAAAAGACCGGGTCAACCCGCGCCAAAGTGATCCCGGCCGTTCTCGACAGCCGCACGGGCCGGGGTTAGAGGCTTAGAGCCACGACTCATCCGAAGAGGCTGCCGTGACGAGCCAGAGTGCCGCAATACCTGCGTTCAAACCGGCTGCGAGCGCGCCTGCGCTGACTGCCTCGCTGGCCATTACCCTGATCGCCGCGGCGACGATTGCGGGCGCCTGGTTCTTCCAGCTCGTTCTGGAGATCCTGCCCTGTCCGCTCTGCCTCGAGCAGCGCTATGCCTATTATCTCGCGATCCCGCTCGGTGCGCTGACCGTTCTTGCGGCGAGGAGCGGCGCGCCGCGGCCGCTGCTGCTCGCAGGGCTTGCGATCCTCGCGCTGGCGGCGCTCGGCAATGCCGGCCTCGGCACCTACCATTCCGGCGTCGAGTGGGGGTTCTGGAAGGGGCCGACCGATTGCACCGGCCCCGTCGTCAATCTCGGCAGTGCCGGCGACCTCCTGTCGCGGCTCGACACCGTCAAGGTCGTGCGCTGTGACGAGGTGCAATGGCGCTTCCTCGGCCTCTCGCTCGCCGGCTACAATGTGCTGATCTCGCTGCTCATGGCCGCGATCGCCGCTTGGGGATTTGTGCGGACGGCAAAGCGTAGGTAGCTACAGTACGCTCGCGCCTTCATGCTGGAAGCCGAGATAGCTTGCCGCGACGCGTTCATTCGCCGCAATGTCGCTGGCCTTGCCGCTGAGCACGAACTCGCCGAGCTCCATCACGTAGGCCTGGTCGGCGATCTTCAGGGCGGCCTGCGCGTTTTGCTCGACCAGCAGCACCGAGACACCGCTGGCGCGAAGCTCGGTGACGATGCGAAAAATGTCGGCGACGATGATCGGCGCGAGACCGAGGCTCGGCTCGTCCAGCATCAAGAGTTTCGGTTCGCCCATCAGCGCGCGGCCCATCGCGAGCATCTGCTGCTCGCCGCCGGAGAGCGTGCCGGCAAGCTGCTTGCGCCGCTCCTTCAGCCGCGGAAACAGCGTGTAGACCCGCTCCATCGAAGCCTTCGCCTTGCTCCTCTCGATGCGGAATGCCCCAAGCTCGAGATTGTCCTCGACATTCATGGTGACGAACAATTCGCGGTGTTCCGGCACCAGGCCCAGGCCCATCGCGACGCGGTCCTCGATGTCGAGCCGGGCGAGGTCCTCGCCCGCAAACGTAACGCGGCCCTTCAGCGGCAAAATGCCCATGATGGCGGAGAGCAGCGTGGTCTTGCCGGCGCCGTTGGCGCCGACGATGGTGACGATCTCGTTCTGCCCCACTTCGAGCGAGACCGAGCGTACCGCCTCGACCTTGCCGTAAGCGACATGCGCGTCGGTGACGGACAACAGCGCGCTCATGCCGCCACTCCGAGATAGGCCTTGATCACTTCGGGATTGGTCTTGATCGTGGCGGGCGTGCCTTCCGCGATCTTGGTGCCGAAATCGAGCACCACGATGCGGTCGGCAAGGTTCATCACAAAGCCCATGTCGTGCTCGACCAGCAGCACGCTCATGCCGCCGTCGCGTAACTCGCGCAGCAGCTTGGCAAGCTGTTGCTTCTCCATGTGGCGAAGGCCTGCCGCCGGCTCGTCGAGCAGCAGTAGCATCGGATCGACGCACAGTGCGCGCGCGATCTCGACGATGCGCTGCTGTCCGAGCGACAGCGATCCCGCGAGCTGGTGCATCTGGTCGGCGAGCCCGACCCGCTCGATCTGGCGGGCGGCTTCGGCGAGCAGCCTGGCTTCATCGGCGCGGTCGAGGCGCAGCATCGAGGCGATGGGGCCGGAATGGCCGCGCAGATGCGCGCCGATCGCGACATTTTCCAGCACGGTCATGTCGGGGACGAGCTTCACATGCTGGAAAGTGCGGGAGATGCCGAGCTTGACGATCTCCTGCGGCGGCGCCCTGTCGACCTTGTTGCCGAGCACCGAGATCGAGCCGGAGGTCGCCGACAGCACGCCGGTGATCAGGTTGAACGTCGTGCTCTTTCCCGCGCCGTTCGGCCCGATCAGGGCGACGATCTCGCGGGCCCGGACGTCGAAGGAGACGTTGTTGACCGCAATCACGCCGCCGAACTGCTTTCGCGCCTTCTCGACCTGGAGCAGCACGCCGGATTGGCCCGCCGAGCGAGTGCGCGCCTCGAGCTTCAGCGAGGTGTCCGGCTTCCTGCCACCGGAGCGTTCGGGCAGGAACGACATCAACAAGGGCCAGACGCCGCCGGGGGCGAGCTGGAGCAGCGCCACCAGCATGATGCCGAACACGATGGTCTCGACCTGGCCGGAGCCGGGCAGGATCAGTGGCAGATAGCTTTGCAGCACCTCTTTCAGGATCACGACGATGGCCGCGCCGAGCACGCCGCCCCAGACATAACCGGCGCCGCCGACCACCGCGATGAAGAGATATTCGATGCCGGCCTGCGCGCCGAACGGCGTCGGGTTCACCGCGCGCTGAAGGTGGGCATAGAGCCAGCCGGAGAGGCCGGCGAGCACCGCGGCGTGGATGAAGACCAGCAGCTTTGCCCGCGGCGTCTGCACGCCGAAGGCTTCTGCCGCGACATGCCCGCGCCGCAGCGCGCGAATGGCGCGGCCGGTACGGGAGTCCAGCAGGTTCATGGTGACGAGCGCCGAGAGGATCACGGCAACCCAGATCGCAAAGTAGATCGAGCCCGGGTCGATCATCCTGAACGAGCCGATCGACAGCGGCGGGATCGCCGAGATGCCGTCGTTGCGGCCCAGAAATTCCAGCTTGCTGAAGAGGTAGAACAGGCCGAGCCCCCAGGCGAGCGTACCAAGCGGCAGATAGTGGCCGGAGAGGCGGACCGTGACCAGGCCGAGCAGCACCGCCAGCAATCCGCTGACCACGAGCGACAGCGGCAGGGTCAGCCAGGGCGACAGGCCGTAGGTCGTCGACAGCACCGCCGTGGTGTAGGCGCCGAAGCCGACAAAGGCCGCCTGGCCGAACGAGGTGAGGCCGCCGACGCCGGTGAGCAGCACGAGGCCCATCGCGACGAGGGCAGCGAGACCGATATTGTCGAGCAGCACGATCCAGAACGGCGGCATGCCGGGTACGAACGGGATCGCCGCCATCACGAGCGCGAAGATGAGGATGGGAAGCCGGCTCTGCATCGCGCGTCAGTCCTTCTCTTCCTCGACCGCGGGCGCGGCGAGCGAGCGCAGCAGCAGCACGGGGATCAAGAGCATGAAAACGATCACTTCCTTGTAGTTGGAGGCATAGAAGGACGAGAACGCCTCGACGATGCCGACAAAGAGCGCAGCGACGGCGGTTAAGGGGTAGCTGACGAGCCCGCCGATGATCGCGGCGACAAAACCCTTCAGGCCGATCAGGAAGCCCGAGTCGTAATAGAGCGTGGTGATCGGCACGATCAAAATGCCCGAGAGCGCGCCGATGACGGACGCCAGCAGGAAGGCGATCTGCCCCGACAGGCTGGTGCGGATGCCGGCAAGCCGCGCGCCGAGCCGGTTGACGGCCGTGGCGCGCAGCGCCTTGCCATAGAGCGTCAGGCCGAAGAACAGCCACAGCCCGACGATGAAGGCGATGGTGATGCCGTAGACCGTGATGCTCTGGCCGGTGAAGCGCAGCGAGCCCGCGGTGAACGCGCCGGACAGCACGGCAGGCCCGCGCTGGCCTTCGGCGCCGAAGAACAGCAGGCCCAGTCCCTGGAGCGCCAGATGGACGCCAACCGAGGCGATCAGCAGCACCAGCACGGAGGTGTGCGCCAGCGGCTGGAATGCGATGCGATAGAGAAACAGGCCGATCATCGCGACAATCACGAGCGACAGCGCCATGCAGACTGCCACCGGCGGCTTCTGGCCGGCAAAGGTGAGGGTGATCGCCAGCACCACGGCCGGCAGCACGATATTGGCGAGGAAGCTGCGCGCGATCAGCCGGCCATGCAGCGCCTTGCGGGCGACGAACAGGTCGAACGCGAAGGCGACGATGCCCATGGTCAGCGCCAGCTTGGCCGTGCCCGGCATCTGGCCCGAGGCCAGCGAAGCATAGGTCAGTGCGCCGTAGGTGACAAACTCGCCTTGCGGGATGAGGATGACGCGGGTGACGGCAAACACCAGCACCAGCGCCAATCCGAGTAGCGCATAGATCGCGCCATTGGTAATGCCGTCCTGCAACAGGAACAGCATGATCGTGGTGTTCAAGACCGGACGCTCCCCCTCAAAGATCCGGACCGGTCTCCGCGATTGCGGTGGAAGGTCCGGTCACAGCCATTGAAATACGCTGGCGATATTTGATATAGTCCATAACAATTATCAAATATAATCTCAAGGGCAGCGAACGACCCCTGCCGAATTTAGCGGGATTGCGAGCACGAGGCGATGACCGTTTCCAAGACCGTTGAAAAGTCTGCCGAAAAGCCCGCGGACGCGGCCAAGGGCCGCAAGGACCCGCCCGAGGGCTTGCCCGAGGCCCTCCAGCTCGGCGAGCTGTCCGAACAGCTCGGCTACGTGCTGAAGCGGGCGCAGCTCAAGGTGTTCGAGAACTTCTTGCGCTGCATGGCCTCGCTCCAGCTCACGCCGGCGCAGTTCTCCGTGCTGCTATTGGTCGAGAAGAATCCGGGCCGTAACCAGACCGAGGTCGCCTCAACGCTCGGCATCCTGCGCCCGAACTTCGTCGCCCTGCTCGACAATCTCGAGAGCCGCGATCTCTGCGCCCGGATCCGCTCCACCAACGACCGCCGCTCGCACATTCTGGTGCTGACCGACAAGGGCAAGGCCGTGCTGGCCCGGGCCAAAAAGCTCGTCGCCACCAAGCATGAGTCGCGGCTCAACGAGCTGCTCGGCCAGGCCAACCGCGAAGCCCTGATCGGGATGCTCTCGAAGATCGCCAACGAATTTTGACGGGGCGGCCTTACCCTCCCCTGGAGGGGGAGGGTCGATCGCGCGTAGCGCGAGCGGGGTGGGGTGATCTCTCCACGCGGGCAGTGTTGGACATGGAGAGGCCGTCACCCCACCCCGTCTCACATCTCGCTGCGCTCAATGTGAGCCGACCCTCCCCCTCCAGGGGAGGGTGAAGCCTCAATCCACCAAAATCACCCGGATGTCGTTCACGTTCGTCAGCGTGGGGCCGGGCATCAGCAGATCGCCGGTCGCCTCGAAGAACGTCGTCGCATCGTTGTTGTCCAGATAGGCCTGCGGCTGAAGCGCTAGCGCCTTCATCTTGGCGAACGTCGCCGCGTCGATCAGCGCGCCGGCGGGGTCAGTGGGATGGCCGGCGCCGCCGTCGGCTCCGTCGGTGTCGCCGGCAAGCGCCGAGATGCCAGCCGTGTCCTTCAACAGGTCCGCGAGCGCCAGCGCATATTCCTGGTTCGGGCCGCCGCGGCCATTGCCGCGCACGGTCACCGTGAGCTCGCCGCCGGAGAGGATCGCGATGCGCTTGCCCTGCGCCCGCGCCCGGAGCGCGCGTTTGGCGTGATCGGCGGCGACCTCGCGGGCCTCGCCTTCGAGATCGGCGCCGAGATCGATGGTCTCGTAGCCGGCCTCCCCGACGAGCTTCACCGCGGCGTCGAGCGATTGCTTCGGCCGCGCGATCAATTCGAAATGCGCGCGCGCAAAGGCGGCGTCGCCCGGCTTGCAGCTTTCGTTGGCGGGATCGTCGAGCGCGCGGCGCACCGCGTCGTCGATATCGAGCTTGTACTTCGCCACGATCGCGCGCGCATCAGCGAGCGTCGTCGGGTCCGGCACGGTGGGGCCGGAGGCGATCGCGGAAGGATCGTCATGCGGCACGTCGGAGATCGCGAGCGTCACGATCTCGGCGGCGTTCCTGCCGGCGCGCGCCAGCCGGCCGCCCTTGATCCGCGACAGATGTTTCCTGACCGTGTTCATCTCGCCGATTGGCGCACCCGAGCGGAGCAGCGCCTTGTTGACCGCCTGCTTCTGCGCGAAGCTGATGCCCTCCACCGGCGCGATCCAGTTCGCCGAGCCGCCGCCGGTGAGCAGCACCAGAAGCAGATCGTCCGGACCTGCTTCGGCTGCGAGCGCGAGCGTGTCGGCCGCGCCCTTGAGGCCAGCCTCATCCGGCACGGGATGCCCAGCCTCGACCACACGGATGCGGCGTGTCGGCACGCCATAGCCATGGCGGGTGGTGGCAATGCCGACGAGACGCTCCGGCGCGAGCTTGAGCGTGTCGAGATAGTGCCGTTCCGCAGCCGCGGCCATCGCGCCCGCGCCCTTGCCGGCGGCAAGGCAGATCACGCGCCCCTTCGGCGCGGGCCGCAGATGCGGCGCCAGGATCGTGTTGGGATGGGCAGCGGCAACGGCGGCGTCGTAGAGCGCGCGGAGCAGGGGACGTCGGTCGGTCATGACGATGGCCTTCGGCAGAGCAGACGGAAGTGATGGCGGCGAACGCGCCATTCACCTGCCTACCGCATCGGGCGTCAAAGCGTAAGCAGGCTTTACCATCATTCGATTGTGCAATCGCGTAATCATAATCGACGCGAGCAAAAACCCCCTGCGATCATCTCGCAGGGGGTTTGTTGTCGTCGTATGCTCCGGCAACTAGCCGCCGACGTCGGCGCTGATCACGTCGCCGAACAACTCAAACTTCTCGCCCTTGAACTTCTCAAGCTGAAGCTGGCTGATCGGCGCGAAATCGGTCGGCGAGGTGTTGATCTTCACGCCCGGCAGCAGCGCCTCGGTGCGGAAGTCCTTCAGGTTCGCCGCCTGCTTCATGATATTCTCGCGCGTGAGATCATCACCGCACTGCTTCAGGACCTGGACCAGCGTCTGCGCCACGGCATAGCCGACGATGGTGCCCTTATCGAGCTTGTCGCCGTCGGGGAAGTATTTGCCCATGAACGCCAGGAAGTCTTTCATGCCGGCATCATTGGCCCATGCGGGATCCGACACGTCCTTCAGATAATCCGCAGAGATGACATCCTGGCCGTTCTCGAAGCCGGCCGGCTTCATCACGCTGCCGACGGAGGCCGAAACGTTGTTGAGGAAGTGCAGCGGCTTCCAGCCGATCTCGGCGACCTTCTTGATCGCCTGGGCGGCGAACTTCGGCGTCGTGATGTTCATGAAAACGTCGGCGCCGGTCGATTTCAGCTTCACGATATGGTTGTCGATGGTCGGTTCGGAGGTCTCGTAGCTCTCCTCCGCGACGATCATCGAGGACGCCTTGGCGCCGAGGCCGTCCTTCAGGCCCTTGACGTAGTCCTTGCCGTAGTCGTCGTTCTGAAAGAGCACGGCGATCTTGGCGTCCGGCTTGTTCTTGAGGAGCCATTTCGCATAGATCTGCGTTTCGCTCTGATAGTTGGGCTGCCAGCCCATGGTCCAGGGGAAGTTTTGCGGATCGTTCCACTTGGTGGCGCCGGTGGCGACGAAGAGCTGCGGCACCTTCTTCGAGTTCATGTATTTGTGGATCGCCGAGTTCGGCGGCGTGCCGAGCGAGTTGAAGATGAACAGCACCTCGTCGCTCTCGACCAGCTTTCGCGCCTGCTCGACCGTTTTCGGCGGCGAGTAGGCGTCGTCATAGCTGATGTAGTTGATCTTGCGGCCGTTGATGCCGCCTTCGTCGTTGATCTTCTTGAAATAGGCGGCTTCGGTCCGCCCGATGATGCCGTAGGCGGAGGCCGGTCCGCTGTAGGGCATGATGTTGCCGATCTTGATCTCGGTGTCGGTCGCGCCGGTATCGTATTTCTTCTGGGCCGATGCAGTGGAGGTCGAGGCCGCAATGAGCGCAAGCGCCAGTGACGCGGCCGCAAGCTTGCCGGTGACAGCGGGCATTCCTATCTCCCTATTCTGGTGTGTGTGCGTTCCTTTTTTTGTCTTGATTGTTTTTGGCTGACGCGGCTGCAATTCAATACGATTTGCCCGGTGCCTTCAACAGAAAGCCCCTGCGACGGCGTCGCAGGGGCTGCTTCTTTAGTAGTCAAGACCACCGCAAACAGTCGTGTGCGACTGCGAGAGGGCGAGACAGTCTTGAGCTGTCTTAATTAGTTGGAACGATTTTTAGTTGAGCCTCTCAATGGCTCAGCTCGCTCGAGATGATGTCGCCGAATAGTTCCCATTTTTTGCCCTTGAACCGCATCATCTGGAGCTGCTCGATCGGGGCGAAATTGTCCGGCGCGGTGTTGATCTTGATGCCGGGCAATAGCGTATCCGGCTCGAAATCCTTCAGGCTGGCCGCTTGTTTCATGATGTTGTCGCGGGTGAGGTCGTCGCCGCACATTTGCAGCACCTTCACCATGGTCTGTGCGGCCGCATAGCCGAACAGCACGCCGGCATCGAGCTTGTTGGCCTTCGGGGCGTATTTCGCGAGGAAGTTATAAAACTTCTTCATGCCGTCATCGGTGTTCCATTGCGGGTCGGAGCCGTCCTTGATGTAGCTCGCGGACAGGATGCCCTGCGAGATCTCGAAGCCCGCCGGCTCGATCACGCCGCCGACCGAGGCCGAGACATTGGAGATGATGTGGATCGGATGCCAGTTGATCTCGGCCGCCTTCTTGATCGCCTGCGCCGCGAATTTCGGCGTGGTGATGCTGATGAAGACGTCGGCGCCCGCGGCCTTCAACTTCACGACGTGCTCGTCGATCGCCGGCTCGGAGGTGTCGTAGCCCTCTTCCAGCACGATCATCGACGCTTTGGTGCCGAGGCCGTCCCTCAGCCCCTTCAGATAGTCCTTGCCGAAATCGTCGTTCTGGTAGAGCACGCCGATCTTCGCGTCCGGCCTCTCCTTCATGATGTATTTGGCGTAGATTTTCGCCTCGCTCGTGTAGCTCGGCTGCCAGCCCATGGTCCAGGGATATTGCTTCGGATCGTTCCACTTCGAGGCGCCGCTCGCCACGAACAGTTGCGGCACCTTCTTCTCGTTCATGTATTTGCGGATGGCGCCATTGGTGGAGGTGCCGAGCGAGCCGAAGATCAGGAGCACCCCGTCGCTTTCGACCAGCTTGCGCGCCTGCTCGACCGTCTTCGGTGGCGAGTAGGCGTCGTCGTAGGAGATGAACTTGACCTTGCGGCCGTTGATGCCGCCCTCGGCGTTGACCTTGTTGAAATAGGCGTCCTCGGTCTGGCCGATCACGGCATAAGCGGAGGCCGGGCCGCTATAGGGCATGATGTTGCCGATTCTGATCTCGGTATCGGTGGCGCCGCTGTCGTATTTCTTTTGCGCCAGCGCTGGGTTGCTCATCGCAGTGCACAACGCGAATGCGGCCAAAAGGGCCGCAACCTGAAATCGAACGGCAGTCATCGCTCTCCCACCACACTTGGATCGGCGCCGCATTGAACAAGATTGACGCCTGACGTCAACAAAAAGCCCCCGCGATTGCTCGCGGGGGTTTTTCCGGGTTGGACCATGGCGTCAGCGCATTATTCCGCAGCGACGTCGCCGCTCAGGATCTCGCCGAACTGTTCCCATTTCTCGCCCTTGAAGCGTTGCATCTGGAGCTGGCTGATCGGGGCGAAGTCGGTCGGACCGGTGTTGATCTTGACGCCGGGCAGCAGGGTGTCCGGCGTGAAGTCCTTCAGGCTCGCCGCCTGCTTCATCAAATTGGCGCGGGTGAGATCGTCGCCGCACATCTCCAGGGTCTTGGCGAGTGTCTGCGCAGCGCCGTAACCGTACACGATGCTGGCGTCGGTCTTGTCCGCGCCGGGCATGTACTTGTCGAGGAACTCGGACCACTTCTTCATCCCGGCATCGCCGGTCCAGCGCGGATCGGCGCCGTCCTTGGCATAGGCCGCCGACAGCACACCCTGAGCGGCCTCGAAGCCTGCCGGCTTCATCACGCTGCCGACCGAAGCCGACACGTTGGTGATGATCTGGAGCGGCTTCCAGCCGAGCTCGGCGGTCTTCTTGATGGTCTGGGCGCCGAACTTCGGCGTCGTATAGATCAGGAGCACGTCGGGATTGGCGGCCTTGATCTTGACGATGTGGCCGTCGATCGACGGCTCGGAGACCTCGTAGCTCTCTTCCATGATGATCATGGACGAGGCCTTGGCGCCGAAACCGTCCTTGGTGCCCTTGAGGTAGTCTTTGCCGAAATCGTCGTTCTGGTAGAGGATCGCGACCTTGGCGTCCGGCTTCTCCTTCATCAGCCATTTCGCGTAGATCTGCGCTTCGCTCTGGTAGGAGGGCTGCCAGCCGATGGTCCAGGGGAAGCCCTTCGGATCGTTCCACTTGGTTGCGCCGGTGGCGACGAACAGCTGCGGGATCTTCTTGGCGTTCAGATATTTCTGGATCGCGGTGTTCGAGGGCGTGCCGAGCGGGTTGAACACGGCGAGCACCTCGTCGCTTTCGACCAGCTTGCGCACCTGCTCGACGGCCTTCGGCGGCGAATAGCCGTCGTCATAGGTGACGTAATTGATCTTGCGGCCGTTGATGCCGCCCTTGTCGTTGATCATCTTGAAGTAGGCTTCTTCGGTCTTGCCGATGATGCCATAGGCCGACGCCGGACCGCTGTACGGCATGATGTTGCCGATCTTGATCTCGGTATCGGACGCGCCGGTGTCGTATTTCTTCTGAGCGAGTGCTGCGCCGGAGGTGAGGGTCGCGACCGCCGTTACGAGTGCGGTGGTTCGCAGTATTCTTCCAAGAAACAATTTGGTCTCCTTCCTTAATGAGAGTTTTCAGTTCTTTCTGAGCCTTCCGGCGAGTTGCTGGCCCAGGATTGCGACTTGCCTTGCGCCATGCGGCACGAGGTAGATGACGAGGAACAGGAGCACGCCGAACACTGCGCCGGAGAGGCCCTTGGAGATGCCCTCGGCGATGTTCGGGACGAAGATGATGAAGGCGGCGCCGACGATCGAGCCGGGCAGCCAGCCCACGCCGCCGACGACCATGCCGAGGAAGAGCTGGATCGCAAGCGTGATGGTGAAGCTGTCGGGCGCGACGAATTGCACCGCGATCGCGCTGAGGCCGCCAGCGACGCCGGTGATGCCGGCGGAGACGCCGAAGGCGAGCGTCTTGTAGAGCGCGACGTTGATCCCCATGGCGGAGGCCGCGATCTCGTTGTCGCGGATCGCCATGAAGGCGCGGCCCGAGCGGGAGCGTAAGAGGTTCACCGAGAAGATGTAGATTGCGAGCACGACGGCGAGCGTGAAGTAGTAGAGCCACATGTCCTGCGACATCGGCAGGGCGAACGGCGCGTCCGGCTTGGTGACGACGAGGCCCTGCACGCCGCCGGTCCACTGCTCGAGGAAGTTCAGCTTGAGCAGCTGCGGCATGGCGGTGGCGAGCGCGAAGGTCGCAAGCGCCAGATAGACGCCGGACAGCCGCAGCGCCGGCTGGCCGAACAGGAAGCCCGCGCCGAAGCAAACCACCCCCGCGACCGGCAGACAGAGCATGTAGTTGATGTTGAACTGCTCCATCATCACCGCGGTGACGTAGGCGCCGATGCCGTAGAACGCGCTCTGGCCGAGCGAGAACTGGCCCGAGCCGCCGGTCAGGATGTTCAGCGCCAGCACCGCGAGCCCCAGATACAGCAACTGGGTCAGCTGGAAGATCACGAAGTTCTTTGCAAACAGCGGAACGGCGATGAGAAGCAGCAGCACCACCAGCGATGTGCCCGTGCCCAGCGTCATGGCCCGCTTCGGAACCGCCTCGACCGCTTCGTGGCCTTCGGCGACGACTTCTTCTGCTGCGCTCATGATCAAACTCGCTTGACGATGTGCCGGCCGAACAGACCAGCGGGTTTGACGACCAGGACGGAGATGATCAGCGCGAGCGCGATCGGGAGTTTCAGTTCATTGCCGACGCCGGGGATGTAGGTGCCGGCGAGGTTCTCGAAGATGCCGACGAGGAAGCCGCCGACCACCGCGCCGAAGGGGCTGGTCAGTCCGCCCAGCACCGCTGCGGCGAAACCGTAGATCAGCACGCCGCCCATCATGTTGGGCTCCAGGAACACGACCGGAGCGATCAGCATGCCGGCGATCGAACCGATCGCGGCCGCCATGCCCCAGCCGAGCGCGATCATCCAGGACGTGTTGATACCGACGAGGCGCGCCGATTCAGGCACCGAGGCGGCGGCGCGCATGGCGAGGCCGATCTTGGTGTACTGGAAGAAGAAGTAGAGACCGATCAGCAGCAGCACGGTGACGCCGATCATGCCGGCCTGGTGGGTCGAGATCAGCTGGCTGCCGAGGAACGGCGAGGAGCCGAACGGGGTCGGGTACTGCTTGATGGTGAAGTCCCAGATCAGGCCGGCCGAGGAGTTGATGATCGCGAACAGCGCGATGAAGCCGGCGACGTTGGTCAGCACCGGCGCCTTCGCCAGCGGCTTGAACAGGATCCGCTCGATCGCGATGCCGCCGACGAAGGAGAATGCCAGCGTGATCACGAAGGCGGCCCAATAGGGTACGCCCCACTGCATCAGCTGCCAGGAGATGAAGGTCGAGAACATCGCCATCTCGCCCTGCGCGAAGTTGAGATGGTCGATCGCCTGATAGATCATGACCACGGCCAGCGCCATGCAGGCGTAGATGGCGCCAGTGGCGATCCCAGCCAGGACTTGGTTGGTGAAAAGCTCCATCGTGCCGGCTCCTCAGTAACCCAGATAGGATTTGCGGATTTCTTCGTTGTTCGCGATGTCCTTGGCATTGCCCGACATCACGATGCGGCCGGTCTCGATCACATAGGCCTGGTCGGCGAGCTCAAGTGCGAGCTGGGCGTTCTGCTCGACCACCAGGATCGACACCTTGTCCTCGCGGTTGATCTTGCCGAGGATGCCGAACAGATCGCGCACGACGAGTGGCGCAAGGCCAAAGGACGGCTCGTCCAGCAGCATCAGCCGCGGCCGCAGCATCAGTGCGCGGGCCACCGCGAGCATCTGCTGCTCGCCGCCCGACAGCGTGCCGGCCTGCTGGGTATGCCGCTGCTTCAGGACCGGGAAATGCGCGTACATGCGCTCGATGTCGGAGACGATCCCGGCATTGTCCTTGCGCGTGATGGCCCCGAGCTGGAGATTTTCCTCCACCGTCATGGTGGTGAAGGTGCCGCGGCCCTGCGGCACATGGGCAATGCCGAACCGCACGATGCTCTCGGTGGAGCGGTTGTTCAGCGGCTTGCCGTCGAATTCGATTCCGCCGGTGGAGCGCACCATGTTGCAGATCGCGCGCAGCGTCGTGGTCTTGCCGGCACCGTTGGCGCCGAGCAGCGTCGTCAGCGAGCCTTCGTTGAGCGAGAAGGAGAGGCCATGGAGCGCCTGGACCTGACCGTAATAGGCGCGCAGGTCCTTGACGTTGAGCAGCGTCGTCATTGGTCCTTGCTCCCGAGATAGGCCTTGATGACGTCGGGGTCGACCTGCACCTGGGCGGGCGTGCCTTCGGCGAGCTTCTTGCCGAAGTTCAGCGCGACGACGTGGTCGGCGATCGACATCACGAGGCCCATATGGTGCTCGACCAGCAGCACGGTCATGTGGCGCTCGTCGCGGATGCGGCGGATCAGGTCGCCGAGCACGTGGACTTCCTCGTGGTTGAGGCCGCCGGCGGGCTCGTCGAGCAACAGGATTTTCGGATCTGCCGCGAGTGCCCGCGCCAATTCGACCCGCTTCTGCGTGCCGAAGGGCAGGCCGGACACGGCGGTGTGGGCGACGTCCTCGAGGTCGAGATAGGCGAGGATCTCGTGCACCTTCTTGTTCACACTGGTCTCGCTGCGGCGAATCCAGGCAAGGCGCAGCGAGTCGCTGATGATGTCGCTGGAGGTGCGGGCGTGCGTGCCGACGCGGACATTGTCCATCACCGATAGGTTCGGAAACAGCGCCACGTTCTGGAAGGTGCGGCCGATGCCGATCTCGGCGATCCGGTGCGGAGGCCGCGTCAAAATGCTCGCGCCGTCCATCAGGATGTCGCCGGACGACGGCTGATAGAGCCGGGAGAGGCAGTTGAAGAGCGTGGTCTTGCCGGCGCCGTTGGGCCCGATCAATCCGAGGATCTGGCCCTTGTGCATGTCAAACGACACGCCGTTGAGCGCGACGATGCCGCCGAACACGACGCTGACGTCGCGAACCGCGAGCAGAGGCGATGTCCCCTGCGCGAGCTGTGCCTGCGTCATCTCGTCTCGCCCACACCGTTCAGTAGGCGAAGGGGCGATGCGAACCGCTCCCGATGATGACAAAGGCTATCTGATCCCCTCGGCCACACGCGCAACTTTCCCTCCTGATTTCAGCTTTTTGCTGTCGTCTTTTTTGGATAGCGGCATCAGACCCCCAAGTGCCGCTTCGATGTTCCTTACCATCGCAAGCAGACGCGGTCCAATGTCGTTGATCAAACGCTCTTCCGTGAAGCGGAATGCGGGCGCGCCGCAATTGAAGGCATAGGGTCCGGTTCCGTCGTTGAGCTTGAGCGCAACGCCGGCGGCGCCGATGTCGTCGTGCCAGTCGCCGACCGAAATCGCAAAGCCGTGTTTCGCCACAGTCTCGCCGGAACGTTCCAGCCCGTCGCGCATCTTGGGCCAGCGGCTGCCGTAATGTTCGCGCAGGACGCGCGCCAGTTCGGCGCGATCGTCTTCGCTCAGCGCCCAGAAATAGGCGCGGCCCATCGCGCTGGTTGCAATCGGCACGCGGGAGCCGACGTCAAGTTGAACACCGACCGTCTCGCTGCCGCGGCTCTGCCCGAAATAGATCATGCTGTGACGGTCGCGGCCGCCGATTGCGACGGCGCCTCCCGTCGCGCGCATCATTTCCTCGCGAAACGGCTCGGACAAATGCCGAACGCCGAGATTGGCTAATGCCGCGTAACCGAGCGCCATCGCGGCCGGCGCGAGCTGATACTTCTCGAAGCGGGGAACCGGTGTAAGATAACCAAGCTTCGTCAACGTGTAGGTCAGCCGCGAGACGGTTGGTTTGGGCAAATTGGTGCGGGCCGCGATCTCCTGATTGCCGAGAAGCCCGTCGCTAGGGTGGAATGCGCGCAATACATCAAGTCCGCGGGAAAGCGCGACGACGAAATTCCGATCGGTCGCGGTCTTCTTTCCTGTACGCTTCATCCCTGATCTGCTTCTTGCGCGGAGTCGTTGACAAGCCACGTGCTTCAAAATAACCCTGCCGTCAAGATGCGGAATTAAATTCCGCACCGCGAAATCGAATAAAAGCAATCCCCACCAAGGAGGGAAACCGTGAGCGAAGTGGTCAAGCTAGAGCGTCATGACGAAGTCGGGATCGTCACGGTCAACAGCCCTCCGGTCAATGCGCTGAGCGCCGCAGTGCGCGGCGGTATTCTGGAGTGCATCAAGGCCGCAATCGCCGATCCCGCGATCAAGGGCATCGTGCTGACCTGCGCCGGCCGTACCTTCATCGCAGGTGCCGATATCACCGAATTCGGCAAGCCGCCGAAGCCGCCCGGCCTCAGCGAAGTGCTGGCCGAGATGGAGAATTCGCCGAAGCCGATCGTGGCTGCGATCCACGGCACCGCGCTCGGCGGCGGCCTCGAAGTTGCGTTGGCCTGTCATTTCCGCGTGGCTGTCAAAGAGGCAAAGCTCGGCCTGCCCGAGGTGAAGCTCGGTCTGCTGCCGGGCGCCGGTGGCACCCAGCGCCTGCCGCGCGCGGTTGGACCTGAACTCGCGGTCAAGATGATCGTCGGCGGTGATCCGATCGGTGCAGCCGAAGCACTCAAGAACGGCCTGATCGAGGAGATCGTCGAAGGACCGGCTTCGGGGGGCGAGGCCTTCGTCCGCAAGCTGCTGGCCGAGAAGCGTCCGCTGCGCCGCCTGCGCGACGACGATTCCAAGATCGCGGCCGCCAAGGCCGACCGCTCGATCTTCACCAATGCGGTCGCTGCCATGACCAAGAAGTCGCGCGGCCTGGAAGCGCCGTTCGCCGCCGCCGACGCCGTCGGCGCGGCCATCGATCTGCCGTTCGATGAAGGCCTGAAGAAGGAGCGCGAGGGCTTCCTCAAGCTCGTCGCCAGCGACCAGTCCAAGGCGCAGCGCTACGCCTTCTTCGCCGAGCGCGAAGCCAACAAGATCGCGGGCGTGCCGGAAGGCACCAAGTCGCGTCCCGTCAACCGCGTCGCCATCCTCGGCGCCGGCACCATGGGCGGCGGTATCGCGATGTCCTTTGCCAATGCCGGCGTCCCCGTCACCCTGATCGAGACCGGCGAGGAACAGCTCAAGCGCGGCATGGGCATCATGCAGAAGAACTGGGAAGCGACCGCGGCGCGCGGCGGCATCCCGGCGGACGCGCCCGCCAAGCGCATGGCCCTGATCAACGGCGTCGTCGGCATCGAGAATGTCGGTGATGCTGACCTGGTGATCGAAGCCGTGTTCGAAACCATGGCGGTGAAGAAAGAGGTGTTCGGCAAGCTCGACCAATACGTCAAGCCGGGCGCAGTGCTCGCCTCCAACACGTCCTATCTCAACATCGACGAGATCGCGAAGGCGACCAAGCGTCCGCAGGACGTGCTCGGCATGCACTTCTTCTCGCCTGCCAACGTCATGAAGCTGTGCGAGATCGTTCGCGCCGACAAGACCGCCCCGGATGCGCTGGTCACCGCCGTCACCATCGCACGCAAGATCGCCAAGGTGCCGGCCGTGGTCGGCGTCTGCGACGGTTTTGTCGGCAACCGCATGCTCGCCCAGCGCGGCAAGCAGTCGGAGAAGCTCTTGTTCGAGGGCGCGTTGCCGCAGCAGGTCGATGCCGTCGTGACCAAGTTCGGCATGCCGATGGGCCCGTTCGCCATGAGCGACCTCGCCGGCCTCGACATCGGCTGGCGCTCGCGCAAGGACCGCGGCATCAAGTCGGAGATCGCGGATGCGCTCTGCGAAGCCGGCCGCTTCGGCCAGAAGACCGGGAAGGGCTATTACAAGTACGAAGCCGGCTCCCGCTCGGCGCTGCCCGATCCGGAGGTCGAGAAGCTGATCGACGAGACGCTGCTCCGTCTCGGCCGCAAGAAGCGCGTCGTCAGCGACGATGAGATCCTCGAGCGCATGATGTATCCGATGATCAACGAGGGTGCGAAGATCCTCGAAGAAGGCATCGCGGCGCGTCCCTCCGACATCGACGTGGTCTGGCTCTACGGCTACGGCTGGCCGATCTATCGCGGAGGCCCGATGTTCTGGGCCGACACCGTCGGCCTCAAGCACATCGCCGATCGCCTGGCGTTCTACGCCAAGGAGACCAGCGATCCGAGCCTCGAGCCCGCGCCGCTGCTGAAGAAGCTCGCGGCCGAGGGCAAGACGTTCGCCTCGCTGGCGGCGGCGTCGAAGGCGGCGTGATGGGCTAGGGCGCTGTGGCTGCGAATTCTTCTTCCAAGGTACACTCTCTCCGTTCCCTCCCCCCTTGCGGGGGAGGGTCAGGGAGGGGGGTAGCCCCGGGCGCCGGCATTCGTGGCTACCCCCTTCCCCAACCCTTCCCCGCAGGGGGGAAGGGAGCCCAACCGTCCGTGCCCGCCTTACGTGGAATTGCTGCCTAGGCAGCGCAGAGTAGCTACCTTGATGACCCATCCCGGCGAACAGTTTTATCCCGAAGGAGTGCGTTGGGACGACATCATCGTCCAGGGCACGCTGCCCGACCTCCTGTCGAAAGCCGCCGCCGATTACGGCCCGCGCACCGCGCTGGAGTTTCGCGATCGTCCGATCACCTATTCCGAGCTCGCCGCGATGGCCGAGCGTGCGGCCGCCGCATTCCTGCGTGCCGGCTATGGCAAGAACAGCTCGATCGCGCTGTTCCTCGGCAACTCGCCTGATCACCCCGTTAATTTCTTCGGCGCGCTGAAAGCCGGCGCCCGCGTCGCGCATCTCTCGCCGCTCGACGGCGAGATCGCGCTGACGCACAAGGTCTCCGATTCCGGCTCGCGGGTGCTGGTCACCTCGAACCTCGCAGCACTGCTGCCGACCGCGTTGAAGTTTCTGGAGAAGGGTCTGATTGATCGCCTGGTGGTCTGCGAGGACGACAATTGGGGCAAGGTCGGCACGCCGCAGGCCGCGATCCCGAACGATCCCCGCATCGTCACTTTCAAGACCTTCGTCGAGGGCGCCACTGCGCCGGCGCAATGGCCGCAGATGACGGCCGACGACGTCGCGCTGCTGCAATATACCGGCGGCACCACCGGCCTGCCCAAGGGCGCCATGCTGACGCACGGCAATCTCTTCTCGGCGGTGTCGATCTACGACGTCTGGGGCAAGCCGGGGCGTGCGGCGCGCGGCGACGTCGTCGAGCGCGTGATCTGCGTGCTGCCGCTGTTCCACATCTACGCGCTGACAGTCGTGCTTTTGTCTTCGCTCAGCCGCGGCAATCTGATCTCGCTCCATCAGCGCTTCGACGTCGAAGCGGTGATGCGCGACATCGAGGTCAAGCGCGCGACCTATTTCCCGGGCGTGCCGACGATGTGGATCGCGATCGCAGCGCTGCCTGACCTCGACAAGCGCGACTTTTCCTCGCTCAACGCCATCGGCTCCGGCGGCGCGCCGCTGCCGGTGGAGATCGCGAGCTTCTTCGAGCGCAAGGTCGGCAAGAAGCTCAAGAGCGGCTGGGGCATGACCGAGACCTGCTCGCCCGGCACCGGCCATCCGCCTGTTGGTCCTGACAAGCCGGGCTCGATCGGACTGATGCTGCCCGGCATCGAGCTCGACGTCGTCTCGCTGGAAAATCCGACGAAGGTGCTGCCGCCCGGCGAAGTCGGCGAGATCCGCATCAAGGGCCCGAACGTCACCAAGGGCTATTGGAACAAGCCGAAGGAATCCGCGGAGTCCTTTGCCGACGGCCGCTTCCTCACCGGCGACATCGGCTATGTCGATGCGGACGGCTATTTCTTCCTGGTCGACCGCAAGAAGGACATGATCATCTCCGGCGGGTTCAACGTCTACCCGCAGATGATCGAGCAGGCGATCTACACCATTCCCGGCGTGCACGAGGTGATCGTGCTCGGCATTCCCGACCAGTATCGCGGCGAGGCCGCAAAGGCCTTCATCAAGCTCAAGCCGGACACAAAGCCGTTCTCGCTCGACGAGCTGCGTGCGCAGCTCACCGGCAAGGTCGGCAAGCATGAATTGCCGGCCGAGGTCGAATTCGTCGACGATTTGCCGCGCACGCCGGTCGGAAAGCTGTCGCGTCACGAATTGCGCCAGCAGCAGAAACCAGCACAATCCACCCAACTTGCATCAGGAGGTCGCTCTTGACCGACGCCGTCATCGTTTCCACCGCCCGCACGCCGATCGGCAAGGCCTATCGCGGCATGCTCAACGCCACCGAGGGCGCAACGCTGCTCGGCCACGCCATCGGCGAAGCCGTCGCGCGCGCAAAAGTCGATCCGAAGGAGATCGAGGACGTCGTGATGGGCGCCGCCCTCCAGCAGGGTTCGACCGGCGGCAACATCGCACGCAAGGCGCTGCTTCGTGCCGGGCTTCCCGTCACCGTCGCCGGCACGACCATCGACCGGCAATGCGCCTCCGGCCTTCAGGCGATCGCGCTTGCCGCGCGCTCGGTGATCTTTGACGGCGTCGAGATCGCGGTCGGCGGCGGCGGCGAATCGATCTCGCTGGTGCAGAACGACAAGATGAATGGCTTCCACGCCCAGGACCCGGCGCTGCTCAAGATCAAGGGCGAGGTCTACATGCCCATGATCGACACCGCGGAAGTCGTGGCCAAGCGCTACAACATCTCGCGCGAGAAGCAGGACGAATATTCGCTGGAGAGCCAGCGCCGCACGGCGGCAGCCCAACAGGGCGGCAAGTTCAAGGACGAGCTCGCGCCGATCACCACCAGGATGGCCGTAACCGACAAGGCGACCGGCGAAGTCTCCTTCAAGGACGTCACGCTGTCGCAGGACGAAGGCCCGCGCCCCGAGACCACCGCCGAAGGCCTCGCCGGCCTCAAGCCCGTGCGCGGCGAAGGTTTCAGCGTCACCGCCGGCAATGCCAGCCAGCTTTCGGACGGCGCCAGCGCTTCCGTGATCATGAGCGACAAGGAAGCCGCCAAGCGCGGCCTCAAGCCGCTCGGCATCTTCCGCGGCTTCGTCTCCGCCGGCTGCGAGCCGGACGAGATGGGCATCGGTCCCGTCTTCGCCGTGCCGCGGCTGCTGAAGCGCCACGGTCTCAAGGTCGACGACATCGATCTCTGGGAGCTTAACGAAGCCTTCGCCGTGCAGGTGCTTTATTGTCGCGACAAGCTCGGCATCGACCCCGAGAAGATCAACGTCGACGGCGGCGCGATTGCGGTCGGCCATCCCTATGGTATGTCGGGCGCGCGCCTCACCGGCCACGCCCTGATCGAAGGCCGCCGCCGCAAGGCCAGGTACGCGGTCGTCACCATGTGCGTCGGCGGCGGCATGGGCGCGGCGGGTTTGTTCGAGGTGTTGCAGTAGTCGTCGTCCTGGCCTAGTGCGCAATTGCGCACGGGGGGCCGGGACCCATACTCCGCAGCAGGAGTTTAGGGCACAGACAATAATGGCCTGTGCAAGACAACAAAGACTTGTGGTTATGGGTCCCGGCCTTCGCCGGGACGACAAGGGAAGCTCACAGGAGGATCCGATGGATCTCGCATTCACGAAGGAAGAGCAGGCGTTTCGCGAGGAAGTGCGATCATTCTTTCGCGACAACGTGCCGCCGGACACGCGGCGCAAGCTGGTCGAGGGCCGTCACCTCTCCAAGGACGAGATGGTGACGTGGTGGCGCATCCTCAACAAGAAGGGCTGGGGCACCAGCCACTGGCCGACGCAATATGGCGGCACCGGCTGGACATCCGTGCAGCACTACATCTTCAACGAGGAGCTGCAGTCCTATCCGGCGCCGCAGCCGCTCGCCTTTGGCGTCAGCATGGTCGGCCCGGTCATCTACACCTTCGGCAATGAAGAGCAGAAGAAGCAGTATCTGCCGCGCATTGCGAACGTTGACGACTGGTGGTGTCAGGGCTTCTCGGAGCCCGGCTCCGGATCCGACCTCGCCTCGCTGAAGACAAAAGCCGAGCGCAAGGGCGACAAGTGGATCATCAACGGCCAGAAGACCTGGACCACGCTGGCGCAACATGCCGACATGATCTTCTGCCTCTGCCGCACCGACGCGACCGCGAAGAAGCAGATGGGCATCTCCTTCATCGTGTTCAGCATGAAGTCGAAGGGTGTCACCGTGCGCCCGATCCAGACCATCGACGGCGGCGTCGAGGTCAACGAGGTCTTCTTCGACGACGTGGAAGTTCCTTACGAGAACCTGATCGGCGAGGAGAACAAGGGCTGGGATTACGCAAAATTCCTGCTCGGCAATGAGCGTACCGGCATCGCGCGGGTCGGCGTCTCCAAGGAGCGGCTGCGCCGCATCCGCGACTTGGCCTCCAAGGTCGAGTCCGGCGGCAAGCCGATCATCCAGGATGCCGCGTTCCGCGAGAAGCTTGCGGCCTGCGAGATCGAGCTCAAGGCGCTCGAGCTCACCCAGCTCCGCGTCGTCGCCGACGAAGGCAAGCACGGCAAGGGCAAGCCCAATCCGGCGTCGTCCGTGCTGAAGATCAAGGGCTCCGAGATCCAGCAGACCACCACCGAGCTGCTGATGGAAGTGATCGGCCCGTTCGCTGCGCCCTACGACGTGCACGGCGACGACGGCTCGAACGAAGCCATGGAGTGGACCGCCCAGATCGCGCCGAGCTACTTCAACAACCGCAAGGTCTCGATCTACGGCGGCTCCAACGAGATCCAGCGCAACATCATCGCCAAGGCGGTGCTGGGGCTGTGATGCTCTCTTCCTCCCTCTGCCCGCCCTTCGCGGGGAGAGGGTTGGGGTGAGGGGCCTCTCTCCGCGCAGAGACTTGTTAGTTTAAGGAAACAGAGATGGATTTTGATTTGACCGAGGAGCAGCGGCTTCTCAAGGACAGCATCGACGGCCTGCTGACCGACTCCTACGATTTCGAAAGCCGCAAGAAGTACATGAAGGAGAAGGGCGGCTGGAGCAAAGCCGTCTGGGGCAAGCTCGCCGAGCAGGGCCTGTTGGGCCTGCCCTTCGCGGAGGCCGATGGCGGCTTTGGCGGCGGCGGTGTCGAGACAATGATCGTGATGGAAGCGCTCGGCAAGGCGCTGGTGCTCGAGCCTTATCTGGCAACGGTGGTGATCGGCGGCGGCTTCCTGCGCCATGCCGGCAGCGATGCGCAGAAGGCCGCACATGTGCCCGGCGTCGTCGACGGCAGCAAGACGCTGGCGTTTGCCCAGCTCGAGAAGAACTCGCGCTACGATCTCTTCGACGTCTCCACCACGGCGAAGAAAAAGGGCGAGGCTTACGTCATCGACGGCGAAAAGTTCATCGTGCTCAACGGCGAGAACGCCGACACCCTGATCGTCACCGCCCGCACCAAGGGCGACCGCCGCGACAAGAGCGGCGTCGGCGTGTTCCTGGTGCCCGCGAATGCCAAGGGCATCACCAAGAAGTCGTACCCGACCCAGGACGGCCTGCACGCCGCCGACATCACCTTCACCGGCGTCGAGGTCGGCGCGGATGCAGTGCTCGGCAATCCCGAGGACAGCCTTGCGCTGATCGAGCGCGTGGTGGACGAAGCCCGCATCGCGCTCTGCGCCGAAGCGGTCGGCCTGATGGATGAATCGCTGAAGACCACCGTCGAATATATCAAAACGCGCAAGCAATTCGGCGTCGCGATCGGCTCGTTCCAGTCGCTCCAGCACCGCGCCTCCGACATGTTCGTCGCCGCCGAGCAGGCCCGCTCGATGTCGATGTTCGCCACCATGGCGGGCGATTTCGAGGACGCCAGGGAGCGCTCCAACGCGATCGCCGCGGCCAAGGTGCAGATCGGCAAGTCGCTGAAATTCGTCGGCCAGCAGGCGATCCAGCTCCACGGCGGCATCGGCATGACCATGGAGGCGAAGATCGGCCACTACTTCAAGCGCCTCACCATGATCGAGAACAGCTTTGGCGATACCGACTACCACCAGCGCCGCGTCGCCGATGGCGGCGGGTTGATCTGAGCTGTCGTATCGCGGGCCTTTAGCCGCACCAAGATCGTCATGCCCGGGCTTGTCCCGGGCATCCACGTCTTGGCAACTGGGAAGAACGTGGATGGCCGGGACAAGCCCGGCCATGACGATGAGTTCGACGAGTCAAGGAAGAGGGAGTCGATAAAATGAAAAACACTCCGTTCGATCTCACCGGCAAGGTCGCAATCGTCACCGGCTCGAGCCGCGGCATCGGCCGCTCCTCCGCCGAGCTGCTGGCAAAGCTCGGCGCAAAAGTCGTGGTCTCCTCGCGCAAGGCCGACGCCTGCAAGGAAGTTGTCGACGGCATCAATGCGGCCGGCGGCGACGCTACCGTCATCCCCTGCAACATCGCGCGAAAGGCCGAGGTCGAGGCGCTGATCGCGGGCGCAACGAAGCACTACGGCAAGATCGACATCCTCGTCTGCAACGCCGCCGTCAATCCCTACTACGGCCCGCTGCTCGACATCACCGACGAAGCCTTCGACAAGATCATGGGTTCGAACGTCAAGAGCAACATCTGGCTCTCGGCGCTCGCGATCCCGCAGATGGCGGAGCGTGGCGGCGGCTCTGTCGTTATCATCTCCTCGATTGGTGGCCTGCGCGGCTCCACCGTGATCGGCGCCTACGGCATCTCCAAAGCCGCTGACTTCGCGCTGTGCCGCTCGCTCGCCGGCGAATGGGGCCCGAAAGGCGTCCGCGTCAACTGCATCGCGCCCGGCCTCGTCAAGACCGATTTCGCCCGCGCACTCTGGGAAGATGAAGCCAACCTCAAGCGCCGCACCGCCACCACGCCGCTCCGCCGCATCGGCGAGCCCGACGAAATCGCCGGCGCGGTGGCCTACCTCGCCTCGGATGCCTCGAGCTTCATGACGGGACAGACCATCGTCATCGACGGCGGCGTCACGACCGCGGCGGTGTAGCTTTCACTTGTCCCGGCGCGCGCCGTCGCGATCGGCCAGGGCGCTTTCGATGGTGCGCACGACGATCAGGGCCGATCGTTCGTCGAGATGCACGCCGTCGGCCCAGCGCAATTCCTTCTGTGGCGGATTGATCGGTAGCCATAGAGCCTGATCCGGGAAAGCTGCGTGGACGATCTTCTTGTTCGTCCTGACGAAGCGGGAGTCCTCGATCTCCGCCGCGAACGGACTTTCGATCAGGAAGGCACGGGACCCGCGCCGCTGGATGTCATCGATGAGCTCCCCGATGCGCGCCGCATTCGCGCGCGCCGACACGGTGGGTTCGCCTTCATTCATCTGTTCCAGCGCACGGCCGAGATAGACCTTGTTGTCGAACGTGCTCGGCGGCTGGCTGAGCAGGCGATCCCGCTCGGCGCGCGCCTGTGCGGGATTTGGCGCCGCATGATTCCACGTCTCGTAGGCGGCAACGGCCGTTCGCACCGGGCGAAGGAACGGCGCTTCCGCGCGCGCGCCGCCTGAAAACCTCTCGATCAATGTGGCGTCGGCCTCGCGCGAAAAGACGTTGGTCTCGATGAGGATGATCTTCGGCAGGCTCTTCTGCCTCGCGAGGATCTCCAGGCCGGTCACCGGTGAGCCGCCGGCCAGCGCAAGATTGCGGACACGCGGAAGCGAGAAATACTCCTCCTTGAGGCGCCAGGCGACCGAGCTGCCGACCAGCACGATGTCCGGCATGGGTTCCCGCAGATAGCGGTTGAGGGTGACGAGAGTGCCGTCGCGGGTCGTCACGGCCGGCTGCTGGATCGCGGAGCCGAATCGCGCGGTGGCAAGGCCGCAGGCCAGCAGCAGCGCCACCGCGACACCCGCGCATCTGACCAGCCATGGAAGCGCTGAAACCTGCAACATGCTCAGAACTGGAAATAGATGAAGGCGGCGTCAGGCCCGGCCTCGAGATAGGCCAGCGCGGCCAGCGTGCCATAGAGATAAGGCTCCCATCGCCGCAACCTGCCGTCAACCAGCGCGCCGAGACCGAGATGCTGGATGATGACGGGCAGGGCGTAGAGCAGAGCCAGATTATAGAACAGTTTCGTCGGATTTGGATTGTCGGTCGGCCTGAACATTCCCGAGAGGTAGTCGAGCGCATGATCGAAGTTCGGCAGCTTGAAGAAGATCCAGAGCATCGTCACGCAGAAGAAGACGACGCCCATTCGGGCGATCCTTACGGCGGGGCCGGCCTCGTCCAGCACCTTCAGAAAAGGCCGTTCGACGACGAGCAGGAGGCCGTGCAGCATGCCCCACAACGCGTAGCCCAGGCTCGCGCCGTGCCAGAGGCCTCCGAGCGTCATCACGATCATCAAATTGAGGCCGGTCCTGGCCGGTCCCTTCCGGTTTCCCCCGAGCGGGATGTAAAGATAGGTCCTGAGCCAGTTGGACAATGAGATGTGCCACCGCGTCCAGAACTCGGAGAACGAGACCGAGATGTAGGGCAGGTCAAAGTTGACGGGCAGGCGGTATCCGAACAGCAGTCCGAGGCCGAGCGCGATCGCGGAATAGCCGAAGAAGTCGGCGTAGATCTGGTAGCTGTACAGGAAGACGAGCAGCCAGCGGTCCTGCGTGCGCACCGTCTCGTAGAGCGGATAGTCCATGTAGGACGTCATCTCGTTGAGATTGTTCGCAACGTAGAGCTTGAAGAAGTATCCGGTCAGGATCCATTTGGCCGCCTCCACGAAATCGACCTCGGCGAGCCGCTTGGGTGCGATCTGCGGCATGAACATGCTCGCGCGCGTGATCGGTCCGGATACGAGCTGCGGAAAGAAGATGATGTAGAGGAAGACGTCGCGGAGCGGCGGCGGCTGCTTCTCGCGCGTGAGGTCGACCAGCAGGCTGATATTGTGGAATACGAAGAACGAGATGCCGATCGGCAGCGGCAACCGCAGCAGGAAATCCAGCGGCGCTGCGCCGGGCAGGTGAACCGAGGCCGCATCGACGAACAGGAACTTGTATTTGAAGAACGCCAGCAGCGCGAGATTGAAGACGATCCCGGCCGGCATCCAGACGGCGCGGTTGTCGAAAGCCAGCACCAGGCAGGCATAGGTCCCGAGCACGGCGAGCAGCAGCAGCGGCAGCAGCGCCGGTTGGCCGGAGCCATAGAACACCAGGCTCGCAACCACCAGCAGCTGGACCTGGAAGCGGCGCAAGGGCGGCAAATAATAGGCGCCGAACATCACCGCGACGAAGATGCCAAACTGTAAAGAGGTGAAAGTCATGCCGCCCCGTGTGCACGGTCCGGCATGTACCATTTTCGTTTCCGTTGTCCTAGTCTTGCGGATAAGTTGCCGCAAAATTGCCATTGCAAATGGCGTTTGGCGGCGCTTCTCTTACCCTCCCCTGGAGGGGTCCGAGACGAGCGCAGCTCGCTCGTAGGTCGGTTCGTGTTGCGCGGAGCGCACCGCGAGCCGGGGGGAAGCCGCGCAAATGGTCTCGACATCGATCCGACGCGCCGCAGCGCAGAGACTGAGAGCCAATACAACGCCGCACGAGCGCAAGCTGTGGCGAGCTCTCAAGGACCTTCCGATCGAAGGTTCGCACTTTCGCCGACAAGCGCCGATCGGTCCTTACGTCGTTGACTTCTTCTGCCCGGCTAAACGGCTCATTCTGGAGATCGACGGCGGACATCACAACGAGGATGATGTGGCCAAACGAGACCTCGAACGCCAACGTTGGCTCGAGAGCGAGGGATACCGTGTCGTCCGGTTTTGGAATTCCGAGATCACGGGCGATCTAACCGCAGTCCTCGAACGCATCTATGTCGAGCTGTACGGATCGCGCGAAGCGGAGGCCGCACTGTTGAAGCATCGCCAAACCTAGCGTTCCGGGGCGCTTTTCTCTTATCCTCCCCTGGAGGGGGAGGGTCGATCGCGCGAAGCGCGAGCGGGGTGGGGTGATCTCTCCACGTGGGCACAGTTCGATGCGGAGAGACCGTCACCCCACCCCGTCTCACATTTCGCTGCGCTCAATGTGAGCCGACCCTCCCCCTCCAGGGGAGGGTAAGGATCGCACCCGCTCATCCCGTCTTGACCTCTCGGCGGCAATCCCGTTTCTTTGGCGCGCCACAATGACCCGTCATAGGGAAACGCCAAGGTAGCTTCCATGTCTTTCGTCCTCGCCATCGACCAGGGCACCACCTCCTCGCGCGCCATCGTCTTCCGCAGCGACATCTCGATTGCCGCCCGCGCGCAAGCCGAGTTTCCGCAGCATTTTCCCGCCTCGGGCTGGGTCGAGCACGAGCCGGAGGACATCTGGACCTCGACCGTGACGGTCTGCCGCGACGCGATCGAGAAGGCCGGCATCACCGCGAAGGACATCGCCGCGATCGGCATTACCAACCAGCGCGAGACCACCGTGGTGTGGGACCGCGCCACGGGACAAGCCGTGCACCGCGCCATCGTCTGGCAGGACCGCCGCACCGCCGACATCTGCGCGAAACTCAAGGCCGACGGCCGCGAGCCGACAATCTCGCAAAAGACCGGCCTGATCATCGATCCCTATTTCTCCGGGACCAAGGTCGCATGGATCCTCGACCACGTTCCCGGCGCGCGGGGACGCGCTGCGCGTGGCGAATTGATGTTCGGTACGATCGATTGCTATCTGCTCTGGCGCCTCACCGGCGGCAAGGTGCACGCCACCGACGCCACCAACGCCTCGCGCACCCTGCTGTTCAACATCCACACCGGCCAGTGGGACGACGAACTGCTGGAGATCATCGGCGTGCCGCGTTCGATGCTCCCCGAGGTGAAGGATTCCTCCGCCCATTTCGGCGAAAGCACGCCAGATCTGTTCGGCGGCGCGATTGCGATCTCCGGCATCGCCGGCGACCAGCAGGCCGCGACCATCGGACAAGCCTGCTTCCGCCCGGGCATGATGAAGTCGACCTACGGCACCGGCTGCTTTGCGCTGCTCAACACCGGCACCACGCCGGTGGTTTCGAAGAACAAGCTGCTCACCACCATCGCCTATCAGCTCGGGGGAAAACGCACCTACGCGCTCGAAGGCTCGATCTTCGTCGCAGGCAGCGCGGTGCAGTGGCTGCGCGACGGGCTCGGCATCATCAAGCACGCCGCCGAGACCGGGCCTCTTGCTGATCAGTCAGACTCCATGCAGAGCGTCTATCTCGTGCCGGCCTTCGTCGGCATGGGCGCGCCCTACTGGAATCCGCGCGTGCGTGGCGCGCTGTTCGGCCTCACCCGCAACACCGGACTTGCCGAGCTCGCGCATGCCGCGCTCGAAAGCGTCTGTTACCAGACCTTTGATCTCTGGGCCGCCATGCGCGCCGACTGGCCGAGCTCGGAGATCGCGAGTGTCGTGCTCCGCGTCGACGGCGGCATGACCGCATCGGACTGGACCATGCAGCGCCTCGCGGACCTGCTCGACGCGCCGGTCGATCGCCCGGTGATCCAGGAGACCACGGCGCTCGGCGCCGCCTATCTCGCCGGCCTCCAGGCCGGCGTCTATCCCGAGCCGACAAAATTCGCCGACAACTGGCGGCTGGAGCACCGCTTCAAGCCGAACATGAGTCAGGCCACGCGCGATCGAAAGCTCGCAGGCTGGGCGAGGGCCGTGAGGGGCGTGCTGGCGAGCGACGAGGGCGAATAGCGGGCGCGCGACGCGCCCCAATCAACAACAACGGGAGGAACGACAATGAACACGGATTTCAACCGGGTCATCCAGAAGCTTTGTGGCGCAGCGATCTGCGCCGCGCTGCTCACCTCGACGGCCATCGCGCGCGAGAAGGCGAACTCGCTTGAAAGCGCACGGCAGGTCAAGACCGATGTCGCCGGCCTCAACGCCCCCGCGCAGATACTGGTCGATGTCTGGGGCATTCCGCATATCTATGCCGGCAACGAGCACGACCTGTTCTTCCTGCAAGGTTTCAACGCCGCCCGCGACCGGCTCTGGCAGATCGATCTCTGGCGCAAACGAGGCCTCGGCCTGCTCGCCAAGGATTTCGGCCCGGCCTATGCCGAGCAGGACAAGGCGTTGCGGCTCTTCCTCTATCGCGGCGACATGAAGGCGGAGTGGGCGGCCTACGGCCCGAAAGCGAAGACCTATGCCGATGCGTTCGTCGCCGGCGTCAACGCCTATGTCGCCGATGTCCGCGCGGGCAAGCGCCCGCTGCCGATCGAGTTCAGGATCGCCGGCACCATGCCGGACTTGTGGACCGCGGATGACGTCGTTCGCATCCGCAGCCACGGGCTGACGCGCAATGTCGCCTCCGAGGTCAAGCGCTCGCTGGTTGCCTGTGCGGCCGGCCTCGATGCCGACCGTTTTCGCGTCAAGCTGGAGCCGGCCTGGACGACGAAAATCCCCGACGGTCTCGATCCCTGTAGCGTGCCGAAGGCCGTGCTCGCGGCCTACGATCTCGCGACGCGCCCGGTCGCCTTCGCAGCCCCGAAAGACAGGCAGGCTGCGCTCGCGCACGATCCGGACAGGTACCTCACCGAGGCCGACCACCAGCGCGACACCATCGGCTCCAACAATTGGGTGATCGCGGCCTCACGCACGGCGACGGGCCGTCCGATCCTCGCCAACGATCCGCATCGCGAGCACAGCGTGCCCTCGCTGCGTTATATCGTCGGCCTCAATGCGCCCGGCATCTCCGTGATCGGCGCCGGCGAGCCGGCGCTGCCCGGCATCTCGATCGGTCACAACGGCACCATCGCCTTTGGCCTCACCATCTTCAACGTCGACCAGGAAGACCTCTACGTCTACGAGCTCAATCCGCAAAATCCCAACCAGTACCGCTACGGCAATGGCTGGGAAGACATGCGCATCGTTCACGAGACGGAGCAGGTCAAAGGCGAGGCAGATCGCGATCTGGAACTGAAGTTCACCCGGCACGGTCCGGTCATCTTCGTCGACGATGCCAACAAGCGCGCCTTTGCCGTGCGCTCGATCTGGTTCGAACCGGGCACGTCGGCCTATTTCGGCTCGTCCGACTACATGACCGCAAAGGACTGGAACGGCTTCCTTGCGGCGATGCGGCGCTGGGGCGCGCCGTCGGAGAACCAGGTCTATGCCGACACCCGCGGCAATATCGGCTGGGTCGCCGCCGGCAAGACGCCGCACCGCGTCAATTTCGACGGTCTGATGCCGGTGCCCGGCGACGGCCGTTACGAGTGGCAAGGCTTCCTCTCGCTCGACGAGTTGCCGAAATCCTATCAGCCCAAGCAGGGCTTTTTCGCCACCGCCAACCAGATGAACCTGCCGCCCGATTACCCTGTAGCCGAGCGCAAGGTCGGCTTTGAATGGTCCGACAGTGCGCGCTGGCAGCGCATCACCGAAGTGCTCGGGGCCAACAATAAGGTGACGCTGGCCGACGCGATGGATTTGCAGAACGACGACACCACGATGCTGGGCCGGCGGCTGGTCAAGCTGTTGCAGCCTCTGTCTTCGGACGATGCCAATGTGAAGAAGGGTCTCGAGCTGCTCAAGCCATGGGACGCACGCGATGCCGCCGACAGTGCCGCGGCTGCGGTGTTCGAGGTCTGGATCGCCAATCATCTCGGGCCGGTGCTGCTGAAGACCACGGCACCCAAGGCCGCCGATCTGATCGCGCCCGAGGCCTCCAGCATTTCGGCGCTCGTTGCCTCCCTGGAATCGCCGGATGCGTCGTTCGGCTCCGATCCCGCTGCCGCGCGCGACCAGATTTTGCGTGACAGTCTCGGCGCGGCAATCGCCGATGTCACAGCCAAGCTCGGCCCTGACTCATCCACCTGGCGCTGGGGCCGGCTGCATGTCGCAAAGTTCGACCATGCGCTGATGCCGCTCGCCGACAAGGCGACGGCGGCGCAATTGTCGGTCGGCCCGCTCGCTTACGGCGGCGCCGCCAACGTGCCGCGCGCGGGGACCTATCGCCGCTCCGACTATCGGCTCACCGCGGGGGCCTCGTTCCGCATGGTGCTCGATGTCGGCAATTGGGATGCGAGCCGCACCATCAACACTCCGGGACAGTCCGGCGATCCCTTCAGCGGCCATTATCGCGACCTCGCGCCGCTCTGGGCCACCGGCCAATATGTCCCGCTGCTCTACAGCCTGCCCGCGGTCGAAGCCGCGACCGCCGAGGCCATCACGCTGACGCCGAGGTGAGCAAGGCGCATCCGCAAACTCCGCCGTCGTCCTGGCGAAAGCCAGGACCCATAGCCACCGAGCTAAGTTGTCTTGGACCGTTAGCGGCCCCGGCCTGCCGCAACAAGGACCAGCCGTGGTAATGGGTCCTGGCTTTCGCCAGGACGACACGGAGTGTGTGGCTGGCGTTCAGATTCAAAGGGACGCATCCCATGATCCTCCCCGACGGCTACTCCGACATTCCCGCCGGCAAGATCGCCGCGGTCGTCACCCATCTCGAGATGACCGCGCGACCCTCACGCCGTGACGATCCTCCCGGCGCGTGGACCCTGCGCAAGGTCGACGCGCCCGCGCTCGACTGGTATCGCGATCTCCATCGCCGCGTCGGCGAGGAGTGGCTATGGTTCTCTCGGCTGCGTATGACCGACGCCGAGCTCGTCTCGGTCATCCACGTACCGGGCGTCGAAGTCTATGCGCTGGTCGCGGACGGTCGCGATGAAGGCCTGCTTGAGCTGGATTTCCGCCAGGCCGGCCAGTGCGAGCTGGTCTATTTCGGCGTTACCGCACGCCTGATCGGGCGTGGTGCCGCCCGCTTCCTGATGAACCGCGCGCTGGAGCTCGCATGGTCACGCGACCTGCGCCGCGTCTGGCTGCACACCTGCACCTTCGACCACCCGTCGGCAGTGGCGTTCTATCAGCGCTCCGGCTTCCGCCCGTTCCGCCGCCAGATCGAGGTCGCCGACGATCCGCGCCTCGATGGCACGGTGTCGCGGACGACGGCGAGGCATGTGCCGATCATCGAGTGATGTTCAGCGACCTGTAGCCCGGATGAGCGGAGCGATATCCGGGGCCTTCTTGCAACTTGACGGATCGCTCTCGGATTGCGCTTCCGCTCCATCCGGGCTACGCATCCACCTCAATAATTATACCGCACGCCGAAGCCGAAGCCTGCGCGAGGAGGTTCGTCGTGTTCAGCACCGGCAGCGGACGGGTCGGGCCGGCGGACGGTCCCGGCGGTATCGGACTCGGATTGAGCGTGGTGTCGATTAGGCCGCCGGAGCGCTGCACGCCGGTCCAGGACAGCGTGTCATAGCCGACCGTGAGCCGCCAGCCGGGCTCGACCTGATGGCCGGCCTTCAGCGACGAGAGCGGGAAAGAGTTCGATCAGTCGTTCAACCGAGTAATACGTCATCATCTGAGAAAAGAACCTTAGCCGCGTTAGATAGGTTGCCTGACTTTCGGCAGAAATTATCGCGGATTTCCTCCAGACGGCTCTCGTTGAACTCTATCGTCAACACAGTGCGATCCTCCAAGAGGGCCTTGGTGTCCTTGCGAACAGGCTTGCCATATCGAAGGTTCTCATACCCCTTCCTTATATGCCAAGCGATTAGATCGGCGGCTTGAGTTGGATAAGACGCTTCCTTTCTAACAAACGTGTAGCTATCCACTCTGTTTTTGCCGCGCAGATTATCCTTGGTCACGTACTGCAACACTTCAGTTGCTCTCTTTTGGGTTCGGTATCCGCTCTCAAAAAAGAGCGAGATTCGTCTAGTTGGTTGATTCTCATGCACCCACTTGTTCACGTGGAGAAACGCGGAAAAGACCATGAAGGAGTAAGGGTCGCAGTCAAAGCCCTGGTCCTGCAGGATTTCGCGATACTGAGGTTGATCCAGAACAAAAGAGTGAGCGTGTAACGGATGGGCGCGTGCAATGCTTATTGCTTCACGCGCACAATTGTCACATTCAGTATTATCTAGGTGCTCAAAAATACCATCGCACGCATTGCATTCCGCCATATGGAAGTACGGCAGACGGTAGTCATCAAGGAGCGTTTGCCATTCGGCAGTCAGGCGCCCAACGCCAGCCAAGTCGAGGGCATAGCCCGAAACTGTCAGCAGTCCGTTGTGGGCGTCCCCCTCCGAGCTTTCATCGAAAAAGGCGTTTATCAAAACGGCCACCCGATCGCGGCCGCCAATGCTCCGGAAGACCGGCAGAAATACAGAATCAGCAGCGCGGATCATTTATACCCCGGGCGTTGGGTAAGCAAAGAGGTTGCAACAGAGCACGGCCTCGACATCCGCTCGGCGGTTGTCGGTGAAGGATCGGCAGGCGATACTTGCAACGGCAATGACGACCGATTGGCCGGGCAAAGCTCCAATGACGAGAGGTGCACCATGTTCCTGATCGGCCAATATGATTCCCCCTTCGTCCGCCGCGTCGCGATTGCGCTGCGGTTCTACGGGTTCGCCTTCGAGCACAGACCGTGGTCGACCTTCGGCGATGCCGACAAGGTCGCGCCCCATAATCCGCTGCGACGCGTGCCGACCTTGGTGCTCGATGACGGCGAGGCGTTGATCGAGAGCACGATCATCCTGGATTATCTCGACGAGCTCGTCGGGCCGGAGAAGGCGATGCTGCCGCGGAGCGGCGTCGAGCGGCGACGGCACTTGCGCATCTGCGCGCTCGCCTCTGGCCTCGGCGACAAGGCGGTGAGCCTGCTCTACGAGCGCGTGCTGCGGAAGGAGCAGCTTGCGCTGTGGGTCGAGCGTTGCCAGGCGCAGATCGCGGACGTTCTGAAGGTGCTCGAGGCCGAGCGCGCCAGGGTGACGACGCCTTACTGGCTGGGCGACCACATCGGCCACGCCGACGTCGCGGTCGCCTGCGTCGTCCGCTTCACCCGCGAGGCACATGCACCGCTATTCGACGTGTCGCGCTATCCGGCGCTCGCGGCACATGCCGATCGCTGCGAAGCGCTGGCGCCGTTCAAGGAGATCCTGCAGCCGCTGGCGCCACCGAAAGGGTGAGCCTCCCTCCGTCATTCCGGGGCGCGCCACTTGCTTGGCGCGAGCCCGGAATCCATTCATCGGCGACACACGCTGCACGATGGATTCCGGGCTCGCGCTCGCGCGCCCCGGAACGACATCAAGCGCCGCTACGCAAACCCGACCTTGATCAGGATCGTCAGAAAGAGGCCACCGACGATCGCGCAGACCGCGGCGCCGATCAGCGGAGCCAGCGCGCCTTCCCCGCTCGCAGGCTCCAGCACGGCATGTCCCGGCTGGTCCGGATCGTAATAGACTTTGACGCTGTGCCCGGGACGGTATTTTGCCGCTTCCTTTTCGGCGACTTCGCGCAGCCCGGAGATCATGGTGCCGCCCCAATTGAGTTCGGTGCCGGTGAAGTCGCGCTTGCCGACCTTGTAGGCGTAGCGGAGGTCGACCTGATAGCGGTGTACGAGCTTTGAAGTCGTCGGTCTGTTGTCGTGCTCGGTCTTCTCCTCGATGATCTCCTCGATCACGTCGGAATGCGTAATCCTGCCCGACGCGGTCGGCCAGCGCAGGCTGGCGCTCGCCAGCCGGCGCGTCCGGACATATTCTGCGACGCAGAACACGGCGCCGATGAGCGCGATGATCGGCAGCGCGAACGCGAACAGCGGAACGCCATTGTCGGCGTAGAGCACGTGACCGGCGAGCGAATGCGCGGTCAGGGTGGCGGCAATGAAACCGAATGCGATGGTGAACGCCACCAGCGCCGCGACGTTCTGCGCCGCGGCAGGCTCCAGCAGCGCCTCGGTCGGTTGCTTCGGATCGACATGGACGTCGACATGCGCGCCGACCGGATACCGTCCGGCCAGTTTTGCGGCCAGCACCCTCGTCGTGATGGTAGGGCCGCCGACAAAGACCTTGTCGCTTTCCAGCTCCTGGCCGCCGGCCTGATACCGATAACGGATGATGGGCTTGGCATCGTTCCGATCGTCCGAGGCGTGCGTCGCCGGCTGATCGACCCGGGAGACCGTGATGACGCCCTCGACCTTGTCCCAGCTCTGCGCGGCCTGCATCCGGCCTCGCGTCCGGACCAGACCGAACAGCGTCAGTCCAAACAGCAGCACTGAGATCCCGGCGGCAATCTGCGTCCACATCAATTGATGGGCGTCCAGCATCTGATTTCCTTGGCTCTTTCGATGGCGACCGCCATTGGTCGCGGCGAGCGCGCGTTGCGTTCAAGGCATCGTGGGGGCCCAACACGCCGCGTCGTCATTCCGGGGCGCGCCACTTGGCGCGAGCCTGGAATCTATTTGTCCGCAGCACGTGTAGATCAATGGATTCCGGGCTCGCGCTTCGCGCGCCCCGGAATGACGGCGAAGCGAGTCCGGACGTCGAGGATTGGCGATGTAGGCGAATATAGATTGATACAGGTGTTTTGCCCGACGCATCAAGCTGTTTCGGCAGGACCGAAATTCACCAGGCCTTTCAACCCCATCTCTACTGTGCATGGGGTTGTTTTCGACTTTTTTGTCTACGGCGGAGACTATCCCGCCCCAGCGCGCTTCTTCTGCCAGACCAGATGCACCGCGCAGGTGCAGCCCGGCGGATGCGAGGCGAGGTCCTTTGATGTCTCATCGTTCGCGGGTGTTGCGGCAAAAGCGGTCTTGTCGGCCGCGCCTTGCTGTGAGGGGATGTAGTTCAGCACCGGCGCAAGCCAGCGCTCGGTCTCGGCAACCGTCATGCCCTTGCGCGCGGCGTAGTCCTCGACCTGGTCGCGCTCGATCTTGCCGACGCCGAAATAATAGCTTTCGGGATTCGCAAGATAGAGCCCCGACACGCTAGAGCCCGGCCACATCGCAAAGCTCTCGGTCAGCTTCACGCCGGCGGTCGCTTCCGCATCGAGCAACTCGAACAGCGTCGCCTTCTCGGTGTGATCGGGCTGCGCGGGATAGCCGGGCGCCGGGCGGATGCCCTGGTACTTCTCGAGGATCAGATCGTCGGTCGACAGCGCCTCGTCCGGCGCATAGGCCCAGAACTCGCGGCGCACGCGGGCATGCATGCGCTCGGCGAAGGCTTCGGCCAAGCGGTCAGCCAACGCCTTGCACAGGATCGAGGAGTAGTCGTCATTCGCCATCTTGAAGCGGTCGGCGACGACATCCTCGCCGATGCCGGCGGTGACGACGAAGCCGCCGACATAGTCGGGCACGCCGACGCCGACAGGCGCGATGAAGTCGGACAGTGCCGCGTTGAAACGGCCCTCGCGCTTCTCGAGCTGCTGGCGCAGCGTGTGCAGCGTTGCAATTTGCTTGGTCCGGCTCTCGTCGGCATAGAGCACAATGTCGTCGCCTACCGCGTTCGCCGGCCAGAAGCCGACCGTCGCGCGCGCCCGGAACCATTTCTCCTTGACGATCAGGTCGAGCATTTTCCGCGCGTCATCGTAGAGCGAGCGGGCGACTTCGCCGACCTTGGCATCGCCGAGGATGGCGGGGAAGCGCCCGGCGAGCTCCCAGGTCTGGAAGAACGGCGTCCAGTCGATGTAGGGCACGAGCTCGGCGAGGTCGTATGCGTCAAAGCTCCTGGTGCCGAGGAATGTCGGCTTCACCGGCTTGTTAGCCGCAAAGTCGACCGGCACGCGATTGGCGCGGGCAACAGAGAGCTTCAGGCGCTTCTTGTCGGCCTGGGCGCGAAAATGCGCCTCGGAGATCTTTGCGTATTCGGCGCGCACGTCGGCGGCATAGGCCTCGCGTTTTTCAGGCGACAGCAGCGAGGAGGCGACGCCGACAGCGCGGCTGGCGTCATTGACATGCACCACCGGCCCGGCGCGATAGCTCGGGTCGATCTTCACCGCGGTATGCACCCGGCTCGTCGTCGCGCCGCCGATCAGGAGCGGCAGCTTCAGGCCTTCGCGCTGCAATTCGCCGGCGAAGAACGCCATCTCGTCGAGCGACGGCGTGATCAGGCCGGACAGGCCGACGATGTCGGCCTTCTCCGCCTTCACGGTCTCGACGATCTTTGCGGCCGGCACCATCACGCCGAGGTCGATGACCTCAAAGTTGTTGCACTGGAGCACGATGCCGACGATGTTCTTGCCGATGTCGTGGACGTCGCCCTTGACGGTCGCGAGCACGATCTTGCCGGCGGAGCTGGAGCCTTCGGTGCCGATGCCGTTGGCGAGATTGCGCGCCTTCTCCTCTTCCATGAACGGCATCAGCCAGGCCACCGCCTGCTTCATCACGCGCGCGGATTTGACCACCTGCGGCAGGAACATCTTGCCGTCGCCAAAGAGATCGCCGACCACATTCATGCCGGCCATCAGCGGGCCTTCGATGACGTCGAGCGGGCGCGACGATTCCTTGCGGGCCTCCTCGGTGTCCACTTCGATGAACTCGGTAATGCCGTGCACCAGCGCGTGGCTGAGCCGCTTGGCCACCGGCCATTCGCGCCAGGCGAGATCGGCCTCCTTGGTCTGGGTCTTGTTGCCGCGGAATTTTTCCGCGAGCGCCAGCAGCCGTTCAGAGGCGCCGGGGTCGCGATTGAGAATGACGTCCTCGCACACCTGGCGCAGCTCGGGATCGATGTCGTCGTAGACGATCATCTGCCCGGCATTGACGATGCCCAGGTCCATGCCGGCCTTGATGGCATGGTACAGGAACACCGAGTGCATGGCCTCGCGCACCGGCTCGTTGCCGCGGAACGAGAACGAGAGATTGGAGACGCCGCCGGAGATGTGCGCGCCGGGCAGGTTCTTGCGGATCCAGCGCGTCGCCTCGATGAAGTCGACGCCGTAATTGTTGTGCTCCTCGATTCCGGTCGCGATCGCAAAGATATTCGGGTCGAAGATGATGTCTTCCGGCGGGAAGCCGACACGGTCGACCAGGATGTCGTAGGCGCGCTTGCAGATCTCGGTCTTGCGCGCGAACGTGTCAGCCTGGCCGACTTCGTCGAACGCCATTACCACGACAGCCGCGCCATGGCGCCGCGCGATCTGCGCTTCGTGGATGAATTTTTCCTCGCCTTCCTTCATCGAGATCGAGTTGACGACCGGCTTGCCCTGCACGCATTTCAGGCCCGCCTCGATCACCGAGAATTTCGAGGAATCGACCATCACCGGCACACGGGCGATGTCGGGTTCGGCGGCGACGAGGTTGAGGAAGGTCCGCATCGCGGCTTCCGAGTCCAGAAGACCCTCGTCCATGTTGACGTCGATGATCTGCGCGCCGTTCTCGACCTGGTCGCGGGCGACCTGGAGCGCGGCGGTGTAATCGCCGGCGGTGACCAGCTTGCGGAAGCGAGCCGAACCGGTGACGTTGGTGCGCTCGCCGACATTCACGAACGGAATCGCGTCTGTCAGAATGAAGGGCTCGAGGCCGGAAAGCCTTAAGCGCGGCTCGATCTCCGGCACGATGCGCGGCTTGTGTGGTGCGACGGCGGCGGCAATCGCCGCGATATGCTCGGGCGTGGTGCCGCAGCAGCCGCCGACAATATTGACGAGGCCGGCGCGGGCGAACTCGCCGACCAGGCGCGCCATGTACTCCGGGGTCTCGTCATACTGGCCGAACTCGTTGGGCAGGCCGGCATTGGGATAGGCACACACCAGCGTATCGGCGACGCGACCGATATCGGCGATATGCGCGCGCAAATCTTCCGCGCCGAGCGCGCAGTTGAAGCCGATCGTGATCGGCTTGGCGTGCCGCACCGAATTCCAGAACGCCTCCGGCATCTGCCCCGACAGCAGGCGGCCGGATTTGTCGGTGATGGTGCCGGACACCATCACGGGCACGTCGATGCCGCGCTCCCCGGTGATCTCGGCGATCGCATAGAGCGCCGCCTTGGCGTTCAGCGTATCGAAAATGGTCTCGACCAGCAGGAGGTCAACGCCGCCGTCGAGCAGGCCCCTGATCTGTTCGCCGTAGGATTCGCGCAGATCATCGAAGGTCACCGCGCGGTAGCCGGGATTGGCGACGTCGGGCGAGATCGATGCGGTGCGGTTGGTCGGGCCGATGGCACCGGCGACGAAGCGCGGCTTGCCGTCTTCTGCCTCGACGCGCCGCGCGGCATTGCCGGCGAGGCGGGCGCCTTCGCGCGCCATGTCGTAGACGATGTCGGCGAGATCGTAGTCGGCCTGCGCGATCGAGGTCGTGGAGAAGGTGTTGGTCGCGACGATGTCGGCGCCGGCGCGCAAGTAAGCGGCGTGGATGTCCTCGATCGCCTGCGGCTGGGTCAGGATCAACAGATCGTTGTTGCCGCGGAGGTCACGATGGAAATCCTTGAAGCGCTCGCCGCGAAAGGCGGTCTCGTCGAACTGGAGGTTCTGGATCATCGTGCCCATGGCGCCGTCGAGCACCAGGATGCGCTGGCGCGCGGCGTCGAGCAGGGCGGTTCGCTTGGGCGAAACGGGAATTGTCATCTTGGGTCAGGCCGCCTTCTGCGCGCTCTTGGCGCGAATGCCGAGCAAATGGCTGATCGCGAACACGAGATCGGCGCGGTTCATGGTGTAGAAATGGAAGGTATCGACGCCGCGCTTCGCCAGCTTCTGCACCTGGCCGGCGGCAACGGTGGCCGCGACCAGCTTGCGGGTCTCGGCGTCGTCATCGAGGCCTTCGAATTTCTCCGCAAGCCAGTCCGGCACGGATGTGCCGGCGCGGGTGACGAAATTGCGGGCCTGCTTGAAATTGTGCATGGGCATGATGCCCGGCACGATCGGGATGTTGATGCCGCGGGCACGGACGCGGTCGAGATAGCGGAAGTAGAGGTCGTTATCGAAGAAGACCTGGGTGATCGCGCGCGCAGCGCCGGCGTCGACCTTGGCTTTCAGCGTGTCGATATCGGCGTCGAAATCGCGCGCCTCGGGATGCTTTTCGGGGTAGGCCGAGACCGAGACCTCGATATCGGCGTGCCGCTTCTTGATTCCTGCGACGAGCTCGGCGGAGGTCTGATAGCCGTCGGGATGGGTGGAATAGGGCGTGCCGATGCCGCCGGGCGGATCGCCGCGCAGGCCGACGATGTGGCGGACGCCGACCTCATGATAGCGGTCGACGATCTCGTCGATCTCGCCACGGGAGGCGCCGACGCAGGTCAGATGCGCGGCGGGCAGCAGCGCCGTCTCCTTCAGGATGCGCGAGATGGTTGAATGGGTGCGCTCCCGGGTCGAGCCGCCGGCGCCGTAGGTCACCGAGACGAATTTCGGGTCAAGCGGGGCGAGGCGGTTGATGGTGTCCCAGAGATTCCGCTCCATATCTTCGGTCTTGGGCGGAAAGAACTCGAAGGAGATTGCAGGCCGCTTCGAAGAAAGCTGTCCATTTTGGAGGTGCCCGTCTTGCCGGTCGGCTTGGGCAGGATTCGTCAACTCGGTCATGGCACCACTCACTCCAGGATCTTGCCAGTTTCAGGCGGCCGGCGGTCGGGTCTAGCTTGCGAGAGGCTAAGATAGGGCAAAGAGGGTATTCTCGACAGCCCATCGGGGGTGGGAAGTCGCCCATTTCTGTAGAGATTGTGTGAATTATTGCGATGTTCGTCATGAGAGTGGGATTTGGCGTGAATGAAAATATTTAAGTAAAAACAAACATTTAATATCAGAGTTGCATTTTTAGGCGCGACTCACTTGGGTGGGCAGTTTGAATTCTATTATTGTAGTACGAAGTTTAGCCCAACATCTCAGCTCGGCCCGGCCCCGCGGTATCTCGGGCCACACACGCCAGATCTGCGCAGTCTGCGCATTGTCGCCGCGCGGCCCTCCACTACGTTAACGCGCCATGATCCCGCTCTCAGTCCTCGACCTCTCCGTCGTCACCTCAGGCACAAAACCCGCCGCGGCGCTGCGCAACAGCATCGATCTGGCGCGCCATGTCGACGGGCTCGGCTATGTCCGCTACTGGCTCGCCGAACATCACAACCTCGCCTCCGTCGCGAGCCCGGCGCCCGACGTGATGATCGGGCAGATCGCGGCGGTGACGAAGCACATCCGCGTCGGCTCCGGCGGGGTGATGCTGCCGAACCATGCACCGCTGGTGGTGGCCGAGCGCTTCAAGATGCTGGAGGCGCTGTTTCCCGGCCGCATCGACCTCGGTCTCGGCCGCGCCCCGGGCACCGACGGCGCTACGGCGTACGCGCTGCGCAGCCGGCTCGATCGCCGCGAGGGCGACGATTTCCTGGAGCGGCTGCACGAACTGATCCTGTGGGAGACCCGGGAATTCCCCTCGGGTCATCCGTACAACAATGTCGTCGCGATGCCCGACGATACGCCGTTGCCGCCGATCTGGCTGCTCGGCTCAAGCGACTATTCGTCGGAATTGGCCGCGCAGGTCGGCATGGGCTTCGCCTTCGCCCATCATTTCGCGTCCCACGACGCGATCGATGCCATGGTGCATTACCGCAACCGTTTCCAGCCCTCGGCCTGGAGCGCGAGCCCGCGCGCGATCCTCGCGGTCGCGGCTATTGCCGCTGACACTGACGAGGAAGCCGAAAAACTCGCCACCTCATTCGATCTCAACCGCTTGCGCCGCGACCGCGGCCAATATCTGCCGCTGCCGAGCGTCGAGGAGGCGCTGGCCTATCCCTATACGGACTCCGAGCGCACCTCGATCCTCCGCAACCGCTCGCGCCTGTTCGTCGGCAGCCCCGCGACGGTGCAGAAAAAGCTTCAGCCGCTGATCGATGCGAGCAAGCCGGACGAGTTGATGGTGATCACCGCGGTTTATGACCACGACGCGCGGAAGAAGTCGTATTCGCTGCTGGCGGAGGCGTTCGGGCTTAGAGCGGCCGCGTAAACATTGTCGTGCCCCGGACGCAGCGCAACGCCCTTTAGCGGTGCGCTGCCGAGCCGGGGCCCATTGTCGCCTTGGGTATCGCGGTCTCTGGGTCCCGGCTCGCGCTTCGCGCGTCCGGGACACGAAATTATTCCATCGTCGCCCGGAACGGGTGTCCGGGATACACGCCGACGATGCGGAATTCGCGTGAGAAGAATTTCAGTTCCTCGATCGCGAACGCCAGGCCCTTGTCGTCGGGATGACCGTCGACGTCGGCGTAAAACTGCGTGGCGAAGAAATTGCCGTCGACCATGTAGCTTTCGAGCTTGGTCATGTTGACGCCGTTGGTGGCAAAGCCGCCGAGCGCCTTGTAGAGCGCGGCCGGCAGGTTGCGCACCCGGAATACAAAAGTCGTGACCAAGGGTCCCGAACCTTGCGTCGCCCATTTCGGCTCGCGCGCCAGCACAACGAAGCGCGTGGTGTTGTGCGCCTCGTCCTCGATGTCCTCGGCGAGGATGTCCAGGCCGTAGATCTGCGCGGCCAGGCGCGAGGCGATCGCGGCGACCGTCTTGTCCTTGCGCTCGGAGATGTCGCGGGCGCTGCCGGCGGTGTCGGCGTGCACGATCCCCTTGATGCCGAGCTTGCGGATGATGCGACGGCACTGGCCGAGCGCATGCACATGGCTCTCCACGCTCTTGATGTCGGAAAGCTTGGTGCCCTTCACCGCCATGAGTTGATGCCGGACCGGCAAGAACCACTCGCCGACGATGAAGAGGCCGGAGGCTGGCAGCAAATGATGGATGTCGGCGACCCGGCCGGCAACCGAATTCTCGATCGGGATCATGCCGAGATCGGCTTCTCCGGACGAAATCGCCGACAGCGCGTCCTCGAAGGTGGCGCAGGGCAGCGGTTCGGCGTCGGGATAGGCCTCGACGATGGCGATGTGGGAATTGGCCCCGGGCTCGCCCTGGAATGCGATTTTCATCTTGCTCATATCTTGAAGCTCCTGGTCGGCCTTGTAACAGCGGCTCAGGATTTGGAAAGTATGCTGCGGGCGGTCTCCAGGTCCGCCGGCGTGTCGACCCCGCGAGGTACGGTGTCGACGATGGTGAAGTCGATCCGCATCCCGGCCTCCAATGCCCGGAGCTGCTCCAGCCCCTCCTGCAATTCCAGCGGCGAGGGCGGCAAGGAGACGAACCGCTCCAGCGCCGCGCGGCGATAGGCGTAGAGGCCGATATGGTGGTAGCGCGGTCCGTCGCCGGTCGGCGCGGTGGCGCGGGTGAAATAGAGCGCGCGCATGCGCCGGCCCCCGAGCGAGGTTCCGACCGCCTTCACGACGCTCGGCGCAAGGTCCTCCTCCTCGGTGTGGATCTGCGAGGCCAGCGTGGCGATGTCCACGGCGGGGTCTTGAAGCGGCGGCAGCACGTCGCGGATGTTGTCCGTCGTAATCGTCGGGAAATCGCCCTGGAGATTGACCACGATTTCGGCGTTGCCCGCCGGATCGAGCTTCTGCATCGCCTCGTAGATGCGATCGGAGCCGGAAGGGTGCTCAGGCCGGGTCATCACGGCCTCGCCGCCATGGGCGGTCACGACGGAAGCGATCTCAGCCGTATCGGTTGCCACCGCCACCCGGCCGATGCTGGCGGCTTCGGCTCGCCGCAGCACGTGCACGATCATCGGCAGGCCCGCGATATCGGCGAGCGGCTTGCCGGGCAGGCGGGTGGCAGCCATGCGGGCCGGGATCAGCACCAGGATGCGGGGATCGGTCATCGGTTCAAGGGCCTGGAAACGGGACGTTTTCCGCGTCGAGAAATGGGGTGGGGATGGGCAGAAAGCGGGGTCGCTTATACGGGTTGCCAGAGCACGGGCAAACCGATATCTCAATGGCAAAACTCGGGGAAACAATAAGGAACGTTTGATTCTCCCGAGGCTCGTCCTGGCGGCCGCTCGGCCGCTGTTTCCTTCTTGCGGTGTGGGGCCTGGCCGGAAATGGACTCTTTCGAACTCAACAAGATCCTCGGTGCCGTGCTCGGCACCTGTCTCATTTTGCTGGTGACGAGCTTCACTGCCCAGGCGCTGTTCTCGCCCAAAATGCCGGAAAAGCCGGGCTTCGAGATCGCAGTGAAGGAAGAAGCCGGCGACAAGGGCGGCGCTGCCGCCGCTGCCGCTCCCTCCGAGCCGATCGAAAAGCTGCTCCAGACCGCCTCCGTCGAGAAGGGCGCTTCGGCGGCCAAGAAGTGCGGCGCCTGCCACACCTTTGAGAAGGGCGGCCCGAACCGCGTCGGCCCGAACCTCTTTGGCATCGTTGACGACCACCGCGGCGAAGGCCGCAACGGCTTCAACTTCTCGGCCGCGATGAAGGCCAAGGGTGGTACCTGGACCGTCGACGACCTCAACAAGTTCATTGCCAATCCGAAGGGCTTTATACCCGGCACCGCGATGGGCTTCGCCGGCATCCCGAAGGACTCGGAGCGCGCCGACGTCATCGCTTACCTGAACAGCCTCTCCGACAGCCCGAAGCCGCTGCCGACCGCAGCGAAGTAAGGCTCTTCGATATCGATCTCGGATATGCGGCCAGGCTGAAAAGCCTGGCCGTTTCCGTATCCGGGCCTCGCGGCGTTGTTATCGGGGCGTTTGGCCGCAGCGAACCGCGTTCCCGGGCTTCCAAGATGAGGAAAAAGCAACATATTCGGTCGAAACCTCGCCTATATTGAGCACTTAAAAGGGTAACCTCCTTCAAGACAGGGATGTTGATTTGGCCATTACCCGACGCGATCTCTTACTCACTGGCGCTGCAGTTGCTGTGCTTCCCGCCCTTGGTTCCGCAGCTGGCGTTCCCGTCATCGGCGCGGCCGAGGCGCAAACTGCCGGTGAGCTGCCCTGGCGGCATGCTTTGTCGCTGTTCGGCGACATCAAATATCCCGCCGATTTCAAGCGCTTCGATTACGTCAATCCGGATGCGCCCAAGGGCGGTGTGGCCCGCCTGATCTCGATCGGCACTTTCGACAATTTCAACCTCGCGGTCGCCGGCATCAAGGGTGCGATCGCGCCGGCCGCGGCCATGATCTACGAAACGCTGATGACCCGGGCGCAGGACGAGGTGGCGACCGAGTACGGCGAGCTTGCCGAATCCGCCCAGCATCCGGACGATTTTTCCTGGGTGACCTATCGCCTGCGCAAGGAAGCCCGCTGGCACGACGGCAAGCCGGTGACGCCGGAGGACGTCCTTTTCTCGCTGGAGACGTTCAAGCAGCAAAGCCCGATGTATGCGTCCTACTATCGTCACGTGACAAAGGCGGAGAAGGTCGGCGAGCGCGACGTCAAATTCAGCTTCGATGGGCCGGGCAATCGGGAATTGCCGACCATCGTCGGAGAGCTGACCGTGCTGCCGAAACATTGGTGGGAGGGCACCGACGCGCAGGGCCGCAAGCGTGACGTCGGCTCCACCACGCTGGAGATCCCGCTGGGGTCCGGGCCGTACCGGATCAAAGAGTTTGTAGCGGGACGCTCGGTCAAGCTCGAGCGGGTCAAGGACCATTGGGGCGCCAATGTTCCGAGCCAGATCGGCCAGAACAATTTTGACGAGCTGCGCTTCGAATTCTTCCGCGACAACCTCGTTGCGCTCGAAGCGTTCAAGGCCGACCAGGCCGACTGGATCGCGGAAAACTCCGCCAAGCAGTGGGCGACAGCCTACGACTTCCCCGCGGTCGCCGAGAAGCGGGTCGTCAAGGAAGAATTTCCGATCAACGATTCCGGCCGCATGCAGGCCTTCGTGGTCAACACCAGGCGCGAGCAGTTCAGGGATCCGCGGGTGCGGCGGGCCTTCAACTACGCGTTCGACTTCGAGGAGATGAACAAGCAGCTGTTCTTCGGTCAGTACAAGCGAATCAACAGCTATTTCGAAGGCTCCGAGCTCGCCGCGACCGGTCTGCCTCAGGGCGAGGAATTGCAGATCCTCGAGACCGTGAAGGACAAGGTACCGCCGGAAGTCTTCACCACGCCTTACCAGAGTCCGGTCGGCGGCAGCCCTGAAGCCGTGCGCGCCAACTTACGCGAAGCGGCGAAGCTCCTGAAAGAGGCGGGTTTCGAGGTGCGCGACCACAAGCTGGTCGACGCCTCGGGCAAGATCCTGACGGTCGAGATCCTGGTGCAGGATCCCTCGTCCGAGCGCATCGCACTGTTCTACAAGCCGTCGCTGGAGCGGATCGGCGTCAACACCTCGGTTCGCATGGTCGACGACGCACAGTACCAGAACCGGCTGCGCAGCTTCGATTTCGACATGATCATCGATCAGTGGGGCGAGTCGCTCTCGCCCGGCAACGAGCAGCGCGAATATTGGAGCTCGCAGACCGCCGATGTGCCCGGCGCGCGCAACACCATCGGGATCAAGAATCCGGCTGTCGATGCCTTGATCGAGAAAGTGATCTTTGCCAAGGACCGCGCCGGCCTCGTCGCCGCGACGCGCGCGCTCGATCGCGTGCTGCTGTGGAATTTCTACGTGGTGCCTCAGTTCACCTATCCGTTCTCACGCTATGCCCGATGGGACCGCTTCAGCCATGCCGAGCCCTTGCCGAAATACGGCAGGTCCGGACTGCCGGCGCTGTGGTGGTATGACACCGAAAAAGCGGCGCGTATCGGGAAACGGTCTTGAGGAAGCATTTGCGCATGGCGCAGCTTTCACGCCGGCATGTGCTGGCCTTGGGCGCCGGCGGCGTGCTCAGCACCGCGTGGCTGCCCGGCGCAACGGCCTCGGAAATGCCGGCCGAGATCCACGGCATTTCGGCGTTCGGCGATCTCAAATATCCCGCCGACTTCCATCATTTCGACTATGTCAATCTCGATGCGCCGAAGGGCGGCACGTTCTCGCTGATCCCGTCGGTGCGCGCCTATAACCAGTCCTATTTCACGTTCAGCTCGCTCAACGCTTACATCCTGAAGGGTGAAGGCGCGCAAGGCATGGATCTGACCTTCGCCTCGCTGATGGCGCATGCCGGCGATGAGCCTGACGGTATGTACGGCTTTGCCGCGAAGTCGGTGCAGATCTCGCCCGACAAGCTTGCCTATCGCTTCACCATTCGGCCCGAGGCGAAGTTTCACGACGGCTCGAAGCTCACTGCGCATGACGTTGCGTTCTCGATCAACGTGCTGAAGGAGAAGGGTCACCCGCTGGTCCAGATACAGATGCGCGACGTCAAGGGCGCAGAGGCGCTCGACGATGCCATCGTGGTCGTGACCTTCGCCGAGAAGCGCGCGCGCGACGTGCCGCTCTATGCGGCGGGTCTGCCGATCTTCTCGAAGGCCTATTACGCGAACCGGCCGTTCGAGGAATCGTCGACTGATGCGCCGCTCGGGTCCGGCCCGTACAAGGTCGGCAAGTTCGAGATCAACCGCTACATCGAATTCGAACGGGTCAAGGACTGGTGGGGCGCCGAGCTTCCGGTCTGTCGCGGCGGCAACAATTTCGACGTGGTCCGCTACGAATTCTACCGCGACCGCGACGTCGCCTTCGAAGGCTTCACCGGCAAGAACTACCTGTTTCGCGAGGAGTTCACCTCGCGCATCTGGGCGACGCGCTACGACTTCCCCGCTATCAGGGACGGTCGCGTCAAGCGCGAGCAGGTGCCGGATCAAACGCCGTCGGGCGGCCAGGGCTGGTTCATCAATACGCGGCGCGACAAGTTCAGGGATCCCAAGGTCCGTGAAGCGATCAATTATGCGTTCGACTTCGAGTGGACCAACAAGAGCATCATGTATGGCGCCTATGCGCGTACGTTCTCGCCGTTCCAGAATTCGGATCTCGTCGCGGAGGGGCCGCCATCGCCCGAGGAGTTGAAGCTGCTCGAGCCGTTCCGCGGCCAAGTGCCTGACGAAGTGTTCGGCGAGCCGTTCGTGCCGCCGGTGTCGGACGGTTCGGGCCAGGACCGCAATCTCCTACGCAAGGCGCAGCAACTGCTCCAGGAGGCAAAGCTCGCGGTCAAGGATGGCAAGCGGCTGTTGCCGGGTGGCGAAGTCTTTGCCGTCGAATTCCTGATCGACGAGCCGTCGTTCCAGCCGCACCACGCCTCGTTCCTCAAGAACCTGAACACGCTTGGAATTGAGGCCAATCTGCGCCTCGTCGACGCAGTCCAGTACCGCGCGCGGGTCGAGGCGTTCGACTTCGATATAACCATTGAGCGCCTGAGTATGTCGGCGACACCGGGTGACGGCCTGCGGGCCTATTTCACCTCGCAGGCCGCAGCGACGAAAGGCTCGTACAATCTGGCGGGCATCGCCAATCCCGCGATCGACGCGCTGGTCGAGAAGGCGATGGCGGCCGAGACCCGCAACGACCTGACGGTGGCTTGCCGCGCGATCGACCGCGTGTTCCGCGCCGGCCGCTACTGGGTGCCACAGTGGTACAACACCAGCCACCGGCTGGCTTATTGGGACGTGTTCGGCCATCCCAAGAACCTGCCGCGTTACCCGATCAGCGACTATTCCAGCGGCGTCGGCGAGCGAACCCTGTGGTGGTTCGACGCCGCCAAGTCCACCCAGCTCGATCAGGCGAAGTAAGCTCATGAGCGCCTATATCGCCCGCCGTATTCTACTAATGATTCCGACTTTGCTCGGGATCCTCTTCATCTCCTTCGTGGTGGTGCAGTTCGCGCCGGGCGGCCCGGTTGAACGCGTGATCGCGCAGCTCTCCGGCGCCGATACTGGCGGCAGCTCGCGCATCTCGGGCGGCGGTGATTTTGCGCAGCGCACGCCGGGACAGGGCGGCCCCGGTGGCGACGCCGTCAACTCGAAATACCGCGGCGCGCAGGGGCTCGATCCCGAGTTCATCAAGAAGCTGGAGGTGCAGTTCGGTTTCGACAAGCCGGCGCCCGAGCGCTTCGCGCTGATGGTCTGGAATTATGCGCGCTTCGATTTCGGCATGAGCTATTTCCGCACGGTCAGCGTGATCCAGCTCGTCAAGGAGAAGCTCCCGGTTTCGATCTCGCTCGGGATCTGGCTGACTCTGCTGACCTATCTGATCTCGATTCCGCTCGGCATCCGCAAAGCGGTCAAGGACGGCACGCGGTTCGATACATGGACCTCGGCGGTGATCGTGCTCGGCTATGCCATCCCGGGCTTCCTGTTCGCGATTCTGCTGATCATCCTGTTTGCCGGCGGTTCATTCTTCAACTGGTTTCCGCTGCGCGGACTGACATCGGACGGCTGGTCGCAGTTTCCCTGGTACTGGAAGATCATCGACTATTTCTGGCACCTGACCCTGCCGCTGATCTCGCTGGCACTCGGCGCCTTCGCGACCATGACGTTCCTGACCAAGAACTCGTTCCTGGACGAGATTCGCAAGCAATATGTGATGACCGCGCGGGCCAAGGGTTGTAGCGAGTATCAGGTGCTCTACGGCCATATCTTCCGCAACGCGATGCTGATCGTGATTGCGGGCTTTCCCGGCGCCTTCATCAGCGCCTTCTTCTCGGGATCGTTGCTGATCGAGACCATCTTCTCGCTGGACGGGCTTGGGCTGCTCGGTTTCGAGAGCGTGCTCAACCGCGACTATCCCGTGGTGTTCGGTACGCTCTACATCTTTTCGCTGATGGGGCTCGTCGTCAATCTGATCTCGGATCTGACCTATATGTGGATCGATCCCCGGATTGATTTCGAGGCGCGGGAGGTGTGATGACGGTTACCGCGCCCACCCCGATCGAGACCACCGTGAGAGCGCCGCTCGGCGAGGCCGTGCCGATCACGCGCAAGCCGTTTGTGCCGTCACCACTCAACAAGCGGCGTTGGCAGAATTTCAAGGCGAACCGCCGCGGTTACTGGTCGTTCTGGATCTTCATGGTCCTGTTCGTGGTGTCGCTGTGCGCCGAATTGATCGCCAACGACCGGCCGTTCCTGATCAAGTACGACGGCCATCTCTACTGGCCCGCTTTCGTCACCTATTCGGAGACGACGTTCGGGGGCGATTTCGAGACCGCGGCCGATTATCGTGATCCCTACTTGCAGAAGCTGATCAAGGACAAGGGCGGCAGCATCGTCTGGCCGCTGATCCGTTACTCCTATGGCACCCACAATCTCGATCTGCCGACGCCGGCACCGTCGCCGCCCACCTGGATGCTGACCGAGGCGCAATGCAAGCCGGTGGTGGAGAAGAAGGGGCTGAAGAGCTGCCGTGATCTCGAATATAACTGGCTCGGGACCGACGATCAGGGCCGCGACGTGGTGGCGCGGATGATCTACGGCTTCCGCATCTCGGTGCTGTTCGGCCTCATCCTCACGATCGTGTCTTCCGTCATCGGTATCGTCGCCGGTGGCGTGCAGGGCTATTTCGGCGGCTGGATCGATCTTTTGTTTCAGCGCTTCATCGAGATATGGAATGCGATTCCCTATCTCTATCTCTTGCTCATCATATCGGCCGTGCTCCCGCCCGGCTTCTTCATCCTGCTCGGCATCATGGTGTTGTTTCACTGGGTGTCGCTTGTCGGCCTGGTGCGCGCGGAATTTTTGCGCGGCCGCAATTTCGAATATATCCAGGCTGCGCGCGCGCTCGGCGTCTCCAATGCCGTGATCATGTTCAGGCATTTGCTGCCGAACGCCATGGTCGCGACAATGACGTTCCTGCCGTTCATCGTCTCCTCGTCGGTGATGACGCTCACGGCCCTCGACTTCCTCGGCTTCGGCCTTCCGCCGGGCTCGCCATCGCTGGGCGAGCTGTTGTCGCAGGCCAAGGCCAATGTGCAGGCGCCGTGGCTCGGCTTCTCCGGCTTCTTCTCGGTCGCGATCATGCTCTCGCTCCTGATTTTCATCGGCGAAGCCGTGCGCGACGCCTTCGATCCGCGCAAGACGTTCAGGTAGAACATGGACGCGATCAACCAGCCCCTGCTTGCCGTGCGCGACCTCTCGGTGGCTTTCCACCAGGGCGGCGCTTCGACGCTTGCGGTCGACAACGTTTCGTTCCAGATCAAGCGCGGCGAGTGCGTGGCGCTGGTCGGCGAATCCGGATCCGGAAAGTCGGTCAGCGCGCTCTCGATCCTCAAGCTGCTGCCTTATCCGAACGCCTCGCATCCCTCGGGCAGCATCCGCTTCAAGGGACAGGAGCTGATCGATCGGTCCGAGCAGCAGATGCGCGAGGTTCGCGGCAGCGACATCTCGATCATCTTCCAGGAGCCGATGACCTCGCTCAATCCGCTGCACACGATCGAGGCGCAGATCGGCGAGATCATCCAGCTGCACAATCCGACCAGCAATGCGCGGGCGCGCGAGCGGACGCTGGAGCTGCTGACCCAGGTCGGCATCCCCGAGCCGGAAACGCGGTTGAAGAGCTATCCGCATCAGCTCTCGGGCGGCCAGCGCCAGCGCGTGATGATCGCGATGGCGCTCGCCAACGAGCCTGATTTGTTGATTGCGGACGAGCCGACCACGGCGCTCGACGTCACTGTGCAGGCGCAGATCCTGGCGCTGCTCGCCGAGATCCGTGCCCGGCTCGGCATGAGCCTGCTCTTTATCACCCATGACCTCGGCATCGTGCGCCGCATCGCCGACCATGTCTGCGTCATGAACGGCGGCAAGATCGTCGAGCAGGGACCGGTCGAGCAGGTCTTCAAGAGCCCGAAACATCCCTACACGCGCGACCTGCTTGCGGCCGAGCCGAAGCCCGATCCGGCGCCGCCACAGCCCGGCGCGCCGGTCGTGATGTCGGCCAATGATCTCAAGGTGTGGTTTCCGATCAAGCGCGGGCTGATGCGCAAGACGGTCGGCCACATCAAGGCGGTCGACGGCGTCAGCATTGCCGTGCGCAAGGGCGAGACGCTCGGCGTCGTCGGCGAGTCCGGCTCCGGCAAGACCACGCTGGGGCTGGCGCTGATGCGGCTGATCTCCTCGAACGGCCGGATCGTGTTCCTGGGCAAAGATATCCAGGGCCTGCGCTTCAAGGAGATGCGGCCCTATCGGCGCGATATGCAGATCGTGTTCCAGGATCCGTTCGGCTCGCTCAGCCCGCGCATGTCGGTCGCCGATATCGTCGGCGAAGGCCTCTCCGTGCATCAGCCAAAACTGCCGCGCGAGGAGCGCGAAGCGCGCGTCGTCAAGGCGCTCGAGGATGTCGGCCTGAAGCCGGACACCCGCTACCGCTATCCGCATGAATTCTCCGGCGGCCAGCGCCAGCGCATCAGCATTGCGCGCGCAATGGTGCTGGAGCCGGATTTCGTCGTGCTGGACGAGCCGACCAGCGCGCTCGACATGCTCATTCAGGCGCAGATGGTCGACCTGCTGCGTGAATTGCAGCGCAGGCGCGACCTCACCTACATGTTCATCTCGCACGATCTGCGCGTCGTCGCCTCGCTCGCCAGCCACCTCATCGTGATGCGCGGCGGCAAGGTGGTCGAGGAAGGCCAGGCGGCCGAGCTCTTCAAGACTCCGAAGACGGATTACACGCGCGCGCTGTTTGCGGCGGCGTTCCGGTTGGAGACGGCAGGCGACGGTTCGGTGGCGACGTAGCGACCGTCAGAGCCGCTTGATCGCAACGACGTCGCTGCCGGCCTGCTTGATCCGGGCAATCGCGGGCTCGATGGCTTCGATGACCGTCGCCATGTGATGCGCATTGGCATGAACCATGGTGCTGCCGTCGCGGACGATGGCGACATGGCCCTTCCAGAAGATCAGGTCGCCACGCTGCAGCTTGCTTCTCCTATGCGGCTCCAGCGCGCGGCCGAGACCTGTCTGCTGCATGTCGCTGTCGCGCGGACAGCCGATGCCCGCGGCGGTCAGCGAGACCTGCACCAGGCCCGAGCAATCGACGCCGAGGCTGCTCTTGCCGCCCCAAAGATAGGGCGTGCCGACGAAACGCTCCGCGACTGTGACGAAATCCGGCTCACGATGATCGAGCGGCGCGAGATGCGCCATCGGCAGATATTGTCCGTCGCGCGTCACCGCAAAACTGCCGTCCTCGTGCGCCACCGCGAGCTTCGATCCCAGCACGAGCGTCTCGGCCGGTGGCAACTTGATCGAGGGACCTGGGAAGGCAAAGGTTCGCAGCGCGCTCACCTTGTGCGTTGGCGCTGCCGTCGGCTTGACGAGTGCTGCGTCAGGAAGCCAGCCGACATAGCCGTCGCCGCCAAGCTGACCCCAGGCCCAGCCTTCGCCGTTGCGGTCGTAGACCGTGACGCGCTCGCCGCGCAGCGCTTCGGTCATCAGCATCGCATTCGAGGTAGGCTGCTCGCGCACTGCCGCGATCGCTTCGACCACCTCGAACTCCTCGCCGGTGACGAAGTGATCCGCCTCAACCTTGCCTTCGAGATATTTCGCGGCGAGGTCGCCCCGCGCCGGTGTCAGCCTTGGATCGTTTCTTAGATCATGCATAGCGCTCGCTCAGCAATGTGTAGATGGCGCGCGCGGCCTGGCATTCGCCGCCTTCGGGGCGTGCCGGCTTTGCCGACGGCGTCCAGCCATAGATGTCGACATGCAGCCAGCTCTTGGCCTGCTCGACGAAGCGTTGCAAAAACAGCGCGCAAGTGATCGATCCCGCAAACCCGCCAGAGGGCGCATTGGTGATGGTGGCCGTCTTGGAGTCCAGCCACGCATCGTAAGCCGGCCACAGCGGCATGCGCCACAACGGATCGTTCTCCCTCGCCGCGCAACGCGCGACGTCGGCGGCCAGCGTCTCATCATTGGTGTAAAAGGGCGGTAAATCCGGCCCCAGCGCGACGCGCGCGGCGCCGGTCAGGGTGCCCAGGTCGATCAGCAGGTCCGGCTTTTCCTCGTCGGCGAGCGCCAGCGCGTCGGCGAGCACCAGGCGTCCTTCCGCGTCGGTGTTGCCGATCTCGACCGTGATCCCCTTGCGCGAGGTGAAGATGTCAAGCGGGCGGAAGGCGTTGCCGGAGACCGCATTCTCGACGGCTGGAATCAGCACGCGCAGCCGGACCTTCAGCTTCGCATCCATCACCATGCGCGCGAGCGCCAGCACATTGGCGGCGCCGCCCATATCCTTCTTCATGATCAGCATGCCGCTCGACGGCTTCAGGTCGAGCCCGCCAGTGTCGAAGCAGACGCCCTTGCCGACCAGCGTCACCTTGGGATGGCCGGGATCGCCCCAGACAATGTCGATCAGCCGTGGCGCGCGGTCCGAGGCCATGCCGACCGCATGGATCAGCGGAAAATTCTGCGCCTTCAAATCCTCGCCGACGATGCAAGTGAAGCTTGCGCCAAATTCGGCGGCCAGTCCTTGCGCGGCCGCGGCCAGCTCCTCCGGGCCCATGTCGTTGGCCGGCGTGTTGATGAGGTCGCGCGCCAGCATGGCGGCGTCCGCCATACGGCCGATCTCGGCCGCGTTGACGCCGTCCGGCGGCACCAGCCGGACGTCGGGCCGGTCGGCCTTGCGGTAGCGCGCGAAACGGTAGCTGCCGAGCGCGAAGGCGAGCGCCGCCAGTCGTGCATCGTGCGGTGCATTGGCAAAGCGATAGGTGCCCGGCGGCAACAGGCCGGGCAGGGCGCCGGGCCGGAACAGGTCGCGCGACCTGGCACCGTCGTCCTCGAGACCGAACAGGATTTGCGCGATCGCGCCGTCGGGCGCCGGCAGCGCGAGATAGCCACCCGGCTTGCCGGCAAAGCCGTTGGCGACGGCGAACTGGCGTTGCGCCGGCGGCAGCGTCTCGCGCACCGCATCCCAGTCCGACTTGGTGACGAAAGTGATCGGGGTGGCGGCGGCGGACGTCTCGAAGACAGGAGGCATTGGCGGGTCCGGATCGTCAGATCAACAGGTCATTCGGCCGGACGAGACTTCGCAGAGTTTTGCTGCGCCTGCAATCGGCATTGCTGTCACCGTTCAGCGAGCCGCTACTCGCAGAGAAGGAGCCATGCTAGGTTCCGGCGGCGGTTGCCAGGTGCGCAGAGAACGCCGGTGACCGAAGACGAAGCGTGCCGGGAGGATATGCAATGGAATTTGTGTGGAGCGTGGTCACATTCATTGGCCAGGCCATCGAGGCGGTTTTTGGCTATGTCGAGCATCACCACTGGGTCTTCGCGTTCCTCGCCGGCGGCTACGTCTTCTATCTCCATGACCGTTCGGTCCACGCGCGGTTCGATGCGCTCGACAAGCGCGTGGACGAAATCCGCAAGCGTCTGGCCATCGAATATTGATTGGGCCCGCGAAACCACGTGCGGGCTGCCTCGTATCTGAGGTGAGAACTGCCGTTCACGAGAGCGCTGCCTCAGGGCTTTACTAGCGCTACGGTTGTGGCATTATTGCTGAGTATTTTAGATTGTTCCGTGCGTGCCCTGCACGTATCGAGCGCAAGACCGCTGCGGCATTCCGGTTGATACCGAACTTCTTCGCCGAAGGCATTTCTCTCAATCGTTTGGGCGACGCGGCACTCGCAATGAGCGGCGCAAAATGGATCGATCGTTCGTCATTGCGCAGATATCCGACCTGCATCTGGACGGGTCAGGACGACTACTTGCGACGATCGAGGCCCTCGCCGGCGCGATTCGCGAGAAGATGGCGGGCTTCGCGGACGTTTCCGATCGCATCCTGCTGATCACAGGCGATCTTGTGAACGACCCGACGCCGCGTGCGCTCGACGAAGCGCTCGCGGTCATCGCGTCCTTCCGGCAGACCGGTCTGTTCACCGACATCCAGGCGGTAGCTGGCAATCACGACGTCAAGCGTCCGAGCCAGCGCGGCGGCCGGCACGACGCCTACGACTATCTGCATCTGCCGCGGACTTCGAAGAGCGTCTATTACCGCCAGGCCGGTCTCGACCTGGTGCTGCTCGACTCCAACAGCGCAAGCCTGACGACGCTTGCCAACGGCAATATCGATGAGGGGGCCTACAACGCACTGGTCGCGCATTCCGCCCGGCTGAGCATCGAGCTCGCGGGCAGCATTGGCTCGGCCGGACGCGCCGATTATGCCGAGCCAGCCGAAAATCTGGTGCGGGTGCTGGCGATGCATCATCATCCGCTGCCGCAGGCGACCGGCGAGGGTAAGCGGTTTCTTGGTGCCTCGGACGAACCGCTGATGTATCTCGCGGCGCCCGCGACCTTTCTCGAAGCGGCCACCTCACTCAACGTCAATCTGGTCCTGCACGGGCACCGGCATGTCGAGGGCCTCACCCGCTATTCGATCCCTGATCCGCGTGCGACCCGGAGCGGCGGGAACGAGGATTTCTGGCGCACGATCTATGTGCTCTCCTGTCCGTCCTCGACCGGGCAGGCCGGCGACGATGCCGGCTTCAACATCATCCATTTCGGCCCAATGTCTGAGACCGAGCGGCCCGAATACCGGTTCGCGATCGCCCGCTATTCGCGGCCGCGCAACGATGGCGGCTTCAGGCCGCTCGACTCGAACCTGCCCGGCGGCCTCATCAGGCTTCCGGCGGGACGGGATTTTTCCCGCGATCCCGCCTTCCAGTCGGTGATCGAGATCGCCTCATGCGCCTCGCTGAAGCGGGAGCAGTTTTTGGCGTTGGGCCGCCGGCTGCTGTGGCGTCGTGCTTTCTACGATGACGGTGGGCAGAGCTGGGCGGATACTCTCTACACCTATCTCGTCACCTCCCATGCCTGGGCGGATCTCGACGGCAAGTTCGCGCGGTCGGGGCCCGGTGCTGAGGTCGACGCGCGGGCGGCAGTGACCGCGCTGCTGCGTCAACTGATCGGGCAATCCGCCGATGTGCTCGGCATCGATTGCATTCAGCTCGACGAGCTCCGGGCCAACCGCCTGATCAATCGCGACCTTCTGCGCCGATGGCCGAGGCTGCCGCGCGAGGGTGTCGATGTTCAGGAGCAGGTGCGACAGAGGCTGCAATTGCTGCGGGACTTGCACCAGCAAGCGTGTGCGCTCGGCCTCGATCTGGGCCTCGGCGGCGAGATGCCACCGGAAACGCCGCCATAAGGCAGTGGGACTGCCGCGTTAACCGCCCATTAGGGTTAACAGTCTATTGCTGGCGCGTTCTGCTCGATCAATCGGCTCGAGAGTCAAAGCGTCATGCTTCAACGGTTCAGTCCTGCCCGGCTGCTTGCGTCTGCCTCGCTGGTTGCGGTGGTGGCCGTGAACCTCGGCGGCTGCACGGCAATGTCAAAGCTCTCGGATGTCACCGGCTCGATTGGGCCGAAGACGGAGGCCGCCCCGACCGATCCCGCGCGCGCCATCGAGGTTTATGGCGAGCGCTACCGCGCCAATCCGAAGGACGCCGACGCGGCACTGGTCTTTGGCCAAGCCTTGCGCGCCAACGGACAGCGCGCCCAGGCCGTCGCCGTGCTCGAGCAGGCGACCATCGCCAACCCTGGCAACAAGCCGCTGCTTGCCCAGTACGGCCGCGCGCTCGCCGACAACGGTAATTTCCAGCAGGCTTTCGACGTGCTGTCCAAGGCGCATTCGCCCGACAATCCGGACTGGCGCCTGCTCTCGGTGCAGGGCACCGCGCTCGATCAGATGGGCCGTCACGACGAGGCGCGTTCCTATTATGCGAGCGCGCTGAAGATCGCACCGGGCGATCCCGGCGTGCTCTCCAATCTCGGCCTGTCCTATATGCTGTCGAGGGACCTGCCCAAAGCGGAAGAGGCGCTGCGGCAGGCCTATGCCTCGCCACGCGCGAGCGCCCGGGTGCGGCAGAATCTCGGCCTGGTGGTCGGCCTCCAGGGCCGCTTTGGCGAAGCCGAGACCATCGTGAAAGCGGACCTGCCGCCGGACCAGGCTGCAGCCAATGTCGCCTATCTGAAGGAAATGCTGAGCCGCAACGACGCCCCGCGCGGTGCGCCGAAGCGGACACCGGTCGCTTCGCTCAGCCAGCCCGATTGATCAGAACTGATCGTCCAATCGTGACGCCGCCGGCGGACCGCATGCGGCCCGCCTTGCATCAATGCAGCTCCGAGATCTTGATACCGGTCGGTCCGAGAATGACAACGAACAGCACCGGCAAGAAGAACAGGATCATCGGCACCGTCAGCTTCGGCGGCAGCGCGGCGGCCTTCTTCTCGGCCTCGTTCATGCGCATGTCTCGGTTTTCCTGCGCCATGACGCGCAAGGACTGGCCGAGCGGGGTTCCGTAGCGCTCCGCCTGCTGAAGCGCGAGGCACACAGATTTGACGCCTTCGAGCCCGGTGCGCCGCGCCAGGTTCTCATAGGCCACCTTGCGGTCCTGCAAATAGGACAGCTCGGCGGTGGTCAGGGTGAACTCCTCCGACAGCGCGATCGACTGACCTACGATCTCGGTGGCCACTTTCCGGAATGCCATTTCCACCGACATGCCGGATTCGATGCAGATCAGCAGCAGATCGAGCGCGTCGGGAAAGGCGCGCTTGATCGAAAGCTGGCGCTTGGAGATTCTGTTCTTGAGGAACAGCATCGGCGCCTGGAGGCCGGCATAGGCGGCGCCGACGCACATGCCGATCTTGATCGGCATCGACTTCTCCATATGCGCGATCAGGAACACGTAGACGACCGAGCCGACGAACAGCACGAGCGGGGCCACCATCCGGGCGAACAGGAACGTGACGTAGGGCGCATGGCCGCGATAGCCCGCCATGATGAGCTTGTCGCGCGCGGCTTCCTGCGCCAGCCACTTGGTGAGGTTGAAGTCCTCGACGACCCTCGAGACGAGCTGCTTCGGCGTTTGGCGCAGCGAGACCTTCTCATTCTTGTTGAGGCGTTCGCGCTCGCGCTGCCGGATACGCTCACGCTCGCTTGCCACCGCCTTCATGCGCTTGGAGAGGCCTTCGCCGGCGAACAGCGGCATCACCAGCGTATACACCGTGGCGCTGGCGGCGATGGCCGCCAGCAGCATGGTCATGAAGTGGACGTCGTGCAGCTTCGTGACAAGGAGATCGACCATACGGCACCATCAGAAATCGAAGTTGATCATCTTCTTCATCACCATGATGCCGACCGACATCCAGACGACGCAGCCGACCAGCATGAGCTGGCCGGTAGGGTGGGTCCACAGCATCGAGATGTAGCCGGGCGTGGTGAGATAGACGAGGAACATCACGATCGGCGGCAGCGAGCCGATGATGCCGGCCGAGGCCTTGGCCTCCATCGACATCGCCTGGATCTTTTCCTTCATCTTCTTGCGGTCGCGCAGCACCTTGGAGAGGTTGCCCAGCGCTTCAGAAAGGTTGCCACCCGACTTCTGCTGGATCGACACCACGATGCCGAAGAAATTGGCCTCCGGCAGCGGCATTCGATCGTAGAGCCGCGCGCAGGCCTCGCCGAGCGGCATGCCGATCGCCTGAGTCTCGATGATGGACAGGAACTCGCTGCGCAGCGGCTCCGGCGCGTCAGCGGCGACGACCTTGATCGACTCGAACAGCGGCAGTCCGGCCTTGATGCCGCGGACGATCACGTCGACGGCGTCGGGCAGCGCTGCCAGGAACTTGTTCTCGCGGCGTGTCTTCAGGAAACCCAGCGCCCAGCGCGGCAGCCCGAAGCCGCCGGCAAAGGCGAGACCGGCGGCGCCGAGCAGGCCGCCGCCGCCGAACAGGGCGCCGAAGAAGAACACGCCCGCCACGACCGCGGACGCGATCCAGAACTTCTGCGGCGTCCAGTCGAGCCCCGCCTGCGACAGGCGGATGTGGAGCGGAACGCTCTTCTCCTGCGCTCGCCTCGCCTCGAGATCCTTGAGGGTGGTCTCGACCTGCTCGCGGCGCGAGCGCTGGGTCTTCTCGGCTTGGCGGGCCGTAGGCGCTTCGGCGCGCGCGACCGACGCGCGGCGATTCTCGGCCTTTCGTTCGCCGGACAGCAACGGATAGAGGAAAACCCAGGCCATGCCGCCGACGGCGGCGGTGGCGAGGAAGGCGAGGGCGAGGACCTGCATGTTCATGGCTGCGCTGACCTGCTCACGTATTCGGTGCCACTTCCGCGGCGTCGAGCGCCGCGGCAAGGCGTTTCTCTTCGCCGTAATAGCGGGCGCGTTCCCAGAATTTCGGGCGTCCGATGCCGGTCGAGCGGTGCTTGCCGATGATCTTGCCGTTGGCGTCCTCGCCGACCAGGTCGTAGAGGAAGATGTCCTGGGTGATAATGGTGTCGCCTTCCATGCCCATCACCTCGGTGATGTGGGTGATGCGGCGCGAGCCGTCGCGCAGACGCGCGGCCTGGACGATGACGTCGATCGAGGCGCAGATCATCTCGCGAATGGTGCGCGAGGGCAGCGAAAAACCACCCATGGTGATCATCGATTCGCAGCGCGACAAGGCTTCGCGGGGATTGTTGGCGTGCAGCGTTCCCATCGAGCCGTCGTGGCCGGTGTTCATGGCCTGGAGCAGGTCGAAAGCCTCGGGGCCGCGGACTTCGCCGACGATGATGCGCTCGGGACGCATACGCAGGCAGTTGCGCACCAGCTCGCGCATGGTGACCTGGCCTTCGCCTTCGATGTTGGGCGGGCGGGTTTCGAGCCGCACCACGTGGGGCTGCTGGAGCTGGAGTTCGGCTGCGTCCTCGCAGGTGATGACGCGCTCGTCGTGCTCGATGTAATTGGTCAGACAGTTGAGCAGCGTGGTCTTGCCCGAACCGGTACCGCCGGAGATCAGCACGTTGCAGCGGACCCGGCCGATAATCTGGAGGATTTCCGCGCCCTCCGGCGAGATTGCGCCGAACTTGACCAGCTGATCCAGCGTCAGCTTGTCCTTTTTGAATTTGCGGATGGTGAGCGCCGGGCCGTCGATCGCGAGCGGCGGCACGATGGCGTTGACGCGGGAGCCGTCGGCGAGGCGCGCGTCGCAGATCGGCGAGGATTCATCGACGCGTCGGCCGACCTGGCTGACGATGCGCTGGCAGATGTTGAGGAGCTGCTGGTTGTCGCGGAAGCGGATCCCGGTTCGCTGGATCTTGCCGCTGACTTCAATGAAGACGGTGCCGGCCCCGTTCACCATGATGTCGGCGATGTCGTCGCGCGCGAGCAGCGGCTCGAGCGGGCCGTAGCCGAGCACGTCGTTGCAGATGTCGTCGAGCAGCTCTTCCTGCTCGGCGATCGACATCACGATGTTCTTGATCGCGATGATCTCGTTGACGATGTCGCGGATTTCCTCGCGCGCAGACTCGGAATCGAGCTTGGCAAGCTGGGCGAGGTCGATGGCCTCGATCAACGCGCCGAAGATGGTCGCCTTGACCTCGTAATAATTGTCCGAGCGGCGACTCTCCATGGTCGGCGCCGGCCGGGCGGGGGCGAGCGGCGGCGAGGCGACGGCCGGCGGGGGCGGCGCGCGCGACACTGTCGGCGCCGGAGCCGGGGTTGGCTCTGGCGACACGGCGCCGGGCTTGGGAGCCCGAGGGTCGGTGTCTGTTCCGCTACGCTTACCGAACACTTAACAACTCCATGCGGCGGCCTATTTTCCCCGCAACTTGTCAATCAGCGGTGAAAGCAAGGACGACTTTTGTTTCTTCGTCTCGCTGCGGCCGGTCAGCCGCTGGGCGATCTGGAGGAACATCTCAATCGACTTGTGGTTGGCGGAGATCTCCGCGATCATCTGGCCGTTGTTGGCGGCGGAGCCGAAGATCTGCGGTTCGAACGGGATCGAGACGACCGGCTGGCTCTCGATCGCCTTGGCGAATTCGGCGGCGGCGATCTCCGGCCGCTTGGGAATGCCGACCTGGTTCAGGCAGTAGAGCGGGGGCCGGTCGTTGGGGCGCGCGGCCTTGAGGAGATCGAACAGGTTCTTGGTGTTGCGCAGGTTGGCGAGATCCGGCGCCGCCACGATCAGGATGTCGTCGGCGCCGATCAGGGCGCGCTTGGTCCAGCCCGACCATTGATGGGGGACGTCGAGCACGATGCAGGGCATCGTCGCGCGCAGCGTGTCGAACACCGCATCGAAAGCGTCGCTGCCGAAATCATAGACCCGGTCGAGCGTCGCCGGCGCCGCCAGCAGGCTGAGGTGGTCCGTGCATTTCGACAGCAAACGGTCGATGAAGGCGGTATCGACGCGATCGGGCGAGAACACGGCGTCCGCAATGCCCTGCGGCGGGTCCTGGTTGTAGTCGAGCCCGGCGGTGCCGAAGGCGAGGTCGAGATCGGCAACCACCGCGTCCATCGCGAGGTCCCGCGCAATCGCCCAGGCGACGTTGTGGGAAATGGTGGAGGCGCCGACGCCGCCCTTGGCGCCGACCACGGCGATGATGCGGCCGACCGCCTTGGCTTCCGGCGCCGAGAACAGATTGCAGATCGATCGCACGACGTCGATCGCGCCAACGGGGGCGAGCACGTAGTCGCTGACGCCGCGGCGCACCAGCTCGCGGTAGAGCATGACGTCGTTGATGCGGCCGATCACGACCACGCGGGTGCCGGCGTCACAGACGGTGGCAAGCTGGTCTAGCCCGGCCAACAGATCGTTGCGGGCGTCACTCTCGAGCACGATCACGTTCGGCGTGGGCGCCGACCGATAGGCCTCGATCGCAGCCGCCATGCCGCCCATCTGGATCTTCAGATGGGCCTTGCCGAGACGGCGGTCCTCGCCGGCCGATTGCACGGCGGCGGCAGTCTCCACGGTTTCGCAGAAGGCCTGCACCGAGACGCGTGGCGCAGGCGCGATATGCTCCTCGACCGGCGAAGGGGCTTCCGGCTGCTCTTCTTGAGTCTGGCGAGCGTAGCTGATCATTTGCCGGTGTCGCTGAGTTTGGCCCGTTCGGCCTCGGGATAGGTCACCGCCGTGGGAACTCCCTTGCGATACTTCTCGAAGGCGGCGGTGCGTCGCGCCGTATAGGCCGGTGTTTCAGGTCGCGGCTGCTCAAGGTCCGACGGATTGTCGACCATGGCCGCGAGGTTGCGCTGATAGGCGCAGCCGAAATTGTAGTAGTCCTTGTTTTCGAACCAGCTCTTGTTCTTCATCGAGGGGCCGATGTCGTCCGGCCACAGGCCGCAGGGGCCCGCGACCGCGGCGATCTTGGAATAGGTCAGCCGGATCGGCGGCAGGAAGCGCTTGTCTTCCGGCTGGTAGGGGCGAGCGATGACGCCTCGCGCGGGAACGCCTGCCGCGGCCAGCATCGCCTGGATCTCACGCATCGACTCCGCCACCGGACGTGCATTAGGCGTTCCGGACGGCACGTCGATATGGATGGCGCCGGTGCCCTCGTGCAGCCAGGTCGATGCCAGGCCCATCACGTCGGCGCGCTGGGCGGCCGTCAGTCCGCCGCGGGCGTGGCCGACGAAGACGACGATCGAGCGGTTCTGCTCCTCGATCGCGATCGGATGACGCTGCTTGTAGTCGTCGGGTATGGAAGCGGTGGCCACTTCGTCATGCTGGCAGCCACCGAGCGCGAGCGCGATACCAACCAGCAGGCCACCGAAGCCGGCGGCGCGTCTGCGAATCTGGGGTGGTTTTGTGATCATTACGAAGTCCCGTTCCGCGTCAGTCGGTGATGAAGCCATAAGTGCCGCGGTAGTTGCGTGCCGGTTCGGTTTTGCCGGGCACGCCGTAGATGCGGTTGATGTTGCCGATCAGTTCTGCCTGCGGATCCGCGGGCGCCGAGAAACCGTCATCCGGCCGCGACAGATCCTTCTGCGCCACCGCGCGCACGATATAGGGCGTCACGATCACGACCAACTCGGTCGAGTTGTTGACGAAGTCGCGGCTGCGAAACAGGCTGCCGAGGACCGGGAGCTGCATCAGGCCCGGCAATCCGCTGACCGCCTGCTTGGTCTGCTGCTGGATCAGGCCGGCCATTGCCATTGCGCCGCCGGAAGGAATTTCGAGCGAAGTCTCCGCGCGGCGGGTCCTGATCGAGGGCACCGTCAGCGAGTTCACCGAGGTCGAGGTGACGGCCTGCGACAGCGTGATCGCATTGTCGTTGGAGAGTTCCGACACTTCGGTCATCACCCGCAGACTGATCTTGCCTTCGCTCAGCACCACGGGCGTGAAATTGAGCGAGATGCCGAACTTCTTGAAGCTGATCTGGGTGGTACAGACATGCGTGGTGGGATCGCAGGCATAACCTGCGGGCACCGGGAATTCACCGCCGGCGATGAAGGTCGCCGATTCACCCGAGATCGCCGTCAGGTTCGGCTCGGCCAGCGTGCGGATCACGCCTGCGGTCTCCATCGCGCGCAGGGTGGCCTGCACCGACGGGGTCGCGCCGAACTTCGTGGTCAGGCTGTTGCCATCAACAAGATTGTGGCCAAGCGCCGTGAACGGGTTGGAGTTGGAGAAGCTCACCACCGAGGTGCCGTAATTGAGGTTGGCGGTGAGATCGATGCCGAGCTGCTTGACGATGTTGCGCGCGACTTCGGCCACCGTCACCTTCAGCATGACCTGGTCGCGGCCGCGGACCACGATCGAGTTCACCACCTTGTCGGCGCCGCCGGCGAGGCGCGCGGCGAGATCGTTGGCCTGCTGCGCTTCGATCGGGTTGGCCGCCGAGCCGCTCAGGACGACGCCGTCGCCGAGGCCGTCGATCTGGATGTCCGAATTGGGCAGGATCTGCTTCAGCGCGGCACGCACGCCGTTGAGATCGCGCTTGACCGCGATGTCATAGGCCGCGATCTGCTGGCCGGCGGAATCGAAGAACACGATGTTGGTCTGGCCGACCGAGGCGCCGATGATGTAGGCGCGCTGGGACGAGCGCACCACCGCATTGGCGATCTTGGGATCGGCGACCAGCACGTCCTTGATGTCGCGCGGCAGGTCGATCACGATCGACTTGCCGATGCCGAGCGAGAGGAAGCGCGCGTTCATCTGGCCGTCGGCCGCAACCGGCGCCACGGGACGGTAGTCCGCGGCGACCACGGGGGTCAGCGCGGGGTTGAGCGTCAGCGCGACAGCGGCCGAAAACGACAGGGCGCGGACCATTGCGGTTCGCTTCGTCGCCAGATATGCCCTGCATTTCATATCGCCAGTCCTCATCGTACCTTCGCCGTCTGACTCTGAATGCCGTAGCGAATGATCGAAATGCCGTCGCGCTTCTGCGCGGAATCATCGAGCGTGATTTCGCTCATCTTGACGTCGACAATGCTGCGCAGCGCCAGCGACAGCGTACCGCTCTGGCGGGCGGCGGACAGCGTCTGGGTCTGCGCGGGATTGAGCTCGAGGGTTACGGTCTTGCCGACCACCGTGTTCTGACCGTCCTTCTCCTTCGGCGCCTGGTCGATGGCCAGCACGCGGACATTGGTCAGGATGATCTCGGACGTGACGACATCCGAGGCGCCGGCGCCCTGGTCCGGGTTCTTGAGGCGGCGCGTGAGAAGCACGTCGACGCGATCGTTAGGCAGGATGAAGCCGCCGGCGCCGGTCTCCGGCGAGATTTCGGTGGAAATGGCGCGCATGCCGGTCGGCAGGATCGCGGCCATGAAGCCGGAGCCATCGGCCTTGACCAGCTTCTGGTCGCGGATCGGCTCGCCCTGGATGAAGGGAGCGCGCGCGATCGAGCCGGTGACCTGGGTCACGCCCTCGGGACGCTCGTTGCGGCGGATGAAGGTGGCGCTGGCGGTCGCAGTCGGCCAGGTCTGCCATTGCACGTCTTCCGGCTTCAGGGTCTGGCCGAGGCCGATGTCGGCCTTGGCCACCAGCACGTCGACGGTGGGAAGCTGCGCGACCGGAGCCGGAGGCGGCGCAGAATTGTTCGAGCCGCTCGCCAGATACGCGGCGATGCCGCCGGCGCAGATGGCGACCGTCAGGACGACAATGCGTGCCCTATTCATACGCTTCACTTTCCAACAAGAACGCCGCGACGCTGCCGCCGCCGTAATCGGCAGTTGACCAGCTATTCGTCAAAGCATGGTTAATGAGGCGTATCTAAATCGGCTTAACGCCGGGTTTATCCGGGGCTTTTCAACGCAGTGCGAGGTGAGAGAGGTCGATCGCTTTCACCCATTCGGTCTCCGGGTAGACCATCAGCGCGCTCAGCGCGAGCGCGATGCCGTAGGGAACGCCGCTCTCCTTGGCGTGCAGCCGTGCGAGCCAGGCCTGGCCGGCAAGCCCGTAGGGCAACGGCCATTGCCGGAACTGGAGTAGGAGCAGCGTCAGCGCTCCGCCGAACAGCGAGGCATAGAGCAGGAAGTTCATCAATGGCGCGAAACCGAACCAGAGCGCCACGGAAGCCGCGACCTTCGCATCGCCGCCACCAACCCAGCCCATCGCAAAGCAGGTGAACGCGACGACCAGAACAAGTGCGCCGGCGCCGACATGGGTCAGCATGTCGTAGGGTGCCATGCCACCAGCGATGGCGAGCACGAAGAAGCCTGCAACCAGCGCCAGCGACACGCGGTTCGAGATCGTCATCGTGAAGAGATCGCTGGCCGCGGCGAACGCCACCAGGGCCGGGAAGAGCAGAAGGCGCGCGAGATCGAGGGTCATGGGCTGCGTCTTGAGGCCTGGGTCTGTCGCCGGATCGGGGCGTCGTCGCATGCTAGCCGGCAGTGCTAAACAAACCGACAACGGCGGCAGCAGCCTCGGAGCCGGCAACGCGGAGCCGGCGGTCTCACCAGATGCTGGCGATGCGTGTCGCGAGCGTGACCACCGCGAGCAGTAGCGCAAGGCAGACCCAATAGACCGAGGCGTCGGCGCGCGCCGTTTCCGCCTCGCTCGCCGCAACCGCGGCATCGGTTCTGTATCTGCGCAACGCCACTGGAACTCGCCGTGTCCAAAAAAACAAAGGCCCCGGAGGTTCGGGGCTTTTGCCGTCGAATGTCGGTCGCTTACTTCAGCGAGGAGCTGATCGAGCCGAACTTGTCGTTCAGCGTGGTGCCGAGGCTGTTGACGACGGTGATGATGGCCAGCGCGATGCCGGCGGCGATCAGGCCGTATTCGATGGCGGTGGCGCCGGATTCATCCTTCGCGAAACGCGAAATCAGGTTCGTCATGAACTAAACTCCATCTGGGGTGGGGTCGCCTCGTTCGGCGCTGTGTTGACACGACGAGCATGTGAGCCGAGCTCTTTCGGTAGAGTTAATTCGATCGTGCAAACGCGGCCGCGGCTTGATGCTTTTGGCCAGAGTGAATTTCGCCTTAAGACGGCCGTGGTAATTCGCTCCGGTGCCGAACGCGCCGTCAGCTTCACCCTCCCTTAAATTTCGCGGAGTAGGCGTAGACAGGATCAGCAGTTTGGAAGCGAGGCGACGATGTCGAGCCTACCCATGCAAGTCGCCCTGATGCTCGGCGAGACCATCGAGAAGGTGATCCCCATCACTTTCATGCTCGCGGTGGTCTTCACGGTGCTTGAGCATTTCTGGGCCTGTAATCCCGGAGCGCCGTGGTGGCGCAAGCGGGAGATCGTGACCGACATCTGTTACTGGTTCTTCGTGCCGGTGTTCGCCCGCACCATGCGGATCGGCCTTCTGATCGTCACCGCCGGCGTCGTCTTCAACATTCACGATGCCGACGAGCTGATCGCCTTCTATGACAACGGCCATGGCCCGCTGTCGCAATTGCCGCTCTGGATGCAGGGGGTGCTGTTTCTGGTCCTGGCCGATTTCATGCTGTACTGGCTGCACCGGCTGTTCCACGGCGGCGAGTTCTGGAAGTACCACGCGATCCATCACTCCTCGGAGGAGATTGGGTGGATTTCCGCGGCCCGATTCCATCCGGTCAATCTGATGCTCGGCACGATCGGCGTCGACGTCGTGCTGCTGATGGCCGGCATTTCGCCGAACGTCATGATCTGGGTCGGACCGTTCACCACCTTCCATTCGGCTTTCGTCCACGCCAACCTGAACTGGACCTTCGGGCCGTTCCGATATGTGTTGGCGACGCCGGTGTTCCACCGCTGGCACCACACCTCTCTCGAAGAGGGCGGCGACACCAATTTTGCCGGCACCTTTCCGATCTGGGACGTGCTGTTCGGTACCTTCCGCATGCCGAAGGGTGAGCTGCCGCAGGACTACGGCAAGGACGAAGCGACCATGCCCAAGGAGATCGCAGGCCAGCTCGCCTATCCGTTCCGCCGCTAGGACCGCATGCGGCCCGGGGGGCCGCAAAACGCCAATCCGTTCAAACAATAGTCGGCGAATTTGCGGAACGTTCACGAATTGCGGGCAGGTTAGCCGGGTCGGGCGCCGGCTCCGCTTCCAAATCGATTCTGCCGGTTTGTGACGTCCCGGGAGTAAGAGTATGCGTAAAGAGTTCCTGCGCCGCCATGCGCGCGTCTGTCTTCTGGCTGCGGTCGCTGTGCTAGCTTCGCCGGCTGCCGGCGTTGCCGAGCCCACTGCCGATACCATCGCCGTGAATGTCGACCAGGCCAAGCTCGTGCGGCTGCCCGGCAAGGTGGCAACGATCGTGGTCGGCAATCCCTTGATTGCCGACGTCACGCTCCAGCCCGGCGGAATGATCGTCGTGACCGGGAAGGGCTACGGCGCCACCAACTTCATCGCGCTCGATCGTGGCGGTGAGATCCTGGTTGATCGTCAGATCCAGGTCGAAGGCCCGAGCGACCGGCTCGTCACCGTCTATCGCGGGGTCGAGCGGGAGTCCTACAGCTGCATGCCGCTCTGCCAGCGCCGCGTCACGCTCGGCGACAGCGACAACTACTTCAATACCACGATGAGCCAGGCCGGCTCGCTGAGCAGCAATGCCAGCGGCGGCGGCGCGGCAGGCAAGACGAACTAGCAAGACCGATTAGCAAAATCAGCCGGAAACCAACGGGCGGGACCATCCGGTCCCGCGCGGCCCTGTCGTGGGCGGCAGGATTTCTGTCTTCCCTGCGTCCGCGGGCCGGCGTGGTTAACCTGCTCTTAACGGCACGGTCCGTCCGGTGCGGACTGTCTGAAACTCTTAAACAATCAGTTTGAGCTACTGATCGGGCAGATGATCGCTGCCGCTGGGGAATATGACGCGATGCAATCGCCTGCACCTTCGAGGTTCACGCTCCGGACTGCGCTGTACCGTTTCCGCGGCAATCGCCGCGGTTCCGCGGCGGTCGAGTTCGCGCTGGTCGCACCGATGTTCTTTGCGCTGCTGTTTGCCATCATCGAGACAGCGCTGATGTTTTTCGCGGGCCAGGTGCTCGAGACGGTCACGCAGAATTCCGCCCGTGTAGTCCTGACCGGCCAGGCGCAGTCCGGATCGGTGACGGCCTGCGCGGTGAACAGCGTGAGCACGCCGTGCACCCAGACGACATTCAAGACCTATGTTTGCAGCCAGATACCGGCGCTGTTCGATTGCAACAGTCTCGTCGTCGACGTCGAGAGCTATAGCTCGTTCTCGTCGGTAACTCTCGCAAACTACACCGCTTGCAATTTCGATCCCAGCGCCATGGGGTACAATCCAGGGAGCTCCGGGCAAACCGTCGTGGTGCGGCTCTACTACAAGTGGCCGCTCTTTGTGACCGGGCTCGGCTACAATTTGGCGTGCAGCAGCAGAAACACCACGCGCCTTCTCGTGGCGACGGCCGCATTCCAGAATGAGCCCTATTAGCACCATCGGATTTGAGCAGAACCATGCAGGCGATAGTGAAAATCTTGCGGGCTAGCCGAACCTCTGCAAGCGAGTTCCTCGCGGACAGCAAGGCGCTCGCGGCAACCGAATTCGCGGTGATCGTGCCGCTGATGCTCGTGATGTTCTTCGGCACCGTCGAGTTCTCGTCTGCGGTGGCGATCGACCGCAAGATGACATTGATTGCGCGAACTCTGTCCGATCTGACGTCGCAGTCCTCGGGGACGTTGACCGATACCAACCTCCAGAACACGTTCACAGCGAGCATGTCGATCATTACCCCTTACGACGATACGCTCGTGAACAGTACGATTGCTCAGATCTATATCGACTCAACAGGCGTCGCCAAGATTCAATGGAGCAAGTCGGCCATCATCTCGAGCGGTGCGACGCAGGCCACGCTGACGGCTCCGCCTACGTCTCTGGCGCCTGGCACCACGGTCACCACGATGATTCCGTCAACGCTCTTGATTCCGTCGACCTACCTCATCTTCAGCCAGGCGAGTTACGTATACGCGGCGACCGTCAAATACGTCTTGAAGTCGGGCGTCACGCTGAGCGATGTCTCCTATACGCGGCCGCGGCAAGTTGCTTGCGTTGCCTATGGCGGCGTCCCGACGTCGTGCTGAAAACCGGACGCCGCGCTCGCTGATCTCGCATGAAAAAAGGCCGTGCATCCCGCACGGCCTTTTCCGTTTTTGGTGCGCTTCGCGCTGATCCGGGCGCGCGTCCCGCGGGGCGCGCGCTGGACGTCAGCCTGCGTCGCGGAGGTTGTCGGCAGCCGACTTGCCGGACCGGCGATCGGCCACGATCTCGTAGGAGATCTTCTGGCCTTCGCGCAGCGTGCCGAGGCCGGCACGTTCAACGGCGCTGATGTGAACGAACACGTCCTGGCCGCCATCGTCGGGCTGAATGAATCCAAAGCCCTTGGTTGCGTTAAACCACTTCACGGTTCCCATGCTCATGGGGGTAGTCCCTTCTCAGATACACAATGTAAGAGCCCGCTCACGCAGGCAGGTTAGATCGAATTTTTGGAAGGGTCGTCAGCGTGTCTGAACCGGCTGTACCGGTGGATGCCAATGTCGTCCGGCCGAAAATCGATGAGTTGATTTTATTGGAAACAAGGCACCAAAACAATCCTGACGTGCACGATTTTTTGATCCGCCGTGAGGTCCACGGCGGATCAGCATACAGATCAGCATTTTAATTCCGCGCTCGCGCGCGAAATGGCCGTTTAGCGGCGGCGGAATTGGCCGCCGCCCGGCCCCCGCCGCGGCGGTCCACCGGGCGTCGAGGGACGTTCGTCCTTGTGGCGGAAAATCAGCCGGCCCTTCTCGAGGTCATAGGGCGACATCTCCACCGTCACGCGGTCTCCCGCCAGCGTCTTGATGCGGTTTTTCTTCATCTTGCCGGCAGTGTAGGCGACGATCTCGTGCCCGGCGTCGAGCTGCACGCGGTAGCGCGCGTCGGGGAGGATTTCGGTGACCAGTCCTTCGAACTGGATCAGCTCTTCCTTAGCCATGAATTTCTCCAGGTCGTGGACGGCTAGTGCGAATAGGGTTTGCGGGTCGATTGGCCATTCGGCCGACTCTCACGGCGCAAAAAGGCCACGCCTTGTATCCCATCAGGCTTGCCGGCGCTATGCGCGGAACGCTGCTCCGGCCGGTCGTTTGACGAAGAATGTGCCTTACCACCGGACCGCCGGCGGCGAGATCCCTTCGAGACCTTCTGGCTACCGCCAGGCCGTCCGTCAACATGCCTGCCGTCACCGGGCCGGCCTTCGCCAGGCCTTCCGTCGGCCGGCTTGCCGGCGCTATGCCGTCCGTCAGGACGCCTTTCGTCAGCACGCCGTCCTTCACCTTGCCTTGCGCCTTGCGGGCGCTGGCCCGGGCGGCCCGGCCGGCCCTGCCTTTGCTGTGACGGGGGCGAGCCCGCGTCGCTGCGGCCGGCATCGGTGCGATGATCTTCCCGCGGCAATGCCACCCGAATCAGCCGCTCGATGTCGCGGAGATAGCTGAGCTCCTCGCCGCCTGCGACCAGTGAGATCGCGGTACCTTCGGCGCCCGCGCGCGCAGTGCGGCCGATGCGGTGCACATAGGTCTCGGGCACGTTCGGCAGGTCGAAATTGATGACGTGGGTGATGCCGTCGACATCGATGCCGCGGGCGGCGATGTCGGTGGCGACCAGCGTGCGGATTTCACCGGAGCGGAACTGCGCCAACGTCCGCTCGCGATGGTTCTGCGACTTGTTGCCGTGGATGGCGCTGGCGGCGATGCCGGCCCTCTCAAGCGTCTTCACAACCTTGTCGGCGCCGTGCTTGGTGCGGGTGAAGACCAGCGCGCGGTTGATCGGCTCGTCCTTCAGGAGCTTGGTCAGGAAGGCGGGCTTGGCCGAGAAGTCGACCTGGATGATGCGCTGGTTGATCCGCTCGGCCGTCGAGGACACCGGGGTCACTGCGACGCGGACGGGGTCACGCAGCATGGCGTCGGCGAGCTCGGCGATGTCCTTCGGCATGGTGGCCGAGAAGAACAGCGTCTGCCGCTTGATTGGCAGCTTGGCGACGATTTTGCGGATGTCGTTGATGAAGCCCATGTCGAGCATGCGGTCGGCCTCGTCGAGCACGAGGAATTCGACGCTTCCAAGCTTCAACCCGTTGCTCTGCACGAGGTCGAGCAGGCGGCCGGGGGTGGCGACCAAAACCTCGACGCCTTGCATGAGCGATCGGACCTGGCGGCCCATCGGCACGCCGCCGATGGTGAGCGTCGAGCTCAGGCGGATGTGGCGGCCATAGGCGTTGAAGCTGTCGAGGATCTGCCCGGACAATTCGCGGGTGGGCGACAGCACCAGGACGCGGGCCGTCTTGGGCTGCAGCTTGATGCGGTGCTCGAGCAGACGGTGCAGGATCGGCAGCGCGAAGGCCGCGGTCTTGCCGGTTCCGGTCTGGGCGATGCCGACGACGTCGCGGCCGGTCAGCGCCGTGGGAATAGTCTGGGCCTGGATGGGGGTGGGGGTGACGTAGTTCTCTTCGGCGAGAGCACGCGCGATGGGTTCGGCGAGGCCGAAGTCCTGAAAGGAAGTCAAAAGATGGGTTCTTTCCATGTCAAAAGCGGGCGCCCAACGCATTCAGCGGGGCACGCGCAAAAGGGTGTCGAGAGGACACCTGCGTGTTTGGGGTGTCGGATGGCTTGATGGGATGGGGCAAGCCAGACGCCCGTAAGGGCTTAAGAACACGCGGCTCGCAACGACCGCTCGATTCGAACGATCTCAGACATCATATGGAACATCGGCGCGGCGCTTTCAAGGCGGGGCGTGCTACGGGCGTCGATTGCGGTGCAAAATAGTTATGCCGGAATTTTAGCCAGAGGCAGCTTTTTGCTCAGAAAATAGACTGGCTGCCGCATTGGCATACATTTTATTCGCCCAAGTTTTGAGCAATAAGACTGCGGCGAAACTTTGATTGCAGCTAAATTATCTAGCTTTCCCAATGACTTGCCTAGTGTCTGGGGCATGGCATGGTTCTTGCGATTCCGTTAATCGCAGGCGGCCGTGGGGCCGTTTCGCAGCGTTTTTCACGTCTGCGTCAGGGAGATGATACACTCATGCTTACCAAATCAACTCACGATATAGCGGCGTCATTTAGCCGCCGCGGCGTTCTCGCCGCGACCGCCGGACTGATGCTCGGTCTGGCCTCCATTTCCGGTGCGAAGGCCGCCGACGACACCATCAAGGTCGGCGTGCTTCACTCTCTCTCGGGTACCATGGCCATCAGCGAAACCACGCTGAAGGACACTATCCTCTTCCTGATCGACGAGCAGAACAAGAAGGGCGGCGTGCTCGGCAAGAAGCTCGAGGCGGTCGTCGTCGACCCCGCTTCGAACTGGCCGCTGTTCGCCGAGAAGGCGCGCGAGCTGATCACGAAGGACAAGGTCGCCGTCGTGTTCGGCTGCTGGACCTCAGTGTCGCGCAAGTCGGTGCTCCCGGTCTTCAAGGAGCTGAACAACATCCTGTTCTACCCCGTGCAATACGAGGGCGAGGAGAGCGAGCGCAACGTGTTCTACACGGGTGCGGCGCCGAACCAGCAGGCGATCCCCGCCGTCGACTACCTGATGAAGGAAGAAAAGGTGAAGCGCTGGGTGCTCGCGGGCACCGACTACGTCTATCCGCGCACCACCAACAAGATCCTGGAAGCCTATCTGAAGTCGAAGGGTGTCGCCCAGGAAGACATCATGATCAACTATACGCCGTTCGGTCACTCCGACTGGCAGACGATCGTGGCCGACATCAAGAAGTTCGGCTCGGCCGGCAAGAAGACCGCGGTGGTCTCGACCATCAACGGCGACGCCAACGTTCCCTTCTACAAGGAACTCGGCAACCAGGGTATCAAGGCCAAGGACATCCCGGTGGTCGCGTTCTCGGTGGGTGAGGAAGAACTCGCCGGCATCGACACCAAGCCGCTGCTCGGCCATCTCGCCGCCTGGAACTACTTCGAGTCGATCAAGACCCCGGCGAACGAGAAGTTCATCAAGGATTGGCAGGCCTACACCAAGAATCCGAAGCGTACGACCAACGACCCGATGGAAGCGCACGTGATCGGCTTCAACATGTGGGTGAAGGCGGTCGAGAAGGTGAAGTCGACTGATCCGGACAAGGTGATCGCTGCCCTTCCCGGCACCGAAGCGCCGAACCTGACCGGCGGCGTGTCGAAGATGCTGCCGAACCACCACATTACGAAGCCGGTGTTCATCGGCGAGATCAAGGCGAACGGCCAGTTCGACGTGGTCTGGAAGACGCCGGGTCTTGTCGCTGGCGACGCCTGGTCGAAGGAGCTCGACGGCTCCAAGGACCTGATCGGCGACTGGGTCGAGAAGAAGTGCGGCAACTACAACGTCAAGACCAACAAGTGCCTCGGTTCGGGCTCCTGATCTGGATCTGACGGCCCATAGCACGACCGGAGAAGGCGGCGATCCCGCCGCCTTCTCCACCCATCTCTGCCGGGGTCAATCACAGTGCCAGCCAATTTGTCCGCCCGTCTCTGTTCGCTCCTGCTCTCGTTGTTCCTGATCGCGTTCGCACTGCCGGCTTTCGCCGGTCCGTTCGAGGATGCGGTCGCCAAATTCGCCAACGACGATTTTTCCGACACGGAAGAGGCGATCGGTGTGGTCGCAAGCAGCGGCAATCCGCTGGCCTATCCCATCATCAGCGCGCTCCAGGATGGCCGCCTCATGGCCGATCCGGACAGCAAGAAGGTTTACGTCACCGGCGCCGACGGCAAATCGATCGATGCCGCGACCGGCCAGCCCGTGGCCAGCGTCCCCGACAGCGCCAGTGCCGTTCGACTAAACAATCGATTGCGCCGCAGTGTTGATGCCGCGGTGGGCGGTCTCACGCTGATGTCGCCGGATGTCACGACCCGTATTCAGGCCGCGCAATCCGTCTTCAAGTCGCATGAGGAATCAGCGCTCGAGGCCGTAAACACCGCGCTGGCGAAGGAAACCAACAAATCGGCCAAGGCCGCGCTCGGGGATGCGCGTGCGGCAATCCTTCTGTTCAAGCCCGACGCCACCGAGGTCGAAAAGCTCGAGGCCGTCGCCACCATCAAGGCGCACGGCGACCAGGAAGCGCTGGCGATGCTGACCGGCATGGGCGACCAGCCAGCGTCCGTGACCAAGGCGGCGGCGAGCGCAATCGCTTCGATCCAGAGCTCGCTCGCGATGTGGTCCACGGTGCAGAATGCCTGGTACGGCCTGTCGCTCGGTTCGGTGTTGCTGCTTGCGGCGATCGGGCTCGCCATCACTTTCGGCGTGATGGGCGTCATCAACATGGCGCATGGCGAGATGGTGATGATCGGGGCTTACACCACCTTCGTGGTGCAGGAGGTCATTCGCACCCGCTTTCCCGGCCTGTTCGACTATTCGCTGCTGATCGCGGTGCCGCTCGCCTTTGTCGTCGCCGGTGCGATCGGCGTCCTGATTGAGCGCAGCATCATCCGCTTCCTCTATGGCCGGCCGTTGGAAACGCTGCTTGCGACCTGGGGCCTGTCGCTGGTGCTCCAGCAGGCGGTGCGCACCATGTTCGGCCCGACCAACCGCGAGGTCGGCAACCCCTCCTGGATGAGCGGCGCGTTCGAGCTCGGCCAGATCACCATTACTTACAACCGGCTCTGGATTCTCTGCTTCACGCTTGCTGTGTTCGCGATCCTGCTGGCGATGCTGCGTTATACCGCGCTGGGTCTTGAGATGCGCGCCGTGACCCAAAACCGCCGCATGGCGGCCTCGATGGGCATCGCCACCTCGCGCGTCGACGCGCTGACTTTCGGCCTCGGCTCGGGGATCGCCGGCATCGCCGGCGTGGCGCTGTCGCAAATCGACAATGTCAGTCCCAATCTCGGCCAGAGCTACATCATCGACAGTTTTATGGTCGTCGTCTTCGGCGGCGTCGGCAATCTCTGGGGTACGCTGGTCGGCGCCTTCACGCTTGGCATCGCCAACAAGTTCCTGGAACCGGTTGCAGGGGCTGTCCTCGGCAAGATCGCCATTCTGGTCCTCATCATCCTGTTCATTCAAAAGCGCCCGCGCGGGCTGTTCGCGCTCAAGGGACGGGCGGTGGAAGCATGACGCCCCACATGCTCACGCGATCGCTGGACCGCGGCGCGACCCTGTTCCTGTTGGTCGTCGCTGCGCTCGGCGTGCTGATCCCGCTGTCCAACCTGTTGCTGCCTGCCGGCTCGTTCTTTCAGGTGCCGACCTATCTGGTCGCGCTCTGGGGCAAATATGTCTGCTACGCCATCCTGGCGCTCTCGATCGATCTGATCTGGGGCTATTGCGGCATCCTCTCGCTCGGCCACGGTGCGTTCTTCGCGCTCGGCGGCTACGCCATGGGCATGTACCTGATGCGGCAGATCGGCACCCGCGGCGTCTATGGCAATCCGATCCTGCCCGACTTCATGGTGTTCCTGAACTACCCGAAACTGCCATGGTACTGGTACGGCTTCGACATGTTCTCGTTCGCCGCGCTGATGGTGCTCGTGGTGCCCGGGCTCCTGGCGTTCTGCTTCGGCTGGCTCGCCTTCCGCTCGCGCGTCACCGGCGTCTATTTGTCGATCATCACGCAGGCGATGACCTATGCGCTGCTGCTGGCGTTCTTCCGCAATGATTTCGGCTTCGGCGGCAACAACGGTCTCACCGACTTCAAGGACATTCTGGGCTTCAACGTGCAGGCTGAGGGCACCCGTGCTGCCCTGTTTGCGCTGAGTTGCCTCGGGCTGATCGTCAGTTTCCTGATCTGTCGCGCTGTTGTCTCGTCCAAGCTCGGCAAAGTCCTGATCGCGATACGCGACGCGGAATCGCGCAGCCGCTTCCTCGGCTACCGCGTCGAATCCTACAAGCTGTTCGTGTTCACGCTCTCGGCCTGCATGGCGGGCGTCGCCGGCGCGCTCTACGTTCCGCAGGTTGGCATCATCAACCCATCCGAATTCGCGCCTGGAAACTCGATCGAGGCGGTGATCTGGGTCGCGGTCGGCGGCCGCGGCACGCTGGTCGGCGCGGCGCTTGGCGCAGTCGTCGTCAACTATGCAAAAACTTTCTTTACGTCGGGCATGCTGGCGCCGTACTGGCTGTTCATGCTGGGTGCGATGTTCATCCTGGTGACGCTGCTGCTGCCGAAGGGCATCGTGGGCACCTTCAACGCCTGGTGGGAATCGCCGAACGAAAAGCGCCCGGCCGAGACCGCCGCGAGCGCAGCGGCCGAAGACGGCGTCACTGAACCGAAGATGGCGGAGTAGGCGCAATGAATGTCATGGACACCCGCGCGACCTCGGCGATGCTCTATCTCGACGGCGTGCACGTCTCGTTCGACGGCTTCCACGCCATCAACAATCTGTCGCTGACGCTCGCGCCCGGCGAGATGCGCGCCATCATCGGCCCGAATGGCGCCGGCAAGACCACGATGATGGATATCATCACCGGCAAGACCAAGCCGGACGAGGGGACGGTGCTGTTCGACGGTGTCACCGATCTGACGCGCCTGGACGAGACCCGCATCGCCGAGCTCGGCATCGGCCGCAAATTCCAGAAGCCGACCGTGTTCGAGAGCCAGACCGTGCAGGACAATCTCCTGCTCGCGCTCAATGTCGATCACAGCGTCAAGGGCACGCTGTTCTGGCGCGGCAGCAAGGCGGAATCGGAGCGCATCGACAAGGTGCTGGAGACGATCCGCCTGACCGAGGCCCGCAACCGCCTCGCCGGCAGCCTCAGCCACGGCCAGAAGCAATGGCTCGAGATCGGCATGCTGCTCGCGCAGGATCCGAAACTGTTGCTGGTCGACGAGCCTGTCGCGGGGATGACCGACGTTGAGACGCATCTCACCGCCGAGCTGTTGAAGGAAATCAACAAGACCCACACCGTGATGGTGGTCGAGCACGACATGACCTTCGTGCGCGAGCTCGGCGTCAAGGTGACGTGTCTCCACGAGGGCACGGTGCTCGCTGAAGGCACCATCGACCAGGTGTCGTCGAACGAGCGGGTCATCGAAGTGTATCTGGGGCGCTGAGCAATGCTTGAGGTCAAGGACATCAACCTGTTCTACGGCGCGGCGCAAGCTTTGCGCGGCGTCTCGATCTCGGCTGAGCCGGGCAAGGTGACGTGCGTGCTCGGGCGCAACGGCGTCGGCAAGACCTCGCTGTTGCGCGCCATGGTCGGGCAGTATCCGATCTCGTCGGGCGCGATCGTGTTCGACGGCAGCGACATCACCGCTCTCAAGCCTTATGAGCGCGCGCGCAAGGGCATCGGCTTCGTGCCGCAGGGCCGCGAGATCTTTCCGCTGCTGACGGTCGAGGAGAACCTCAAGACCGGCTTCGGTCCGCTCAAGCGCGAGGACAAGCACATTCCGGACGACGTGTTCTCGCTGTTTCCGGTGCTGCAATCGATGCTCGGCCGGCGCGGCGGCGATCTCTCCGGCGGCCAGCAGCAGCAGCTCGCGATCGGGCGCGCGCTGGTGATGCGGCCAAAGCTGCTGCTGCTCGACGAGCCCACCGAGGGCATCCAGCCGTCGATCATCAAGGACATCGGACGTGCCATCTCCTATCTGCGCAACCTCGGCAACATCGCCATCGTACTGGTCGAACAATATCTCGACTTTGCCTGCGAACTCGGCGACAGTTTTGCGGTGATGGATCGCGGCGCGGTGAAATTCACCTGCGACCGCACCAATCTCGACGCGAGCGAAATCAGCCGCCAGATGGCGCTGTAAGCTGTTTCTGCCGCGGCCGGCTGGGGAGACGGATGCGCAGCGAACTGTCAGCCAATTCTTCTGACCTGGAGTCGCCTGTGTTCGAGGCCAACCGCGCCCGCGGCGCGGTGCGGTTCGACGTGCACGCCCGCGACGGCGTGACGCGGCGCGGCGTCTTGCACGAATCCGGCTCCCTGCGCGTGCGCTTTCCCTCGCCGGAGGACCACGGACTGTCCGGCGTGTTCGTCAACACGGCCGGCGGCGTCGCCGGCGGCGATCGCTTCGACATCGAGATCGCCGCGGCTGATCGCGCGCGTCTGACGCTGACCACAGCAGCTGCGGAAAAAGTCTATCGCGCGCCGGGTCCGGCGGCTCAGCTCAATATTGGGCTGAAGGTCGCGGCCGGGGCACATCTATCGTGGCTGCCGCAGGAGACGATCCTGTTTGATCGGGCTCGCGTCCAGCGTCGCTTCGACATCGAGCTCGATGAAGCGGCCTCGCTCCTGCTCTGCGAGATCGTGGTGTTCGGCCGCACCGCCATGGGCGAGCGGGTGGAGCAGGGCGAGTTCGTCGACCGCTGGCGGTTGCGCCGGGGCGGCAGGCTGGTCTTTGCCGAGACCGTCCGGCTCGACGGAAATATCGGCGCAAAGCTCGCGCGATCTGCGGTCGCCAAGGGCGGCGCCGCTATCGGCACGGCCCTGATCGTGCCCGGCGACGAGGCGCTGGTCGAGCGTCTCCGCGAGGCATCGGACTCGTTCGCCGGCGAGGTCGGGATATCCGCCTGGAACGGCTTTGCAATGGCGCGGTTCTGTGCCCAAGATGCGGTCCGCTTGCGCGCCGACATGATGGCCGTGCTGGCGCGCACCGGCGCGGCCTTGCCGCGGCTGTGGTTGAATTGACGTGTTGAACTGAAGAGATTTCGCATGAACCTGTCTCCCCGCGAAAAGGACAAGCTTCTGATCTCGATGGCGGCCATTGTGGCGCGCCGCAGGTTGGACCGCGGCGTCAAGCTCAACCATCCCGAGGCGATCGCGATCATTTCCGATTTCATCCTCGAAGGCGCGCGCGACGGCCGCACCGTCGCCGAGCTGATGCAGTTAGGCGCGCAGGTCCTCACCCGCGATCAGGTGATGCCCGGCATTCCCGAGATGATCCACGACATCCAGGTCGAGGCGACGTTTCCGGACGGTACCAAGCTCGTCACCGTGCACGAGCCGATCAGGTAGGAGCGAGAGCATGATCCCCGGCGAACTCTTCATCAAGGACGGCGAGATCGAGCTCAATGCCGGCCGCAAGACGGTGACGCTAACAGTTGCCAACACCGGCGACCGCCCGATCCAGGTCGGCTCGCACTACCATTTCTTCGAGACCAACCCGGCGCTGAAGTTCGACCGCAAGAAAGCCCGCGGCATGCGCCTCGACATCGCCGCTGGCACTGCCGTCCGCTTCGAGCCCGGCCAAACCCGCGACGTCCAGCTCGTCGCCGTGGCCGGCAAGAAGACCATCTACGGCTTCCGTGGCGACGTGATGGGGAAGCTGTGACGTAAGCTGAGGCGAGTGCCGTGATCCATAGTGAGGTGAGCACGCCGGTCAGGCTCCCTCCCCCCTTGCGGGGGAGGGTTGGGGAGAGGGGTATGCTCCGGGCGCTGACGGAAGCGACGTGGCAATTTCGTACAGCGCGCCTTTGCAACGCGCGGGGGCAGGGAGTTCTGTGACCGCCATGTTGCCCGCCGTCCGTCTCATCGCCGAAGCTGCTGAGCTGGCTGCGCGCCGGCACAACGGGATGGCGCGCAAGGGGCGGGGGAACGAGCCTTACATCAACCATCTCGCCGAGGTTGCAAACCTGCTCGCGACCGCGACCGACGGCGCCGATGCTGAGCTGGTTGCAGCCGGCTGGCTGCATGATGCGATCGAGGACACCGAGACCACACGCGAGGAACTCGCGCAGAAATTCTCTGATCGCGTCGCCTCCCTCGTCGTTGAATGCACCGACGATATGAGCCTGTCCAAGGCTGAGCGGCGGCGCCGGCAGATCGTCGATGCGCCGAAGAAATCGTCGGGCGCCAGGCTGATCAAGATCGCCGACAAGATCAGCAATATCGGCGCGCGGATTCATTCCAATCCGACCATCGAGGAGCGCGACGACCTCGTCGACTATACCGGCTGGGCCGAGCAGGTCGTCGCCGGTTGTCGCGGCGGCAATTCGTGGCTCGATAAGACATTCGACGACATGGTGCGAACGGCGAGAGCTTCGCTGTGAGCACTATCCAAATATTCAAACGCAAACGGGGCTTGTGATGTCCGTCAAGATGAAGCGATCCGTCTATGCCGACATGTTCGGTCCGACCACCGGCGACAAGGTGCGGCTGGCCGACACCGATCTCATCATCGAGGTCGAGAAGGATTTCACCACTTACGGCGAAGAGGTGAAATTCGGCGGCGGCAAGGTGATCCGCGACGGCATGGGGCAGTCGCAGGTCACCAACAAGCAGGGCGCGGCCGACACCGTCATCACCAATGCGCTGATCGTCGATCACTGGGGCATCGTGAAGGCCGACGTCGCGATCAAGGAGGGCATGATCTCCGCGATCGGCAAGGCCGGCAACCCCGACATCCAGCCGGGCGTCACCATCATCATCGGCCCCGGCACGGACGTGATCGCGGGTGAGGGCAAGATCCTCACCGCGGGCGGCTTCGACAGTCACATCCATTTCATCTGCCCGCAGCAGATCGAGCACGCGCTGATGTCGGGCGTCACCTCGATGCTCGGGGGCGGCACCGGGCCCTCGCACGGCACTTTCGCCACCACGTGCACGCCCGGTCCCTGGCACATGGGGCGGATGATCCAGTCGTTCGACGCTTTTCCGGTTAATCTTGGCATCTCCGGCAAGGGCAATGCGTCGCGACCTGCGGCGCTGGTGGAGATGATCAAGGCCGGCGCCTGCGCGCTGAAGCTGCACGAGGACTGGGGTACGACGCCGGCCGCGATCGACAATTGCCTGTCGGTGGCCGATGATCACGACATCCAGGTGATGATCCACACCGATACGTTGAACGAATCCGGCTTCGTCGAGGATACGATCAAGGCGTTCAAGGGCCGCACCATCCACGCCTTCCACACCGAAGGCGCCGGTGGCGGTCACGCGCCTGACATCATCAAGGTCGCAGGGCTAAAGAACGTGCTGCCGTCCTCGACCAACCCAACGCGGCCCTTCACCCGCAACACTATCGACGAGCATCTCGACATGCTGATGGTATGCCATCACCTCGATCCCTCGATCGCGGAGGACCTCGCATTCGCCGAGAGCCGCATCCGCAAGGAAACCATCGCCGCCGAAGACATTCTGCACGATCTCGGCGCGCTCTCGATGATGTCCTCGGACTCGCAAGCCATGGGGCGTCTCGGCGAGGTCATCATTCGCACCTGGCAGACCGCCGACAAGATGAAGAAGCAGCGCGGGTCGCTGCCGCAGGACAAGGGCAAGGACAACGACAATTTCCGCGTCAAGCGCTACATCGCCAAGTACACGATCAATCCCGCGATAGCGCACGGCGTGTCAAAACTGATCGGCTCGGTCGAGAAGGGCAAGCTCGCCGATCTCGTGCTGTGGTCGCCGGCGTTCTTCGGCGTCAAGCCGGACTGCATCGTCAAGGGCGGCATGATCGTCGCAGCTCCCATGGGCGATCCCAACGCCTCGATCCCGACGCCGCAGCCGGTGCACTATCAGCCGATGTTCGGCGCCTTCGGCAAGGCGCGCACGGCCTCTTCCGTGGTGTTCACCTCGAAAGCTGCGATCACCGGTGGGCTGGCGCGAAAGCTCGGCATCGACAAGAAGCTCTATGCCGTGCAGAACACCCGCGGCAAGATCTCCAAGAAGAGCATGATCCACAACGACGCCACGCCCAATATCGAGGTCGATCCCGAGACCTACGAGGTGCGCGCCGACGGCGAGCTCCTGACTTGCGCGCCCGCCGAGGTGCTGCCGATGGCGCAGCGATATTTCATGTACTGAAATAGCGCCTCGACGCATGTCCCCGGCGCGTGGCCGGAGCGGGATTTACGGTTTTGCGTTCGATCCCGCCTGGTCTAAGGTCCCGCCCGGTATCTTGACCCAGAAGAAAAGCCGGGAGGATTTCTCGTGATCTACGTCGTTGCAACCTTGACCATCAAGCCCGAAACGCGCGCCGAATTCATTGCAGCCGCCACCGCCTGCATCAAGGAGACGCGCAAGGAGCCCGGCAATATCGCCTATGATTTGCATGAGAGCGTCACCGATCCCAGCAAGATGGTGTTCGTCGAGCAGTGGGAGAATGCCGAGGCGCTGGTGCCGCATCGTGGCCAGGAGCACATGAAGACGTTCGGCCGCGTCGCGGTGAAATGTTTCGCGGCACCGCCGAAGATCGAAGTGATCACGCCCGAGAAGGTCGAGACACGGTAACGAGGTAAAAGCGCATGATCCGGGCGACGCAGGTCAGGGGACAGCACCGCTTCACGGAAGCGCCGGCGGACACGGTCGTGCTCGATTTCGACGATCGGCACCGCCGCCGCATGGCGATGACGGGAACCCGGGGCCTCGAGTTCCTGCTCGACCTGGAGAAGGCCGTCGCGCTCCGCGGCGGCGACGCGTTGGTGCTGGAGGACGGGCGGCTGGTCGAAGTGGTTGCTGCGCCCGAGCTGCTGCTGGAGATCCGCGGCCACGATCCGCACCACCTCATCCGCGTCGGTTGGCATCTCGGCAACCGTCATCTGCCGACACAGATCATGGCCAAGGGCCTGCGCATCCGCCGCGATCACGTCATCGAGGCCATGGTGAAGGGGCTTGGTGCGCGCGTGATCGAAATCGAGGCGCCGTTCGATCCCGAAGGCGGGGCTTATGCCGACGCAGGTCATGCGCATGGCCATGATGATCATGCCGATCACGATCACGGGCATGATCACCACGATCATGATCACAGCCATGATCATCACGGTCACGACCACCATGCCCATGATCATGCCGCGCATGACCATGGGCACGATCACCACCATCACGACGAGCATTGCGACCATCCCGACCATCACCACGGCCACAGCCATGCTCATGACCACAAATGAGCTGGCCAGTGCCGGCGACCTCGCTGAGCGCGAGGCAGCGGCGCTGTATCGGCTGATGACCTGGTTGTCGCCGGCGTTCCCCGTCGGCGGCTTCTCCTATTCCAGCGGCATCGAATGGGCGGTCGAGGCGGGCGACATCGTCGACGCCGCGACTCTCGCCGACTGGCTGGACGCGATGCTCGGCGATGGCTCTGGCTTCTGTGACGCGACCTTTCTGGTCCACGCCTATCGCGCCGGCGAAGCAGGCGAAGACGTCGCCTTGCGCGATATCGCAGAGCTTGCCGCGGCCTTCGTGCCGTCGCGTGAGCGGCAGCTCGAGACCACATCGCAGGGCCGCGCCTTCATCGATATCTCCCGCGCGGCGTGGGATGCCGACGGGCTGGATTCCATGGTCGCGGCATGCCGCACGCCACTGATCTATCCGGTCGCGGTCGGCGTGGTCGCGGCCGCCCATGGCGTACCGCTGGCGCCGACACTGCACGCCTTCCTGCATGCGCTGGTCTCGAACTGGATCTCGGCGGCGAGCCGGCTCATTCCGCTCGGCCAGACCGACAGCCAGCGCGTTCTGGTGACGCTGGAAGCGGCCGTCGCGGCGACCGCAAATCGTGCGCTGAATGCGACACTGGACGATCTCGGCAGCGCAACCTTGCGCGCCGATCTCGCCAGCCTGCGACATGAGACGCAGTACACGCGGCTGTTTAGATCATGAGCGAGCGGCATCCTCCGCCGTGGTCCCGGCGAAGGCCGGGACCCATAACCGCAAATGCTCATGGTTATGCGCGGGTGTGGCCTCAGCTTACCGCCACAACAAGCTTCGGTGGTAATGGGTCCTGGCTTTCGCCAGGACGACGATAGGAAAGAATCAATGGCGACTTCTCACGGCCCCCTGCGTGTCGGCGTCGGCGGCCCCGTCGGATCGGGCAAGACCGCGCTGATGGATCTGCTCTGCAAGACCATGCGCGAGCGCTATGACATCGCGGCGATCACCAATGACATCTATACCAAATGGGATGCGGAATTCCTGGTGCGCTCGGGCTCGCTGACTCCGGACCGCATCGCCGGCGTCGAGACCGGCGGCTGCCCGCATACCGCGATCCGCGAGGACGCTTCGATGAACCTGGCGGCGGTCGCGGACATGCGCGCGAAATTCCCCGGCCTCGACATGGTGCTGATCGAGTCCGGCGGCGACAATCTGGCTGCTACTTTTTCCCCGGAGCTTGCCGACCTCACCATCTACGTCATCGACGTGGCGGCCGGCGACAAGATCCCGTCCAAGGGCGGGCCCGGCATCACCCGGTCCGACCTCCTGGTCATCAACAAGATCGACCTCGCGCCCCATGTCGGGGCGTCGCTGGAGAAGATGGAGACGGATGCCAGGCGGATGCGGGGCCAGCGTCCCTTCGTCATGACCAACCTGAAGACGAGCGAGGGGCTCGACCGTATCGTCGGCTTCATCGAGGCCAAAGGCGGATTGAAAGGGAGCGGATTGCGGGGCGCGGCGTCATAGCGCAGGCATTTTCCGCCGTTAACTTCTGGGGCAAAACCGCCGCCGCGGAACAAATTTCGGACACGGCGATTAACCACCTCCGGTGCCCGGAGCAAGCCTGCCTTGGCTGAAAGATCGGCCGGGCAGATTAAGCTTGTTGGGTAACCCAAGTTGCGTACAGATGCCTCCTCCTTCATTATCTCCGCTACTGGGCTTCACCCTGTTTCGGCACATGGCCGTTCGAGCGGCGTTCATATGCTCCGTGTTTATTGCCGACCTCCTGCTTTCGCCTGAGTAGTCGCGTGGTCCGGCTGGGTTTCATCATCGGCTTCATCGCCCTGCTCGGAGCCTTGCTCTCCGGGCTTGCGGCCTATCGCGTCCATGACCAGGAGCTGGCGCTGGACCGGATCGCGCTGGCGCGGGCGATCGACGTGCATGCGAGCCTTGTCCAGGACAGATCGACCGAACGCGAGCTGCTGGCGCGTGTCGCCTCAGGCCTGTTCCGCGCACCGTCGGTGCTGAAGCCCAACATGCTGGAGCCGCTGCGCTCGGCGATCTATGCCTTCAAGACGGATTTCGTGGTCGCTGGCTGGGTCGCCCGGCTCCAGCCGAACGAGCTGGCTGCGGCGCAGGCTGCGATCGCGGCCGCAGGCTTCCCGAAGCCGCAGATCCGCGCCTACAACGACAAGCCGATCGACCCCGCGAGCCTCACCCATCCGATCGACGTGCTGATGGACCTCGAGCCGCGCAGCGACGAGACCAAGGCGTTGCCCGGCCGCAGCTACGACCAGGACCAGGTGCGCAGCGCGATGCTCGCCCGTGCCAGGATTGAAAAGAGGTCGGTCGCCTCCGACCCGGTTCCGCTCCTGCGCGAGAATGGGCCGATTGGCGTCATCGTGGCGGCTCCCGTCATTCCCGAGGGCGCGACCGAGCCTGCCGGCTTCATCACGTTTTCCTACGAGCTGGCCTCGCTGATGCTGACCAACGACGATTTGTCGTTGTTCTCGGTCGCGCTCAAGGACCCTCGGAAAGAAGGTAGCGAGCTCATTTCCAACGATCAGGGCGTCGTTTCCACCCGCATGACCGCGCCGGACGGACCGGCACCGTCGGCGACGCGCACGGTGAGCTTCGGCGGCCGCGACTGGCAACTCGGCTATTATGCGAAGACCAATTCCGCGCGCCGTGCCGAACAGACCGCCATCATCGTGGCGGCGATCGGCTTCGCCATCACCGCGATGGTGTGCGGCCTGTTCGGTTACGTCGCCTACAACAACCTGCGGCTCAGCCGCGAAATCCAGGTGCGGATCGGATTCGAGCGACGCCTGACGGCGGTCATCGACGAGTTGAACCATCGCGTGAAGAACATCCTGGCGGTGATCCAGTCGATCGTGACGCGCACGCTGCGCCACGGCTCGGACATCGACGTCGCCCGCGAACTCCTGATCGGCCGTATCCACGCCATGTCCAATGTGGTCTCGCTGCTCAGCGAAAGCCAGTGGCAGGGCGTCAAGCTCAAGGGCCTGTTCGAGGCGCGCGCCATCCCGCATGCCGACCGTATCGCCGTCAGCGGCCCGGACATCTCCGTCAGCGCGCGCGCCGCGCAGAGCCTGTCGCTGCTGTTCTTCGAGCTTGCCTCGCATTCCGACGAGGGCCTGTCGCTGGTGGGCAAGCATCCGCACATCACCGCGAACTGGACGGTAACGGGCGAGGCGCCCGAGGAGGTCTTCCAGTTTCGTTGGGAAGAGTTCAACACCAGCGAGGCGACGCGCCGCCCGGATTCCGATTTCGGCCTGATCCTGCTCGACCGCGTCGCGCCCGAAGCGCTCGGCGGCACAGCCAATCGCTACTTCACCGACGTCTCCTACGTCTACGAGCTGACCGCGCCGATGGAGACAGTGGTCGACATGACCGAACGCGATCGCACGGAGAAGCTTTCACAGCCGGTGAAGACCTTTCGCGGCTAGCCCTTTGGTCGCAACACCAGATCGACCAGATTCCGCGCGTAGGCCGGCGTGATCGGCGCGATGCCGAAGACGTAGCGGTAGAACAAGCTGCCATAGATCGCGTCGTAGAGATCCTCCGCCGGCCCCTCCGCCAGGATGCTGCCGTCGCCTTGGCCCGTGGCGATCATCTCCACCAGCGCGTCGCGGCGGAATTGCAGATAGCGCGCGTAGAACAGCTCCGCCGAGCCGGTCTTGGAGATGCATTCCGAGATCACGGCGAGCTGCACCTTGCCGAACTCGCCCTGCAAGGCCTCCGCATAGGCTGCGGCGTGGCGCCTGGCGCGTGCGGCGGGACTGCCTGCGCTCGCCGGCGGCAGCGGCAGCATTTGCGCCGCGTGATGGAGAAAGGCGTCGATCAGCAGCGCCTCCCGCGACGGCCACCATTTGTAGATCGTCATCTTGGAGACGTTGGAGTGGCGCGCGACGGCATCGATGGTGGTGGCGGCGAGACCGGTCGTGGCCATCAGCGTATAGGCGCTTTCGAGGATGGCGTTGGTGGTCTCGATCGAGCGTGGCCGGCCGCGCCGGGGTGCCGTTTCAGCCGTTTCGCTCGTGCCTTTCGCCATGACTTCGCCCGGTCCCCTCGCGCAGAGACCGCGCTTCAGCCGCGGCCGCTTGACCCGGCATAGCGCAGCCGTGCGGTTCGTGCCTAGCACAAATCGCGCATAGGCCGAGACCCTAGGCCCGCTGCCGCAAGGCCGCAGGCTCGTCCTGCCGCTTCGACCAGGAGATGTAATAGGCGACCGCGGTCATCGCCGCGAAGCCGGCCAGGCTCACCCCGATCTGCATCAGGACCAAATTGGCGCCGGTGATCAGGATGAGATGGCCGGCGAAGGACAGGAATACGCCGACGCAGAACACGGCGAGCCATTCCTCGCCGCATCTGATCACCATCTGAAGCGACCTCCATTGCAAGCCCGGGTGGTCGGGCGGAATGAGGTGGGTCGCGAGGAAGGCGAGCGCAAGGAAGTGGACCACGCGATAGGGCGCGAGGTTTTCCTTGTCGGTTGGCGAGATGCTGTTGAGCACGATATCCGGCAGGTAGGCGGACAGCGCCGGTGAATGGCGCATCAACGTGATGGCCATCGCGACCACGATGTAGGCGCCCGCGAGCATGCGGAGCCAGGCCATGTTGTGCAGCGCGCGGCCGGACGCGCCGGTGACGGCGAACCAGCCGCCCAGCACCATCAGCATCTGCCAGCAGAACGGATTGAAGGTCCATTCCTGGTCCGGATAGGCGCGAAAATTCCAGTCGAACCAGCGCGCGGTAAAATAGAAAGCGACAGACAGCACCAGCGTCAGGTTCGGCCGTCGCAACAGCCCCCATAGCGCGAACGGAAAGAACGCCATCAGCGGGATCATCAGCTGCAGGAGGTCAAGGTTGAGCGGCTCTTCCTGGAGCACGAGGCCACGGACCAGGATGCGCAGCGGGTGCTCGAGTATCCCTGAGATGTTGTATTCGTGGATGATCTCAGGCGCCATCGATTGCGAGGCGACGTAGGCGATAGTGTCGATATAGATCACGAACAGCACGACATAGGCGGCATAGAGCCGCCAGACGCGCCGGAAGATACGCGTCGCCGCGACGACGTAGCCGCGCTCCAGCGCCATCTTGCCGTGGATGATGGCGACCCCGTAGCCAACCACAAACACGAACAGATCGGCGGCGCCGCTGAAGCCGAAGTTTCGCAGCGTCAGCAGGTTGACGACATTGTTCGGAATGTGGTCGACGAAGACCGACCAGTTGGCGATGCCGAGCGTCAAATAGAGCCTGGCGTCGTGATGGAATGCGGCAAGGTTCGTCTTGACGGACGGTTTCATTGTGGAAAATGACTTTTGGAATCAGGGGCGATGCTTTTAGCGGCAACCGCCTGCCTAACCGAGTAGCGTTTGCGTGAGTGAGGACGGATTTACTGCGGCTGATGAAAAATTACGCAAAGGTCGGGCGTTGAATTCCGGCGCACCTGCTTGTCCGGTCGGCGGCGCAACTTTCTTAATGCGGTCTCATCCTTACTCGGCAGGCTCGGCCGAAGCCTCATCCGATGCGCCGGCCCGGCTTGCCATGATCCCGAGTGCGACGCCGCCGATCGCCAGGATCGGCAAGAGCCGCTTGACGCCCACGGCCCGGACGATCTGGAGTGCCGTGGCGAGTAGCATCGGGTCGGCGAGCATGCTCGAGGCCGTCGACTTGGCGGCACGTTCAGCGGCAAGCTGGGCTTCTTTCCGCAATTGCCGCTTGTAGCCCCAATACGTCGTCGCCGCCGCCAGCGTCAGCAGGAAGAAGATGCCAGCGCCCACGAGGCAGGCTTGCACCGGGCCATATTGCTCCAGAACCGAGATGAAGGCGGCGGCGCAAAGGAAACATGTGGTGATAAAGAGCGCGAAGGCTGCGCCTGCGGCAAGCGACGTCAGCCGCAGCGTCGTGCCGGTCGATGCGCTGATGCCGTCGATAATGCGCTGAAACATGGCCCTCGCTCCTCAAATCCCCCGCAGCCAAAGGCGGCGGCGCGAAACGCCGCCGTCATCACAATATCGGTCGCCTTACCGGCGCCAGGCGGCGCCGATCAGGAAGCCGATGCCGAGCGCGATGCCGACGGTCGCGAGCGGGCGCTGGGTAATCGCGTCTTCCAGCGTCTCCTCGATCGAGCCGTAAGCGTCCTGTGCGGCGCCCATCATCGCGCTGCCGCGTTCCGACATGTCGTCGAGCGTCGAATCCATGTTCTCGCGAGCCTGCTTGTAACTACGCCGGGCCTGCTTGCCGCTCGCGTTGGCAAACGTGTTGAGAGCGTCGGTGATCTGGTCGGTGAGGGCGGCGATATCGTTTTTCACGGCTGCTACATCCTTCTCGAGGCGTTCTGCGGTGGCTTTGTCAGTCCAGTCTCTCATCCTGGCTTCGCCGTCGGTTATTGACATTGCGGGCTCCGAACTGTTGGCGGTGAGATGGGCGGAAAACGTTTCGTTATGACGGAAGTTCCGTTGCTGGGAGCCCGTCACCCCTGCGGAAGCTGCGGCGAATTCTCCGGCAGCAGATGCTCTTTCAGGATCAGCCCGACGATCAGGAGCGGCGACGACAGGAATGCCCCCATCGGTCCCCACAGCCAGGTCCAGAACGCCAGCGCGATGAACACGGCGAGCGCGTTCAGCGACAGCCTGCGTCCGATGATGGTCGGCGTGACGAAATGTCCCTCCATGAAGGTGACGCCGCCGAAGGCGAGTGCCGCCATCAGCCCGCCGCCAATGGTCGGGAAGGCGACCAGCCCGACCACAGCCAGCACGACGAACATCGCGATCGGCCCGATGATCGGGATGAAGTTGAGCGCAGCCGCAAGCGCGCCGAGCCCGGCTGGGTTGGGCATGCCGATGACCGCGCAGACGATGCCGGTGGCGATGCCGACACCGATATTGATGACGGTGACGGTCAGGAGGTAGTTGCCGAGGTGAACCTCGATCTCGTTGAGGATCCGCAGCGTGCGCAGCCGCGCATCGCGATCGCCGAAATTCATGATCATCGCGCGTCGCAAATCGCGCCAGCTTGCAATGAACAGGATCAGTGTCGCAAAGAACAGCAGGAATTCGGCGAAGGTTGGCGACAGGAATTCCAGCGTCGGTTGCACCCATTCCATTTTCGGCAGCGGGAGGCTCGGCATTCCGTCGGAGCCGCCGACCATGGTTTGCAGCTCCTTCCACAGCGCCAGCGGCCGGTCGAAGACGTGCAGTTTCTCCTTCAATTGCGCCCCCAGCTCCGGCAGGCGTGAACTCCACTCCAGTACGGGCGCGGCAATGAGCGCGATGACGAAGGCGACGACCGCAGTCACCGCGATCACGATGAGCACGGCGCCGAGGGCGCGTGGCACACCCCGTCGCTCCAGGAAAGATGCGGCCGGCGAGAGCATGGTGCCGGCGACGACGGCCATCACGACCGGGAGGAAGAACGCCTTGGCGAAATAGAGCACCGCGACCACGGCGATCAGGAGCAGACCGGCGAGTGCATAGGCGACAAACTCGGTGCGGCGAATGACCGGCGGTAGCTCGCTATGGCTGTCGGGAAGCGGGGTACCTTCGTTGTTGCCAGGGAGCAGACGTTCACTGGGAAGGACGCGCACAATTTCTCTCCCGCACGGAGGTTCTCCGGGCGCCCGTTGGTCAATGGGAACGCCGGAAGGGCCTCGCGGTTCCATCGCGGTTTCGTGAAGTTGTGTTCGCTTGACTGTGACGTCGCTGCCTCAGATGGCGGTGGAACTTGAGTCGGTTCTGCTGCGTTTGTTGGGAAGCCGCATCACCCAGATGCATACATCCCACGGGGCAAGCACATGACAAAGCTCTCTGCAGTCCGTCGCAGCTTCTCGCCGCGCGCCGTCGCCGCTTTTGCCTTCGCGACCGCATTGCTCACGGTGCCGTTCGGCGCCGCAAGCGCGCAAACGCTCGGTTATGCGCCGCTCCAGCCGCAGGCGTATCCACAGGACCCGACCTATTCGCAGGGCTATACAAGCGAGGCGCCGCAGGCTGCCCACGAGGATGCCGTGCTGCCGGACCGGCTGCGCCGGCAGATCGTCAGCTTCGACAGAAATGAGCCGGCCGGCACCATCGTCATCGATACCGCCAATACCTACCTCTACTACGTGCTCGGCCAGGGTCGCGCCATGCGCTACGGCGTCGGCGTCGGCCGTCAGGGCTTTACCTGGGCAGGCGTGCAGAGCATCACCCGCAAGGCGGAATGGCCGGATTGGCATCCGCCGGCCGAGATGATCGCGCGTCAGCCCTATCTGCCACGTTTCGTCGCCGGCGGCCCCGGCAATCCGCTCGGCGCGCGCGCGATGTATCTCGGCTCCAGCGAATACCGCATCCATGGCACCAACGACCCCACCACGATCGGCAAGTTCGTCTCGTCTGGCTGCATTCGCCTAACCAACGAGGACGTTACCGACCTGTTCAATCGCGTCAATGTCGGCGCCAAGGTCGTGGTCTTGCCGAAGAACGTCCCGCTGATGGCGCGAGACGGCGATTCTGTGCGCAAGCGCCCGGCGGTGACGACGCTGCCCTCGGGTCGCCAGGCGCTGAATATCCCGACGTCGGCGGTAAACTAAGAGTTGAGTGAGGTCACATGACGGGACGTTCGATCGGCAAACTGGCTGGTGGCGCAGTGGCGTTCTTCGCCATCGCCTGCTTCGGCCTCGCGCTGACGCCGTCGGCGCATGCCGAGGATTTCTTCTCGGCGCTGTTCGGCGGCTTCCGGATGCGGGCGCCGCCGGAGATCCGGGTGCCGTTCCCGAATGACGACATGCCGCGCTACGATGCGCCGCGCCAACGGGCCTCCTATGGCGGTGGTACGGCCTATTGCGTGCGCGGCTGCGACGGCCGCTACTTCCCGGCGCAAGGTGCGGATGCCGAGAGCAAGGCGCAATCCTGCAAGAGCTTCTGTCCGGCGTCAGAAACCTCACTGGTTTATGGCAGCAATATTGACGAGGCCACGACCGACAGCGGCAAATCCTATTCCGACCTGCCGAACGCCTTCCGCTACCGCAACGAGATCGTTGCCGGCTGCACCTGCAACGGCAAGGATTCGGCCGGGCTCGCGCCTGTCAAGGTCGAGGAGGATCCCACCTTGCGCAAAGGTGACATCGTCGCGGGTAGCGACGGCCTCGTCGTCGCCAATCGCAACGCCAACGACCGCCGTGGTGTCGCGATGAACTTCTCGCCGTTGCCGGAATCGGTGCGGGCAAAGTTCCGGCAGGTGCCGGTGGTGGCGAAGGAGTAGGGTGAGACGCCGCGTGTGGTGCGATGCTGGTGCCTCACTTTCCTCGTCGTCCCGGACAAGCGCGTCCAAAGCGCGCGCAGATCCGGGAGCCATAACCACAGGATTTGGTTTGGCGAAGACTCGTGGTTAGTGGCTCGCGCCGCAACTTCTCGCTGGGATATGGGTCCCGGCCTTCGCCGGGACGACGTGGAGAGTGCAGCGCCAGCGGCCCTACGCCACGCGGATCTTGCCGAGGAAGTCGCTGACCTGATGGCCGAGCTGGCGGCTCTGGGTCTCCAGCATCTCGGAGGCCTGCTTGACGTTCTCCGCAGCACCCGCCGCGGTGTCGGCATCAGCCTTCACGCCGGTGATGTTGTCGGAGACATTCTTGGTGCCCTGCGCAGCATATTGCGTGCTGCGGGTGATCTCCTGGGTCGCCGCACCCTGCTCCTGCACGGCGGCGGCGATCGCGGTGGCGACCTCGTTGACCTCGCCGATGATGCCGCCGATCGCCTGGATCGCGTTAATGGCCTCGCCTGCGACCTTCTGGATGTCGGCGATCTGCCCGGAGATTTCCTCCGTGGCCTTCGCGGTCTGGCTTGCCAGCGACTTCACCTCAGAGGCGACGACCGCAAAGCCGCGACCGGCTTCGCCGGCGCGCGCGGCTTCGATCGTGGCGTTGAGCGCGAGCAAATTGGTCTGCTGTGCGATGGTGTTGATCAAGCCGACCACTTCGCCGATGCGGCCCGCGGATTGCGCCAGTCCCTGAACGGTACCGTCGGTCTCGCGCGCCTGGTTGACGGCGCGGCTGGCGATGCCCGCGGCATGCGCGGCCTGCTGGCTGATGTCGTTGATCGAGGCGCTGAGCTCCTCGGCGGCGGCCGCAACGCTCTCGACGCTGGTGGAGGCGTCGTTCGAGGCCTTGCCTGCGACCTCGACGCGTTCATTGGTCTGGCGCGACACCGTGGAGAGATCGCCCGAAGTCTTGCGCATCTCGCCGGAGGCTTCGCTCAGTTCGCCCAGCGACTTGCGCACCACGCCTTCGAACTCGCCGACATAGGCCTCCATCGCACGCTGGCGCGCGGCGGCGCCGGCGTTGCGCTCGCGCTCCTGCTCCTCGATCTTGAGCTTGTCGATCGCCTGCTGCTTGAAAGTCTCAAGCGCACCGGCGAGCGAGCCGATCTCGTCGCGCCGCTCGAGATAGCCGCTGTCGACGCCGAGATCGCCGCCGGCGACCTTGAGCATGGCGTCGCGGATCCGGTGCAGCGGCGTGATCACGCGGCGGCTGACCGCCAGCATCGCGGCGCCGGTCAGGAGGATCGCAGCGACGAGCAGGGCGATGTTGACGATCAACGACTGAACGGCGTTCGCGCGCTGGGCCGCGGAGTGATCCTTGGCGGCTTGCAGCGCCGCGTCGGCGAGCTTGACCGCGCTCATCATGCGGGGCACCGAATAGGGGCTCCACTGGTTGGCGGTCATCGATGGCTTCTCGCCCTTGGCGATCGCCGCGATGACGCCGTCGCGCGTGGCGCCATATTGCGGGTCGAAATAGACCGACTTGGTCTCGCTGATCGCAGACGCGAGTGCCGGCGGCAACTGCATACCCGATGCGGCGAGCTCGATCGCAGTCCATGCGGCATCCGTGCCGCCGACGAATTTGGTGTAGGCGAGCTGCACCTCGGGCGTGATCTTGCCGCTGCCGAGTGAATTTCCGACGATCTGAGAGGATTCACCGGCGGTGTTGCGCAACAGCCAGGCCATCTGCTTGATGGTCAGGAGCTGGTCGATGGTCGCATCCTGATGGTTGACGCTTGCGGCGAGGGCGCCCGAAAGCTTTTCGAGCTGTGCCATCAGCGCGTCCTCGGTCGCGACATACTCCTTGGCGAGGCCCGCGCGGCGCTCGGCCCTGGGCTTGACGGCCTCGGTCCAGAACTCGGCCTGTTCCGCCAGCAGCGTCTTGTTCAGTGTGCCGAGATCGGCGAGGAACGCGTCACGCTGGACGAGATCGGTCGTCGGCAGGAGCTCGAGCGTGCGGGCCAGCGCGGGCATCAGGGCGTCGCGGATCTCGCGGATGTATTTCTCGATGTCCTTGTCCATCGGGACGTCGGAGGTGAGCTGGCGGTTGCTGGTCGAGCGGTCGGCCCGGATATTCGCCATCCCCTTGAACACCTCGGCCGAGGCCGCCGAGACCGCAACGATCCGGTTGGCCGCCTGCAATCGGGTCCAGGAGCTCCAGGCGTTGAGCGAGAAGCCGATGACGACGACGAGTGCGGTGGAGAGGATCACCGCCTTCAGCAGCGTGGATACGGTCAAGCGATTGAGCATCGGACACCCGCGTTTCGAAGTTCGTGGCCCCGAACGGCAGCCCCCCACGAACTTCGAAACCAAAGGGATGCACGCGTCAACGCGCATGCCTCCGGCAGGCGCTTCGCGCGCATTTGGCCCGAAAAGGGTAAAAACTTAGACAGTGGCGCTGCCGTAAAATTACGGAGCTGTTAAGGGGCGACGCGATGCGAGCGCCTCGTGCTGCCGGTGTTTGAGGCGCGTCGTTTCCCCGATCGTCGTCCTGGCTTTCGCCAGGACCCATTACCCCAAATGTCGACGTGGCGGCACGCCATCAACCACCAGCCTGCCCATTGCAGAGTGCGATGGTTATGGGTCCTGGCTTTCGCCAGGACGACACCGAGGTCTGCGGCTGACCGCGCGCTTATAAAGCTACGCCGCGCGGATCTTGCCGAGGAAGTCGCCGACGTCGTGGCCGAGCTGGCGGCTCTGGGTCTCCAGCAGCTCGGAGGCATGCTTCACGTTGTCGGCGGCGGCCGCTGCGGCATCGGCGTCGGCTTTGACGCCGGTGATGTTGTCCGAGACGTTCTTGGTGCCCTGCGCCGCGTATTGCGTGCTGCGCGTGATCTCCTGGGTCGCCGCACCCTGCTCCTGCACGGCGGCGGCGATCGCGGTTGCGACTTCGTTGACCTCGCCGATGATGCCGCCGATGGTCTGGATCGCGTTGATGGCATCGCCCGCGACCTTCTGGATATCGGCGATCTGCTCGGAGATTTCTTCGGTCGCCTTCGCGGTCTGGCTGGCCAGCGACTTCACCTCGGAGGCGACCACGGCGAAGCCGCGGCCGGCTTCGCCGGCGCGGGCGGCCTCGATCGTGGCGTTGAGCGCCAGCAGATTGGTCTGCTGAGCGATGGTGTTGATCAGGCCAACGACCTCGCCGATGCGCCCCGCAGACTTCGCCAGGCCCTGCACGGTGCCATCGGTCTCGCTTGCTTGCGTGACGGCGCGGCCGGCGATTCCCGCGGCGTGCGCCGCCTGCTGGCTGATGTCGTTGATCGAGGCACTGAGCTCTTCCGCCGCGGCTGCGACGCTGTCGACGCTCATCGAGGCGTCGTTCGAGGCCTTGCCGGCGACCTGGACACGGTCGTTGGTCTGCCGCGACACCGCGGAGAGATCGCCCGAGGTCTTGCGCATCTCGCCGGAGGCCTCGCTCAATTCGCCCAGTGTCTTACGCACCGCGCCCTCGAACTCGCCGACATAGGCCTCGACTGCGCGCTGGCGCGCGGCCGCGCCCGCGTTGCGCTCGCGCTCGTGCTCTTCGATCTTGAGCTTGTCGGTGGCCTGCTGCTTGAAGGTTTCCAGCGCGCCGGCGAGCGCGCCGATCTCATCCTTGCGGTCGAGATAGCCGCTGTCGACGGCCAGATCGCCGCTGGCGACCTTCAGCATGGCGTCGCGGATGGTGTTGAGCGGATGGATGACGCGGCGGCTGACCAGCATGATCGCACCAACGGCGAGGGCGATGGCGAGCGCCAGCAGCACGAGCTGCACGATCAGCGCGCGCTGCGCGGCTGCGTGCTGCTCCAGCGTGTGGTTCTTGGCCGCTTCGAGCGCGGTCTCGGCCACGGCAACGGCGGCGGCCAGACGGCCCACCGTGAGCGGGCTCCACTGGTTCGCCGTCATCTCGGCCTTCTCACCCTTGACCAGCGTATCGGCGAGGCGATCACGGAGCGCGAGATATTGCGGGTCGAAATAGGCGGTCTTGGCCGCGGCCATGGCTGAGCTGAGCCCCGTCGGCAGCTGCATGCCAGAGGTCGACAATTCCAGCGCCTTCCACATCGCGGCCGTGCCGCCGACATATTGGGTATAGGCGTAGCGGCCCTCCGGCGTGATCTTGCCGGCGGCAAGCCCGGTCGAGACGATCAGCGAGGCTTCGCCCGCGGTGTTGCGCAACAGCCAGGCGTTCTGCTTGATCGACAGCAACTGGTCGATCGCTGCGTCCTGATGGTTGACGGTTGCGCCGAGGACATTCGAGAGCTTGTCCAGTGTGTCGAGCAGGCCCTGCGTGGTCTCCATATACTCCTTGGGCAGGTTGGCGCGGCGCTGATCCTTGGGCTTGCCCACCTCCTCCCAGAACTGCTTCTGCTGCTCGCTCAGGGCCTTGAAGAGACGCGCGAACTCCGGCACCAGCGTGCCGGCTTGCGGAAATTCGATGTTCGGCAGCCGTTCGAGCGCGCGTGCCATGGCCGGCATCTCGGTGTCGCGCAGCCCGCGCAGATATTTCTCGATCTCGCCGTCCATCGGGTCGGTCGCGTTCAGCAGGCGGTTGGTGGTCGAGCGGTCGGTGCGCAGATTGTGCATCGCCTTGAACAAATCGGCGGAGGCGTCGGCGATCGCCGAGATGCGGTTGGCGGTCTTGAGGCGATCCCAGGACTCGTAGGCGGTGAGCGAGAGTGCGATCACCACGCAGATCGACGTGATCGCGATCACCGCCTTCAGCAGTGCGGACACGGTCAGACGATTCAACATCGAAGTCCCCCCAATTCCCATTTCAAAATTCGTGAAGACGCCCCGGCAACACGAAAAACGGGGGCGCGGCGGATCGGCAATCGCGTACCGTTTGTGGCTGGCCGCATGAACGGTTTCTGCATCAGAAACGAAAAGGGTAAAGTTTTAGGCAGCCGGTCCGCCAGTAGAAGTACGTATTTACTAGAAGTTGTAAGGGGTTGCCTGAACGGAACCGGCGCGGCCGATGGGCGTTAATATGCCAGTAGCAATTTGCCTGAAGGGGGCCTCGCGATGCTCGTCGGCGTACTCGTCACCTTTCTCGTCATCATCCTCGTTCTTTATCTCATCAACATGTTGCCGATGGACGGCCGCGCCAAGCAGATCGCGCGCGTCGTCGTCATCATCATCGGTGTCGTGTCGCTGTTGAAATACCTCACGGTGTTTTAGCGCAGCGGCGAGTTGGCGTAGCCCGGATGGACATCCAACAAAAAAGCCCCGGCGTGAGCCGGGGCTTTGACGTTCGAACGTCCGCGCTCAACCCGCCGCCTTGGCCTCGCGGCGGCGCGCGGTGAGGATGTATTCGGTGTAACCGTTCGGCTGCTCGCGTCCCCTAAAGATGAGGTCGCAGGCGGCCTTGAAGGCTGTGCCGTCGAAGGCGGGCGCCATCGGCTTGTAGATGGCATCGCCCGCGTTCTGCTTGTCGACGACGACGGCCATGCGCTTCAGCGACTCCATTACCTGCGCTTCGGTGATGACGCCCTGGTGCAGCCAGTTGGCGAGATGCTGGCTGGAGATGCGCAAGGTGGCGCGGTCTTCCATCAGGCCGACATCGTGAATGTCGGGCACTTTGGAGCAGCCGACGCCCTGGTCGATCCAGCGCACGACGTAACCGAGAATGCCCTGGCAGTTATTGTCGATCTCCTGCTTGACATCGTCGGGCGCCCAGTTCGACTTCGAGACCGGGATGGTGAGGATGTCCGAAAGCTTCGCGCGCGGACCGCCCTTGGTGAGCTCCTGTTGGCGCGCGATGACGTTGACCTGGTGGTAGTGCAGGGCGTGCAGCGTCGCCGCGGTCGGCGAGGGAACCCAGGCGGTGGTGGCGCCGGCCTGCGGATGGGCGAGCTTCTGCTGAAGCATGTCCGCCATCTTGTCGGGTGCCGCCCACATGCCCTTGCCGATCTGGGCGTGGCCGGGCAGGCCGTCGATCAGGCCCATGTCAACGTTCCAGTCCTCATAGGCCTTGATCCAGGCCTGCGCCTTCATCTCGTTCTTGCGGATCATCGGACCCGCTTCCATCGAGGTGTGGATCTCGTCGCCGGTGCGGTCGAGGAAGCCGGTGTTGATGAACATGATGCGCTTCGAAGCGCGTTGGATGCAGGCCTTGAGGTTGACGGTGGTGCGCCGTTCCTCGTCCATGATGCCGACCTTGAGCGTGTTCTCCGCAAGCCCCAGCATCTTCTCGACGCGGTCGAAGATCTCGCAGGTCAACGACACCTCGTCCGGGCCGTGCATCTTCGGCTTGACGATGTAGGCCGAGCCGGTGCGGCTGTTCTTGGTCTTGGAGCCGCCTTTCAAGTCATGAATGGCAAGAAGCCCCGAGACCGCGGCATCGAGCAGGCCTTCCGGAATCTCCTCGCCGGTCTCGTCCAGCACCGCGTCGGTGAACATGTGGTGACCGCAATTGCGCATCAAGAGGAGGCTGCGGCCGTGCAGCTTCACCTCGCCCTTGCCGTCCGGCGTCTTGTAGATGCGATCGGCGTTGAGCGAACGCGTCAGCGTCTTGCCGCCCTTCTCGAAGTCGGCCGACAGCGTGCCGTTCATCAGGCCGAGCGTGTTGCGGTAGACCAGCACCTTGTCCTCGGCATCGACGGCAGCGACCGAGTCCTCCATGTCGAGGATGGTCGATACGGCGGACTCCATGATCATGTCGGCGACACCGGCGGGATCGTCCTTGCCGATGGTGCTGTTGCGGTCGATCTTGACCTCGACGTGCAGGCCGTTGTTGGCGAGCAGCACCGCGGACGGTGCGGCCGCATCGCCCTGGAAGCCCGCGAACTGCGCGGCGTTCTTCAGCGCGGTGGCGTTACCGCTCTTCAGCTTCACCGCGAGCTGGCCCGCAACGACGCTGTAAGCCGTAACGTCGGTGTGGCTGCCGGTCGCGAGCGGCACGGCGGCATCGAGGAACGCCTTGGCCTTGGCGATCACCTTGTCGCCGCGCGCCGTGTTGTAGCCTTTGCCGCTCTCGGAAGGATCGTGCGGGATCGCGTCGGTGCCGTAGAAGGCGTCATAGAGCGAGCCCCAGCGCGCATTCGCCGCGTTCAGCGCATAGCGCGCATTGGTCAGGGGCACCACCAGCTGTGGGCCGCAGATCTTGCCGATCTCCTCGTCGACATCAGCGGTCTCGACCTTCTGCGTCGCGGGCTCAGGGACCAGATAGCCGATCTCCTTCAGGAACGCGGTGTAGGCATTGATGTCGAAAGCCTTGCCCTTGTTGGCGCGGTGCCACTCGTCGATCTTGGTCTGCAGCGTGTCGCGGACCGCCAGCAGCGCGCGGTTCTTCGGCCCCAGCTCCTTGATGATGGCGGCAAGCCCGGCCCAGAATGCGTCCGGAGCGATCCCCGTCTTGGGGGCAGCTTCCTTGGCGATGAAATCGAACAGGACGGGAGCGATCTTCAGTCCGTGGGCGTCGACGCGTTTCATGATGGGCTTTCTTGTTGGAAATGGCGTTTTTTTTGGCTGCTTTTGACCCGACAGCAGCAAAATGCGCCCGCAAAGGGCGGCTTTCGGGATCCTATTAGCCCCAAAATCGGGGCCGTGAGAAGGCCCCCGACGTCTGTCAAAATGTCAAGGCGAGGTGGGACTTGCGGCGCCTGCAATTTGCGCACGGTGAATGCGACTGAGCACACTCTGCTCCCTCCCCCTTGCGGGGGAGGGCAGGGGAGGGGGTAGCCCCAGGAAAAGGAGTGTCCGAATTCGACGATGCAGTCAGCGCACGCTGATCGAGAGAGGCCCCGCGTGGCACCCCCTCCCTAACCCTCCCGCAAGGGGGGAGGGAACGCACTGCATGCGCGGATGCAGTGCGTTCAAATATTCGCGGCGAGATCCACGACTTCGTCGAACAGAACACCGGTCGCCTTCAGCATCTGCTCGATCTCGTCAGCCGCGTTCGCGACTGTCCGCGCAGACGTGTCGATCACGAGCTCGGCGGCTTCCGGCGTCTCGTAGTCGTTACCTATGCCGGTGAACGACGCGAGCGCGCCGGCGCGGGCCTTTTTGTAGTGGCCCTTGGGGTCGCGCTCCTCGCAGATCTCGGCCGGCGTTGCGACGTGGATCTCCCGGAATGCGGTATCCGCGATGCGGCGCGCGGTGGCGCGGTCCTCCCGGGCCGGCGAGACGGCGGCGACGATGGCGATGTGGCCGTTACGCGCCAGATGCGTTGCGACCTCGGCGAGGCGGCGGATGTTCTCGCTGCGGTCGGCGGCGGAGAAACCGAGATCGCTGTTGAGCCCGGCGCGCAACGTGTCGCCGTCGAGCAGGATCGGAGAGCCGCCATTGGTGAACAGCCGCCGCTCCAGCGCCTTTGCCAGCGTCGACTTGCCGGAGGCCGGCAGGCCGGTGAGCCAGACCACCGCACCGTTGTGGTGATAGCGCGCGGAGCGCTCGTCGGGCCGCAGTGCGGATTCCACAGGAACGATGTCGACGGGTACGGCGCGCTGGCCGGCATCGACCGACAGCACCAGACCGCCGCCGGCGATACGGCCGGAGACCTCGATCACGAGACGCCCGGTGCGCGGGTTCTCGGTGTAGGGATCGGTTGCGATCGGATTGGACAGCGAGATGTCGATCTCGCCGACATGGTTGCGGCCGATCGCCTTGTTCTCGACACTCGAGAGCTCGCCGGGATCGACTGCCTTCTCGATCGCAACGACGGTGGCGCGGCTTTCCTTCGGCCCGCAGCGCACGAGGAGCTGGTCGCCCTTGGCGAGCGGCTTGTCGTGCAGCCAGAAGATACGCGCGCGCAGCCGGCGTGTCTCGCGCGGGGCGGCGTTCGCATGGGCGATGATGTCGCCGCGCTCAACGAACAGCTCGCGGTCGAGCGTGATGCCGACCGAGCGGCCGGCGCCCTGACGTCCGGCAACCGGCGTCACCGGCCAGCTCTCGACCGTCCTGATTTTGGCGATCTTGCCCGCCGGCATGATCACGATCTCGTCGCCGGCGTTGAGGCTGCCGGACTCGATGCGGCCCGCCACGATGCGGCGGTCGTCGAACTTGTAGATCGCCTGCACCGGCAACCGCAGCGCCAGCGCTTCGAGCGGCCGCGCCGGCTCCAGCCGGTCGAGCGCCTCGACCACCGTCGGCCCCTTGTACCAGCCGATGCGGTTAGTACGCTCGGCGACGCCGTCGCCGTCGCGGGCGGAAATCGGGATCACTGCCGTGGGCTTCACGCCGAGGCTTTGCAGATGTGCCGAGATCTCGTCGCTGATCACCTTGAAGCGTTCGGCAGAGAAGTCGACGCGGTCCATCTTGTTGACGACGATGGCGACCTGCTTCACGCCGAGCAGATGCAGCAGATAGCCGTGCCGCCTTGTCTGGTCGCGCACGCCCTCGAGCGCGTCGATGATCAGCACCGCGCCGTCGGCTTGGGAAGCGCCGGTGATCATGTTGCGCAAAAATTCGGCATGGCCGGGCGCGTCGATCAGGACGATGTCGCGCGAATTGGTGCGGAAGCGGATCTGCGTGGTGTCGATGGTGATGCCCTGGTCGCGCTCGGTCTGGAGCGCGTCAAGCAGGAACGACCATTCGAACGGCATGCCGCGCCGCGCGCTGACGGCTTTGAGCATCTCGAGCTTGCCGTCTGGCAGGCTGCCGGTCTCGTGCAGGAGGCGGCCGACCAGCGTCGACTTGCCGTGGTCGACATGGCCGACGATGACGATGCGCACTTGCGGACGCGTAGTCCCGTTCGGGGTAGCCGGCGAAGCGGGGGTGACGATCATGTTCATAGCCGCGTTGCGTCCTAAGGTCAGAGATAGCCGGCGACGCGCAGGCGCTCAAAGGCGTCCTCGGTCTCGTGGTCGAGCGCGCGGCCGGCGCGCTCCGGCACCTTGGTCTGTTCGAGCTCGATCAGGATCTCGTCGATGTTCGACGCGGTCGAGTTCACCGGGTTGGTGATGTCCTGATCGCCCAGCGAGCGGTAGCGCTTGCCGTCCTTCGCCAGGTACAGCGGAATGATCGGGATGTTCTCGCGCTTGGTGTAGGCCCAGATATCGGCCTCGGTCCAATGCAGGATCGGATGGATGCGCAAATGCGCGCCTTGCGGCGGCGACGCATTGAAATGATCCCAGAACTCCGGCGGCTGGTCGCGCACGTCCCAATTGCCCTCGAGCCCGCGCGGTGAGAACACGCGCTCCTTGGCGCGCGTCGCCTCCTCGTCGCGGCGGATGCCGGCGATCAGGCCGTCAAAACCGTATTTGCCAAGCGCCATCTTCAGGCCTTCGGTCTTGCGCGCGGCGGAACGGGCGGCGGGCGGCAGCGTTGGGTCGACGGCATCGATGGGCGGGCAGGGCTCGACGCGGAGGTCGAGTTCCCACTCCTTCCCGTAATGATCGCGGAAGCGATACATTTCCGGAAACTTCTTGCCGGTGTCGACATGGAGGGCCGGGAACGGCAGGCGGCCGAAGAACGCCTTGCGCGCCAGCCAGATCATCACGTTGGAGTCCTTGCCGAGCGACCACAGCAGGGCGATCTTCTTCAACCGGGCAAAGGCCTCGCGGAAGATGTAGATGCTCTGTGCCTCAAGCTGGTCGAGATGGTCCATGCTCGGGGCAAGGTTCGGAGAAAATTCTTGCGCGGGTACGCGCTCGGCAAGCGCCAGACCGGTCAGTCGATCAGCAGCGGAATCGTCCTTGAGAAGATGCATCTCTGCCACTTTGCGTTTGGAGGCGAAAATTCTATAGTTGCAGCGCGGGAGAGAAGAAAAAATTTTCTCTTTGCGCGCTAGAAACGACACATATATAGAAAATAATTCCAGTCAACCCCGGATGTGGGGGAAGCGAGTATCGCATGCGGTTCTTGCCGGTGTTTCTCGATCTCAAGGCCGGCCCGGTGGTCCTCATCGGTGCGGGTGAGCTTTTGCGCGCCAAGCTGCGCGTGCTCGCCGCCGCCGGCGCATGCATCCGCGTGCATGCGATCGACGGCAATCACGATCTGAGGCTCAACTCCGAGGACGCTGCACGCATCGAAATCGCGACCGACGATCCGCTGACAGCCGATCTTGCCGGCGTTATCGCCATCATCTGCGCGGGCGCGGGCGATGTCGGCGTTGCGATGTCGGTTCGCGCCAAGGCGTTGGGCCTGCCCGTCAACGTCATGGACGATCTCGAGCATTCCAGCTTCATCTTCCCGGCGATCGTCGATCGCGGCGATGTCGTGGTCGCGGTCGGCACCGGCGGGACCTCGCCAGTGGTGGCGCGGCGCGTACGCGAGAAGATCGAGGCGCTGCTGCCGGCCCGCATCGGCGAGCTTGCCGAGTTCATCGGCGGCTTCCGTAAATCCATCAACGAGCGCATCGGCGAGTTTCCGCTGCGCCGTCGCTTCTGGGAGCGCGTCGTCGACGGTCCGATCGGTGCCTCCGTGCTCGCTGGCCGCAAGGGCGAGGCGGAAGCTGCGCTCAAGGCTATTTCCGATCCGTCCGGCTTCGCACGTGCCGACAAGCCGGAGGGCTCCGTCACGCTGGTCGGCGCCGGCCCCGGTGATCCCGACCTGCTCACCATCAAGGCGCTGCGCGCATTGCAGGACGCCGACATCGTCTTCCACGACGAACTGGTCTCTCCCGAAATTCTCGACCGCATCCGCCGCGACACCACGCGCATTCCGGTGGGCCGCCGCGTCGGCAAGCCCGGCATCGGCCAGGACGCCATCAACAAGCGGATGATCGAGGCCGCACAGTCCGGTCAGCGCGTGGTGCGGCTAAAGGGCGGCGATCCCTTCGTGTTCGGCCGCGGCGGCGAAGAGGTCGAAGCCTTGCGCGCGGCCGGTATCGCCTATTCGATCATTCCCGGCATCACCGCGGGGCTCGGCGGCGCCGCCGATTTCGAGGTGCCACTCACCTACCGTCACGAAGCGACCCGCATCACCTTCCTCACCGCGCACAAGGCGCGCGATGCGGAAGCCGTGGACTGGTCGACGCTGACCGACACCAGGATGACCGTCGTGGTCTACATGGGCATGACTGCGGCGCCCGCGATACGCGCCGGCATGTTCGCCGCCGGCCGTTCGCCGGAGACGCCGGTCGGTGTGTTCGCCCGGGTCACGCGTCCCGATGCACAAGGCGCGATCGGTATGCTTCGCGACCTGCCCGAGCTGGTGCGGCGGACCAATGGGGGTCCCGCCATCCTCATCATCGGCGACGTGGTCCGGCATGCCGGTTCGCTTCGCCGCGAAACCCCCGAGAAAACCCCAAAGCAAATCATCTCTGACCTCCTGGATGCAGCCGAATGACCTCCCCGCTTGAACAAAAGAAAATCAAAATCGCCGGCCCCTCGGTCGTGACCGCCAATCGTACCTGGGACGGCATCGTGGTTTACCGCACCGCCGCCAAGAGCTGGTCTGCGGACCTGTCCGAGGCCGCGATCGTGCGCAACTCCGACGAGGCAAAAGCGCTGCTCGCGGAGTCCGTCGCCGATGACGTCGGAGCGATCGGTCCCTATATCGCGCCGGTGCAGATCGGCGAGGACGGCAAGGTTGAACCCGGCAATCTGCGCGAACAGATTCGCCGCACCGGCGTGACCATCGGGCAGCCGGTCCAGGTTTAAGGCACTCACTCATGTATGCTTACGATGAAATCGACCGCACGCTCGTCAACGAGCGCGTCTCGGAGTTCCGCGACCAGGTGAAGCGCCGACTCTCCGGCGAGCTCACGGAGGACGAGTTCAAGATCCTGCGGCTCCAGAATGGCGTCTATCTGCAGCTGCACGCCTACATGTTCCGCGTCGCGATTCCCTATGGAACGCTGGCGTCGAACCAGTTGCGGCAGCTCGCCCATGTCGCGCGCAAATACGACCGTGGCTACGGCCATTTCACGACGCGGCAGAACATCCAGTTCAACTGGATCAAGCTCGCCGAGCTGCCGGATGCGCTGGCCGACCTTGCCGAGGTCGGCATCCATGCGATGCAGACTTCCGGCAACAACATGCGCAACGTCACCTCGGACCAGTGGGCCGGCGTCGCGCCGGGCGAGATCGAGGATCCCCGCATCTGGTCCGAGCTGATCCGCCAGCACACCACGCTGCATCCGGAATTTTCGTTCCTGCCGCGCAAATTCAAGATCGCGATCACCGCGTCGGATCACGATCGCGCCGCGATCAAGATCCACGACATCGGCCTGCGCCTGATCAAGAACGAGAAGGATGAGACTGGCTTCGAGGTGCTGGTCGGCGGCGGCCTTGGCCGTACGCCGTTCATCGGCAAGACCATCAAGCATTTCGTGCACGGCCGCGACATCCTGAGCTATATCGAGGCGATCCTGCGCGTCTACAATCAGTACGGACGTCGCGACAACATCTACAAGGCACGCATCAAGATCCTGGTGCACGAGCTCGGTATCGAAAAATTCTCGCGCGAGGTCGAGGAGGAGTGGCAGCACATCCGCAACTCCTCGCTGCAGATTGACGATGAGGTGATCGAGGACATCCGCTCGCGCTTTAGCTATCCGCCCTACGAGAAGCTGCCGCACATGCCGGACGAGCTGCGCCAGGCGGCGGCCGATCCCGACTTCGAGGCGTGGCGCAAGAACTCGGTCGCTGCGCACAAGAACCAGGGCTATTCGATCGTCACGATCTCGCTGAAGCCGATCGGGGGGCCTCCGGGCGATGCCACCGCCGAGCAGATGGACGCGCTCGCCGATCTCGCCGACAGATATTCCTTCGGCGAAATTCGCGTTGGACATGAGCAGAACCTGGCACTGCCCCACGTCGCCAAGCGGGATTTGCCGGCGCTCTGGAAGGCGCTCGACAAGCTCGGGCTGGCGACGCCGAACGTCAATTTGATCACCGACATCATCGCCTGCCCGGGGCTCGACTATTGCTCGCTGGCGAATGCGCGCTCGATCCCGATCGCGCAGGAGCTGACGCGGCGCTTTGCCAATCACGAGCTCGCCAATCTGATCGGCCGGCTGCACATCAACATATCCGGCTGCATCAACGCCTGCGGCCATCACCATGTCGGCCATATCGGCATTCTCGGCGTCGAGAAGAACGGCGAGGAGGTCTATCAGATCACCATCGGCGGTCGTGCCGACGAGAATGCCGCGCTCGGCAATCTGATCGGCCCCGGCGTCAAGTTCGACGAGGTCGCCGACGTCGTCGAGGACATCGTGGAAGCTTATCTCGCGCTGCGCGAGCGGCCGGAAGAGCTGTTCATGGACACGGTAAGACGTCTCGGCGTCGAACCTTTCAAGGAGCGCGTCTATGCCGCTCGTTAACGGCGGAAAGATCTCCGACGACAGCTTCGTCAAGCTTGCCGTCGATACGCCGCTGCCCGAGGGCGGCGACATCCTGGTGCCGGCCGAGCGCTTCCTGAGCGAAGCGGATGCGTTGCTGAAGCGCGGCGGCAAGGTCGGCGTGATCTGGCCGAACAACCGCGACATCGCTGAGCTGGTGCCCTATCTCGGCAAGATCGCCGTCGCCGCGTTGGTGTTCCCGAACTTCCGCGATGGACGGGCCTACAGCCAGGCGCGGTTGCTGCGCGAGCGCTACGGCTATCGCGGCGAGTTGCGTGCCACGGGCCAGGTGCTGCGCGACCAGTTCGTGTTCATGCTGCGCGCCGGCTTCGATTCCTTCGAGGTCAAGAAGCAGGCCGACGCGGAAGCCTTCATACAGACGGCGAAGCGCTATTCGGTGTTCTATCAGCCGACCGGCGACGGCCGCATCACGGCGCTGCACCGACGCATGCAGCTGCGTCATTCCGAGGGTGTCGGCACGTGAACGCGATTGCACCTGAGGTTTCCTCGGTATCCGTCTCAGCGCTGCCCTCAGCGGAGGAGCTCGATCGCACGCTGCGCGATGCTTCGCCCGCGGAAGTCATCGCCGCGGCCCTGAAAGCGGTCGGTCGCGACAAGCTCGCGTTGGTGTCGTCGTTCGGCACGGAATCGGCGACGCTGCTCAAGGTGATGGCGGATGTCGATCCGGCGATCCCGGTCATCTTCCTCGACACCGGCTGGCTGTTCGAGGAGACGCTGGCCTATCGCGATACGCTGATCGCGACGCTCGGATTGAAGGACGTCCGCTCGGTCAAGCCAGCGGAGGAGGTGCTGTCGCGCGAGGATCCCGAGCGTGATCTTTGGTTCTCCGATCCCGACGCCTGCTGCCGCATCCGCAAGGTGGAACCGCTGGCGCGTGCGCTCAAACCGTTCTCGGGCTGGATCAACGGCCGCAAGCGTTTCCAGGGCAACGCGCGCGCCGACATTCCGGTGGTTGAGGACGACGGCGCGCGGTTGAAGTTCAATCCCTTCGCCAATGTCTCGCGCGAGGAGCTCGAGGCGATTTTCGTCCGCGCCAAATTGCCGCGTCATCCATTGGCAGAGTCGGGTTTCCTCTCGGTTGGGTGTATGCCTTGCACGAGCAGAACGGCCGAAGGCGAGGACGCGCGCGCCGGTCGCTGGCGCGGCCGAGCCAAGACAGAATGCGGCATTCACACGATGAAGATTTCGTAGCACAGCTAAGCTGCCCGGCTACAAACAAGGAAATCCGGTTCCGTTGACTTAGGAGCGTTTCGACCCGAGTTATGCCCGCGTGCCATCGATGACGCCGATGTCGTCGAGGTGAATGGAGATGGACATGATCCGCCGTATCGTTCCGCTCATGGCAGGCCTGCTCGTCACAGGCTGCTTGGCAAGCTCGGCTCTCGCCGCTGACATCAATTTGTTGAACGTGTCGTATGATCCGACCCGCGAGCTCTATGTCGAGTTCAACAAGGCGTTCGCGAACGCCTATCAGAGGGAGACCGGCAAGAGCGTCGAGATCAAGCAGTCGCATGGCGGCAGCGGTTCGCAGGCGCGCGCGGTGATCGACGGATTGCAGGCTGATGTCGTGACGCTCGCGCTCGCCTATGACATCGATGCCATCGCCGCCAAGGGCCTCACCGCAGCTGACTGGCAGAAGCGGCTGCCGCAGAATTCATCGCCCTACACCTCGACCATCGTGTTCCTGGTGCGCAAGGGCAATCCCAAGGGCATCAAGGACTGGGACGATCTGCTCAAACCGGGCGTTGCCGTGATCACGCCGAACCCGAAGACTTCAGGCGGGGCGCGCTGGAATTATCTGGCGGCCTGGGGTTTCGCGCAGAAGAAATACGGATCAGTCGACAAGGCCAGGGATTTCATCGGAAAGCTCTACCAGCAGGTGCCGGTGCTCGACACCGGCGCGCGTGGCGCGACCGTGACCTTCGTCGAGCGCGGCGTCGGCGACGTGCTGCTCGCCTGGGAGAACGAGGCCTACCTTGCGCTGAAGGAATTCGGTCCGGAGAAGTTCGAGATCGTGGCGCCGCCGCAATCGATCCTCGCGGAACCGCCGGTCGCGATCGTCGACAAGGTTGCCGATAAAAAAGGCACCCGCAACGTCGCCGATGCCTACCTCCAGTATTGGTACACCAAGGAAGGTCAGGAGATTGCGGCGCGCAATTTCTACCGTCCGCGCGATCCCGAGATCGCTAAAAGATATGAAAACTCCTTCGCAAAGGTCGAGCTGTTCACGATCGACGAATTGTTCGGCGGCTGGACCAAGGCGCAGAAGGAACATTTTGCCGACGGCGGCGTCTTCGATCAGATCTACAAGAACTGATCGGGCGCTGTCTTAAGAGGCATTAGCAGGGGGCCTGGTGAGCGCAATCGCAGCACGACGCCGGACATTGCCGGGCTTCGGTCTCACGATGGGACTGACGCTGTCCTGGCTGTCGGTCATCATCCTGATCCCGCTCGCCGGCCTGTTCCTGAAATCACTCGAGCTGAGCCCCGAGCAGTTCTGGGCCATCCTCTCCAGCCGCCGCACGCTGAATGCATTGCGGGTCTCCTTCGGCCTGGCCTTCGCGGCGGCCTGCGTTAACCTTGTGATGGGCAGCATCATCGTCTGGGCGCTGGTGCGCTATCGCTTTCCCGGCCGGCGGCTGTTCGATGCCATCGTCGACGTTCCCTTTGCGCTGCCGACCGCGGTGGCCGGCGTCGCGCTAACCGCGCTGTTCGCCGAGAAGGGTTGGCTCGGCGCGCCGCTTGCGGCGCTTGGCATCAAAGTGGCGTTCACGCCGCTCGGCATCTTCGTCGCCATGATCTTCATCGGCATCCCCTTCGTGGTGCGTACCGTGCAGCCGGTGCTCCAGGATCTCGATCCCGAGATCGAGGAAGCCGCCGGCAGCCTCGGTGCCAGCCGCTGGCAAACCATCATTCGCGTGATCCTGCCCTCGCTTGCGCCGGCGCTGCTCACGGGGCTTGCGCTCGCCTTCGCGCGTGCGGTCGGCGAATACGGCTCGGTGATCTTCATTGCCGGCAATCTGCCGAACGTCTCCGAGATCGCGCCGCTCCTGATCGTGATCCGGCTGTCCGAATTCCGCTATGCCGATGCGACCGCGATCGCGGTCGTCATGCTCGTCGTGTCCTTTGTCATCATCTTCGCCGTGAACCGGTTGCAGCGCTGGGCGCAGAACCGGATCCCGGTGCATTGAGGGGGGATGCGATGACGATGCAGATCGCCGACTCAGTCTCGCTCTCCTCGCCCGACGCGAAGGCGCGCGCGCATGCGGCGGCCGCGCAGGACAACCTCCGCACCGAACCCAAGGCGGTGCGCATCGCCATCATCACGCTGGCGATATTGTTCCTCAGCGTCTTCGTGGTGCTGCCGCTGGTCGTGGTGTTCGCGCAAGCCTTCTCGAAGGGGATTCTTGCCTATCTCGCTGCGCTCGCCGAGCCGGAGGCGCTGGCGGCGATCCGGCTGACGCTGCTGGTCGCGGCGATCTCGGTCGGCCTCAATCTCGTGTTCGGCCTGGTCGCCGCCTGGGCGATCGCCAAGTTCGAGTTCAAGGGCAAGACCTTCCTGATCACGCTGATCGACCTGCCGTTCTCGGTGAGCCCGGTGATCTCGGGTCTCGTCTTCGTGCTGCTGTTCGGCGCGCAGGGCTATTTCGGCGGCTGGCTGCGCGATCACGACATCCAGATCCTGTTCGCGGTGCCCGGCATTGCGCTCGCCACCACCTTCGTGACCTTCCCCTTCGTGGCACGCGCGCTGATCCCCCTGATGCAGGAGCAGGGCACGCAGGAAGAAGAAGCCGCGATCTCGCTCGGCGCGTCCGGCTTGCAAACGTTCTTCCGCGTCACGCTGCCCAACATCAAATGGGGCGTGCTCTACGGCGTCCTGCTCTGCAACGCGCGCGCGATGGGCGAGTTCGGCGCGGTCTCCGTCGTCTCCGGCCATATCCGCGGCGAGACCAACACCATGCCGCTGCTGGTCGAGATCCTCTACAACGAATACCAGTTCGTCGCCGCCTTCGCGATCGCCTCGCTGCTGGCGATGCTGGCGCTGATCACGCTGATCGCCAAGACCCTTCTCGAAAATCATCTGGATGAAGGACACGACGACCGTGACGATTGAAGTCAGGAATCTCGTCAAGAAGTTCGGCAGCTTCAAAGCCCTCGACGGCGTCGACCTCAAGGTCGACAATGGCGAGTTGCTGGCGCTGCTCGGACCCTCAGGCTCCGGCAAGACCACGCTGCTGCGGATCATCGCCGGACTCGACTGGCCCGATTCCGGCGAAGTCTCCTTCAACGGCGAGGACGCGCTGGCACAGGGCGCGCGCGAACGTCACGTCGGCTTCGTGTTCCAGCACTACGCGCTGTTCCGCCATATGACGGTGTTCGAGAACGTCGCCTTCGGCCTGCGGGTGCAGCCTCGCGCGATCCGCAAGGACGAGGCGACGATCCGTGCGCGCGTAAAAGAGCTGCTCGATCTCGTGCAGCTCGACTGGCTTGCCGACCGCTATCCGAGCCAGCTCTCCGGTGGCCAGCGCCAGCGCATTGCGCTCGCCCGCGCGCTCGCGATCGAGCCGCGCATCCTTTTGCTCGATGAACCCTTTGGCGCGCTCGATGCCAAGGTGCGCAAAGAGCTGCGCAAATGGCTACGCTCGCTCCATCACGAGATCAACGTCACCTCGATCTTCGTCACCCACGACCAGGAAGAGGCGCTGGAAGTCGCCAACCGCGTCGTGGTGATGGACAAGGGCAGGATTGAGCAGATCGGCTCGCCCGACGACGTCTATGAAAGCCCGGCGACCGCCTTCGTCCACGGCTTCATCGGCGAGTCCATCGAACTGCTGGTCCAGGTCGAAGGCGGCGTTATCAGGCTCGGCGACCGGCCGCTCGCTTTCGCGGCAGATGGGCTTGCGCCTGGCGCGTCAAGACTGTTCGTGCGGCGACATGACATGCTGGTCGGTCCCCCCGGCAGCGGCGCCTTCGAGGGCGCCGTGCAGCATGTTCGGAATTTCGGTCCGGTGCAGCGGGCCGAGGTCGCCTTGCTCGGCGGCGAAACCATCGAGATCGACGCGCCCCGCGACAAGGAACTCCGCACCGGGGACGCCATCGGCCTAAACCCCCGCCGCTACCGGATATTTGCGGGCTAGGTGCGCCAGCCGAAGGCTCAAATTTTCCGCAAAATTCACCTTTCAGCCACGGTTGGTATGCAACAACGGCCCCTCATTTGGGGGCTCCTGCACATGCGCGCTGCGGCCGCGATATCAATCACTTTGCTTCTTGCCGGCTGTGCGGGCAACGAAGCGCCGGTCCAGCAGCCGTCCATGTATGCCGATATGTCCGTGCCGGGCTCGAAGCTGGATGCCCAGGCCGCCGCGATCATGATCTCGCAATACCGCCAGAACAACGGGCTCGGCACCGTCATCATCGATCCCGACCTGATGCGACTTGCGGAATCCCAGTCCCAGGCCATGGCCGCTGCCAACAAAATGGACCATGACGTCCGCGCGCCGCTCGCCAAACGCCTCAGCGCCGGTGGCTATCCGGCCGCCGTGGCGGTCGAGAACGTCTCGGCCGGCTATCATACTCTGGCGGAAGCATTTTCCGGCTGGCGCGACTCGCCTCCGCACCGGGCGAACATGCTCAAGAGCGGTGTCACAAAATTGGGCATAGCGGCGGGCTATGCTCCAGGCACCAAGTACAAGGTGTTCTGGACCATGATCCTGGCGTCGACGGACTCCCGATAAGCCAGACTTGATCCCGGGATGCATTGACGCCGCGGCGAACTGTCGCCACGGTCGCTCGCCTTCTGCTATTGTTCCGGCATGACAGATCACAGTCCCGAAGCCGCCAGTGTCCCCGCGAATGCGCAACGCGTCCTGGTGTTACAGGGCGGCGGCGCGCTCGGCTCCTACCAGGCCGGGGCCTATCAGGCGCTGTGCGGCTATGGCTTCGAGCCCGAATGGGTCGCCGGCATCTCGATCGGCGCGGTCAACGCCGCCATCATCGCCGGCAACGAGGGCCACGCCCGCGTCAAGCGGCTCAAGGAATTCTGGGAGATGGTCTCCGCGCCGGTGCCGTGGAAGCCGATCGGCAAGAGCGATCACAGCCGCGAGCTGTTCAATTCCACCAGCGCGGCGCTGATCGCGACCTTCGGCGTGCCGGGCTTCTTCGTCCCGCGCGTCCCGCCGGCGCCGATGTGGCCGCCGGGCCATCCCGAAGCGGAAAGCTATTACGACACCGCGCCGTTGAAGAAGACGCTGGAGCGGCTGGTCGACTTCGACCGCATCAACGACCTCAAGACGCGGCTGTCGGTCGGCGCCGTCGGCGTCACCTCGGGCAATTTCAAATATTTCGACAATTACGAGTTCAAGAAGCTCGGCAAGAAGATCGGCCCGGAGCATATCATGGCCTCCGGCGCGCTGCCGCCCGGCTTTCCGTCCGTGATCATCGACGGCGAGCACTATTGGGACGGCGGCATCGCCTCCAACACGCCGCTCGACTTCGTGCTGGACGCGGAGATCGATCGCGACCTCCTGATCTTCCAGGTCGACCTGTTCAGCGCCCGCGGTGATCTGCCCAACTCGCTGCTCGAGGCCGCCGAGCGCGAGAAGGACATTCGCTTCTCCAGCCGCACGCGGATGAACACCGACAAGAACAAGCAGATCCACAACGCCCGCAGGGCGGTGCGCGATCTGATCGGCAAATTGCCGGATTATCTGAAGAACGATCCCTCCGTCGAATTCCTTGCGAAAGCGTCGCGTGAAAGCACCGTCACGGTGGTGCACCTGATCTATCGCAGCAAGAACTACGAATCCTCGTCCAAGGACTACGACTTCTCGCATGTCGCCATGGTCGAGCATTGGGAAGGCGGCGTGCGCGACGTGCATCTGTCGATGCGCCACAAGGACTGGCTCGAGCGGCCGCAGTCCGACGAGACCATGGTCACCTACGATCTCACGGGGGACGTCACCGCGCCCCCGCCAAAAAGGAGCGAATAATATGGGTAGTCTGTCAGGCAAGAACGCCGTCGTGACCGGATCGACCAGCGGCATCGGGCTCGCCTATGCGCGCGCCTTTGCCGCCGCCGGTGCCAATGTCGTCATCAACGGCTTCGGTTCGCCCGAGGATATCGAGAAGGAGCGCGCGAAGATCGAGTCCGATTTTGGCGTGAAGGCGGTTTACTCGCCCGCCGACATGACCAAGCCGGCCGAGATCGCCGGAATGATCGCGCTCGGCGAGAAGAGCTTCGGTTCGGTCGATATTCTCGTCAATAATGCCGGCATCCAGTTCGTCTCGCCGATCGAGGAATTTCCGCCGGAGAAATGGGACCAGATCATCGCGATCAACCTGTCCTCGGCCTTCCATGCCATTCGCGCTGCCGTCCCCGGCATGAAGAAGAAGGGCTGGGGCCGCATCATCAACACGGCGTCGGCGCATTCGCTGGTCGCCTCGCCCTTCAAATCGGCCTATGTGTCGGCCAAGCACGGCATCGCCGGCCTGACCAAGACCGTGGCGCTGGAAGTCGCGACCAACAAGATCACCTGCAACTGCATCAGCCCCGGCTATGTCTGGACCCCGCTGGTGGAGAAGCAGATCCCCGACACGATGAAGGCGCGCAACCTGACGCGCGAGCAGGTCATCAACGACGTGCTGCTCGATGCGCAGCCGACCAAGGAGTTTGTCACCTCCGAGCAGGTCGCCTCACTGGCGCTGTTCCTGTGCAGCGACGATGCCGCGCAGATCACCGGCACCAACCTCTCGATCGACGGCGGCTGGACCGCGGAGTAGGGCCCTCGATCGCGTTACGAAAGCGGCGGGAGCGGGATGCTACCGCCGTTTTTCGTTCAATGGCTCCAGGCCAGGGCCGTCACGATGGCCGATGACAGGTTCAATTCCGTGAACATGATCCTGCCGGCGACCACGATGAGGACGCTGGCGAGTGCGACGCGCAGCACCGTCTCCGGCACCCGCGTCGCGCTGTAGCTGCCGAGGATGATGCCGGGCAGCGAACCCAGCAGCAAAACCCCCATCAGATGCCAGTCGACCGAGCCGAGCATCCAGTGGCCGGTCCCGGCCACAAGCGTCAGCGGCACCGCATGCGCGATGTCGGAGCCGACGATGGTCGCCATCGGCAGGCGCGGATAAAGCAGCAGCAGCACGGTGACGCCGACCGCGCCGGCGCCGACCGATGAAATCGATACCAGCACGCCGAGCACGATACCGGTGACGACGGTCGCGACCGCCGTGGCGCGCTCGTCGACCTGCTCCAGGCGCCGGCGATAGCGCTCCATGATCGACTTGCGGAAGATCAGGGAGATCGCCGTCAGCATCAGCGCCAGGCACAGCACCAGATTGACAAGGTTACGCTCGGCGTCGTTTCTGAGATCGAGCTTCCACAGCACGAACAGTGTGAGGGCGCTTGCCGGAATGCTGCCGCAGGCGAGCCGCAGCACCGCCGGCCAGTGCACGCTGCGCGACCAGCCGTGCACCACGCTGCCGCCAGTCTTGGTCGCGGCGGCATAGAGCAGGTCGGTGCCAACAGCGGTGGAGGGGTGGATGCCGAACAGCAGGATCAGCAGCGGTGTCATGAGCGAGCCACCACCCACGCCGGTCATCCCGACAAGCAGGCCGACGCCAAATCCGGAGGCGACGTAGAGCGGATCAATCATGGTCTGGGGAATCTTAGGTTTATCTCGTCAGTTGGGCAATACGACGTAGAATAAACTTTCCCTGAGATGCAACTGCTTCGGGCGAATAAGAAAAATCGTGCTTGGATCGGGGAATGGGCAGTCATTTTACCCCATTCGCCGGTGTCTCGCGAAATGGACGTTTCGTGGGGAAGGCGGAGGGGCGTAAAGAGCGCGGCCTTATTATTTTCCAAACGCCAGCACGTGCAGCCCCAGCCGCTGCCGCACGATCCAGAACAGCAGCACCGTCTCGAAGGTCAGCGAGATCGATGTCGCCGCCGCAGCGCCATGGCCGCCGTAGCGCGGCACCAGCGCGATGCAGAGCGCGAGGTTCATCACGAACGCCAGCGCATAGGCCAGCGCGCAGATCTTCTGCTGACCGAGCATGTTGAGCAGGCGTTCGACCGGCCCGATCGCGGCGCGCACCACGAGCCCGATCGCGGCGACAAACATGATGTCGTAGCCGCCCACGAATTGCGGTCCGAACAGCCAGAGCAGCGGCTTGCCGAGGACGAGCAGCACAGCCGTCGCCGCCAGTGACGGCCAGAACGTCCAGTTGATGGCATGCGCCACATAGGCCGACAGGCGCGCCTTGTCGCCGATTGCGTTGTATTCGGCGAAGCGGTGCGCGGTCGTCGCCGACATCGCGTAGTGAATGAACGAGACCAGAGCGAGCGTCTTTACCACGGCAAAATAGACGCCGACCTCGTCGGAGGGACGGAACTGCTGGAGCACCAGCACGTCGGTGTAGGACAGCAGCAGGTAAAAGCTTTCGACCAGCAGGATCGGCAGCGAGACGGCGAGCCAGCCGCTGATGTCGTAGGCCTTGGGGCCGGGCTCGATATGGTCGGCGAGCTTGCGGTTCAGCACCACCATCTGGCCGGTCATAGCGATCCACACCGCGCCGGCGCTTGCGATCATCGCGGCAATTGCGCCGAGATGGTAGCCGAGCAGGAAGGCGCAGGCAGTGATGCCGATGATCAGCGCCTGGCGGATGACGAATTGCGGCATCAGGCCGAGCTGCATCCAGTCATGCGAGCGCGCGATGCCGTCCTGGGTGTTGGCGACGACGAAGGCCGGCAGCGTCATGCAGCCGATATAAAGCGGCAGCTCTTCGGCCGGGTTGATCCAGGGCGAGAGCAGTTTGACGATGCCGGCGAGTCCGAATGACACCAGCGTCGATACGGCAAAAGTCAGCCAGCGGCTGCCGGAGAGGAAGCCGCGCAGCAACGCATGCTCGCCGCTGGCGCGGTACTCCGGAATGATTTTTTGCGCGGAAGCCGAGATGCCAAAATCCATCATGCTGCCGAGCAGCAGCACCCAGGTCCAGACATAGACATAGATGCCGTAGTCGGACGTGCCCATCCAGCGTGCGAGCAGAACCTGCGAGAAGTAGGCGAGGCCTGCGCTGAGCACACGGATGATGAAGATGGTGCCGGCCAACCGCCGCGTCAGCGACGCTTCGCTCGATCCGCCCGTCAACTTGCCGCGCAGCCGCGCGATCAGGCCGGCCCATCCGGTCGAGGCAGGTTGTGTGTCCATCACGGCCACGTCGAAGATCCCCAGGCGTTCCGCATGCTGCGGCAGCCATGTGCGGCAGCCTTGGGGATTAGCAACCATTCGTTAAGATTCGGTTGGGTGGGGTACGCCACCCTCGGTGTCGTCCCGGCGAAGGCCGGGACCCATAACCACAGGGAGAAGTTGCGGCGCGAAGCTAGTAACTCCGAATTTTCGCAAAACTATTGCTGCGGCGTATGGGTCCCGGATCTGCGCTCTGCTTCGCTGCGCTTGTCCGGGACGACAATTGGAGCTCACTCCAAATTCGTATTGAACTCGTACGATTTCTCCGGTCCGACCAGTGTGAACTTCAGCGCCGCGCCGTCGAGCTTGGCGCCCGGCGGCAGCCCGTCGAGCTCGAAGGAGAAGCGCTTCACCCCTGGCGGGCTGTGCTCGACCGGCGCCGGAATCGGCAGCGACCAGTCGGGCGTCGGCCCTTCCACGTACAAATTGACCTTGCTGCTCTCCGGCGCGACCACATCGACCACCACGTTCCTGGCGCCGTCGCGCTTGATGTCGCGGATGGTGAGCGGATTGGGATCACCGATATTGGCGGGCTTGGGCACGGTGTCGAGCGCTGCACGCAGATTGGCGTCCTCGGTCGAGGCGACGCTGTTGAAGCCGAGCTCGGCGCTGGCCTCGACGGGAATGCAGAGTTTTTCGCACACAGCATAGTTGATCTCGGCGCGCAGCGTCACCGGCTTGTCGGCGGCTTTGGCGACGATGCGCAAGGGCAGCACGATCTGGTCGTGGTAGCCGATCGAATGGCCGCCCGCGCCGTCGTCAAACTTTAGCGGTGCCGGCCACATGATCGTCACAGCCTCGACATTGTCCGACTTCGAGAAGTCGAAGCGCGGCGGAACACCGGAATCGCCGGGCGTGCGCCAATAGGTCTTCCAGCCAGGCTGTATCTGGAAGGCGATGCCGCCGAGCAGCACCGCGCCACTGCGCGATCCCGCCAGCAGCCGCACCGCGGAATGTCCGTCGCGCTGCCATGGCGAGGCGTCGTCGGCGCGGGCCGTCATCGCCAGCGACGACGCAAGCAGGGTGGTCACGACGCCAATCGCCGCACGCAGGGGAACTCTTGTGAGCATGGCACGTCTTTACAGGGTCACCCCGGGGCAAACCATTGAATTGCTTGTGATGGATGCACTGGAATCAAGTCTCTGCAAGCCTTGATTTGACAGCGGCCGGGCCCGACATCAGGATAGGAATTGAAACCGGAGTGCTCCACCGATGGCTCCTACTGGCAAAAGGACTGGCGACAGCACCCGGATCTCGGGCTCAGCATTTCCCAATTCGGCCGGCTATCTCGACGGCCGGCTCCTGATCGCGATGCCCGTGATGGGCGATTCCCGCTTCGAACGCTCGGTGATCTATCTCTGCGCCCATTCGGCGGAGGGGGCGATGGGCATCATCGTCAATCATCCGGCTGGCAGCATCGATTTCCCGGAATTGCTGGTGCAGCTCGGCATCGTCAAGAAGGGCGAGCACATCAAGCTGCCCGAGAATGCCGAAAGCATGAAGGTGCTGCGCGGCGGCCCGGTCGATACCGGCCGCGGCTTCGTGCTGCATTCCAGCGATTTCTACATCGACAATGCGACGCTCAAGATCGACGACGGCGTCTGCCTCACCGCAACCGTCGATATCCTGCGGGCGATCGCCAGCGGCTCCGGGCCCAAGCACGCCATCCTCGCGCTCGGCTATGCCGGCTGGGCGCCGGGCCAGCTCGAGACCGAGATCCAGAGCAATGGCTGGCTGCATTGCGACGCGGACGCGGATTTGATCTTCGGCGACGACGTCGATGAAAAATACGGACGCGCCTTGCGCAAGATCGGCATCGATCCCGGCATGCTCTCGAACGAGGCGGGGCACGCGTAGCTGGCGCAACACCCTCGGTGTTGTCCCGGATCTGCGCTCCGCTTCGCTGCGCTTGTCCGGGACGACGGAATTTGCAGCTACTCCGCCGCCTGCTGTTGCACCGTCGGCTCCGTTCCCGCCACCGTTGCGCGGCGCATGTCGCGGGGCTGCGACTGGTCGTAGCGGCGGACGCGGTGCATGGTCTGGCGGTTGTCCCACACCACGAGGTCATGCAGCTTCCATTTGTGGACGTAGACGAATTCGCCTTGCGTCGCGTGCTCGTTGAGATCGCGCAGCAGAAGCCGGCCCTCCGGCACGCTCATGCTGACGATCTTGCCGGCATGCGACGAGAGATACAGCGACTTGCGGCGATGGACGGGGTGGGTGCGCACGAGACGTTGCAGCACCGGCTTGAACATCTGCTTCTCGTCGTCGGTATATTCGGTGAAGCCGAGCGAGCCGCGCGAATACATCAGCGAGTGTTCGCAGACGAGGTCCTCGATCTCAGTCTTGGTCTCGTCGTCGAGCGCGTCATAGGCCGCGCGCATGTCGGCGAATTCGGTGTTGCCGCCCTTCGGGTTCACCACGCGCGCCGACAGCAGCGAGAATTTCGCAGGGATGGGGCGGAACGAGCTGTCGGAATGCCAGAGGCAGTTGCCGAGATTGAACAGATGCGTGCGGCTGTCTTTCGCCAGCGGCTTACCGTCCTTGCCGAGATTACTGACGTCGTTGAGGCCGGATTGCAGCCGGTAATCCTTTGCCTTGGTGACCGTGCCGCCGCGGGCGTCCTCGCGCTGGCCGAAATTCAGCGCGAAGCCCATCTGCTGCTCGTCGGTGATGTCCTGGTCGTGGAAGACCAGCACCGCATATTTGTCCATTCCGGCTTCGACCTCGCGTGCCTCGTCTTCGGTGAGAGGCTTTCGCAGGTCGAGGCCGGAAACCTCGCCGACAAAATGCTTCTGAAGCTGCCGGATGGCGATCGTCATGGCGTTTTCTCCCGCGGACCGCGAGCGGTTGCTCCCGCTCTGTTGACGAAAAAGCTACTCCGGCGGCCGGCGATGTCAACGTTTGGACCGCATACCTCTTACGCGTTACGCGCCATCAGGCCGCCGTCGACCGGAATCACCGCGCCGGTCAGGAAAGAAGCCGCCGGCAGGCACAGGCTCAGCGTCATATGCGCGACTTCCTCGGGATCGCCGTAGCGGCCAAGTGCGGTGCGACGCTTGGCGTAGATGGTCTTGTGCTCCTCGGAGATTCGGTCGGTGATGGCGGTGCGGATCGGGCCCGGGCAAATGCAGTTGACGGTGATGCCCTCGCGGCCGAGCTCCACCGCGAGCGAGCGGGTCAGGCTCGCGACGCCGCCCTTCGCCGCCGAATAGGGGCTGTGCAGTGCGGTGGCACCGAGCGCCTCGGTCGAGGCGATGTTGACGATACGCGGGGACTTCGATCTGCGCAGGTGAGGCAGCGCCGCGCGGATAATGCGCGGATGCGCCGTCAGCATTACGGCGATGCCTTTCGCCCATGCGTCTTCGTAAGCTTCGTCATCGATTCCAACGCGCACGGAGATGCCGGCATTGTTGATGATGATGTCGAGCCCGCCGAAATGCGCCGCAACTTCATCGACCACGCGCTTGATCTCGTTGGCGTCGGAGACGTCGAGCTTCCAGGCTTTCGCCGTACCACCGCTCGCCACGATTTCCCTCGCGACGGCCAGCGCGCCTTGCTCATCATAATCGGTGACGGCGACGTTTGCGCCCTCAGTGGCGAACACGCGTGCGGTCGCGCGACCCATGCCGCTCGCCGCGCCGGTGACGAGAACGGTCAGGCCCTTCACGGACCGGCTGAGCTGCTTGAAGTCAGACATGCTGTTTCCTCGCCGCGTGCTTGTTTTTTGTTATGAGATTGACGAGGCTGGCATCGATCCGCAGACAGGTCAAACAAGCAAACAAAAAGGGAGGCGGCGATGGCGAGTGAGCTCGATTTCTCAGGCAGACAGGTGCTGGTCGTCGGCGGTTCCAGCGGCATCGGCAACGGCATCGCGCAGGCCTTCCGCGCCAAGGGTGCACATGTCGCGGTTTGCGGGACACGTGCCCAGCCTGCGGAATATTCGCCGGAGGAAGGTTCTGATCTCGCAGGTCTGTCTTACGCGCAGCTCGATGTCAGCAATGCCGGCGCGATCGAGGCGTTCAAGCCATACTTCGATCGACTCGACGTGCTCGTGCTCGCGCAGGGCGCGGTGCTCTATCGCCGTGGCGAATTCGAGATGGAGGGTTTCCGCAAGGTCGTCGAGGTCAATCTCATGAGTTTGATGGCCTGCGCGACGCGCTTCCATTCCATGTTGCGGGATACCAGGGGCGCGCTGATCATGGTGTCCTCGACCGCGGCCTATCATTCCACCATGGGCAATCCCGCCTACAACGCGTCGAAGACCGGCGCGGTCGGATTGACGCGGACGCTGGGTGAGGCCTGGGCCGAAGACGGCATTCGCGTCAACGGCATCGCGCCCGGCCTCGTCGACACCAAGATGACGAAGGTGACGACCGATAACCCCAAGCGGCTCGAAGGCGCGCTGTCGCGCATTCCGCTGCGGCGATTGGGCACGCCGGCCGACATGGCGGGCGCGGCGCTGTTCCTGGCCTCGCCGCTGTCGTCCTACATCATCGGCCAGACGCTGGTCGTCGATGGCGGGCTCATTCTCTAACCCAAATGGAACTGGGCTGCGCCTGATCGGTTACTCCGGCTGACCCCCGAGGAGGAGCATCATGGATAAGGATCGGATTGTCGGATCGGCCAAGGAATTCGCCGGCCGCGCTGAAGGCGCAGTCGGCGATCTGGCGGGCGATGCGCAGACACAGGCGTCGGGCAAGGCCCGCGAAGCCGCGGGCACCGTGCAAAATCTTTACGGCCAGGCCAAGGATGCCGTACGCGACGCCGGCGAGACTGCGGCGGGCTACGCCAAGAATGCCTACGACAACAGCGGTGACACGCTTCGCGACGGCTCGCAGGCCATCGCGCGGAAGGTGCAGGACAACCCGCTCGGCTCGCTTCTGATCGCCGGTGGCATCGGCTTCGCGCTCGCTTTGCTGATGTCGCGTCCCGCACGCCGCCCGCCGCCGCGCTGGCGCTATTACGGCTGAGTGACATCCCGCGCATCTCTCGTGCCCCGGACGCAATGCGGCGTGAAACGCCGCGTTGCCGAGCCGGGGCCCATTCTTTGTGGATGTCGCAAGAGCTGGGTCCCGGCTCTGCCTGCCGCCGGGACACGAGATCAGTAGCTACCGAAACACTTCCGCCGATCGCCCAACATTACCCGGCGGACGCGGGATCGCGGGATTGGGGTTCGGGCTGCGCGGTACCGGTGCCAATTGCCGCGGCGCTGGCTGCGGAGAGCCGAAGCCGAAGAAATCACGGAATGACGGCGATGCCTGTGCCGGCTGCTGCGGCACCGGCGGCTTCTTCGGCGCGAGCTTTGGCGGCGCGATCGCAGCGGCAGCGCCCGGCGTGCCGGGAGCAGCGGCACCACCGTCAGGCGTTGTCGCCGCCATCGGCGTATCGCCCTTGGCCTGCTCGCGGCCGACCTCGCGGCGTGGCCAGGCATAATCGTCGGCACGGCCCGCGGGGGCTGCCAGCGGCTCGCCCTTCACCAGTGTCTTCGCGGCGAGCGCGTCGACCGCTGCGGGACGTGTGCCAGGTCCACCCAGCAATTGATCGGTCGAGATCGAGGCTGCTACCAACGGCACGATCGGGCCCGCCAGCGGCCGCGGCGCGGGCTTGCCGGGCTCGGCGCTGGTGTCAGGCGTCGCCGGCTCGCTTGGCAGCGCGATCGGGCCAGAGCGGCCTGCGAGCAGACGCGTGATCTCGCGCTCGACATAATGCGCGAGCTTGCGCGCGCCGGGCTTGGTGAAATAGACGCCGTCATAGCTGCGGAGCTGGCGGATCTGGCCTTCGAAGTCCGGGCCCTTCTGGAGGAAGCGGCCGGCTTCGTCGACAAAACCGTCCCAGACGTCGACATAGGTGATGCCGGCCTTGGCCGCGCCCTCGCGATAGAGCGAATCCAGGAACAGCATGTCCGTGGTGCCCTTGGGTCCGCGGATCGCGGGCAGGCCGACCCAGAGCACCGGCACGCCCTTGGTCTTGAGGACGGCGGCGAGCTCCTCGATCTTCTTGCTGTAGAGTTCGACCCAGCGGTCGTCGCGGAATTCGTAGAGGCCGTTCGGGTTGCGCGCGCTCTTTTCAGGTGCGGCGACCGCCGGCGTATCGGCGTTGTCGGCGTCGTCCTGCGGCAGGTCGGTGTCGGCCGGCTTGGCGGCAGTGTCAGTGCCGTTGGGCTTTGCATCGCCTGGCTTGGCGTCACCTGGCTTTCCTTGCGGCTTGGCGCGCGCGCCCTTGTCGTTCTTCTTGTCCGTGGCCTTGTCGGATTTGTCTGCTGCGGGCTCGCGGATCGCGATGCGGTCGTTGAGGCCGAGCATGACGACGATGACGTCGGGCTTCTCCGTTTCGAGGATGCCCTTCGCAGCAATCGCCCAGTCCGAGGGCTCACCCTTCGGCTGGTATTTGATCAGGCCGGACGTGGTCTTGTGCTTGCGGATCACGCCCATGTCGGGCTGCTCGGTGTAGGCGTCTTCCAGGCCATAGGCGAGCCAGTCGGCCATCGCGTCGCCGATCACCAGCACGTTCTTGTCGGGGATGGTGTCGCGCTTGGCTGGCGAAGGCGCGCGCGAAAAATCCTGACGCGGCGCCTGCGGCTGTTGCTGCTGGAACGGCGCAAAGAAATCGCCACCGAACCATCCGCCGCCGCTTCGTGGTGGCGGGGCCGAGCGCTGCGGCGGACCGCCGAAGCCGGGGAAGTTGAAGAACTGCGCAGACGCGGGTCCCGCAATCGAGACCAGGATCGCAAGCGCAGTCCCCAGCGCGATCAACGGGCCGGTCTCGGTCAGCGCCTTGAACAAGGACTTGGACTGGGGCCTGGGCTTCGACATGCGATCTCGGGCGCGCGCAACGGGGTCTGGAATAGGCTCGATATAATAACGGAATCAGGCCGCAAACGGGCAAATTCTCTTGCAGATTTTCTTGCAGATTCTTGCCCCATACACCGGGGATCAGCCACCTGCGTCAAGGCTGCCTGCCAAAATCCCTGTTCAGGGTTACTTTCGGCGCGATTTTACCGTCCGCGCAGCCGTTCCAGCACGTCGGAGGAGGCAAACCCGTCTGCCGGCACTCCGATCGAGGCCTGGAAGTTGCGCAGCGCCTCCCGGGTCTGGCCGCCGAACTGCCCGTCCGGGGTGCCCTTGTAGAACCCGCGCTGGGCCAGCAGCTGCTGAAGTTCCAGCCGCTCGGTGCGCGACAGTTCCCGTTCCTGCCGCGGCCACGGCTGCACGAAGGGCTGGCCGCCGCGCAGGCGATCGGCGAAATGGCCGATCGCCATCGCATAAGCCTCGGCCGGGTTGTATTTCATGATGACCCGGAAGTTCTGGAGCATCAGGAAGCCGGGCCCCTGCGCGCCGGCGGGCGCCAGCAGATAGGCTTTCTCCGCCGGGTGCGGGAACGGCTGGCTGGTCGGGCGCTTGAGCCCAAGCTTTTCCCACTGCGCGATCGTCATCGCCTTGGCGCGATCGGCCAGCATGTAGTTGAAGCCCTGGGGCACCACGACCTCAAAACCCCAGGTCTGGCCGGTCTGCCAGCCGTCCTTCTTCAAATTGTTGGCGGTCGAGGCGATCAGGTCGCTTGCGTTGTCGACGACGTCGCGCCGGCCGTCACCGTCCCCGTCCACGGCGAAGCGCTTGAACGCAGTCGGCATGAACTGCGTCGGGCCGAAGGCGCCGGCCCAGGAGCCGCGCATCTGCTCGGGCCGCAAATCGCCGCGATTGAGGATCTCCAGCGCTGAGAGAAACTCGTCCCTGAAATAGGCCTGGCGGCGGCCGATGCAGGCGAGCGTCGCGGTCGATTGCAGCACGCTGCGGTCGCCCATCTGCGTCGAGTAATTCGACTCGATGCCCCAGATCGCGGCAATGATGGTGCGATCGACGCCATAGGCTTTTTCGGTGGCGTCGAACTGCGCCTTGTACTTGGCGAGGACTTCCTTGCCCTTGGCGAGGCGGTTGTCGTTCACGAGGATGTCGAGATAGTCCCAGATCGATTTGGTGAATTCGGGCTGCGAATCCATCAGGTCCATGATGCGCAGATCGGGGGCGAGCCCGGCGGTGAAGCGCTGAAAGTTTTCCTGCGTGATGCCGCGCCGTGCGGCATCAGGCCACATTCCGGCGACGCAGTTGTCGAAATTGGAAGCCGCCTCGCGGATCGCGGCCGCGGTCATCAGCGGATGGCCGGAGGCGCCGTCCTCGCCGCTCCAGGGTTGGGCGCCACCGGGGCCGGGCGCGGGTTGCGAGGGCGCCGGGTTCGAGCCGGAGAAAATACCGCCGAACAGGTTCGACAGGCCGTTCTGGGACTGCGCTTGCGCGGCAGGCGGGAACAGCAGGGCGGCCGCAAGCATTGTTGCGCCGGTCAAAGATAAAGCTACCGCTGTCACCAATTGCCTCATGTCCCACCCGTCCGGCCGAAAATCCGCCATCAGGAGGCCTCGTTACGGTTGCCAATATCTTAACAAAGGTGAATTTCTGCTGGTCACCTTTTTCTCAAATTCCCTGAGACGGAGCCCTACATCCGCCTTTGTTACCGGCTGCAAAACGGCTAGCAAGATGCCATTGCTTCTTTCACATGTGTCCCAAGGTATTCGATCAATCACATGAAAATCCGCAAAGCTGTATTCCCCGTCGCCGGCCTCGGCACCCGCGTCCTGCCCGCCACCAAGGCAATGCCGAAGGAAATGCTGACCATCGTCGACAAGCCACTGATCCAGTATGTCTATGACGAGGCCAGGGAAGCCGGTATCGAGCATTTCATCTTCGTTACCGGCCGCAACAAGAATGTCATCGAAGATCATTTCGACCGGATGTTCGAGCTCGACGCCACGCTCGCTGCGCGCGGCAAGAAGGCCGAGCAGGACGTTCTGGCGCAGAACCAGCCGGAGGCCGGCGCCGTCAGCTTCACCCGCCAGCAGGCGCCGCTCGGCCTCGGACACGCGGTCTGGTGCGCGCGCGACATCGTCGGCAACGAGCCGTTCGCGGTCGTGCTGCCCGACGAGCTCGTGCTCAACACGCCCGGCTGCCTGAAGCAGATGATCGAGACCGCGACCGCGCTCGGCGAGAAATCCAATCTGATCGCGGTCGAGGCGGTGCCCGACCATCTCACCCATCAATACGGCATCTGCGGCGTAGGAAAACGCACCGGCAAGATGTTCGAGGTCGACGGCATGGTCGAGAAGCCGGCCAAGGGCACCGCGCCCTCCAACCTCTCGATCACCGGCCGCTACATTCTCCAGCCGGAGATCTTCAAGATCCTGGAGACCCAGGAGCGCGGCGCCGGCGGCGAGATCCAGCTCACCGACGCCATGATCGGACTCGCCAGGTCGCAAAAATTCTACGGCGTCGAGTTCGAGGGCGAGCGCCACGACTGCGGCTCCAAGCCCGGCTTCCTGCGCGCCAACATCGCCTACGGCCTGAAGCGGCCTGAGCTGCGCGACGGGTTGATTGCGGAAATGAAGAAGTATCTGGGGCAGTAGCCCTCGGTGTCGTCCCGGCGAAGGCCGGGACCCATACCGCGTGATCTATCGATTGCGAGCGCTAGGCGTACCGAACTGCTAGTCTTCGCCAAACCACTCCCTGTGGTTATGGGTCCCGGCCTTCGCCGGACGACACCTGAGTATTTCGTGAGTTGTTCACCGCCCAATCGCGGCGTAGCCGCTTACGCCACCAGCGACAGCTTCGGAACACTTGCCACCACGGACTGGTTGCGGCCGCCGGCTTTCGCCGCATAGAGCGCCTTGTCGGCGGCGGCGACCAGGACCGACCAGTCCATGCCGGCGGTGGGAGCGAGGCTGGCGACGCCGCAGGAGACGGTCGATCCCGCTCCGTCGTCGGACCAGCCCTGCACCTTGCCGCGGATCGTCTCGGCGACCTTGAACGCGTCGGCGGTCGAGGTGTTCGGCAGCAGCACGGCGAATTCCTCGCCGCCATAGCGCGCGGCGCAGTCGCCGGCGCGGCGCACGGAATCGGAGATGCAGATGGCGATTCCGACCAGCACCTGGTCGCCGGCCTGGTGGCCGAACGTGTCGTTATAGGCCTTGAAATGATCGGCATCGATCATCAGCAGCGCGACAGGCGCCTTCTGGCGCATGGCGCGCCGCCATTCGAGGTCGATCGCCTGGTCGAACTTGCGGCGGTTGCGCAGGCCGGTAAGCGAATCCGTCGTGGCCATTTCCTCGAGCCTGTCCTCGGCGTCGGCGCGCCGGCCGATCTCGCGGGCGAGCACCAGCGTCGAGGCCAGCATGAACAGGATGAGCGCCAGCACCACGGCGCCGATGCGATAGGCCTCCTTCTGCCAGAGCTCGAACACGGCGTTCAGCGGCTTGCCTGCCACCACGAACATCGGACCGGAGCTGGTGCTGCGCACGTAGAGGCGCGGCGTCGCGTCCACCGGGCCCTGGCCCGCGAAGGATCCGCCGGCCTTGAGATTGTCGGCCTTCCAGCTCTGCTGTATCCCGAGATTCTTGCCGATGACGTCGAGGTCGAACGGCCGCCGCATCATGATGGTGCGGTCGCGCTTCAGCACGGTGATGGTGTCCGCGGGATCAAGGCTCAGCCGCTCGAACAGCTCGTGGAAATAGCTGAAGCGGATCGAGCCGGCGACGACGCCCATGAAGCCGCCGTCGGTGTCGCTGATGCGTCGGCTCAACACGATGGAATAGGCGCCGCGGAATAGCATCGGGCGGCTGATGAACAGTCCGGCGTCGGGATTGTCGCGATGAACCTTGAAATAGTCTTCGTCGCCCCGGTTCTCCGGCATGGGATCGAGCGTGGAGGCGTCGATGGTCAGCCTGCCGTCGGCATCGAACACCTGGATGGCGCCGAAATGCCTCGCCGTGGTCGCATGATCGAACAGGATGAGGTGACGGACCGGCTTCGAGACCGTGGCGATCTCGGGCAGCAGCATGTTGTTGGCGACCGCCCTCAGGGACAGGTCGTAGATCTCGATATTGCGGCTGATGTCGGCTTCGATCGTCGTCGCCAGGTTTTCCAGCGTCTGGCGCGCCAGCGCCTCCTCGCCGCGACGCATGTCCAGCATCACGTTGACGCAAATGGCGGAAAAGCCGATCACCGTCACGACGGACGAGATGATCAGCAGCTTCGCCGAAATCCGCCACGGCCGGCGGGCCGTGACTTCGCGCCATCCAGACAGCATCCTTTGCTCCCGACACTAGTGGATGCGCCTGAAAGCTTGAGTAGTGTTTAAGCCGGGACGGCGCTGCTGCAATGAGTTAAGAATTGGTTTCCATAGGCCACGCTTTTGGGCAGACCAGGCTTCCGACAAGTGGATAGAGGACGGCGGTGAACGACTACGACGCGTTGCGGGATTACCTGATGCGGCAGAAGCAGATGGAATTCGTGCTGAGCTTTGAGCAGATCGAGGAGATCATCGGCGCGGCGCTGCCCCGCGCGGCGAATCGTGCCTCATGGTGGGACAGCCTGCGCAGCCCCGACATCCAGATGCCGCAGCGCGAGGCCTGCCTGGCCGCGGGTTTCGTGGCGATGCGGATGCCGGACGGCCAGAGCGTCAGGTTCACGAAGAAGAAGAGCGACCGGCGGCGGCCGGGGTAAGGCTCGAGCGTTCTTCCCCTCTCCCCTTGTGGGAGAGGGTGGCTGGCCGCGGAGCGGCGAGACGGGTGAGGGGTCTCTCTCCGTGCGCTGCTCTCTTGCCTTAGACTCGCGGAGAGAAACCCCTCATCCGGCGCTTCGCGCCACCTTCTCCCACGAGGGGAGAAGGAAGAAGAGCGACTAGCTCGCCGCTTCCAGCCGTACTTCGGTCAGCAGCCGCATCGCGGCGTCGGCGTCCATCGGTTCGCCGAAGGCGAAGCCCTGCGCGTATTCGCAGCCCAGCTGGTAGAGCTCGACCGCGTCGGAATCGGTCTCGGCGCCTTCCGCCACCACGTCCATGCCGAGATCATGCGCGAGCGCGATGATCGATTTCAGGATCACCGGGCGGGTGCCGCGGTTCGTCGTGCGCACGAACGACTGGTCGATCTTGATGGTGTCGAACGGGAAGCGCTGGAGATAGGCGAGCGAAGAATGGCCGGTGCCGAAATCGTCGAGCGACAGTCCGGTGCCGAGCTCGCGGATCCGCGTCAGCATCTGGGCTGCGTGCTCCGGATTCTCCATCACCAGGGATTCCGTCAATTCCAGCTTCAACGTCCCACGCGCCACCGACGAGCGCGACAGCACGGTGCGGATGTCGTGGATGAGGTCGTGGCGCAGCAACTGCCGCGAGGAGACGTTGACGCTGGCGAAGATCGGTTCGCGCGAGCGCATCGCGCGCTGCCAGATCGAGAGCTGCTTTGCGGTCTGGTCGAGCACGAACATGCCGAGGTCGATGATCAGGCCGGTCTCTTCCGCAATGGTGATGAACTCCGACGGCGCCATGCGCCCGAGTTTCGGATGATCCCAGCGCACCAGCGCCTCGAAGCCGGCGACCGATCGGTCTTCCAGCCGCACGATCGGCTGGTACAGGATGGTGAGCTCCTGCCGTTCGATGGCGCGGCGCAGCTCGCTTTCCAGCGTCAGGCGGTCGGTCTTGCGGGCGCGCATCGCCGGCTTGTAGACGTCGATGCGGTCGCCGCCGATGCGCTTGGAATGATACATCGCCAGCTCGGCGTCCTTGATGATCTCGTCCGTGAGCTGGGTTTGCGGATCAGAGAGCGCGAGACCGATCGAGGCGGTCAGGAAGATCTCGCGATCGTTGAAGGCGATCGGCGCGCGGATGGTCTTGCGGATGGTTTCGGCGAAGGCGGTGATGCGGGCGGGATCCTGCTCCGACAGGAGGATCAGGCCGAACTGGTCGCCGGCGAGCCGCGCCAGCGTGTCCTGCGGCTTCAGGATTCGGGTGAGGCGGCGGGCGAGCGTCAGCAGGATGGAATCGCCGACCGCGATGCCGACGGAATCGTTGACCTGCTTGAAGCGGTCGAGGTCGATTACCATGAGCGTCGGCCGCAGCGTCGGCATGGTCTTGGCGAAATGCGCGACCGCACCTAACCGGTCCATGAACAATTTGCGGTTGGGCAGCCCGGTCAGGTTGTCGTGCACGGAATCGTGCAGCAGGCGCTCTTCCGCGTTGCGCAGCTCGGTGACGTCGGTGAGCGTGCCGACCACGCGCGAGACCTCGCCGTCGGAGCCGACCACGGGGCGCGCCTTCAGCGCGAACCACATGAAATGACCGTCCGGCGTGCGCAGGCGGAAATCCTGCACGAGGCGGCCGCGACGCTGGTCGAGCACGCTGTCGAGCGCGGCGCGGAAACGGTCCTGGTCGAGCGGGTGCAGCACTTCCAGCCAGGATGCTGCCGGCCCTTCCAGCGTGCCGCGCTTCAGGCCGAGCAGGGCTTCAGTCTCGGGGCTGGTGAAGACCTTGTCGGCGGAAACGTCCCAGTCCCAGATCAGGTCGCCGGAGCCGGCCAGCGCCAGCGCGCGCCGCTCGATGTCGGAGACGACGCCGGTGGTGGCGCCGCCGCCGGCGAAGGCGTGCTGCATGACGGTGAACCCGATCAGCATCACGATCAGCACCAGCCCGCCGAGCAAGGCAGGGCCGACGATGTCGTTGGTGACGGAGCCCGCGACCGTCATGCCGGCTGCGACCACCCAGACCACGAGGAGGAACCAGGTCGGGATCAGCAGCACTGCGCGGTCGAAGCCGTGGGTCGAGAGATAGACGATCAGCGCGAAGCCGGCGAAGGCAATCAGCACCAGTGAGATGCGCGCGATGCCGGAGGCCACGGCCGGATCGAACAAAGCGAGCGCCACCAGCGAGCCCAGGAAGGCGAGCCAACCCACCGTGATGTGGGAGTAGCGCACGTGCCATCGACTGAGGTTGAGATAGGCGAACAGGAACACCAGCAGCGTTGCCGCCAGGATCGCCTCACCCGCCGCGCGCCAGATGCGCTCGGCGTTGTTCGACATGTCGAGCACCTTGCCCCAGAAGCCGAAATCGACGCCGATATAGACCAGCACCGCCCAGGCCAGCGCCGCGGCGGCCGGGAACATGATGCTGCCCTTGACCACGAACAAGATGGTGAGAACGAGAGCCAAAAGCCCGGAGATGCCGATCACGATACCCTGGTACAGCGTGAACGAGTTGACCTTGTCCTTGTAGGCTTCCGGCTCCCACAGATAGAGCTGCGGCAGCTTGTCGGTGCGCAGTTCCGCGACGAAGGTGATGACGGCGCCGGGATCGAGCGTGATGCGGAAGACGTCGGCGGTCGGGCTTTCCTGGCGCTCCGGCCGGTCGCCGGTCGAAGGAGTGATGGTCGCGATGCGCGACAGCCCGAGGTCGGGCCACAACAGCCCTGAGGAGACGATGCGGTAATGCGGGGCGACAATCAGGCGGTCGAGCTGGTCGTCGGTGTTGTTGGCGAGCGCGAACACCACCCAGTTCTGGCCACCTTCGCGGGCGCGCACCTCGATGCGGCGGACGATGCCGTCGGTGCCGGGGGCGGTCGAGACCTGGATACGGTCGGCATCGCTGCGCTGGTGCTCGAGCACGCCGGTGAGGTCGATCGCAGGCGCATCGCCGCGGACGCTGACAGCGTCAAGCGCGCGTGCAGGCGACGCGGCGACAAGAATCATGAGGCCCAGCGCAATGGGCGCGAGGCACCTGATCAGACGCAAGGTGAGTTCTCCGCGTTCGACGCAACTCTTCAGTGCAAGGCATTTTCCGAACGGAACGAGATGGTTCGGCGCGTCGCGATAGATGCCACGAAAGCGAGGAAAATCAAAGGGTTTCCGCCTCGCCCTGTGGGCCAGAGGCCTAGACCTCCAACACAATTTTGCCAATATGTGCGCTGGTCTCCATCCGCCGGTGCGCGTCGGCCGCCTTTTCCAGCGGGAAAGAGCTGTCCATCAGCGGTTTGACGCGGCCTTCGCGCAGGAGCGGCATCACTTTGGCCTCGATCGCAGCCACCATCGCTGCCTTGTCCGCATTACTACGGGGACGCAGCGTCGAGCCGGTATGGGTCAACCGCTTCACCATCACCTTGGCGACGTTGATGCTGACCTTGGGTCCGTTGAGGGTTGCGATCTGCACGATGCGGCCGTCGACCGCGGCGGCATCATAGTTGCGGTCGACATAGTCGCCGGCAACCATGTCGAGGATCAGATTGACGCCGGCATTGCTGGTCTCCGCCTTGACCACGGCGACGAAGTCCTCGGTCTTGTAGTTGATGGCGCGGTCGGCCCCTAACTTGAGACAGGCATCGATCTTGTCCTGCGAGCCGACGGTGACGAACACCTTCGCTCCGAACGCTTTCGCAAGCTGGATCGCCATGGTGCCGATGCCGGAGGAGCCGCCATGGATCAGCAGCGTCTCGCCGGCCTTCAGCCCGCCGCGCTCGAACACATTGTGCCAGACCGTCATCAAGGTTTCCGGCAGTGCACCGGCTTCCATGATCGACAGCGACGGCGGCACGCTCATCGCCTGGCCATCCTGGGCGATGCAGTATTGGGCATAGCCGCCGCCAGCGACCAGCGACATTACCTTGTCGCCGATCTTGTGCCGTTTGGCATTGCTGCCCACCGCCACCACTTCGCCTGCGATTTCCAGGCCGGGCAGGTCGCTGGCGCCGGGCGGCGGCGGATAGGCGCCGGAACGTTGCGCCACGTCGGGCCGGTTGACGCCGGCGGCCTGCACCTTGACCAGGATCTCGTCAGGGCCGGGCTGCGGCAGCGCCCGTTGTTCCGGCACCAGCACCTCCGGTCCGCCGGGCTTGGAGATGGCGACCACGGTCATTTGCGCGGGCAGCTTGTCCATGATTTGTCCTTGAGCAAAGGTGCGGGATGGGACGAGGCCTTTGATTAGCCAGCGCGGTCCAAGCTGGCAACCGCTTCAGCCGTTTGGGCTACCCGAACGCAGGAGGAACGACCATGGTGATGGAAGACGACGACCGCCCGCGCAAGAAGATCAGTCATGAGATCGGACAGGACCTCTCACTCTTGTCGGTCGAGGAACTGACCGAGCGCGTCGCCCTGCTCAAGACCGAGATCACAAGGCTGGAGGAAGCCGCGACGAAAAAGCGCGCCTCGCGCGATGCGGCGAACAGCGTCTTCAAGTCGTAGGATCCGGTGCTCCACTCTCGTGTCCCGGACGCGGTGCGGCACGCAGTGACGCTCCGCAGAGCCGGGACCCATGCCTCTCCAACACCTCAGCCAAGGACTGGGCCCCGGCTTAGCAGTGCAGCACTCCGCGCCGCACTGCGTCCGGGGCACGATGGCCACTCAGCCAATGACCGACATGGCTAACGAACCCTCAAAAAAATCGTTCGTTTACTCCTAATTAAGCTTTCGGGTTTATGACTGAACTGTCCTCGTTTGGACACCGAGTGGCTCCTGTCCACTCTGTTTGACGCCTCCCTGTTATCAACTTTCAAAGCCGCCGGTCTTCCGGCGGCTCTTTTTTGCGTCTCTCTCAGATTGAAACCCGAGGAAAGACCCGCGGAAACCATATCCGCGCTTGTCGCTGGACTCCGCGTCCCGCGCGCGCAATGATTTGTTCATCATAAGCCGGCGCCAAAGCCGGACGGGTAAACAGTTGCGTAAGGGGCGTTAACCATGGAACGTTTGCAGGCCGACGGCGCTCTCGTTCAACTCAGCGAGCGGTTCACCAATTCTGCGGCGTTTGGCACCCTGTTCCGGGAGGGTATGGATCTCGTCGAAGAGACCGCCGCCTATCTCGACGGCGCCGGCCGCACCGAGGCCAAGGCGCTCGATCGCGCCGTCAGCCTCACTTATGCGACCGAAAGCATGCGTCTCACCACCCGCCTGATGCAGCTCGCCTCATGGCTGCTGCTGCATCGTGCGGTGAAGGAAGGCGAGATGACGCTGGGCCAGGCCAATCGCGAGAAGACCAAGGTCAAACTCTCGGCCGCCGATCCCGGTGCCGCGGACACCATCGAGAAGCTGCCGTCGCAGCTGCAGGATCTGATCCATCGTTCGATGAGCCTCCAGACCCGCGTGCGCCGCCTCGACACCACCATCCACACCCCGCCGGCCGATCACCCCACGATCGGCAACCCGCTGGTGCCGCACCTCAACGCGCTGAAGGCCGCGTTCGAGCGGTAGGCTCCAAGCAACTTCGACACCGTCACCCTGAATATCGAACCCTCATCCTGAGGTGGCCGCTTCTTCAGCGGCCCTCGAAGGGCGACGGCCCCACTGTGGCCGTTCATCCTTCGAGGCTCCCCACGCGACGCTGTGCGTCGCGTGGCTCGCGCCTCAGGATAACGGGTCTGGTAGCGACGCGACGGTCGTCCCCAAAACAAAAACGCCCCCGGTCTCCCGGGGGCGTTTTTCGTTTCCAGCCTCGCGGCCGGATCAATCCTTCTTGAGGAAGCCCGAGAACTTCTTCTGGAAGCGCGAGACGCGGCCGCCGCGATCCATCAGCTGCGCGTTGCCGCCGGTCCAGGCTGGGTGTGACTTCGGGTCGATGTCGAGGTTCAGCGTGTCGCCTTCCTTGCCCCAGGTCGAGCGGGTCTGGTACTCGGTTCCGTCGGTCATCACGACCTTAATCGTATGATAATTCGGGTGAATCTCGGCTTTCATGGCAATTCCTAGGGCGACCGGCGCCGCACGCTTGAGTGATGATCGATGACGGATTTGGCCGGGTCTATACCCCACGGGACCCGGTAAAACAAGTCATTGCCGGGAACTTGGCCGGGCCTTGAGAGCCGGGCAGTCCCTTAACGCACATCCCGGATTTGCCACGCCCGGTCCCCCGGCCTATCTGGAGCGGAGTTATCCTCTTTTGGTCGGACCTCATGAGCGCAGTAGAACGGCTTGAAACCGGGCCTGTAGAAGACTCCTCGATCGAAGTCGAGCTGATGGAGGCGCCGGCGAAGAGCCGTGCGCGGCTGCGGCCGCTGCTCGCGCTTGCGCCTTATGTGGCCCGCTATCGCGGCCGGGCGGCGCTCGCCTTCGTCGCGCTGACGGTTGCAGCGCTGACCACGCTGCTGGTGCCGGTCGCGGTGCGCCGGATGATCGATTTCGGCCTGACGCCGGAAGGCATCGCGCTGATCAACAGCTACTTCTCGGTGATGATCGCGGTCGTCGCTGTGCTCGCGCTCGCAAGTGCCGCGCGCTACTACCTCGTGATGACGATCGGCGAGCGCATCGTTGCCGATTTGCGGCGCGACGTTTTCTCTCACCTGTTGTCGCTCTCGCCGGGCTTTTTCGATTCCGCGCGCAGCGGCGAGCTGGTGTCGCGCCTCACCGCGGACACCACGCAGATCAAATCCGCGGTCGGTGCCTCCGTCTCGATCGCGCTGCGCAATCTGATGATGTTTTTTGGCGCGGCAGCCATGATGGTGATTACGAGCCCGCGTCTCTCCGGTTTCGTGCTGCTCGCCATTCCGCTGATCGTGCTGCCGCTGGTCGCCTTCGGCCGCTGGGTACGGCGGTTGTCGCGCAATGCGCAGGACACGCTCGCCGAAGCCTCGGCCTATGCGGGCGAGCTGGTCAGCGCGATCCGCACCGTGCAGGCCTATACCAGCGAGGGGCTGGCTGCGAAGCGCTTCGGCGGCGAAGTCGAGCAGGCCTATGAGGCCGCGCGCACCTCGACGCAGGCGCGCGCGGTGCTCACCGCCATCATCATCTTCATCGTGTTCGCAAGCGTGGTCGCGATCCTCTGGATCGGCTCGCATGACGTGCTCACCGGCGCCATCACGCCGGGTCGCCTCGGGCAGTTCGTGCTCTATGCGGCCTTCGCCGCAGCCGGTCTCGGCCAGCTCAGCGAAGTCTGGGGTGAGGTCTCGGCGGCTTCCGGCGCCGCCGAACGCCTGTTCGAGATTTTGCATGTCCAGCCCGACATCACCGCGCCCGCGTCGCCGCGCGCGCTGCCGGTGCCGGCGCGTGGCGAGGTCGGGTTCGATCGCGTCAGCTTCTCTTATCCCGCGCGGCCCGACGTCAATGTGCTCGACGCCGTGTCGTTCACCGTGCGGCCCGGCGAGAAGGTCGCGATCGTCGGTCCCTCCGGCGCCGGCAAGAGCACGATCTTCCATCTCCTGCTGCGCTTCTACGATCCGCGGGGCGGCGCGATCTCGCTCGACGGCGTGCCGGTGAAGTCGGCTGACCCGCGCGACTTCCGCGCGCACATTGCCTTGGTGCCGCAGGAGTCGACCGTGTTCGCCGCCAGCGCCCGCGAGAACATCCGCTTCGGCCGGCCGGATGCGACCGATGCCGAGGTCGAGCGCGCAGCCGAGCTGGCGCACGCCGCCGAATTCATCCGCCGCATGCCCGAAGGCTTTGAGACCCCGCTCGGCGAGCGCGGCGTGACGCTGTCCGGCGGTCAGCGCCAGCGCATCGCGATCGCCCGCGCCATCCTGCGCGATGCGCCGCTGCTGCTGCTGGATGAAGCGACCTCCGCGCTCGACGCCGAAAGCGAGACGCTGGTGCAGACCGCGCTGGAGGAGCTGATGCGCCACCGCACCACGCTGGTGATCGCGCACCGCCTGGCGACTGTGCTCTCCTGCGACCGCATCCTGGTGATGGACCAGGGCAAGATCGTGGAGCAGGGCACGCATGCCGAGCTTGTGACTGTGAACGGGCTTTATGCGAGGCTGGCGAGGCTGCAGTTCGAGGGGGCGTGAGGCGCCGCACTCACGGTGTCATCACACGCCTTGTGCGCACTTGCGCACTGCGGCGGGTGATCCAATATTCCGAGACGTCAGCAATCAATCGATAAGCCGCGGCGTACTGGATTCCCCGCCTTCGCCGGGACTGACAGCAGAGCTTTTAGAGGGAGCTTCGAGCCACAACAGCTCCAGTACCTGATCATAGCAAAATGCTCCTGTTTTGCCCGACGAGTCAAAGAGCTTTGCTGCCCGCGTAAGCCGTTGATTCCGCTATCATCAGCTACTGTGCATGGGGTTGTTTTCGACATTTTTTGTCGAGGGACTTGCCTTTACGGCTTCCATTCCATCTTCAACACCGGCCGTCCCGAGGTCGGGTTCACATCGTCGCCGGCATGGGCAAAGCCGTTGCGCTCGTAGAAGCGGATGGCGCGGGCATTGTCCTTGTTAACGAGCAGCGTGACGCCTGCGGGTGACAGGCGCTTGGCTTCCTCCACCAGCAGCCTTGCCGCGTCCGAGCCCCAGTGATCGGGATCGACCACGAGCTGGTCGAGATAGCCTTCGCCATCGATGGTGACGAAGCCGGCCAATGCGCCGTCCGTTTCCGCGACGACGATCGAGGCCTTCGGCACCAAATCCTTGCGCCAGCGCTCGCGCCACCAGTCCAGCCGCACGGCGAAGTCGATCTGCGGATAGGCCTGTTGCCAGGTGCGATGCCAGAGGTAGATCGCGGCCGCTTCGTCGGAGGCCACGTAGGGGCGGAGGCGGAGGGCGCTCACTACCGCTCCGTCAGCTTGAGCTCGATGCGGCGGTTGCGCTTGTAGGCGTCTTCGGTATTGGCGGTGTCGAGCGGCTGGAATTCGCCGAAACCGGCGGCGACCAGGCGCTGCGCCGGCACACCGAGAGAGATCAGGTACTGCACGACCGAGATGGAACGGGCGGCCGACAGGTCCCAGTTGGATTTGAAGTTCGGACCGTTGACCGGCCGCACGTCGGTGTGGCCATCGACGCGCAGCACCCAGGGGATCTCGTTCGGGATCTTCTTGTCGAGGTCGATCAGCGCGGTTGCCAATGTATCGAGCTCAGCGCGGCCCTCGGGCAAGAGAGTCGCCTGTCCGGTGTCGAAGAACACTTCGGACTGGAACACGAAGCGGTCGCCGACCACGCGGATGTCGGGGCGGTTGCCGAGGATGGTGCGCAGGCGGCCGAAGAATTCGGAGCGGTAACGCGACAATTCCTGCACGCGCTGCGCCAATGCGACATTCAGGCGGGATCCGAGATCGGCAATTCGATTTTGCGATTCCTTGTCGCGCTTCTCCGAGGCGTCGAGCGCCTCTTCGAGCGCCGCTAATTGTCGCCGCAGCGCGCTGATCTGCTGGTTCAGCACCTCGATCTGGGCGAGCGCCCGCGCCGAGACTGCTTTCTCCGAGTCCAGCGCCTTGCCGAGCTCGGTGGTCTTGCCCTGCGCGTCGCTGCCGGCATTGGCAAGGCCCTCATAGAGGCCCTTCATGCGGTCGCGCTCGGACTCAGCCGAGGCGAGCCCGGCCTTCAGTTGCGACACCTGGTCGTCGAGCGTGAGCTTCCCGAGCTTTTCCAGCGACAGCAGTTCGTTGAGCTGCGCGATCTTGGCGTTGAGTAGCTCCAGCGCCTTGTCCTTGCCGGTGACCTCCTGCGACAGGAAGAACTGCACCACCAGGAACACCGAGAGCAGGAACACGATCGACAGCACCAGCGTCGACAGCGCGTCGACGAATCCGGGCCAGTAGTTGAAGGCGCCTTCGCTGCGGCGGCCGCGGGCAAGAGCCATTTACGTCTCCGCTTCTCTCTTGTCCCGGACGCGGTGCAGCTTGCAACGCTGCTCCGCAGAGCCGGGACCCATTCTTGGTTTCTCTGGGCCCCGGCTCAGCAGCGCATCACTGCGTGCTGCGCTGCGTCCGGGGCACGATACTCTGTCGCGCAGCTCAACTCTTCTCGGGCTGGCGGGCGATGCGTTCCAGCAGGCGCCGGATCTCGCGGTTCTGCTCGCCCTGGCCGTCGGCCCATTCGCGGATCATCTGCTGCTCGGTGCGCATGTGCGAGACCAGCGCCTGGATGGCTTCGGCAAGGCTCGCCATCGACGCGGTGGTGCTGCGGCTGGCAGTGCCTTCCTCGAGCACGATGCGCAGCCGCTCGACTGCGGCCTGGAGCTCGCCGCTCGCAACGCCGCCGCTCGATGCGACGGCAACCTCGCCGCTGCCATATTCGCGCACGGTGGTGGCGAGCCAGTCTTCGAGGTCGGTGTAGAAACGGTTCTGCGCCTGGCTCGATTGCAGGTCGAGGAAGCCGAGGATCAGCGAGCCGGCGAGGCCGAACAGCGAGCTCGAAAACGAAATGCCCATGCCGCCGAGCGGGGCGGCCAGCCCCTCCTTCAGCGTATCGAACAGCGCGCCGGCATCGCCGCCGACCTTGAGCCCGTCGATCACCTTGCCGACCGAGCCGACCGTCTCGATCAGGCCCCAGAAGGTGCCGAGCAGGCCGAGGAAGACCAGCAGGCCGGTCATGTAGCGGGAGATGTCCCGGGCCTCGTCCAGGCGGGTCGCGATCGAATCGAGCAGGTGCCGCATGGTCGTTTGCGTAATGGTCATCCGCCCGGTGCGCTCGCCGCCCAGGATCATCGCCATCGGTGCCAGCAGTTTGGGGTGGCGGGCGGGCGCCAGGCCGGGATCGGCGATGCGGAAATTGTTGACCCAGGAGACCTCGGGATAGAGCCGGATGACCTGGCGGAAGGCCAGCACGATGCCGATGAACAGCACCGCCCCGATCAGGGCGTTGAGGCCGGGATTGGCGAAGAAAGCCTGGATGATCTGCTTGTAGAGCACCACGCCCACCAGCGTGCAGAGCACCAGAAAAACCAGCATCCGCACCAGGAAAACGCTGGGCGAGGATAGCTTGGTGTATTCGATCTCGATGGAGGAGCGGGGCAGGGCGCCTGGCGGCATGGCCGGTATCATCCGTTACGAAGCTTGCTTGCGGCCGCACTATGGCACAGCGCCGGTCCAAAAAAAGCGCCGGATGTGCCGATTTCGGGGCGGGACGCGGAACCCAATGCTGAAACCGCGCTTTGATAACAACGTATTTTGCAAAACTTCGGCATTCCCACCGGCATAGGTTGGATTTTTTTCTCTCGCTCGCGATCCTGATGGCGTTCGCCTGGGAGGTGCAGCAACGCACCGGCAATTCCGGTTGGGTCGACACCATCTGGACGTTTGCGGTTGGCCTGGCCGGCAAAGAATTCCGGCGGTGATCGGAAACGTCGGGCTCCTCCGTGGTTATCGGCAGAGACCCTGAGGAGGAAACATCATGCGGCATCTCGCATTCGCGGCAATTGCATTGGTGGCCGGCTTTACGGCACCGGCGATGGCGCAGCAGACCTCGCCATCGCACAACCTCCAGAATGAGGCCGACAAAGGCATCAAGACTGAGAACTCTGGTGCATCGGGTTACGTCTCCGAACAGGAGAAGCCCGGGTCAGCGGCTCAAATCCCGGGTAGCCCTGCTCGCGCCGGGTCCGGCAGCGCGGCAACAGCTCCGAGTGCGCAGAACTCAGGGGCAGGAATTGCGGGCGCTCCCGGCAACAAGAACGGGCCGCCGGCTCGTACCGGCACGGTTGGCTCGGCGTCTCAAAACCAATCGGTGCAGGAGCAGGATCCGGCGAATGTCAAGGGATTGCCTGGCAACAAAAGTGGTCCGCCTGCCAAGCGATAGGCTAGCTACCGTTCCGCAGGCCCCCGCGAGTGGCATCATCGCCAGCGCGGTGTCTCGCGCCGCGCAAGCGGGTGGGTTATAAAATGGACCGATGTCGGTCTTGATCACCGATACCAAGTTGGCCGAGTTCGGCGGCGCCCCCAAGATGTCAGGATGACGGCGGCGCGATCGGCGGGGTACTGGTGTTGAGCAGATTGGAAAGGGCCGTCACAAGCTGCGCTGGCGCGAAGGGCTTGGTCAACAGAACGCTATTCGGGACACCCTTGGAAGCCCAGTCTTCGGCGTGCGTGCCCGTCATATAGATGACGGGCATCAAGGGGTCGATTTCTCGGGAGCGTTGGGCCGCTTCCCATCCGTCGCGCTTCCCGGCCAAATTGATGTCGGTGACGATCGCTCGATAGAGGGTGTTGTTGGCTTCAAGCAGCATGATCGCTTCTTCGCCCGAGCCCGTGACGACTGGTTGAAAACCGCCATCCGAAAGAGCCTCTTCGATCACAGCCTGAACGAGCCGGTCGTCCTCGACGACCAGAACCGTGACAGCCTCACTCACTTCACGTTCTCCCCGGCTGCGTGCAGTCCTTCGCGAGATAAGTGACCCGGAAAACATCGGTTCCAGAGAATGTTCAAAAGTGTACTTACGTCCAAGGCGCACCCGGCCACGAACAGATTGATTATCGGTCCGTGATGTTCTGTCGCAGCACGCGGCTATGGAACCCGACTCACAATCCGGTGAGTCCAGAAAAGCGGCCTGAACTCAGCGCGATACCTCATGTGACATTGAGCCGCCTGCGCAACGCGTTGCATCGCAGCAAGTTCCTTCTATTTTGATGGCATCAGCCGCGCAGAATTGCCCAGAACAGGCTTGCGCGGCGTGTGATCAGTTTCGACAGCATCGGGGCACCCCACTTCATGTCAGGATTTCGCGCGCGATCGGCATGCGTTGCAATGATGCTCGCGGCCTTTGCGCCGCTGCTGGGTGCCTGCGATGAATCCAGCTCTGCCGTCTCGGCCGCGCAGGCCCTCGAGCCCGATGTCAGCGTCGTTACCGTGAAGCCGCAGCCGCGCGCCGTGGTGCGTGAGCTGCCCGGCCGGATATCACCGACGCGTGTCGCCGAGGTGCGGCCGCGTGTCTCCGGCATCGTCGTCGAACGGCTGTTCCGCCAGGGCAGCGAGGTGAAGGCGGGCGATCCGCTCTACCGCATCGATCCGCGTCCGTTCGAGGTCGAGGTGATGGCCAACGACGCCGCGCTCGCCAAAGCCGACGCCGCCTTGATGCAGGCGCAGCAGCAGGCGCGCCGCATCGCGACGCTCACCAGCCAACGCGCTGCGCCCGAAGCCGAGAACGAAAAGACGATCGCCGCCGAGCGGCAGGCCCAGGCCGAGTTGGAGGGACGCAAGGCCGACCTTGCACGCGCAAAGCTCAATCTCGACTACGCCACCGTGCGCGCGCCGATCGACGGCGTCGTCGGCGCGGCGCTGGTCAGCGAAGGCGCGCTCGCAGTGCAGAACGAGACCAATCTCGCCTCGATTCAACAGCTCGATCCGATCTACGCCGATTTCACCCAGTCGGTGAATGAGCTCAACCAGCTTCGCCGCGCCTTCGAGAACGGCGACCTCGATCGCATCGAGGCCGATGCCGTCAAGGTGCGCCTCGTGCTCGACGACAACACCGTCTATTCGCTCGACGGCAAGCTGCTGTTCTCCGAGGCCAAGGTCGATGCCCATACCGGGCAGGTGACGCTGCGCGGTGAGTTCCGCAATCCCAAGCGCGAGCTGTTGCCGGGCATGTATGTCCGCGTGCGGCTCGACCAGGGTCTGGACTCCGACGCGATCGCGGTGCCGCAGCAGGCGGTGCAGCGCAATGGCGGCGGCGGCAGTGAGGTGTTCGTCGTCAAGGACGACAACCGCATCGCGGTGCAGCCGGTGCGCACCGGCTCGGTGCAGGACGGCATCTGGTTCGTCACCGACGGTCTGAAGGCCGGCGACAAGGTCGTGGTCGAAGGTTTCCAGAAGTTCGCGGCCGGCGACAAGGTCAAGCCGCAATCCTGGTCGGAGGCGGATGCGACTGCCGACAACCGGCACGCTCAGAAGCTCACGCGGTAACGCGCCATGGCGAGCTTCTTCATTGACAGGCCGATCTTCGCCTGGGTCGTCGCGCTGTTCATCTGCTTGATCGGCGCGATCTCGATCCCGCTGCTGCCGGTCGCACAATATCCGATCATCGCGCCGCCCTCGATCTCGATCTCGACCAGCTATCCCGGCGCCTCGCCCGAAAACCTCTACAACAGCGTCACCCGGCTGATCGAGGAGGAGCTCAACGGCGCCTCCGGCATCCTCAACTTCGAATCGACCAGCGACTCGCTCGGCCAGGTCGAGATAACAGCCAATTTCCAGCCGGGCACCGATACCAGCGCGGCTTCCGTCGAAGTGCAGAACCGCATCAAGCGCGTCGAGGCGCGCCTGCCGCGCGCGGTGATCCAGCAGGGCATCCTGATCGAGGAAGCATCCAGCGCGGTGCTCCAGATCATCACGTTGAACTCGACCGACGGCAGCCTCGACGAAGTTGGCCTCGGCGACTTCATGATCCGCAACGTGCTCGGCGAGATCCGCCGCATCCCCGGCGTCGGTCGCGCCACGCTCTATTCGACCGAGCGAAGTCTGCGCGTCTGGGTCGATCCGGCAAAGCTCGTCGGCTATGGCATGACGGCTGACGACGTCAACAAGGCGATCGCCGCGCAGAACGCGCAGGTCGCCTCGGGCAGCATCGGCGCCGAGCCGTCGACGGGCAGCCAGCGCACCTCCGCGCTGGTGCTGGTCAAGGGCCAACTCTCCTCGCCGGATGAATTCGGCGCCATCATCCTGCGCGCCAACGCGGATGGCTCGACCGTGCGGCTGCGCGATGTCGCGCGCATCGAGGTCGGTGGCCTCAGCTACCAGTTCAACACGCGCCTCGACGGCAAGCCGACCGCCGGTCTTTCCGTGCTGATGTCGCCGACCGGCAACGCGCTGGCGACCGCGAGCGCGGTCGAAGAGAAGATGAAGGAGCTGTCGCGCTTCTTCCCGGCCAACATCTCCTACGAGATCCCCTACAACATCACGCCCGTGGTCGAGGCTTCGATCAAGAAGGTGCTGTCGACGCTGGTCGAAGCCGTGGTGCTGGTGTTCGTGGTGATGTTCCTTTTCTTGCAGAACATCCGCTACACCATCATTCCGACCATCGTGGTGCCGGTGGCGCTGTTGGGCGCCTGTACCATGCTGCTGCTCGCTGGCTACTCCATCAACATGCTCTCGATGTTCGGCATGGTGCTCGCGGTCGGCATCCTCGTCGACGACGCCATCGTCGTGGTCGAGAACGTCGAGCGCATCATGGCCGAGGAAGGCCTGCCGCCGAAGGAAGCGACGCGGAAGGCGATGTCGCAGATCACCGGCGCCATCATCGGCATCACGCTGGTGCTGATGGCGGTGTTCGTGCCGATGGCGTTCTTCCCGGGCTCGGTCGGCATCATCTACCGCCAGTTCTCCGTCACGATGGTCGCCGCGATCGGCTTCTCCGCTTTCCTGGCGCTGTCGCTGACGCCGGCGCTGTGTGCGACCTTGCTCAAGCCCGTCGCCGCCGGCCACGGCCATGCGAAGAAGGGCGTGTTCGGCTGGTTCAACCGCATGCTCGAAGGCGGCAAGGAGGGCTATTCCCGCACCGTCGGCTTCTCGTTGAAGCGTACCGGACGGCTGATGCTGGTCTATGTCGCGTTGCTCGCCGGCCTGTCCTGGGCCTTCATCAACCTGCCCGGCGGCTTCCTGCCCGTCGACGACCAGGGCTTTGTCACCACCGACGTGCAGACGCCATCGGATTCGTCCTACGGCCGCACCGAGGCAGTGATCGAGAAGGTCGAAAAATATCTGGCGCAGCGGCCGGGTGTCGACAGCGTCACCTTTCTCACCGGTTTCAGCTTCTCCGGCCAGGGCATGAACACCGCGCAGGCCTTCATCACGCTGAAGGACTGGTCGGAGCGCGGGCCGAAGGAGTCCGCCGCCGCTGTTGTCGCCGACATCAACCGCGATTTGTCGTCGTCGATCCGCGACGCCAAGATCTCCGCGCTGCAGCCGCCGCCGATCGACAATCTCGGCAACTCCTCAGGCTTCTCGTTCCGTCTCCAGGACCGCGGCCAGAAGGGCTATCCGGCCCTGATGCGCGCCGCCGACCAGTTGATCGCCGAGGCCAATGCGAGCCCGGTGCTCCAGAAGGTCTATGTCGAGGGCCTGCCCGAGGCGGGCGTGGTCAATCTCGTGATCGACCGCGAGAAGGCCGGCGCCTTCGGCGTCACCTTCGAGGACATCAACAACACGATCTCGACCAATCTCGGCTCGAACTACATCAACGACTTCCCGAACCGCGGCCGCATGCAGCGCGTCGTGGTGCAAGCAGATAGCCGCGACCGCATGAAGACCGAGGACATCCTCAACTACAACGTCAAGAACAGTCGCGGCCAACTCGTGCCGTTCTCCTCCTTCGCCACCATCGAATGGGCGCGCGGGCCGACGCAGATCGCCGGCTTCAACTACTATCCGGCGGTGCGCATCTCCGGCGAGGCAAAACCCGGCTTCACCTCGGGCGATGCCATCGCCGAGATGGAGCGGCTCGCCGGCAAGCTGCCGCGTGGCTTCGGCTATGAATGGACCGGGCAGTCGCTCCAGGAGAAGCTGTCGGGCTCGCAGGCGCCGTTCCTGCTGGCATTGTCGGTGTTCGTGGTGTTCCTGTGTCTGGCCGCGCTCTACGAGAGCTGGACCATTCCGCTCGCGGTGCTGCTCACCGTGCCGCTTGGCATCGTCGGCGCCGTGATCGCGGCGATGCTGCGGGGCCTTCCCAACGACGTCTATTTCACCGTCGGCCTGATCACCATCATCGGACTTGCGGCAAAGGACGCGATCCTGATCATCGAGTTCGCCAAGGACCTGCGGAAAGAAGGCAAGCCGCTGGTGGACGCGACCATCGAGGCCTGCCGCCTGCGCTTCCGCCCGATCCTGATGACCGGCCTTGCCTTCATCTGCGGCGTGCTGCCGATGGCGATCGCGCACGGCGCCGGCGGCGCCAGCCAGCAATCGCTCGGCACCGTCGTGATGGGCGGCATGATCGCGGTGGTGATCCTCGCACTGCTGATGGTGCCGGTGTTCTTCGTCTCGGTGCAGCGCGTGCTGGCGGGGGACCGGGAGAAGGCGGTGGAGGAAGGCGAGGCGTACGGCCCGCCGGCGCGGGTGAAGCCGTAAGGCATACTGTCATGCCCGCGAAGGCGGGCATCCAGCACGCTGCGGCCCTCGTGATCGAAGCGCAATAGGGAATTATATCCTGCACGCCACAGGTACTGTTTTAGTTCGGAACCTGCGGGCAGTGCTTCGGCGCTCCGCGATTGAAGTGACACCGGCTATGGTCGCGGCCGGTGCCGCTATTCTGCGGAGCTGGAATCGTCGGGTTGAGGACTTTGAGTCGATAGCCCAGTCTGTGTATCTGACGATGGCTCACTAGGCTGAAGGAGTCCCTCCGCGAGAGCCTCGGGCGTGATCTCTCTCAAGAAAATCTGTCGGTAGTATCGAGAGTTTTCCCAAAGGACGGCGTTGGGACCGTTGGTCTCTAGCTCATAGGCTAGGTATAGGTAGATGAGTTCGATCGTCCGGGCGTATTTCAGTTTTGCGAATACCGGCACAGCGCCGAGGATGCCCCCGAATGCGACCACTTCGGGGATTGCGAGCGAATTGCAGGCATCCACGATTTCTGGCGTCTGAAACGTCACGTCCGCTCTCGTGTGTGCGAACACATTCCTTATGTTCTTGATCTTAGTAAGTTCGCTCCTGATAAAATCCTCGATTATGCCCATGGCGTAAGCGAGTTTGATTTTCATCGCGAAGGTAGAAATTCCGCCCTCTTGCTCTGCAAACAAGAGGGCGCGGGCTTCTACCGGGCTCAGCCTTAGATGTGTCAGAATGGCGTCCTCAAGGGACTGTTCGAGTAATGCGGATGCTACGATAGCATTGGCGCGGTCGTGGCCTTCAACCATCCCCCAGGATCGGATGACCGGCCAGCACTCGTCAGCGTCGCGGACCGCATTGATGAGCTGGGATAGTCCGTTCCTGATTTGGGAGGATTTTCCCTTCGATGACATCTGATAAGCCCTTACAGAAAGTCAGAACAGGTTTGAGGCAGCTACGTGGAGCGCTCAAGACGACGCCCTTGCCGCGCCCGGCGATGTAGAGCTCATCATTGGTGGGGTTGTAGATCACGCCGGTGATTGTGGTGCGTTCGCGCGCGAGACGTCTACGTCGCTATTGCGGTTTCTGCCTCATCCTCCAGGGCAGTGGTACTGATATCTCCCGACCAAGTTCCTAGGCGGCGAATTAACAAGCATACTAGTACGAGCGAGAATCCCATAACGAACTCATGCATGTAGTATTCACCCGGCACATCTGCGGGATGATTTAATTCATAAGTGAATTGATTGAAGGCAAGCAACGCGCCGCCCAATAACATCATTGCAATTGCTACGATGACCTTTGGGATCCGCGTGCCTGAAAAGTATGCCCAAAGGCTCAACAGGGCCGGCGATATCACGCTAGGGAACACGGCTTGAAACAGCAGTCCGGGATCTAGGTATTCGAAAGGGCGCGCAGGTGGAGAATCTCCCGATTTCGCGCGCCAGACGGTAATTAGATGAAAAGCTAGGCCAACAAAAATACCCATAATGAGTTGGGCTGCTACAGTACGGCGAATTAGACGCTTTCTCGCCTCGCCACTCGTTTCATCAAGATGGTTTAACTCGTAGAAGGCAAGTCCATACACTAGCGTGGCAGCAATCTGAAGCGAATAGCTGATGACCTCTATGGTCAGCGAATACTTCACGTCTGTCGGCCACGTAACGGGCACAGTAAGATGAGGGTCAAGAAGGGTTGCGACAAACGTACAATGTGGAACGTAGGAAATGTAGAGCCAGGCGAAGATGCTATAAAGGACTATTCCAATGGTAACTTGGTTGAAGTCGAAAAACTGTATCTTGCTGTGGACACGATATTCCACCTCGAAGAGGTTAAGGATGTGGTTCAGCGAACGGTCTAACCCGATCGTCGGAGCTTTAAGGCTAGCGTAATATAAGAGTTGATATTTTGTCAGGTATTGCTCGTCACCAGACAGTTCCCGAGGACGCGGCGCCAGCCTCCTATTGAAACTTTGCTCTAGTTTCTTTTCGATTTCGCGCTGAGATAGAGACGAGAGTTGAACGTGCACCTCGTCGACGAGCCTCTGAGCATTCCCCTTGAAGTCAACCATTCTCTGTATGGCATCTCGACATTTCGAGAGGCAGAACTTCACCTGAGGGAAAAGAAGGCATAAGCCTGCGATTCCTGTCACAAACGGAAGCGCAAACTGGGGGAGCGCGCCATTGAGCGTTGTTATGAATCCAGAATTGCCAGTGCCGACAAGCTCCGTCAGCCTCTTCAAGAGGTAGGTGTTGGTCGCAACTGTTATGTGAGGTGAAAAAGCAAGTACCTCCAAAGGGCCAAATACCCCGAGTGCAATCAGTAGGGAAAACGCTTTTCTGTAAGAGTCCAATGTTCTCGATCTGACGTAGTCGTTCAGTCGAAAGAAGCTGGCGGTTACTTCTGGCGCCCGGGCGTTTGACTGTTTTGAAAAGGAATAACTCGAATACCATCCAAATAGTGCTGCAACTGCCCCGTTCAGCAGGGTCAAGACGACAACGTCGGCGTCCATAGCTCTACTGACACCTGTTGTTGGGACACGGATTTGCTAAGCAGTCGCGTGTCGCAATGCAGGAGAGAGAGACGACAAAGCTACAAATCGATAAGACAAAAAATGCTCTCGCAATACATCTCCACATGGGAAAAACTCCTTTCAACAATGCACCAAGATACAACCTCCCCGTGCTATTGCAAAGAGCAAAAGGCACTACTCGACCGCTGTTCTCTTTAGGAGAAGTTTTTGACGGCTCCCCGCTAGGGGGGGCCTCGCCGCGAGCTTGGTAGATGGCGATCGTCCGGCGCCAGTCGGCAATCGTTTGCCCGAGCGGCATGACCGCCTTGGCTATCCTCGCACTGCTGATGGTGCCGGTGTTCTTCGTCTCGGTGCAGCGCGTGCTGGCGGGGGACCGGGAGAAGGCTGCGGGGATGGAGGGCGAGGCGTATGGGCCGCCGGCACCGGCGCGGCCGACTTAGTCGCTCGTCATTCCGGGGCGCGCGACGCGCGAACTATGATGCGCAATTGCGCATCTGAGAATCCATCGCGCGACTATCGCTGTCGATGAATGGATTCCGGGCTCGCGCCAAGAGACGCGCCCCGGAATGACAACGTGGAGAGAAGGGCGCTTAGCGGCCTACTTCCTCAACACCTTCACCAGCTCCCCGTGCACGAACTCGTTCCCGCACACGACATGCCCCGTCACCACCGGGTCGCCCGGGGTGTCGATGTCGCTCACCGTGCCGCCCGCTTCGCGCACCATGATCAGGCCTGCTGCGACGTCCCAGGATTGCAAATTGCGTTCCCAGTAGCCGTCGAGGCGGCCGGCGGCGATGAAGGCGAGGTCGAGGGAGGCGGCGCCGAAGCGGCGGAGGCCTGCGACGCGGTCCTGGATCGCGGTCATCTCGCGACGGAATTCCTCGTGGTCGCCGCGGCCGATATGGGGCAGGCCACAGGCCACCACGCATTCGTTGAGCTGGCGGCGGCCGGCCACGCGCAGGCGCTGGTCGTTGAGGAAGGCGCCCTTGCCGCGCTCGGCGATGTAGAGCTCGTCATTGGCAGGGTTGTAGATCACGCCCGCGATGATCGTGCCCTCGCGCGACAGCCCGATCGAGATCGCGAATTGCGGGATGCCGTGCAGGAAGTTGGTGGTGCCGTCGAGCGGATCGACGATCCAGGTGTGGCTCTTGTCGGAGCCTTCCCGCGTACCGCCTTCCTCGCCGATGAAGCCGTAGCCGGGCCGCGCCTTGGCGAGGTCCTGGTAGAGGATCTCTTCGGCGCGCTTGTCGGCGAGCGAGACGAAATTCGCCGGCCCCTTCAGCGAGACCTGGAGATGCTCGATCTCGCCGAGATCGCGCTTGAGGCTGCGGCCGGCGCGGCGCGCCGCCTTGACCATGACGTTGATAGTGGCGGAATACAGCATGAGCTCTGGTCTTGATGGGGGGAAGGGGCGCAAAACCGCGCCATTTGAGGGGATTGGGTGCCCCGCGAGGGGCCAAACGTCAAGTCATTGCTTCAAGCCATTTGGCGTCAGGTCATTTGGTCCCGAGCCATTTCTTGGCGGCGGCCTCCGCCTTGGCGCGGTCCTCAGCGGGCAGATCGGCCAGCTGCTTGTCGAGCTCCGGATCGCCCTTGCCGGAGGTTTTTGCCACCAGGTGCCACTTGAACCCCTCGACCTTGTCCACGGGCGTACCCATGCCGTTGATCAGGACCCAGGCCAGCCGGTTCTGTGCGATCGCGCTGTTCTGGCGGGACGCCTTGCGGAGCAACGCCACAGCCGCCGGCTGGTTTTTCGACGTGCCGGTTCCGTTGAACATGGCGATGGCATATTCGACCTCGGCATCGACATTGTCGGCCAGCGAGGCGGCCTGGAGCAGCCGCACCGCCTTGTCGAGGTCCTTCGGCACGCCCGTGCCCTCCTTGTAGAAGGTCGCGAGCGCGTATTGGGCTTCGGGCAGGCCGGCATCGGCAGCCTGGCGCAGCAGCTCGGCGGAACGCTTGATGTCCTGCGGCAAGGTCTGGCCGTCCAGATAAAGCAAAGCCAGGTTATAGGCGGCCTTGGGCTCGCCGAGCTTGGCGGCGGAGGCCATCAGCTTGACGGCGTCGCCCTTGTCGATCGGGCTGCCGCGGCCGGCCATGCGCATCATGGCGAGTGCGAACATCGCCTCGCGATCGCCGGCATCAGAAGCGCGCTTGTACCACTCGACCGCCTTGGCGTAGTCGCGCCGGATGCCCATGGCGTTGGAATAGAGCTCGCCCAGCATGGTCATGGCCTTGGCATCGCCGGTCTTGGCGCGAGCACTGGCGAGATCGAAGGCGGTCTTGTACTGGCCGCGCTGATAGGCGCCGAACACCAGGTCGACGTTGGAATTGTCGGTCGGGGGCGCGGGGATCACGGTCGCAGGCAGCGCCGTGCTCGGCGAGGCCGATGGCTTCGGCGCCGGTGCAGCTTCCTTTTTCTTGGTGATCGTGTGCGGCTTGGTTGCAGGCTTTGCCTTGGCCTTTTCGGTCGACGGGCTCGGCGTCGCAGCCGGTGGTGTGATCTGGAGCTGTGCCGCCGCGGGCGCCGTCAAGAGCAGTGTGGCCAGAAGGGTGATGCGCGGAAACTTCATCGCGGGCGCTAGCTTTGGCCCACGGCAAGCGCCGCGTGAGCCTTCTTGATGGCAGCGTCCGCCTCGATCAGCGCGGCCTTGGCTCCGCGCGGGTCGGTCCAGACGAGATCGCCGACCAGCACGAAATCGGCGCCGCTGGCGGCAAACTCATGGGCCTCCTCGAACGTGGTGGCAAAGCCGACACAGGGCGGCTCGAACAGCTCGGCCCACCAGTCCAGCCGCTCGGCGATCGCCTGGGACGACGGCCGCTCGCCCTTTGCGTCGGGCTCGCCGAACAGCACGTAGTCTGCGCCCATCTCACCCGCGTTCATGGATTCGTGTCGTGTCTCAAGCCCGCCAATTCCGGCGATGCGGTCGGGCTTGAGCGAGGGCGCCGCCTCTTCCAGCGCGGCGATGCCGGTGAGGTGCGCGCCGTCGGCGCCGCCGCGTGCGACCAGCTCCGGATGGCCGTCGACCAGCAGCGCTGCGCCGGCATTCTGCACCACCGGTGCCAGCGCCTTGATCCGCGAGATCATGGTGCGCTGGTCAGTCTCGTTCAGGCGGACCAGCACGGCCGCGACATCGGCAGCGGCGAGCAGGGCCGGCAGCTCGGCGACGAGCGAAGCGGGATCGTCGACGAGCGGCGTCGCGAGATAGAGGCGCGGCGCCGGGCGCGGTGGAGGCGATTTGTTCGACAAGATCTAGGCTGCCTTCTTTTCCAGGCTGCTTTGCCATTCGCCTTTGGAGGCGAGGCCGTTCATCCGGGCGCGATGACTGAATGCGTTTTGTCCGGTTGCGACGTTCTCGGCCTTGCCGGACCAGGCCTTCTGCGGCGCGGCCTGCAGCGCTCGGCCATAGGAGAAGGTCAGGCCCCATGGCAGCGCGCCGAGCTTGTGCATGGCGTTGAGATGCGCGGTCGCCTCTTCGTCGGACTGGCCGCCGGAGAGGAAGGCGATGCCGGGCACCGCCGCCGGCACGCAGGCTTTCAACAGCCGCACGGTCTTCTCCGCGACTTCCTCGACGGAGGCCTGCTTCGCGCACTTCTTGCCTGAGATCGCCATGTTCGGCTTCAGCACCATGCCCTCGAGCGCGACGCGCTGCACGCGCAATTCCTGAAACGTCTTGTTGAGCACGCGGCCCGTCACCTCATAGCAGCGGTCGATGTCGTGATCGCCGTCCATCAGCACCTCCGGCTCGACGATCGGCACGATCTGCGCGGCCTGACACAGCGCGGCATAGCGCGCCAGCGCATGGGCGTTGACGCTGATTGAGGTCATCGAGGGAATACCACTGCCGATGTCGATCACCGCGCGCCATTTGGCGAAGCGGGCGCCGCGCTCGTAGTAATTCTTCAGCCGCTCGGCGAGCTTGTCGAGCCCGACGGTGACGAGCTCGCCCGGGCACATCGGCAAGGCTTGCGTGCCTTCGTCGACCTTGATGCCGGGAATGGCGCCGCTACTCTCGATCAGCTTGACCAGCGGCGTGCCGTCCTTCGCGTCCTGCCAGATCGTCTCGTCATAGAGGATCACGCCGGAGATGTACCGGCTCATGGCCTCCCTGGAGCGGAACAGCATCTCGCGATAGTCGCGGCGGCTTGATTCCGTCGATTCCACGCCGATCGCGTCAAAGCGCCTCTTGATGGTGCCGGAGGATTCGTCGGCGGCAAGGATGCCCCTGCCGGGTGCGACCATGGCGGTTGCGATCCTGTTGAGCTCAGTCAGATTCATCGAGAGGTCCTCCCAAAACGATTCTGCCCTTGCCTGTGAAAATAGACCGTTCTCGGGCAATTGCCGAGTTAACGTTCGTCGCAGGGGGCAAGGAGGGGGTGGGAGTGCCACAAAGAAGATCGTCATTCCGGGATGCGCCGGAAGGCGCAGACCCGGAATCCATAACCCCAGGCTGCGGTTATGGATTCTCAGATGCGCAATTGCGCATCATAGCTCGCCGCTTTGCGGCGCCCCGGAATGGCGGGAGGGTGCTTGAGGGCCTTACGCCACCGCGCGATCGCTACACGACGCGGGGGGCGAGCTCGCCCTTGGCGTAGCGCTTGGCCATGTCGGCCGGGGTCAGGACCTTCTTGAATTTGGAGGCCTGGCCCGCGGTGTTGAACTCCTGGAGCCGTTGCTTGCACAGCCTGGTCATCGCTTCCATGGCGGGCTTCAGGTACTTGCGCGGGTCGAACTCTTCCGGGTGCTCCTTGAACACCTTGCGGATCTGGCCGGTCATGGCCATGCGGTTGTCGGTGTCGATGTTGATCTTGCGCACGCCGTTCTTGATGCCGCGCTGGATCTCGGCGACCGGAACGCCCCAGGTCGGCTTCATCTTGCCGCCGAACTCGTTGATGATGTCCTGGAGGTCCTGCGGCACCGACGAGGAGCCGTGCATCACCAGATGCGTGTTCGGCAGCTTGCGGTGGATCTCCTCGATCACGTTCATGGCGAGGATGTCGCCGTCCGGCTTGCGGGTAAATTTGTAAGCACCGTGAGAAGTCCCCATCGCGATCGCGAGCGCGTCGACCTGGGTCTCCTGGACGAACTTCACGGCCTCGTCCGGATTGGTCAGCAGCTGGTCGTGGCTTAGCTTGCCCTCGGCACCGTGGCCGTCTTCCTTGTCGCCCATGCCGGTTTCGAGCGAGCCGAGCACGCCGAGCTCACCCTCGACCGAGATGCCACCGAGATGGGCCATGTCGGTCACGGTCTTGGTGACGCCGACATTATAGGCCCAGTCGGCCGGGCTCTTGCCGTCGGCCTTGAGCGAGCCGTCCATCATCACCGAGGTGAAACCAGCCTGGATCGCGGTCATGCAGGTCGCGGCCTCGTTGCCGTGGTCGAGATGCACGCAGACCGGGATGTGCGGATAGATCTCGGTGACCGCGTCCATCATGTGCTTGAGCATGATGTCATTGGCGTAGGAGCGCGCACCGCGCGAGGCCTGGATGATGACGGGCGCGTCGACCGTGTTGGCCGCGTCCATGATCGCCAGCGCCTGCTCCATGTTATTGATATTGAAGGCCGGGACGCCGTAATCATGCTCCGCCGCATGGTCCAGCAATTGACGCAACGTGATCCGAGCCATCTGTATCTTTCTCCCGTTTGGGCCAGTTCGGCCGCTAGTTACTTGGTGCGCAAAACCTCGACGCCGGGCAGGGGCTTGCCTTCCATCCATTCAAGAAATGCGCCACCGGCGGTCGAGACATAGGTGAACTGAGCGGCCACATGGGCCTGGTTGAGGGCCGCGACGGTGTCGCCGCCGCCCGCGATCGAGATCAGCTTCTTGGCCTTGGTGCGCTCGGCGGCATGCTTGGCGGCCGCGACCGTGCCGCGATCGAACGGCTGCATTTCGAAGGCGCCGAGCGGTCCGTTCCAGACCAGCGTGGCGGCATCGTCGATCGCGGCGTGGATGCGGGCGATCGACTGCGGGCCGACGTCGAGGATCATGCCCTCGGCCGGGATCGCATCGAGGCCGTAGGCGTGCGACGGCGCGTTCGCCGCGAAGTGATAGGCGACGGTGGCGTCCACCGGCAGAATGATCGCGCAGTTCGCCGCCTCGGCCTTCTCCATGATGCGCAGCGCGGTCGCGGCGAGATCCTTCTCGGCCAGCGACTTGCCGACGCCGACGCCCTGGGCGTGCAGGAAGGTGTTGGCCATGCCGCCACCGATCACCAGCGCATCGACCTTGTTGACGAGGTTTTCCAGCAGGTCGATCTTGGTCGAGACCTTGGCGCCGCCGATGATCGCGATGACCGGCTTGGTCGGTGAACCCAGCGCCTTCTCCAGCGCGACGAGCTCGGCCTGCATGGTGCGGCCGGCATAGGCCGGCAGCTTGTGACCCAGGCCCTCGGTCGAGGCGTGGGCGCGGTGCGCGGCCGAGAACGCGTCATTGACCCAGATGTCGCCGAGTTTTGCCAATTCCGCGACGAAGGCGGGATCGTTCTTTTCTTCTTCCTTATGGAAGCGGGTGTTTTCAAGACACAGGATGTCGCCATCCTTCAGTGCGGCCACCGCCGTGGCCGCAGGCTCGCCGACGCAGTCGTCGGCGAAGGCGACGGGCTTGTTCACGACCTTCGACAGCGCTTCGGCAACGGGCTTGAGCGACTCCTTGGAGTCGCGGCCCTTGGGCCGGCCGAAATGAGCGAGCAGGATGACCTTGCCGCCCTTGTCCGAGATTTCAGTGATGGTCGGCGCGACGCGCTCGAGCCTCGTCGCGTCACTGACGCGCCCATTGTCCATGGGCACGTTGAGGTCGACGCGCAGCAGCACGCGCTTGCCCTTCACATCGACGTCGTCGAGGGTGCGAAACTTGTTTGCCATCGGACACTCTCTTGTCCCGGGCGCACTGCGGCGCGAAGTGCCGCTGTGCCGAACCGGGACCTACGCGGATGAGACATGGGTCCCGGCTCTGCGGCGCACCGTGAAGACACGCTGCGCCGCGTCCGGGACACGAGACCTTGAGCTCAGATCACCTTCGCCATCGCAACGGCGGTGTCCGCCATGCGGTTCGAGAAACCCCATTCGTTGTCGTACCAGGCCATCACCCGCACCAGCGTGCCGTTCTGCACCTTGGTCTGGTCCATGTGGAAGGTGGCCGAATGCGGGTCGTGGTTGAAGTCGATCGAGACGTTCGGTGCCGTGGTGAAGCCGAGGATGCCCTTGAGCTGCTGCTCGGAGGCGCGCTTCATCGCCTCGTTGATTTCCTTGGCCTCGGTCGCGCGCTTGGCGACGATCTTGAGATCGATCACCGAGACGTTCGGCGTCGGCACGCGGATCGAAACGCCGTCGAGCTTGCCTTTCAACTCCGGCAGCACCAGGCCGATCGCCTTGGCCGCACCGGTCGAGGTCGGGATCATCGACATCGCCGCCGCGCGGCCGCGATAGAGATCCTTGTGCAGGGTGTCGAGCGTCGGCTGGTCGCCGGTGTAGGCGTGGATCGTCGTCATGAAACCGGTCTCGATGCCGACGGTCTCGTTCAGAACCTTGGCCACCGGCGCGAGGCAGTTGGTGGTGCAGGAACCGTTGGAGACGACCAGATGCTCCTTGGTCAGCACGTCGTGGTTGACGCCGTAGACGATGGTCGCGTCGGCGCCGTCGGCAGGCGCCGAGACCAGCACGCGCTTGGCGCCGGCGGTCAGATGCGCGGAGGCCTTGTCCTTCGCGGTGAAGATGCCGGTGCATTCCAGCGCGATGTCGACGCCGAGTTCCTTCCACGGCAGCTTCGAGGGATCGCGCTCGGCGGTCACCTTGATCTTGTTGCTGCCGAGGCTGATCGAGTCACCGTCAATGGTGACGGTGCCGGGGAAGCGGCCATGGACGCTGTCGAAGCGGAGCAGATGGGCGTTGGTCTCAACCGGGCCGAGGTCGTTGATGCCGACGACTTCGATATCCTTGCGACCGGACTCTGCGATCGCCCGCAGGACGTTGCGGCCGATGCGGCCAAAACCGTTGATTCCAACGCGGACTGCCATGTTTCATCTCCTTATGACCGTTCAATGACGCGTGTTCAATGACATCTGTCATCCCGCACAACGCGCTTGGCGCGCCTGCGAGGGTTTTTTTAGGGCGGACGCCCGGTTCGGCCGGGCGGGGCTTGATCATATGAGGAGTTACGTAGCCCTTTTTTTTGGCAAGCTCAACTCTCAGGTAACGCGCTTCAGCACAGCGTTAACCGCAGCCTCGGCGGTAATGCCGAAGTGCTTGTAAAGGTCCTTGGCCGGCGCGCTCGCGCCGAAGGAATGCATGCCGATAAATTCGCCATCCTGGCCGATCACGGCATCCCAGCCCCAGCGCACGGCGGCCTCGATCGCGACCTTCACCGGCGCGTTGCCGATGATGGCGGCACGCCTGGCCTCTGGTTGCGCTAACAACAGCTCGAGCGAGGGCACCGAGACCACCCGCGACGCGATGCCGCGTTCGGCGAGTTGCTTCTGGGCGGCGACCGCGATCTCGACCTCGGAGCCGGAAGCGAACAGCGTCGCCTTGGCTTCGCCCTGGGCGGCGACCAGCTCGTAAGCGCCTTGCTGGCAGGGATTGTCGTTCGGCGCGGTGGTGCGGAGCTGCGGCAGGTTCTGCCGCGTCAGCGCCAGCACCGTCGGGCCGTCGATGCGGTTCAGCGCAAGCTCCCAGCACTCGGCGACCTCGATGGAATCGCAGGGGCGGAACACGCGCATGTTGGGAATGGCGCGCAGCGCCGCGAGATGCTCGACCGGCTGATGGGTCGGGCCGTCTTCGCCAAGCCCGATGGAATCGTGGGTCATCACATAGGCGACGCCGGTGCCCATCAAGGCGGCAAGGCGCATCGCGGGCCGGGCATAGTCCGTGAACACCAGGAAGGTCGCGCCGTTCGGCGCAAAACCGCCGTGCAGGAAGATGCCGTTCATCGCGGCACACATGCCGTGCTCGCGGATGCCGTAATGGATGAAGCGGCCCTTCGGCGTCTTGGCCGAGAAGGCGGTTGCCGACTTCGCCTTGTTGTTGTTGGAGCCGGTGAGGTCGGCCGAGCCCGCCAGAAACTCCATCGGCATCGCGCCGGCAATGACTTCGATCACGGCTTCCGAGGATTTGCGAGTGGCCGCGGTCATCGGCTTTTCCAGCAGCTCCTTCTTGTAGGCGCGCACCGCCTTTGCGAGCGCGGCCGGACGCTCATGGCGCAGGCGGCGCTCGAACTCGGCGCGCTTGCGGCTGCCGAGCTCACTGAGCCGGCCTTCCCATTCCTTCCGCGCCGTCGCGCCGCGGCTGCCTGCCGCGCGCCAGGCCTTCAGCACGTCGTCGGGCACCGAGAACGGCTCGAGCGAGATGCCGAGATTCTCTTTGGCTGCCTTGAGCTCATCGGCGCCGAGCGCCTCGCCATGCGCCTTCGCGGTGCCGGCCTTATGCGGCGCGCCGAAGCCGATGGTGGTGCGGCAGGCGATCAGCGTCGGCTTGTTGGATTTTTTGGCGCGGGTAATGGCGGCGGTGATCGCGGTCTGATCCTGGCCGTCGATCTTCTCGGCGGCCCAGCCGCACGCCTTGAAGCGCTTCACCTGGTCGACGGAATCCGAAATCGAGGTCGGGCCGTCGATCGAGATGCCGTTGTCGTCGTAGAGCACGATCAGCTTGTTGAGCTTCCAGTGCCCGGCCATCGCGATCGCTTCCTGCGACACGCCCTCCATCAGGTCACCGTCGGAGGCGATGACGAAGGTGTGGTGGTCGACGATCTTCTTGCCGAACTCGGCGGCGAGCATCTTCTCGGCGAGCGCCATGCCGACCGCGGTCGAGATGCCCTGGCCGAGCGGGCCCGTCGTGGTCTCGATGCCCTTGGTGTGGAAGTTCTCGGGGTGACCCGGCGTGAGCCCGCCGAGCTGGCGGAACTGCTTGAGCTGGTCCAGCGTCATGTCCGCATTGCCGGTGAGATACAACAGCGCATAGAGCAGCATCGAGCCGTGGCCGGCGGAGAGCACGAAGCGATCGCGGTCGGGCCAATCGGTTGCGGCGGCGTCGAATTTCAGGAATTGCGTGAACAGCACCGTGGCCATGTCGGCGGCGCCCATCGGCAGGCCCGGATGACCCGATTTCGCCTTCTCGACGGCGTCCATCGCGAGGCCGCGGATCGCGTTGGCCATACGGGTGTGATCGACCTGCGTCATGTCTGAAATCCGTCTGAAATGAGGCGCTTGTGGCAGTATTCGCCGCGCCGGAAGGAGCCTTTCGGCCGCTGGGGTCGCGGCTGGGATAGCATCTCGGTTCCGGCAGGCCAAGGCAATCAAACGCCGGTTTGGCCGCAAAAGTTGCTTAACAGTGCATAGTTTCGCAGCGGCGTTGCGCTTGGCTAGCTTGCCACGTAAATTTCTGCTTGTAACCGCTTGCCGAACCGAGTCTTTTGCCGGCCGGCAAGCTCCGATGCAAAGGCCACCAAGATCCGCCGCTGACTGCATGAACGATCGCGTTTCCAACAGTTCCGCCATGACGGAATCCTCCGCCGTCGAGATCGAGATCGCGACCCGCAGGCTCATGGCGGCGCTCGACGGACTCGAGAGCGCGGTCGAGCGGCGGCGCGATGCCGATCGCGACGAGAACGAGCTTGCGACGCGCATTCAGGCGCTAGGCGCGGATCGCTCGCGGCTTGCGGACGAGCTCGACGGCGCGCTGGTGAAGGCGCGCAAGCTCGAGCGTACCAATCGGGAGATCTCCGATCGGCTTGATTCCGCGATCGTCACGATACGCTCGGTGCTCGACACCGGAGAGGATGGATGAGCCACATCAACGTCACCATCAACGGCCGGCAATACCGCATGGCCTGCGAGGAGGGCCAGGAGGTGCGGCTGTTGAAGCTCGCCGAAAGCCTGGAGACGCGGATCCAGTCGCTGCGCGGAAAATTCGGCGAGATCGGCGACGCACGGCTCACCGTGATGGCGGCGCTGACGGTCTGTGACGAGCTGGTCGACGCTGGCAACCGCATCCGCACCATGGAGCAGGAATTGACCGAGCTGCGGGATTTCCGCAATGCTGCCGTCGAGCGCGCCCGGATGACCCAGACCGCGGTGGTGAATGCACTGAATGCCGCGGCCGAACGTATCGAGAAGTCGACCCAGGTCCTGAACCGGACGGTCGGCAACGGGATCGCGATTGGCTGACCCTTCGCCGGGCTGGTGATTCGTCAGTATCGTTGTTACATTGCCCAAGCGAGGCTGCGACGCGCGTCCGGAGCCATATATCCCCGGGGCCTTATCGATCCTTTAGGGAACTGTCCCTGGCCGGGCCCGTGGGCCCGGACATATGGTGCCCACCTACTTTCGTAGGGAACTCCGGGATCGAGTGCTTCAACGGCGTCTGCGGCTTCGCACTTTTGTCTGCTTGGTTTGTGCTTGTCGAAACGACTGCGGCCACTTCAGTAGATGTCATGCCCCGGCTCGACCGGGGCATCCAGTACGCCGCGGCCTTTGTGTGAATCACCACCGCCTCTGGAATACTGGATCACCCGCTCCAGTGCGCAAGGGCGCACAAGGCGGGTGATGACGTGGGGGACCAAGCGCATGTCCAATTCGAAAGCCGAACTCCGCGCCAAGGCCCTCGCTAAACGCGACGCACTGAGCGAGAAGAAGCGCACCATCGCCGCCACCAAACTCGCCAAGCGCGGGCTGCCATTCAAGCTCCTGCCCGGCAGCATCGTCTCCGGCTACTCGCCGATCCGCAGCGAGATCGATCCGATGCCGCTGATGCGGAAGCTCGCCGAGGAGGGTGCAAAGCTGGCGCTGCCTTGCGTCACCGCACGCGGCCAGGCTCTGGTCTTCCGCATCTTCCATCCGAACGACCGCCTGATGCTAGGCCCGCTCGGCATTCCCGAGCCGTCGCCCGCCGCGGCTGAAGTTGTCCCCGATATCATGCTGACGCCGCTCGCGGCGTTCGACCGTCTCGGCCATCGCATCGGCTACGGCGCGGGACATTACGATTTCACCTTCGCGCACCTGCGCAAGACCAAGCAGATCGTCGGCATCGGGATCGCTTTTGCAGCGCAGGAGATCGAGGCCGTTCCAGCACTATCCCACGACGTCGCGCTGGATTATGTGCTAACGGAATCGGACGTGTTCGATTTCCGGAGTTCTGAAGTTGCGCATTCTATTCGTGGGTGATGTCGTCGGCCGTAGCGGCCGCAGCGCCATCGCCGAATACCTACCTGGCATGGTCAAGGATTGGTCGCTCGATTTCGTCGTCGTCAACGGCGAGAATTCCGCAGGCGGATTCGGCATCACGGAAGCGATCTATCAGGAGTTTCTCGATGCCGGCGCCGACGCGGTGACGCTCGGCAACCATTCCTGGGACCAGCGTGAGGCGCTGGTGTTCATCGAGCGCGCAGAGCGCCTGGTGCGTCCGGCGAACTATCCGCGCGGCACGCCCGGCCGTGGCGCGGCGCTGGTCGAGACCAAGAACGGCAAGCATGCACTGGTGGTCAACGCGCTCGGCCGCGTCTTCATGACCCCGTTCGACGATCCCTTTGCAGCACTGGAGCGCGAACTCGGCGCCTGTCCGCTCGGTGTTGCCGCCGACGCCATCGTCGTCGACTTCCATTGCGAGGCGACCAGCGAGAAGCAGGGCATCGGCTTCTTCTGCGACGGCCGCGCCAGCCTCGTCGTCGGCACCCACACCCACGTGCCGACCGCCGACCACCAGATCCTCACCGGCGGCACCGCCTACATGACCGACGCCGGCATGACCGGCGACTACGACTCCATCATTGGCATGCAGAAGGAAGAACCGCTGCGCCGGTTCACGTCGGGGATTCCGTCGGGACGTTTCGAGCCCGCGGCGGGAGCAGCGACGTTGAGCGGTGTTGCCGTGGAGACGGACGATGCGACGGGCCTCGCACTGCGCATCGCGCCGGTGCGTGCCGGCGGCCGGCTGGAGCCGGCGACGCCGAAGTTCTGGTTGAGCTAGCTCCACAAGCACAGTGTCGTCCCGGCCTTCTCCGGGACGACACTGGTTGCCTACTCCGCCGTCTGCTCCCGCAACTCCGCGACATCCTTCGCCGTCAGCTTCGAGCCCTTCGCACCGAACCGCGCCGTGACGTAGTTCGCCACCGCGGCGATCTCGTCGTCGCTGTACGCATTGCCGAACGCGGGCATCGAGAGCGCGCCGTCGGGCGTGTGGCGCCTGGTGCCGGAGAGCACGATCTGCGCGACGTTGGTGGCGGCGGGGTCGTTGACGGCCCATGTGCCGGTGAGCGTTGCCAACGGCGACACCGGGCTTTCGCCGCTCCAGCCGTGGCAGCTGGCACAGGCGCTGGCGAACACGCGCTTGCCGCGCGCATCCGCCGTCACGCCGTCTTTGTGCGAGGCGGGAGCGACCGGCGCCGTGTCGGCAGGCAGGTCGGGCGAGGCCACCGGCGGCACGCTGCGCAAATAGGCGACGATGCTGCGGATGTCTTCGGGGGCAAACTGGCTGAAGCTGTGATCGACCGCTTCACCCATCGGACCCGAGGCCGAGCCATGGCCCGGTGCGTGTCCAAGCGAGAGATAGGCGATCAGGTCCTCATCGCGCCAGTTGCCGAGACCGGTGGCCTTGTCCGAGGAGATGTTGAAGGCACGCCAGCCGGCCGTAATCGCACCGGCAAATTTCTTCCGGTTATCCAGCGCGAAGCCGAGATTGCGCGGCGTGTGGCATTCGCCGCAATGGGCCAGCGCTTCCGCGAGATACGCACCGCGATTCCATTCCGGGCTTTTCGTCGTATCGGGCGCAAAACGCGTGTCGGGGTTGAACACGGCCGACCAGAAGATCATCGCCCAGCGCTGGTTGAACGGAAATGACAGCGTGTTCTCCGGCGCCTTGGCGCGCACCGCCGGCAGGCTGAACAGATAGGCCTTCACCGCCAGCACGTCCTCGTCGGTCATGAAAGTGTAGGACGTGTAGGGCATCGCCGGATAGAGGCGCGCGCCGTCATGGCGCTTGCCATGCTGGACCGCGCCCAGGAAATCCTGGTCGCTGTAATTGCCGATGCCGGTCTCCTTGTCCGGCGTGATGTTCGTGGAATAGAGCGTGCCGAACGGCAGCTTGAAGCCGAGACCGCCGGAATATTCCTTCTCGCCCGGCTTGGTGTGGCAGACCATGCAGTCGGCCGCCTTGGCGAGATATTCGCCACGCTCGACCAGGCTTGCCTTTTCGAGCTTTGCCGGCACGCCGGTGGGCTTGCCGGCACGATAGTCCGCGAGCGCCACCTTGGTGCCGCCGGCGAAATCGAGCGGGCCGGGCCCGCGAATGATCCAGACGCCGAGCGCCACCGCAACGATGGCGATCACGATCAGGCTTGCGAGGATGCGCATCTTGCCGCTCATGCCTTCCTCCCGGCAGCCAGCAGTTTCCGGTCGATCGGCAGGCGCCGCAGCGCCACGCCGGTTGCGGCGTAAATCGCGTTGCGGAGCGCTGGCGGTCCGGCGTTGACGCCGGCTTCACCGATGCCGCCGGGCGCCTCGCCGCTCTTGACCACGGTGACGTCGATCTTTGGCGTCTCGTTGATGCGCATCATGCGGTAGTCGTGGAAGTTCGACTGCTGCACGCGGCCCTTGTCGATGGTGATCTCGCCAAAAAGCGCGGCGGTGAGGCCGAAGATCAGCCCGCCCTCGATCTGCGCCTTCACCGTGTCCGGATTGACGGCGATGCCGGTGTCGACCACCGAAATGATGCGGCGAAGCGCAATCTCGCCGATATCGTCGATCTCCGCCTCGACCACGGTCGCAAGGAAGCTCGCGAATGACGGCTGCACGCAGACGCCGCGGCCGACGCGCGGTGGCAACGGCTGGCCCCAGCCTGACTTCTCGGCGGCGAGGTTGAGCACCGCGAGCGCCCGCGGACTGTTCGTCAGCATTGAGCGGCGGAATTCGATCGGGTCCTTGCCGGCCTTGCGCGCCAGCTCGTCCATTGCACATTCGAATGCGAACACGTTGTTGTTCGGGCCGACGCCACGCCAGAAGCCGGTCGGAACCGCAGGCGGCTCGGCGCGGACATATTCGACGTGGAAGTTGGGAAAATCATAGGGCGTTTCAACGGCGGCATCGACCGCGTCGATATCGACCCCCTTCTGGAAGGCCGGCGGCAGCCAGCGTGCAATCACTGCCGAGCCGGCGATCTTGTATTTCCAGGCTGCCACCTTGCCGTCGACCAGCGTCGCGGTGACCTGGTCGCGATAGACCGGGCGGTAGACGTCGTGCTGGATGTCCTCCTCGCGGGTCCACACCACCTTCACGGGGTAGTCGACTTGTTTGGCGATCTTCACCGCCGTGATCACCATGTCCGGCTCGAGCTTGCGGCCGAAGCCGCCGCCGAGCAGATGCTGGTTCACGATCACCTTGTCGACGGGAAGGCCGGCAGCCTTTGCCGCCTCGGACTGCACGCGCGTCATGATCTGCGTGCCGGTCCAGATCTCGCAGGCGTCCGGTCTGACGTGAACGGTGGCGTTGATCGGCTCCATCGATGCATGCGCCAGGAACGGCAATTCGAAGCTCGCCTCGAATTTGTCGCCGCTCGCCAGCCCCTTGGCGATGTCGCCGATCGATTTTGCGATCGCGCCGTCCTTTTCGCTGGCGGTGCGCAGATCCTGCCAGATGTCCTTCGTGCTGATCTCAGCGTTCGGTCCCTCGTTCCACTCGATCTTGAGCGCTTCGAGTCCTTTCTTGGCAGCCCACATATGGTCGCCGATCACCGCGACCGTGTCCTCGAGCACAACGATCTTGCGCACGCCCGGGATTTTCGTTGCCCCGCTGTCGTCGACCTTGCCGACCTTGCCGCCAAACACCGGGCAGGCGGCAACCGTCGCGATCTTCATGTTGGGCAGGATCGCATCGATGCCGTAGACGACCTTGCCGTTGACCTTGTCCGGCGTGTCGAGACGCTTCAGGGGCTGACCGATATAGACGAAATCCTTGGGTTCCTTGACGGGGACGTCCTTCGGCGGCGTCTGGCTCTGTGCGGCCAGCGCCAACTCGCCATAGCCGAGCTTGCGGCCGCTTGCCGCGTGCATGACCTCGCCTTTCGACGTCGTGCAGCCCGCGGGCTCGACCTGCCATTGCGCTGCTGCGGCCTGCACCAGCATCGCCCGCGCGTTGGCACCCGCCGCGCGCAGCGGTTTCCACCAGGCGCGGATCGAGGTCGAGCCACCCGTCGCCTGTAAGCCGAAGACGGGATTGGCGTAGAACTTGTCGTTGGGCGGCGCGTGCAGCACCGCGACCTTGGCCCAATCGGCGTCGAGCTCTTCGGCGAGGATCATCGAAATCGAGGTATAGATGCCCTGGCCCATCTCGACCTGCGGCATCATCAGGACGGTGCGGCCGCTCTCGTCGATGCGGATGAAGGCGTTGGGTGCGAACTTGCCGTCGGTTGCATCGCGCGGCTGCTCCGGCTCGTTGACGGCGGCGCGCAGCGGCAGATGGAAGGCGAGCAGGAAGCCGGTGGCGAGGCCGCCGGTCAGCAGCCCGCGGCGGGAGACGTTCGGAAGAGTCTTGTCTGTAATCATGGCGGACCTCACGACTGCCGGCCGGAGGCGGCCTGCTTGATGGCCTCGCGGATGCGCACATAGGTGCCGCAGCGGCAGATGTTGCCGGCCATCGCCGCATCGATGTCGGAATCATCGGGGTTGGGCGTTGCCGCGAGCAGTGCTGCTGCCGACATGATCTGGCCGGACTGGCAATAGCCGCACTGGATCACTTCGGCATCGAGCCAGGCCTTTTGCACCTTTGCGCCCGACGGCGTGCTGCCGACATGTTCGATGGTGGTAATAGTGCGGTTCTCGACCGCGCTGACCGGCAGCACGCAGGAGCGCACCGCCTTGCCGTCGACATGCACCGTGCAGGCGCCGCATTGCGCGATGCCGCAGCCGAACTTGGTGCCGGTCATCCCGAGGATGTCGCGCAGCACCCACAGCAGCGGCATTTCGGGTGGCGCGTCGAAGGATTTCGTCTCGCCGTTGATGGTCAGAGTCGTTGCCATATGCATCCCCTTGCTCGACGATCGCTTACGGCGATCAGGTCGGCGAATTCGCGCGACCATAATCATAACGATGCGAAACGATGAAGCATCGATATTTTCAGCAATGCATATTTGCGCGAACGGCGCGTCAGACCATGACGTTCACGAATTTGTGCGGCGATCGCCGCATCGGTTTTGAGCTAATTGATATGATAAGCGTCATTTTTTGACGCATTTTCGTCGGATGTGCCGGCGATCGTCACAGACGATCGGGCGAACTCGCAAAACGGTACGAAGACGAAATTCGTGCGATTGCGAAAGCTGGGTGAAGGCAAGCGTTTCGCGATGCACGTCGCGAGGGCCATCAGCCCTGCCGGAACCCCATCCGGAAGGCGCCCCAGTGCTTGCCGCGGACCACGATCGGCGAGGACAGGTCCTTCATCAGCACGAATTGTCCGCCGCCCATGTCGCGGCGGTAAGTCTGGAGCAGGAAGGGCTTTGTGTTTGCCGCAACCTTCTTCACCGCGCGATCGGTGAACAGGCGGCGATTGCGGCAATTGGCATTATTCCAGACCGGGTCCTTGCCCTGCGGCAGGCGATAGTTCGGGTTGTGGGTCGGCAGATAGCCGCCTTTGGCCCAGGCGACGCAGAACACGATGCGAGGATCGGATTTCTGGATCGGATCCTGGATCGCAGGCAGCACGCGATCGGTGAACGCGACGTAGCTGGTGAGATATTGCTTGGGATCGGTGCCCGCGACCTCGCGATAGGCCTCGTCCATGAGCTGATCGAGCGTGATCTCGCCGCGGTCGACCGCGGCCTCGAACTCGGCCGAGATTCGCTTTGCGGTATCGACGACGATTCGGATCAGCGGCGCGTCCGACGTCTCCACGCCGCTGTCGGCGATCAGCGCGATCAGGCTTTCGGAGGTGTCGAGCAGTTTTGTCACGCGCTGATCGGCGTTCTTGAGATCGCGCGAGGAGAGGTCGACGCCCTTGTTGAGCTCGCTGATGACGGTGTCGCAATGGCCGAGATTGGAGGTCGCGGCGCGCGTGACGCTGTCGATCTCAGCTTCCACGGAGGCAAAACCCTGTTGCACGCGCGAGATGATGCCGGAGATCTGTTGGGCGCCTTCGCCGGCGGTTTTCGCGCGCTGCGAGGCGTCGCTGCTCTCGCCGATCAGGCCTTCGATCTGGCCGTCGAGATCGCGCACGGTGTCGGAGATCTGGTGCGTGGCCTGGCGGGTGGCTTCCGCGAGGTTTTTGACCTCGCTTGCGACCACCGCAAAACCGCGGCCGGCGTTGCCGGCGCGCGCGGCTTCAATGGTGGCATTGAGCGCGAGCAAATTTGTCTGCTTTGCGATCGCCTCGATCGAGCCGGAGACCTTTGCGACCTGCGCCAGCGCGGAACCGACCGCGCTGAGCCGCGCCTCGATCCGCCCCACTGCGGCGACGAGCTCGGCGATGTGGCTGACCGCGGCATCGACCGCGCCACGCGACTGCGCGATCTCGCCGACGGCGGCCGACGCGGTCGACTGCACCGCCTGCGATGCATTGGCGATGTCGTGATTGGCCGAGACCATGGTCTCGGCCGTCTCCTGGAGGTGATGGAACCGCTCCGACTGGTTCGCGACGCGGTTTGCGACCTCCTGGACGTTGCCGGCGATGTCGGCAAGCTCGACGCCGAGACCGCCGATGCGGTCGGCGAGCTGGTCGATCAGGCGCTCGGCCAGCGTCCGGTTCGATCCGGTGTCCAATACTGCAAGCTGCGCGACGGACATATGCGGGCTTCCTTCAGTCAGAGCCGTTGCTCGGCTTACCGCGGCATTCCCATTCCAGTCGGATTTTAAGGGGTGATTCGCGCCCGGCGTCTTGCCTGAGCGCGCACTAAGGCGCGATGAATTGTCATCGCGCCTTAGGTCTTTGTTTGCGCATGATCTTTTCGAAGAACCGCTGCACACTTTTTCGGATCATGCACTTAGAGCTTGTAAGCCGTGCGGAATCCGCCCCAGTGCCGGCCCTGCACGCGGATCGGGACGTCGATCTCGCGCATCATCACGGTATTTCCGTTGCCCATGTCGCGTGCATAGCTCTGGATCAGATACGAGCGCAGGTTGCGCGCGGCCGCCAACCCCGCCGGATCGTTGAAGATGCGCCGGTTGCGGCAATTGGCCGTGTTCCAGGCGACGTCGCCCGGCCGCTGCGGATGCGAATAGATCTTGTTGTGCACCGGCAGGAAGCCGTTGCGGTCGACCATGGCGCAGAACGCCATGCGCGGCTCGTTCGCCAGGAAGGCTTCCTGGAGAGGCGGCAACGCGCGGTCGGCCCATTCCAGATATCTTGTGCGGTACTGCTGCGGATTGGTTCCGGCGATCTCGGCATAATCGGTGTCGAAGAGGTCGTCGATCTTGACCTCGCCGCGCGCGACAGTCTGCTCGAAGAGCTTGGTCAGCGCGTTGCCCGCCTCCATGGCGCGAGTGACGAGCTCGGTGTTCTCCTCGTGGATCGACCAGAGCCTGTCTTCGACCTTCTCGCGGAGCGCGGCCGTGGGGCTGGCGAACTGCGTGCGGGCGCCGGCCTTGGATTGCTCGGTGACCCGGAGCTGGCAGGCGCCGACGTGTTCCAGCGTGCCGCCGATGGTCTCGTGCAGCGAAAGCCTCGCCGCGCTCGCACCGCCGATCAGCACGCCGTCCATCGCGATCTCGTAGACCGGCATCACGCCGCGCGCGCTCTCGAACTTGAGATGGCAGGGCAGCCGCTCGGTCTTGCGGCGATCGTCGTGCTCGCTCTGCTTGAGCAGCACCGCACAGCGCGATTTCAGCTTCTGTGCGAAGGTCGTCACCGCCTTGCCGGCGCTGGCGACGTTCTCGCCATGGGTCTCGGCCGCCTTGGTCGCGGCATCGATTTCGGCGGCGCTCTCGCCGACCGAGATGATGAACTGCGACGCGCTTGCCGCGTTGCCGGAGACCTCGCCGGTGGTGGCGTTCTGCTCGGCCACCGCGCCGTTGACGGTGTCGAACACCGGGCGGATCGCCTCGATCGCCTGCGAGATGCGGTGCACCGCGTCCGCAGAGCCGGCGGCATCGCGCTGGAGCGCGTCGATCTTCCTGGAGATCTCTTCCGTCGCGCCCTGGGTCTGTACTGCCAGCGCCTTGACCTCGGTGGCGACGACCGCAAAGCCTTTTCCTGCGGCACCCGCGCGCGCGGCCTCGATGGTCGAGTTGAGCGCGAGCAGGGTGGTTTGCCGCGCGATCTGCGCGATCAAATTGACGACGTTACCGATCGCCGCGGACGACTCGCGCAGGCGGTCGACATTGGCGCGGGCTTCCTGCGCGGCGGCGCTGGCCTCGTCGGCGAGCTTGCCGGCCTCGCGGACCTGCGCGCCAATTCCCTGCGCGGACTGGGTGAACTTGTCGGCGGCATGGGCAAAGGTCGAGGCGTTCGACTGCGCGGCATTGGTCCGTCCGGTGAGCGCGTCGGTGCGCTGGCGGATATCCGCAAGCGTTGCCGCGGTCGCTTCCGCACCGCCGGCCACCGAATTGGCGGCGCGCTCGAGCTGGCGGATCATGGCGCCGAGCTCGAGTTCCAGCAGTTCCAGGATTTCCCGGGCCGAATCGGCCTCGGCGGCTGGGGCGGGCTCGGAATTGGCGACCGGCTGCGCAGCCTGCGGGGCTGCCGCGGGCGCGGCCGAATCCGGCAGACGCTTCCGAAATAATGCGAACGCCATCAGGTCACTCTTGTCGGGAGGCGGGTGGAGGCTATTTTCGCAGGCTGGAATGAAATCAGGGTTAACGATGCCTGACTTTGAGGCACGGGCCACTACGGTATTACCTTAAAGTCGTAGAGCCTCTTTCATTCCGGTGGGTTGGCGGCCTATAACGCCGCGCTTCCATCCCCATTGGCGGACGATTCCAAGAGATATTTCCGAGAGACCACGCATGGCCGGACATTCCCAATTCAAGAACATCATGCACCGCAAGGGGCGGCAGGATGCCCAGAAGTCGAAGCTGTTCGGCAAGCTGGCGCGGGAAATCACCGTCGCGGCCAAGCTCGGCACGCCCGACCCCAACATGAACCCGCGTCTGCGTGCCGCCATCATCGCGGCGCGCCAGGAGAACATGCCGAAGGACAATATCGAGCGCGCCGTCAAGAAGGCGCTCGGCAGCGACGGCGAGAACTATGACGAGATCCGCTATGAGGGTTATGGCCCGGGCGGCGTCGCCGTCATCGTCGAGGCGCTGACCGACAACCGCAACCGTGCGGCTTCCGACATCCGCTCCTTCTTCACCAAGTCCGGCGGCAATCTCGGCGAAACCGGCTCGGTGTCGTTCATGTTCGATCGGACCGGCATCATCGAATATGACCGCAGCGTCGCCTCCGACGATGCGGTGCTGGATGCCGCGATCGAGGCCGGCGCCGACGACGTGCTGTCCGGCGAAGGCGGCCACGAGATCTACGCCTCGACCGAGGGCTACCGCGACGTTGCCAAGGCGCTGGAAGCCAAGTTCGGCGAGCCGCGCAAGGCCGCGCTGATCTGGAAGCCGCAGAACACGGTCGCGGTCGACGACGAGACCGGCGAGAAGCTGCTGAAGCTGATGGACCTGCTCAACGAGCACGACGACGTCCAGCACGTCTACGCCAATTTCGAGGTGTCGGACGCGCTGATGGCGAAGATGGGCGGCTGAGGCCGTTCTCGTGTCCCGGACGCGCTGCAGCGTGAAACGCTGCCGCGCAGAGCCGGGACCCGTGGCTTCCCAAATGCCGGCGGCAACATGGGCCCCGGTTCAGCGCCGCATCACTTTGTGCTGTGTCGCACCCGGGGCACAGGACCATACTTCCCCTGTTACTTCCGTTCTGTTTCTGTTTCCCCCACAGCGGCCAGCCGCTATCACTGGCCCATGACCGCGCTCTCGATTCGCGTCCCCGTTCGCATCATCGGCATCGACCCCGGCCTCCGCCGCACCGGCTGGGGCGTGATCGAGTCCGAGGGCAACCGCCTGATCTATGTCGCCTGCGGCTCGGTGGAACCGCCGGACGATCTGCCGCTCGCAAGCCGTCTGCTGGCGATCCATGAAGGGCTCGCGGCCGTGTTGTCCGACCACAAGCCGATCGAAGCCGCCGTCGAGCAGACGTTCGTGAACAAGGATGGCGTCGCGACGCTGAAACTCGGCCAGGCCCGCGGCGTCGCCATGCTGGCGCCCGCAATGTTCGGCATTACTGTCGCCGAATACGCGCCGAACCAGGTCAAGAAGACGGTGGTCGGCGCCGGTCACGCCGACAAGCAGCAGATCGCGATGATGCTGAAAATATTGCTGCCCAAGGCCGAGCCGCCGTCGGCCGACGCCGCCGACGCGCTCGCTATCGCCATCACCCACGCTCATCACCGCCAGAGCACCGCGCTCAGGCTGAAGGTGGTCGGGATATGAGCCGCGCACTCGAACAGCTCCCTCCCCCCTTGCGGGGGAGGGGTGGGGAGGGGGGTAGCTCCGGGCGCCAGCGCTTGTGGCTTGGGGGGCCCCCCCCCCCGGCGGGGGGGGGGGGGGGGGGCCCCCCCCCCCCCCCCGCCGGGGGGGGGGGGGGGCGGGGGGGGGGGGGGCGGCCCCCGCCCCCCCCCGGGGGGGGGTGGCGCCGGGGGCCGGG
>NZ_JBEPRN010000012.1:0-226624 GCF_040548375.1 Bradyrhizobium sp. F1.4.3
TCAGCCAGAGATGATGTTGTGCCCCTTGAAGGCGCAATACGGCATGCCAGCCGTCAGATGCCTGTCTGATGGCGCCCGATGAAAGGTCGGCAAGCGGTAGCCCCGCGCCGACCGCTTTTTCGCCGGACGCGCTGCGAACGACCGGCACCACCGTCGGCAACGCCTCAGGTGACCAGAAGATTGTTTGTTGGTGAAAGGACCCCTGGGGGTCATGAGCGAAAGCAGACGCCCCATCTCCTTCGGAATTCGGAAGTCATCTGCGATCGATTTTGACGATAGGAAGCCCGATAGTTGGAGCTGCGCCGCAGTGACTCCCAGGCGAAATCCGCCATCTCGCCCGACTTGATAGCCTGCTGATACGCCTCTGGTGAGCGCCAGTCGAACTCAGACATTGCTATGATTCCCTGCCGTGATCGATTGCGGCGCAATGTCTATGAAGCTTAGCATTGTAGGAAGTCACCAATTGTGCATCGCGTGATGCATGCAGGCGATCACGCGTCAGCGGAGAAATCTCTTCTCGAGTGCGAACTCACCATGAGAAATTTTGCTATTTAGTCGCGCCGCCGCGAAGCAAGTTACGGTAGCCGTGGTCTGCCATCCATTTTGCGCGGGCCAGATGACTATCAAACGCATTGCGGGCGCGAGCCGGTTCACGATCTGGATCGATATGCAACACGATCCGAGCCACTTCTTTCCAATCGGCGCCGTCAGTCTCGGCATCAAGAAGTCGCCAATACGTTATCAGATGCTGCTCGTCATAGGTCGTCAGCACCGGCTCATGCGGCGCGACATCGGCGACATCAGGATCTAGCTGCGGCTTCGTCATGACCATCCCAGCAAACAGCGAATGATTCAAACCTCTCTGAACGGCCGAAATTGTTTAAGCGTCCAATTTTAGCCCCATTCCGGGCCGGCCGGCCAGCGAGGACCGAGGAATACATACTATAGGAGATAAACCTCATAGTATGTAAAGACGCAATTTGCGCTAATGGACATGCGCAGGTTGGTCGGCCGAAATTTCGCAAGACTGCGGAAGCAGAAGCGCTTCACGCAGGAGAAATTCGCCGAAGTGTCCGGTTTCACCCAACAGTATATCAGTGACCTGGAACGTGGGCGCCGCAATCCAACCGTTGTAACCTTGTTTGAGCTCGCCAGCACATTGGGCATCAGCCACGTTGATCTCGTCCTCCCGGACGAAGAGGCGCGTAACGAGCGATCGAAGCCTGCCAGGCGAAAGTAATCGGGCCGCAAGAGTTGATTCGGCCAAGCGAGACCGGCACCTTCGCAAATCGCGCCCCACAGATGACGCGCCGGCCTCTCATCAAATGTAGTTGCTCGTCAGCTGCGCACCAATCAAGCCTAGCGCAACGGCCTGTCGGTCGGTGCGCGGACTGGGTAGGAGTTTAGGAAGCCCCGCTCGAGGGATCGGGCGGGGCTTGGTGGAGGGATTCTTACTCGCCGTTCTTGCGGGGCCGCGACCAGAGCAAGGTGTAGCCTTCGCCGCCTTCCTCATCGAACAGGTTCGCGTAGATCGGCGCGTTGAACGAGGGGTCGTCGAGCTTGAGCGAGAGGTAGTCGCGTCCCTCTTCGGAGCGCTTCGACCAGGCTGCCCCGATCTCGACGTTATGTCGTGCACCACATAAGACCGATTGGTAGGGCTTGCTTAAAGCATCCGAGGAGAAGCCCTGTCACCTTTCACTCAAGCTCGACGACCCCTCGTTCAACGTGGCGCCCTGTGCGACCTTCGACCGATGATGGCGACGAAGCGTCATCACTCATGCGTGGCGGCTGTGAGAACTGGTCGAGGCGTATTCTCCACCCTGCCGGCGGACTGCAAGGGGCGGATTTTCGCGAAAACGGTCAAGCGCGCCCATGTCATTGCCTGATGATCAATCCTCTCAGAGAATGTGCGACTCCGCGAGTCCAAGACGCACTATTTTTCGTAGTACGGAGATAATCAATTTTTCTTATTTCGGAGCGAACGCATTGTTTCGTTGCTGCGCGGTGAGAAACGGCGTCTACGGACTCGTCACCTGACGTCTGTTCGCTGAGCGAGTTGCTAGCGAGCGTCGTTACTGTTCCTCCGATGATAAATGTCCTATCAAACTGAGTTTGCCGCCACCACCGTCGCGAGCCAGCGTGTCGCGGCGTCATCTATCGTGCATTTGATGACCTGCGCATGCAACTTCGTTTGTTTGTTGAAATCTGTTGCCAACTCACGGTGACATCCGCAACACGCGCCATGTTGCGCTGGCTCCTTAGCGAGCAACAAAGGCATGCGCGCGCTCCCGAACAGAGGCAGTCGAACGAATAAGAACGTCTTGATGGCCAACCGATCGTTCCTGGCGTGAAGGTGGTGCGTGAATCGTCGCAGCTCTCTACCTCGATTACTGGAAAACCTTGCGCACACGCCCGATAAACGACAAGCTCCCCGCCGAACGCAGCACAACAGACAGCATGGAAGTCGGCCCTCCATCCGGATTTCGCGTGACAGATCGAATAAGCTGATGGAGCGTTCGCGACGGACTAGCAGCGACAACGAAGCATAAAGCTGCTTTTCGTCGCGACTTCGCCAGCTATCATATATGCACTGAAGCAATCGAGAGTTCCGATGGAAGCAGCGCTGGTGAGCCGATAACGAAATGGAAAACAGGATCCGGATTGACGGTCCAGCAAGCGAACCCGTCAATCCGTGTGTCCTCGACGCACCTTGCGGCTTACGAGAGGCCGATTGGCCTCGCGCAGAGATATCATCGGAGCGCGATCAGCAGAGCTTGACGATCCTTCTGGAGGCGGCGGTGAACGACATTGGCATAGACATCAATTGCAAATCGGATCGATGGTCGATCACCTTCGATCTGGAGAAGATTGACAAGTTTAAGGCTGCGCACGGCGCTGATCGGTTCATCGAACTAGGATGTCGCTACGTCGAAGAGCGCTGCGATGAGCTCGGCCTCGTTGACGACCTCTGGCTCTGGCTTGACGCAGTTCGCGCCAACGGGAGAGCAAACTGACCTCCGCCGTTGGCTATTTCGCATGATGAGCACCCACCTGCGCCAGCGACTATTTACAGATGTCTTGCCGAAGCGAACCGTGAGATGATTCGATTTTGATGGATACTGGGCACGCGATCACGTGACCTCATGGGTTCGAGTCGAGGCGCACTGCCACCCCATCCGCCGCCGGACTTGCGATATGCCCTTGCTATCACTCACTGGCTGCAAAGCGCCGGGGCGAATAGGGCGCTGGGTCAACCACCGGCTTCGCGCCGCAAATGATATCCATCCAAAGCATTTGCCGATCATTTGGCAATTTCCTCGGCAGTCCGGGATAGGCATTGAGCGCGAATCCCCGAAGGACGTGTGCGCGTTTCCAGTTAGGTTTGGCTCGTAAGCCTGCCAATTCGACCTGCCCGGTTACGCGAATGCCGGAACGTGTGCTCGTGGTGGCGAGTTTTGGATCGGTAAACAAGATCAGGTGCTTCAGCCTGATCTCCGGGTTGCGAATGATGACGTGATAACCCCGCTCACTCTCAAGAAAAATGCGATCTCCAAGGGCCGCAGTAAGTTGTTTCGACCACGCGCCGGCCGAAATTACAGCTCGGTCGCAGAATACCTCGCCGTCAATCGTCCGGACCGCTTTGAGCCGACCGCTCTCGATGCGGAAACCGGTTGCTCGGCCTCTTATGATCTGCGCACCGGCACGGACCGCGTGGCGTGCCAGCGCGGCGACATAGCTGCCGGGATCGATACATGCGGTTCCCTCGACGGCCACAGCAAAGGTGTAGCCGGGGTCGAGGTCCGGCTCCATCGCTGACAGCTCCTGCCGTCCAGCTCACGCCAAACTGTGCCGTTTTGTCGTCTAAGGCTCCACGCCAGCGAATTGCTATCGAAATCGCTTCGCTTCCGAAATACGTGGAGCAGGCTCGCGTCCTCGGAGCAACTCCGGAACACCTGCGCGCCAGCTTATGATGTCGCTCCCTGCAATCCGAAATCAGGTCACGAATGACTCGCGCCGTTCTTTCAACCCGCTCAACGGTTGACCCGGAACGAAGGAACCGCCAAAGCCATGGAAGTAGGTGGGGAAGATAAGACCAGCGAATGGTGAAGGACCGAGTGGATCCGCAAGGTAACGTGGAACAAGTCGCCAAAGCCCGGGCACAGACACTGGAACGACGAGGCCTAAGCCATGCGCCGTTGCCGTAGCTGGCCGCATGATCACCTCCAGGTTCGCCGAGCTCGATGATCGTCACGTCATGGCCGTGCCGTACAAGTTCGATTGCGGTTGCGGCGCCGACAATTCCGGCGCCGATCACCACGACTTTTCGAGGCGATGTTCCTTCAGACTCGCGCATCGACTGCATCGCGATCGGCCCTGACGGCCAGCAGCATGATCTCGACCAGCGTGTCGCCGATAAGTTGCGCGCCTACGCAGGTCCGCTGGGGCCAATGGCGTGAATCGTCGCCGATCCAGGTGCACCAAGCTTCGTCAAAAGACGCCTTGTGGCTCAGATCCGACAGATAGACCGTGGCAGAGAGTATTCGCTCCTTGTTGCTACTGAGTTGCGCCAAAAGGTGATCGAGCTCTGAGAAGATGTCGGCGGCTTGGTCCAAAATGCTTGGCGGCTTTCGATCCGGGATAGTGGCCACCCAAACGAAGTCGCCATACGCCGTTCCTGCGTTCCTGCCGGTTGCCTTTCCACGAAGCCGTTCGATTCCATATGCATGATCAGACACGGGCCAGCGGCTGCAAGCGGCAGAGGTTCGGCGTCAATTCGGGAGAGACAAGATCAGGCCAAAGGCCGTCGAATCTGATGACGAACAAGCGGCATCTTTCGTCAGACATTGTTTTCGCGCCTATCGCAAGAATCGTCAGCCGACAGTCTCACATCGGTTCGCGGTCTTCCCCAATTGGAAGCTCTTGCGACGACACGATCTACATCCTCCTCGATCATGAAGCGCTTCGTAACAAGCCGTTCGGCTGCGTCGCGTACGCTGCGAACATACGCAGCGGACGACCCATATCGCTCGAGCACTGATTTGCGAGGATCGCGCGTTGCTCGCTGTTCATCGGGCGTGTCCGGAAATGGGATATAGCTCCCTTTCGTTAGCCAACTGATAGCGCCATGGCCATTCCCCCGTTTCAGGATATTCCAACCGGTATAGGTTCCCAAGGGAGCCGTTGCCATTGGAACCTTGACGCCATCGCATTCGTTCCCGTCTTCGTCGACGCTTGGGACCAAGATCATATATCCTTCCCGGTCCACGATCACTGGCGGGAGTGAAGAGAGCACACCTTCGGCCGCCTTGGGACCGAAATCCATCAGGGGCAGATCGAGAGGTCCTTCCGGAAGCATTTGCCCCTGGATGTTCGGGAATTGTGTCGCCCATTCCGCGAATGAGACAAGCGTACCGGCTTCGATCGTAGGATAGCTGGAATCTGGCGGAGCCAGTCCGTCTGATGCCCATACGTCCATCGCATCCAACATCGCTCTGAAGAACGGGGACGTATACACGTTATTGATGAGATTGACGACGTCCGCTGATTGTTTGGGCGAAACCAGTCTGGGATTGGCCGAGTGCTGCGAGCTCGTCCAATGATAAATGCGGACGTTTTCCGGCTGCTTGAGGTCCCGCCCCCGCGTGTCGGTGTGGACGAGAGAGCCGCGACGTTGCCAATACTCCGTCGATGTATGTGTGTGGATGACGAGCGGATCTGTGCTTGGACGCTTCAAGATTGCGTCGCTTGCCCCCGTCAGGTGATCGGTTGTTTCAGCATAGGAGAACGGAAATAGATCGCCGTAGCAGAACCGGTGCTGATAGGCGCCGCCGCTTGGCGAGAAGATGTTGGCGAAGCGCCGGTTCATTTTGACCAGTCCAGCACCCGAGACGTGAGGCATCACCCCGTCGAAAACTCGTCGGCCTTTTTTATCGGCGTTGAACCCGTGATAAACGAAGTCTCGCAAAAAGCGTCCCGTTTGGGAGCGCCCCCAAGCGTAAGCCTTCTCCATGCCTCCGATTGGGTTAGGTCGACCTGCCGAATCCTCTTGGTCATAGCGCAGGAAACTGACTAGATCCCGAAGTGCGACATAGCCAAGGCCAAGCACAAGAGGATCTTTGGCCGTATAAATCAACTCATAGATCCAACCCGGTTCAAATCCGTCCTGCAGCAGCAAATGGGTGGACGAAGGTACTATGCCGATCTTCTTGCTCTGATCATCCAGCCGCGTCCCGCCCTCGATCCGCGCAAACTGCCAGGCGTCGGGGTCAATGTCTTCACGCTCGCTATAGGGATACCGGCGCCGGCTGAGAGTTGCATTCCGGGTGTTTAAAGAGGTCGTCGGGTAGGAATGTGCGTCGGAACGGCCCGACAGAGGCATCATGTAGCTGCCGCGCTCGTCGACCGAAAACTCCTGCAGCACCGTTCCGTTGATCGGCTCTCCTTTATTTGTCGCAACGGGAAGCTTAAGAACCACCCGCTCACGCCCCGGCAAAATTCCACCCTGCCATGCGCTCCAAAGGAGGGTGTACCCACGCCGGAACAAAAAACCGTTTCCCGCGTCTTCGAGGGTGCTTGGATCATTGTTGGCGGGGGCGTCGTTGAAGAACTGGAGGGAGCGCATATTGCCCCTGTTCCCGCAGTCATAGAACAGCCGGCCGTTCCCCCTGGCCGGCTCTACCGGCTTCAAGATCAAGAAATCCGCGAAGAATTCCACCAATCCGTCTTCGTTTCGAGGCGCCAAGTCCAGGTCGAGTATTCCAGCTTGCGGGCCTGCATCCGGGCTCACTGCGAAATGCGCGCAACCGCGCAGCCGCTCATAAGCACCAGCCTGGTCAAAGTGATGTCCGCCAGCGAAACTCTCTCGCTGCTTTATTTCGATGATGATTTTGTTGGTCACGTTTGTATCCATTCGTATGACGAAGGCTCGGGGCCGAATACTTAGGCCGTTCGCCCGCGGCGGCTAATTGCCGATCGCCGTGCAGTTTCAGGTGAGATCACGGGCCGAAGAAGTGCGCGGCACAATGTCGCTAGCCGCGTCCAACTTGGCAAAAACGTCAATGGATGCTGCGCTGCATGTGCCGGAAAGAAGCATGAGTGCGGCGCGCATCGGTGCGAGGATCTTACTTTTCATTCTCGACACCTTTAGGCTGCAGCCGGATTGAAGTGTCTCGGACCGCGATTTCCCTGACGAAGGCTGCCGCTTCGCAAATGGCAGTGACAGCTCGGGGAACCATCCGCGTTCGGGCTGCAAAGCCGTGGGTCAGCCCGTAGTATCGTCGCACGACGGCACGCCCACCTTCCTTGCCGAGGCGCTCGGCAAAGGCGAGTTGATCGTCACGAAGAATGTCGAGCTCGGCTATTCCGAACCACATCGGGGGCAGATTGGAGAGGTTCGGTGCCAGAAGCGGAGATATATAGGGATTACTGACCTGAACCCCACTCGGCACATAGTTTACGATATAGCCCAGTTTCCGGATCGTGGGATTGCCGTAGCGGCCGTCGCCGAAAGTCAGATGGCTCGAGGTGTTGAAATTGACGTTCTGATAACCGCCGTAAAACAGGACGAGACCGCTCGGAGAAGGAAGCCCTTCGTCCCGGCACTTAATCGCTGCAACGACGGAAAGATTGGCACCGGCCGATCCCCCGCCAAGAAAGATGCATTGACCATCCACATTCAGATCTTCTGCATTCCTGCGGCACCAATCCATGGCCGAGAGAACATCGAGAATGGCGGCGGGAAAACGGTTCTCGGGGGCGAGGCGATATCCGAGCGACAGAACCGCGAAACGACATTCCTTGGCTAGGTGTCGACAAGTGCAATCCGCTGAGGCGATAGATCCTCTGTTCCAGCCTCCGCCATGAAGGTAGATCAGGATCGGGGTGCGTTCCCTTGACGGTTGATAGAGTCGGCCCGACAGAGCGCCGTCTGAAATGGGAATCGTCACGTCGTTGACGGCCTCAATGTCAGGCGCGCCCTCGTTCCAGAATTCCGAGAGACGCGCCTGTTGCTCGCGAATGCCCTGCAGTGTTTTCGCGGGGCCACCGTCAAGACGTACCAGGTCCTCCTGCTTGGCTATGGCATTCGCCATATCTGCATCCAGCGAAGGGGCGCCCGGCGCCGGAACGAAGTCGAATTGCAATTTTCTCATCGTTTCTCTCATTGATCAGATGCTGATGTCGCTGATGGCGCGGTGCATCGAGCGGGGAGTTGCGCCGATCCGCGCGAACGGCGGGTGCGTTTCTGGCAGGCAGGACGATAATGCGGCCACGTAGGTCGTTGTCCTGCAGCTCTTGGAACAGCTTCATCAGGATGATCCGGCCCTCGTACTCGTTACCGTAGTTGCCAGCCATCAGCAGTACGCCCGAGCCGTCACCGTTCCGGATCGTGATAATCGGGACGGTTCGTAGTTGTAACCAGCGTCGTCGCCTGACCGATCGTGGACAGCGAGAGGCAACCGGAAACATGCGACCTGCTTTCCCTTCACGTCCAGATCGAGCTCCGAAGCAAAGCTCTACGTGTAGCGCGCATCGAGTAAATCTCCTGCGAGTTTATCCAATCCCACCGACAACCGGATGGAGATCGGGCAGCTTAAGATCGGTCACACTAGCTCTCCCACACACGTCATCCGATACGGGGTCTTCGCCTTAGGCCAACTGTGGCGGTGAGGCTCAGAGCATAGTTTTTGCTGTGAGCGGTTTTTGCTTGTTCTGGTAGTCAGCCGCGACTGCATCCTTCCGTCTGCGGCTTTCGGCAACTATCTCGTTGTAGAATTCAACAGCTTCTGGATCAAAATCGCGGTGCGGACGTGGCTCGGCGATAAAGCTCCGATGCTTATCGGTTCCGCGAACCAAGGTCGCGCTATCCCTGAACCCGCTCGTCTGACTAACGTGAGCAGCGACGTATCTAACGGTGATCCCCAAACGGCGCGTATCGGAGAAATTCGGTTTTGAGCCATGAATCAGCATGGTGTGATGAAGAGATATCTGGCCAGGTCGAAGCTCCAAATCGACAGCCTGAGCTTCATCGACATTGACCTCGACATCCTGGCCTCGGCTCAATAAATTGTTTCTATTGTCGGTGTCCCTGTGCGGCAATTGGCCTTGATGATGGCTGCCGGGGATCACTCTCATGCATCCATTCTCGCGGCTGCTGCGCGTTAGGGCCACCCACGCCGTGACGACGGTCGGCTCGGAAAGACCCCAATACGTCGCATCCTGATGCCACGTTACAAAGCTCGGATCGTGAGGTTTCTTATCAAAGTGGCCGGTTGCCCACGCCAGGATGTCTGGCCCAAGCACATCCTCGACCGCATCCAAGATCCTCGAATTTCTCATAAGATCATTGAGCCACATCATCAGCAGATGCGGCTTTATCTTCGATCGTGCCCATAGGTCTGGCTCGCGACTTTCGAGACCTTCCATGCGCGCAAAGAATTCAGCGGCCTCTTCAACTGAAAGAGCGTCGATCGGACACACGAACCCTTCTGAGCGATATTGCTTAATCTGGGCCTCACTCAACATTTTCGGCATTTTTTCTTTCCTTGATAGCCAGCATCGAATGCTTTGATTAAATGAAGCCGCGCTTGGCAAGGTAACAGGCGATAGCAAAGGCGTGCCTATTACCATTGACCACCTCGTCGTCGGACTTCTTGATCTCGGGCGGCGGCGCCGGAATACCGCGGTTGACCGGATGGTTCTTGGATAGTCCATAGCGCAGGAGCGCAAACATTTAGGTCTCCAGAGATGAGCGCGCGGATCAGCTGACCCAAGCACCCGAGAGGTAGCAGGCGCCGTCCACATGTATGCGGCGAAGCACCTGCGCGTAGGAACCAAGGTGCGCGTCAAAGACGTCTTCGCGAATTGAAGGACTTTCCTTGGCTGATGGCGCGATCAGTTCGCCAAGCACCCGTCCGGTCATACTCTGCGACACACCCACACCGAGCAGCCGTAGAATGGACGGGGCCACGTCACAGATGCCGGACGGCACCGCCGAGACGGAACCTGCTGCAGGGAACGCGGAGCCGGCGACGATGCCCAAGGCCGCTAGTTCTTTGGGGTGTAGCCCGCCATGGACGCCGAGGCCCGTGCGACGATCATTATCATAGAAGGTGCCGCCGGCGAGACCGAATGGGTCGATGGTATCGTCGGCGCGGAAGGAAAAAGCGACGTCCGGCGCACGGGCATGATCGGCGAAGACGAGGCGGTTTGAGAGGCTCCCGGGGGCAATGCCGTTGACCTCATCCTTCGCGCGGGTGAACACTGACCCGCACCACGGCTCGGACGTAATGGTCGCAACCAAACGGGCAATGTTCGCCTTATCCGGATCGAGAAGATAGAGAGCGCCGACCTGGCCCGGCACTACCACCACGTCAATATCGGGAGCAGGTGCGACGCCGGGTCTGAAGCCAGCCGCACGCAGGCTATCAGCCACCGATACGCGCGTGCGGCCGGTGATATGGCCATGGTCTGAGAGCGCGAAAATCTGAACGCCGGTCTGTCTCCCCTCGGACTCCCACCAGTCGAGCACACGGCCGAACTGTTGATCGCAATAGGCGATGATGGACCGTGTCGCCTCCGCGCCCGTACCGTGGAAATGCGAGGTGACGTCGGGTTCGCCATAAGAAAGGATAGTGACATCGGGACGATATTTCGGCCAGACGACGTCGAGGAATGCCGACGTGATCCAGTCCTGCCCGATGCGATCCGGCTCAGTCTTAGGCGGGGCCGGGGTCAATGGACTAATATGCGCTTCAATCTCGGCGAGCACATCGTCCGGCGTGCAGGCCTCGCGGAAATGACCGGAGAGGCGGACATGTCCGAAATCCTCAGCCTTATGGTGAAAGAGCCGGGTCGTTCCGGGCGTATTCGTGGCGAGGACAGCGAGGCTCCGCCCGCTCGCCGCCAAGATCTCGCCGAGCGAGGGCACCGAATAAAGCCGCCCGCCGCTCTCGAGGTCGAGCCGGCGCAGCAGAACTGCGTCTGAAGTATCAATGTAGCGCGCCGGGGTAACGGCGCGATCAACGTATTTGTTACCGACCATGCCGTGCCGGTCCGTGGTGGCGCCGGTGACAAGACTCGGGAAAGCCGAACGGGTCTCGCTCGGATAGACCGTGCAATGGTTAGCAAGCGTCACCCCGGCCGCCTTCAGGCGCCAAAGGTTGGGAGTCAGTTCTGGGTCAATCAGGTCCGGACGTAGGCCATCGAAGCTGGCGATAAGAAAGCGGTTCTTGGAATCAGACATCGTTTTCATTCCACGCGAAGCAATCGATAGGTGCTCCGAAGTAGCGCCTCAGTGCGCAAAGCCCGCATTATGCCTCTCATATTCGTTGCCGCCGTTGCCGGCCTCAGCAAGACGCCGCGCCCCTCGCCGTTGTGCGGCAACAGCAGCTCATGAGTACGATGCCGAAGAGCAGATGCGAAAAACCACAGCTTCGCGGGCGCATTCGGATGCTCTCAATCAATACGGATGTCTTAGCCCATACTTCGCATGAAACGTTTGCCGAGCACCGCAATGAGACTACCTATCTCGTTTGCGCGCGTTCGCCGCTCTGCGAGAACTTAGAAACTTGCATTGCTACAGTCCGATGACACCCATCGAATAACTCGATGCTAACTGGCGCATCATGCGATGACGATGTATGGCGCTCCGAAGGAGAATGATGTCGGAAGAGAACTTGTTATCGCTCTGATGCGATGCCCACTTCGTGAAAATCGCTCAAACAGAGCGTGATGCGCGCGGTAAAGGGCCGACGCAAGACCCTGATCCGCACCGAAACAATCGGCGACGAACTGGCTGCGTTTCATACGGGTAGCAAGATAGCGATTGTGTCGGGCCACACGCGGAATACGAGTCTTGCCGGCGGAGGCGATCCGGAAGGATGTGATCAGCGCCAGCGAGCTTGTTGGCCTCAAACGACGCGCAGTTGTCATCTCCGCCGATCCCTGCACGCAGAGACCGGAACGTTTGTTGTCGTCGCGGTTTCGAGTGAGGGAAGCACTAGACTAGCAGCGCATCTGCCTGTTCCAACGATCACTCCGTAGGCCGGATCTGCAGACGGGTCGCGGCACGCGGTCGCGTACGCCTCCCGCGAGACGAACTGTTCCCGTGGAGGCGGACCGCGCCCTCAATCAGACTAAACGTAGTGGAGAGATTGGCATTGGCTCGAGAGTTCGAGCACTTGCCAGGATGGTGCGCGGACTAGCTGGAGCGCAGCACATTGAGCGACAGCCCGTCCTGTCGCGACATCCCTTTCTGCACGAAGTCTTACGCACCATCCCATCTTGCGGGAGCTCTCATCGAATTATTCGATGGGCGTCATCCCTCTGTTTCGATTTCAATGCGAAGGATCGCGCGTCAGAGACCTAGCTCTTTCTCGGGGGTATTATGCGAGTTGATATAAACAGTACCGGCGTTACCAACGCCCGCGTTCCACAAGATGATCAGATGAAGCCGCTGTACGCAGCCGCAGAATCTGTTTTCAGTTTTCGACCAACTACAAAACAAAGAGGGCTTGTCGTCGCGCTATCCCTCGCAGCAAGTTTCGTCGGCAGCTCGGCACTGGCACAAACTGCCAACATGCCTAACCCAAAAAGCGACACTCCGGATGAGGTCGCTAAAAGAAAGACTCAGAAGAAGAGAGACCCGATCGTAAAACTCCAGCAATCTCGTCAACAACGAGCAGCAAGTCTCGTGGGCAGTCCGGCGCCGGCACAAACCGCCAATGCGCCATTCGCAAAATTCGAAAATCTCCGTGAAAAGGGATTGTCTGTCAACATTCCCGGGCCTGCCGACACGGTTGATCGGGACATTGGGGGCGTGAGATCTGCTCTGGCAGAGGCAGGCATCGGCTATATCGGCTGGACGCAGAATACCTACACCAATAATCTTCTTCCCGATGCAGCCAAGAGCACCATCGCCAAGCAGCTGTATAATGGTCAGAATCCTACCTACAGCACCGTCAACTACATGATGATGGTCTACGATCTCAGCCGCTACGGAATCCCTGACGGGCAGATCGTCATAGGCACTGAGCACCAGGCGTGGAGCTGGCAACCGGGAGGGCCGGACCGTTGGGGCATCAACGAAATCGCTTACTATCAGACGCTGTTCGACCGCAAGGTCGAGCTGAAGTTCGGCTATCTCAGAAACGCAAACGAATTCCTGGGCCCGAGCGTCGGTGGAAACGCTGGCGCAAACGTGTTTGGCCCTTCCTCCAACATCCTGTATCAGGGCGGCGAGAGCAGCAACGCGACGCCCACCCCGGCTGTGAACGTCAAGTATAATTTCGACGGGAACTTGTACACAAAGGCCACGATCCAGCGCTCGATCAGTCCCGACGGCGTTGCAACCGAAGTGACCCAGAATCCGACTGGTCTCGACTGGAGCACGCCAAACACAGGCGTTCTCTTCATGGATGAAACGGGTTACAAGGCGAAGGCCGCACCGGGATCGTTTGAGACCTGGGTCCGGGCTGGCGTAGGCGTCAACAACAGCCGCTATACGAACCTCGCCTTTCCGAAACAGCCGAGAGCGAACGAGAACAATTTCTATTATGTGGCAGGCGATAGACAGCTCTGGCAAAGCGATCCGCAGGGGCTCGTATCGCGAGGCTTTTATGGTGGCTTCTCCGTCATGGGTGCTCCGCCCGACCTGAACAAGGTCGCGCAGTACTATGAGCTTCGCTTCTACGTGAAGGGCCCCTTCGACTGGCGGCCGACCGACCAGATTTCACTTGTTGCGACCCGGACGGTTTGGAGCAACATTGCTGTGCAATCGGCACTGGCCGCAGGCAATCTCGTTCATAGCGACAGCAAAACCATCTCAGCGACGTATTCCGCGCATCTTGCACCCGGGGTCTACGCGAATATCGGCCTGTCATATATCAACCATCCGACGAGCATCACTTACCTGCCGCAGACAGGACACGCTCTGAACTTCTCGGCATCTACGTCGATCTTCTTCTAACGCCTCCTCTTGCGGCCCTGCGCAGCGGATCAACCAGATCGGCTGCGCAGGGCTTGTTGCCAAGGAACTCCGCTGCGAACCGGATTGATCGCGAGTCTACCGCGCAGTCAGTTCGCAGTATCAGTATCAGCTCGGACTGAGCTCAGAACATCGGCTTTGTCTTCCGCGAGAGGCAGGTCTGCCTGCTCTCGATCGGGATCGCACCAATCTCTCTGGCTTCTCATGTAGAAGCTCACTCGGGGCTACAGGTCGCGCAGGCGCGGCATGATCGGCGCTCGGCTCGAGGTGCGTCTCAGCGCCCCAACATTCGATCCGGCCGCCGGCGATATAGCCCGCACCGCCAACATGCTCGCGCCGAAGAATCTGGCGATAGTCCCCAAGCCGGGCCTCAAAGACTTCCTCGCGCGGGTAATGAGATTTGGCGCCAATGCGAGCGCCTCGTGGAGCACCCGTCCGCTCATCGTCGGCGTGGCCGACACTCCAAGCAGATGGAGAATGGTGGGCGCGATGTCGCAGATTCCGGACGGCAAAGAAGACGAGGCGATCCCGACTGCTGCAAGCTCTTTCGGATGAAGACCACCATGCAGGCCGAGGCCAGTGCGGCGATCATTGTCGTAGAATGTGCCTCCCTCAAGGCCGAAGGCATCATCGCTGTCGTCCGTGCGGAAGGAAAACGCAGCGTCCGGCGCTTGAATATGGTCGGCAAAGACGAGCCGCTTCGAGAGGCTGCCCGACGCAATCCCATTGACCTCGTCTGCCCGCGTGAAGATCGGGCCGCACCACGGCTCGGCCGTAAGGCTTGCGACCAGCCGCACGAGTGTCGCCTCATCCATCTCATCAAGATAGAGCGCGCCAACTTGCCCGGAAACGACCACGACGTCGACTCCGGGACCAGGCGCCGTACCCGGAGAAAAGCCCGCCGCCGGTAGGCTACCCGCCACGGAGATCCGCGTATGGCCCGCGATATGGCCATGATCGGCGAGGGCGAATAGCTGGACGCCGGCCGCCTTCCCCTCCTCGACCCACCAGTCGAGCACGCGGCCGGACTGGCGGTCGCAATATGCGATGATGGACCTGGTCTGATCGGCTCCCGCGTAGAAATGCGAGGTGACGTCGGGCTCGCCGAATGAGACGATCGTGACATCCGGACGGCATCTGGGCCAGACATAGTCGAGGAAGGCCGATGTTATCCAATTCTGGCCGGCGCGGCCGGGCTCGATCTTGGGAGGCGCGGGAGGCAAGGCCCCGAGCTGGGCCTCGGTGTCGGCGAGGACTTCGGAGAGCGTGCATGCCTCGCGGAAGTGACCGGAGAGACGGACGTGACCAAGGTCCTCGGCTTTGCGGTGAAACAGCCGCGTCGTGCCGGGCGTATTCGTCGACAAGACGGCAAGGCTCCGGCCACTCTTCGCCAGGAGCTCGCCAAGCGAAGGCGCCGAAAACAAGAGCCCGCCGCTCGCGACATCGAGTTCACGCAAGAGAACCGCATCGGTCGTGTCGATATACAGCGAGGCGGCAGGGTGGTGCGATCGTCACATTTGTTGCCGACCATCCCGTGGCGGTCTGGCGTTGCGCCTCACCGTGCGGTGATTGGCAAGCGTCAGGCCAGCCGCTTTCAGCCGCCACAAATTGGGGGTGGTCCCGGCTGATCAGATCGGAGCGAAGGCCGTCAAAGCTGACCACGAGAATCCGAGGTGATTCAAGCATCTTTCAAATCCGTTCTTTCTCGCACGGGACCAAGGTTAGGATCCCGATCCGGCAGCCGGCTCGAACATGCTGGCGCTGTTCGCCTCAAGCCTTCTCACGCCGCCTGATGCACCCGCTCGCATCAAGGCTAATCCAATCTCCGGGGGCCAAGACCAGCGATTCAGGGACGCTCTCACCCGCAGCTTTCGCATCAGCCAGGCAGCGCTGGAATTGATGGACCAGCGGATCGTCGGGGTCGGTATAGTGACAGGGCAGAACCGTCTTCAGGCCAAGCCACTGCGCTGCCAGGACGCCTTCCCGCGGCGAAAGATCCGTGGTGAGTTTGCGGCCGGGCCTTGGATCAGCAATGCCGCTCGGATTGGCAATACCGAGCGATCCGATGGTCGGCTGATAGAGCTCGCCCTGCAGGCGCATGTCGGAGAACAAGGAGGTGTCACCGGGATGATACCAGCGCACGCCCGCTCCGAGCTCGATGATGAAGGCCAGGGGAATGCCGGAAACGAAAGATCCGTCCGGCATTGTCGCCCCCGAGCAGTGCCGGCATTCCAGCGTCTGGATCTCAAATCCTGCAATCTCGAGGCGCATGCCCCAGGCCGTCGGCCTGATCTGGGATGCCGGAACGTCCAGTGCCCGGAGATAGGCCTGGACCTCATTGCCGCACAGGACCGTTGCGCCCGTAAGTTTCGCAATCGCCGGCGTGTCCCCGAGGTGATCGCGGGCCGCATGCGTGACCAGGATGAGGTCGACACGCTCAAAATCTTCGGCCTTGACCAGAGAGGACGGATTGCCGGCAAAGAACGGGTCGAGCAGAATGCGCCTGCCGTCGGGGGCTACGATTTCATATGCGGCAACGCCATGATATCGAACGTTGCAGACTGAATGACTCATCCTAATTACCTCCAGGAACGAGAGCGAAGTGTTGTCGCTGCGGCTTGCGCATCAGTATGGGTCCGCAGGTGAGACAGCTTGAATCTGATACGGATTGCAGGCCGGCGAGGATTGGATGCGAGATGATACTGGGCCGGCGCTCATGCTTGCACCCTCGCCTTGCCTGATGTGAGCAATGAGACTGGACAACCGCCCGTGCTTTCAGCGGCGAATTCATTTTGGAAGTAGCTGCTGGACCGCTTCGGTCATTGCCTTTATGGCGTCTTCGGGCGAACGGCGCAGCGTCACCACATCCTGCAGCAGCAGGCGGATCCGGTCCGTGATCCGAAGCGAGTTGTCGCCGGGGAAGGAATACCAACCGCCCGCTTTGCCGGCCTCCCGGATCGCGGCCATCCGCGGGTCGCCGGGCGGCGTCGAAGCCTCGAGCGCCGCGATGGCAATTTGGTTGCCGGGCAAATAGCTCGTTACATCCGAGACGATGCTTTGTGCCGCCGGGCTCGCCACGAACTTCATGAACGTCCAGGCCGCTTTCTGGTGCTCGGGCTTGCGGGTGACCATCATCACGCAGTTGCCGCCGACCGGGAGCCTCCCCTTGTCCACGACCGGAATAGGCGTTGTCCGCAAATCAAACTTCACCTGTTTAAGCTGCGTCTTGAGGAATCCGCTCGAGGTCACGATCATTCCGATCGTTCCGGCGGAGAATGCCTGGTAGGCCTGTCCGCGAGGCATATCCACTTGGCCCGCCTTGCCGAAATCGCGGAGGATTTCGAGGGCGCGCAGTCCCTCCGGTCCGTTGAACGTGATCGTGCGGTCGTCGGCGGACATCATCCGCCCCCCTTGCGATTCGATCAGCGCCATGAAGGTCCAGTTGCCGGCCGCGGCGTAGTCGAAAAAGCCGCCGATCCGGTTGTCGCCAAGCGCGGTGATCCTGGCCGCGAGAGCTGTTATCTCAGGCCAAGTCTGGGGAAGGTGGTCAGGATCGCCTCCCGTCTGCCGCACGAGTTCGGCGTTGTAATAAATGATTGGCACGGAGATGATAAACGGCAGCCCATAAAGCTTCCCGTCAGTCCGGCACAGATCGTCCGAGATCGCGTGGTAGCTGCTCTCAGCCCAGGGTTTATCCTCGATCAGGAATGGCGACAGCGGGAGGACCAGGCCCCGGCGTATGGTCAGTTCAGAGCGGTTGTAGCCCTGAAAAATGACGTCAGGAGCTGTCCCGGTGACGTTGTCGCGGAGCAAGCGCTGGGTAAGGTCGTCATAGTCAGTCGCCGGCGGCCGCACCGTTACCTTGATCTCCGGGTGCTCGGTCTTGAACGTCTCGATCAGCTGAGGCGGCACCAGCGAACCGAGTGACATGACGTCGATACCAGCTGCTTCAGCCTGCTGGATACACGCACCCATCAGGAAGAGCAGCAGAAGAAGCGGTCGCTTGAACATGTTGGGTGCGTCCTGATCAAGGCTGAACTAAGTAAGCAGAAGGGAGAGCGAGCTTGAATTTTGCAGCGGGCCAGCTGCCGCCAGCCGCTCAGATGTCTCTTGCCTTCAGGTTTGCCAAAAATCGTGCGGCGGTTCTGATGGCATCGTCAGCGCGGGGGACAAGACGAACGCGATTGGCAAAGCCGTGGATCAGCCCCTCATATCGCTGAACATCGACCAAAACGCCTGCCGCCTCGAGCCGGCGAGCCATCTCGAGCTGGTCGTCGCGGAGCACGTCGAGCTCGGCGATCCCCATCCAGATCGGCGGCAAGCTCCTCAGATCGGCGTGAAGCGGTGCGAGATAGGGATCAGATGGCGATGTTCCCTCAGGCACCAGGGCTTGGATATAGTGCTCGACGCGAGCCTTCGACATTCCGAACTGTCCGTTCCCGAAGAGACGATAGCTCTCGCGCCCGGTATTCGTGATGTCATAGCCGCCGTAGAATAGCGCCATGCCGACGGGCAACTTCTTGCCTGCGTCGCGCCGCCAGAGCGTTGACGTCAAAGCAAGAGTTGCACCTGCCGACCCGCCTGCCACGGAAACGCGGCTGGCGTCCAGATCATAGTCGCCAGCTGAGGCAAACAGCCAGTCCAGCACCTTGACGATGTCCTCAAGCGCTGCGGGATAGGGATGTTCGGGCGCCAGGCTGTACTCGGTCGCGATCACCGCGAGCTTTCCCTCTTCGGCCATTCTCCTGCAGATGCAATCGCAATGATCGAGCGAACCCCGAACGAAGCCGCCGCCGTGCATGAACAGCGTCACGGGCAGGTGTCCCGCAGCGTTCTTGTAGAGGCGGGCTTTGAGCGGGCCATGCGCGCCTTCGATCGAAATAGGTATGACCTTTTCGATCTCTGGTGAGCCTTCATTCCAGAAGGGCGCAAACCTTGCTTGCTGGTCTCGGTCCCCCTCGAACGTGGAGGGCGGACCGCCATCAGCTTTTACCATTTCTGACAACTTCGCCATCGCGATCGCCATGTCGGGATCGATCAAGTCGTTGGAGGCTGCCTGCCCGCGTCGGGTGCTCTGCGTAGACATGGAATGTCCTGAACTCGGTCGTGAGGTAGGTGACGTGATGAACCCCGATGCTTGCCCGCACGCGCGGGCCGCGCCGCTTGGGCCTGCTCAAGATAGTTCAGTTTGTGCCGGCGGGTGACCAGTCACGGCCAAGAGCAAAGACGCAATCGCCTCGCCCGGTTCGCGCCGGGATTCGCCTTGTGAGCACGAGCCCACCAGTCCTGGTGATCACGGGCTCGGGGTCTCGCCAGGGCGTCGTCGTGAAGTGGATTCTACCGACCACCTGGCCGGCCTCGACCGTGTCATTGAGGCCTACCAGGGGTTCGAACAGCCCTCGTTCGCTGCTGTCGGCATAGACATAGTCGCGGCTGGGAACGCGTGCGACGAACCGACAATCAGGCGCACGGCGATCGGTCAGGGGGCGGCTGGTTACTCCGATGTGATGGAGGAGCCGGGCCAATCCATGTTCTGCCATCTCCACGGCAGTACGGTTGACGTCGCCGCCGCCGCCGAGCTCAGTCGACAGATGTTTGACGCCCTGGCGGCGGCAGGCGCCGATCAACGCACCATCGCCGCCGGTTGAATGTTCGATGATCATGCCGACTGGCATGCCGAAGACGCGCAGACGTGTCAGCGCCTCCTCCAGGTGATCCGGGTTTGGGGGACGGGCGACGACGGCACAAGGCAGATACTCGGCGGTGAGACTGCCCGAATGCAGGTCGATGACATACTCGACGCGCGGCAGGATGACGCTCTCGATGAAATGGGCGATCATCGCGGTCGGGCCCCCAGAGGGGTCACCGGGAAACTGACGGTTCAGGTTTCCGTCATCGAGCGGGGAATTGCGCCGATCTCCCCGCACGGCTGGCGCGTTCGCAGCCGGTAGAATAATCAGCCGGCCGCGCACGTCTTCCACTTTCAGCGCGCGGATCAGCTTCATCAGGATGATCTGTCCTTCGTATTCGTTGCCGTGATTGCCGGCCATCAGCAGCACGCTCGGGCCTTCTCCGTTACGGATCGTCACAATCGGAATCGGCTCGCAATTGTAGCCGGCGTCGTCGCCGGAGCGATCGTGCACAGCCAGTGGCAACCAGAGAAAGCCGGTCTGCTTGCCTGGCGCGTCGATATCGAGATCGGTCCAGATCTTGGACGCTTGTTTTGCTTTATCGTTCATGACGTGTCCCTTATCCACAATAGACTTTTGTGATCGCGAAGAGCCCGCGTTCGAAGGCAACTCGATCGCGCGGCGTTCCCGTGCCAAAGCGAATTGCATTTGGTGCAGGGCTATCGTCCATGGCGTATGTGCCGGCGGGGCTGACGTCGACGCCAAGCTCCCTCACTTTGGCGACGAACTCCTGCGCCGGGCGATCTGCGGGTAACGAGAGATAGACGTGGAGGCAATCTGGCCGGCTGCGAAGGTCGGGGCTGGAAATGCTGTCGATTACCATGGATTGGCGAATACGCGTCTCGGCTCGCACCGCCTCGATGATGTCGTCGACGGCCCCGGTTTCGATGAGAGACGATACGATCGCGCCGTTCATGGGGGCGCACATCCAGTAGGTGGCGCGCACGCCCGGCCAGAACAGCTCCGCCGCGGCCTCGCCGCTTGGTGCAACGAGGTAAGCGATCTTCAGCGCAGCGGCCAGCGACTTGGCGGTGCCGAGCACGTACCAGGAGATCTCCGGCGCAAAACTCGATAATGGCGGGGGGACACCCTTGGGAAGCAGGCTGTAAATGTCGTCCTCGATGATCGCGACCTCGTAGCGCCGGCAGATCTCAGCGATGGCCTTGCGCCGCTCGAGGCTCATCATTCCCGTTGTCGGATTCTGGAGCGTCGGCATCGCATAATAGGCGGCTGGGCGATCGGCACGGCAGATCGCCTCGAAGGCATCCGGCCGGGCGCCCTCGCCGTCCATCGGGATCGGTGAGAGCTGGAAACCGAGATGCTGGGCGAAGGTGCGCATCGTCGGGTAACTCAGGGTCTCGACAGCGAGGCGTCGATTGGGGCCGACGAGGCTGGCGAGCAGCATCATCAGGATGCTTTGCGTGCCATTGGCAACGACCACTCTGTCCACCGCTGGAACGTCCTGCATTCGGCGGCCAATAAAGCGGGCGCCAAGCGCGCGATCGCGATCGCTGCCGCGAAATTGATGTGCACCGATCAGATCATTCGGCTCGCACTCGCCAAGAACCCGTTGAACGGCGCCACGATAGGCTTCATCGAAGACATGCGGCACCTTGGGCGGCAGATTGCCGCTCATGTTCAGAATGTCGCTTGGGCGGAACGATGGTGTCATGGGGATTTCCGGTTGGATGAAGAGCGTCTCAGGAGCTCAGGAGCTTGCGGGTCTGATCGGCCATCGCCTTCAGCGCGACATCAGGCCTCGTCCGATGCGCCACGACGTCCCGCATGACATCGGCCATCATGTCGGTGATCTTGACCGTGTTGTCTTTGGGGAACGAGAACTGATCCGTGGTGATCGCGAGGGCTTCAACGATGGCACGGTGATAGGGATTGATCTGAAGATACTCCTTGAGGAAATCGGCTTGCCCGAGCGCCGACATGTTGACCGGCATGTAGCCGCTCTGCCGTGCAAGGATCATCTGGCCCTCGGCACTTGCGGCGAAGCGGAAGAAGGTCCACAGCGCCTTCTGTCGTTCCGTATCCTTGGTGAAGACCATGAATCCATGGCCAGCTCCCACCAAGCGACCCTTTGGGCTCGGGATGGGCAACCGGCCGACCATCAACTCGAAGCGTCCCTGGGTGGCCTTGGAGACGGACGTAGTTCCGCTGGCGGATCTGATCAGAATGCCACAAGCACCGGCATTGAACGCCTGCCGCGCCTGCTCGCGGCTCATGTTCGTCCCGCTCACATCGCCAAACCGCCAGAGAAGCTCCAGGGAGCTGCGGCCTTCGGGGGCATTGAACGCGACGTCGGATAGATCGGGCGTCATCATCCGCCCACCGAAACTTGCAACTAGGTTCTGGAAGATCCAGGCGTTGCTCGCGTCGTTTTCAATGAAGCCGCCGGTGATCGTGCGGTCGAGTGCAGAGATCTTTCCGGCAACCTCGATAATCTCGTCCCAGGTTGAGGGCGGCTGCGCGGCGGCGTACCCGGCCCGCTTCAGGAGATCAATGTTGTAGTAAACGACAGGGATCGTGGTTCCGAACGGCATCGCGTGGACGCCGCTATCGCCAGAGATTGATTCCAGCAGAGGCTCCGGGAGGCCGAGTCCGGTGAAGGCAGCCCGGCCACCGGCCAAAGGATCGAGTGGTTGTATGTAGCCGCGACGGGCAAGGAGGCGCGCATAGGCAAGCGACTGCCAAGTCGCATCGGGCAGACCGTTGACGAGGCCCTCGCGAAGCGTGACCTGCAGCAGGGGATCCCAATTATCGCCCTTGCCCAAGAACTCGACGGCAATGGCCGGATTGGCCTTGGTAAATCGTGCCCCGAGCTCCTCAATCATTTTCTGATGGAGGCCCATCGGCACACTAATCCTCAGGGGTCTCTGAGCGGCGGACGCCGCCCGCGGCGCGGGGACAGCCGCCACACAAAGCCCGATCAGGGCCTTCCTGCGGGTGAGATCCATTTGGCGCTCCACGATCCTACTTGACGGTTCCGCCAGTCATTCCTTCGACGAACCACTTTTGAGCGGCAAGGAAAGCGACGACCAGGGGGAGAACGATAAGGGTCGATGCGGCCATCAGCGGGCCGTAGTCATTGCCGGACTCTTCGCTCTTGAAAGCCATGATTCCGAGGGGCGGAGGCATCAGGGATTGGTCCCGTACCGCAATCAATGGCCAGAACAGATCATTCCAATGGCCGACAATTGAGAAGATCGAGAATGCGGCAAGTGCCGGCAGCGCCATCGGCACCATGATCTTCCACACGATCGCGATTTCTGAGAGACCGTCGAGCCGCGCGGCATGGACCACGTCATCGGGAATGGTCTTGAAGAACTGGCGGAACAGGAAGATGCCGAAGGGCGAGACCACATAAGGGAAGATAAGCGCAGCATACGTGTTGAGAATGCCAAGCTGGTAACCGAGGACGAAGAGCGGCAGCGAGAGCACCTGGTGCGGCAGCAGCAGGCCGATCAACACCATGGCGAAGAGCAGGTCTCGGCCGGGAAAGCGAAGCTTGGCGAGCGCATAGGCGCAAGGGGCGCATACGAGGATCTGAAGGCCGAGGATCAGAGCACAAACGATCAGGCCATTGCCCATATAGCGCGGCAGCGGCGCTTCGGTAAGCGCCTTGGTGTAGTTCTCGACGCCATAGAATTGCGTCGGCCAAAAGGAGAATGACGCGCGGAAGATCTCCCCCGGCGGCTTGAGCGATAGCGACACCATCCAGACGAAAGGTACAAGAATGAGCGCGCCGGTGGTGAGTAGAACCGCATGGCGGACGATGGCGGACGGCTGCAACAAGCGGTTGGGGTGCATGTTGATGCTCATTGGTAATGCACCTTCCTATCCATGAGCCGGGCTTGAGCGAGGGTGAGGGTCACGACGATGGCGAGAAAGACGACCGCAACGGCGGCGCCATATCCGGTGCGCAGATACTCAAAGCTCTCCCGATATAGCGTGTAGAGCAGCATTTCGGAGGCGTGGCCGGGCCCGCCTTGGGTAAGCACTTTCACGGTGTCGAAAGACTCGAATGCCCTCAGCGCCACGACGATGACGACGAACATCGAGACCGGCCCGAGCAGCGGCAAGGTGACGGTGCGCAGTCGGTCGAGCCAAAGGTCAGCACCGTCGATATCGGCAGCATCGTAGAGATCCTGCGGGATGCTCTTCAGGCCGGCCAGAAACAGCACCATGGCGTAGCCGAGGTTCTGCCAGATACCGATGACGGCCAGCACCGGGAGGGCTGTATTCTCGTCGCGCAGCCAGTTGGCGGTCGGCAGGCCCATGGCGGCGAGCGTCTGGTTGACGAGGCCGATCGTGGGATGCAGCAATGCCTCCCAAGCGACCGCCATGGCCGTAAGCGTCGCCATGAAGGGCAGGAAGTGGATGGCGCGGTAAAAGGAGCGGCAGGACTTTCCGCTTTCGATCAGAAGTGCGATCAGAAGGCCAAAGACGAGGGTGCCCGGCACGACGATCAGAACGTAGACGATTGTGTTGACGAGCGAGGCCCTAAAACCATCGTCAGCGAAGATCTCGCGGAAGTTGGCGAGGCCTACAAAGGAGAGCGTCAGCCCGCCGAACTGCCAGTCGGTGATCGCGATGACAAAGACGCCGATCACCGGCAGGAAGAACAGGGCGAGCAGAAAGAAGACCGCCGGCCCGGCCAGCGCCCAAGCCGCCAGCGCTTCTGTAAAGGCCCGCCTGCGGGCCGGTGCGGCGGCAAGGGATGGCGGGAGTGTTCGAACACTACCGGTCGCAGATGGCTCGTTGGGAGCGCCGGTAAGAGCAAGAGGCTCGCTCATCGGGCTACCTCCCGGATCGGCGTGACCGATGCGCGGCCGGATTCGACTTCTTGGCGCAAACGCCGCCCGTTACGATCAAACAGAAGCACACGGTCTGGCCTGACGCCGACGTGTAGGGTCTGGCCGGGGGCGATATCAGGCGCCCGTTCGGCGAGCAGCCTTGCGATCAACGGATGATCGCCACCCGCCAGATCGAAATGGACGAAGAGATCGGAGCCCATATGCTCGATCATGCGCACGGAACCGGTCAGTACGCCCTGCCCGCCGCGTTCGGCGAGATGAAAAGCCTCGGGGCGAATACCGAGGGTGAGATGCGCTCCGGCAAGCGCATCAGCCCCGATAGCAAGCGTCGATCCGGCCACATCGATCAGGCCACGTTCGCGCACCACACCGTCGAGCATGTTGATCTTGGGCGAACCGATGAATTCGGCGACGCGCCGGTCGTCCGGATCGGCATAGATCTCCTGCGGCGGAGCGACCTGCAACAACTCGCCGTCGAGCATCACAGCCACGCGGTCCGACAGCGTCATGGCCTCGGCTTGGTCATGAGTGACATAGACGAAGGTGACCCCGAGCCGCTGGTGCAGTTCCTTGATTTCGGCGCGCATCTGCACACGGAGCTTGGCGTCGAGGTTGGACAGCGGCTCATCCATCAGGAAAACAGCCGGATGACGCACCATTGCCCGGCCGACCGCCACGCGCTGGCGCTGGCCGCCGGAGAGCTGCCCCGGTTTGCGGGCCAGCAGGTGGCCGATGCCGAGGGACTTGGCCGTACGGGTGACTTCCGCGTCGATCTCGGCAGCGATCCGCGCCGTTCCCGGCAGCAGACGGCCCAGAAGAGGAAGCCTCTGGAAGGTCGAGAGCCGGCGCATTCGAAGCGGCAGGCCCATGTTGGAGGCAACCGTCATATGGGGATAGAGCGCGTAAGATTGGAACACCATCGCTACGTCCCGGCACTTCGGCCTGAGGTTGTCGACCGCCCGCTCGCCGATCGAGAGCGAACCTGCATCCTGCACCTCGAGTCCCGCCAGGATACGCAGCAGCGTCGACTTCCCACACCCCGATGGTCCCAACAGCGTCAGGAACTCGCCATCCGCTATCGACACCGAAACACCACGCAGGACGGATGTCGCGCCGTAATTCTTATGGATGCTGTCAATCGATACGGATGCCATCGCCGTTACCTCCACATCGTCATGAAAAACCCCGCAGAGCACGGCAACGAGATCATCCCGTCTGGACGTGTACGCTGGCGTGGCAGACGTTAGAAACTCGTACTGCTACAGTCGGATGACGCTCATCGAATAATTCGATTTGTACATCCGTAGATGCGATGACGTGTTCCGCTCTTGGGGAGAACGACGGAAAATAAGTGCAATCGGTGAGCGCGGTGCGCAACTTTGGTGGGAAGGTCTCGTGGGCGACGCGGGTGGCAAAGGCCTCGGTATCAGCCGGAGTTTCGGCCAGCATCCTCGCTGTCGGGAAAACTATCTCGAGTCAAGGGTCGCCGAGTTGGGCAGCCGAACAGCGAATTGTCGGCCTCCGCCGACGCCCTCGCTAAGCGAGCGATCCTGTTAACTGCGGAGCGCATGCATCGGCGCGACAAAACGGAAGCGAACCGCACCAGCGTGCGCACCTATCTCACAATGTTTTTCTAGGCGCGCTCGTTCAAATCTTCAGTCTCACTTGTCCGAGGTGCGACGAGCCGTGACCAACGTCATCAGTGTTCTGATGTTGCTCGCGGCTTCGACCGCTGGATGGCGCGCCCGCAACAAGGGCACGTCGATGCGACGGGCGTAAAGGATCGTAATTCTCGATGCCTTCATTTGAAAACGCGATGATATGATTGGTTAACCCGTCAAGGAACGAGTAGAAGCCGTCGGGAATTTTCGCTTTGAACTTGGCAGGTATTCTATCTTGTCTCTCGTTGCAGAACGGCTCAATGCCGTCCGTCCCTCCGAAACCAAGGCCATGACCGCCCGCGCCTCCGAACTGAAAGATCAGGGCGCCGATGTGATCACGCTCAGCCAGGGCGAACCGGATTTCGACACGCCGTCTGCTGTCTGCGAAGCCGGTATCCGGGCGATCCGCGATGGGCGGACGAAATACACCGCGGTCGCCGGTATCAAGCCGCTGCGCAAAGTGATCCGCGAGAGCTTCCGCCGCGATCACGGGCTCGACTACGACATCGACCAAATTACGGTCGGCTGTGGGGCCAAGCAGGTCGTATTCAACGCACTGTTCGCCACCCTCGACCCGGGCGACGAGGCGGTGATCCCGACACCCTGCTGGGTCTCCTATCCCGATATGGTGGCGCTGGCTGGCGGCAAGCCGGTTCTCGTCGCCTGCGACGAATTCCATGGCTTCAAGCTACGCCCCGAGGCGCTGGAAGCTGCGATCACGCCGCGCACCAAGTGGCTCATGCTGAATTCGCCGTCCAATCCGACCGGTGCGGTGTACAGCCGAGGCGAATTGCTCGCGCTCGCTGCGGTGTTGCGCCGCCATGGCCATGTCCATGTGCTCTCCGACGATATTTATGAAAAGCTCACCTACAACGCCGACTTTGCTAGCATGGCGGCGGTCGCGCCGGACCTCTACGAGCGCACGCTGACGGTCAACGGCGTGTCCAAGGCCGACGCGATGACTGGCTGGCGCGTCGGTTATGGCGCGGGGCCTCTGGCGCTGATCAAGGCCATGAACCTCATCCAGGGCCAGACCTCCTCGCACACCAGTTCGATTTCCCAATATGCCGCCATCGAGGCGCTGTCCGGCGGGCGGAAGCATATCCAGGAATTCGCGAGCGCCTTTGTGCAGCGTCGCGACCTCATCGTTGCCAAGCTGAACCAGGCCGCGGGGCTTTCGTGTCGCGTGCCGGACGGCGCCTTCTACGTTTTTCCCTCTTGCGCGGGTGTTATCGGCAAGCGCACACCGGGCGGCAAGGTGATCGAAACCGACACCGATTTTGCCATGTACCTGCTCGACGCATTCGCCGTAGCCGTCGTGCCCGGAAGCGGATTTATGGCCTCGCCCTATATCCGCATTTCCTACGCCTCCTCGCTCGAGGACCTCACCCGCGCCTGCGACCGCATCATCGCCGCCTGCGCCGCCCTGTCCTGAAAGATCTCCGGATGTCCCCTGCCAAACGCCTCCGCGCTCGCATGGTCCAGACCAGCCTTGTCCACATCATGGCGGCCCACAGCCCGCTTTCGGCGATCCTCGCGGAAGAAGCCGGATTCGATGGCCTGTGGGCCTCCGGCTTCGAGTTGTCGGCGCTTTACGGCCTGCCGGACATGAGCCTGATCTCGATGACCCAGCATCTCGACATGCTGCGGGCGATCGCCGGACGCACGACGCTGCCGATCGTCGCCGATATCGATACCGGCTACGGCAACGCAATCAATGTCATCCATGCGATCGGCGAATACGAGCGGGCCGGTGCGAGTGCCGTCGTCATCGAAGACAAGACCTTTCCGAAAGTGACGAGCCTCGTTGCCGGTGGGCGCCAGGAACTGCTGCGCATTGAGGAGTTCAAGGGCAAAATCGCGGCCGCCGTCACGACAAGACAGGATCCGGATTTTCTCGTGATCGCCCGCACCGAAGCGCTGATCGCAGGCCTCGGCGAAACCGAAGCCCTGCAGCGTGCGCAAGCCTATGTGGACGCTGGCGCCGACATGATCTTGATCCATTCGAAAAAGAAGGATCCTACCGAGATCGAAAGCTTTTCCCGCGCCTGGACCGGATCGGTGCCGCTGGCGATCGTGCCGAACGCGTACCCGGAACTTAATGCCGAGCGCGTCAAGGCACTCGGCAATATTCGCATGACGATCTACGGCAACTACGGGATCCGCGCTGCTGCAACTGGCATGCAGGAAACCTTCCGCCGGATCATCGCCGATGGCGGCGTCCAGAACGTCCACAAGGACATTCTGCCGGTGGAGGACATTTTTAGACTTCAGAGGATGGACGAGATTAAATCAGCCGAATCTCGCTTCCTTTGCTGATCCGTTCCAGCCCGCGCCGCGAATGGCGAGGTTTTCAACGCGATAGGCCATTACGCCGTTCATTTTGGCTTAGGCCGTTTTTGCGCGCGACATATCGTTTATAAGCAGTAATCCGGCGATAGACATCGAATAATGTGCTAGGAACTTTCATTTTGTCGTGGCCTGCTGCCAGTAAGAACTGGCGACAATTTTCTGGAATAGAAGATGGCCACCGAAGACAATGAAGTGCCCCTCAACGCTATCCGCGTGTTCGTGACGATCGCGCGAGAAGGAAGCGTCACGCGCGCGGCTCACGCATTGGGAATGACCCAGAGCTCCGTCAGCCGCTACCTGGCCGTGCTGCAGGACCATCTGGGCACAGACCTCATGCAACGACGCGGCAAGCGGAGCGAATTGACGGAATTCGGACGGCTCTTTGCGAACACAGTCGCCGAGCCGCTAGACACCGTGTGCTTCACCGCTAAGAGAATGCGCCGGCGGGATCGACCAGACGTCAATCGGCTTGTGGTCCGCACGTCGCTTTCGACCTTCGCGTACTCTCTTCTGATTCCGAATCTCCAGGCATTTTCCGCTGAAATGGGCGGCGTCATCGTGGATGTGATCAGCTCACTGTCACTGCCGATATCCTCCGACGATTTCGACATCCTGATTACACGCGATCTTTCCATCGTCGAACCGGCCGACGATTGGGAAATCTACAACGAGCAACTGGTCTGTGTGGGCTCTCCAAATCACGTCGATGGTAAAGGCCTCTCGATTGTTCGCGCAATGCCGATTCTGAATATCACATCTCGGCCCGACATACTGCCCACATGGCTGCGGGCGATGAACCTGACCACTAAAGATATAAGCTCGGGGGCGCGTTATGATCACAATTACCTTGCTCTACCGGCGGTCATGACGGGAAAATGCCTTCTGGTAGCGCCCGAAATCATTGTCAGCGATCTGGTGCGCGGGGGCGCTCTACAAGTGATACCAGGATCACGTGCGCCCAGCGGCATGCACTATCGGGCCTATGCGGTCGACCGCAGTGACAATCCCGAAATTTCTCGTGCTTTTTGCCGTTGGCTAGTCCGCCTTTGTAAAAAGGCCACCCTTCCGGAAGCCGCTTGATATCGCATGAGGTCTCCAGATGGTCATCTCCAATCCGACTTATTGGATGGCTGAAGAGCTGATTGCGCCACCAATCACGAATTCGCCGCGCCAAGGCCCATCGACCGCTGGACTCTGATCTAGCTAGTCTAATCAGGTTTCGCAAAAGCGTGACGGAGCGCGCTGCTCCGACACGTGAATGGGACGAAGCCGGATCGCCGCGCAACGCGCAGAAAACGCTTCGGCGCGTGCATAGCGCGCGAGCCCGCGAGCGCGCGAGCGCTTCAGTCACGATGACGCAACATCGCCGGACTGGCGCAACGCGCAACGCCTCGTGTCATCGCGAAGGCCAAAACGCAGGAAGCGCGCATGCTCTCATCCTTGTCGGACTGATCTTGGGCGCTCAGATGCGGATTTTCGAGCACGATGGAAACTCCCTTGTTGGCGCAAGCCAAACCAAATAGGTGCGTCGGTTGTTGGCGCCTAGCTCGACGTGAGCGCGACAGCTCCGGCTATACCCGGATCAGCGCGTAACTTCGGACGGCGTGTCTCAAAGCATCCGCCCTGATCGATAGTTAGATTCACGATCTCGCATCGCGCAACAGACATCGAATCGTTTGATGAAACGCCCTGGTTTTGCGATGGATGACATCCGCCCTCGTTGGGCTCGGGCTACAATCTGAGCGCGTCTTGCAGCATGGCAGCGGCCGATGACGTAAGCCCGATGCAGGTCCGCGAGACGCCTTGAGCGGCGACCCTCTCACAGTAACAGGGGAGCGCTTAGAGCTTCGCAAATGCATCAAATCTCTCAAGCATTTGTGCGTAGTCGGTCGATCATGAGCAGCGCATTGATCTCGACTGGACCCATCTTTCGCAATCCCGAATGTGAGCCTGTGCTGAGCATGCAAAGCCGGGGGACCCGCGGTGGGTCATCTGGCTGAGCTCGGCCGCTGGCGGACCGTCCCACACAACTAAAAATCGTCACAATCCATGCGCACAGCTTCGTTACCTTCGATTAATTTGGTAAGTGTGCGATGGATGATCCAGGCTCGCGACTGTCTATCGAAGCACCTCGCATTCCGAACCTTGATCCTCGGCAACTTCGCTATGCTGTTATAGCCGCGGACTTCGGAAGTCTCCGACAGGCGGCTGACGTACCTCTTGTCAAACAAACGACGCTTAGCCGCTCGATACGACAGTTCGAGCATCTCGTGGGTATTGCGATTTTTGAGCGGTCGAACGCTGGCATTCGTCGACAGCCGCAAGTCGTACTTTTTTCGTATTGCGCGGTTCCTACTCGAATACATGGAGGTCTCTCAGCGCCAGAAATCTGCGTGCGCCATGCTTGAATTCAGGCAACGATTCCCAAATCGACCTGACTACGGCTGAGCGATCAGGAACACTTCCGCGGGCCGAGACGTTCGAATTTTCTGCGCAATGGAGGCCAGATAACGAGATCCCTGCTCTGGAGAGGCTCATCGATTGCGCCTGCCCTCCAGAGGGCTGACTGATTTAAACGGCCAAGAGAGGCAAGCCACCGTGGAAGTCCACTCAACTCGCGATAGGAGGCAATAGGTGGGCTGCGGCCTCAATCGACACATATGAGGAAAATGAAGGAGAGCAGCATGTCCAGTCTGAGGCTATCGGTTCGCAACCCACCTCTGAACACATCGAAAGAGAGGACTGAGAAAGCTCGATTGACGGCTACCATGAAAAGGCGGGCGCTCAAGCGCAAGATCAAAGCTTCCAAAATTTTGGTGGTGTCCTCGTCTGGGTCGACGCCGGAACCGGAATCCTAGCTATTCCGAATTGACCGCACCTCACAGTAGTCAACGAATTCGCTGGCAGGGGTGCTGAAGAAGCGCAATCAAATGGAGTGACCCATTCAAGAAACAATTTTGTCACCGGCAACTCGCCATAGCGCTTCGACCGCGCCTGTGGAATTTCGAGATCTACGCTGGGCGATCGCCGCATCCCAGCACCGAAGCCTGCGGCAAGCGGCGGAGACGCTCAACATCAAGCAGTCGACTCTTAGTCGACGCTTGCGCAATCTCGAATGCAAGTTGGGCAGCACTCTGTTCGAGCGCACAAATGGCGGGACGCGACCGACCATTGAAGGTCAGGAATTCCTCGATGCCGCCCGGCGCGTCGTGGGCGAAGCTGATGCAATGACCGCTCGTCTCAAGACCCGCTCGCGTGGCGAGAGCGGTCGGTTGACCATCGGCATCCACACCTCCCTCTCGGCCGGCAATCTCCGGGCCACTCTCCTCGAGCACCGGCACCGCTTCCCCGATGTCGATAGGCAACTGGTCGACGGCTCGAGAGACCATTTGATCTCGGATCTCGCCAGCTCCGCCGTTGACGTCGCCTTCGTGGTCGAGCCCAACCCGAAATGGAGTGACAGGTCATTGTTGCTCTGGAGCGAGCGTGTCGTTGCCGCCCTCCCCGCGAACCATCCGTTGGCGGGCCGTGACGTAGTTCACTGGGGCGAACTGAGGCGCGAATCGCTTTTAATGTCACAGCGAGGCCCGGGACCGGAATTCCTGAAGCTCCTCATCAGCAAATTGGGGTCCTCCGACCCTTGCCTGCTGCTTCGCCATGATGTCGTGCTCGACCGCCTCCTCTCCTTGGTCGGCGTGGGCTGGGGCATTCTACTGATATTGGAAAGTGCGACTGGCGCAGTCTATCCGGGTGTCACCTTCCGCGAGGTGCATGATGCCGAGGGTCCGACGCGGCTGAGCTTCCGCGCCTATTGGCGGCAGGCCAACTGCAATCCATCGCTGGGTCCGTTCCTCGACCTACTTCGCGAGCGCTATCCGGATCTTTCCGGTGACGCAGGTGCGGGCTGAGAAGCATTTCGCCGCGCCTTCGCAAGGGCGCGGTCGGTTGCCATGAAAGGCTCGATCATCGGCGCGATCAAATTGGCCAGCTCGATCGGGATTGTCGCGTTTCCGATACGCGTCAGAATCTCGGCATAGCTTTTGAGGTCCCTGAAGACCGCTGCTGGCAGCTAAATTGTGAGCCTGACCGGCTTGTCGTCTTCAAGGGGCCAAGCTTTAGGTTCGTCACGGTGTTCCTCCCTTGCGGTAGGGCGCCAGCACTAGGTGTGGTCTTTCAGGAGGTTGTCCATCTGGTCTGAACCGAGGAAGCTGAGGTTGCGAAGCTTCAGTGTTCCAAGGAGAGACCAGATGAACATCCACAAGAATGCGCCTCTGACGCCCAAAGGTCGAGAGGCGATGGTCCGAAGCGTGGTGGAAGGTGGGCTGAGCAAGGCCGACGCTGCCTACCTGTTCAACACGACGCCGAAGACCGTTGCCAAATGGGTCAAGCGGTTCCGCGGGGAAGGTGTGGACGGTTTGCGCGACCGTTCGTCGCGACCCCATTCATCGCCGAGCCAAACCCCGCCAGCCACGTGTGCAGCCATCGAGGCTTTGCGCCGGCAGCGCCACACCGGCAAGCAGATCGCAGCCGAGGTCGAGGTGTCGGCGGCTACCGTCAGCCGCGTCCTGCGCCGCTTGGGCTTGAACCGGATCCGCGATCTGGAGCCGGCCGAGCCGGAACGTCGCTATGAGCGCGAGAACCCAGGCGAAATCATTCACCTCGACATCAAAAAACTCGGGCGTTTCCAGCGTGTCGGCCACCGCATCACGCGGCGATCCGAGTGGTCCGAATAAGAGCCGTGGCGCCGGTTGGGATTTCGTCCACGTCTGCATTGACGACCATTCCCGCGTCGCCTTCTCGGAGATCAAGCCCGATGAGACGGCAGACAGCGCGGTTTCCTTCCTCAAGGCGGCTGTGGCTTATTACAAAACCCTCGGCGTCACCGTCACGCGCGTCATGACCGACAATGGGAGTTGCTACCAGTCCTTCGCCTTCCGCGATGCTTGTCGGGATTTGGGCATCAAGCATATCCGGCAATTTTCAAGCAACTCAATTCCGCCATCCGCCGAATCGTGGCGATGGCGCAAAAGCCCCGGACCTTCCGCGTAGACCGAGTGGCGCACATCCTAGCAATTTTAGCGCTGGTGCAGGCCTTGTGAATTCAGGATCGATGCGATGGTGGTGGCGGCGCGCGCGGTCGGCTCAATGTCACCACCGTGTCCAGTGCCATTGCCGCGAGGCCAGGTGTAACGGCAGCGCGCGGCCGTAACGGCTCGATCAAGTGCAACCGTTACGGTAATTCTCCAATGATTTCATTCCGTTGGTTTACTGTAACAGTTGTAACACTAACTTTCCTAGAAGATAGCTAGAGAGGTCACGGATAGACTTGGTGGTATGGCGGCCCGCCCCAAGCCCTCGTAGGAAAACTGCTGTTACGGCGTTACTGCCGTTACATCCCTGGCAATGCCGCGTCGTTAATGCGGATGCATAGCGGGAAAGTGTGTCAACGGATAAGTGAAGCTCAATCAGGCCTTCTCGTCGTCCCGTATGGGTGTGCCTCGCTCAACGGTAAGACCATGGGCCGCCGCCATGGCCAGGTCGATCCGGAAGCAATTCACGTCTTCGACCACCCTCCGAAGATGCAGTGCACGAAGTCGACCCGGCTGCAGCTCGACGTATTGCAGGACGAGGTGCCAGACTTCCTCATTGTCCGGCGCGAAATAGATGTAACGTTCGGCGACCCTCCCGCATTGGACCTCGCCGGCACCGATGGGCTCGATCAGCGTGTCGCCGACCGCAGGCATCGCCTCCTGAAAATACCCAGGCCATTCAACGCCGCCGCTCACCGATCCGTCGTGGGGATCGATCCAAGACATCATGATGCGCACTATCTGGCCTCCAACATTCGGTCCAAGGGGTTCGCCCTGACGTCCTCGGGCAGGTCGGAAAATGCCGCCTCGATCCGAAGCCGGTCCCAAATCACGCGCCCGTCAATTTTCTTTGGCCTGGGCATGCGGCCGTCCGAAACCATCTCGTCGAATTTGGTTGGCCCCACGCCGACGTAGCGGGCGGCCTCGTCGCGGGACATGCCGCGCGACGGATAGGCGATCGGATCCGGACGCAGGACGGTCATTGCGTATCTCCAAGAAGCGAATAGATTGTTGCGCAACTGTCGCGAGCGCACAAGAACCTTGGGTATTGTTGATTGTTTACATAACGCGACAGGTGAGTGGGGGAACAATGGTTCGAATGGTGGCTCTGGTTTTCGCGGTCGTCTGCATGCGTGCAGAGGTGGCAAGCGCGGCATCGAGCCCCCAGACCTGTTGGTTTAGCGATGGGGGCTGTCGCGCTTTCGTGGGCAAGCGCCTATGGGTGGCAATCCCGCCAGGCAATCTGAATGTAGTTGAGGTGACATTCACTCAACATGATTGGACCACAGAGCGAACTCTCAAACTGAAATCAGGAGCATCGTTCGTCGTCAAAGAGATTACCAAAGGGAGCGTCGGATCCGACGATTATTTTGTTGAGCTCAGTGACGGTCGGTGCGGGTGGACCGGTACGTCTTCGCCGTTTCTTATCGACTACGATCCGGCTGCACGGAGCAAACAAGCGGCCGAAGAATGCGCGCGTCGAGGACCGCCGAAGATTGGGATGACACCAGCGGAGCTGACGGAAACCTGCTGGCGCAAACCTCTGCGTATTGTAAAAAAGACGACCGCCGCCGGCGTCGAGGAAAATTTCGTCTACGGCATTGGCCACGTCGTCAAAATCGTTGACGGTAAGGTCACGGAAATTGTCGAAGCGCGTTGAAAAGATCAACCGTCCTCGTCCCAGTTGGTGACGGTGAGGATCTTCGGCAGCTCGCCGAAGGCGCGCCAGAAGAGCGGTGGGATTTCGATCCGAAGCGGATGATTGTCGTCGACGCCGATGTAGAAGTTGCTCTCGTCGCCAGAGATCGAGAGACGGACTGGACAGCCCTTGTGCTTGGTCCAACCTTTCAACATCGCGATGCTCATGCCTCGGAAGCCGTGGCGGATAGTGTTTGCTTCCTGTAAGATTTCCTGCGCGGTCGCAATGCCCTTCGAGAGAATCCGGGCTGCTCTTGCCTGATCTTCCGTGTCCATCTCGCGAACCCGCGCTTCGATCTCCTCGCCAAACTCAATGAAGGAGAGGCGCTTCGCGCATCCCTTGATTCTCGATGCCATCCGCGAGACCTTCGGGCTGAACATCTGGTAGCTTGGAAATTCATGCAGTACGCGCGAGTCTAGGAAGTCCACCGCCTCTTCGGTGCCGTCCCTTGACCGACGCATCCGGCGCCCTGTTTCATTGACGTTGAGTACGCCACGCCCGACATGCCGCCAGAGGTCAATCCGGAGCACTCCGTTGATGCGCTGCTGCAGCGTGCCGTGCACCTGGTCGATTACCTCCAAGGTCGGCAGCGCCCGCTCGATCACTTCGCGGGCAGGCACGTTGAGGTGCAAGTTAGCGATCAGGTAAGCAATAGTGCGCCGTTCGGCTTCTTCTTTGTCGAACTGCGCCACGGCTTCCCAGTGGCCTTCAGGGTTGAGCGTCGCAAAGCATTCCGGCCCGATCATGCGGATGACATGCTCGTCCGGAAACCAGGCGATCTTCCCCTTACGAGAGAACTTCGGCGCTCGCGGCGAGCAGCACGGGCAAGGCGCATGGCGGTCGGGCGCCTGGTGACTCGGAGGGAGGTCGAATTCCCCGATGTAGACGATACGGGCACCGGTCGTCGGCTTTGAGTGCGTATGGTGACGCCAAGAATGCGGCTCGCCAGTCTTCTTGATGTGGTTTTTGATCTCCCGGAGCACAGCCTGGGCCGCATCGCGCGTGCGGTAGAACGGTTTAGCGTCGAAATACTCGTCGGGGATATCCAAGTGCAGTGACATTGCGAATCGCTCCGGGGTGATGTCTGTTCACGTAGCGGCTCCCTCTTCTTGAGACAGGGTTCACGATTTGTTTGCACTGGGGCAATATCGGTGATTCGCTGGAACCCGGGTATGGGAATGTTCCGTGCCGGCGAGCTATCCACGTCTAAACCGGGTCGCATTTGTGGGCCGACGGTCAACAGCCTCAATTTCGTTCATTGTTCTTGCTATGTTCTTGGCATGAACGACCACGCTACATCATGGCGCATGCCGCCCCGGAAGCAGATGGAACAGATGGCCTCTCGTCGGTAGGAAGCCCGCTAGGAGTGCCGATCCAGCTCCGAACGGGATTTGCCGCCCGAACACTGGGAAGCCGTCCTACTGGACCCGCGCGCCGCCGGGAAGCCATGTCCCGAGCAACCGTGCAGGTGGAGAAGGGTGAGTGCCTTCTTCGGCGTGATGCGCAGATGTGCAACCCGGCGATCTACGCTCTCGGTGTGGCAGTGCTAAGAGGTTTTGGCTTCCGGCCGAACTCTTTCCATAGACCCAAAATGAGGAGAGAGTGGACGATTAGGTTGCTCAGGTGCCAATAAAACTGTCCTGCGTCCATCAGACCGTGCGCTATCTCGTTGCGCAAGTTCATTCCACGCGGGTCAGCGTAGAGCGCCTGAAGATGCAAGGCGACATCTGGACCGAGGGCAGCGACCACTCTCTGGTTGTATAGTATTTCGCCCATTCCGATCGCCACGCTCGTTTCCGAAACCGTCGGATGTGGCCTTGTGATCGGCAACCCAAGGTCTCCCGCAAGTTTGCGAAGCGCGCGCTCTACCTGCGGGACAATCACATGCGCTGCCTTCACATGGTCATCGCGCGTCCAGGCCCGGACACCTTCCACAAGTAAACTCATGTCCTCGAATAGGCCGTGTCGGTTAGCCCAGCCGGCAAAATGCTCGGGCACCGCCTCGTGCTTCTCGAACAGCCGCCGAAGGGCTTGCGCAAGCCATGGCCTGGCGAGCTGGAATGCAAAGTTGGTTTGATGCATCAGCCGCCCGAAGGGATCGTCTTGGACGGAGCCGATTTTAGCAGCGACGTGATTGTTGGCCATAATAGTCGCAGGAATATGGGCCATGAGGGGCGCTTCTTTGAGCGTCTGCTTTACTTGATCTTCAAGCTGGGCACGGTTCAACAAGAACTCACGGGCTATGCGAACGAGAGTCGTAGCCAAGTCGTCGTCCACGATCAGATTTAGAAACTGCTCCATATCGTCACGCGGTATTTCGATCTTGTGCTCGACGGATTGGAGGTTTGCGGCCGCCGCTCCGATCTTTTCCTGCATCAAGATGCGGGTCCGGTCGCGTTCTTCTCTTAACCCGGCATTCCGGTACTCGTCGGTGGCCGTCTGCAGAAGTGCCGCAGCGAGCATGGGGTCAGCATTGCTCGCAAAATGCTCGAACGATTCGCCGACCGCTCTATGGAGTCGCTTGACATCGTCAAACTTACCGAGTCGGTCGTAGTGTCGGATCAAACGTTCAGAAGCGTCTTGAGCCTCGTGTGGGTTCAGGTGCGCAGGATCACCGACGTTGGACCCCGCAGTGACGATGCTCTCCAGGTCGGCTACAAGGGCAGCGCGCTCTGCGGCGGTAACGCCAGCCTTCTTATCTTCGAGCAAACGGTCAATGGTGTGCCACCAAAGCCCGCGCTTCTCGATCATTAGCCGGCGATGTACGCCCATTAGTTCGGTGCGTGCGCGTTCGGTCCGCGCCTTATCGGCGATCAAGACCGCTAGGTCGAGCGCGCGGATCGCAAACTGAACGTGCTCATGGTCCTCGGCCATTCGAGGGATCGCGTCGAGATAGCAGTCGACCGCGAGCCGGGCATCATCAACATCGCGCTTCCGCTTTCCGATGGGTGCGCTCATTTCCCATGCAAGATCGGCATACCGCGCTTTTAGGAACGGGTGATTGAGAGATCTCGCGCGCTCGGCCCAATGATCGACCGTAATGGGAGCGGTACCCGCGATGTCAGGAAAATAAACTCTCTGACCCTGGTCATTTGTACCAGATCCCATCGGTCCAAAATAACTGTTCCAAGGGTTTTCGTGCTGGCCGGTGGTCAAGTCGAAAGCCAGGTACTCGGCCCATATTCCTGCTCGCTCCGATTCAGACGGATCAACAAGCACCGTGCTTAGCGCTCGCATTTCCCCCGTGATGGCGAACTCATTGAACGGCTCGTCCTTAGCGTCGTAGCGCTGGATTATCTCTTCAACGAGGGCTGGCACGGTGAGCGTGGGCATGCCGCTAGGGAGCTCGGTGTGGGGCACAACGTCGGTGTCTCCTTGGGCAGGCGGCTACGCTATGAACTGCGGCTACGATTCTCGCCACTCCCCGAGATAGCGCCGATACATTTCAACCCTCTCCTCATGCAAGCCAAAACGGCCCGGTTGAACATGACCTGCAGCGCGGTCATCTCCGTGCATGATGCAACTCAAGTCTGTCGCTTGCTCATGTTTGTTTACGATCATCTTTACAAGATCCATCGGCAACTCACCCCGGGCGACTGGGCTTGGCCCGAAGTCGTTCTGTGCTTGATAGATCCCGACCTCATATTCCTTAAGCACGTCTCTCATATACACCATTGCGAGCTCATCGATCTCTCTCGGAGCTTCTTTTCTCCCGAGAACCAGCTTCGAGAGTAACCGGGCGCTCTTCCAGCTGCCTCGTTCGCGACCTTGAATTATTCGCTCTTTCAGGAGCGCTAGAAAATCAGGGTGGTTATAATCGAAGGGGACGTGAGGCCAGCCGTCGAGAAGATACATGTCGTACAAACCGCGACCGAAGAGGCTGCGGATCGTGTCGTCATCCAACCAACGCGCGATCTCTTGGCTGTTTACGGACGAGAGCCGATGGCTCATGTAGGCAAACATGATGTCTGATATTTGATTGAGCGAGTAAATTCCCTGCGACGCCTCACCCAGAATGGAAGACAGCATAGAGAATTCGGCTTTTGTCGCGAACATCTCCATCCACGTCGATGAGGCTCGCCTCAAGCGAACATCGATTGGATGAGGGGGCTTCGTGAGCTTCCTGGCATTTTCCAGCGCAGCTCTATACCGGGAGATCCAGTATCGAGTCCGGCTGGGGGTTTCCAGGAACACGTCGTCGTAGGACGTTTCGATTTCCTGAGCGAGCCACTCCTCTTGCTGAGCCCTGACCTTGCCCGTACGCGCATCATCAAGCATTTCGCCGAGGTCACGCAGCACGGGGTGCATTTTCGCTTCAAGGCCAAACAGCGATTGCAACCGGGCCTTCTCGGCATCCCCCTCAATGATATGCGACGCCTGCTTAAACCAGAAAATTATCGGGGCTGGGTCGCCAACCCGGAACAGCCTATCGCGGTAGTCCTCGGGCACGTCGCGCGTCAGATCGTAGTGATCCTCGTTCTCGAACTGGAGAAACGCGCTGATATTGTAGTCGGCGTCCATCTCCGGGAGATACATCGCGTTGCCGGACTCGAAGATCGGCACACCAATGGAATCGGCCGGCGACAGCCGTAGAGCAGCCGTGACCCTCAATGCATCGGGGATCAAATCTGCACTCCTGCCCGGGTATAGATTCGCTCAACGCAGTCGTAGATGGTCGAGTAGTGCTGGTTCAGGCTCAAAGGCAGAAGCCGGTACGTTTCAATGTGATTGGTGAAGTTCAGCAGGGATTCGCGCACGCCTTCAGTGCGAGCATATTCCTCGGGAATGACGACGCCCAGAAGGTCTTCCTTCCTCAGCGGAATGTCTTCACCGATCTGCACCTCAATTGCGGCGGCGCGATCGTCATAGTTCTTGGTCGATCCTTCCCGATACAATTTTCCAAGCGCAAGTATCTCGGCATGGCTCATCGTAAGCAGATGCTCATCCTTGATCTTCTCCTCGTCCAATGACTTTCGGTCGACGTAGCGCCTTGGCGTATCGAAATAGAGGGAGATAAGCCGGCCGATTTGTGCCTGGTCCGAGCCAAGCTCAAAATTCTCCATGTCGAATGCGGTGAGATAAGCTGGCATCCTATTGCCGTCGAAGGCGCCAGTGTCGAACGGATACAGCCGCTTGATGGGCGGCGGTGTGGCAAACCGCATGACGAACACGGAGGGGAGTTGCCACGGTTGAGGATTGAGCGAGTCCTTACCCTTGTATGCGGCGCGACCCACAAAGAGATAGCAGAGCTTTTCCTTCTTGAAGACGTTGCATCCCATCGCGAGCAACTTTTCGTCTTCGATGATCTTGATCAACTTGCTGGACGGCGCACTGTGCACCCACGGCGGAGTCTTAGGTTCCGCTAGATTGGACTGTCTGAGAAAGTCACGTAAACGCACTTCCCGAGGTTTCATGGCTGATCCTAGAGCTGCGGCAAATCACTTGCACCAATCTAGCAAAATCGGTTGAGGTAGGGAGGGTCACAACCCGTAATCCCCACTGCTCAACCGAATTGGCGGAGGAGGACGGTACCCAGTGTGACCAGGACACCGGGCCAAAACCGCAGGCAGCATGAGGACAAACCCCTGGCCCGGCAAAGACTCGAACGTCGGTCTCAGACCGGGATAAGATGCCGCCCATACCCACAGTGATGGCGGGGACGAACAAGTTTGCCGAGGTTTTCTGTGCTTGTGATCGCTGGCCATCCCGTTTACAGTATGCGGCATGCCTGACGCTCACCGGAAAATGAAAAAGCAATTGGATGCCTTGGCGAAGAAACCATCCGATTTTACAGTCGCATGGTTTCAGAAGTTGGCCGAAGGATTGGCCACCGGCCGTATGAAGACCGACCGGATTACAGTCAGCGACGACATGGTCTCGGGCCTGCGCGCGATTATCCGAGATACCGGCGCCATCAGTTTTCACGTTCAGTACACGATCGGGAAATCACGGCCATACCTCAAGATCGGCGACGTACCGGGCACCACCGTTGAGGAGGCCCGTAAGCTGGCGCGCACGGTTCTGGATCTCGCGCGGCAGGGAATCGATCCGCAAAGTGGCCTTCACGAACGACTGCTTCGCGAACTCGCCGAACAGGGCTCGAAGTGGCGTCCCTGACGCAGAGTAGCATCTTAGACTGGTAGGGCATGCGGTAGGGCACGCCCATTTAGGGCCGGATCACTTCCGTAAGTGGATCAAGCTCTTAGGTGCTATTTAAGGGCGGACACCCCTTCCGCCATCGCCGCATCACCGCGCCCGGCGGCTGCCATCGCCGCGCCCGGCGGCCGCCATCGCCGCGCCGGCGAGGCTAGTTCCGACAGCAGCGCCCGCGCCAAGCTGCGGCGCGCCGGAGAACAGACCGTTAGCGATGCCCGGCGCCGGGGCCGAGCATGGCGAGTGCGGCGAGCACGACAGAAAGCGTCTGCTCGATCATCGGCTGGCAGCCGCCATAGGTGGTGGTGAACTGCGAGACAGTCCGGTGCCGATGCCGACGATGACAGCGAGCACCATCATCTTCACGGAGGCGACGACATTGCCCAGCACCTTCTCGGCGAGAAAGCCAGTCTTGTTGAAGAGGGCAAAAGGAAAGAGGATGAAGCCCGCGAGCGTTGTCAGCTTGAACTCGATCAACGTGACGAATAGCTTCACCGCCAGAATGAATAAGCGATCAGGACCAGGAGCCCGGACACCATCAGGACCGCAACCTGGACGAAGTTCGCAAAGAAGCTGGTGAAGCCCATCATCTGGCAGTGGGTTCCCCGCGTCGAGACCGACCTGCGCGAGCCGGCCGGGCCGCAGGAAATCGGCTGTCGAGATGGAGGAGCCGCCGGCCTTCAGGCCAAGGCCGGCGAAGCTATTGAAGATGACGCGACGCACAGAACTCTCTTCAGTCGCGGGATTCGGCTGGATATGTCTGCTGCGAATTTGGGTTCGCCTGACCTCCTTCCTTAGGGCCTTGGCTTACTGACGGGCCTTAGTGGCAAACCCAGGCCCGCAGTTTGCAGTCCTCGTCGCCGGTCTCATTGCATCCGGCCAGCGCGCCTTGTTGCGATAGCTCCTCTTCAAATTCACCAAGTGGGTGGGACCACCACCCACGTCCCAGCCGGCGTCCATTGCCTATGGCAACGGCGGCGCAAGCGTTGCTTTCGTAAGCTTCGATTTGGCAATCCGAGCCGCCCTTGCGGCGACAGTCGAGCAGGGCCCACCGTTTAGCGTGCTTTTGTGATCTACACCCGTGCGAGACACCGACCACGTCATCTGGTTTGGAGTATGCGATGGCCCCGGAGCCGGCGAACGCGGTAGTGTTTGAAATGAACAGCGCGAGGACGCCGATTATTAGTTTACGCATTCACTTTTCTCCATTCGGATTTGAGCATCGCACCGATTGGCGCCTATTGCCCTACGGCGAGATACAGCAAGGGCCGTGCCAGCGCTGCCTCGCGCGCACTAAGCGCCTGATTGTGCTTTGAAACAGTTCGCGATGCGCAAACGGCGCACGGTGTTTTGAATCTCAGAGCTTTGTGCACCGCTGTCAGAAAGCGGACAAGGATCGAGGAGCTGACGCATCCGGACCTGCCCCACGGACTTGATCCGGGTTGAAGGCAATTCCATTTTGGCAATGCGCGCGGCGCCCTGGGAGACTTGCGATGGGCTACCGCCAACTGCTGCAAGAGGATTTCACGGTCCACGCCGCGCTTACAGCAAACTAGGGTACAGACTCAATTGAGCCAATATGCGACGAGAGCGGCGAGCTGAACAGCGGCCAAGAAATTCCGGGCGAGCTTGTCGTATCATGTGGCGATGCGGCGGAAGTCCTTGAGCCGGCAAAAGCAGCGTTCGATGACATTTCGGCCTCCGTAGGCGCGTTTGTTGAAACGATGAATGACGACACGGTTGGATTTATTGGGAATGACGCGCTTGGCACCGCGACCAGCGATTTCGGCGCGAAGGTTGTCCCCGTCGTACCCTTTGTCTGCGAGAAGCGCGAGCGCCAGAACATCGGGCGCGGCAGCGATGTCGGCATCCTGACCTGGGGTCAGATGCAGGACGACTGGTCGGCAGAGCGGATCGCTCAGCGCATGGATTTTTGTCGTACGGTTACGGCCGATTGCCTGATTGTGCTCCCCCTTTTCCGCCGGAGGCACACCGATGAGCTTTGATCGAAGTCGAGTCGAGCGACAGCACGACGGCATCTTTGCTGGGTTTGGCCAGTGCTTGAAAGATTGCGCACCATCGATCGCGCTTGGCCCAGCCATTGAAGCGATTGTAGATCATCGTGTAAGGGCCGTATTAGCGCGGACAATCACGCCATCGCGCACACGATTGCAGCATGTGAACAATACCGCTGATGATGCGCCGATCGTCGTCCCGGCTCCGTCAGTCCCGTCGGCAGATGAGGCTCGATACGAGCCCATTGCCTGTCATTCAACCAAAACAAACCCGCGCGCATTCTCTCGCCCCGAATCAAGAACACGGAGGCAAGAGGCTCACGTGGCGCTATTTAGGTACAGACCTTAGCAGCGAGAGACAGCTCAGCGCCGAATGACGTCTGCCGGCCGAGCTGATGATCCGCCGGCCCGCCAGCGGACCGCATTTCCGGGTGGGAGATCTATATTCACAAATTGCATTTATCCGTCGCTGATAAAAACCATGACAATCGATGAGGTCTAGGCCAAGTGAGCCGGTCTATCAGCAGACCGGTCAGCTCGCTCATCGCGCGAGCTGACCCTCGGACGCAGGGATCTGAAACGATCAGCAGGCCCGGCGGCCGTAAGCCGCCTGGCCGGCTCGATCACGCCAATCTATTTCCGAAAATTGAATCACATCTCAGCGCTGGTGACCCAAGCCAATCCCCAAGGTACGTGCTTTCTGTCGTAGAGACCCCTCGGATCGCTTCATCAGTTTTGAAACCCTAGCTACAGGGGTGCGGGCCTTTGAGTGCGCTTTGAGCAGCTTGACGTCATCCTTACTATACTCTTTGCGCTTGACGGCTTTTGCCACGTGATGTTCTCCGATTTCGCTTTACACATTTGTCTGTAGCGCCTTGTTTTTGGCGAAGACGCAACTGCCTCCCATTACCATATCAATGGTCATCGACAACTATTCAGGCGGATTTTTCTCTTCGTGATAAGAACTGGAACTACACGCGAATTTGTCCTCCCTCCATTTTTATCTGCGTGACAAACCCGATTTTCGACATGCACGTCACCCAGCTTCAACATGGAAGCAAGCTACAGAGAAGGGACGCTCGATGCGTGTTCGAAAGACAACTCGAAGAGCGCTTCTTGCTTGAATGTTGCGACCTCGGCTCACCAAGACATTTCGTAGAATGATACTAGACGCCAGTATTAAGTAGCGCTGGGTCGGCCGGGACGCTCGCACTGCCTCACGCACGCATCATCAACCGGCCTCCACGGCGAGTGCACGGCGTTACCGCGCGAATAAAAAACGCCTTGTCTTATTTTCCGAAGGAAAGCCGCTTTAAGTGAAAGTTCTCACAAAGGCAAATCTTGCGATACCAGATCCTCGTCGGTTGATCGAGCACGACTCGCCCGTCCTAATTGATCTGCCGCAGTATTCTTGACCTAATTAGCAACGTTGAGATACCCAGGCCATTCCGCTGTGAGAAACGATCGCCTGCCCCCGTCTCATGGACCCGACGAACGAGCGTCGTGATACTCCCCCGGGCTGGTCACTACCGCATGGTAAAACAACCGGCGGGCCTAGCCGTCCTGGGTGAGCTTGGCACCGGCAGGCGATTACTAGATCATGAGTTGCCGGAGCGCTTGGCCAGCACAATGCCGGTGGCACGCTGCGGATCATTCGTAATCTGTGCACACTGACCGCCACTGTCGAGCAGATGCAGGTCGAACTGTCCAACGCGGCGGAACGGACTCTGCGTCATGTCAGAGGCCTCGCAACAAATCCAGGCGAGATGTGGAAATTTCTGCCGGAGCGTGAGGCAGGGCTCAGACGCTGTATCAATAGCGGCGAGCGTCTGCTCGATGTTCGTCAATTCGCCTGCAGCGAGCACCATCTCCATAATCCTTATTGCCAGAATAAACGTTCAGGGTCGGCGTTCAGAACCGCTGTCGCCAAGCCAAGCCGTTGATGGGTAGAATGCCACTCCCAGATGCCCTTGCCGTGATCTTTGCGGAACAGCTGCCATGCCGCCCCAGTCTTATCGTGGTGCAACAGCGCGACATCGACGAGGCCTCCCTCCGCATCGATATTGCCTGAGCAGCACAGGCTCTCGACAAGATAGCCGCCAGCAACCGGTGTCACCTTTGGCGAGACATATCGGTAGCGCTCGCGCCTTGTCAGCGCGCGCACGATCCGCCACCGGTCGAGCTCGTTGGGATGGGCAGGCAATCCCGAATGATGTTGTCTGATGATGGCGGCGTTCATTGCGCGATGTCCTGGACTGCGGAGATCTCTGCCTCGAGGCAGCCAACCACCAACTGCTTGCCGAAGTCGACCATATAGATGGGTAGGTTCGCTTCTGTATGGAGACCGACCTGGACGATCTCACCAATGTGTCCGATGCTGACCAGACACTCTTTCGCCGAGGCGTCGGGAAAGGAACCGTCGTTGAGCAGATCGATTGCCGCCTCGACACGTTGGCCTGAGCGGTATTTTGGCAACCTTGGTTCGATCATCAGGGTGCCCCTCCTGACAAGCAAGGCTCCTCGCCTCTGTGGCTTCGCGTGACTAGATCAAGCTCTTTGCGTTTCATGCCGACGCGATAGCCTGAAGCAAGGAATTCGACCCCATAGATATAAAATTGCTGCAGGAACGTACCGATCGAGACAACATAGCCAAGCTCGCCTTTCTTGACCAGAACCTCACCGATCTCCTTGCCCACATAGGTGCCGTCGTTGCGGATGGTGCGGTTGGCCCGCACCTTGTCGCCATAATTAAAAAAGGGCACGTCCGTCAACTCGACGATGTCACTATCACGGGCGATGTCACTCATGCTGCCCTCCCCTTTCCATGCTTCAACTGTCCGGCGCTTCGTGAGCGCCCGGCGTTACGGACCGCCCTATCATAATCCTCGATCAACTCCGTCGATTCCCGCACCGCCGCGCGGCTTGCGACCACGTAGTGGATGAGCCGACGGGGATGACGATGCGTCAACATCAACGCCCGGCACCCCAAAACGGATGCTTGAGGTGGCGATCCGCGAGCCCATGATTGATGTTGAGGAAGCCGCCGATGCTGCACGCGGGTCTGTCGTTGACGCAACGAGTATGAGCCGGCAGCAAGCAGCGCGGTTCAGCGCGACACGCGCGGCCGGCACAACCTGATTGCCCCGGCAACTGAGGGCATCGTCGATGACATCACTCATGGTCCCGCCCATCCGCTCGAGCGTGCCTCACAAACCTTGGCGCCAATCTCGTGCGCGGGACTGCGCCCCAGCAGTCTCCCGACAACCGCCGTCCTTCCCTGGAGTTGCCCGAGACGCTCTCCAAGTGGGCAAGCCTTGAGCGAGAATAGCAAGACCCACGCGAGGTGCTCTCATAGCAGCCGTATTCGGGCTGGTGGCACGACCGCCCCGGTCGGCAGCAAAATCATATCCGCATCACGAACGCCTTGGCTTGACACGGGTTGATTTTCTGCGTCTTCATCGAGGTGATAGGATAACCCTGCCGCCCTGCAATTATGCTCGGCCGGCTCGATACCGTGCGACCAACACAGGGCTCGGTGAGGACGCCCTCGTTTCGCTCGGATGACCGACTGAAGAAGGCCTCTGGCATGAATGTCGCCTGTTCAAAGATGGCCGCAGGTGACTGGATTGATATCGCGGAAGACGAGTCCGCTCTTGGTGGACCCATCGGCGAAATCGATCCTCGACGTTCAAGACCGCAGCCTTCAGGCCGGCAGGAATAGCTTAACGCGTTGCCCTCGACGTTCGCGTCGCCAGAACATGGCTTAGCAATTGGCGAACACGTCGGCCACCAGGGCGAGCCGTCGTCTGAGAGGGCGACAGCCGCGGTCGCCACCTCGTCAAGGCGAAGCGTCATCCTCTCAAGTTTCTGAACCGTTCGTGTCGTGGTGACATCCATGTCGCGGTCCTCAGGCGGGCGCCCGATAGCGTGGCAGTGCTGGGTCGAGCACGCATGTGTTGTCAACTGGGCAAACCGCCACGCATTGCGGTTCGTCAAAGTAGCCGGCGCACTCGGTGCATGTCTCCGAATCGATCAGGAAAACGCCGGCTACTTCGGAAATAGCAAGATTTGGGCATTGCGTTTCGCACGCTGAACAGCCCGTGCATTGCGAGGCGATGATCTTGAACGGCATTGTCTGAACCCATTCTTCAGGCGGCGGAAATCAGCGCATTGTGGCGGGCCGGTTCGACCCGCTCAAGGTGCTTGATCTTCCGCTCATTGACTTTATCGAGATAGAGTTTGAACCAGGCGATCGTCGACGCATCGATGAACTCGCAGGCGTACTGTTCGATCGGCTCGATGCCGGCCTTGATCAATTCGGCCTTCGGGCAGCCGCCGATCATTGACACGAATACGGCGTGGCAATCCTTGATAGCGCCGATGGCGATTGCGAGCTTGCTGTCCTCGCCATGGCCGCCCTGGCAATAGGGATGAATAGGACGATGACCAACGAATTTCGCGCCTGAAGTCGAGAGCTCGTAGATCTGGAACTCCTTGGCGTGACCGAAGTGCTGGTTGATCAATCCCGAGCCCTTGGTTGCAACCGCCACCAGCACTTTGATTTCGCTGGAAGCGCTGGCGAGCCCCGCAAGCTCCTCCTGCTTGGCCGCAAGCTTTGCGATGCGCGCTTTCTCGACTTCGGCCTGATACGCCTTTCGGGGCTGCTCGTCGTATTTGATGTCCATCGCCATGATCTTTTCCATGGTGAACTCCGAGCCGCGGTCCTCTCCGAGCAGTCCGACGGCGTCGGCCCGGCACTGACGACAATGACGCATCATGTTCATCTTGCTTTCGCAGCTATCCTGCAACGCTGTCACTTCCTGTGCGGTCGGGCCGCGTTGCCCCCTGAGACCGAACACGGTGCCGTGCTCGGGCGACGATATCAGCGGCATCACGTTATGCAGGAAAGCCCCGCGCGACTTCACAGCCTTGTTCACCTCAACCAGATGCTGATCGTTAATCCCGGGAATCATGACCGAGTTGACTTTGCACAGGATACCGCGCGCGGTGAGCATCTCCACGCCCTGGAGCTGCCGATTGCTAAGGATGCTTGCAGCTTCAACGCCGGTGTAGCGCTTGTGGCGGTAAAAGATCCAGGGATAGATCTTTGCACCAATTTCGGGATCGATCATGTTGATCGTGATCGTCACGTGATCGATCTTGAGTCTTGCGATCGTGTCGACATGATCGGCTAGCGCAAGACCATTCGTCGAGAGGCACAGCTTGATATCTGGCGCGAGGTTGTTCACAAGCTCGAACGTCTTGAATGTCTTGTCCGGATTCGCTAGCGGATCGCCAGGGCCGGCAACGCCGACCACGCTCATCTGAGGGATCGCGGAAGCGACCGCCAGCACCTTCTTGGCGGCCTGCTCTGGCGTCAACTTCTCGCTGACAATGCCGGGGCGCGATTCGTTGGCGCAATCGTATTTACGATTGCAGTAATTGCACTGGATATTGCAGGCGGGTGCGACCGCGACATGCATGCGGGCATAATGGTGGTGCGCCTCCTCGCTGTAGCAGGGATGGTTCTTCACCTTTTCCCAGATCTCATTTGGCAGATTGCTGATGCCGGTCTGAGATCCGCAGCTCGCCTTCCCGCTGCCGCGGATAGTACCGCAGCCCTTGTGCTTAGTGACCGCTTGCATGGTCTCGCTGATCTCGCCGCCGCCGCAGGATACCTGGTGTTGCGCTGAAGTACTCATGTTTCCAATTCTATTCGCAAGCCGAACCCTTTTGGCAAGCATCCACAGAGACGTTTTCCGAAAAGCTAAGAGCAACTGGCGTGCCATGCCTGCCACAAATGACTTTTGCGGTTTGCTTCAAGTAGTTAGGTAACGCTCGCTCGAATGTCAGTTTATCAACTCATGTTGGAAAGCTGACAGAGATTGCGATCACAAGAGCGCTGGCAGCGTTGTTTTGACGACGAGTTGGCTGCTTCACCAACGCCCTTGGCAAAACGCAGGGCGGGTGGCCGGTCACGCCAGGCCCAAGCCAGGGGAATGGTGTCGCGTTCCTCCCAGGTGCCGGAAGGCCCCGCCAAGAATAGCTTCCGCATCCGCCGGTTGGCGAGGTTCTGTGGAACCGCAGCATTCATCATTCGGTTGCTTCGCCGCCGCGCTTCTTGGCGTTGACAGTGATTGGTAGGGTGGTGTCACTCGCCATCGCGGGTAGGTCGAGCACCCAGCCGTTCGCGATTCTGATCCAACCGCCCCACAGCGTCTCGTGCTCCCATTCGACGATCGGCTCCTCAAGATCCTTCTTGGGCACATAAATCGAAAGGCCCGTCTCGGGCGAACGGCGAATCATAACCTTCATGGGAGCTCCGCACGTTGTGAGCTCTCGCCCGCGCGCTCCTGATACGCACGCCACAAGGCTCTCTGTTTGGCAGTGATGTCCGGCATGACTTGCAGGACACGGTCGATCTCATCTGGCGCCGTCTCGCGCGACAGCGAGAAGCGAACCGCGCCGCGCAAAAAGGCCGGTGGTACTCTCATCGCGCGCAGGACGTGGGATGGCTCCATCGAGCCGGACGCGCAGGCTGCACCGAGTGAGACGGCAATTCCGTTGTGGTTCAGGTGGTGGACGATGGCCTCTGCTTCGAGATGCTCGAAAGCAATGTTAGACGTATTTGGCAAGCGGTTCTTGACATGGCCAAGCACGATGCAACAGCCGTGAGCGAGAATGCCCTGCTCCAGCCGGTCGCGAAGGGCGCCAATCTGCATCTGGTCTTGTATGAGGTTTGCCGCAGCGAGTTCCGCCGCCTTGCCGAGTCCAACAATACCCGGAACGTTTTGGGTACCAGCGCGGCGACGCCGCTCTTGTACGCCGCCGAAAAGCAGCGGCCGGAACTTGACGTCCCTGCGCACGTACAGCGCGCCGATCCCCTTCGGACCATGGAGCTTGTGCCCGGAGAGCGACAGCATGTCGATGTCCGTAGCCTTCAGGTCAATCGGAATTCGCCCGACCGCCTGGACTGCGTCGGTGTGAAAGAGCGCGCCGACTGAGCGCGCCATCTTGGCGAGGGACTTCACCGGAAAGATCGTACCGGTCTCATTATTGGCCCACATGACCGAGGCGACTGACGTGCGCCTCGACAATGCGTTGCGATAAGTCTCGATGTCAAGTCGGCCGCTGGCATCTACCGGAATGACATGGGTCTTGATTCCTCGTCGACCCAACTCCTCGGCAAGGGACAGCACGGCCGGATGCTCAACGGCCGTTGTGACGATCTCGTCGCGCCCCTCCTGCACGGCGAGCGCAGACAGAATCGCTGTGTTAATGGCTTCAGTCCCGCCCGAGGTGAAGACGATCTCATGATCGAATGCCGCGCCAATGAGGGACTGCAGGTTCCGGCGCGCCTGTTTCAATGCGGGCGCAACCTCGCTGCCGAATGCATGTGCGGACGACGCATTGCCGAATTGTGTAGAGAAGAACGGCAGCATCGCCGCAACGACCAACCGATGTGCGCGGGTCGTCGCGTTGTTATCCAGGTAGATCGGCCGCACGGACTGTCCGCTCTGCACTTAATGTTGCCCTTTGGCAGCTCCGCGGAGCGGGATCAGGCGGACGAACTCGCCGAGCCGCTCGATCAGACGCGCCTGAATGGCCGCGAGCGTCGTGCCCGCAAGCTTGCATGACATGCAGGCGCCGGTCAGCCTGACGATGAGCTCACGATCTCCACGATCACGCCTGAGGCTTGCCCGATTCTCATCGAGCCCGGCTCCGACAATTTGCTCGCAATCGGAAGGCTCAGAAATCGGAGGCTGCTTCGTTGGTGCAGTCTTGATGCCCATGTTTCGAAGCCCTTCTATTGCGGATGGTCGAGGACAGGCTCACCTGCACGGTTTGTCGCAGGAGCAGCTCGACTTGGCATTTGGATTGTCGAATCGGAACCCCGATCCTTCGGGCGACACCACGAAGTCGATCGTGGTACCGTTGAGATGCTCTTGGGTCGCGCTGTCGACGAAGAGTTTGATGCCGTCTAGCTCGACCACGGCATCATCGGAGCTCGGCCCATGCGCGATATCCATCTTGTATGTGAACCCTTCGCAGCCGCCGCCATCGACCATGATCCGCAGGCCGCTCGCCGGCTGCCCTGTCGTGGAGATTGCGGCCCTCAATGCGTTGATGGCGTTATCCGTTAGGCTGATCATTTTTGACTCGCTTTCAGGTCTTGTCGCAAGGCACGTTTCGCAAATCCCATGCCAGTCGAGATGCAGCTGAAATGAAGGATTTGCGGGCGGCCACTGTTCGATTCACGACTTGTGTGTCGGGTTTTCGACACGAGGCTTCCCGGCCGCCGCGTCATCCGGCCAAGACCTCGCGACGGTGCCAGCACGTATCCATGCACATAGCGCCAAGCTGCCGCTTACGCCGCGGAGATAGCGTGACGGCAAACAACTTGCATAAGCGTAGCCGACACGTCGCTTTGCGCGACGCGTGCACACCACGCATTGATGAGGAGCCTTTCCATGACGTCGATTGACAACACTGCTCTTGGCCCGTTGGACAAGGAGGGGCGGCTATTGAATGCGGTGCTTAAGAGTGAAACAACGAAGTCGGGGCGATTTGGATTCCGGGGCGACATCGCGCTGAAGTTCCAAGCTCAGCTGGCCGACGAAAAACGACCACCGGACTATTCCATCGAACAAGTTCTTGCGATAGCGCAGGAAGGCGAGCCGACCATCCCAGTCCTTGCCGGATATCTGCATTCCTTCGCGTATCTACCCGAGGCCGCAAAGGTGCTGGATGGCAGGCTGAGCCCCAAAGGCAGCTATTTCATCTTCTGCAACAACATCGATCTGCTCGCGAAGTACCGCGTCAAGATAGGCGACATCACCTTCCGCATTCTGCCTTGCGACGAATCAACTGTGTGGAAGGAGATGATGGACCTCGCCGGCGTCGACAAGAATGACATCAAGAAGTTCGGTACGGCCGGTAGGCTCGACTACTTGCTCGACGCGGCCAAGGACATCGGTGGATCATACAGCGAGATCTCATACGAGGACGGTTTGGCCAAAATGGAGCCGGTGAAGAACAGAGGCGAAAACCGCCCGGTCTGAGGCATCGCCTCAGATCCCCTCGCCAGCTCGACGAGTCTGCCGCAGAGAGAGTCACTGCACCCAGAGTGAGTCACTGTACCGCCTCGCCTGGGACTGGCTCTGACACCCTCGTGATGGACTTCTCGGCCTATGTTTGGGAGATCACACGACCCGCTCTGCTAAGCGCGTGTTGGTCATGAGTACTGTCGTCAATTACACCGAGGGGCGGCTGGCCGCGAGGGTCCGGCTGACTGCGTCCATCGGGATCGGAACATTCCAATGATGATCGGCTCATGATCGCGCTCATATTTCAGAGGGCTGATCGACGGTGTATGGATCAGCTTTGGCGTTGTGCTCCAGGCCTTTGCTGGACTGAGCGGAGCTGGGATGTCGCGCGAGGAGCGATCACTATGCTGATGTTCAAGGAAGACCGCAGGCGATCGGCACGCTCAGCGGCAGGGCGATCACCGTGCTGCGGAAAGCCGGCGCCATCCGCGAGTGCGAGGAGCACGGCTGGACACAGGACCGCGCCGACCCGCATGCGCGCCAACGAGCCTGCGAAATCGCTCAGCAAGATCCGCCGCAAGGAGTGTCGGGGGACGAAGCTGTCGCTGAACTGGTCGAGGTGCTGGACTCGATCGGAGATACCTGCCCGTGTGCCCGCCGCTGTAATCCACAGCACGCGCGAGAGGTCGAGCAGGCGGGTGGATTTCTCCTTCAGCCTCGGCTTCGGCCATCCGCGGCGTCCTTAAGGATTGCTCACGAAGGTTGCTGTTTCGATGCGGAGCAGATCGAGCGAGGCAAACGGGATCAAGGCTAGCAAGCACCAGAAGAAATAGAAGGATGCGACCGCTTCGTATGGCGCTATCGAGTCGACCGTGTCGGATGACAGCTTGGCCGCAGCGCGCTTCATCCTGTAAGCAGTAAAGTCGATGATTGTTGCCGAGGTCTTTGTCATCTGATTCGTCCGCCCACTCTTGAAAGTGTCACGCCTGAGTCCATGGTTGCAGCAGAACTATTCTGCCGGCGTCCATCTTGCGAAGAGCACGGCGGCGTGCTGCAGCGAGTCGGGTGCCACGCGTCAAGCAGTTCGCAAGAAGCGAAGCCATTTGTGGTCGGCCTCGCGCCGCGCGTGGAAGCGGTTGACGCACTTCCTAGAACAAAGCGCCGTTTGCCGGCAGCGGTAGCGGATAAGCCCGAATCTTCCCACCGCATACCGAACCTCGCTGACCCGTGGTTGGAAGCAGGATAGTCATTGCGCATTCTCGCCTTCATGTCGGCGTCACCTGGAATCTCCCGCATTTATCTTCCATTTCCGCGACACAGCTCGCAGTTCAACTGCGGGGTCGCCAATTGCGATGCTTGTGGCATGTACGGACCACCGGCGCAGAGTGTGACCCTGGTGTGCGCCTCCGTGGCAAAAGCGGCGCGCGCTATTCCAAGCGCCTTCGTCGGGATTGCCTACAGTAAGGGACAATTGATCTTGATTGATGCAATCAGCAGGGCAGTGACGATGAAATCATGCGGCTTTTTGCCGATCTTCGATGGACTTCAACTGACCAGGCGACGGCGAGCGTATATATAGCAGCCCTCACCTGCTGTCCTGCAACCCTCCCTGTCATTGCGCTCCAGGCGCCCCGATCCCGTACCTTCCTCAGAACGACGCGTAGCGGACGTCAAAACGATCTCGCGTGATCACGAGGCAGGAAAGTCTCAGCCGGCCCTCTCGTGAGGATCTGCTTCGGGGTGCGCTGGCCGGACGCGTGTTGGAGCGGTGTTAGCGCTTTATCATCATCGGGCGCGTGCGGTGTTCGGTATGTCGGTGGTACTGTCTCAGCTTCCGGAGCTCAATCGCGATTCGGCTCGGCGTCCGCGTTAGCAGCCATTTGGCGCAGCGCGCGCCGGTACTCGACCGGCATCACCTTACGGAATTTGGGCAGCCAGTCCTTCAAATTGGCCAGGATGTCGGCGGCGCGCTTGGAGCCGGTCGCTTTGGCGTGGCGCGAGATCAGGACGCGCAGGCGCTCGACGTCGGAGGCGAGCAGGTTCTTGAACACGTCGACCCGGCCATGCGCGTCGAGGTCACCGGCGTGATGATAGGTGCCGGCGTTGATCAGCTCTTCGGACAGCACCGGCTCGAGCTCGACCATCGCCATGTTGCAAAGCTTGTCGAAGTCGCCGGTCTCGTCCAGCACGTAGGCGATGCCGCCGGACATGCCGGCCGCGAAGTTGCGCCCGGTCTTGCCGAGCACGACCACGAAGCCGCCGGTCATGTATTCGCAGCAATGATCGCCCGCGCCTTCGACGACGGCGACCGCGCCCGAGTTACGCACGGCAAAGCGTTCGCCGGCGACGCCGCGGAAGTAGCACTCGCCGTCGGTCGCGCCGTACATCACGGTGTTGCCGACGATGATGCTCTCTTCCGGCACGATGCTGCTGTTCTTCGGCGGCTTGACGATGATCTTGCCGCCCGAGAGGCCCTTGCCGACATAGTCGTTGGCTTCGCCCTCGAGTTCGAAAGTGACGCCATGCGCGAGCCAGGCACCGAAAGCCTGGCCGGCGGTGCCCTTGAGGCTGACCTGGATGGTGTCGTGCGGCAGGCCGGCATGGCCGTAGATCTTGGCGACCGCGCCCGACAGCATCGCGCCGGCGGAACGGTTGGTGCTGTTGATGGTGGCCTCGATCTTCACCGGCGCGCCGCGGTCGAGCGCGGGCTGCGCCTTCTCAATTAGCGAGCGGTCGAGCACGGCTTCCAGATGATGGTTCTGGCGCTCGGAGTGATAGATCTTCTGGCCCTTCTCTTCCTTCGGCTTGACGAAGAGTTTCGAGAAATCGAGGCCCTTGGCCTTCCAGTGCGCGACCAGCTTGGTCTGATCGAGCAGCTGCACCTGGCCGATCATCTCGTTGAAGCTGCGGAAGCCGAGCGAGGCCATGATCTCGCGGACTTCTTCCGCAACGAAGAAGAAGTAGTTGATCACGTGCTCGGGCTGGCCGGTGAACCGCTTGCGCAGCACCGGGTCCTGCGTCGCGACGCCGACCGGGCAGGTGTTGAGATGGCACTTGCGCATCATGATGCAGCCGGCCGCGATCAAGGGCGCCGTGGCGAAGCCGAACTCGTCGGCCCCTAACAGCGCGCCGATCACGACGTCACGCCCGGTGCGGAAGCCGCCGTCGACCTGGACCACGATGCGGCTGCGCAGCCGCTCGCGCACCAGCGTCTGGTGGGTTTCGGCGAGACCGATCTCCCAGGGCGAGCCGGCGTGCTTGATCGAGGTCAGTGGCGAGGCGCCGGTGCCGCCCTCGAAGCCCGCAATGGTGACATGGTCGGCGCGCGCCTTGGCGACGCCGGCCGCGACCGTGCCGACGCCGATCTCGGAGACGAGCTTCACCGAGACGTCGCCCGCCGGGTTGACGTTCTTGAGGTCGTAGATCAGCTGCGCCAGATCCTCGATCGAGTAGATGTCGTGGTGCGGCGGCGGCGAGATCAGCTCGACGCCCGGCGTCGAGTGACGCACCTTGGCGATGGTCGCGTCGACCTTGTGGCCGGGCAGCTGGCCGCCTTCGCCGGGCTTGGCACCCTGCGCCATCTTGATCTGCATCATGTCGGAGTTGACGAGATACTCCGTGGTGACACCGAAGCGACCCGAGGCGACCTGCTTGATCGCCGAGCGCATGCTGTCGCCATTCGGCAGCGGCTTGAAGCGATCGGCTTCCTCGCCGCCTTCACCGGTGTTCGACTTGCCGCCGATCCGGTTCATGGCGATCGCGAGCGTGGTGTGCGCCTCGCGCGAGATCGAGCCGAAGCTCATCGCACCAGTGGCGAAACGCCTGACGATGTCCTTGGCCGACTCGACCTGGTCGAGGGCGATAGACTTGCGCTTTTCTTCCTCGGCGTTCTTGATCCGGAACAGGCCGCGCAGCGTCAGAAGCCGCTCGGACTGCTCGTTCAGGATCGTGGCGAAGTCGCGATAGTCTTTTAGCGAATTGCCGCGTGCGGCGTGCTGAAGCGGCCTCACCGACTTGGCGGTCCAGGCATGGTCCTCGCCGCGGCTGCGAGGGGCATATTCGCCGCCGACATCGAGCGCGGTCCTGTAGACCCGCGCCTCGCCGAGCGCGTCGGCGTGGCGCCGCACGGCCTCTTCCGCGATCTCGGCAAGGCCAACGCCCTCGATGCGGGTATGCGTGCCGGCGAAGAACTTCCCGACGAAGTCCGCCTTGAGGCCGACCGCGTCGAAGATCTGCGCGCCGCAATAGGACTGGTAGGTCGAGATGCCCATCTTGGACATCACCTTGAGAAGGCCCTTGCCGATCGACTTGATGTAGCGATTGACGATTTCGTAGTCGTCGAGCGAGCCGGGCAGGCGGTCCTTCATCGCGATGATGGTTTCGAACGCCAGGTAGGGGTTGATCGCCTCGGCGCCGTAACCCGCGAGGCAGGCGAAATGGTGCACTTCGCGCGGCTCGCCGGATTCGACGACGAGACCGACCGAGGTGCGCAGGCCGGTGCGGATCAGATGATGATGCACGGAGGCGCAGGCCAGCAGCGACGGAATCGGCACGCGGTCGGTATCGACCATGCGGTCGGACAGGATGATGATGTTGACGCCTTCGCGCACGGCAGCTTCCGCGCGCGCGCAGAGCTCGTCGAGCACCTGGTCCATGCCGGCAGCACCGAGGCCGGCGTGGAAGGTGGTGTCGAGCGCGCGCGACTTGAAGTGGGTTTTGGCCAGGTCCGAGATCGAGCGGATCTTTTCGAGATTAGCATCGGTCAGGATCGGCTGACGCGCTTCCAGACGCTTGGTCGTGGCGAGGCCTTGCAGGTCGAACAGGTTCGGCCGCGGTCCGATGATCGAGACCAGGCTCATCACCAGCTCCTCGCGGATCGGGTCGATCGGCGGGTTGGTGACCTGCGCAAAGTTCTGCTTGAAGTAGGTGAACAGCGGCTTGGCCTTGTCCGACAGCGCCGAGATCGGCGTGTCGTTGCCCATCGAGCCGACCGCTTCCTCGCCAATGGACGCCATCGGCGTCATCAGGATGGAGATGTCTTCCTGGCTGTAGCCGAACGCCTGCTGGCGATCGAGCAGCGACAAATTGGAGCGCACGCCGGTGGTCGGCACCTTCGGCAGCTCTTCCAGCACGATCTGGATCCGCTCCAGCCACTCCTTGTAGGGATGGCTCCGGGCGAGCTCGGCCTTGATCTCGTCGTCCGGAATCAGGCGGCCCTGTTCGAGATCGACCAGCAGCATCTTGCCGGGCTGCAGCCGCCACTTGGTGATGATCTGATCCTCGGGGATCGTCAGCACGCCCATCTCGGACGCCATCACGATGCGGTCGTCCTTGGTGACGAGATAGCGCGCCGGCCGCAATCCGTTGCGGTCGAGCGTGGCGCCGATCTGGCGGCCGTCGGTGAACGCGATCGCGGCGGGGCCGTCCCACGGCTCCATCAGCGCGGCGTGATATTCGTAGAAGGCGCGGCGCGTCTCATCCATCAGGGGATTGCCGGCCCACGCCTCCGGAATCATCATCATGACGGCGTGCGGCAGCGAGTAGCCGCCCTGCACCAGGAATTCGAGCACGTTGTCGAAGCAGGCGGTGTCGCTTTGGCCTTCGTACGAGATCGGCCAGAGCCGGTTGATGTCCTTGCCGTACAGTTCGGAGCTCGCCGAGGCCTGGCGCGCCGCCATCCAGATGGTGTTGCCGCGCAGCGTGTTGATCTCGCCGTTGTGCGCGATCATGCGATAGGGATGCGCCAGCGACCAGGTCGGCAAGGTGTTGGTCGAGAAGCGCTGGTGAACGAGTGCCAGTGCGCTCTCGAAATCGTTTTCATGCAGATCGGGATAGTACTTGCCGAGCTGGTCGGCGAGGAACATGCCCTTGTAGATCACGGTGCGGCAGGACATCGAGCAGGGGTAATAACCCGCGAGCCCGCGGTCGCGGCGCTGGTAGATCGCCTGCGAGATCGACTTGCGCAGGATATAGAGCCGGCGCTCGAAATCGTCCTCGGTCTTGGCGGTGCCGTTGCGGCCGATGAACACCTGCATGCAGGCGGGTTCGGTCGGCTTCACGGTGACACCGAGCGAGGAATTGTCGGTCGGCACGTCGCGCCAGCCGAGCAGGGTCAGGCCCTCTTCCTTGATCTGGTCGGCGATGATGCTCTTGATGACGTTACGCCAGGCGGTGTCGCGCGGCATGAACAGCGCGCCGATGGCGTATTCGCCGGGCACCGGCAGCGCGAAGCCGAGCTCCTTGGCCTTGCGGCTGAAGAAGGCGTGCGGGATCTGCACCAGGATGCCGGCGCCGTCGCCGGCGCGCGGGTCGGCGCCGACAGCGCCGCGATGCTCGAGGTTGCAGAGAATGCTGAGCGCGTCCGAGACGATCTCGTGCGACTTCTTGCCCTTGATATTGGCGATAAAGCCGACGCCGCAGGAATCCTTTTCCAGACTCGGATCGTAGAGGCCTACGGCCGGCGGGCGCGAATTGTGTTCCTGAATCGGGTCAGTCGTTTTCGAGGCGACGGTCGCCGACAGCTGTTCTGCCACGATGTTTGCGCGCTCGAATTGCGACCCGTTCATTGTTCCAATCCTCTCCGTGCGGCAAGCTGCCTCACCGCCATCATCGGCGCACCTTGGGCGTTCCGCGGCACCCGCTTCTGGGTCACCGCTCGTCCGCTGCGAGCCGCATTTTCTTAAATTCAGACCAAGGCGTTCTTCGTCCCCGAGAACGGCTTTGCCTCCTCATCCTCGTACTTGGCCAAGGCCGCAAGCAACAGCCGCAGGTAGTGTGCCTTCTGTTCAGCCGGCATTGGCTTCGGGTCGTCCAGCGACTTCACCGCCGACTCAGCTAACTCGACCGCACGATCGTTGTCGCCGCATTCGAAACAATACTGGGCGACCGCCACATAGGACAGAAACTTGCGGCCGGCCCAGCCTTCTGGAGAGTCCAGCGCGAGGATGTGTTCGGCCAAGTCCTTGCCAATCGCAAAGCGATCAGAATGCGGGACATCAGAGTTCTTCTCCGCTGGATTAGAGAGTTGGCGGATCGCTTGCACCCTCCACAACTCGGATTGTTTTTCGATCGCATCGCGAGCCAATTGACGCATAACGGGTAATCCCGTCTGCATGTCATGGATTTTGTGCAGGGCTAGATCCTCATGAACTAGGTGAACGTTGATTTCGTCCGGCATGATTGCGACGCCCTCTTTAGCGGCCGAAAGCGCCGTCGACGAATCCTTCGCCTTCAGCGTCAGTCCAATTTTGCCCCAGAATGCTTGCGTCCGGGCTTTCTCGCGCATTTCAGATTCTGCTTTAGCGATTCGCTCAGCATCCGCTGCTTTGGCTTCATCGCTGGTGCGCCAGGTGCCATTTACGATTGTTGGAAACACGTCATACAGTTGCATCGGGTGACCGATAAAGGCGACGCGACCGTCACGGTCGATGACGAATGAGGTGGGGATAGTGCTGGAAAGGCTGGGCGCCATCCAAGACTTCTTCATGTTTCCGGAGTAATCGAACGCGATCCGAAAGTTCAGCTCCGAGCCGTTCTTGGTCAACCACGCGTCCAAGTGTGTTCGCGCCTCCTCGGCCGTTGAGCCTCGCTCGGAAGCTGCAACTGCAACGACCTCAACTGCGCTATGGTCGTATTTCTCTTGCAGCTGCGCGAGGTGGGAAATCTCCGCCACACATCCGCCGCACCAAGTCGCCCAAAACGCGACAATATACAGCGTACCCAGCTTAAAGTTGGTGAGGGGCTCGCCACGTACCCAGCTCTCCACTCTGATCGGAGGAGCTGGCGACTCCATACGAAGATTCATGTTGTTCTCCAAAGATATTGCCACACCTTCACGCGAATGTTTGCGCAAGCTCGTCTGTCTCTAAGAAACGCGCCCCGAGTTCAATGAACGAGAGAGCGCGTCTGCATGCACTCCGCCTGACACCGTGCTCAATCTCAGCAGCAATGGCCGTGCCAACGCCAGCAACGAACATCACGCGCCTGATCGGGTCTGAGATTGCCTCGGCAGCTCAACATGACGGTACGTTTGTAGCTAACGGTCTCGTTCGATGTCAGACATCGGACGCGGGTCGAGCGCTTCGGGCCGCGGGGTTTGTGCCCCGCCCATCATGACGATCGCTGCTGGCGTTTTGAGGATCGCTGCCGTAACCGCCGGCGCGCGGCGCCGGCAAATAACAGTTAATATGAGCCTCGCTCGCTCTGTCTGTCTGACCTGCTTCTTAAAGAAAGCGCGGCCGCGGCTGCTTGAAGATAATCCTGTCGCCGAATTGAGCGCCTGCGGAACGTACAAAAGGCAATTCGAACTTTTAATCGCGAACTTTTGTGCGGATACATTCTGAAGGGCAAGACAAGACGCAGTGACGCAGTCCAGTCACGGTCCTGGAAGATCACGCGCAGCACCGGGCTGAGATACAGCACGTAAGTGAGGTCATAGACTTGTGAAGAGAAACGGTGTTATCAAAGTCCCGGCGAGACAGTAACTCCACCATGCGTTGGTTCAAGCACGCAGGATCTCGAATCGTTCGTGTGGGAGTTCTGGACGGCGGTCAGATTGCCCTCGCTCTGGTCGATATCGTACGAATGTCATCTGGCAATTGCGTTAGCTGGCTGACGCCTCCTCCTCCTCCTGCCAGCCAATCTTGCTCTTCAGAAATTCAAAGCCCAGCGCTTCGAGGCCTGCGCGCTCCTTGTTGTCCTTGCCGCGGCCGTGCCCGCCCGCCGCCTCGTAGAAATAAGCCTCATAGCCCATCGCCTGGAGCTTTGCGGCCATTTTGCGCGCATGTCCGGGATGGACGCGGTCGTCCCGCCGCCTCGTGGCGATCAGGATTGGCGGATAGGGCTGGCCGGGTTTTGCGTTGTGATAGGCGGAATAGGTCTTCAGCCATTTCCAGTCCTCGGTCTTGTCCGGGTCGCCGTACTCCGCGATCCAGCTCGCGCCGGCAAGCAGCTTGGTGTAGCGGCGCATGTCGGTCAGCGGGACGGTGCAGAACAGCGCGCCGAAACGCTCCGGGTAACGCGTCAGCATGTTGGTAATGAGGATGCCGCCGTTCGATCCGCCCCTGGCCGCGATCCGTTTCGCTTTCGTGACACCGCGGCGGACGAGATCGGCGGCAACGGCCGCGAAGTCGTCATGCGACAGCTTCTTGCCGGCGAGCCGGCCAGCCTCGTGCCATCGCGTGCCGAACTCGCCGCCGCCGCGCAAATTCGCCTGCACAACGGTGCCGCCGCGCTCCAGCCACAGCTTGCCGAGCGACGAATTGTAATATGGTTTCACCGAGCGACCGAGGCCGCCATAGGCGGTCATATAGACCGGCGCATCGCCGGTTTCGCCTGCGGGGCCGGTCTGCACATAGGGGATATGCTCGCCGTCGATCGAGATCGCTTCATGCTGCGTCACCACCAGGCCATCGGCGGTGAAGGCCTTCGATGCCTGCTTCAACACGACAGGACTTTCGACACCGCGCTCGATCAACAGCAGCGAGGGCGGCGTGAGCGGGTCCTGCACTTCGGCGAGCAGGTCGCCGTTGCTCTCCGACGGATGACAATCGAGCGGCCGGACGTCGACCACGCCGATTTCAGGAAGCCCGCCGAGTATCGCGCGGCTCCAGCCCGTGGCGAATGGCGTGAAGATCTGGAATTGCGGCTTAAGTTCGTCGAGGATCGAGAGCACCAGTCTGCCGGCCGTCCAGAACAAGTCCTGCAATGCGCGCCGCCGTCCGGGCTCGAACAGGAGCGAAAAATCGCGGCTGCCTGCAAGGAAAGCCGAAAGCGAGATGCCGAGGACGGCATCGGTGGCATAGGTTCGACCTCCGGTCGACCAGGGCTGGCGCAGCTTCATCGCAAACCAGTCGCCATGGGCCTGCATCCAGATGCCGGACGGGAGCTCGAGCTTCGTGGTGGTGCCGGCGTGATCGCGCAGCCAGATGCGCTGGTTGAAGAAGTCGATCCGATCGATGATCCAGGTACGCGGGACCGCGCCGGTATGGTCCGCGAGGCCATGGACACGCATGTGATCAGCCGCGGTCTCGAAGATCACTTCTGCCCGATCCACAGGTTCGCCACGACACCACAGGCGAACGGTCCTCGAATATCCGGAGCTCGTGACCATGCCCTCGCCATGGGCGCTGGACAGCAGCAGCGTGTCCGTGTCGAGCCAGTCGACGCTGCCCTTGGCTTCCGGCATCGCAAAGCCGTTCGCGACGAAGCTCCTCGTGTCGGCGTCGAATTCCCGCAAGGTGACGGCATCGCTGCCGCCGCGCGACAGGCTTAAGATACTTCGCGGGCTTCCCGGCAGTGAGCTTGTCGAGTTCAGTAGCCAGTCTTCGCGCTCGCTTGCCGCAAGCTGGTCGATATCCAGCATGATCTCCCACGCCGGATTGGGTCTTCGAAACTCCGGCATTGTTGTCCGCCGCCACAGCCCGCGCGGGTTGGTGGCGTCCTGCCAGAAATTGTAAAGATAGCTGCCGCGGCGCCCGCCGTAGGGGATCCTGTCAGGCCGATCGTAAATCGCGGTCAGCGCATCGCGATCTCGTCCCGCGGCCGGTCCGCCGAACACGCGCAGCGTCCTGCTATTCTGCCGCTCGACGAAGTTCAACGCCCGTCCGCTTTCGATCTTTTCCAACCATAGATAGGGATCATCATCTGGAGTCGAGGCCGTTGGCCTTTCAATCCGCGACTGCAACGGCACACCTTTTTTGACCAAGATTCACTCCATGCTTAGCATTGACGCGCACTTTCGACAGGATTCAAGGCTTCGCCGTACATGTCGTCGGCTCGATGCCGGATCTTCCGAGCTACCTTTGTCTCTGACAAACCACCCCTGTTCATAGCGAGAGAAACGTCGATTCAAGCAGCTGGCGCGTGGGTCTGACAGTTTGTCGGACAGACCCGGGCGCAGGCGCTGCAGCCGATGCAGGCCCCCTCGTCCTTCATCACCATGACCTTCTTTTCGACCTCATCGTCGTCCTCATCGAGATCGATCAACTCGCCGCCCTCGCTCAGGCCCTTCAGCGTCATGACCTCGCGGCCGCAGACCTTGTAGCAGCGGCCGCAGCCGATGCACTTGTTCGGATCGATCCAAACCAGGTAGTCCGGCCTCCAATCGCGGCCGTCGCGGGTTCTGAATGACATGGCTTGAGGTCCGTTATGCTTTGTGTAGCGCCTGGAGAACTTGGCGCTTGCTTTCGAGCTCGCTGAAGGCGTCGTGGGCCTTCTGCGCCACGCTCAGGATCGCGGTCCAGTTGACGGGCAGTTCCTCGGAGAGGTCGTGGAGGTCCATCTTGGCCTGGGTCGCTTTGGCCGACAGCTTCTTTATTTCCGCTTTCAGGCTTTCAACATCGCTCATACTTGCCTCAATAGTTCGCCACTTCCGGGAACTCGCGGATCATCTCAACACCACTGTTGACGATCTCGTCGCCTTGGTCGGCAAGATGACACAGATTGTTGAAACCAAAGCGATGCACGTCCCGTAGCTGCTTGCTCACGACAACGAGCCGGCCCCCGATCAGCACGATCCGACCGAACCCTTCATGATGCATCTTCAGCATTGGCGAGATCATCACACCCGTCGCCTTCTCGATCGAGAGCGCAATGGCGTCAAAGAACAACTGCAGTCGCCATATCGTGTCGGGGTCGGGATTGCCAACGATCGGCAGCGCACGGCGCTTGCGCTTGTCCAGAATGTAGGGGTCTAGCAGGTCGAGGTCCTTCTTGCCCTCCCAGGCGCCGTGGGTGTCCTGGGCGCGCCAGATCTTGATGAGCTCTTTGAGAAATGGCCGCTCTGCCGCGGGGGCGGCTGGAGTGATTTCAGACTGATCGGGCATCCTCTTTCCTTCAGGCTTCGAAATCCACCGTACGTTCCGAGCTTTTGGTGAGCAGCTTCCGCAGCCAGGGCGGCGGCGACCCCTTCAGCACGGTCTCGAGTTTGACGCAAAGGTCGTCGATGGGCTCTGGTTGCAGCACCTTCATCGGATGGATGTTGCTCGCGACGACGCGCGCAGCACCCGAGCCGCCGATCGCCGCTACATAGAGGATTGCGCAGTCCCTGATCGCCTGGATCTTCGGCGCCAGCTTATCCTCATTGCCGTCTTCCGTGAGGTCACCGCCGAACTGAACCGCCTCAATAAACCGATGCCCGTCCGGGCCGACCTCGTAGATCACGATGTTCTTGGCCCAGCCGAAGTGCGCATCGACGTGCTTCAAGTCCTGAGTGGCGAATGCAACTTTCATCCGAGTGGTTTCTCTTCCTGCTCAATGCAACTGGGGCGGATGGACCTGCAGGTCACCGCAGGTGATGGCCAGGAGTCGGGCGTCGGCCCATGGTTGGTTTCGCGGTCGGTGATGATCAGATTGGCGATGTCAAAGATCAGATCACGCGTGCCGCGATAGCCCACGGTCGTGAGGTGCGCAGCGCCAAGGCGATCGAACATCGGAAAGCCCACCCGGAGGAACGGAACATTGAGTCGCGAAGCGGCCTGGCGACCGTGTGAATGCGACATCAAGAGGTCGCAGTCACGTGACCTGGCAAGCTCTTCAAGATCCTCCAGATCGCCGATCAGGACGTCCTCGGTCCTGACCCGCTGGAGCACAGGTGAGTTCGTCGTCGTCACCGCGGCCGTTACCTGCGCCCCCATGTCGTGAAGGAAGCTGGAGAGATCGAATAACAAGTCCGGCTCGGCGCCGATTGCGAGCTTGCGGCCGCCGATATGGAAATGGGCATCCAGCATGGCGTCTGCCAGCTGTCCACGCTGCCGGCGATATTTCGAGGGCACCGACCGGCCGCTGATCTCGCTCAGAAACGCGATGAATTCGTCACTTGGCATAAGGCCGCAGAGCCGCTCGAACAGACGGAACGGCGTGCCTGTCCGCGCCTGCATGATCTCGGCCGCACGGCGCATTTGCGCGCCGATCGCGATCGTCCAGGCCGCCTGCCCCATCGTCGCGATCTCGTCAATTCCAATGCCGCCGATCGTGGTTGGCGTGAATTCGTCGGGGATGTGGCCATCCAGCGAACCGGCAATGTCCGGCAGGAAGGAGGGCTTGAGCCCAAAATCCTCAAAGGTCGTGCGAAGCTCGTCGAGATCGCCGGGCGTGAGGTGGCAGCCAGGTAGTACGTTGACGCGGGAACCATCGCGCGGTCTCGCTGCGTCGACGGGAGCCACGAGCACCTCGATCATCCGCGCCACTGTTTTGCCCCAGCCATCCTGAAAGGCATCCTTGAAATCCGGCGTCGAGACGTAGACAAGGGGAAGCTTTTTGAGCTGCGGATGCTTCTGCCGGATCAACCGGATGAAGGCCTCGACGTCATCGCCGTTGGTCTCGGTGACGCCAGTCGAATTGATACCAATGACCTCGGGCTCGACGCGATTGTAGATGTTGAGGATCGCCTGTTCGAGATTCTCGAGACCGCCGAGCACGGTGGCAACCTCGTTCACGGCGGTCGTCTGCATCGGCACGGCTTCGTTGAAATGGCGCACGAACAGCGTCAGCCCGAAGGAGGCGCAACCTTGCGGGCCGTGCAAAAGCGGCATCGCGCCGCGCAGGCCCATGAAGGCAAATGAGCCGCCGATCGGCTGACTCATCTTGAGCGGATTGACCGAACAGGCTTTCTTCGAGGCAGTGACGATTGCCATGTCGTTCTCCTACTCCGCCGCCTGCAGCGCCGGGGGCTGGAGATCGGAACGAGTGTCCTTACAAGCAAGGCCCCTTGCGGTGGAATTGGTGCACGGCTCGGCGGGCTCGACGAGGTTCGGGCCATGCGCCGCAATCGCGCGCTCACCATCGCCGATCTCAGTTTTGTTGGAGACACTTATCGTCTTGACGCCGTTCGCGCCCCGAACTGGATCAACGGCTTGCGCATCCATCCGCGCAACCGTCTTTGCCTGACGCTTCCAATCGAACTCATCCCAGGGCGCGCCTTGACGGAGCTGATCCCATATCGGATTGTAGAGCGCTTTCTCGATCTCCTCCATGAGCTTGACAATCCCGACATAGCCCATATAGGCGTGGCAGCGCTCCTGGTTGATATCGAGCCATGGCGTCGCCGCCTTTAGTGCGACGAATTGCGACTTGCCGCCCGAAAGCATGATGTCGGCTTTTGCGTCATTGAGCATCTTGTAGATCTCGTGAGGTGACATGTCCTCGATCATGTGGGCGTGCTGGCCCATTAATTCCTTGATACGTTCCTTGTCCTTCTCGGTCGATTTCTTCACTGACGTGCCGACGATTTCGAGCCCGGCCTCCTGCAAAGCGGCCACCATCGACCAGGATTTCACGCCACCGGTGATGAGAACGACCCTCTTGCCGGCAAAGCGCGGCTTGAAACGTTCGATCGCAGTCCAGGCTTTGGTCTCTTCGCGTACGATCAGGGTTTGCGTTCGTTCCATCAGCTCAGCCGGCGCGCCACGTTCGATTAGCATGCGCGCGATCTGGCGCAGTGAATCGCTGGAATCCTCAATACCGTAGAACGAGCCTTCAAAAAACGGGATGCCGTAGCGCTGCCTCATCTTGCGTGCGACGTTGATCATTGCCTTTGAGCAGACCATCATCGCGGCTTTGGCTCGGTGTGAATAAGCGACCTCGCGGTACTTGCCGTCCCCCGAGATGCACGACAGGATCCGAATTCCGAGCTCATCGAGCAGCGGCTTGACCTGCCAGAGCTCGCCCGACAGGTTGTATTCGCCGATGATGTTGATGTCATACGGAGTGGTGTAATCGGGCTCTCCAGTACCGATGACGTGCTCCAGCAGTGCTTCGCCTGCGAGCTTGTTACCAAGGTTCTTCGACCCCACAAATCCCGGTGCATTGATGGGAATGACCGGTTTTCCGAATTTGGCGGAGGCCGCCTTGCAGACCATATCGATGTCGTCACCGATCATCGCGGGCACGCACGTCTGGTAGACGAAGATGGCCTGTGGGTCGTATTTCTCTGTGATCTCCTTGACTGCGCTGTACAGCCGTTTCTCGCCGCCGAACACGACGTCGGTCTCGCTCATGTCAGTGGTGAAGCTTCTGCGCCACAGATCGGAGCCGGAGGAGGCGGACCCGCGATTGTCCCAGGAATTGCCCTCACAGGCAATTGGACCATGCACAAGATGGGCGACATCGGTGAAGGGCTGCAGTGCGATTTTGGCGCCATCGAAGGCACACCCGCCGGCGGCGCCGCCCGGCTTCAGCTGCTTGGTGCATCCATTCCTGCGCTCGACGTTCGACTTGCTCGCGTTCCTGGCGCAGCCCGGTTCGTTAAAGACGTCCAGTATGGTCGTGCGAAGCGTAGTCATGGTGTCTCTTTCGGGGATGTCAAGACACCGCACAGACCAAGAGGATGGCCGGCGGATAATCTGTGATCCCCGCCACAGCGCCGCTGTTCCTGCGGACGATGAGGCGGGGCGCTCGCCTTAGCGTATGATGTCGAAGCTGTAGTCTGTCTTGCCAACCGAGCTGGTCTTTCTATCGATCTCATCAAAGATCTTGTCGAGAATCTTGACCAGCACATTCATGCTACCCTGATAGCCCCACACTGGATAACGATGGTGATGATGGCGATCGAAGATGGGAAACCCGATGCGGATTAGCGGTGTTCCAGTGTCACGCTCGAGATATTTGCCGTAGGTGTTACCGATCAGGAAATCGACGGGTTCTGTGAACAGGAGCGAACGCATGTGCCAGAGATCCTTGCCGGGGAAGGCGCGGCAGTTTTTACCGAACGGCGAGCTCGCGAACAGCGCCTGCATTTTCTGCTCCCAGGCCTTACTCCCGTTCGTCGACAGCACGTGGGTGGGCTCAGCGCCGAGCTCTAACAAGAATGCGGCCACGCCATAGCAGAGGTCAGGATCGCCGTAGATCGCGAACTTCTTGCCGTGAACATGCGCGCTAGAGTCAGCCATTGCGTCTAGCAGACGCCCGCGCTCCCGCTCCAGCGCATTTGGAATTGCCTTGTTGGTGATACGCGACAGCGTCATCAGGAAATCGTCCGTGGCGCTGACGCCCAGGGGATGATTGAAGGCGACGACCTCTTGGTCGTGCCCCTTGATGAAGGCCAACGTCTTCTCCGTACAATATTGCTGCATGGAAATGGTTGCCTTCGCGTGGACTGCGTCCGCGGCATCCTTCAGCGTGGTGCCGCCATCATACATGCGGAACTCGCCGTCGGTGGGGGTGTCGAACACATCACTGTTGTCCGCGAGGATGGTGTAGCCGATCCCCATCAGCTCGAATATGCGCTTTATTTCACGCATGTTACCGACAGTGTAGCCGTCGAAGCCGCCGATGAAGTTGATCGTGTCGTTGGCCTTGCGCTGGAGTTTTGGTGCCGTGCCGGCTTTGCCGTCCCAGAAATGCTCGAGGATGCCCTTGAGCGTGTTGTCGTAGCCGGTAACGTGGCTGCCGACGAATGCGGGAGTGTGAGCGAATGGTACATCGTAGTCCGCGGGGACTGATCCTTTTTCCTTGGATGTTTTGATGAAGGCGTTGAGGTCGTCGCCGATGACTTCCGCCATGCAGGTCGTCGCGACCGCGATCATCTTCGGCTTGTACATGTTGTAGCTGTTGGCAAGCCCGTCGGTAAGATTGTTGAGCCCCCCGAACACGGCCGCGTCTTCCGTCATGGACGAGGAGACGCACGAGGTCGGCTCCTTGAAGTGGCGTGACAGATGGCTGCGATAATACGCAACGCAGCCCTGTGAGCCGTGGACGAACGGCAGTGTGCGCTCGAACCCGAGCGCGGCGAACACCGCACCTAGCGGCTGGCAAGCCTTCGCCGGATTAACCGTTAGCGCCTCGCGGGCAAAGTTCTTCTCGCGGTAATCGGACGTCTTGGACCATTCTCTGATACGGTCGACTTCGGCGGGATCATGCGGATTCTCAAATAGCGCCTTCTTATTGGCCAGCATCTGCTGGTATTCGTCTCCCAGGAAAAGCTCAGAGTGGTCGCGTATGTGTTCGGCGTTCTGTGTCATCATGGCACTCTTTAGGTTCTTATGTTCGTTCTCCTGCCCTTCCCCTCCTCTCCTCTGCGGAAGAAAGGGGCCGGGCGTCGGCGTTCCTATTCCGCCGCCATGAGGCTCGGCCGCGGAGCGTCCTTCCAAGGTGCCGTGGTCTTCCCCCAGATCGGGGAATTGATCGCCATGTCCATGTCGCGGGCGAAGATCGCGAAGCCGTCGTAGCCGTGGTAAGGACCCGAGTAGTCCCAGGAATGCATTTGACGGAACGGCACGCCCATTTTCTGGAAGACGTATTTTTCCTTGATACCGGAACCTACGAGGTCTGGCCGGATCTTTTCGACGAAGCGCTCGAATTCGTAGCCGGTGACATCGTCGTAGATCAGTGTGCCATCTTTGACGTAGTGCTGAGCGGTGCGCTGGTAGTCATCGTTATGCCCGAACTCATAGCCTGTGCCGACAACATCCATGCCGAGGTCCTCGTAGGCGCCAATGACATGGCGAGGACGTAAGCCGCCGACGAACAGCATTACGGTCTTGCCTTCGAGCCGCGGCAGGTATTTCGCGGTCACCGCGTCGACAAGCGGCTGATATTTCGCGATGACGCGCTCGGCGCCTTCTTTGATCTTATCATCGAAGAAGCTTGCAATTTTGCGCAGCGACTCCGCGATTTTGGAAGGCCCGAAGAAGTTGTACTCGCACCAGGGAATCCCGAATTTTTCCTCCATGTGCCGTGAGATGTAGTTCATCGAGCGATAGCAATGCAATATGTTGAGCTTCGCCTTCGGCGTCGCCTCCAATTCAGCGAGAGATCCATCCCCGGACCACTGGGCGATGACGCGCAGGCCCATTTCTTCGAGCAGGATCCGTGACGACCAGGCATCGCCGCCGATGTTGTAGTCGCCGATAATCGCGACATCATATGGCGTCGGCTCAAATTTTGAACTGGCCTCTGGGGCGCTCTTGTCGAAGATCCAATCTCGAACTGCGTCGTTCGCGATGTGATGTCCGAGCGATTGTGACACGCCACGAAAGCCCTCGCACCGCACAGGCACGATGGTTTTGCCGCCATATTCCTTTGACTTTTCTCTGGAGACCGCCTCGATATCGTCGCCGATCAAACCGATCGGACATTCGGACTGAATGGTGATGCCCCTGTTGAGAGGAAATAGCTCCTGGAGCTCATCGATGAGTTTCGTGATCTTTTTATCGCCGCCGAATACGATATCCTTTTCCTGGAAATCGGAGGTGAACTGCAGTGTCACGAAGGTGTCGATGCCGGTCGTGCCGACGTAGTAGTTGCGCCGCGAGCCCCAAGAGTACTGACCACAGCCGACCGGACCGTGGCTAATGTGGATCATGTCCTTGATCGGCCCCCAGACCACGCCCTTGGAGCCTGCGTAGGCGCAGCCACGGATGGTCATCACGCCCGGAATGGACTTGATATTCGACTTGACGCCACAATCCGACCTCCCCGCCTCGTGAACACTGAGATGCTTGGCGCGTCTTTTGGCGGTCTTCTCTGGGTAGACCTTCAACACCTCATCGATTAGCTGCTTGTTGCGCGCCTTGATCTCAGCGACACTCTGGGTAGTTGCTCGGCTCATACAAATTTCCTTTGATTGTCGCCTCAGATCATGAAGCGACGCTTTTCCGGTAGACCGACGGATTTCCGATCCGGCATTCAGGTGTAAAGCGTGCAATCTCCGTGACCGGTCCTACCGATCGCAACTTCGCGGCCTTCCGGATCATGCGGCGGCGGTCGTTCACGATCTTGCAGTTCATCTCGGCTGAGCGCTTGCGAACGCGGTGTGCGTGACGCTGTTGACTTGTCGACGGGATCGCTGACCAAGACGCGTCTCGGTGAAGTCATGCCTACTCTCCAGCGGGTGGTCATATCGGCTTCTTTACTCACTGCCTGCCATCAGGGGGGTGTTTCTCTGCATGTTGTTGCAAAGGGCTAACAGCCGCCTCTTGCGCAGGGGTTTGCAATGAGTGTGCCAGCGCTGGTCGAAGACAAAAACCCACGTCTGTAGAGCTAGATAGTTGGCAGGATGCGGATTGTTAGAAACCTGACCTGTTGGCCACCGACAGGCGTACCGGCTAACGACCTGTCTGAAACAAGACAATCAGTTGCGCTCTCCGGGAAATCTACGCCGCCAAAGATCGGTTATTCGCCGCATTGAAGGTCGAGTTAGGGACGCAGAAAGATATCGCCAAGGAGACATCGCTCAACTTGAACATCACCGAGCACCGGCATTTCGGGATCCGACTCATCGCTGCCATCGTCGTGCTTTCCGCTGTGATGAGCATGTCCGTCAGTGACTGGTTGGAATGATCCTGCTGGCCGCGGCGTACTTTCTGTCAACCATCGCCGCCTTCGGGATTCGGCATGACTACCCCTGGGTTGGCCATCCTGAACGTCGTCTGTGGCTGCACCGTACTCGGCGGGCTTGGGTTGTTCGTGTGGGCGCTGATTGATCTTGGGAAATCGGCATTGGACGCCATGTCACAGTATTCGGCACTCGGCCTGGCGAAGACTGCAGCCGGGGATCGCGCTCTAAAGATATCCGATTACGATCTGCGCTCTGGATGGAAGATGCCCGTCTTGCAAGCCGAGATCTTCTCCTTCGAGAGAAAGAGGGAGTCCGGTGGAATCAGCCGAATCCATCGAGCTGCCTCGCCCGCGTTCCTTGCTTCTGTAACGGCGAGTTGGCTGCACTCAGCCGCCAGTCGGTTCACGACCTGCTCACGACCCGTTTGGAGCTTCTCGCGCTCCTGCTGGGGCGCTTCGGTCTCTCGGGCGAGCTCCGCGTCCTTGCTCGCCCAGTTGTTCCTGAAAGCGCAGGCAGGTCTCCGCGAGGAGAGGGGCGGCGAGGGATTTTCAGTCGGCCGAATGTAATCATTGCAGTTCGGGCACGACAGGCGGGGTCATGAGCGGTTTTGGGCGCCGTTGCGTTGGATGTCATGAACCCTCCCCTTTTCGGTAGCTCTCAGGCCGGAATAACGTGATCCGGCCCGCTCTGCCACGCTTCCGATGTGGCTTTACCGTTATCTCGACGTCCTGGTGGAACGCCGTCAGCATACGCAGCAGCTTTACCACAGAAACCAGCCTGAACTGGCCCCGAAGCATCTTGGACAGGTTGGGCTGCTTCACGCCCACCAGCCTCGCGGCTTCGGTCTGAGTGATCTCCCGCTCCGCCATCAACCGCTTCAGTTGTACGACAAGTGCTGCCTTGAGTTGGTGCTCCTGGTCGTTCGCCAGGCCGAGGTCAGCAAAAATGTTGCTGGAGCCCCGGCTGTGGGCCAGCAGCTTCTTCTTCTTCGTGCTCATCATCGGGCTGTGTCTGTTCCTTGTCGATAGCTTCGGTGTCGCGCAGGCGCTGCCGAAGAGATGCCCCTTCTGCGGGACCAGTTCGTCCCTGATGCTGATCAGCACCATAAAGAGCTGCTGATCGGCTCGGGGGAAGGTTAATTTGAAAGCTCTACAGCGCTCGAGTGCCTTCGGAGTTTTAGCTTAACTTGTTGCGGGTGTGCTCGCCTTGGAGGACAGCACACAGGCTGGGGAGCACGTATTGTGTGCGGCTAAGAGTATGGACGGTAATTCGTGCGTCCGAGCGCCTGCGGAAATCAGCGTAAGACACGAGTTCACCTCCGTAGAAGAGATTCGGGCCAATCTGTGAAGTCCAATTCGAAGCTATGTAGGCCAGTGGGTTTGGTCGTAAATTTAAGGGTCTTCCCTGAAAGGGCTGCCAATGAGCCAGATGCGAACTTGAATACTGTCGTGCCGGAAGTTGCGACCGCAATGCCCTGCTCGCCTTCCATGATAGAGAAGCCGGTCGCCTCGGAGAGTTGTCCAATTGCAACTCCCTCCAGCGCGCGGTGAAATTCCAGGGAAGCCAAGTATGACCCTTTGTCAGCACCCCACTCGCTGACCGACACCGCTGTGATCTCCGCGTCGCTCAAGAGACCACCCGCGATCCGGCAGCCATATTGAACGCTGAGAATGACCCGCTCATTCCGAACTCCGACCGGCTCTCGATCGGCGGCAGTGATCGTGCACGCGTACCGCCTTGTGTCCGCAACCGCGCCCGTGCTTGGCCCGATCAACTCGAGAGCGGAACACAATACAAAAGCGAGAACGGGTCTTATCATTCGGCTGCACCTGGTCTGGAATATCGTTCGCCTGCTCTGTACAATCTGACGCTACGGCCGATTCAAGCTTCTTCGATCGCTTTGTCGAATGAAAGCTAGTCACGGTGACCGCGGTGTCACAGAAACGAGGCGATCGGTGTCCCCCGGCGACACCCCTGGATGGGTGCCCGAACGATTCCAGTATCCGCGTTCACGCCGCGCAGCGGGCCAGCACGTCGGTGAACCAAGGACCGACGCCATTCAGCTCGGCGGCGGCTAGGGGGGCCCGACAGCCCGCGGCGCCGGAGCGCTACGTTCCTGACGCGGGCGCAGGCGTTCTGCGGGCGGAAGCCATTTCCGCGCCAATGCCCCGCGGCCAGGTCCCGAAATTTTCTTCACAGTTTCAATGTAAAAGGAAACGTGGTCGCCAGGAGCCGGTCAAAGGCAGAGTGCCGCTCAAGCAGACGCTCTTCGAGGAACTTACGCTCGACATCACTCAGCTCACATTGAAGCCTTCTGCGACAGCGCCAAATGTCATTCCGCACGTATCTGATCTCATTCAAGCGATCGTCAATCGAAGCTATCACGCTTACCATATTTAACCTGAACCAGCCATGGACAGCGGGTCAATCACGTCGTTCCGGGGAAGACGCCGATGACATGTCACGACCTGGCCATCTGCGGACATGATGTCACGATCTCCTCCCAGCATGTCCTCTTGTATCGCAGTCTTTCAACGCAAGGGCACGAAGTGACGGTTGCTTCTGCAGAAGTTCAGCGGCTTTTGCCATCAGCGCGCAGGACTTCAAAAGCTGCCACTCGCCGTCAGTAAGACGAAGTGGTTTGTTATTCCAACCAACACCCGGCCTGATCCGGTGTCAGGCCGGCGACTTGAGCTGGCGTCGAATGGGAGTATCCGACTAATCGGACCGTCGCACCGTCAAGCTCTGGGTAGCCGCGCCTTTCAGATTTGAGAACGGCAATTGTCATGCCAGCGAACTTCAGGTGGAAGGCAGGCCATGTTCAGGCTTGGGGCTGGTCCGTTACAGAGGAGCGGGATTTCGCGGCGGCGGCGTCCCCGGAGCGGCCCGGATATGAGTCGGAGAGGCTCCTGTAGGGCAGGGCTCGGCAAAATCGTGGGCGATGCGCACCGCCTTGGCGCCTCGGCCCAGTGTCTCGCCAAACCTGCTTAGACCTTATTACCGCCGTTCTCGCGTTCGGCCCGCAGGCTGGCAATTCGATCTCATCACAAAACTCTCTGTGCGATGATGTCTAGCCGGGACCAGCGCTTGTCGCATCTGTAACACTGCATGTATTCATCAAGCCAAGACATCCGACGTTGTTTGTTCGCCCGGGCGAGCGAGCATCTTGAAATCGTACGTTTGATGCAGTCTCGCTTTCAGAGGATCTGGTGCATACTGCGCCAAGCCGTTGAACGAACGGAGGGTGGCCTCGTTCTCGACTGTTTCCTTGATTAACAATCAGAGCTGATGAGGTGGGTGTATGAACAAATCGATCCGGAAGCTTCGGCTTGTGGCCGCAGCATCTGTTTTGGCGACTGGGCTGCTGATGTCCGGACGATGAGCTGATGAGAACCGCCAAGCAGATCTTCCATCCGATCCCCTGAGTCATTCCTGCGGTAAAGGACAATTCAGTCACACATGAAAAGGTCGAGCTTGGCAAGATGCTGTCCTTCGATCCGCGGCTATCGGCAAGCGAGATCATTAGCTGCGATACATGCCACAATCTCGGTACCGGCGGAATGCCGTTCCGACCTCAGTCGGTCACGGCTGGAAGGTCGGCCTACGTCGGGCCCCCACCGTCTACAACGCGGTGTTCAATGTGGCGCAATTCTGGGACGGAGGCGCCGCGGACCCGAAGGCGCAAGCCACCGGCCCTGTGCAGGCAAGTGCCGAAATGAATGCGACTCCGGATCGTGTGCTCGATACCTTTAACTCAATGGCCAGCTATGTCGCCTTGTTCAAAAACGCCTTCCCGAACCGATACCAGTCCCCTTCGAAAACTATGCGAGGCAATCGAGGCTAATGAAGCGACTCTCATTTCACCTGCGGCCCCATTCGATCAGTATCTGGAGGGCAAAACACATGCTCTGGATGATCAGCAGAAGTCAGGGTTGGCGCTGTTTATAGAGAACGGATGCTCCGCTTGCCACAAGGGAATCAACGCCGGTGGACAGGCATACTTCCCATTCGGCTGTGATGAAAAAGCCTGACGCAAGCCTGCTCCCGGGCCGCCGATAAGGGTTGGTTCGCGGTCACCAAGGCAGTCGGTGACGAATATGTCTTCCGCGCGGCGTCCTTGCGGAACGTCGCGTTGCGAGCCCCTTATTTCCATTCGGGCCAAGTTTGGAGCGTGAAGCAAGCTGTTGCCCTGATGAGTGAAATCCAGCTCGGCGCCAAGCTTAGCGATGAGGAAGAGAACGATATCGTAGTGTTTCTGTATTCGCTGACCGGGCGGGTACCTAAGATCGAGTATCCGCCACTACCCACGCGTACAAACACGAGGCCAAAGCCTTCCATAAATAGATAGGATTAGCAGCACCGGCCTCATGCTTGGTGTAGCAGATGCCATGCAAGTACCCGGGGTCACGCAATGACGTCAAAATGAATGATCCCGTGCCGTCACTCATAGCCAGGCATATAAAAAAGCGCCCGGCCTACTCTGGAGGCCGGGCGAAAGTCACGCAGGAGCGACGCTGCTTTACGCATCGCACCAGCTTTCGTCGGTAGGGAGGACTACCGGCGATCGATTTACGGCGAGGGCATTCGCCGTCAAACACGAGAAGCGGATATCGCCTCCGCGCAAAATCTGGAGCCGCTTGCCTTCCGCTCCTGTGGGACACTTCAGGATTGCCCACCACTCGCACCCGCGTCCAGTTGGCAAGGCAGTGCCTTGATGGAGCTGGATCCTTCGCGCAATGCGCCGCGCCCTGAAACTCAAGCGGCCGCTCACCGTCGCGCAGCAGCATTTGGCATCCCCAAAACACCAGCAACGCTCGATTATCTTCCCGAAGATCGTGCCAAGGCGCCAATCTCCTATGACATTCCGTAAGGGAGGTAAAATAGATTGTTGTGATGGGACACATCCACGCGATGGATAAATGAAAAGTAGAGCTGGGTTAGCATCGACCGTTAATGACTTCGATCGACATCGCCGGCAGGCTATCGGCCGTCGGATCGAGAATCGAGCTTGTCGCCGGCTGTTATGCGACCGCCTTGGCCAACGCCGGCCGGCATTCCCGTCTCTAGAACTTTGGGAAGCTCGCAAGGACATCGCAAGCTCCCAAAGCGTTTGCATCTCATTCACAAAAGCGTGGCAAAACGGTCGGCACGTGGCGCAGCCCGCAACTCGCAGCCACCATATTGACGAGCGCGGGACGCACCTCCTCCCACTTTCGAGTTTTCAGCCTGCAGTCGGGATTGATCCAGAGCTGCCGATCAGACACTCGCTGCGGCGCCAACACAATAAGCTGCTTGGAGGCTCCGCCTGTGAATGCGTTCGCGTTCGATACCCTGTTCTGGTAACCGGATGAGCTCCGCGGCCGGAACGAGCCCGGGCCGCTTTCGATATCTTTGCGACGGGCCTGGTTTTTCCGTCAGCAGCTTCTCGAACCCGCCCGTCAGGAAGTTGCGATCATCCTCGGCCGACGTCCGTTTGATCACACCGCCATGAGGCTCCTTAGGAATTGCCAATGCCGGATTACTCTAGAATCGCAGGGATGATCAGGTCGGACAGCTTGGTATTCGGCTAGCCCTGAGATGATCTCCTCGGGGCGGCAGGTATTCACGTGCTGAGCAACTTTGGCGCGCGCCTTCGATGCGTCGGCCGCGGCTTGGCGAGTGGAGCCTGGACGCGGGCGATATGCAGAAACAGCTCCTGACCTCATCAGGATGCATTCTGAGTTGCGAACTGAAGTAGGCAACCAGAGCGCGGGCGGCGGGATCGGGCTATGACCCTACACTCCATGCACTCGTGCACGGTGACCACGGGCAAGCGGAGGTCGAGCTTCTCGGACCTCTTCAGGATCTCCGGAACGATCTCGTCGCGCGAGGAGACCGGCTCCTCGGCTCCGAAGTAACGCAGTTCTAGATATTCTGTAAGCGATCTTGAGATACTCGACGCCCGTCCACCTCGCCTCGGCTCGTCAGCCAGCGACGACAAGCCTCAACGCGGCCACTGGAGCATCGAAGCGGCCTTGTCCTTATTCCAGATAAATTTGAGGTGTCATCCGACAGCCCCCTTTGAGCGCGACTTCGACTACTTCGTTCACGACATCGATGAAGCCTTACGCGGGCTGCTTATGCTGTCTTAGACGGGACACAGGTGTCAGGCATCGGACAGACGGCCGCGCATTGCGGCGTGTCGGAATGGCCCTCGCACTCCGTACACTTTTTGGCATCGATAACGTAAATGTCGCGCTTGAGGCTGATTGCCGCGTTGGGACACTCGAACTCACATGCACCACAAACGGTGCATTGCGAAGCGACGATCTTGTAAGCCATGCCTTCCGACTCCTTAGGCGAGCGATGCCATTGGCGATCCCTTCAAATGCCGTGCCAAACACAGATAGGCTCTCTGGCGGGCAATTTGCGCAATTGTGCTGTCCCGGGGCTGAGACCATGTTGCATCTGCTACAGCAACAGGCCGCTTCAATTCAAGCTATGAGAGCCCTCGGCAGTACTCCGAGAGCATGTCGCGAGTCGACCGCCGCGCGCTTCCGTCGGTTTGTCCGGCTCGGCAGCGCGGGCTACGCGACGCTCGATGATCCGAAACCGGCGGCGCGACTAAAAGCCGCGAGCCGACGCACGTCTAGGCCGGGTTTCGGCAAACCTCCGGTCACACGCCCTGACTGGAGGTTTTGTCCAAGTCTCGCTCGGAGGGAAATGAAGTCGCGCCGGGAGGAGCGACACTGGCCTTGCAGACTGACCGATAATTGCAGTCAGCCTCACGCCTGGCGCCGAGTAAGCATGGCGGTGTGGGCGAGCGCTGCTACGCTTTGCTTGACTGTGCTCAGCCACTCTCACGCACCTAGTTTGGAAGAAGTGGAGGAGTGCTGAAAGATGACTGCGCAAATTGCTTCAGCGGCATGGCCCTTCCGAACAGATGGCCCTGCGCAAGGTCGAAGCCGAGTTCGGTCACAGCGATCAGGTCGGCATGGCTCTCCACACCTTCGGCGACGGTGCGCGCACTGTATTCTTTGGCTAGATCGACGATCTGGCGGCACACCGTTCGCTTCAGGGGCCCATTTCCGCAACCCGAGACGTATTGCCGGTCCACTTTCAATTTCATGAACGGGAATCTCTCCACCCCCATCAGCTGCGGCCAATTGGCGCCGACATTGTCGATTGCAAGGCCAATGTTGTAAAAGCGAACCTCGCGCGCGACCTCAATCAGGAGATCTAGATTGCGGATGGCTTCCTCGCTCTCGATTTCAATAGTCAAGCCGCCGAAAGCGGGGTGCGACGGCATGCGCTGACACAGATCGCGTACCGCCTGCGGGTCCATCAGGAATGCTGCCGGGAGATTGATGGAGAGATCGATTGAAGTTTTCTGCTCCAGAAGATACCGCCAATCCTTGATTGCGCGGTCGATCACGAACTCCGACAACTCCCTAAAATGCGGATCGTGAGGCTCTGGGATGAAATAGGCCGGTGGAACAACGCCCCAGGTCGGGTGCCGCATTCGCACAAGCGCCTCGGCGCCGCGGCGGCTGAGGGTACACGCGTCAAACTTCGGCTCATACCAGAGCTCAAGCCATCCAGCGTGTAAGGCTTCTCCGACATGGACCGCGGGACGGGGCGCCGGCTCTTTGGGCAAGAGCATGGCGACCCGATCGCGCAGCGTCTCGGCTGCAAACGGCGTCCTCAGCGGCGGCAGCATAGCAAGTCCATATTCGCCCCCGACCTGCTGCACTGCCGTCATGATGATCGATTCGCGGGCGCCAAATGCCAGCACTCTGCCTGCAAATTTTTCGCGCACGAGCATCTCGAGCAATCGTCCAGGCTCGATGCGATCCGAGCCAATGCCGAGCAGGATCAGATCAGGGAGCTCCGTGCAGAGTACGAGCGGCAGCTCTTCAGCAGTCCCGCATTCGCTGATAATAAACCCCATATCCTCCAGCACATCCTGTAGAAACGCGCGCAGATGCCGCTTGCCGACGGCCACGCACGCTCGCGGCCGCACCTTACGCCGCCCGAAGATCGCAGGTTTCCCTCCGATCAATTCGGCCTGCCCATGCTCCATCGCAACCACTCCCGTTCCGTGACGACCGTTTAAACGAGGAGCGAAGGTCCAAACAAGCTGCGCTTGTCGCTATCTTTCGTTCTTCGAGGTAAGCTTAAGATAGTGCATGAGCAGGCAATTCGCGATGTTGTTCTGACGATTTTGTCGGGCGCGCGCATGATACCTCTTCGCGTAATTTTGTTGAGTGACGCACGCGACTGTGGAGAATCTCACCGTCGGACTGATGCGCCCTATGGCGCGGCGATCATCATGGTGCAAGATCTACTTCATGGACTCACTCATGAGTGACGATCGGCAAACTCTCTTACGAATGGTTCGTCGGCATGGCCGGTTTGCACACGCGCGAATGTGTCGTATGGTTCATTTATTTTCCAATCGAAGGAAGTCCATCCTGAGTTCGCAGGCGCTCAAGACGCGGTCGATTCTGAAAACGGAAGCAGCTTGCACTTACTCACCTCTGTTGCTTATAGCAGTGCGGAGGTCCCATTCTCTACCGAGCTTGATAGTTGCTCTCGGTTGAGCTTTCGGTATCCTTTTGACTATGGATTTCTTCAAGAGGGATTAACGTCGCGGTGTTCGTGCTGGCGCTGAAGCGCAAGGCGCGCCACGGGGGCTCGGCTTCGCGCAGGGGCGTGCCAGGAGATGAGGGCGCGATCGCAGAAGCGGTCGAAAAGCTAATATCTGAATTACGTGGCCCCGGAGCAGAGTTCAGCCTTTGAAGGCGCGAAGCAGGCGGATCTGCGCCTGATTCAGGATCCCGAAGGGGCCTTCATTCTTGTTATCGAGCAACAAGCCACGGGGCAGATTGTACGGCTCGCTACCATCTCATCCGTACAGGCATGGGAGCAGCCGGAGCGTACGGCGTGCTTCAGGAGCTATGGATTTCCCGCGACTTCCGAAGCTCTGACAACGTCGGCATCTCCTCGAGGCGGTACATTCGGAGGCGACGCGCCATGATTGAGGTTGCGTCGCCTCCGGATGGCTATCCGGCCTTAGCACGGGTACGCCGTTTCTACGAGGCGAGCACATATCGATTGCAGGATTGCGCGCGCAAGAGGCCGTGACGGCACTATGAACTCTGCTTCACACGGTTAAATCGCTCCTGAGCTAGCGCGCTACCAGTAAAGTCTTTCAGCAGCAAGTCCTGTTGGTTCTCGCAACGAACGCTTCAACGCGTGCGTCGCGGCCAAGCATGGTCGAGCACCTGGACTGGATGCGGTGCTACTCCCACTGCTAGCGGTTACCTCTTCGACCTTCTTGGCGGGAAGATTCGACATGTCAGTGATCAAATCGTTCTTCATTGTGCGAAGCGATAAGATCGTCTTCTCAACGCTCCTGGACGGCAAGCCGAGACTTGCCCGGCTAAAAGCGCGCAGGCAAGTCGGCGGGGCGCGGGCGGGCGAAGCCCCGGCCGGTCTTTCCCCGCACAAGCCACCATAATGGTGAGTGCACAAGACGTGAACGTCCCGGACAAGGTCCCACTCTCGGTGCAGGCCACCATGAAGAAGGATTTGCGCGAGGTCTATTGGGCGCGAGCCCAGCGTCCGCCGAAGCGTCGACCGACGTCTTCGCCAAGACGTTTTGCGCGACGTACGGCTGGGCGGTGGAATGCCTGGTCAGGGATCGCGACGCACTGCTGCCCTTCTAGGATTTTCTTGCCGCACATTGGGGCTGACTTGAGCACCACCAATCCCATCGAGCGCGTGTCCGCAACCGGGCGATACAGGACCGTGCGGACGAAGGGCTCCTTCGCCAACCACCGCCAGGCCGATGGTGTTCAAGCTGGTGATCGCCGCATCAAGGACCTGGCGGCGGCTCAAAAAGCGCAAATCCGTTGCCGAGGGTCGTCGCAATCGTCGGATTCAACGACGGCATTAAGATTGAGCCATTTTTTCTCAATGTGCGATGAATGCGCGACGGTATCCCCGATCGTGCACGCGTTTCGCTAAACGCCTGACATTCGATCCAGTTCGTCCGCAACCAGCTTTTCGGCATTAAAGTTCTCGTTGGACTGACAAAATACTTCCTCGGCGGTGTAAGCCATGGCCTCTAGCGGACTTTGCCGATACCCATGTTTCTCCAATCCATCGGCGTACGTCGCGAGAAACCTTTCAGGACCAAGCAATCGCCACTGTACAACATGGACTAATTCATGAAAGTGGAGCCGCTCACTCGACGCAGAGCGACGCTTTACGAAGAATGTGTCCAGGTACGTGATACCGTCGTAATCGCCGTTTTCGAATTCGGCGAACTGGCTGAGTCCTAAAGATGATAGTGGCGGCATCGGAACCCGTTCGACGACGGCAACCTTGGTCGACGATAAGAGATTTCCGCTGAAGTATTGCGACAGTCTCGGGAATCCGAGCGAACTTACGATCCTTACTTCGTTCGAATGTGCTTGTAGTGTTTGATGAATCCAACCGATTAAGTGAGGGTATAGTGTTTGGAACTGTTCCGTCGTCATGCGCGCTTTCCCCGAATTTGGAGTTTGGGAGACTCGATCAAACCTAGCATAGAGCTATACGCGCCGCCTGTTGGAGCCTTCCCTTTATTGCGAAAGTACCTTCCCTTATTGCTTATTCTCAATATGGATCTCATTCATCAGGTCTCATTAATTGAGGAGCGGACATTTTTGTCTGCGCCATATCGGACCTAACGTACCTTTCTGGACCGGACATTTTTGTCCGGGAAGTCTCCGTGAGATACAGTTCATAGATGTTCGTCTTGCCGAGGCCTCGTCTCTGGATCGTGAGCAGCCCATTTGCTTCGTGTGTGATGCGGTGGCCTGGTCTTACGAAACTGCCGAGCTTCTTGATGTCCATATGGATGAGCTCGCCGGGGTGCTCGCGCTCGTAGCGGCGCACCGGCTCGGCGGGCTCCAGATCGCGTATCCGGCCTAATCCCAAGCGGCGAAAGATACGGCTGATGGTGGCCGGTGACACCTCGATCTCGGCATCAATCTGATTACCGGAGTGGCGCTGTCGGTGCAACGTCTCGACGGCAGCGCACGTGGCCGGCGGGGTTTGGCTCGGCGATGAATGAGGTCGCGACGAGCGGTCGCGCAAAGCCATCCACGCCTTCTGCTCGGAACCGCTTGACCCATGTGGCCAAGGTTTTCGGTGTCGTGCTGAACTAATTTGCCGCCTCAGCCTGCCTCAGCCCGCCCTCGACCTCGTCTCGCACCATCGCCTCTCGACCTTTGGGCGTCAAAGGCGCATTCTTGTGGACGTTCATCTGGTCTCACCATGGAATACTGAAGCTTCGCAACCTCAGCTTCCTCGGTTCAGACCAGATGGACAACCTCCTGAGAGACCAAAGCTAGAGCGCTCCGTAGCCCATATCCGGGCCGGTCAGGTCGGACAGAAACGCCACCTTGTAATTATGAACATCGCGTCGCGTGCAAGTCGCGTGGCAGTTCGGCAAGAAGAATGATGCTTCGAAAGCTGGTTCCACATTCCTTCGCGACAATCTGTGATATGCAAGGGCGCTTGACCCACCTCAGGGGAATACATGAGAAGCGACCGAGGGAAGAGCTGCTCGTATGGACGAGATGGGCCAACGGCTTCGACAATTCGAAAGGTCTCGATTGACTTTCCACGTGCAGGCAACGGACCTCTCACAGCGTCTTGAGATACTCGACAAGTGCGCGCCGCTCGGCGTCGGTCAATTCTGGCCCGATGACACCAGGCGGCAGCTTCGTTAAGTCGGTTTCCTTGCCTTCAAACGAATGTCCACGATTGCCGTTCCCAAGCAGCGAGACACTGAATTCCGTCAGACCGGCCGCACAGGCGTCGCTCGCTTGAGTTTTCGTGACAAGCCCGACATTGACTGGATCGAATTCGCGACTGCCAACGCAGAAGGACATCGGCCGTTCCTTCTGCGGCAACAACATGTCTCTTAGCGTCGGCACAGACCCGTTGTGCAGATACGGAGCTGTCGCCCAAACACCATCCAGCGGGCGCGCCCGATATTGAGGTTCGAGAGCAAGAACATCTTCGTCCTTTCCGTTATGGTTCGCCCGAGCCCCAACGTAGACTCGTTGGTTTTGGCAATTCTTCCTGGGTCCCCAGATCTGCTGCTTGGCTTCTTCCGAGGTGCCGTTCGCAATGATCCATTGGTCAATTGTCTTTCCGACCACGTCCATGAGTGCGAGTACGAAAAGAGGATCTGCCCCTGTGTTCACTGGAAGGCCGCAAGCCCAGGCTTTGTTGAGGTCATCGACTGGACTTAATCCAAGTGACTCGGGCAGGTGAACGCGGCGCGTCGTGAGGACATCGGATTGTTGACGATCGGTACCGATCGCCGTGACCGGCATCTGAACCACATTGAAATAATGCCGCCCCCCTATGTTCACCCAATTCTTCTCGTTCTTGGCGGAGCGATCGGGGTTCTCCGGCTTCCAGAACGAATGCTCCGGCCATCTTTTGTCGAAGGCAGGATCGTTGACCGGGCCTCGGTGGCATTCAAAGCAGTGCGCGCGATAGAGATCGCGGCCATTTTCAACGAGCTTTTCGTCAATGCCCCATGCCGGGTCGCTCCGAAATTTTTCCTGTGCGTCCCTCCACCTGGGCGCTACGAGCCCGGTAAATTTTTTGCCGCTTGCATCGGCCGCCGAAAAGGGATCGGCGCCGCGCAGAAGTTCTTCGAACCGCGCGATGTCGGATAGATGTATCGATGAGGCAAAAAGTGGCCGTCCGGGCGCGGGCGCGGTCATATTGATTTTCGCGCTGACACCGAGCGCCTCGCCTGAATTGCGAACAAGTTCGTTGAGAACGGAGGCGTCATACTGCGCCCAGAGGAAATATGGTGTGTCCCAGATCGGCGGAAAGCTCACGGGCGCATCGTGGCGGGCTAAGTTGCCCTTGAGGAGTGGATCCGTGAGTTCGCCGGTCAGGGGATCGAGTAGGTTGCTATAGAAAACCTGGTTCCCGATCCGGTTCAGCGCGTCAAGCCGACCGAAACCTTCATCGAGATCCGCAACTCCCTGTTCCCTCAAAAGGCTATCGCCCTGCGCCTTTTGCTTTTTGATCTTTTGAAGTGCAAGGTCCAGATCGCTTCGAAGCTGCTTTCGATCAACGCCTTGACCTTTGATCTGCTCCAGTCTGCTGGCGAAACGCTCGAACCGCCACGGCAAAATCAGCGTGTAGCCGATAGACAGCCCGACGACTCGTTCAACCTCCCCGAGATTGAGCATCGCCGGCCCACCGTCGAACCGAAGGCTGACATTTTTGTACTCCAGATGCCCCGTATGACAGGCGGCGCAGGTCAATCCGATCTGATCTTCGTACGAGCCTCCCGTCGCCGGGTCGACCCCGCCCTTAAGGATGGCAAACCCGACAGGCAAGCCATTTGGATTGTCGGGTAGGTTTGGAGTCCAACCGGAGCTCCCACCGCCCGCATTCGACCCATCTTCGTGATAACCGTATGAGGGCGCGTTACGGGCGAAATCCTTTGAGCTAGGACTCGGGATAAAGCCAAGGCGGCGCAAGTAGTCGTCGTCCGTCAAGCTCGTGTAAGAGAAGGACAGCTCCGGGCGCTCCAACGCCAGGAACCATTGATAAGGGACAGGTATGGTCGCCGTCCCCTGCGAGGTGTGGTGAAACCAGTAACGCTGGCGCGAGCTCCAATTCTGCGGCAGCCAATAGGCGCTTTCGATTTTCGATGGCTCCGGCAAGGTAGCAGGCAGCAGTTGAGCGAGGAGAGTTGCGTCGTTCTTGATTTTAAGAGCTGCATCGCGAACCTTCTCAGGCGCGAAATACACCAAGCCGGCCGACACAATCGCGACGACGACGATTGCGAACAACAGCCCGGCGACATGAGGCCAGCGCCTCACCCAGGAATAAAGGTGAGAGCCGAAAGAACGTCTCCCCATGGCAAGTACTCCATCTATCTCTTTCGCGCGGCCGGCGGGCAGCCGGAAACGGCGACAGCGTCTATTACTAGTTCAGCAATTGGCTATTGATGAAGGCGACCACGTCGGCCGTCTCGGCTGCCGCGCGTCGCGTTATCGTCGCCGCCGCCGGCCCGCCCTGCAAGAACGATGGGAACCAACCGAAATTGCGAACATTCCAGTTTTCCTTTGGCAAGACTGCTCGGTTCACGCCTGGCACTGCGAAGTTTGGAACGTTCCTGGCGAGTGGCTGCGCCGTCTCGGTGTGACAACTGACGCAATCGGTATTGAAGAAGTGGCTTTTCTTCGGGTCGGCAATGATATTGACGATTTCGAGTATGCGACTGTTGGGCACGTTGCCATCAATGAACTCGGATGTCGAAACACCCTTGCGATCGGCGGCTGCTAAAGGCGGATTTTGCAATGCCGCGTGACGACAGGTGATCGGACTCTGATTGTTGGTAATCGGCTGGGGGACGACGTGTTTTCCGCCGATGACGCTGAACATCTGCGCTGCGTGTACGCCATCAAGCGTCGGACCAGGCACGGGTATTAAGCCAGCCTGCGGGACCCTTAACATCGAGACGAAAACCCAGGGCTCGGGCGGCGAGATGCCCATGACAGCCATGGTGTTGAGGCGCTGCGGTGAAAGATGCTTCTCGAGTAGGGCCTTGAGTGCATCACGAAACGCCTTTGCCGATGCCCCAACAAGGCCCGGATGCACATTCAGATCACCAGCAGTCGAGACTTTGACATTGCCAAAATGTCCGGCTGCAAGTTGATCGCGCAAGGTCGCGACGTCGCGAATGATTGCCTTGAAGGCTTCATCGTCCGGCTTGAACCGCGGAAACGGCGCACAACCGTCGAGAGGCGGATCCGGGTCGAGGTTAAAGCTAAAGATGAGGTGGCCGGCGGTGTCATGAACTTTGAATTCGTCTGGTCCATTGGTTACCGGCTGAATGATGAGGCGGATTTGCGGTTGTCGGCCAAACTGGGCAATGACATCCGGCGACAATCCCGGCGCTCCCGGGTCGATTCTGATGCCGGCAACAAACCAGGCGTCGATCTTTTTCACGGCATCGGGCAGCTGGATGTGGCGTACACCTGAGTCGGGCACTCCCGGACGCTCGGGATTCTCGGCGTTGGCGATAAAGCGTGCAAAGTCTGCGTCGGAAAAAAGTCGCTGCGGAGATCCTGTGGGGCCGGCGAGATCGGATGCCGCGATCAGATTGGCCAGGTCAGCCGACGACCGCGGTGGAGGGAAGAGGATGGACACATCGTTGGGCGAAAGCGGCTTTGCGGCCGTTTGCGCCGGAGCCGCTCCCACCCCCAAAGCCGTGACGAACACCACCCCCGCCGCAAACAGTCTTGAAAGCCGTCGACGAAACCTTGTTCCGCACATTTCACCCCTTGCCGTCATTGGCAGTCCCCCTTTGAGACGAACAAGTTCAAATATCAGTCGTCGAAATCTCGACGCAACGTTCACTCAACAAGCAAAACGGACCGGCGGCTCAAGCTTCTCATTCCTCACCGTATAACTGGCTTTGCAGGGTCTTGATTTTCGTCGGATGCAACGCCTCCTCGATACAGCCGAGGAACATCTCACTCCTTGCATTGACGCGCGCGCCGTCAGCCGGGGCATGTTCCATGTCCGTCTGCAACGCACGCACGGCCGTCCAATCCTTCGCACGATCTTTCAGCAACTCGAACAGTGTCTGATGGTTTTCGTAAGGACTGATTCGAAAGTGAGCGAACGTCACCTTGGCTGAAATCTTTGCATCCCTTAGCGCGTCGGGAAGCGTTAGCAGATCAAGTCCTTCCAGCTCGTCAAGCTGTTGCGTTTGCCTCTGCGCTTCCTGATATTGTTCACGCCCGACCAATTGATACATTCCTCGCGGACGAAACAGCCATCCGTCATCCGTTCCTGGCTGGTTTCCGAACGGGTTGCCGTCGTAACCAAGAACGAAGTTGGCCAACTCCTTGGGATGGTTAAGCAATGAGTTCACGTCGACGGGCGGCCTGTTTGCAGCCACAAGCTTTGCGTTGTTCTTGTCGATGCGATCGTGCCATTTCTGCGGGAGTTGAGAAACCGCGCTGTAAGAGAAGTTCTCGCTGCTGCGCGTAAAGTCGGAGCTGTCGTAGGAGACTGATCCCAGAATATAGGCCAGGATGCGGGGATCCGTCTCCTCGACGCGATCCCATTCCTGCAACAAGGCTTTGACCTGCTCGGCCTGAAAATATGCCATATAGCTCTTGCGATATGGCGGAACAGGTGAAGGGGCCGGCGAATGGTCCTTGCTCGATTCAGTCAGCTGGTGCGCGTAGGCGGCGGCTTTATCCTGATATTTCTCATAACCTCGCTCTTGCAACCAATTGCTCTCATAGCAGGCAAGCAATGGCTGCGGCTTGATCTTTGGAGTTGGTCGATATTCCTTGGCGAGCTCGTCGGCGTAGGCAGCGTGTGCGAGTTTGGCGTCTTTGAGCGTTTCAAATGCGGACGCAACCGATCCATTCAGGAGATGAAACAACTTCACTTGCAGGCAATCAGCGTTGCTCTGCCGCTGGCGGGACTGATCGAAGTCGTCCTTCGGGACGCAGTCCCAAAACCGGCCACTGCTCAGTGAGATGATATCTTCGGTCTTCTGGGACAACGTCCATCCGAGCGGAAGGCTATAGAACAAGCCTGTTATGTCGGTTCGGCCGAAGGTTGGAAAACGCTGCACGCTGGGGGTGACTTCCGCGTCCGGCCGACGATCGATGCTGGTTGCATGATTGAGCGCGACATAGGTTCGGGAGCTTCGCGTGCTCAAGAGCGCGCGTACCGGCTCCATGAGCTCACCGAACATGAATGAACCATGATCACCGAATCGCCCGCTCACCAGGGACAGCAGGTAGATCCGGAATTTTGGCGCGTCAGAAGTGCCCTTGATGCTGTTAAGCTTCTCAATCAGGTCGAGCGCGGTCTCGATCCCCGAATTCTCCACATATCCGCCATCCACCAGGCGCGCCTGCGGGTTAGTGGTTATGCAGTCATTTTTCAATGAGACGGTCGCTGCCGGTGTCACCCATGGAAATCGCGCGCTCGTGAATGCGGCTGTGCTGAGCGAAATCCGAAGTGAGTGACTCTTGACCGTTTGGTCGGCCCCCGTTGCCACGCGTTCGAGTCCCGCGAGAACACAAAGGTCCGTGTCATTCGGGTGTAGCGGATCGAAATCGAAGGGAGAGATAACGGCCCGTTTACCGCTGCCGGCATCTGTCGTGTTGAACAACAGCGCCGGCATGTTGTTGCCGACTGTCCAATGGGACTGAAAGTCGGCCCTTAGCAGATTGGATTGATCGCCGGTGCCTTTGTGGCTGTCGAGCATTTTGTCGCCGGCGTTCTCCAAAGTATATTCCAGAAAACGCGCGCGATCGAAGGCGGGGATCGCGACCGGAGAAAACATCTGAGTGAAATCGGTAAACAGGAAGCCGGCAACCAAAGGCGAAAGAAAATCGGTCGCCAAGACGCTTGCAACGCGCTGCTCCACCGGCCCAGGCGCATCAATATCTTGGACTCGTCCGACACCGGCCAGAAAGTCCGCGATTTTCGGGCATGTCTTTCCGTCGGCGGCATTCGAATCAAGGGACGCATTCTCGGCGTGGAGCGCAGCGGCGAAGATGGCGGAACCGACGCTGCCTCCGGAGACAGCGCTTATCGCAAACAGATGCTGTCGAAATGCCGGACAAAGATCCTGCATTCTCGCAAGAAACCGCGCCGCATTATTCGCAGCATAGATACCTCCTCCTTGAGCCGCGACAATGAAGACGGGATATTCGCCGAGCCTCCTGGCTTCCGCCAGCCGCGGCTTCTGTAAGAGCCACTCACGGAACGCCGCGACCGCGGACATGCGCGCGTCTTTTGGCAGGCTGTTTGCTTCAGCGGCGGTGCGCAGTTCGTGGTCGTCGCCTCCCAACAAGGAGGCAAGCAGAAACAAGCCGCCAAAGACAACCGGTATAAATGGAAAGGTAAACTTGATCGTCAGTAAGGCAAAGTGGACGGTGAGACCAACGACGCAAACCGCAAAGAGAGCGATCACGCCGAACGATCCGAAAAATTGTGCGAGCCTATCCGGCAGCAGAATGAATGCTGTTGTCAACAGGACGATGCCGCCGATCGTGAGCGCGAGAAACCTGTAGCGGATGAAGTAGGTATTGTTGGCGCGGCTCGCGAGATCAATCGATCGATCTCTTGATCCCATCCGCCACGTAAATATCACGAAGCAGACGAGCATGATCAGCATGGCGATTGCGAGGATGAGCAGTATGTTACGCTCGAACGCGAGCGCATGGTCCTGAATGCGGAAGATACTTCCGACTTCCTCGACCTCACCGACCTTTCTCGCTGGGCGCGACGCGAATTGACCTGCCGTCGCGGCGATTATCGGCAGTGCCCCAAGCAAAACGGGCGCAAGTCTTATGTAAAAGGCCAAACGGCCCGTAGCGTGGGCAATTTCCGGCAGGGACGCAGTTGTGAGCTGAAACGCGCCTGCCCAGATCGTTACGGCAATCACGCCCAGGGCGGAGAACTCCCTGACGGTCACCCAACCAATGTCGTCAGCGGCTATCCGATAGAGCTCCTGGATCTGATCTGGCAGATATAGCAATATTGAGATGGCTACCGACAGGACAATCATCCACCGGAGGTTGCGTAACAGGGCAAAGAGCTGTTCGCGCACAGTCATCGCATCAATTCCCTAAGAGGCTTGCGGAGATACTCACGGAGTTAGCAAAGCAGCAGGGGATTCCGGACATTCGTGCTGCTGGTACCGAACAGGATCGAGCCCGTGGACATACAGGGGACCTGCAACAAAATAATTATGGCGCGCTCGCGAGAAGAGCGTCGAAATTGATGACTTAACCTACAGTAGCAATCCGGCTTTGTCGACGGTGAATCAAGAGTTTTTCGACGCGGATACCCGAGACTATGACGAACTCGTTGGCTGCATTGCCAGTCCACGCGGCAAGCACACGCGTACAACATTCCTCGGTCTCCACTCGATAGATCGTCTTCGCCCTACTCGCCGTCGGACAGGCCCGGCGCGGTCAACGTACCGTACCTTGAAGTCAAAGTTTCTCAATTTAGTCCGATTAGAGTTTGAATTTATGCGCCTGATTGGCTGACTGCGCAGCTTTTGCGCCACTGATGACGCGGAGCGAGCCTCGAAAGCCACGCGCTCTTAAGTGGCGCCAAGGTTCGGCTCCATTGCGGTAGCCGGACGCCCATTGATCGTCGAGCGATGGCAAGTGCGGATCCAGCGAACTTTGCCTGGTTCGGAAGACGTCGTGACGTTCGCCGCGGACCACCTGTCGCACCAGCTTCCCGCTATGGCCAGTCTCACGTACGATCTCCTTGATAGGTATGCCGTTCTTCGAGAGAGCCATGATAGCCGCGTTGGTCACCTCGCGACGCAGATAGCCCTCATACTGGAGGCGCTCAGCGGCCATGAGCAGCTTAGGATCGATCGTCGTCGTACCGATGACGATGCGTATCTGGCGCATCGATTTGCGCACGGCATCGAGGAAGGCCCGACTGGCGTTCTCCATCAGATGCCAACGATCGGCGACCGGTACCGCGTGCGGCGATGCTTTTGCCGTGGCTTCGCCATATCCTCCACCACGATAACGGGCGACAATCGCGATCCTGGGATGAGCAGATAGCCAGGCTTGGGCGGTCGCGGGTTCACGATCCGGCAGCAAGGTGACCACCCCGCGCCTTTCCAGGTGGCAGATGATGCTCGCCTGTCGGTGATTGCGCCGCCACGCCCAGTCATATGCCAATAACCCTGAGCGTGTCAGCTGGGGGACGGCTACGGCGCCGAACTACCCGAAGAAGCGTATCTTTGCTCACCGGCAGCATTAGCCGCTTTGCAAAGTCTGCTGCCGGTCGACCGAGCCGTCCGTCGCGCTGATGGCGCCAGTACCCCTTCGGCGGAACGCTCGGTGAAGATTTGCGCCCGCAGAGGACGGCATCGCAGCGGAAGCGGCGGGCGATTAACACGAGCTGGACGATCCGCCCCGAGAGCGGCAGATCAGTCACGCGTCGCCGATAACGGCTAGACGGATTGCCTCCACACGCGCCGGCTGCAAAACGATCTGTCTTGAAAAGGTTGCTGGTCTCTCGTAAAGAACTCCCGCTGCGCCTGCCCGCACGGATCGCCCTTCCTTTGGGCATTCATTCAGCAACTCAATTCAGAACGCTCAGAAATCCTAATTAACTGATACCGAGGCGAGCGAGAGAAGCACGACCACTACCGCCAGCTGATACGCGTTAGCCGAGCGCGCTGACCGAAACATTTTCGTACACACCAAGCGAAAGAACCTTGATCCTTAGCTTGACCTCGTATCGACTGAGAACGACCTCCTGAAGCCCGCGCAGCTCAGCTTCGATCGCCGTCGATCCATCGAGGTTTGGCATCGGCAGTCCAAACAAGCGATCGTTCGCCCCTGATTTGCGGCGGTAGAGATCTTCGAGAAAGATGAACTCCTCCCGGCGCTGTTCTGCGATGCTTTCCAAGGCGGTAACGACATAATCTTCGTTTCCATAGGCCTCGTAAGTCGCGGCAACCTCCTTGGCCAAGATCGGAAGGCACGAGCGCGTCCAGCTCGGCAACGATAGCACATCGTACTCCTCCCAGCCTTCGCCCAAGATCACTTCGTCCCCTTCCGTTAGAACGCCTTTGGAGGCTCCTTCCTTTACGGTGACGCAATATCTCTTGCGAAGTGGCCGACCGAGCGAAAGAGATAGTCCGAAGCTAAGGCGCAACGCGTTCGTGCGGCGGCCCTTCTTCGCTTTGTCCCTCAATCCAAAGAGGATCGGAGCATTCAGGAGAAAGGCCGCGGATTGCTTCTCAACCCATCGGAGCCGCGTTTCCCAGCTCGCGGCATCGTTCGGTCGATGGGCGACGAACACCGACTCGTTGTCGGGGAACGACAACCGATAGCCTTTGTCGTTCTCGATGCAGGTCCCGTCCGCATTCTTGGCGATGTGGCGAAGCAACCTACTAACTGCGCGGTCGCCAAGTCCAGTCCGGCGGCGTGATTTTTCCATACTGACCATAATCCCCGACGTATTGCCTCAACTCGTCTTCACCCAAGCTGATCATTCGCCTGCGCATGTCGGCCGCGTCCCGGCTCTCCATCAACGCCCGCCCGATCCCCATAGTCAGCTTGTCTTCATAGACCTTCTCGACCTGCATGGGCGACATGAACTCACCCAAGACGCTGCGGCACTCTTTCAGCTTTTTGGTAAGGACGATCTGCACGTACTCCTCGACCGTTCCTCGGGTGCGGAAGTTGTAGATGGAGACGTCGCGATCCTGACCGACCCTGTCGACGCGCCCGATTCGCTGCTCGACGCGCATCGGGTTCCAAGGAAAATCGTAGTTCACGATGGTCCGTGCGAATTGAAGATTGAGCCCCTGACCGCCGGCGTCCGTCGAGATTAGGCAGGCCTTCGTCTCGCCCTTGAACGCGGTGCGCGCTCCGGTCTTCTCGTCCTGATCCTGGGTCCCCCGATAGCCGATGACTGCACAATCTGGGTTTTGCGCCGCCAAGGCCTTCATCAGGAGTTCGTGCGTCTTCAGGTAGTTGACGTAAACGATGAACTTCTCGTCGCGCGCGAACAACTCCGCCGCCAGATCGAGCAGGCGCTGGGATTTGGCATGATGCGCCGCGTCCCAAGGTTGGCTCTTATAGCATGCAATGAACGCATCGAGCTTCACGAGGTCCGAATCGTCGCGCGTTATCGAGGCGAGATCCTCGACGCGCTTGCGCAGCGCCGTGCTCAAGGTGTGGATGGCCGCAAGCGGATGGCTCGCCATTTCTCGCAGCACGAGCATAGCGATCAGGACGAACTGCGAAACGTGCTGCGCCATGCCGGACGCGCGAGACACTTTGGCCGCGGCGCCCATGTGTCGGCTGTAGATTCCCTTCAGGAGCACGAGCAATTCATCGTAGATGACTTCTTCGGCCGGCTTGAATTCGGTGATCTCGACGAGTGTGAAGTTCCGCTTTGCGAACAGGATATCGGTCTCGCGACGAAGGCTCCGAGCCATCAAGGGCGCCAAACGTCGTTGAAGAACGTCGTTGTCCTTGATGATGCGGTCGCCGGCCATGTGCTTCTCGGCGAAGAAGCGACGCTGGCCGAGATAACCCGGTTTCAGCAACGTAGCGAGATTGAACATATCATAGCCGCTATTATGGATCGGCGTGGCGGTGAGGAATACGCGACGCCGGGCCCGCAGCGAGTAGACGAAGCGGAATCGAAGACGGTCCGCGTTCCGGCAGTCATGCGCCTCGTCGACGACGAGCAGATCCCACATCCGCTTTCGAAGCATCTCGGACAACGCCGTGTCCTTGCCAGTTCCTTTCGCCTGATCGAGGGAAAGCAGGAGGATCGGAGTTGATTCGAGCTCGGAGTACGATAAATTCTTGATGTCCGAAAGAAGTTCCCGCCCGAAGAACCTCGACACCTCTTCGATCCACTGCGGTTTGACGTTCGCCGGGACGAGCACGAGCGCAGTCGCATACGGATCCTCGGTGAGGATGTCCTCGAGGATGAGGGCTGCGACGTTCGTTTTGCCTAGGCCGACTTCGTCGGCGACGATCGCCAGACCCCTCATGTCCTCCGCGACATTTCGGGCGGTCGTGACTTGATGGCGGAAAGCGACATGAGACCCCTGCATGCGGCCGTGACCAAGCAAGAACAGGTCCGGATGTTCGGCGGCGACGTCGAACGAGAGATCGAGCGCCTGCGCCGCGGCGACCGCGCTCTCCTTTCCGCGACCGAAGTTGGCCACATGGCTCTCCGCCGGCGATCGCGGTATCTTCGCGAGAGTTTCGTCCGCGGTCGGAACGCTCAACCTCGCGCCTTCGTTGATTTCGCGCTGTTCCGCGGCAGGAACGTTCTTGACGATGCTCCAGTAAGCCGCATGGACGTCGAGCGCGGAGCCGGTTCGAACGTCCACTCCGAGAGCCCGTAGGTCGCTGCGGACGGTCTTCGGCGGGAATTCTTCGACCGCGTCGACGAAGCTCGGCACCGAGACCGAATCCTCACGTTTACGAAGGCGTTCGAGGACGCGAACGTAAGTCAGAATGCGCCCGAGCGGCGGTCCACCGGCCGTCATGACCCGGGAGGATCGTTCTTTGGTCGAAACGTCAGGATGGTCCGCCAGGCGCTGAAGTAGCCGGACAGAAGCTGCAGGCTCGAGAGAGCCAGGAAGATGAAAAGAACGATGTAGAACGGCGAGACACCCGGCGGAAGCGCGTTGGCGCCGGCAACGCCTAATCCGATCAGGTGCAGCGCGCCCTCCGCGCCGTAGATTATGACCAGTACGACGAAGGCTGGCGGCAGGAGGACAAGGAGCAGGTAGACGAGGACGCCGTACGACCACATCGATTTGAATAGCTTCATCTTCTGGCCTGAGATGAACGTGTCGTCCGATCGGGCGTCCTTGATCGCTTTCTTCAGCTCCTTGGCGTCCGCCTGAACGGGATCCAGGGCCGATTTGAAAAGGCCGACGCCGTTCGAAGATCCGTAGAGCAACGCGAGCACCGCGAGCAACGTTTTTGCATCCTCATCCATCGTTTCAAGCCGCCGGTATCTTGTACATGTCGTAGAACTGCTTCTGCAGAGCCTTGTCAGTCTTGATGACGTCGATGGTCACGGTATCGATCCACATCCTGTGGACCTCTCGATCCCAAAGATACGGACTCGCCATCCGCTTCGCAGGCAATTGAAGGCGAATATCATCGACCAGGTACTGCGCGGCGCTGACGAAACGGGCCGAAGGTATGCGATAGATGCTGCCGCTGGCGGGAAGGCCCTTCGAGTGCTTCTCGCCGGTCTGCTCGGGTTCGACGGTATTTATGAGATGGTAGAGCCGCCGCAGGGCGACGGGATAGATGATGGTCTTACGGAAGCGCGCGATGAAATCCGATGCGAGATTGGCGGCCTTGCGCTGCGTCAAGTTGAAGATCATCGCCAAGTCGTCGTCGTCCGCGAGATTCCAGTACCAGATGTACTGCACGTAGTTCCGTAGCCGCCATAACTGAAGTTCTCGTGGGGTCACGAAAGGCTGCTGTCCATTTATCCAGGCGCGGTATTCGTAGTCGGCCAGACCGCCGAGCCGTTCCTCGACATAGGCCTGCAGGATCGCCTGCCGATCTCCTTTGCCCGCGTTCGGAAATTTCTTCGACGTACAGTAAGCGTGGCATTCGGCAGGAATGGCGCGGGCGACAGTCACGAGCACGTTCGGCATGTAGACCAGATCGGTCGGTATCTTCACTTCGAAGTACGCTTCGTAGTCGGTAGGAACGGTGACCGCCTTCGCCATCGACAATTCTCGTGTCCCCTGAGCAACTCGGAGTCGCTACTACGCCCCTATAGGATACAACGAGAGAATGCAACGCCGCGAGAGATGTAGAAGCGTTTCTCGTTTGAAATGCGTCGATTAGTCCGCCCATCGAGCGTCACATCGATGCCGCAAAAGGCCCGTGTCCCGGATGACACGCTGGCGGCGGGGTCCACAGGGGCACGGCCGAGACGCTACTCAGATAGTGTTCAATGCTGGGAGTGTTGGCGCGCTGCGATTTCGTTGCGGCGTTCTCAGAGAAAAAACTGGCTCGCCGGTGAGCTTCTCGGCAGCCAAACGTGGGTTTATGCTGCGCTCGGATTCTTAGCGATTTCAGAGGCTTGCAAGGCCGAGCTGCACAGTAAAGCGCATTTCGGGACCGCCTGTGCTCTTCAGCTTGGCCAGGTTTCAAAACCATCAAGGGGAGCCCAGTTGCAGATGTGTTTGCAGACAGCCTGTGACCTTCAGGTTATGAGCCCCGTCACAAGGCGCAAAAAGCCCAATCTTTTCAATCTTCAAGCGGGCGCTTCGTGCCAGTTCTGTGCCGTGGAGAGAACAGCTACGGCTGGTAATTATTGTGAGTCCTTCCCGCGGGCTTGGGCCGCGAAGAGGTGGATACATAAGAGTGATCAAAGCCGGGGCCGATCCCTTGCCGTCGGAGTTGCCAACTGTCCTAGCTGACTCCTTCTGCGAAGCACCGATCTGGAAGAATTTTCTAATCGCATACGCCGTTATGTTGCCCCGCAGCCACGATCGCCTCCGCTGGAATACGGAGTGAAGCATACCCTTAGTTATCAACTGCGAATTGTTTACTTCCAAGTTTCGCGTCCATAGTATCTGTGCGGGGTTTGGGGGACGACCAGTGTCGCGGTTGAGTAAGCTTGCAGTTGAGAGAGAGATTATATCGGCGAGCCCTAAGGGGCAGACTCCGCCTTCGCTGACGCTGATAAAGTCCGTCAGCGAAACGATCGCGCAGCTTCCATCGACGAGATACTATGGGAGCAAGCGAAAATTGCTCCCGTGGATATACGATCACGTCCGAACCCTTGAGTTCGACACCGTCTTGGATGCACTCGGTGGTACGGCGTCTGTCTCGCTACTTTTCAAAGCAATGCGTAAGACAGTCACGTATCACGACGGGTTCCGATTCAACTTGGACATCGCAAGCACGTTGCTTTCCAATCAGACTGCGATGACCCGAGACGATGTATTCCAATTCCTTGACAACGTTACTCCTGTTTCCGGCGTCGTATCGAGATCATTCCGCGGGATATATTACAAGAACAGAGAGAATAGCTGGATTGACGGCTTTGTGGCTTCGCTTCAACGATCAGACCTGTCGCGAGCACAGACCGCGCTTCTCCGCTATCTTCTCTATCAAGCATGCCTAAAGAAGCGCCCATTTAATCTCTTTCATCGGTCCAACTTACACCTCCGGACCAACAAAGGGGTAAGTCGATCTTTCGGCAATCACGTAACATGGGAGCGTAGCTTTCAGCATCACATCATGCAGGCTTACGACGAACTGCCAAGCGGCCTCAGAACGCACGCACAATGCGTTGTCATGCAGTCTGGCAACGTCGAGCGCATCAAGCCGGGCTACGACCTCGTTTACATCGATCCGCCCTACGTAAGCGAGATCTCGCGTTACAATCGAGACGATTATTGGCGTCGCTATCACTTCTTGGAAGGCTTGGCGAACTACAGCACTTGGGAGCAGCGGATCGATACGGCTTCGGACATTCGACTACTGCGTCGCCCCAAATGGATGCTCGACTGGGCGACGAAAGCCACTTTCGCGGAACGTCTATTTGCTTTCATCAGCACGCACAAACAGTCCCAGGTCGTCCTGTCGTATGTGACGAAAGCGTGTCCCGGCGAACGCGAAATTACGCGTTTCTTTGAAGACACATTCGCGAATGTCTCGATTCACTCACGGGAGCACAGCCACGCGCTTGGCGCTACTCCCAGACGAGAACTACTATTCATAGGACGACCATGACCATATTTGAGGCCCGAAATACTTCAATACCGACATGGCTTTTGATTGTCCTGATGGTGGCGATCGTCACATCGGGTAGCGCAGTCTATTACTTCCTTTATCTAGATCCGAACGACGCTAAGTTGATTGGCCTCGTTGGCGGCGTCATTTCAGGCGGCCTCGTCTTTCTTCTTACTTACATTGTATCAGCTCAACCCCTTCGAGATTTGGCTCGCTATGAGCAAATGGGAATTCGCGGTGTACTGGCCAGCCGCCATGACAAAGCCTATTATGCTGTGCTCGTGTCGAAGGCACGACGATCCGTCCAGGTGATGGGCGCCTCTTGCACAAGATTCGTCGAGGACTTCTTAGACTTACAGAGTGAAGACCACGCACTTGTAGATGCGCTTCGGCGCAATCAAACACTGTATGTTCAGCTCCTCATCCCAGACGACGAACACATCGCCGAGAGCAGCACGCCTCGATTACCTGGATTGTTTCACAAGCTCGAGGCACTTAAACCGGAGTTCGGCGAACGGATCGAGCTGCGCCGCTTTCATGCAAAGGCCCAGCACAGCTTCATGAGCGTCGACGACGACCTGGTTGCTGGGCCCATCTTTCAGGACAACGAAAGCAAATACGCTCCTGCTGTGCACGTAGCGATGTCAACGCGGTTCGCTCAGAAGTACTATGATCACTTTGAAACGGTCTGGAATGCCTGTGAACCAACTGGCTGAGGCAAGCATCGTCGCGTCCGCTCGTATCCATTTGGGCCTGATCTCGATGCATGCAGGAGGCCCCAGAATGAATGGCGGCATCGGATTCGCCATCGTGAATCCGATCGCCAACGTCAACGCTAAATTAAATTATCGCTTCACAATTAGAGACTCACGACCTATTCCACTCCTTGAGCACGAACTCGATGAGCTGATCCGTGATGTCGAGGTCGTTCGACTCGAAAATGGCCTTAGGCCAGCAACGATCACCATCTTCGGCCCCATTCGAAGTCACGTGGGTATGGGATCGGGCACAGCAATCAGGCTTGCCATCCTGGAAGCTCTATTTGCGCTGAACGGGCAGTCGCCCGCTGATAAAGCTCTTGTTGCAAATTCGAAGAGAGGGGGCACTTCTGGCGTCGGAGTGACGTCTTACTTCAGCGGAGGGATGATCTTAGATTTGGGCCGCCCCACCGACGGCAGCCTTCCTACGCCGTCGTCGCAATCGAATAGGCTGGTCTCCGCCGCAACTATCCTTCCTACTTTGAGAATGCCGGACTGGCCACTCTGCGTCTGTATTCCTGAGCGTATACGAGCAAAGACACAGCGAGAGGAGGTGGAGTTCTTCGAGCGCGTCCTTCCGCTGGCTATCCAGGATAGCTACCGCACCTGCTACGAGGCAGTCTTCGGAATCTACGCTGCGGTCAAAGACCACGACTATCAAGCGTTTTGCCGCGCTGTAACCTCAATCCAGACGACGACTTGGAAGGCGCTGGAGTGGAACGAATATGGCGGCGCTCTGCAGCGGCTGAAGGGGCAAGTGGAGCGCTTTGGCGTTGATTGTGTCGGAATGTCCAGCTTGGGACCATCCCTTTTCTGCTTTGCGACGCCCCAAACACTAGATCGCTTAGTCGAGGCCCAATTATCCTTGAATTGCGAGATCTACAAAACGCGCCCAAATAACAGCGGGCGCGTACTGCGGCTTTTGCCATGAAAGAACTGACTTTCTTTACATCGAACTCAACGAAATTGGCTCATGCACGTTACATCGCCGAGAGATACCCGGTACGCATTAAGGGCTTCCGGCAACGCACCTACCACGCAAATTACGATGAACCCCGGTTAGCATCGAGAGCAGATCTATTGGAGGCAAGTTATCGCAGTGCACTCCGTCAGTGCACAAAAGCAGGCCTCTCGACCGACAACCATCCATTCATTCTTGAAGATACATCCGTAAAGATCGATGCACTCAGCCGGGACGGAGGCGAGGTACCTGGCGTTGAGATCAAATACTGGATGGAAGGGCAGACATTCTCCAATCTCGAAGCAATGCTACTTTCAGGCGGGAACAATAGATCGGCGACGGTGCGTTCAGATCTTCTTCTGCATATTCCGAAGCACTACAAAGCTATCTGGCAGATCAAGAGCGACTATTTGACGTTTGTGGGTACGCAACAGGGACATGTTGCGGGATCGGAGTTCATTTTTGAGACCAATCTAGTCTATCCTTGGCTAGACAATCGATCTTTCAACAAATGGTTCGTCCCAAGCGGTCACGCACTTCCCTTCGGAGCCCTACCGATTAGCGATGCCGATCGTGTTGACTTCAGACGCAAGGCTTTCGCACAACTCTTCGACTTCCTAATTGAGCGGCGCTATCTATCCTCCGAGCCGAAGCAACTTGAATTTGGCCTCGACCGTAAGCCCAACTTGGTCATGTCAGGCTTCACCTGTGCTGGCAAAACCACCGCCAGCCAGCACCTCGCTCGAAAGTTTGGCTATCTACACGTTGAGGCGAGCGATTTCATGTATCTGAATTACTATTATCGACACGGCTATCGTGGTGACATTTCGATAGGCGATTTCGCCGAAGACGCTCTAGCTCAGAAACCCGAGATCGCCGCAGAGAGAGTCGCGGAATATATCGCAGACAAGGGAAGCGGGCCGGTAATCATATCCGGCTTTCGCTCCCCCGGAGAAATTGACTACCTCAGCGACGCCATGAACGTACTGGGAAAGGCAATCCGCATAGTCTTCGTTGAATCCAACGAAGCCGCCCGATACAAACGCCTTGCTGCGCGTGGGCGACCTGGAGATGATATATCCCTAGATGCGTTTAGACGACGCGATGAACAACAACGCCGAATGGGCCTCGAAGAGATCGCCAAGTCCGCAGGTGCGATGACTCTTAGCAATGAGGCTAGCCTGCCCGAATATCTCGAAGCCATCGATGTTCTCGCCGGGCCGGATCTGCCGGACGATATTATCGTTGCGAGCGCGCTCGCCCGACTCGTCGACGTAAAAGAGGTCAAATTGGAAGACGCCATTTTAATCGCTCTTCTGGGCGCTTGGACCAGCGAGGAGAGTCGGCCTTTCTTTTCTACCACGCAGATTGCCCGGAGAATTCAGGCGACATTTTTGAATGCCCCGCCAAAGCATAAAGACAACGTTAGCCGTTACTTCAATCAGGATTTCTATGCGTATTACGAGATTGCCGGCGAACAATCCGACGCCAAACGTCGTTACCGGCTTTCGAACACCGGTTACGGCATGGCTATTCGCTCGTTAAGGACTTTGTTGAGAGCCAGCCAAAACCTTTCGCGTCCTGCAGAGCCGCTTTAGCTTCAGATTTCGGCCAGCAGATTTAACCGAGCATCTCGGCCGGGATTGCGTCCATGGCCTTCTGATCGTCCGACTTGAATAAGTGATCGGTCGCGGCTCGTTTGCGGGCCACCTCTCGCTGGCTTCGGATTGACACGATTTGCGGGAATGAAAGCGCATAGGGCAATGAGTACCGTTGCCCACAGTGACACGGTCCCCAATCGGGTGTATTCCGAACCCACCACCAGAACGCCGCGCGATAGCTCGCCACTAGGCGTACTTTTTTTCTGCTCAGCCTGCCAAGGTGTTCTTCTGGTCAACCGCAACTGCGGCTGCCCAGCTGAAGTCATAATGAGTGCCCAACAACTTCATTGTGACAACAGCGACAAGAACGCAGATGATCTTCAACAACGTTCTGGTCGAGAACACTCTATTGAAGCGCGTCATGATGCCGCCTTCTAGCGCTGATGACCGAGCCGGATTCCAAGCTTGAGCGCCTTTTGGCGGAGTGAGCCTTCGGAGCGCTTTGTGAGCTTCGCAATATTCGCAACCGGAGTCTTCGCTTTCGAATGAGCGCGCAGCTCCTTCACGTCAGCCTTCGTGTATTCACGACGCACAGGTTTCTTTTTCGTAGCCGTCTTCTTTGCCTTTTTCGCCACTCTTAGCTCCTCGATTCGAGAGTGGGCGTACTAGCACAGCTACATTGAGGCGCAACTCTCCATCAGTTGACCTTATCCGCTGGTCCGATGCGTGAACTCGCTCATGATGTCGGTTTTGCCGGCGATTTGATGACGGAGAGATTCGGTCTGTGCCCGAAGTTCAAGCACGCATTAATGCGCTGCTGGCGGCGGGTATGGCCACCGGTGCTGCCAAATTCATCCACGACGAGCGCGGCATCCAGACGTTTGGAAAGGCCCCGGGCCGGGCGCTGGCGCGCCTTCACGCCGACCTTCGTCGTTTTCTTTGCACACGGGGCCAAGTGAGCACGGGCAGGGCGTGCTACGAGCTTGCCAACAGCCCATCCGGTCTGTCCGATTTGCACGCTACAGCGCACAGGAGTTATGCGCCTCCGATCCGCGGCGCGACGCACCTCTTCGTTTGTCACCCGACGGCCAAGGCTTGAATGGGGAGCAGATTTCATTTATGCCCTTCCATAGCAAGCCGCAGCGCCTTTCGGGATACGCTGAGCTTTTCCGCCTGAGATAAACGCCACACGTACACGCGCCGTGACCAAGATATCCTCTGCGCGCCTGCATTCCTGCAGTAAGGTAATTGACGCGCCTCTCACCTCTTGCGGGAGAGTAACGACGTCAAGCACGTCGTCCAAAACTGCCGGCTTTAGAAAATCGATTGTCATCGACCGGACCTAAGGTAAAGTTTGGGCGCATCGTTCCGCGCCTCTTGGAGCAGCGCGTGCTGACTCGTTCCGAGCAGGCGCAAGTAATTCGTCCTGCCGCGTTCCATGAAGCGTAAAAAATTCGCGTGATACACAATTTGGCCGAACACTGGTTTGCCGATGTCGCAACAGAAGCCTAATGACTTGATTTCATTGGGACGCTGGAAGGCAAAAGCGTGAATGAGGCGTCAGATTTATCTATGCCCTTCCATAGCGAGCCGCAGCGACTTCGGGATGCGCTGCGCCTTTCCGGCCGAGATAAACGCCACCCGTACGCGCGCCGCGACGAGGAGATCGTCTCCGCGCCTGCATTCCTGCAGCAAGGCAATCGACGCGCCCCTCACCGCTTGCAGGACTGTACGACGTCAAGAAGTTCATCCAAGACCGCCGGTTTTAGAAAATCGATTGTCATGGAGCGCACAACGAAGGCAAAGCCGGGCGCATCGTTCTTGGCCTCTTTGAGTAGCGCTTGCTGATTCGTTCCGAGCAGGCGCAAGTAGTTCGTTCTGCCGCGTTCCATGAAGCGCAAAAAATTCGCGTGACCTGCATATGGTGGCGGCCGTCGCGAATTTCGCCGTCAAGAGAGGCTGCCACGGTGCGGTTCCTTATTCCCTTTTGGCACCCATTGTCTCGCACAGAGGCGCGTGGGATTGCTTCGTGCAGTCCGAGGCTCCGGCGCACCGCCGTGGGTGCTGCGCGCCCCCTCAAGAGAGATCAACAACTTAGAAGCTCGGCCGCATCTTCGGGGTGATGACGAACTGCCCATTTGGACTGCGATTTGCAGGCCAGTGTGGCGCTGCCGGCGCAACGTCTGGATGACCTGGCACTGGTTGCGGGGCTTGGCTCGTCGGTGAGTGGGGGGCTGGAGGATCGATCATGCGCCGCTCCACACCTTCCGCGGAACCGCTCGACCCATTTGGCGATGGTCTTCCGTGTCGTGTTGAACTGATAGGGCGTCGGCCTTGCTCAGCCCGCCCTGGACGACACTCCGCACCATCGCCTCTCGGTGGGCGTCAAAGGCGCCTTCTGGACTTTCATCTGGTCTCTCTTGGAACACTGAAGCTTCGCAACCTCAGCTTGCTCGGTTCAGACCAGATGGACAACCTCTGGAAAGACCACACCTAGCCCTAACCCTGCGCCTCCTCCGGCGGCCGGTCCTCGCCGACGGCCCGCCACGCTGCGCCCTCGAGATCGTCATACTGGCCACTCCGGAGCGACCAGAGGAAGGCGATGAGACCGGCACCTCCGAGTGCCAGCATCAGCGGAACTAGGATCACCAGAATTTCCATCACGCGATCTCCCGCGAAGTGCTGCGTGCGCGCAGCGAATTTAGCATGACCAGGACTGACGATCCGCTCATGGCCGCCGCCGCAATCAGGGGCGTCACCACGCCGCTGATCGCGACCGGCACCGCCAGGACGTTATAGCCGATCGCAAGCCAAAGGTTTTGCCGCATCAGGCGCAGCGCCTGGCACGAAGAGTCGATCGCCGCGACGACCGGAGCCAACGGCCGGCCGAGGAAGACCAGATCGGCGGTCGCCTGGCTGAGATGCGCGCCCGAGATCGGCGACATCGAGACGTGAGCTGCCGCAAGCGAGGGCGCATCGTTCATGCCGTCGCCAACCATCAGCACTTTTGCGCCCCGCTGCTTCAACTCCTCGATCCGCGCGATCTTGTCGGCAGGGGTGACGCCGGCGCACCACTCGGGAATGCCGAGGGCGTCGGCCGCCGCCCTCACCGCCGGTTCGCGATCGCCGGACAGGATCTCGATGCCGATGTTGCGCGCCTTCAGCGCCGCGATCACCGCTTGCGCATCCGGACGCAGGCCCTGGCGCACGGAGAGGATGAACTTTTCGCCGCCCTTGCTGAAGACCACGACGGACGCCTCTGGATCGAGATCGGTGCCACTGACCAATGCCTCGGCACCGCAGAAAGACGGACGGCCGAGTCGGATTTCGACATCATCGACCACAGCACGCACGCCCTGCCCGGCCTCTTCGACCGCACTGAGGATGGGCGATTTGGCACCCGCAGCCTGCGCCACCGCAGCTGCGACAGGATGATGGCTCGACAACGCGAGCCGGCCGGCGAGATCGAGGATATCTGCCGGAATATCGGCCGCGTTCGTGACTTCGAGATCCGGCAGCGTCAGCGTGCCGGTCTTGTCGAAGATGACATGGTCGACTTCGGCGAGGCGTTCGATGGCATCGCCCGAATTGAGCAACACGCCGGACTTGAACATCGCGCCCGAGGCGATCGTCTGCACCGTCGGAATCGCAAGCCCGAGCGCGCAAGGACAGGTGATGATCAGCACTGCAACGCCGGTAACGATCGCATCATGCCAGCTTGCGCCCGCAATGACCCAGCCCAAAATGGTGATCAGCGCGGTCGCATGCACCACCGGCGCATAGAGCCGCGAGGCGCGGTCGGCGAGCCGCATGTAGCGCGAGCGCGCCTGGAGCGCGTTGTCGAGTAGCCGCGTGATCTCGGCGAGCAGCGTCGCTTCGGAGGCCGCCGAGACCCGCACCCGCAGCGTGCCGGAGATGTTCATGGAGCCGGCATAGACCGGCGTGCCGTGCTCGGCCGTGACATAGAGCGTCTCGCCGGTGATCAGGCTTTGATCGATCTCGGAACGCCCCTCGATTACGGTGCCGTCGACGGCGCAGCGCTCGCCGGGCCGCAAGAGCACGATGTCGCCGGGATGAATCGCGGCGACCGGCACCTGCGAGATTTCATCGGGGCCGACGAACTTGGCCGCGGTCTCAGCCTTGAGCGCGGCGAGATTGCCGGCGACCGCGCGGGTCCGCCGCCGCATGTTCTGGTCGAGGAAGCGCCCAACCAGGAGGAAAGTCAGCAGCATGATCGCCGCGTCGAAATAGGCGTGCTCGGCGTGGTTGATAGTCTCGACCACGGACATGCCCAGCGCAAGGCACACGCCGATCGAGATCGGCACGTCCATGTTGGTGGTCTTGGCCGACAGCGCGCGCCAGGCCGAGCGGAAGAACGGCTGGCCGGCATAGACCGCCGCCGGCAGCGCGATCAGCGCCGACAACCAGTGGAAGAAATCGCGCTGCTCCGGCAGCATGTCCGAGACATTACCGGACCACACCGGGATCGACAGCATCATCACGTTCATGGTGGCGAACGCGGCGACGCCGAGGCAGCGCAGCAGGAAGCGCGATTCGGCGACCTCGGTCGCCTCCGCGCTCTCGGTCTCGTAAGGGTAGGCCTTGTAGCCGAGCTCTTCGAGCCGATCGATGAAGCGGGCCGGATCGAGCGTGCCCTGCTTCCATTCCAGCGCGACGCGCCGGTCGGTGAGATTCACGCGCGCCAGCGTGACGTCGGGAATGGCGGACAGCCCGCGCTCGATCTTCGCCATGCACCCGGCGCAATGCACGCCTTCGACGGCGAGATCGATGTGCTGGAGGCCTTCGCCCGCAGCCCGGACATAGTGCGAAAAATCCCGCGTCATCTGCATGGCGTGTTCTCTCAATTCAGGATCGCGCGGTTGCGCGACATGAACACACGCTCGCCCCGCGCGTCGCCCTCGATCACGAGATCCCACTGGCCCGGCGCGACGGAAGCAACGCTGCCGCGATAGATGCCGACGCCGGCCTCGGAGAGTTCGACCGCGAGATCGGCGCGCTTGTCGGTCGGCCGCTCCAGGCGGCCGCCGAATTTCAGTCCGGCGATCGGCTGGCCGCTCGCATCGCGCGCTTCGACCTGAAGCACGGCGCCGCCATCGGCGCGCCGCTCGATATGGGCGTTGACCCGCCATTTGCGCGCGGCCTGGTCCTGCGCCGCCGAGATCTCGCGGTCATAGGCGAGACCCGCAGCGTAAGGGCTGTCGACGTCGGTCCCGGGCAGCGTCGCGATCGCGAGCTTCGCCATGGTCACGTTGACGCCGATCACGACGCCGAAAAAGGCGACCAGCATCAGGAACACCTTCGTTCCGGTCAGCGGCTTCGGTGCGGATGCCATGGCGAACTCCGGACTTTCTCAAGGAGCGACAAAATTATCGGTGGCGGAGGCGACCTCGCCGAGCCCGATATCGGTGACGTGGAAGCGAACGGGGGTCGACTTCTCCGGATTGCTGTCCGCCGGCGCGGTAACGAGCAGCCGCAGCTCGCTGGTGGAGTCGCGGGCGATCACGATCATCGGCCGGTCCGGCGTCACCGAATCCACGCCGACGACATGAATCGTCACGTTGACCGGACCATCCGCGTCGATCGCGACGACGCGTTCGTAGCCGCTCTTGTTCAGGAGTCGGACTGTATAGGCGTTGCGGATCGAGCCATCGCTGAGCCTGACCGCGACCGGATTGCGGTCGTGCAGCACGTTGACGTCGAGCAGGCTGCGCGTCGCCAACGTGTAGAGCATGAAGCCGCCGACGGCCGCGATAATCGCGCTGTAGACGACGGTGCGGGGACGGACGACACGATATAGCGGCGCCTTGCCTTCCTGGCGGCGATGGATGTTGATGTCGTTGTCGTAGCCGATCAGGCGCTTCGGCCGGCCGATCTTGGTCATCACGTTGTCGCAGGCGTCGATGCAGAGGCCGCACTGGACGCATTCGAGCTGCGGCCCGTTGCGGATATCGATGCCGGTGGGGCAGACCGCGACGCACTGGTAGCAGTCGACGCAGTCGCCGGCGTGCTCGCCCAGCGCGCGCAGCTCGATAGCCTTCTTGACCGAAGTGCGCTTCTCGCCGCGGTCGTAGCGGTAGGTGACGTTGAGCGCCCATTCGTCGGTGAGCGCGGCCTGGATCCGCGGCCACGGGCACATATAGGTGCAGACCTGCTCGCGCATGGAGCCGGCGAGCACATAGGTCGTAGCAGTCAGGATGCCGATCCAGATATAGGCGATCATCGGCGCCTGGAAGGTGACGAGCTCCTTCACCAGCGTCGGCGCGTCGTTGAAGTAGAGCACCCAGGCGCCGCCGGTCCACCAGGCGATCAGGAGCCAGATCGAATGCTTGAGCACGATCTCGGAGATGCGCTCGAGCTTCATCGGATCGGACGACTTGTCCTTCTTCATCCGCTCGCGCCGGTCGCCTTCGATCAGCCGCTCGACGGCATAGAACAGGTCGGTCCACACCGTCTGCGGGCAGAGATAGCCGCACCAGATGCGGCCGCCAACCGAGTTCATCAGGAACAGCGCCACCGCGGCGACGATCAAGAGGCCGGTGAAGTAATAGACCTCCTGCGGCCACAGCTCGATGAAGAAGAAATAGAAGCGGCTGTTGGGAAGGTCGATCAGCACCGCCTGGCTGGGAGCACCGAGGCCGCGGTTCCAGCGCACGAAAGGCAGGACGTAGTAGACACCGAGGCAGAGCGCCATCAGGCCCCATTTGATCCGGCGGAAGGTGCCGGAGATGCTCTGGGGATACACCTTCTTGTGGGTTGCGTAGAGCGGCCCGTAGTCGTCGTCCGATGTGAGGTCGTTCGGGTTCACGGGCTTGTTCATCGCGAAATTTGTCTCGAGAGGTGCGATTAAACCTAGACCCGGCGCCGCCGCGTCAGTTGATCCTGCTCAAACGGGGGCACTTTTGTTTGCCCCCGTCGTTCGCTGATCCACTATTTTCCGCCGCCCAGCGAGTGGACGTAGACCGCCATGGCCTTGATGGTGGAAGGATCAAGCCGCCCTTCCCAGGCCGGCATGACGCCGGCGCGGCCCTGGCTGATGGTCTCGATCAGGGTTGCCTCGTCGGAACCGTAGAGCCAGATCTTATCGGTCAGGTTGGGCGCGCCCATCTCCGGGTTGCCCTTGCCGCCGTCGCCGTGACAGGCGACGCAATTGTCTGCGAAGATCTTCTCGCCCTTGGCGGCGTCATAGCCCTTCCGGGTCGGGAGGTCCGACAAGGACCGCACGTAGTTGGCAACCGTGACGACCTCGTCCGACTTCAGCACGCCGTCCTTGCCGAAAGCGAGCATCTGGCCTTCATGCGCCTTGGCGTGGCCGGAGCGCGCGCCGAACTGGATGGTCTGCATGATCTGGTCGAGCGTACCGCCCCACAGCCAGTCGTCGTCGTTCAGGTTCGGATAGCCCTTGGCGCCGGCGCCGCCGCTGCCGTGACACGGCGCGCAATTGTCGCCGAACACCGTCTTGCCCTTGGCCCGGGCGAGCGCCAGCAAGGCCGGATCCTTCTCGATGTCGGCGAGCGAGGCCGCGCCCAGCGCCACCATCTTGGCTCCGCGGATCTTCTCGAGATTGGCGAGCTCGACCGCGACGTCGGCGCGTGTCGAGTAGCCGAACAGTCCTGTGGTATTGCTGGAGATCAGCGGCCAGGCCGGATAGACGATCCAGTAGCCGATCGCCCAGACGATGGTGAGGTAGAACGTAATCACCCACCAGCGCGGCAGCGGCGTGTTGAGCTCCTTGATGCCGTCCCACTCGTGCCCGGTCGTGGACCTGCCGGAGACGGAATCGATGTCGCCATGATGATCGGTCATGATCTCTTACTCCTCCCGCAACGGCAGGCGTGCCGCTTCGTCGAACGCAGCCTTGTTGCGGGGCCAGAATGCGTAGGTGATGATCGCGAGAAAGATCGCGACGAAGACCGGCGTCCAGATCGTGGTGACGAGACTGGAGGCGAGATTGTCGAGTGTCAGGATGGCTTTCATCGGTGATGCCTTCTCAGCGAAGATTGGCTTTCTCGTTGTAGATCTTGAAGTCGACCAGCGTGCCGAGCATCTGCAGATATGCGATCAGCGCGTCCATCTCGGTCGGCGTGCCGGTCTTGCCGTCGAAATTGCGCACCACCGCCTTGGCGTAGCGCTTGCTGAAGGCATCGGTGCCGGCATTGTCCGGATCGGCCTGGGCCTTCATGTCGGCGCCGGCGTTGGCGATCTGGTCGTCGGTGTAGGGCACGCCAACGGTCTTCAGCGTGCGCATGTGGTCGGCGATCGTATCAGGATCGACTTCGGTCTGGCTGAGGAACGGATAGCCCGGCATCACCGACTGCGGCACGATCGCGCGCGGGTTGGTCAGGTGGGTGACGTGCCAATCGTCGGAATATTTGGCGCCGACGCGGGCAAGATCGGGGCCGGTGCGCTTCGAGCCCCACTGGAACGGGTGGTCGTACATGCTCTCGGCGGCGAGCGAGAAATGGCCGTAGCGCTCGACCTCGTCGCGCAGGGGGCGGATCATCTGCGAGTGGCAGAGATAGCAGCCCTCGCGGACGTAGATGTTGCGCCCGGCAAGCTCCAGCGGTGTATACGGCCTGACGCCGTCGACCGCCTCGATCGTGCTCTTGAGATAGAACAGCGGCGTGATCTCGACGAGGCCGCCGATCGCGATCACCAGCAGGATGCCGACGATCAGGATGATCGAGTTCTTTTCGAAGATTTGGTGGCGTGTCCAGAACGACATGGAAAACTCCTCATTCCGCCGGCTGAAGAGCGACGGGCATCTGGACTTCCGCCTCGCCGAGGCGAACGGTCATCCAGAGATTGTAGGCCATGATCAGCGCGCCGATCAGGAACAGCCCGCCGCCGGCGGCGCGGATGATGTAGAAGGGATGCATCGCCTCGACGCTCTCGATGAAGGAATATTCGAGGAAGCCGAGCGAGGTGTAGGCGCGCCACATCAGGCCCTGGAGGATGCCGGACACCCACATCGCCGAGATGTAGAGGACGATGCCGAGGGTGGCGACCCAGAAGTGCCAGTTGACGAGCTTGAGGCTGTAGAGGCCCTTGCGATTCCAGGCCCACGGCACCAGGCAGTAGAGCGCGCCGAAGGAGACGAAGCCGACCCAGCCGAGCGCGCCGGAATGCACGTGGCCGATGGTCCAGTCGGTGTAGTGGCTGAGCGAATTGACCACCTTGATCGACATCATCGGGCCTTCGAAGGTCGACATGCCGTAGAAGGCGACGGAGACCACGAGCATGCGCAGCACGGGGTCGGTGCGCAGCTTGTCCCAGGCCCCCGACAGCGTCATCAGGCCGTTGATCATGCCGCCCCAGGACGGCATCCACAGCATGATCGAGAAGGTCATGCCGAGCGTCTGCGTCCAGTCCGGCAGCGCCGTGTAGTGCAGATGATGCGGACCCGCCCAGATATAGAGGAAGATCAGCGCCCAGAAATGGATGATCGAGAGACGGTAGGAATAGATCGGCCGCTCGGCGCGCTTGGGGATGAAGTAGTACATGATGGCGAGGAAGCCGGCGGTCAGGAAGAAGCCGACCGCGTTGTGGCCGTACCACCACTGGAACATGGCGTCCTGGATGCCGCCCCAGGCGACGTAGGATTTCGAGCCGAACACCGAGACGGGAAGTGCTGGATTATTGCCGAGATGCAGCACCGCGATCGTCACGATGAAGGCGAGATAGAACCAGTTCGCGACGAAGATGTGCGGTTCCTTGCGCTTGATGATCGTGCCGAGGAAGACGAGGAGATAAGTGACCCAGACAATGGTCAGCCAGAGATCGGCGTACCATTCCGGCTCCGCATATTCCTTGGACTGGGTGACGCCGAGCAGATAGCCGGTGCCGGCGATCAAGATGAAGAAGTTGTAGCCCACCACGACGAACCAGGGTGCGAGGTCGCCCGCGAGGCGTACGCGGCAGGTCTTCTGCACCACGTAGAACGATGTTGCGATCAGCACATTGCCGCCGAAGGCGAAGATCACGGCCGAGGTGTGCAGCGGCCGCAAGCGGCCAAAACTGGTCCAGGGCAGATCGAAGTTCAGCGCGGGCCAGGCCAGTTGCGAGGCGATGATGAGGCCGACAAGGAAGCCCGCAATGCCCCAGAACATCGCCATGAAGGACGAGAACTTGATCGGCCCCATATTGTAGTTGGGGCGCCCGTTGATCTCCGCCGGCGGCAGCTCTGCCGGCCGATCGAAGTAGCGGTTGACGATGCAGAACACCGCGGCCAGGCTCGCCGCCGCGCTGAGCGCGGCATGGAACGCGAACGGCGCATCGAGCGCCTTGGCTGAGGCGATCAAGCAGAGGAAGGCGGTGACCGCAAACACGAGCGCCAGGCCGCTTTCACCTGTTGTCATGGATTTTGAGATAGATGGCTGGCTCATGCGGATTCTCTTTCGAAAGAAACACAGCGCCAGAAACCACATTCAACCTCGCGGGGACTTGATTGAAATCAAGGTCAGTGAATTTCTGTTAATGTGAAGCAGCCGCTGGTCGGAGAGCGATATCAACCGCTCGCGCTCCTCGCAGCGCGCGGTAACCACCGCTTGCGTGAAATCATGGAGCTCAAGTCGAGCGATTTGCGGACGGCCTGTCAGTCGCGCGCGGTCGCCTTGAGTGCGGCGATGACGTCCTCACGGGCGATGATTCCGACCAGCTTCTGGCGGCTGTTGAGCACGATGACGCTCCTGATGCGGTGCTCGACCATGATCTGGAGCACGCGCGTCAACTTGGTGTCGGAACTGACATAAATGAATTCAGGCGCCATGACGTCACCGACTTTGCGGCTCGTCAGATCGTGATAGCGCGGCAGCATCTGGCTCGGCGTGAGGGCGAAGCCCTTCAGGATGTCGAATTTGGTGACGATGCCGACGACCTGCCCGTCGTCCTCGACTGGATAGGAGTTGAAATCGTCGCGCTCGAACATCTCGCTGAGTTCGAGCAGGTCGAGATCGCGCTTCACCATCCGGACGTCGCGCGTCATGTAGCCGTCGACGGTCTGCTCAAGAAACTTGTACACGGCGCGTCCTCCTCGTTCATCTGGGTTCGCCGGCCGTCAGTGCGACAGCAACACGCAGCGGGCGGATTGCATCACAAGATACTGCGTAACGCCGCTGAGGATCAGCTCGCGGAAGCGCGAATGACCGTAGGCGCCGGCGACGATCAGGCCGGCACCGACGTCATGGGCGATCTTCTCCAATTGCACGGCGGCGGTTTCGTTTCTCCCGACTTCCGCGATGCGCGTGCTAGCAGCGACGCCGTGGCGGGCGAGCCAGAAGACGGCCGTTTTTGGGCTGATCGAGCGCCAGGCTGACCATCACTGTCGCATATGTCATCGGGAGCCTCCGGGCAGCGAGATGCGGTGGAATCTAGCCGCGCCGACGCAAGGCGGGATGAGGTAGATCAAATTTCGTCGCGCCAGCTGGAAGAAATCCGCCAATAAAATCAGACATCCGAACTTGCCTCCGGCCCGGCCTTGGGCGAAATTGCAGCCATCTTCACGGCACGGAACCCGCCGCAGGAGAATGGGAGCAATAGCTTGTCGCCGAGCCGCGTCACGCATCCACAAGACGACGCTCGCGGCGAATATTTTCGCGTCCGAATCGAAGGATTCGGCGTTGGCACCTGGGATCTCGACCTCAACACGCGGGAGCTGGACTGGTCGGAAACCGCCGGTATCTTGCTCGGCGTCGCGCGGGGCCAGCCGCGGAGCTACGACCTGTTTATGTCCCGCCTCGAGCCCGGGGACCGCGAGCGGGTCGAGACGGCGATCAAGCGCGTCTCCGAGCGGGGCGGCGGGTTCGACCTGTCTTTCCGGGTCGTAGGCGAATCAGAGAGTGGGCAATGGATCCGCGCCCGGGCGGGAGTCATTCGCGATGAAGCCGGCGCCGCCCGTCATCTCAGCGGTATCTTTCTGGACATCGACGAGGAGAAGCAGGTCGAGGAGGCGTTGCGCACCCGCGAGACTCACCTCCGCTCGATCCTACACACCATTCCCGATGCGATGATCGTCATCGGCGGCAACAGCATCATCCAGCTGTTCAGCACGGCCGCGGAGCGGCTGTTCGGCTGGTCCGAGCACGAGGCGATCGGACAGAACGTCAGCATTTTGATGCCGGAGCCCGACCGCGCCCGCCATGACAGCTACATCGCCCGCTATCGCTCCAGCCACGATCCGCACATCATCGGCATCGGTCGCATCGTCACCGGCAGACGCCGCGACGGGACCACCTTCCCGATGCACCTGTCGATCGGCGAGATGCAGTCGGGCGGCGAGCCTTATTTCACCGGGTTCGTCCGCGACCTCACCGAGCATCAGCAGACCCAGGCGCGGCTCCAGGAATTGCAGTCGGAGCTCGTCCATGTCTCGCGGCTGAGCGCGATGGGCGAGATGGCGTCCGCGCTCGCGCATGAGCTGAACCAACCGCTGGCGGCGATCAGCAATTACATGAAGGGCTCGCGGCGACTGCTCGCCGGCAGTACCGATCCGAACACGCCGAAGATCGAGAGCGCGCTGGATCGCGCCTCGGAGCAGGCTGTGCGTGCAGGCCAGATCATCCGGCGCTTGCGCGACTTCGTTTCCCGCGGCGAGTCCGAAAAGCGGGTCGAAACCCTGTCCAAACTGATCGAGGAAGCCGGCGCGCTGGGACTAGCCGGCGCACGCGAGCAGAACGTGCAGCTCCGTTTCAGCCTCGATCCGGACGCCGATCTCGTCCTTGCTGACCGCGTGCAGATCCAGCAGGTGCTGGTCAACCTGTTCCGCAACGCGCTGGAAGCGATGGCGCAGTCGCCACGGCGTGAGCTCGCCGTCACCAACGCCCGCGTCAGCGACGATATGATCGAGGTGGAGGTGTCCGACACCGGTTCCGGCTTTCAGGACGACGTCATTCCAAATCTGTTCCAGACCTTCTTCACCACCAAAGAGACCGGCATGGGCGTCGGACTGTCGATCAGCCGCTCGATCATCGAGGCTCACGGCGGCCTCATGGTGGCCGAAAGCAACGCATCGGGCGGCGCGACATTCCGCTTCACCCTCCCGGCAGCCGATGAGACCTGATTCATGACGACCAAGGGACATGTCTACGTCATCGACGACGACGAGGCGATGCGGGACTCGCTGAACTTCCTGCTGGACTCCTCAGGCTTTGGCGTCACGCTGTTCGACAACGCGCTAAGTTTTCTCGACGCCCTGCCCGGCCTCGCCTTCGGCTGCGTCGTCTCGGACATCCGCATGCCGGGCCTTGACGGAATCGAGCTTCTCAAGCGCACGAAGGCGCAGAACAGTCCGTTTCCGATCCTGATCATGACTGGTCACGGCGACGTGCCGCTCGCAGTCGAGGCGATGAAGCTTGGTGCGGTCGACTTTCTCGAGAAGCCATTCGAGGACGACCGCCTCGTCACCATGATCGAAGCCGCTATCCGCCAGGCAGAGCCGGCGGCCAAGAGCGAAGCCATCGCCCAGGATGTCGCCGCCCGCGTCACCTCCTTGAGCCCGCGCGAACGGCAGGTCATGGAGGCTCTGATCGCAGGCCTCTCCAACAAGTTGATCGCCCGCGAATACGATATCAGCCCGCGCACGATCGAGGTGTACCGGGCCAATGTGATGACCAAGATGCAGGCCAACAGCCTCTCGGAGCTGGTGCGGCTGGCGATGCGCGCCGGCCTGATCAAGGATTGAGTCAGGTCAAAGCCCTTGCGCTGGCCCTGTGCTAGCCAATGAGCATGATCGAGATCGGCTCGCACCATCAGCGGCTCCCAATGGCGTCATCGGCGAAGCTCACCGTCTATGTTGTCGATGACGATGCCGCCGTGCTGGGCTCCCTGCGGTTCCTGTTGGAAACCGACGGTTTTGCCGTACGGACCTTCAGGAATGCCACGGCGCTGCTCAATGCGACGAACCCGCCCCGCGCAGATTGTTATGTCATCGACTACAAGATGCCTGACATCAATGGCATCGAGCTGGCCAGGCGGCTGCGCCAATCCGACGTCGACACGCCCGTGATCCTGATCACGGGTTATCCGGACGGACATATCTCAGCACGGGCGGCGGCGGCAGGGATCAAGGACGTGATTTTGAAGCCGCTCCTCGATGAAAGCCTCGCGAAATGCATCTGCCACGCCATCCAGGACAGGCGCGGCCACTGACCTCCGGGATTCTCCGTAGGTAAACCTCCTTAAGATATCGCTCGAAATTTCCGGACCGTACGATCCGGCATACCAATGCACCATCACAACGGAGATGGCGCAGATGCTGACCCAGACGCTCAAGACCGAGGCGATTAACACCCAAATCGGCGGTAAGATCGCTCCCGCGCGTCCCGTTTCCGACCAGTTCGGCGCGATCGCGGGACATGCCGGCCTCGTTGCCACCGAGTTCTCCTATCGCAAGGACGAGGAGATCTACGGCGAAGACGAGCCCGCCGAATATGTCTATCAGGTGGTCTCCGGCGCGGTGCGCAGCTACAAGCTGCTCTCCGACGGCCGCCGTCAGATCGGCGCATTCCACCTTCCCGGTGACGTGTTCGGCCTCGAACCGGGCCAGACGCATCGCCTTGCGGCCGAAGCGATTATCGCCACAAGCGTGCGCCTCGTGGAGCGGGCCAGCCTCGAAAGGGTCGCCGGCACCGACGTACAGGTCGCGCGCAAGCTCTGGGCCATGACGGCGGGCGAGCTGCGTCACGCCGAAGATCACATGTTGCTGCTGGGGCGCAAGACGGCGATGGAGCGTGTTGCAACCTTCCTGCTCGAAATGGATCGCCGCCTCGCCGTCGCCAACATGATGGCGCTGCCGATGTGTCGGCTCGATATCGGCGACTATCTGGGCCTCACGCTCGAGACCGTGTCGCGCGCGCTCTCGCAGCTTCACGCAAAGGGCATACTCGGCTTCTCGGGCGCTCGCCAGATCGTGCTGCGCAACCGCCAGCACCTGCACAATCTCGACGCCTGATCGCTTTCACCTGGCCGATGTTTCTCCTCCGCGACTTGGCTCGATGGCGGCTATTCATTGCGCCCCGAGCATGATGTAGTGAGAAACTAGCACCTGGCCGGCGTCAGTTTTGCATACTAGAGAGGTCCGCCAGAGCTTACCGGTATTCACCGTAGCTGCTGGACCTCGGGTCGATCAAGATTGGCGGATGCGAAACAATAGACGATCACACGGACTATGGGCTCTGACTGCGCCACCAGCGCCTGAAACTGCTCCCCTTACCGCCGAACTGCAGCGGATATCGTCGTGATTGGGGCTGTCGGCGGCCCTTCATCTTGCTGAAGGTGGGGCGCGTGTCGCGCTTTTGGAGGCGTCTGAAATAGGATTCGGCGGCTCCGGGCGGAACGTCGGGCTCGTGAATGCGGGCATGTGGCTCATGCCTGACGCGCTTCCGGACGCGCTCCGCGCGCCGTTTGGAGAACGGTTGCTTGAACAACTCGGGCGCGGACCGCAGACGGTGTTCGAACTCATCGAAAAGCACGACATCGAATGTGAAGTGGAACGTGCCGGCACTTTACATTGTGCGGTCGGACGTAAAGGCTTGGAGGAGATTGAGGCCCGTGCCGAACAGTGGCAGAAGCGTGGAGCGCCCGTCTTGGTGCTAAATGCGGAGGCAACACACAGGAAAGTAGGCGGTGGCGACTACACCGGCGCGCTGCTCGATAGCCGCGCCGGCACCATGCAGCCATTGGCCTATGCGCGAGGGGGTGTGTGGGACACTCGAGAGGTCCTCTCTTCATTTCGCCTCGATCGCTCCGGGCGACTCGTGTTTGGCAGTGTTGATGCGCTTGAGGGAATGGGGCAATCTATTCACCGGGCCTGGGCCCAAAGATCGCTGCGCAAGCTTTTTCCAGGACTTCGGGGCGTCCAGTTTGAAGCCGGCTGGTTCGGCATGATTGGAATGACGTCGGATCTTGCCCGGGCTTCACAAGCTGGATCGCAACGTCATCGGTTTCAGTGGCTATAACGGCCGCGGAATCGCACCAGGCACAGTGTTTGGCAGTGTTTTGGCTTCGTACGTATTGGGGCAGATCGCGGAGAACGATTTGCCGTTGCCGGTCACTGCCGTTGAACGCCAGCGTTTTCTGGTTGGTGACAACCTTGAAGCCATCGGAAGGGTCTAAAATCATAGGCAGGGCCATCCGGCATCAAACTAGGCTACCGTGATTTTCAAAGTAAGCCACTGAGACTGACCGCGCATGTGAACGTTTCGTGAAACCAGAACGATGCCCCCACAACGATGAACCGCCTCTACCCGTAGTCTGCCCAACTGGAGCGGCGAGGAACGAAGGCCAACAGATCGGCTTGAGAGTCTTGCCAGCGCGCTGCCGAGCTGGCGGAGCGGCCCCGGCCCTGGCCCAAAAGTCTTCTGAAGCCGCGGCCGTCTCTCCGCCATCCGTGGTCTGAGGATGACTATGACCGTCTTCGTCTACGTGAACACCGCCAAACAGGTCGGCGACGTCGACCACATTAAGGTCTTCTCCACGATCGACGCCGCGGAAACGTGTTTCGAGGAGAACGATCCTGAGGGCGTGGCGTTCGAGTACGACGTGATAGGCCCGCCAGTCTGACCACCCGTAAATTTCCCAGCTGGACCGGCGAGGAACGCAGGCCAGCAGATCGGCTTGAGAGTGTTGCCAGCCCGTGCAGAGCTGGCAGAGCGGCCCCGGCCATGCCCCCCAGCCCCCTGAAGCCGGGGCCGTCTCTCTCAGCCTTTGTGTTCTGAATAGCTCATGCGGTCCTCGCCCTCGATTGTACCGGCTGATCGCCTCGATCGTGACGTCTATTTGGTGTTGGAGGACTTTGGAGCGCGCGCCGGCTGCGCTTGGCGGGAGACCGACGAGGAAGATACGGACTTGGAGACCATCGTCCGCGATCTGATCTCTGGACAATACACCTATCCCGTGCGGATCGTGGCCTTTAACGCTATTGAGGGCTGGTCGAGGGACGCGACGTCGGAGGTTGCCACGGCGCTTGCGCAACTCGCAATCGATGAGGCCTTGGAGATCACACCTGCGCTGGATGCCTTCATCGCCGCCAATGCGAGCGAAACAAGGCTGCAGTTGGTACTGCCGCTACGCTAATGTCTGAAAGCCCACGAGGTGCTCCACGTCGCGCCAACTAGAGCGACGCGTCGATCGCCACCCGATGTCCGTCGACCATCGCGGCGGCCTTGACCTTGGCTTCTTACTCTGTTGCGCAGTCGCGCTAAGTCTAAACTCAGCGCATTACCAAGTTCGTCGAGCACGCAATTCTGATAGATCATCATGATTTTCAACCTGCCGAGTTCCAAACGAAAACTAACATAAGTTGGGAATTCGCATTCTTTCCCGGCATTCATCGGATTTACATTGGCAGAAGCAAATCACCTTGGCATAATCTTAGGGCCGGGGCTGGAACGTTCATCTCGCATCTATTTACACCCGGGGTCTGACGTAGCAACAAGGCTACGTCGGTGCTTTCAGCACGATTTTAGATCAGCATAGCGAACAACCTGAGGCCGTCCAAAGGGCGGCCTTTTCTTGTGACGTGCGACGAAAGTTTTGCTGGATTTTCCTGCACTGGACAATCAAGATCGTCCCATTGAGCAGTCAATTTTTCCGGGGACATTGCAATGGCAAAACCGGCCGTTTCCCGTGATGCTTTTCGTGGACTATTCGCTTTCTATGCGGCGAAAGCTCATCACGACCACAAAGCCGAAGGTGAGGAATGCCTTCTGAAGCTGTTCGGGTCCGCGGAAGACATTCCTGATCGTCTATTGCAGCAGTGGTCTGAAAGAGCTGATTTACTCGGCCGCGAAACCGTTGGCAGTATAGTAGAGCCGCGCGCGCATGATATCGCCGGCGGCGGCGCGCGATATGATTGCGCGAGCGACTTTCTCCACACGCTCCTGAGAGATCTTGAGAGAAAAATGCAGTGATCAAGATACGCGCAGATTTTCCGCGCTGCTCTTGCCCCGCCTCTGATCGACTTTGACCTCGTAAGAGACCTTCTGTCCCTCACGCAGGTCCGAGAGACCAGCGCGCTCGACGGCGCTTATGTGCACAAAAACATCTTGGCCGCCATCATCGGGTTGAATGAAGCCGAAACCTTTGGTCGCATTGAACCATTTTACCACGCCAGTTGCCACGTTAGTCTCCTCGCTACGCAATTCCGAAAGAATAAATCAGGTTTGCTGAGCTTTCCACCTTGAACTTACGGCGCAGCTCCCAAAACTCCTCCGGCGGAAGTAGCTCGCGCACCTTGTGTTCGTATACCCGTCAAAATCATCTTCGGCGAGATGCGCGCGATGGGCACCGCCGGCGGAGGCTCGTTCGGTGCAATCCGCGTCGAGCGCGCAATCGCAATTGGCTGCGCAGCCGGGCACGCCGGGCAATTGGTCTATATGCGCGGCGGCCATGGACCACGCTCGGAGGAGGCAACGCCGATCGGCGTCGCATGTCGCGTCTGCCGCCGCCCGAGATGCGCGGCTCGGTCAGCGCTTCCAATTGGTCGTGAACTCCTTCCCGACGACTTCAGGACGTCAAGCGTACCGTTTGGGTTCTCCGGTGACTGATTATACGGGCACCTTCAAAAACACGCCTAGATATCGCGAGCCGATCGCTGGATTACTTTCAGATCCGGCGGGCGTTGGGTGAGCCGACGTATGTTCGACAGCGCGGTCCACTTCGGGAGCCAAGCGAGTATAGCCAGTATGAAGAGGTCCGCGCGCGCTTTATGGCTTCTCGCTGCGCGATATAATTGCGCCTCGTAACCCAAAAATTGTACAAATGGCGGGACACCATGGTTGCCACTCTCAGCAGCGATTTTTCCGTTTTTTCCGTTGGCGCGGCCGGCGGAATCTCGGCGGAGGTTCTTCATTGGTATGGACTTCGACGCGGTGGTCGTGTGCCGATCTACGCAAAGTCGGTTTTTTACTGGATTGTGACGATTGCGATGGTCTTGGTGGGCGCGTTTCTCGCGTGGGTTCGATTCGGCTCTGACGGAGTTCCATTTGACGTCTACTTCGTTGGTCTGGCCGCACCAATAATACTGCAGAAGCTGATTGCCCACGCTCCCGCAGGCGTTAAGGGATCGAGAGGCTCATCGGCCGGCATCCGAGATTTTTTCGTTTGGTAGCCGATGGCCCAAGCCCGTTTTGCCTCCCTCGCGATTGGAATCGACGAGTACCCCCAAGGGTTCTACCAAGGGGATGAATTGCCCCTGAAATGTGCTAGCGCAGACGCCCGCCGTGTCCACGCGTGGGTTTCCGACACCTTCCCGCGCGAGCAGTCGAGACATTTCGCATTTTTCAACGCGCAGGCGACTCACCTTACAATTAAATCCTCGCTCGAGACACTCGCGACCCTGCAAAACCTTGATTTCGTGCTGATCTATCTTGCCGGTCACGGTCGTCGTACGGCAAACGGCGCCAACTTCTGCGCGTACGACCATCCGCAGGTTGGCCAAGGCGTCGATGCCCAATTTATCGACGATGCGCTCCGTAGAATGCAAGCAAAGAACGTCCTGATCTTTGTGGATTGCTGCCACGCGGAGGCGGTATTCTGGGGCAGCGAGTTCTTCAGCCGGTTGGAAGGCTCTCGTTGCAGGTTGTTCGTCGCTTCGTGTCAAGCGGATCAACTAGCCTACGAAGACGATCTCCTAAAATCTGCAACTGACGCCAGTGGGTCAAGTTTGCTTGCGCTGGCGTTGTTCGAGAAAATCGACGAAGCGGCGCGGCTTCGCTCGGAGCACGTTAGCCTGGATGAGGCCTTGTTTCCCTACCTAAAGAGAAGAGTACCTGCGCTCGCGTTCAATCTCAAAGGGAGAGCCCCGCAGGAGCCGGTTTCCGGCGGACTGTCACGCGATAATATCTACCTGCCGATCGCCCCCTCAACTCGCCCACCGCCTGGAACGTTCACCGCGCTATTGGCGCGGTGGCGTTCAGTAGTCACCACTATCTGTGTAATTGCCGCGTTCTCGATCGTGACCATCTATGCCGCGACCTGGCATCTTGAATTCAGCTCCAAGGGCTATTTGGCACTGTTTGCAGGTCCATCCTGGTTACCGTCACTGCCGGGAGATCTCCTGCTACGAAGCGAGCTTCCATTTACAGTAGCTGACATCACCGAAGAGCCGTCCCTTAGGGCAGCGGCGTTGAGCCGGAAGATCGAGGGTGTGTGGTGGCAGACCGATCGTTTCGGCCAGCGCCGCTGGCTACAGGTCATCGAAGGCGCTCTGCGACCTGGCATCCGCGCTTACACTAGGGCACTCAATGGCATGCCCCAGGAAGCAGCTCCAGACTTGAACCTTATCAATCCGGAAAGCTTCGATTTCAAGAGGCGCGGAGCTGGCGTATCCGGATACTCAAGCATGCTGTTTGGCCCCCGGCCGATGGACATAGATCATTTAATCGCCATTGGCGCGTCGGCTGTCCTCGATCATCCTACTGACATGGACGGCTTGATTAGACCGGTCGTTCAGCACAAGGATTTGGCTACATTTAATTCCAACGCATGTGCGACAACAATAAGCTACGAGTACCTCGAGTGGGATAAGGGCGATTTTTGGCAATCGTTGTCTCTCTCGGCGGCCAGAGCCGACGCACCCGAGTTTTTTGACTTTCTGATCTTCCAAGCCCGAGTTCTGGATCTCATCCTACGAGCGGAGCCGCCACGACCGGAATCTCCTGAATCCGATCCACTTGACTACATAGTGTTTAGCGCCGCCAAACTTCGCCACCTGATTAGATCCTACGCACTTGGACGACGATTGAGAAATGAGACGGCGTTAGCGAAAGGAGATGCCGACAAAGTTTCCGAACTGAAAACGTCGGGATGCGGCACGATGGCGGATATTCTCCTTGCTTGGCTGGAGGAGGAGAAAGCTGATCCAGAGCTGCCAGCGAGGATCCTCACTGATCTCACGACGCCCCCGGTCAAGTACGGAAAACGTAGCGATACCGTGGTCAAACTGCTTCTCGGAGCTTTCGAGGAAATTTGCCACCGTGAGGCGATCAAAGAGACGTCTAAAGGGTGGTCTTTGTTATCGCAGGTGCCACAATCGGTGAGCGCCAAGGACAGGCTCCGAATGGCTGTGCGCTTGGCGGCGGATCGCGGGTTTCCGGGAGAGTTGGAAGACGCCCTTTTTCAAACAATCGAAAGATGGCCGAATAGAATTGCCGCAGACAAAGTGCCGCCTATGTGGGCGCAACTGTTCTCAGAGGCGCTGTCGCGTCCCGATCGCGCCCTGCAGACTCTGAGTGTTTGCTTCGATCGAATTGGAGGACCTGAATGAGAAGCGCTGAAGCGCAACGCCCCCCGCCGACGCGCGACGCTGAATCAAGGCGCGATAGGTTGCACAGCCGGCAACGGCTATGATCCGACCGTCTTGCCTGCCGCAGCATCTGCTTTCGGCGCATCCGCAAGGCCGCGCACGAAGTTTATGGCTCGCTCCTGAAGTTCGGCCTCAAGCTTCGTCGCCTTGATGCGCTCGACAACGAGCTCGCGATCGAACGGTCGCGCCTGGTGGTAGCCTTCCACGAACTCCTTGTCCTTGTCGGACAAGCGAGCGAGTTTGGATACGATGATGTCCTCAGGACATGGGGCAACGGCTAGGACCTTTCGATCGTCGACGTCGACCGTCTTGGTGATCGCCCGCTTGTTCCAATCTTCAGGAAGCCGCGCGGTGTTCTCGTCGACACCGTCGATATAGAAGCCGTGCTCGCGATGGAATTTAGAGCCCTCGCCATAGAGGGCATTGATCTCTTCTGAAGCCTCTGGATCGTCTTCGGGATCCAGTTCCTTCTGCTGGATCTCCCAAATCTTCGCGTTTTCCGGATAAGCGTCGATTTCGCCAGAGGTGCGTAGGACGATTGGTGCGTCTGGCCATGAAAGCAAGATGCTTTGGCTGCCGATGATGAAGACCTTGTCGGTTTTAAATAGCCGGGCGATCACCCTGACTGTCTCGACAAGGTCTTCAATAGTGCGAACAAACGAGTTTTGTGTCACGCAGCCATCCGCGGAAGTCCCGCGGTCTGATGGATCGCAGATCTCTCGGCAATCCGCTTCGCCGCCTTCCAGATACGACGGCGCAGAGTGTCGTCCTCGAAATTGATGCCTTCCGCCAAAACGAAAGGTGAGGACAGACGCAGACGCGTCATCTCTTCGTCGCGGCTCGTCAGACGGCGGCGGACCGTAGAAGGAGGAAAGCCAAGCATGTCCGACCACTCGCGAACGAAAGCGTAGCCTTCGAAACGCTGGTAGTTATGGGCCAAAGAATCCTTAGCCCTTTCGACCAGCGACGGGTCGCGACCGATCTGCCGCGCAATAAGCCGATGCATGATCAGCTTCGCGGTGTCGTTCACGTATTCCCGGTTGATCCGGACGCTCATGGCTCTCGACCAGTGCCTATCTCAGGGTGCAAAATAGGGCATCGACCCTTAAAAATCCAGCTACCCACCAATCCTCTTGGACGGCGGATGTTCCCTGTCCGTTCAAACTAGCAGTTCCGATAAGCTCGGGCAACGGGGCAAAAACCCGGAAAATCGCCAAGGTCTAAGGAACCTGACCTCCGACCAGCAAGCGTCTTACTCAACTAAATATGGGGGTATCGATAAGACAAATCAATATCTTAGCTCGATCTATCGCCTCAAGAGCGATAATCCTCCTTTCAGGCCCAAAATGGGAATGGAGGCCATGCCGGCGATACGAACTGAGATCTTCCAGAGAACCTTTACCCCCTCCCCGCGGGAGATCTCCGAGCCCATCCTGGCCCTTTGCCGCGAACTCAGCCCAGACCGACAGCCTGTCTGGATCTCAGTCTTGCCTGAGCCCGGCGCCGTTGCCAGCGAGTGCTTCAGCAACGTTGCCGCAAAGGTTGCGAGAGACGGAGGGACACTGCTTTACGGATGGACGATTTGGGAATGGCCACGAATTTTCGTTGAAGCCGAACATCACGCCATTTGGGAATGCGATGATTCAGAGTCCTCGATCGTCCAATTTGTACTCGGAAGTCGCCGATTGCCGCACCGGCCAAGGCATCAAGCTTCACGAAGGGCAGATTTTGCTTACACGTTGATCAGAACAGCGGAAGCAAAGGTCCCGGGTCCAACATATGCCCAAGCGAAATGCCGACAAGCTTGCGCGCGCGAAAGCACGACCGGATCCCTCCCAATGGAACGAGGATGAAGCGATGACCTTTGTCGAGGCTGTCGCCGTGTTTTTTCCGCAAGGTCCACTGACATTATCATCACTGCGCAGGGCAGCGGCAGTTGGGACTCTTGAAATCGCCAAAGTGGCAGGTAAAGATTTGACGACGCCTCGTGCTATCCGCAAATTGGTAAAGCCATCATGCCGGGCCGCAAAGCCAAGCCGCCGCGACTCTGGTTCCGAGAAGACGACGGATGCTGGGTCATCCTCGATCGATCGGAGGGAAAGCGACGGCAGATCCGCACAGGTTGCAGCCGCGACGACATTGACGGCGCTGCGAAAGCGCTCGAAACCTACATCGGCGGACGGCACCCAACCACAATCGGGGCAAGTGACCCTGGGGTCCTCGCCATAGCCGACGTCCTTACTGCCTACGAGATATCCAAACGGCCAAAGGATAAGAGTGACGAGCGAGCCTGGGCGCAGCATGATCTACTGCTCATCCGGCTCCTCGATCTGAATGGCTTCTTCGGTGACAAGACAGTGAGCAAGCTCAAGGCCCAGCTGTGCCGCGACTTCGTGGACTGGTCCACGAACACGCCGAATGAAAACAACAGGCAGGCCGGGATTAAGCCACGTCAAGACAAAGTTTCCGAGCAAACCGCTAGGCGCCGGCTTGAGGATTTACGTGCTGCCATCAACGCGTACCATGCGGAGCACACGCTGAGCGTCGTTCCGAAGATTACCCTACCTCCCAAGGCGGAAGGCCGCCACCGCTGGCTGACGCGCAACGAAGCCGCGCGCCTGCTCGGTGCCGCGATCGGCTACGTGTGGGATAACGAGCGAAAATCCTGGAAACGAAAGGAAGATGGCAAGCTGTTGCGCCGGGAGCGGTGGATCATCCGGCGACGCTATCCGGCCGCCCGCTTTTGTCTGATTGGCGTTTACAGCGCGCGGCGCGAGGAAACGATTCGGCGCACACAATGGCTCGCCACCACCACGCATCCATGGATGAACCTCGACGGCATGGTCTATCAGGGCAAAGGCGCCCTGGAACGGTCAACTAAGAAACGGCGCCCTCCGGCAAAGATCGCTAGCCGCCTGCGCCCTCACTTGGTCCGCTGGCGCAAGATCGACCAAATGCGATCGAGCGAACTGCGCGCGGCCGGCATTCTGGAGAACGGCGAACAAATCAGATTCGTCGTGAACCGCATTCACGATGGCCAGCCGCTTGCCGGCAAGATCAGGTCAGCTTGGGAAGGTATTCTGCAGGACGCGGGGCTTGGCGAGGATGTTGTCCGGCATTCGCTACGCCATACAGCAGCGACGTGGCTGATGCAGGCCGGCGTCGATATGTGGGAGGCTGCTGGCTGGCTTGGAATGACGGTAGAGCAGCTTGAGGCAAACTACGGTCATCACCATCCTGAATTCCAGGAAGAAGCCGCTGAGGCGTTTGGCGGCCAACGCTAGTCCCGCGCGGGGAACTTGGGATCGATTTCGTTCGCTGCAGCGTCGAGCTCAGATTGAGCGGCCCGCACCTTCGCCCAAGCCCCGGACTTCTCAGGATCCCTCGGCGAAATCTGCAGAAACCGATCGTTGGCTGTGACAAGCGCGTGCACGGCCTTACTCCAACGCTCGTATGCAGAATCGAGCTCTACAGCCACCACATTGCTCCGATCGAGCCATTTCGTTGCGCATTTCGTTGCGCGCAAAAATCATCGAAAGTATAAGTATTTGAAAGAATGGTCGGAGTGGCAGGATTCGAACCTGCGACCCCTGCGTCCCGAACGCAGTGCTCTACCGGGCTGAGCCACACTCCGACAAGAGGCCGGCTTATAGCGTCGGGCTTGGCGCACCGCAAGCGGCCGATTTGAGGAATTTCGTCCCAGTGAAAACGGGTCTTGAAACGCTGATTTTGCCGGCCGGCGGGGCGACCGCAGGGGCCGCCGCCCGGACGTTGGCCTCGGGCGGCCTCGTCGCGTTCCCGACCGAGACCGTCTATGGCCTCGGGGCGGACGCCGCCAATGCGACCGCAATCGCCCATCTCTACGCCGCCAAGGGCCGGCCGGCCTTCAATCCGCTGATCGCCCATGTCGCCGACCTCGCGGGCGCGCAGGCCATCGGCCGGTTCGACGCGCGCGCCCTGAGCCTGGCGGAGGCATTCTGGCCGGGGCCGCTGACGCTGGTGGTGCCGAAGACGGAGGGCTGCCCGGTGGCCGATCTCGCCACCGCTGGCCTCGATACGGTCGCGATCCGCATTCCCGCCCATCCGGTGGCGCAGGCGATTCTGCGCGCCTTTGGCGGGGCGGTGGTGGCGCCGTCCGCAAACATCTCCGGCCATGTCTCGCCGACGCTGGCCGCCCATGTCGAGAGCGACCTTTCGGGGCGGATCGACCTGATCGTCGACGGCGGGCCGGTCGCGGTCGGCGTCGAATCGACGATTCTCGGCTGCTTCGAGGCGCCAATGATGCTGCGTCCGGGCGGACTTTCGCGCGAGAAAATCGAGGCGGTGCTTGGCGCACCGCTGGCGCGGCCGCCCGCAGACGCCGAGAGCGACGACAGCCAGCCGCTGGCGCCGGGCATGCTGGCCTCGCATTACGCGCCGCGGGCCAATGTGCGGCTCAATGCGCGCGACGTCGCGCCGGGCGAGGCGCTGCTGGCGTTCGGCCCCGTGCAACTGCCCAGCCTTGACGCTGAGGTGACTGTCATGAATTTGTCGCCCGCGGCTGATCTCGATGAGGCCGCCGCCAATCTGTTCGGTTATCTTCGCGCTCTCGATGCGAAGGGACCGCGGGCGATCGCGGTGATGACGATCCCCGAAGAGGGTCTGGGCGAGGCGATCAACGATCGGCTGCGCCGGGCCGCGGTGGCGCGATAAGAAGCGGAATGAGAGAAGAAGGCATGAACATCAATAAATCAGCAACTCCTCCGCTTGCGCCCGAGCTGATTGAACAATTCCGCAAGATCGTCGGCGACAGGCACGCGATCACAGACGCGGCCGACATCGAGGCCTACGTCACCGAGGAGCGCAATCTGTTCCACGGCCGCTCGCCGCTGGTGCTGCGCCCGGGCTCAACGGCGGAAGTCGCCGCGATCTGCAAGCTCGCCTCCGCGCACAAAATCGCGCTGGTGCCGCAGGGCGGCAATACCGGGCTCGTCGGCGGGCAGACGCCGCACAATGGCGAGGTGGTGGTATCGCTGCGCCGTCTGGACAAGATCCGCGAGGTCGACGTCGCCTCCAACACCATGACCTGCGAGGCCGGCGTGGTGCTGCAGATCGCGCAGCAGAAGGCCGCTGAAGTGGACCGGCTGTTTCCGCTGTCGCTCGGCGCGGAGGGCAGCTGCACCATCGGCGGCAATCTCTCGACCAATGCCGGCGGCACCGCCGCGCTCGCCTATGGCGTCGCGCGCGAGATGGCGCTGGGGCTCGAAGTTGTGCTCGCCGACGGGCGCGTGCTCAACGTGCTGTCGAAGCTGAAGAAGGACAACACCGGCTACAATCTGCACAACCTCTTCATCGGCGCGGAGGGCACGCTCGGCATCATCACGGCGGCGACGCTGAGACTTTTCCCGAAGCCGCGGGCGATCGAGACCGCGTTCGTCGGGCTGAAGTCGCCTGAGGCGGCTCTGAAGCTGCTCACGATTGCACAGGGCGAAGCCGCGAACGCGCTGACGAGCTTCGAGCTGCTGTCGGAGATGGCGGTGGATTTTTCGATCCGCCACGGCATCGACGTGCGCGATCCGCTCCAGGCGAAGCATCCCTGGTACGTGCTGATGGAATTGTCCTCACCGGGCGAGGATGCCCGCGCGCCGCTAGAGGCGATCCTGACCCGCGCCATGGAGGAGGAGATCGTCGACGACGCCGTGATTGCGGCCAACCTGACCCAGCGCGCCGGTTTCTGGAAGCTGCGCGACGAGATGTCGTCGGCGCAGAAGCCGGAGGGCGGCTCGATCAAGCACGACATCTCCGTGCCGGTGGCCGCCGTGCCCGCCTTCATCGCGGAGGCCAATGCCGCCGTGGTAAAACTGATCCCCGGCGCGCGGCCGGTGCCGTTCGGCCATCTCGGCGACGGCAATCTGCACTACAATGTCAGCCAGCCCATCGGCGCCAACAGCGCGGATTATCTGGCGCGCTGGCACGAAATGAACGCCGTGGTGTTCGCGATCGTGCTGCGCATGGGCGGCTCGATCTCGGCCGAGCACGGCATCGGCGTGCTCAAGCGCGACGAACTGCCTGATGTGAAGGACAAGACCGCGATCGAGCTGATGCGCGCGATCAAGGCAATGCTCGATCCGCTTGGCATCATGAATCCGGGGAAAGTGCTGTGAACGAATCCGCGTCCTCCGCCCTCGCGATCGATGCGATCAAAGATGCCGATATCGAGCCGGTCGTCGCGCTGTGGCAGCGCTGCGGCCTGACGCGCCCCTGGAACGATCCGCATGCCGACATCACGCTGGCGCGGCGGCGCGACAATTCGACGATCCTGGTCGGCCGCAATAGTGGCGCAATCGCCGCGACTGTCATGGTCGGCCATGACGGCCATCGCGGCTGGGTCTATTACGTCGCCGTCGATCCCGATAGCCGCAAGCGCGGCTATGGCCGGGTGATCATGGCCGCGGCCGAGGACTGGTTGCGCGGGGCCGGCATCGCAAAGCTCCAGCTCCTGGTCCGCCGCGAAAACGCGCAGGCCAATGCGTTCTACGCCTCGCTCGGCTTCGAGGAATCCACCTCGGTGATGTTCCAAAAGTGGCTCGACGGCCGCGATCCCGGAAGACAGCAATGACCATTTCCGATCGCGTCCGCATCAAGGACGTCCGCGTGCTCTCGGACAACTGGACAATCCTGAAGAACACCACGCTCGAATACCGGCGCGCCAATGGCGAGTGGCAGACGCAGCACCGGGAAACCTACGAGCGCGACAACGCCGCCGCCGTGCTGCCCTACAATCGCGCACGGCGCACGGTGATCCTGGTGCGCCAGTTCCGTCTGCCGGCCTATATCCGCGGCTACGACGATCTTCTGATTGAGGCGGCCGCCGGCGTGCTGGACGATGCCTCACCCGAGGTGCGCATCCGCGCCGAGGCCGAGGAGGAGACCGGCTATCGCCTGCACCACGTCCACAAGGTGTTCGAGGCGTTCATGAGTCCCGGCGCCATCACCGAAAAGCTGCATTTCTTCGTCGCCGAGTACGAGCCGGAGATGCGCGTCAGCGCCGGCGGGGGCCTCGAGCACGAAGGCGAGGACATCGAGGTGCTGGAGCTCGGTATCGACGAGGCGCTGGCGATGATCGCGGACGGACGCATCATCGACGCCAAGGCGATCATGCTGCTGCAATATGCGGCGCTGCATATCTTTAGATAACTCGCGAGCTGCCTTCCCTTCTCCCCTTGTGGAAGGGGAGAGGGGAAACAGTGCCCGTGCGGCATCATCCGCAACTGCAATTCTGGCCTGCGCTGCCCTACCCGCTGTTGAGCTCCCCGCCGACTATCTCTAGTCTGGCCTCAACAAGAACCCTAGGAGACGCGCCCCATGTCCGCTCCGCGCGACGACGAATTCGGCTTTGCACCCGACTACGATGCCCCCGTCCCCTATATGCAGCGCACGCGCGATTATTACACGGCGATCGGCTACACCACAGCCTATCGCTGGGCGCATTACACCGAGGCGCCGTTCCAGCCGCTGAAGAAGCCGCTTTCGCAGTCGCGGGTCACCATCATCACGACGGCAGCACCTTACGATCCGGCCAAAGGCGACCAAGGGCCCGGCGCAGCGTATAATGGCGGCGCGAAGTTTTACCAGGTCTATGACGGCGACACCTCCAAGCAGCACGATCTGCGCATCTCGCACATCGGCTACGACCGCAAGCACACGTCGGCCACCGACAACGGTACCTGGTTTCCGCTGCCGCAACTCCTGAAGGCGCGGGCCGCGGGACGGATTGGCGAAGTCGCCCCTCGCTTCTTCGGCGCGCCGACCAACCGCAGCCATCGCGTCACCCTCGACACCGACGCGCCGGAGATTCTGGCGCGCTGCCTCGCCGATGCGGTCGATGTCGCCGTGCTGGTGCCGAACTGCCCGGTCTGTCACCAGACCACGGCGCTGGTGGCGCGGCATCTGGAGGCCAACGGCATTCCGACCGTGGTGATGGGTTGCGCCAAGGACATCATCGAGCACGCCGCCGTGCCGCGCTTTCTGTTCTCGGATTTCCCGCTCGGAAATTCCGCCGGCAAGCCGCATGACGTCGCCTCGCAGACGCAGACGCTGGAGCTCGCGCTAAAACTGCTGGAGACTGCGAGCGGGCCGCAGACCACGATGCAGTCGCCGCTGCGCTGGAGCGAGGATGCTTCCTGGAAGCTCGATTACAACAATGTCGCGCAGCTTTCGCCGGAAGAACTCGCGCGCCGCCGCGCCGAATTCGACAAGCAGAAGGAGATCGCGCGCGGCAACCGCGCTGCCTGACGTCCTCCGACAACGATAGTCAAAAAGGGAGAGCGACGTGATGCGACCGTTCGAGGGCGTGAAGATCCTGGATTTCACGCAAGTGCTGGCCGGCCCCTATGCGAGCTACCAGCTCGCCCTGCTCGGCGCCGACATCATCAAGGTCGAGCGGCGCGAGGGCGAGGACATGCGCCGCACGCCGCTGTCGCGCGAATGGGCCGAGCGCGGGCTTGCGCCGGCGTTCCAGGCCATCAACGGCAACAAGCGCAGCCTGACGCTCGACCTGCAAAAGCCCGATGCCATCGCCATCGTGAAGAAGCTCGCCGCGCAGGTCGACGTCGTGATGGAAAACTTCCGCCCCGGCGTGATGGACAAGCTCGGCATTGGCTATGAGGCACTCTCGGCGCTCAATCCAAAGCTGATCTATTGCGCGGTGTCCGGCTTCGGCCAGACCGGCCCGGACCGCCTGCGGCCCGGCTATGACGGCAAGATGCAGGCGCTGTCCGGCATCATGGCGATATCAGGCCATCCCGAGACCGGCCCGACCCGCGCAGGCTTTGCGGTGTGCGATGTGCTGTCAGGCGCGACCGCCGCGTTCGGCGTGTCGAGCGCGCTGTATCAGCGCGACCGCACCGGCCAGGGCCAGTTCGTCGACGTCTCCATGCTGGAGGCGACGATGGCGTTTCTGTCGGGGCAGATCGCGGACTGGTCGGTCGCCGGCCATCGCCAGCAATTGTCGGGCAACCAGGCGGTGAGCCGCAGGACCACCGCGAATTTGTTCAAATGCGGCGACGGCCACATCCTGCTCGCCGTCAACAACGAGAAGCAATACCGTGCGCTGATGTCTGCCCTCGGCCGCGAGGATACGCTGTCCGATCCGCGCTTTGCCGACTGGTTCTCGCGCAACGAGAACGAGCCCGCGTTGCGCGCCATCATCGAGGAAGCGCTCGCAGCAAAGCCGGCGCGCGAATGGGAGACGATTCTGGAAGACGCCGGCGCGCCCTGCGCCAGCATCTGGAAGATCGAGGAGGTCATCGATCATCCGCAGATCGCGGCACGCGGCGCCATTCAGGAGCTGGACACACCCTACGGCCGCCTGCGCTTCGCCGGCAGCGGATTCAAGCTCGCGCATGGTGGCGGCAGGCTGGATCGGATGGCGCCGGAGCTTGGTGCGGATACGGACACGGTGCTGGGTGAGTTGGGTTTTGACGCGGCGGAGATTGCGGCGTTAAGGGCAAGGGAGATTGTGTAGAGCAGCAGCCAAAAACTCAGCTGTCGTCCCGGACAAACGTCAGCGCAGATCCGGGACGACGGCGAAGTGAATGGCACCAGCTTGCTTAGAATAACGATCCCTGCCCGTCATCAGCCGACCCGGCCGCGGCTTTCCGCACGACCTTCTTCGGCTTCACCATCTCCGCCTCCATCTCTTCGGCACTGATCGGCAGCAGCAATTGCTCGTCGTCATTAGCGACGCGATTGACGCGGGTGGAGACCGGGTGCCAGGCGAATTCGCCGATGCGCGGAGCCGTCATCAGCGGCATCACGGCGTCGATCTCATCGCCGCGACTATCGAGCCAGCGCTCGAAATCGCGCGGGCTGATGGTGACGGGCACGCGGTCATGCAGCCCGGCGAGATCCTCGCCGGCCGCCGCCGTGACGATCGCGACCGTGTCGAGCTCCTCGCCGTTCGGTCCGGCCCAGGTCTCGAACACCGCGGCAAAGCCGAGCGGCGCGCCATCGGCGCGATGGATGAAGAACGGCTGCTTGCGGCCGTCCATCGCCTTCCATTCGTAATAGCCGTCGGCGGGAATCAGGCCGCGACGCCGGCGAATCGCGTTCTTGAAGGCGGGCTTTTCCAGCAGCGTCTCCGAACGTGCGTTGATCAGCAACGTGAAGCCCCGGGGGTCCTTGACCCAGCTCGGCAGCAGGCCCCAGCGCATCAGGCGGAAGTGGCGGGCGCCGTTCTCGACCAGCACGACCGGAATCGGTTGCGTCGGGGCCACATTGTACCGGGGCGGGAAATTCGGTTGCTCGATATAGCCGAACAGTTGCCGCAAAGCCGCGGGGGCCGAAGTTATGACGAAGCGTCCACACATCCTTGAGGGCCTATTTAGGGTCCGTTCAGGTCCTTTTAACCCCGAACGCTAACACTGCGGCAGATGAGCTCAACGGCCTCCCAACCCGCGCGGACGCAAGCACAGACGGGCCCCGAGGCCGCGGCCTGGGCCGATCGGCTGCGCGTGGCCAACATCAATCCGCGGACCGGGCTTGCCACTGACTATCTCAACCATTTTAATGAAGCCGTGATGCTCCTGGAAATGGTCCCGGACATGCCGGAATGCGCGGAAGATTTCTTGACATGGTCACCGCTGTCCTATGCCGAACATTTCACCGCGTCGAATTTCAAGGCGCGCGATCTTGCCATCGAAGCCTATGAGAAGGCCGATCCCAATGTGCGCACGCAGTTCGACCACCTCACCGACACCATGACCTCGATTCTATCAGCGGTCGGCTGGGCCATGCGTGACGTCGAGAAGGACACGACCCGAGTGCGCCTCGCCGAGCAGGCAACTCTCTGGGTCAAGCCGCTGATCGCGGCCTGCGGCGGCATCATCAATGGCGGCGCAGAAGCCGACGTCGACACCATCATGGCGAATTGAGCCCGGGTAGTTGAAGAGATATGGCCCCGGTCGTCCAGCCCACCCATCCCCAGCTCGCAGTCTCAGCCGCGATCTTTCGCGACGGCGAGGTGCTGCTGGTCCGCCGCGCCCGCTCGCCCGCCAAGGGCTTCTATTCGCTACCAGGCGGCCGGGTCGAGTTCGGTGAATCGCTACACCAGGCGCTGGCGCGCGAGGTCGACGAGGAGACCGGGCTCAGAATCGAGATCGTTGGCCTCGCCGGCTGGCGCGAGGTGCTGCCGGCCACGGCCGGCGCCGGCCATTACCTGATCATTTCCTTTGCCGCCCGCTGGGCGGCCGGGGAACCGGCTCTCAACGACGAGCTCGACGATTACCGCTGGATCGCCCCTGACACCCTGGCGAGCCTCGGCGACCTCAAGCTGACCGGGGGGCTGGAGGAGGTCATCCAGTCCGCGCACAGGCTGATCGGACCCTAGATCCAACCGCGCGCCCCGCTGCACCTCTCCCGCCTGCGGGAGAGGTCGCGCCGAAGGCGCGGGTGAGGGCTTTCTCCTCTAGGGGGTTCTCTCGCCAGCGGAAGCACCCTCTCCCCGACCCTCCCCCGCAAGTGGGGAGGGAGCGCACCGCCCGCGCGGCTCGCCTTGCTTCTCCAGCCCCGAGGGGGCATACACCCCGCCGATGTCTACGCGATTTCTGGCCATTTTTGCCCTGGTTCTCGCCTGCGTTTCCGTGCCCGCCCGGGCCCAGGACGTGGCGGCGCCGTTTGACGGCGATCTCCAGCGGCTGGCCGAGATCCTCGGCGGCCTGCACTATCTGCGCGGCATCTGCGGGTCCAACGAGGGCAACAAATGGCGCAGCGAGATGCAGGCGCTGATCGATGCCGAGACCCCCTCGGGCGAGCGCCGCACCCGCATGATCGCCGGTTTCAACCGCGGCTATAACGGCTTCCAGCAGACCTACCGGAGCTGCACGCCAGCCGCGACCGTCGCGATCCGCCGCTACATCGAGGAAGGCTCGAAGATCTCGCGCGATCTGACTGCGCGTTACGCGAACTAATTTTCTTCGTCATTCCGGGGCGCGCGCAGCGCGAACCCGGAATCCATCAAGCCGCAGAGTTGGTGGCACGATGGATTCCGGGTTCGCGACTTCGTCGCGCCCCGGAATGACAGTGCCTGGAACCCCGACATCGTCTTTGTCCACCGCCATTAACCGTTCCTAAAGATGTGGCCTAGCGAGCGTTAATACGCGTGCTACACCTCTCGTGCAGCGCATCGCCGTGGATCGCGCCCCAGCCCTGTCGAGTTTCATGAGCCATCCAGTGTCCTACGCCCCCGCCCGCGCGCCGCTGCCCGATCACGAGCAGAAACAGGCCGCGCTGAGCTATCTCAACGAAGCCTGGGCCGAGGCGCGCCATGACGGCGTTGACGGCGATTGCCTGGCGCAGGCGAGCCTGTTCGCGGCGCTCGCCGAGCTCGTCGGCACCTATGGCGAAGACGCGGTGGCGAAATTCGTCGAGGGTTTTCCCGCCCGCATCCGCAACGGCGAATTCTCGGTCGACATCTCCCGGCAATAAGCAGTTTTCGAAAATGACCCCGCCACGCGGGCGGGGCCAGTTTACGGATGAATGACTTGGCGAATAAATTCGCGAAGTCTGCCGCGCTTATCGCACGGAAGCTGCTCCCTGCTGACAAGCATTAGTCTCGCGATGACCGGGAGATGTTCCCGGCAGGGTCGGGAATGCGCGCCTTAGTCGGTCTCGATCGGCAGCGCCGGATCCCTCGCCCACTCGCCCATCGAGGCATCGTACAGCATCAGCTTGTCGTAGCCGAGCTGCGTCAGCAGCAACAAATCAATCGTCGCCGAGATGCCGCCGCCGCAATAGCAAATCACATTCTTGTCGCGCGTGACGCCTGCCGCAGCGAATTTGGCTTCGGCATCCGCAAGCGTCGTCAGCGTCTTGTCGGGATTCGTCAGCGTTGCGGCGGGAACGTTGACGCTGCCGGGAACACGGCCGGGCCGGCCGTAGCGGCTCGGCTCGAGGCCGCGATGAAACTGCGGCCCGAGCGCGTTGACGATTGCCGTCGAGGGATCGCCGATCCGAGCCTTCACAGTATTCTTGTCAACGAAGAAGCCCGCGCGCGGTGTGGCCTTGAAGGTCGTGGCCGGATAGCCCTTCGATACACCCGTCTCGACTGGCCGCCCCTCGGCCTTCCATTTGTCGAACCCGCCGTCGAGCACCTGCGCATCGACGCCGAGCGAACGCAGCATCCACCAGAACCGCGTCGCCCACATCATCGTGCCGATGCTGTAGAGCACGACGGTCCTGGTCGCATCGAGGCCGTGGCGGCCGAAGGCGGCCTCTAACTGCGCGATACCAGGCATCATGAAGAAGTGCTGCGCGGAGGTGTCGGAGAACTCGCCTTGCAGGTCGAGGAAATCGGCGCCCGGAATGTGGCCGTCCTCGAACGTCTTGTCGCCGGGCACGGCGCGATAAGGCACATCGCTGCCCGGCGGCACCGGCTCATTATAGGTCGTGCAGTCGTAGAGGCGGAGGCTGGGATCGCCGAGGATCGCAGCGAGTTGCTCGGTGGTGATGAGGGGTGCCGGTTGGGTCATCGAATGCTCTCCCATGCTTCCTCAATGTCGTCCCGGCGAAGGCCGGGAGCCATACCGCGTGACCTATCGGTGAATGTAGGTATTCGTACCGAGGGTAGGACTAGCAACTACTGGTCTTCGCCAAACTTCTCCCTGTGGTTATGGGTCCCGGCCTTCGCCGGGACGACGGCGAGGTTGTGGCGAGAGCGGAGAACGAGACGCCCTACGCCTTCAGCGTCTCCAGAAACCGCACCGGCTCGCCTTGCGACGCCGTCACCAACTCGCCCTGCCACATCACGCGGCGGCCGCGGATGAAGGTGCCGACGGGCCACCCCGTAACGCGCACGCCGTCGTAAGGCGTCCAGCCGGCCTTGGAGGCGACCCATTTGTTGGTGATGGTTTCGCTGCGTTTGAGGTCGACGATGGTGAAGTCGGCGTCGTAGCCCGCCGCGATGCGGCCCTTGCAGGCCATGTTGTAGAGGCGCGCGGGGCCGGCGCTGGTGAGATCGACGAACCTTGCCAGCGACAGGCGGCCGGCATTGACGTGATCGAGCATGAGCGGCACCAGCGTCTGCACGCCGGTCATGCCGGAGGGCGAGGCGGGGTAGGTCTTCTGCTTTTCTTCGAGCGTATGCGGAGCGTGGTCGGAGCCGAGCACGTCGATGATGCCCTGCTCGATGCCGCGCCAGATGCCGGCGCGATGATCGGCCCCGCGCACCGGCGGGTTCATCTGCGCAAGCGTACCGAGCCGCTCGTAGCATTCGGGCGCCGCCAGCGTCAGATGATGCGGGGTCGCCTCGCAGGAGGCGACGTCCTTGTGGTCGCGCAAGAACTCGATCTCTTCCTTGGTCGAGATGTGCAGCACGTGAATGCGCTTGCCGGTCTCATGCGCGAGCTTCACCAGCCGCTGCGTCGCCATCAGCGCCGCGGTCTCGTCGCGCCAGACCGGATGCGAGCGCGGATCGCCTTCGATGCGCAGCGATTTGCGGTCGTTGAGGCGATACTCGTCCTCGGCATGGAACGCGGCGCGGCGGCGGATTACCTGGAAAATTCGCCGCAGGCTTTCGTCGTCCTCCACCAGCAGGGCGCCGGTCGAGGAGCCGATGAAAACTTTTACGCCGGCGCAGCCCGGCGCGCGTTCGAGCACCGGCAGGTCCTGGACATTCTCGCGGGTGCCGCCGATGAAGAAGGCGAAATCGCAATGCATGCGGTGATGGGCGCGCTTCACCTTGTCGGTGAAGGTGGCTTCCGTCACCGTGAGCGGCGACGTGTTCGGCATCTCGAACACGGCGGTGACGCCACCCATCACGGCGCTGCGCGAGCCGGTCTCGAGGTCTTCCTTCTGCTCCAGCCCGGGCTCGCGGAAATGCACCTGCGTGTCCATCACGCCCGGCAGGATGTGCAGGCCTTTGCAGTCGACCATCTCAGCGGCAGAACCTTGCGACAGCGGGCCCAGCTCGGCGATCCGGCCGTTGGTGATGCCGATATCGCGAACACCCTCGCCGTCCTGGTTGACCACGGTGCCGCCCTTGAGGATGACGTCGAAACGCTGGGTCATGGCTAAAGGCCTCTCTCATCCCCAAGCGCGGGGCTCGAGGTCTTGTCGTTTATGCGTTGCGGGCTTACGTTCCGGAGCAACATGTCGCAAGAGATTTTCGCATGAAATCAGCGTTTCTTCTCGACCGGGGCGTGGTCAAGGTCGCGGGCGAGGATGCGCGCAACTTCCTCAACGGCCTCATCACCACCGACGTCGACAGGCTCAAGCCGGGCCTGGGGCGATTCGGTGCGCTGCTGACGCCGCAAGGCAAGATCGTCGTCGATTTCCTGATCACGGAGGTGCCCGCCGGCCATGGCGGCGGGTTCCTGATCGACTGCCCGAAGGCGCTGGCCGAGGGCCTCGCCACCAAGCTGAAATTCTACAAGCTGCGCGCCAAGGTAACGGTGGAAAACCTCTCCGATAATCTCGGCGTGCTCGCAGCCTGGGGCGGCCCGCTTGCAGCCCAGCCGGATCTCGCCTTTGCCGACCCGCGTAACGAAGGGCTCGGCCACCGCATCCTGATTCCCGAAGATCTCAAGCAGAAGCTGTCCGATCTGATCGGCGCCGAGCTCGTCGATGCGGCCGAGTATGAGGCGCACCGCATCGCGCTCGGCGTGCCGCGCGGCGGGCTCGATTTCATGTACAGCGATGCGTTCCCGCACGAGACCAACATGGATCGTCTCTCCGGCGTCGATTTCGACAAGGGCTGCTATGTCGGCCAGGAGGTCGTCTCGCGCATGCAGCATCGCGGCACTGCGCGCACCCGCAGCGTCAAGGTGCTGCTCGACGGGCCCTCGCCCGAGACCGGCGCCACCATTCTCGCCGGCGACAAGCCGGTCGGCACCATCGGCTCGACCGCCGACGGCAAGGCCATCGCGCTGGTGCGCATCGACCGCGTCGCCGACGCGCTCGACGCCGGCCAGCCGCTCACCGCCGGAGGCATCGTGTTGCGCCTCGCCGAGCCGGAGGTCGTCCGCATTCCAACGAAGCAGCCCGTCGCATGAGCCGCGCCCCGCGCCTGCATGCCGACGGCCTGACGCGCTGCCCCTGGCCGGGCGAAGATCCGCTCTATGTCGCCTATCACGACACCGAATGGGGCGTGCCGGAATATGACGACCGCGCGCTCTATGAGAAGCTGATCCTCGACGGCTTCCAGGCCGGCCTGTCCTGGATCACGATTTTGCGCAAGCGCGAAAATTTCCGCAAAGCCTTCGACGACTTCCAGCCGGAGAAGATCGCGCGCTACAACGCCAAGAAGGTCCATGCGCTGATGAACGACGTCGGCATCGTGCGCAACCGCGCCAAGATCGACGGCACCATCCTGAGCGCAAAATCCTATCTGGAGATCATGGAGAAGGGCCCGGGCTTCTCGAAGCTGTTGTGGGATTTCATGGGCGGCCGGCCCCTGGTCAACCATTTCAAGACCACCGCAAGCGTGCCGGCCTCGACGCCGCTATCCGTGCAGATCTCCAAGGAGCTGTCCTCGCGCGGCTTCAAATTCGTCGGCCCGACCATCGTCTACGCCTTCATGCAGGCGACCGGCATGGTCAACGACCATCTCGTCGACTGCCATTGCCACGCGGGCTGCGGCAAGACGCAGCGCAAGCCGCGCCTCAAAGCCAAATGACCGCGAAGAAGGCCGCCGCACGTGACGTCCAGTCCCGTGCCTGGCAGCGCATGCTGTCGGGCCGGCGGCTCGACCTGCTCGATCCTTCTCCGCTCGATGTCGAGATCGCCGACATCGCGCATGGGCTGGCGCGCGTGGCGCGCTGGAACGGGCAGACCATTGGCGCGCACATCTTCTCGGTCGCACAGCACACGCTGCTGGTGGAGACCGTGATGCGGCACGAGACGCCGCGCGTCGATCAGCGCGTGCGGCTCGCAGCGCTGCTGCACGATGCACCCGAATATGTGATTGGCGACATGATCTCGCCGTTCAAGGCCGTGCTCGACGGCCACTACAAGGCGGTCGAGAAGCGCCTGCTCGGCGCCATCCACATTCGCTTCGGCCTGCCGCCGGTGCTGGCCGACGAAATCACGCAGGCCATCAAGGCCGCCGATCGCGGCGCGGCCTATCTGGAGGCGACCGAGCTCGCCGGCTTCAGCGACGCCGAGGCCAAACGCCTGTTCGGCCGCGATCCCGGCCTCTCCGACAGCGTCCGGCGCGACTATCTCACGCCATGGACGGCGGCGCGGGCCGAGAAGCAGTTTTTGGAGCGGTTCAACGCGGTGTTTGCGTAGAGCGTTGTTGCGGGTTGGTGGTGCCCCTTGCTCCACCGTCGTCCCGGCGAAGGCCGGGACCCATAGCCACTGGGAGAGGTTGCGGTGCGAAACTGGCAACCACGAGTCTTCGCCAAACCACTCCCTGTGGTTATGGGTCCCGGATCCTCGCTGCGCTTGTCCGGGACGACGCGGTGAATGAATAAAGGCCGCGAGCTTCACTTTGCCCACCCTACAGCCGCGGCTATAATCAACAAAAAGGTCCCCCCATGATCCACGTTTGCTCCCTCGCCGCACTTCCCGAAACCGTTCGCATCACCAGGGCCAGCCATGTGCTGACCGTGATGGCCAATGTCGAGCAGGTGGCGCGGCCGGTCTCAGTGCTGCCGGCCAACCATCTCAAGGTGTCGATGGACGATATCACCGAGGAGATGGACGGTTTCGTCGCGCCCTCGGAAGCGCATGTCGACCAGGTGTTGAATTTCGTGCGCGGCTGGGACCGCAACGCGCCGCTGGTGGTGCATTGCTATGCCGGCATCAGCCGCTCCACCGCGAGTGCGTTTGCCGCCGTCTGCGCACTCAATCCAAATCGCGACGAGGTCGAGATCGCCAAGAAAATCCGCGCCGCCTCGCCGATCGCCTCGCCGAACCGGCGCATCGTCGGCCTTGCCGACCGCGCGCTGGGGCGCAACGGCCGCATGCTGCGCGCGCTCGACGAGATGGGCCCGGGCGCGATGATGGTCGAGGGCCGCCCCTTCGTGATCGAACTCGAATGACAGTTGCGCGCCACAGCATAGGTGCGCTCCCTCTCCCGCTTGCGGGGGAGGGTTGGGGTGCTTCCGCATCGGGGCACTCCCGGTGTGGAGAGAGCCCTCACCGGGCGCTACGCGCCGACCTCTCCCGCACGCGGGAGAGGTCGCAGCGAGCCCGCGGAGAGGCTGACTCAATCAACCGGCATATCTTTTTCACAACGCCTGCGATCATCCCCGCATGAGCGACAGACTGACGCCGATCGAGATCGGCCTGACCGCGGCGATCGTCGCGATCGAGGACCATGAGCCGCTGGTCCTCACCGCACGCGGCGGCGACGGGCTTGCCGGCCTGCCGTTCGGTCCGTTCGATGCGCCGAGCCATCGCACCTTCGAGATCGGCCTACGCGCCTGGGTCGAGGCGCAGGCGGGCTTGCGGCTCGGCTATGTCGAGCAGCTCTACACCTTCGGCGATCGCGGCCGGCATGCGGAAGCCGGCGATACCGGTGCACATATGGTGTCGATCGGATATCTCGCGCTGACACGCGCCGTCGACGGCGCGGCATCCGCAAACGCGGCGAGCTTCGAGCCCTGGTATCGCTTCTTTCCCTGGGAGGACTGGCGCGAGGAGCCGTCCGCCATCATCGCCCGCGACATCATCCCGGAGTTGACGAGGTGGGCCGAGGAGGAAACGCCGGAGACGACGCGTGCGCTGCCGCGCAGGGATCGCGTACGCTTCTATTTCGGCCTCGAGGGTGCTGCCTGGGACGAGGAGCGCGTGCTCGACCGGTACGAATTGCTCTACGAGGCCGGGCTGGTCGAGGAAGCGCGGCGCGATGGCCGCCCTGCGGCATTAGCACGCAAGACGCTTCCCGCACTCGGCACCTCGATGCGATTCGACCACCGGCGGATCCTTGCGACCGCGATCGCGCGGCTGCGCGCAAAACTGAAGTATCGTCCTGTCGTCTTTGAACTTTTGCCGGCGGAATTCACACTCACCGAATTGCAGTATACGGTGGAGGCGATCTCCGGCCGGCACCTGCACAAGCAGAATTTCCGCCGCCTGGTCGAAACGGGAGCCCTGGTCGAACCGACCGGGGTGATGTCGACACAGACGGGTGGACGGCCAGCGGCGCTCTATCGCTTCCGCCGCGACGTGCTCCAGGAACGGCCCGCACCCGGCTTGCGCGTACGCTCCCGGCGTTAGGTTAAGATTTGCGCGATCGGCCCCTGCACGCCGATTGCCTGGAGGCCTTATGTTCGACGCCCCGTTCGACGTCTTTGCGGTGATGCTTGCGATCGCCGCGTTCCTGATCGCGCTGAAGGCGTCCAACCAGGCGACCGATCTGCGCCGTCGGCTGAGTTCGCTGGAAGCTGCGCTGCACGCACAACGACAGATCCAGCCGCCGCCGCTGATGCCGATGCAGGAGCAGGCGCCTCTAGCGACCACGGCAGAGCCGCCTCCGCTTGTACCCGAAGCCGAGCCGGCGCCGCCGCCGATCGAGACGAGCACAGATAACGTCGTGCCGCCACCAGTGCCGGCCGCAGAGCCCGGTTTCGAAGAGCGGCTCGGCACCCGCTGGGTGGTGTGGATCGGCGGCCTTGCGCTCGCGCTCGGCGGCTTCTTCATGGTGCGCTATTCGATCGAGGCTGGCCTCATCGGCCCCGGCGTGCGCGTGTTCCTCGGCGGCGTGTTCGCGCTGGCGCTGCTTGGTGCCGGCGAATGGACGCGGCGCAAGGAGAGCATTTCCACCATCCAGGCGCTGCCGATCGCCAACATCCCCGCGATCCTCACCGCGGCAGGAACGGCGGTGGCGTTTGCGACCATCTATGCTGCCTACGCGCTCTACGGTTTCCTCGTGCCCGCCACCGCCTTCGTGCTGCTCGGCCTTGTCGCACTTGGCACGCTTGCGGCAGCGCTCTTGCACGGTCCCGCGCTTGCCGGCCTCGGCGTGGTCGGCGCCTTCGTGACGCCGGTCCTGGTCTCCAGTGGCAGGCCGGATTACTGGGCGCTGTACGTCTATCTCGCGGTCGTCACCGCCGCGAGCTTCGGCCTCGCCCGGATCCGGCTGTGGCGCTGGCTCGCGGTGACCACGATCGTCTTCGCCGTGCTCTGGATCTTCCCGGGTCTCGATATCGGTGACTTGCAGGTCGCGCCGCACGCCTTCCATGTGATCGCAGGTTTCGTGCTCGCCGCTCTCCTCGTCGTCTGTGGCTTCATGTTCGGCCCCACGATTGAAGATGGCCAGATCGAGCCGGTGTCGTCGAACGCGCTCGGCGCCTATGTGTTCGGCGCCATGCTGATCGTGCTGTCGAGCGCGCATACTGACCTCTCGCTGATCGCTTTCACGCTTCTCGTGGCGGCGACGCTGGTTATGGCCTGGCGTGCCCCTGCGGCAACCGGCGCACTGGGGGCGGCCGCGGTAACCGTCTTCATCGTCTTCGCCGAATGGGCCGTGCGCGCCAATCCCGACATGCTGGTGCTGCCGGGCGGGCCCATCCCCGGCATCGGACCGGCCGCGACAGACAGTGCTGTGACACTGCATCTGCTGATGGCGGCGATCTTCGCGGCCGGCTTCGGCATCGCCGGGTTCCTCGCGCAGGGCCGTTCGAACTCGGCGATCATCCCGGTGGTGTGGTCGGCGACAGCGGTCGCCACGCCCGTCGCAATCCTGGTTGCGCTCTACGCGCGCATCACCCATCTCGACCGCTCGATCCCGTTCGCGATCCTCGCGGTGCTGCTCGCGGCCGCCTTCGGGGCGGCGACCGAAGCTCTCACCCGGCGCGAGACCCGCCCGGGGGTTGCTATCTCCACCGCGCTGTTCGCCACCGGCACGCTCGGCGCGCTGGCACTGGCGCTGACCTTTGCCCTGGAGAAGGGCTGGCTCACCATTGCGCTGGCGCTGATGTCGCTCGGCACCGCCTGGATCTCGATGCAGCGGCCGATCCCGGTCCTGCGCCGGCTCGCCGCCATCTTCGCAGCGATCGTCACCGCGCGCATCGCCTATGATCCCCGCATCGTCGGCGACGCGATCGGCACGACGCCGATCTTCAACTGGCTGCTGTGGGGCTATGGCCTGCCGGCGCTGTCATTCTGGACGGCGAGCATCTTCCTGCGCCGCCGCGGCGACGACGCCCCGCTGCGCGTGGTGGAATCGGCCGCGATCCTGTTCACCGCGCTGCTCGCTTTCATGGAGATCCGCCATCTCGCGACCGACGGCCGCATGACCTCGCCGCCGTCGCTGCTCGAATGCGCGCTCCAGGTCTGCGTGATGCTGGCGATAGCGATCGGGTTGGAACGGCTGCGGCTGCGGAGCCGCAGCATCGTGCACAATGTCGGCGCGGTCGTTCTGACGGCGATCGCCGGGCTGATCAGCGTGTTCGGCCTCTTCATCCTGGAGAACCCGCTGCTGTGGCGCATCGACGTCGGCGGCGCCGTGTTCAACCTGCTGCTGCTCGGCTATGCGCTGCCAGCGGTGCTGATGCTGCTGTTGTCCTATGCGGTGGTAGGCGAGCGGGGCAAGGCCTATGCCAACACCATCGCGAGCGGCGCGCTCCTGTTCGCGCTGGCTTTCGTCACGCTGGAGATCCGCCGCTTCTATCACGGGCCGATCCTCTCCAGCGGCGAGACAACCGGCGCCGAGCAATACACCTATTCGATCGGCTGGCTCGCCTTCGGTGTGGTGCTGCTCGGCATCGGCATCCTGGTCAATTCCGAGCGCGCGCGGCTGGCATCGGCCGTGGTCATCGCGCTGACGATCCTGAAAGCCTTCGTCATCGACATGTCGACGCTGACCGGCATCTATCGCGCGCTGTCGTTCATGTGCCTTGGCATCGTGCTGGTCGCGATCGGCTGGCTCTATCAGCGCATCCTGTTCCGGCGGCAGGTGCCGCCGCCGGCTCCGCAGACAAGCGCGTAACGATCAGGCCGCGCGGACCGATTCCAGGAACTGCGCGACCTCGACCTTCAGCCGCGTGCTGTCGCTAGCGAGCGATTTCGCCGCCGACAGCACCTGGGTCGAGGCCGAGCCGGTCTCGATCGCGCCGCGCTGCACGTCGGTGATGTTCATCGAGACCTCCTGTGTGCCGACCGAGGCCTGCTGCACGTTGCGCGAGATCTCCTGTGTGGCCGCGCCCTGCTCTTCGACGGCGGCAGCGATGGCGGCGGACACCTCGGACAGCCTCTCGATGGTGCCGCCGATCTCCTGGATCGCGCTGACGGATTCACCGGTGGCGGCCTGGATGCCTGCGACCTGCGCCCCGATCTCGCCGGTGGCTTTCGCAGTCTGCTCGGCCAGCGCCTTGACCTCGGCGGCAACGACGGCGAAGCCGCGGCCGGCTTCGCCCGCACGCGCCGCCTCGATGGTCGCGTTCAGCGCCAGCAAATTGGTCTGCCCCGCGATCGTGTTGATGAGCTCGACGACGTCGCCGATGCGGGATGCCGCCAGCGACAAAGCGTTGACGCGCTCGTTGGTCCGCCCGGCCTGCTCGACGGCTTCCGCAGCCATCCGTGCCGAATCCTGCACCCGGCGGCTGATCTCGGTGATGGAGGACGACAGCTCTTCCGAAGCCGACGCCACCGCCTGGACGTTGGTGGAGGCCTCCTCCGACGCCGCGGCAACCACCGTCGCAAGCTCCTGACCGCGCTGTGCGGTGCTGGTCAACGTGCTCGCGGACGCCTCGAGTTCGGTCGAAGCCGAAGAGACGGTTCCGACGACTTCGCCGATCATGGCTTCGAACTTGCGCGTAATGGCATCGACGCGGCGACCGCGCTCGATCTTGGCTTCGGCATCGGCCGCAGCGGCCGCGTCGGCGGCCCTCTTGGCGATCAGCGCCTCCTTGAAGATCTGGAGCGCATCCGCCATCGAGCCGATCTCGGTCTTCTCGCCGCGATGCGGCACCTCGGCCGAGAGGTCGCCCTCGCCGAGCGCCTGCATCGGACGGATGATTGAAGCAATACCACGAGAAACGTCGCGCACGAGATAATAGGCGGCGCCGATCGCGATCACGACCGCAGCCACGATGATCACGACGAGCACGCGGAAGATGGAAGCGTAGCTGTCGGCGGCCTGCTTCGTCTCCGTTTCGGCACCCCGGTTGTTGATGTCGATACCCTTCAAGAGCAGCGGATCGGCGGCTTGCGCCATCTTCGCGACCTTGGTCTGGAGCATCTCGTTGGCATCGGTCGGGAAGCGGCCAGGGCTTTTGCGCGACAGCGCCATCACATCCTGCACGCCGTTCAGGTATTCGGCCCATGCCTTGACCCACTGCTCGTAAATCGAGCGCTCTTCCGACGAAGTGATCAGGGGCTCGTAGACCTTGCGCGTCCGCTCGATGCGCTCGCGCAGCGAGGCAAGACGCTTCTCTGCAGCGTCCTTGCCTTCGACGGTGTCCTGCATCAGGTGCAGACGGAGCGCGACGCGCAGCTCGTTGACGTCTGCGCGGATCGAGCCGAGGGCACGCACACCCGGCAGCCAGCTCTGCGCGATCTCGACGGTGTGAGAATTGATGTTCTGCATGGTGGTGATCGCCATCACGCCGACGCCGGCGAGAGACAGCACGAGGACCGACAAGACGGTCAGAATCTTGAAGACGATCGACAACTTCGACATCACAATGAATCCCGATGATACCTGGCAACGCACAAGTCACCTGCGCCGCGACCGTCGCAACGGACGGCAGGGCGGAAGTCATTCCAACAATGCTGGCTGGTTCTTGTCCGGTAAGATTGCGCTCATAATCGCAAACAGCCGTTAACAGGAACCTACGTAAAACTACGGGCGCGACCCCGTTTGCGTTTTTCTTTGCAACCACCTGTTGCAGCCGCAGCGATATCTCGTAGAGCCGCACCATCGCACGGCGTTCGCGAAATGCAGCATCCGAACGGACGGCCCGCGCCGTCACGCTGCCCGCACCGAGTCGAGGAACCTGCCGACCTCGAGCTTGAGGCGATCGCTGTCACCCGACAGCATCTGCGCGGCGGACAGGACTTGCGAGGAGGCGGATCCGGTCTCGCTCGCACCGCGCTGCACGTCGGCGATGTTGGACGACACCTGCTCGGTACCCTGGGCGGCCTGCGCCACGTTGCGGGAGATTTCCTGCGTGGCCGCGCCCTGCTCCTCGACGGCGGCTGCGATGGTCGAGGAGATCTCCGACAGTTTCTCGATGGTGCCGCTGATGTCCTTGATCGCTCCGACCGACTGCTCGGTCGCGGTCTGGATGCTGGCAATCTGCTGCCCAATCTCACCGGTCGCCTTCGCGGTCTGCTCGGCGAGCGCCTTGACCTCGGAGGCAACGACGGCGAAACCGCGGCCAGCTTCTCCGGCACGCGCCGCTTCGATCGTGGCATTGAGCGCCAGCAGGTTGGTCTGGCCGGCGATGGTGTTGATCAGTTCGACAACGTTGCCGATCCGCGTCGCCGCCATGGACAACTCGCTGACGCGCTCGGTGGTGATGCGGGCCTGGCCGACGGCTTCCCTCGCCACGCGCGCGGATTCCTGCACCTGCCGGCTGATCTCGGTGATCGAGGACGACAGCTCCTCTGTCGCCGACGCCACCGATTGCACGTTGGTGGAGGCTTCTTCTGAGGCGGCCGCGACCATCGTCGTGAGTTTCTGCGTGCGCTCCGCGGTCGAGGTGAGCGTGGTGGCGGACGCTTCGAGCTCGGTCGAGGCCGATGACACGGTACCGACGATCTCGCCAACGGCGCCTTCAAAGCTGTCGGCAAGCTTGCGCATTTCCACCTTGCGCTGCTCGGACGCGATCTGGTCCTGCCGCATCTTGGCTCCCGCTTCCTCGCGCACCTTCTGCTCGGACACGATCTTGAATTTCTCGACGGCTCCGGCGACCTCGCCGACCTCGTCCTTGCGGCCGAGACCCGGCAGCACCACGGAGAAATCGCCGCCGGCGAGCTTATCCATCGCCAGCGTCAACGCCCGCATCGGCCGCGCGATGCTGAAGACGGAGAAGATGCACGCACCGATCAGGACCATCGCGACCATCACGCCAGTGACGAGCGACGTGCGCGCAACCGACGCAGCCTCCGCTTCCGCTGCGGCACGAGTCTCGACACTCCTTTGCTTGGCAAAGTTGGTGATGTCGTTGGCTAGCTCGGAGATCTCTTCGTTGATCGGAGCGAGTGTTTCCTTGCGGATGCGGTCGACCTCGGCCACCAGCTTTGCGAGCTGCGCCGCCGCTTCGCCGTCCTTCTTCGCGTCGAGCACGAGCTCCTGCTTGCGGATCGTCTCGATCTGCTGCTCTCCCTTCTGAAAGTTGCCGATCAGCACGGTCAGCCGATCGATCCGCTTGCGGTTCTCCGGCGAATGCGAGAGCTTTGCCATTTCATCCGAGAACTTCAGGGCCGCCGTCTGGCGGTCGTTGAAATAGGTTACGGCCTTCTGCATCTCGGCCGGCGATGAGGACGTCAGGATGTCGCGAATGCCGATCTGCATCCCGCGGACCGACGCCTTCGCTTCCGCAGCGTTTTGCGCGATCGATTGCTGTCCGGATGCCCCATTGCTGAGCTTCTGGACCTCCACATCACCGCTCATCTGGAGAAAGATCATCAGCGCGACGAGGCCGATGGTCAGTGCCGAGGTAATGGCGAGTTTGGTGCCAATTCGCAGATTCTGAATGAACATCATCAAAGCATTTCCCAGGATACGAACTGGCGCGGCGAAGCGCGTAAACAGCCTGGGCAGGCTAACCGGCATGTTCCTCATTAACGTTAAGTGCTGAGGCTGCGGCGTTGGTAGAAATACGGGAAACGCTGCTCAAATCACGCGACTTGCACACTTTTCACGCGCAGCCGAGCCACGACTCGCGAATTTGCAATTGTCCTGTTCGTTAACGCCACCCGCCGCTGGCAGCCGCGTCAGCGCACCGTCTCGCCGACCAGACTGATGCGGAATACCGGTTTCTTGTTTTCGTCGAGCAGCTCCATGCTCCACTCGGCGTTCGGCTTCAAATTGCGTGCGATGCTGCCGAGAAAATTGGCGCACACCTCGGTCATCTCGGTCCAGGCGGCGGAGCGATCCTCGAATTCGTACGGCTGATCGGCGGCGCCGGAATAGCGGCCGGTGCTGATGCGGAAGAAATACAGCGACATCGTTGAACCCTTGTGTAGGGCCGCGCCCCCGGCCGTCACGCAAGCTGGGGCGCCAGTCGCTACCAAGGCATGAAAGCCGCCGTCCGTATGACTACGGCGCGGCGGCTTCGTGCTCGATAATGTCTTCAACGACAAAGTGCGCGAAGAGTGGCGCGCGGCCGGTTCACTGGGTCGAGCGGCGCAATTCCAGCGGGCCCTCGATCTTGACGGGCTCGGACTTGGCTTCGGACTTGGCTTCGGACTTCACCGGTTCGATCCGGCTGCTCTCGACACGCGGCGTCTCGACGCGCGCTGCGACCTCGGTGCTGGATGAGTTGACCGAACCGGTCTGCTCCGGCGCACGCAGCGAGCGCGGACGCGCGACAGCGCGCGCCATCAGCATCTGGTTGCCGCCCTGGTGGTGGAAGTCGCAATAGGCGAAGCCCATGCCCGACACCGAGCCGCGGAAGCTGCGATCGTCGGTCTTTTCAAGGTTGAAACAGGGCTCGAACGGAATGCCCTTGATCGAGGCGCAGACGTTCTGGCCGCGGATCTGGAGCGTGTTGCCGGGCAGCCGGAGATGGCGCACCGGACCCGCACCGGAGAACTGCACGGCGCCGGCGGCGCCGAGATCATCGAGGATACGGCCTGCGCCGCGGGTGCCGTCGAAACAGGTGAAGGCGAACACCTTGCCGGCAACGAAGCGGCGCGCCTCATCGGCGTTCATGCTTCCGGCAATGGCCGGCGCAAACGTCACGGCCGCCGTGACAGCCCCCAACACAATACGCGCAAGCATGCTCTACTCCGAACCAAACCCGCAGCGGGCGATGCCGTATCTCTTTACCCGCTGCTTACCATACTAACCATGGCGACATTGAAGCAGCTTGGTTGGTAAAGTCTGAACGCCGTTAGACAATTTTTACCACGATGCGGCCACGGACCTGGCCGGCGAGGATTTTCGCGCCCCATTCGGGAACTTCGGCGAGCGGAATTTCCTGAGTTATTTCAGATAGTTTCGTCCGATCCAAATCGGATGCCAGGCGCTGCCAGGCGGCCTTCCGGGGTTCGATCGGGCACATCACGGAATCGATGCCGAGAAGGCACACCCCGCGCAAAATGAACGGGGCAACCGAGGACGGCAGGTCCATGCCGGCCGCGAGACCGCAGGCGGCGATCGCGCCGCCATATTTCGTCATCGACAGCAGGTTGGCGAGCGTGGTCGAGCCGACGCTGTCGACGCCACCGGCCCAGCGCTCCTTGGCGAGCGGCTTGCCCGGCGCCGACAATTCGTTGCGGTCGATGACTTCAGCTGCACCGATCTCCTTCAGGTAGTCGGCCTCGGATGCGCGGCCGGTCGAGGCGATGACGTGGTAGCCAAGCTTCGAGAGCACCGCGGTCGCGACCGAGCCGACGCCGCCGGCCGCGCCGGTCACCACCACGGGGCCGCTTTTCGGCGACAGGCCGTGTTTCTCGAGCGCCAGCACCGAGAGCATCGCGGTGAAGCCCGCGGTGCCGATCGCCATGGCGTCGCGCGCCGACAGGCCCTGCGGCAAAGCGACCAGCCAGTCGCCGTTCACCCGCGCCTTCTCGGCATAGGCGCCGAGATGGGTCTCACCCATGCCCCAGCCGGTGCAGACGACCTTGTCGCCCGCCTTCCATTGCGGATGGGAGGACTGCTCGACCGTGCCGGCGAAATCGATGCCGGCGATCATCGGGAAGCGACGCACCACCGGCGCTTTGCCGGTGAGCGCAAGGCCGTCCTTGTAGTTCAGCGTCGACCATTCCACGCTGACGGTGACATCGCCTTCCATCAGCTCGGCTTCGTCGAACTGCGTGATCGCGGCGGTCGTGCTCTTGTCCACCTTGTCGATCCGGATCGCCTTGAATGTGGCCACGACTGAACTCCCTGACTTGTTTCAGGGGATGTTTAGCCGATCAGGCAGGCTGCGCAACCGCTCTACAGACCGGTTTCTCCACGATCGGAAGATTGATCAGCGCCGAGAGCACGCCGAACAGGATCGAGAGCCACCAGATCGGCGTGTAGGAACCGAACCGCTCGAACACGATGCCACCGAGCCAGACACCGAGGAAGCCGCCGACCTGATGGCTGACGAAGGCGAAGCCATACAGCGTCGCGAACCAGCGCGTGCCGAACATCAGCGCCACCAGCGCCGAGGTCGGCGGCACTGTCGACAGCCAGGTCAGGCCGGAGATCGCGCCAAACGCGATCGCCGAGAACGGGGTGATCGGGAACGAGATGAAGGCGAGCGTCGCAAGCGCGCGCGTAAAATAGATGGTCGAGAGAATGTAGCGCTTGGGCAGCGAGTTCTGGAGATAGCCGACGCTCAGCGAGCCCATGATGTTGAACAGACCGATCGCCGCGATCACCCAGCCGCCGGTTTGCGTCGAGATGCCGCGGTCGACCAGGAAGGCCGGCAGATGCACCGTGATGAACGCGAGCTGGAAGCCGCAGGTGAAGAAGCCGAGCACCAGCAGCACGTAGGAGCGATGACTAAACGCCTCGGCGAGCGCCTTGGTGAAGGTCTGCTCGTCCGCCGGTGCCTTGCTTGCGGAGCTTTCTACCGCCGGCGTCGACAGCGCCAGCGCCAGCGGGATGATCAGCAGCATCAGGAAGCCGAACACGGTGAGCGCCTGCTGCCAGCCGAAATTGTCGATCAGTGCGACGCCGATCGGCGCGAACAGGAACTGGCCGAACGAGCCCGCCGCGGTGCCGGCACCGAGCGCAAGGCCGCGCTTCTCGGCCGGCAGCAGCTTGCTGAACGCCGACAGCACCAGATTGAACGAGCAGCCGGCGAGGCCAAAGCCGACCATCACGCCCGCGCCAAAATTGAGCGACAGCGGCGTCGAGGAATAGCGCATCAGCAACAGACCGCCGGCATAGAGCAGCGCGCCGACGCACATCACCCGGAACAGGCCGAAGCGATCGGCGATCGCGCCGGCGAGTGGCTGACCCAGTCCCCACAGCAAATTCTGAAAGGCGATGGCGAGGCCAAACACGTCACGGCCCCAGGCGTATTCATGGCTCATCGGCTGCACGAAGAAGCCGAGCGCCGAGCGCGGGCCGAAACCGAGCATGGCGATCGCGCAGCCGCAGAGGATGATGACCGCCGGGGTGCGCCAGTTGGAGGATCGTGAGACCGCACCGAGCTCGCGCGCTTGTGTCGACATCGAATTCCTCACCTGTCGTTAGCGGATCCGCAAACAGGCCACCGCCAGTCCAGCCGTTTAATGCAACTGCATGAAAATCCAAAGCCAAAAATGATTGCGTTCTACGAAGAGCTGCCGCGGGAGCATTGCGTTTCACCGAGGCCTCGAACGGACGCCGACTTAACGAGAATGTGTGTGGCCATACCTAGCGGCGCTCCAAAAGGCGTGTTATCTTAGATCTACTCAGAGTGAGCATATTAGAGCGATGAAATGTGCCCGGCCCCACGGCCGGATTTCTCGGGCTCTATATATACTCATCTTGAGTATATATAACTTACACGGGAGGCTTCGATGCCGATCACTGGAATTTACGGCCCTGACGACTTTGCCAATCGGCCGCCGAGCGAAACCACCTCCGCCCACGTTGCGCCCGCGCCAACGGGCCCCGCATTGCCGATGCCGTTGCTGGAATGGACGCCGGAGGTCGAGCAGGCCACCGCGTCTCTTTACGAGCGCGTGAAACACGTGATCCCGCCGATCGAGTGGCCGCTGATGGCACCGACCATCAAGGCGATCAACGAGCTCAAGAGGGCGCGCAACGCCGTGATCCTCGCCCATAATTACCAGGCGCCGGAGATATTTCACTGCGTCGCCGACATCGGCGGCGATTCGCTTCAGCTCGCGGTCGAGGCCACCAAGGTGAAAGCCGATGTCATCGTACAGTGCGGCGTGCACTTCATGGCGGAGACCTCGAAGCTGCTCAATCCGGACAAGACGGTGCTGATCCCGGACTCACGCGCGGGCTGCTCGCTCGCAGCCAGCATCACCGGCGCGGACGTCCGGCTGCTCCGCGAAAAATTTCCCGGCGTGCCTGTGGTGGCCTATGTCAATACGTCCGCGGAGGTGAAGGCCGAGGTCGACATCTGCTGCACATCGTCGAACGCGGTGCAGGTGGTCGAGAGCCTCAACGCGCCAAGCGTGATCTTCCTGCCCGACCGCTATCTGGCGAGCTACGTCGCCTCGAAAACCGACGTGAAGATCATCGCCTGGAAGGGCGCCTGCGAGGTGCACGAGCGCTTCACCGGCGCGGAGCTGCGCAGCTATCGCGAGGCCGATCCGTCCGTGCAGATCATCGCGCATCCGGAATGCCCGCCGGACGTGCTGGCGGAAGCCGATTTTACCGGCTCGACCGCGCACATGATCAACTGGGTACGCGCGAAACGACCGCGGCGGCTGGTCATGATCACGGAATGCTCGATGGCCGACAACGTGCGCGCCGAACTTCCGGACGTCGAGATGCTGCGCCCCTGCAATCTCTGCCCGCACATGAAGCGCATCACGCTCGCCAACATTCTGGAGAGCCTGCTGACGCTTGGTGAGGAGGTGACGATCGATCCCGAGCTTGCGGTGCGCGCGCGGCGATCGGTCGAGCGGATGATCAATTTGAAGAACTAGCAACAAACAATGCTGCCGTCCCGGCGAAGGCCGGGACCCATAACCACCGGAAGGCGTGGTTGCGAAGAACGACGTTGAACAGCTCCGCGCAACAACTCCCGCTGCGGAGTATGGGTCCCGGCCTTCGCCGGGACGACAGTTGAGAGCTTGGAGAGATCCATGACAAACAACATCCACAACCTCACCCGCAGCACCGACGACGTCGTCATCGTCGGGGGCGGCCTTGCCGGACTGTTTTGCGCGCTCAAGCTCGCACCGCGCCCGGTGACGCTGATCTCGGCGGCGCCGCTCGGACAGGGCGCATCATCCGCATGGGCGCAAGGCGGCATCGCCGCCGCCGTGGCCGAAGGCGACAGTCCCGAGGCGCATGCCGCCGACACCATCGCCGTCGGCGGCGGTATCGTCGACGAAACGGTTGCGCTTGGGATCGCGCGCGAGGCCGCACCGCGGATTCATGATCTGCTGGCTTACGGCGTGCCGTTCGACCGCGACCTCGAAGGCAAGCTTGCTGTCGGGCGCGAGGCCGCGCATTCGGCGCGGCGTATCGTGCATGTGCGGGGCGACGGGGCAGGTGCCGCAATCATCGCGGCGCTGAGCGAGGCCGTGCGCCGCACGCCGTCGATCCGCCTGATCGAAGGTTTTGTCGCCGAAGCTCTCCTCACCGAGAACGGCGCCGTCACCGGCCTTCAGTTGCGCGAGGCCGGCAGTTTCCTGGCGAGGCCGATGATGATCGCCTCGCGCGCGGTGGTGCTCGCAACCGGCGGCATCGGTCATCTCTATGCGGTCACCACCAATCCGGCCGAGGCGAGCGGATCAGGCCTTGCGATTGCGGCCCGCGCCGGCGCGGTGATTGCCGATCCGGAGTTCGTGCAGTTTCATCCGACCGCCATCATGGCCGGACGCGATCCGGCGCCGCTCGCGACCGAGGCACTGCGCGGCGAAGGCGCGACGCTGATCAATGGCAATGGCGAACGCTTCATGACCGCGTGCCACCCACTTGCCGAGCTTGCGCCGCGCGACATCGTCGCCCGCGCCGTGTTCGCCGAGATCGTGGCCGGGCGCGGCGCATTCCTCGATGCGCGGCAGGCACTTGGGTCGCGCTTCGCCGAAAAATTCCCGACGGTGCATGCAAGCTGCATCGCTGCCGGGATCGATCCCGCCAAGCAACCGATCCCGATCGCGCCGGCCGCCCACTATCACATGGGCGGCATCGCGGCCGACGCGCGCGGCCGCAGCTCGATCGACGGGCTCTGGGCCGGCGGTGAAGTGTCGTCCACCGGCGCGCACGGCGCCAACCGGCTCGCGTCGAACTCGCTGCTCGAGGCCGTGGTCTATGCCGCGCGCATCGCCGACGACATCGCCGGCCGCGCCATTCCCTCGCCTGCCCGGCTTCCCGACATACTGGTGACGCCGCGCGGCGGCGCGCTGGATGCAGCGGTTGTGAAGCGGCTGCGGGCGATGATGAGCGCGTGTGTCGGCGTGATCCGAGACGCCGATGGTCTCGCAGACGCCGTGCGCAGCTTTGCGACACTCGAACGCGAGGCAACGAGCATTGCGCTACGCAACATGGCGACAGCAGCCCTGCTGGTGGCCGCCTCGGCATGGACACGACGCGAGAGCCGCGGCGCGCATTTCCGCTCCGACCATCCGGCGGACATGCCTGTGCTGATGCAACGAACCATGACCACGCTCGCAGCAGCGCACGAGGTCGCAGAAAGCCTCACCGAACACCCGCTGCCGCGCAGCGCCCAAGCCATGATCGCCTGACGGAGCCTTCCATGATCACCCCGACCTCACTGCTCAATCCCGACGCCTTCCTCTCTCCGCTTGCGATCGACGAGGCCGTGCACCGCGCGCTCGACGAGGATCTCGGCCGCGCCGGCGATATCACCTCGTTTGCGACGATTCCCGAAGCAACGAAGGCGCAGGCGATCCTCGTCGCGCGTCAGTCCGGCGTGATCGCCGGATTACCCCTGGCGCTGGCGACCTTGCACAAGCTCTCGCCCGACATCGAGGTGCGCGCGCATGTCCGCGATGCCGCGTACGTTGCCCGTGGGCAGCACGTGCTGACGATCTCCGGCCCGGCCCGCGCCATCCTCACGGCGGAGCGAACCGCACTGAATTTCGTCGGCCGCCTGTCGGGTATCGCGACGCTTACGGCCGACTACGTTCGCCGGACCGAAGGCACCAAGATGCGCATCTGCTGCACGCGCAAGACCACGCCGGGATTGCGTGCTTTGGAGAAATACGCGGTGCGCTGCGGCGGCGGCTTCAACCATCGCTTTGGCCTCGACGACGCGATCCTGATCAAGGACAACCACATCGCAGTCGCCGGCGGCATCCGCCCGGTGCTGGAGCGCGCCCGCGCCCATGTCGGACATCTCGTCAAGATCGAGATCGAGGTCGATACGCTTGGACAACTGCGCGAGGCGCTCAACACCGGACTCGCCGAGGCCGTGCTGCTCGACAACATGGATATCGCGACGCTACGCGAGGCGGTGAGGATGGCGGAAGGCCGCGTCGCGCTGGAGGCGTCCGGCGGCATCACGCTCGAGTCGATCGCGGCCATCGCGGCGACCGGCGTCGACTACGCCTCATCCGGCGCACTGACGCATTCGGCCCCGAATTTCGACTGCGCGCTGGATATCGAGGCGTGAGGCGAGCTCCCGTCTCCGTCATGGCCGGGCTTGTCCCGGCCATCCACGCCTTGCCACTCGGTGCGAAGAACGTGGATGCCCGGGACAAGCCCGGGCACGACGAACTCTTGTGAAGTAAACTACCGTCGTTCGCTCACGCCCATCTCGGCGGAGCTCTTGGCTTCCTGGGCGAGTTCGGCTGAAAGCGCGGCGGTCTGCGCCGGCGTGCCCCAGCTCGGTTCCTCGTCGCCGTCGCCCCAGGCGCGTGGCCGGTAGAATGTGTGGACGCCGAACTTGTACGTCTTCTTCATCTCGGCGACCCAGGACGGACGCACCCAATAGGCGTGGTAATGCGTGGACTTGCCGACTTCGGGCAGCCAGATCTGGCCGTCGAGCATCGCCTTGGAGATCTTCTTGGCGCGCTCCCACATCTCGGGCTCGCGGATCACGTCGGGATTGTTGTCGCAGGCAAAGGTGAACTGGCAGGCGAGGTGGCGATACTTGTTCTGATAGACCACGCCGCACACCGTGTCCGGATATTTGCCGGAGAACACGCGGTTCATCACCACCTGCGCGACCGCGATCTGGCCGCGCACGGCCTCGCCGCGGGACTCGAAGTAGATGGCTTCGGCGAGGCACTTTTCCGATTTCACGCGTGACTTGTCGTCCAGCGCCAACCGCTCCGCCGGCGACTTGGCGCGCTGGTTGTCGGCGTTGACCTCACCCTTCGGCGCGACGCTCTCGCCGCTTTCGATGTCCCTTGCAACATCCTCCGATGGCGGCGACAGCGAGGCCGTCACCTTCATGTCGGGATCGGCCATCACGATCAGTGGCTCGGCGCCGGGCTGCCAGCTTTCGATGCTCTCGAGATTGCCGCCGAGCGAGGAACTGCCGAAGAACAGGTTCGAGGTCTTCACGCTGAAGGGATCGCGTGGCGGCGCGATCGCCGCTTGCTTCAGCGCGTCGAGCGGCTGGGCCGCAAAGGACAGCGCATTGTCGTCGGCCTTCGGCGGATTGGCATATTGCGGCAATGGCGGCGCGCGCATCGCCTCCTGGAGCTCGGGATCGAGCGCCGCCGCGGACTCCGGCGACATCGCGTGCGGCAGTGTGACGGTCTTGGCGCCGAATACCGAGCCGTTGGAGGTTGTGGGATCTTGCTGCGCGGGGGCCGCGGACGGAGCAGCCATTTCCGGGGCCGGCGCGGGCGTCGCGGTGGCGAGGCGATCACCCTTCAGCGCGCGGTCGACCTTGGGGAAATCGGCGGCCTGGTAGCGCGGCGGCGCCTGGAGCGCCGGATTGCTGCGGGTCAAGGCGCCGGTGACGTCGCGACCATCAAGGTTCGCGAGACGAACCATCGCGCTCTGCGGCACTGACGTTCCAATCGGCCGGGAAAAACTGTAAGTGGCGAGCTGTATGGAGGACGCCGCAGAAAATACCTGCTTCTGCCAGCGCTCGGCGACGCCGGGTTGGCGCGCCAGCAAGGAGGCAATGTCCTGATAGCCGGTCTCTCTCGGCATCAATGCGAAGATGCAGAGACCGATTCCGAAGGACGCGAACCGCGCGCCCTTCGGATGGTTACGCAACACAAACATCGATACGCTCACGCTACGCTTACGCCAGGAAAATCGAGCCGCAGTACATCCGTGCAATTCGATCTTTATCGTGAGTATCTAATTTAGGTTGCCGGGGCGTTAATCGGCGTTGCGCGCGCAGCACACTCAAGCGGTCTCAGGTGTTTTCACGGGGTGATTGTGCGCGTTGGTAAATGCCGCCTCACGTGACGCGGTAAACATCTGGTCAACGCGAATGGTGAAGGAACTCTTGATGGCGCGTATCATTACGGGACGCGCGCGGTTCCCACTGTCGCGAGAAGCGCTTCCACACCACAGCTGTCATGCCCCGCGAGGGCGGGGTCAAGCCGGGCGATGACAGTGAGTGTGTGGCGCTCGCCGATGTGGATGCGGTGTCGCTCAAAACAAAAGAGGCGGGGTTTGGCCCCGCCTCTCTCAATTCAAAACCGAACCCTTCGCTTACGCCTGGCTCGCGACCGCCTTGCCGAGTGCGGCCTGCGCGGCGGCGAGGCGGGCGATCGGCACGCGGTATGGCGAGCAGGAGACGTAGTCGAGACCGATCGTGTGGCAGAAGGCGACGGAGGCGGGATCGCCGCCATGCTCGCCGCAGATGCCGACCTTGAGCGAGGCGCGCGTCTTGCGGCCGCGCGCGACGCCAATCTTGACGAGCTCGCCGACGCCTTCCTGGTCGAGTGCGACGAAGGGATCGATCGGGAGGATGCCCTTGGACACGTAGGTCCCGAGGAAGCTCGCGGCATCGTCACGGCTGATGCCGTAGGTCGTCTGCGTCAGATCGTTGGTGCCGAAGGAGAAGAACTCGGCGCTCTCGGCGATCTCGGCCGCGAGCAGACAGGCGCGCGGCAGTTCGATCATGGTGCCGACCTGATAGACGAGCTTGCTGTTGGTGTCGCGCATCACGGCTTTCGCGGTGGCGTCGATGCGCGCCTTGACGAGGTCGAGCTCCATCTTGGTTGCAATCAGCGGCACCATCACCTCGAGGCCCACCGCTTTGCCGGTGCGCTTCTCGGCTTCGACCGCAGCCTCAAAAATCGCCCGCGCCTGCATCTCGGCGATCTCTGGATACGCGATCGCGATGCGGCAGCCGCGGAAGCCGAGCATCGGATTGAACTCCGAGAGCTCGCGCGCACGGTCGGCCAGGCGCCGCGGGTCAGTGTTCATGGCCCGCGCCACTTCCTCGACCTCGGCATGGGTGTGCGGCAGGAACTCGTGCAGCGGCGGATCAAGCAGGCGGATCGTGACGGGCAGGCCCTTCATGATCTCGAACAGCTCGACGAAGTCGGCGCGCTGCATCGGCAGCAATTTTGCCAACGCAGCCCGACGCGACTGCTCGTCTTCGGAGAGGATCATCTCGCGCACCGTGCGGATGCGCGTCTCCTCGAAGAACATGTGCTCGGTGCGGCAGAGACCGATGCCTTCCGCGCCGAACTTGATCGCGGTGCGCGCGTCCTCCGGCGTGTCCGCATTGACGCGGACGCCGATCTTGCGGACCTGGTCGGCCCAGTTCATCAGCGTGCCGAACTCGCCGGAAAGCTCCGGCTCGATCATCGGCATGCGGCCGGCCAGAACCTGGCCGAGCGAGCCGTCGATGGTGATGACGTCGCCGGCCTTGAAGGTGCGCGAACCGATGCTCATGGTGCCGCGGCCGTAATCGACGCGGATGGTGCCGCAGCCGGAGACGCAGGGCTTGCCCATGCCGCGCGCCACCACGGCGGCGTGCGAAGTCATGCCGCCACGGGTCGTCAGGATGCCTTCGGCGGCATGCATGCCGTGGATGTCTTCGGGGCTGGTCTCGATGCGGACCAGGATGACCTTGCGGCCGTCGCCCTGAAGCTTGGCCGCCTCGTCCGAGGAGAACACGATCTCGCCGGAGGCAGCACCCGGCGAGGCCGGCAGGCCAGTCGCGATCACGTCGCGCTTGGCGTCCGGATCGATGGTCGGATGCAGCAGCTGATCGAGCGAGGCCGGATCGATCCGCGTCACCGCTTCCTTCTTCGAGATCAGGCCTTCATTGGCGAGTTCGATCGCGATGCGCAGCGCCGCCTTGGCGGTACGCTTGCCGCCGCGGGTCTGGAGCATCCAGAGCTTGCCCTGCTCGACCGTGAACTCCATGTCCTGCATGTCACGGTAGTGCTTCTCGAGCAGCGTATAGATCCGCGTCAGCTCCTTGAAGGCCTCCGGCATCGCCGATTCCATCGACGCCTTGTCGGAGCCCGATTCCTTCCGCGCATCCTCGGTGATGTCCTGCGGCGTGCGAATGCCCGCCACCACGTCCTCGCCCTGCGCGTTGATCAGGAACTCGCCGTAGAGCTTGCTCTCGCCGGTCGAGGGGTTGCGCGTGAAGGCAACGCCGGTCGCCGATGTCTCGCCCATGTTGCCGAACACCATGGCCTGCACGTTGACCGCCGTGCCCCAGGATTCCGGAATGTCGTGCAGCTTGCGGTAGGTCACCGCGCGCGCGTTCATCCAGGATGAGAACACCGCACCAATCGCGCCCCACAGCTGGTCGTGCGGATCCTGCGGAAAATCCTTGCCCGTTTCGCGCGCGACTGCGTCCTTGTACTTGCCGACCAGATCGACCCAGTCCTCGGCCGACAGATCGGTATCGAGCGTATAGCCCTGGCTGTCCTTGAAGGTGTCGAGGATTTCCTCGAAGTGATGATGCTCGAAGCCGAGCACCACGTCGGAATACATGGTGATGAAGCGGCGATAGCTGTCATAGGCGAAGCGGCGGTCGCCCGACAGCTCCGACAATGCTTCAACGGTCTCGTCGTTGAGGCCGAGATTGAGCACGGTGTCCATCATGCCCGGCATCGAGGCGCGCGCGCCGGAGCGCACGGAGACCAGCAGCGGATTCCTGGTGTCGCCGAACACCTTGCCGGTCAACTTGCCGACATAGTCCAGCGCCTTCTCAACCTGCGACTGCAACTCCTTCGGATAGTTCTTGTCGTGCGCGTAGAAGTAGGTGCAGACCGAGGTCGGGATGGTGAAGCCCGGAGGCACCGGCAGGCCGAGATTGGCCATTTCCGCGAGGTTGGCGCCCTTGCCGCCGAGCAGGTCGCGCATCTCCGACCGGCCCTCGGCCTTGCCGTCACCGAACGTGAAGACCCACTTGCCGGCCTTGACCGCGGCAGGCGCCGCCTTGGTCGGTGCTGCCTTGATTGGTGCGGTCTTCGCGGCAACCTTCGGCGCGAGAGGCTTGGTCACAGCCTTCGCGGCGGGCTTGGCAGCCGGCTTGGCCACCGGCTTCGGGGCGCTCTTGGGGAGTGCCTTGCGGGCCGCCGGCGCGGCCTTCGCCTTGGCGGAAGACTTTGATTTCGCTGGGAGTTTCTTAGGCTTCGAGGCGGCTTTGGCCATAGCTTGCACACAACCTGCGAGAGGGACGGGAATTGCGGGCCTTACACCACTTTGGGCAGGCCCGCGCAAGTCGAACAGTTCCGGAAAATGAAGGCCTAGAGATGGAGCCACCTCAACAATCCGAGCCCGATCGCACCATTGATGATGAGAAAGATCGCAACGATCAGGTTGAGAAGGCGCGGCATGATCAGGATGAGCACACCCGCGATCAGCGACAGGATCGGTGAAATGTGGGCGACGGTGAGATGCATGAAAAGTCTTCCTGTGGCGTGAGGCGAATCGCGGGCGGATCATAGCGGACCGGGTTCCGCTGGTAGAGACGCAGTAGGGCCGGCGCGAGTTCCCGGCTTCGCAAAAACTGCCCGAAATTGCCGCGAATGTGGCCGCGCATTTCCCGGAACATTGCCAAGTCGCATGCATTGGCAACCGGTCGCGCCACTGGCGCCGGCTGAAATCATTTCGAAGGAGTTGCCCATGCGGAACAGGATTCTCGCCCTCGCAGCGCTTGGCATCGCGCTCGGCCCGCCGATCGCGGCGTCTGCGCAATCCACGGTTGGACGCGCGCCCGCCGTCGTCGACAGCGGCCCGACCATCGCGGTCGAACAGCGGCCGGCCTTCCGCGACTATGTGGTCGAACAACGTGTGCCAGCCTTCAGCATTCCGGATCGCGTGGTGGTCGGCGCCACCTTACCCGAGACCGGCGTCACCTATTATGACGTGCCGCAACGTTTCGGCGCCACGACCTATCGCTACACCGTCGTGAACGGTGAAACCGTGCTGGTCGAGCCGCGCTCGCGGCGCATCGTCGAGGTGATGGACTAGCTTCTTGTTTGGACGCGTTTTCTTCACGCGAACCGGTACCCACTTCGCTTGAAAACGCTCTGCACAACTCGATGTCCGGCGCGTCAATCAGGCTGACGCGCATCGCGTAGTCGGACATCAGGCCCCGCCCGGTCTTCCCCCCGCCGGGCGGGGCTTTTTTCTCTCGTGTCGCGGGCAAGCGCAGCGCAGACCCGGGACCCAGAAGCCGCGTGCACGGAGCGTGGGCCCCGGCTCAGCTGCGCATCACGCCGCGAAGGGCGGCGCACTGCGCAGCATCCGGGCACGAGATCAGTCCTGGATCTTCGAAAAATCCGCGACCGCACGCGTGGCGCTGCGGATTTCGTTGAGCAGCTTCAGGCGGTTCTCGCGCACCTCAAGGTCGTCATCGTTGACGCGAACTTTTTCGAAGAACGCATCGACCGGTGGACGCAGCTTAGCCATCGCGCTCATGGCGACGGCGAAATCTTCCTTCGCGACGGCGGCACTTGCTTCCACCTTCACCTCGCCGATCGCCTTGGCCAGCGCCTTCTCCTCGCCAAGGCTGTAGAGCGCAGCATCCGGCGCGCCGTCGAACATGCGCTTGTCCTTCTTCTCCTCGATGCCAAGGATGTTGCTCGCACGCTTGATGCCGGCGAGCAGGTTCTTGCCGTCGTCGCTCTCGAGGAACTTTCCGAGCGCCTCGACGCGGCGGACGATCATCAGGAGATCGTCCTGGCCGCCGAGTGCGAACACGGCGTCGACGAGATCGTGCCGCGCGCCCTGCTCACGGAGCTGGACCTTGAGGCGGTCTGCGAAGAAGGCGAGCAGATCGCTTGGAATTTTCTGCGCGTCGGTCGACTTCACCGACAAGCCAGCGAGTCCGGACGCAGCTAACTTCATGAGCGACAGCCGAAGCGCGTTCTCGGCAATCAGACGGATCACACCCAACGCGGCACGACGCAGCGCATACGGGTCCTTGCTGCCCGTCGGCTTCTCATCAATCGCCCAAAAGCCAACCAATGTATCGAGCTTGTCCGCGAGCGCCACCGCGACGCTGACTGGATCGGTCGGCACGCGATCGGCAGGCCCTTGCGGCTTGTAGTGCTCCTCGCAGGCGGCAGCGACGGAAGCATCCTCGCCCTGGGCCAGCGCGTAGTACTTGCCCATCAGGCCCTGCACCTCGGGGAATTCGCCGACGACTTCGGTCAGCAGATCCGCCTTCGCAAGATGCGCGGCGCGCGTGGCCTTGGCGACGTCGGCACCGACCAGCGGCGCGATCTCCGCTGCAAGGCGCTCGATGCGCTTGATGCGCTCGGCCTGCGTCCCAAGCTTCTCGTGAAACACGATCTGCTCGAACTTCGGCAGCCGATCCTCGAGCTTGGTCTTGAGGTCCGTCTCGTAGAAGAACTTTGCATCCGATAACCGCGGGCGGATCACGCGTTCGTTGCCGGCGACGATGGTCTTGCCGCCGTCGGGCGCCTCGATATTGGCGGTGAGCACGAACTTGTTGGTCAGTTTGCTCGTCTTGGAATCCCTAACGACGAAGCACTTCTGGTTGTTGCGAATGGTGGCGCGGATCACCTCGTCCGGGATCGCGAGATATTCTCTCTCGAACGATCCCATCATGACGACCGGCCATTCGACGAGGCCCGACACCTCGTCCAGCAGCACCTGGTCCTCGACCAGTTCAAGGCCTTGCGCGAACGCCAGCTCCTTGGCGTCGGCGAGAATGATGTCCTTGCGCGCCTGCGGATCCAGAATGACCTTGGCGGCCTTCAGCTTGGCTTCGTAGTCCTCGAACCTGCGCACTTGAATAGCAGCCGGCGCCATGAAGCGATGGCCGTAGGTGGTCTGGCCGGTCTCGATGCCGTCGATCGCAAATGTCACGACGTCGGGCTCTTCGGTTTCGATGCCGAAGGTCGCGGTGATCGCGTGCAGCGGACGCACCCAGTTCAGCGAGCCCGGTTTGCCGGAACGCGCGCCCCAGCGCATCGATTTCGGCCAAGGGAAGGTGCGAATGATCACCGGCAGGATTTCGGCGAGCACCTCGATCGCCGGGCGGCCCGGCTTTTCGATCAGCGCGATGTAGAAATCGCCCTTCGGATCGCGCTGGATCTTGGCTTCGTCGAGGGATTGCAAACCTGTCGCTTTCAGGAAGCCCTGCACGGCCGCATCGGCCGCGCCGATTTTCGGTCCGCGGCGTTCGGTCCTCAGGTCAGGCTGGCGCGCGGGAATGCCGTGCACGGTCAGCGCGAGGCGGCGCGGCGTCGCGAACGCCTTGGCGCCTTCGTAGACGAGGCCTTCGGCAACGAGCTTGTCGGTGACCATGCGGCGCAGATCGTCGGCCGCCTTCGCCTGCATGCGCGCGGGGATTTCTTCCGAAAACAGTTCAAGCAGCAATTCGGGCATCAGGCCGCTCCACCGGCTTCGGTGTGCACCCAGGCTTCGCCGCAGGCTTTTGCCAGTTCACGCACGCGCAAAATGTAGCTCTGCCGCTCCGTCACCGAGATCACGCCGCGCGCATCGAGCAGGTTGAAGACATGGCTCGCCTTGATGCACTGGTCATAGGCCGGCAGCGCCATCAGATGCGCCTCGCGCTTGCCGTCCTTCCAGCCTGCTTCGAGATATTTCCTGCAGGCCGCTTCCGCCATCTTGAACTGCTCGAACAGCATCGCGGTGTCAGCGACTTCGAAGTTGTGCCGCGAATATTCCCGCTCGGCTTGCAGGAACACATCGCCATAGGTGACCTTGGCGTCGCCGTCGCGGCCGTTGAAGTTGAGGTCGTAGACGCGATCGACGCCCTGCACATACATCGCGAGGCGTTCGAGCCCGTAGGTGAGTTCGCCCGCGACCGGCGCGCATTCGACACCCGCGACCTGCTGGAAATAGGTGAACTGGCTGACTTCCATGCCGTCGCACCAGCACTCCCAGCCGAGGCCCCAGGCGCCGAGTGTCGGGCTCTCCCAGTCGTCCTCGACGAAGCGGATGTCGTGGATGGCGGAATCGATGCCGATCGCGGCGAGTGACTTCAGGTACAGCTCCTGAAGATTCGGCGGCGACGGCTTCATGATCACCTGGAACTGGTAGTAGTGCTGCATCCGGTTCGGGTTCTCGCCGTAGCGGCCGTCCTTGGGCCGGCGCGAGGGCTGCACATAGGCGGCGTTCCAGGGCTTCGGCCCGAGCGCGCGGAGCGTGGTCGCCGGATGAAAGGTGCCCGCGCCCATCTCCATGTCGTAGGGCTGCAGGATGACGCAGCCCTGCTCGGCCCAGAATCGCTGGAGCGCGAGAATAAAGCCCTGGAACGAGCGTTCCGGGCGCATATGGGCGGGCAATGAGGCGTCCATCGTCAGATCGGGCTCTCGCGGGGGGTTTTGAATCGCGCGGGACCGTATCGACGGCGGGGATGGGAATCAAGGCAAAGGGGGCGGATTCGGGCCAAATGGCCATCGTCCGGGGACGATGCGGTAGGGTGGGCAAAGGCGCGTCAGCGCCGTGCCCACCATCTTTCCGAAACTGAAAGGCCGGTGGTGGGCACGCTTCGCTTTGCCCACCCTACGGCAGCGGTTTGTGGGGCGGCTAACCCGGCCGGTAGGCTCCGGTCACGGGGTCACGCTTCAGGGTCTGGATGTCCCCCATATGGGCGGCCTCGGCGACGCGCGAGAGGCGCATCTCCTCCAGCTCCTGGTTGATCCGGAGTGCGGTCTTGTAGGCCCAGCGGACCACGGCAAGCCCGCCCAAGACGCCCGCGAATGCGACGAACGGCGGCATCGGTCGTTCCTTGTTCACAATGCTCAGCCCCCACGCGCGCATTCTTGCGCAGACCGGGCCGCGCCGCAATTGGCTCGGCCCGGACCAAATGGCGCGGGAGGGCGCGCGCTAGAACCCGAATTTCGCCCAGATCGCGCGGGTTTCGACCGCCGAGATCAGCTCATCCGGCAGCCCGGCCATTGATTCCAGGGCCGAAAGCTGGCCCGCGCCGGGCGATTTTCGTCCCAGAATGCCGGAGAGCAGCCCCGTCGGCTGCGCGATCACGGGGGTGAGAACCTTCTCGCCGTAGCGGGCACGAAGAGTTGAGCGGAGATCGCCGATGCCGTCGGCCAAGCCGAGCGCGATCGAACTCTCGCCGGCCCAGTATTCGCCGGTGAACAGGGTGTCGTCGGCGCCCTTCAGCCGCACGCCGCGACTCTCCTTCACCAGCGCGATGAAGATCTGGTGGATCTCGCGCTGGAGCGCCTTCAGCTTCGCCACGTCGTCAGGGTTTTCGGGCAGGAACGGATCGAGCATCGCCTTGTGCGCGCCGGCCGTGTAGAGGCGCCGCTCGATGCCGAGCCGCTTGATCGCCTCCTGGAAACCGAAGCTGCCGCCGACCACGCCGATCGAGCCGAGGATCGAGGACGGATCGCAAAAGATCTCGTCGCCCGCGCAGGCGATCATGTAGCCGCCGGAGGCCGCGACGTCCTCGACGAACACCAGCACCGGCAGCTTCTTCTCCGCCGCGAGCTGCTTGATGCGCAGATAGATCTGGCGCGACTGCACCGGCGAGCCGCCGGGCGAATTGATTACCAGCGCCACCGCCTTGGCGTTGCGGACCGAGAACGCCCGCTCCAGCACCCGCGCGAGACCCGCGAGCGTCATGCCCGGGCGCAGTGGCGTCACCGCGCCGATCACGCCCGACAGCCGCACCACCGGCACCACCGCCGTGCCGGGGCGGAAGCGCGCCGGCAGATATTGCATCAGTTTGTCGGCCAGGCCGGAACCTGCGCGATCGTTCAATTGTTCGGCCATGCCGTTACCTCTGATTAATCATTTCTTATCACGCGACTGTCATTGGAAGTGCCTGGAACGTGTTTTGCAGATTTCCCGTTGGGAAGCTGCAATGAAGCAGCGGAGGAAATGCCATGAAGATCTATCTGCTGTTGATGCTGATCGGTGCGCTTTTCACGGCGATTCGCTTTACCTCCCCGCAAGAACAGCAGTCGGAATCGCTTCCGCAGTAGGCCTTTACGGCTCCGCCAGCGGCAAGACAGCCCTCCCCTCAAGAATATTCCTCACCTCTTTTTTAGGCACGCGTGACTCATCGTTGAGCACGAGGCCCGACAGCAATCGCGTCGGGGCCCGGCCGCCTTTGACTGCGCGCACCAGCACGCGGATCGCGGGTCGCGCCTCCTCGCCATGAACCGGCAGGATCGACAGGCTGCCGAAGCCGCGTGACAGCGCTGCCAAGACCTCCGCAATCCCATCCGCTCGCCAGATCAGGGTCAACACACCGTTCGATCGGAGGATGCGCCGCGCTGCATGCACCCACGCATGCAGCGTCTCCTCCGTCGCGACATGCGCGGTGTGGCGCGCCTGATCCGGCGAGCCGCGATGCCGCGACGGATCGTTGAAGGGTGGGTTCATCAGCACATGATCGACGCTGTCAGGCACGAGCCCATGTGCCACGAAGACCTGCGCATCGGCCGTGACGTCGAGCACAATCGCTTCGGCAGCAATCGCGTTCGCCGCCGCGTTGGCGCGCGCGAGCTCCGCCAACTCGGGATTGATCTCCACCAGGCTGAGGTGGATGCCGGCCACGCGCCGGGCCAGCGCCAGCCCGGCCGCGCCGATGCCGGCGCCGAGATCGACCACGCGGTCGCCGGCCCGGGCCTCCGTCGCCGCCGCAAGCAAAATAGCGTCGTGCCCGGCGCGATGGCCGGACCGCTTCTGCTTCAGGAGCAACTGTCCGCCGAGAAAGGCATCCTCGGTGATATCGATCGCCGCCTCAGTCATCGCGGCGCAGTTCGTGGCTGAGGCCGGCTTCGGTGAGCAACTGCCGGGCCTCGTGGGCATCGTCCTCATGGACCAGGATCCGCCGCGGCAAAATGCCGAGCGAGCCTTCGATGATGCTCATGTTCTGGTCCAACACCAGATGATGGATGTTGGCGCCGTCGAGCAGCGCGCCGATCGCTGACACCAGCACCATATCGTTGGTCCGAACCAGTTCACGCAAAGCAGATCTCCTGCCTGAAGAGGGTTGAGCGGCAAATGTCAATGGTTCCACAGGTCTTGCCGCATCCGCCTCCAGTTTCTATTGTCTTTCCATCAGAATAGCCCTTCCGGGGCAAATATTGGAGACCGGCTTGGCCGTCATCGTACCTTTCGAAACTCCCGGCGCGTCGATCGAAGAGCTGGTTGCCCTTGTCGCTCCCGACATGGAGCGCGTCAACGCCACGATCCTGTCGCGGACCGGCTCCGAGGTGACCATGATCCCGGAGGTGGCCAACCACCTGATCTCGTCCGGAGGAAAGCGCCTGCGGCCGATGCTGACGCTCGCCATGGCCAACCTCGCCGGCTACACCGGCGACGGCCATATCAAGCTCGCGGCCAGCGTCGAGTTCATGCATACCGCCACCCTGCTCCACGACGACGTCGTCGACGAGAGCGAGATGCGCCGCGGCAAGCTGTCAGCGCGCATGCTCTGGGGCAATGAGGCCAGCGTGCTGGTCGGCGACTTCCTGCTCGGCCAGGCTTTCCGGATGATGGTCGAAGTCGGCTCGCTCCGCGCGCTCGACATCCTCTCCGCGGCGGCTGCCACCATCGCCGAGGGTGAGGTGATGCAGCTTGCCGCCGCCAAGAACACCGCAACCACCGAGGACGAATATCTCGCCGTGATCCGCGGCAAGACTGCCGAGCTGTTCGCCGCGGCCTGCGAGGTCGGGCCCGTGATCGCCAACCGCCCGAAGGCGGAGCAGACCGCCTGCCGCTCGGTCGGCATGAATCTCGGCATCGCCTTCCAGCTCGTCGACGACGTGCTCGACTATGGCGGCAAAAGTGCAAAACTCGGCAAGAACACCGGTGACGATTTCCGCGAAGGCAAGATCACGCTGCCGGTGGTGCTCGCCTTCCGCCGCGGCAATGACACCGAGCGCGCCTTCTGGATCCGCGCGCTGGAGCGCGGCGAGATCGGCGACACCGACCTCGATCACGCCCTCGGCCTTATGAACAAGCACCGTGCGCTGGAAGACACGCTCAGCCGCGCCCAGCACTATGGCGCCATGGCCGTCGACGCTCTCGCACTGTTCCCGTCCTCGCCGATGAAGAGCGCGCTGGAGCAGGTTGTGGCGTTCTGCCTGGCAAGGTCGCATTAGGTCGTCGCGCTTTCAGCACGTACTGCCGCAACATCCTCGGTGTCGTCCCGGCGAAGGCCGGGACCCATACCCCAAGGGAGCTGTCGTAGCGCGAGCTGACAACCGCGAGCCTTCGCCAAACACGATCCTGTGGTTATGGGTCCCGGCCTTCGCCGGGACGACGCTGGTGAGATAGGACCGCTACTGCTCTCACACCGTCATCGCGAGCGCAGCGAAGCAATCCTGGTTGTCCCGGTGGCAAGACTGGATCGCTTCGCTCGCAATGACGGCGCAAGGTGCGCGGGCACCGTTCAGTCTCGTGTCCCGGACGCGCTGCAACGCCCCTTGGCGTTGCTGCGCTGAGCCGGGACCCAAGCCGCACCCCAGTTCTCAGCAACCTGGGCCCCGGCTCTGCAACGCACCGCCGAAGAGGCGCTGCGCTGCGTCCGGGGCACGAGAGCTGCTGTCTAGTAACTTGCATTTTGCAAGTAACTTGCCTAGCTTCCCGCCATGCAGCCCAAATCCCCCTCCATATTGGAATGCCCCGTCGGCCGCACCGTGGAAACGGTCGGCGAGTGGTGGAGCATCCTGATCCTGCGGGATGCGTTCCAGGGTGCGACGCGCTTTGACGAATTCGAACAAGGTCTGGGGATCGCGCCGAACATCCTGTCGCGGCGCCTCGCGCATCTCACCACGGCCGACATGTTCGTTCGCCACCGCTACAGCGAGCGGCCGCCACGTTACGAATATTTGCTGACGCCGAAGGCACGGGATTTCTTTCCCGTGATCGTGGCGATGCTGGCCTGGGGCAACAAGCATCTCGCGCCGAAAGGCGAAGCCGTTGTACTGGCGAACCGGGATGACGTTCGTCCGCTCGATCCGGTCGTGGTCGATGCCGCCGACATGCGCCCCATCACATCAGCCAATGCGGTCGTCATCGCAGGCCCGCGCGCAAGTCGCGGGATGCGCCGGCGGCTCGCTTCGCTCAAGGCCATGAACCCGGCCCTGGCGCCGGCTGGAGACTGACATGCGTCGTATCGTCGTGACGGGCATGGGGGCGGTGTCGCCGCTCGGCTGCGGGGTCGAACTGTCCTGGCGCCGGCTGCTCGCCGGCCAGAGTGGGCTGCGAGCGCTCCCGGAATGGTCGCAGGCGCTGCCCGCGCGCATTGCCGGACTCGTGCCCGACAAAATCGACGACATCGACGGCGGCTTCGATCCGGCACAGGCCGCCGCGCCAAAAGATCAGCGCAAGATGGACCGCTTCATCCTGTTTGCGCTGCTCGCGGCCGCGGAGGCGATCGCACAGGCGAAATGGGCGCCGCAGGACGCGGCGGCACTGGAACGGACCGCGACGATCGTCGGCTCCGGTGTCGGCGGCTTCCCGGCGATGGTAGAGGCAGTGCGCACCACCGACCAGCGTGGCCCGCGCCGGCTGTCGCCGTTCACCATTCCCTCGTTCCTCGCCAATCTCGCTGCCGGTCACGTCTCGATCAAGCATGGCTACAAGGGACCATTGGGCACGCCGGTCACGGCCTGCGCCGCCGGAGTCCAGGCGATCGGCGATGCCGCGCGCATGATCCGCGCGGGCGAAATCGACGCTGCGGTCTGCGGCGGCGCTGAAGCCTGCATCGATCTCGTCAGCCTCGGCGGCTTCGCAGCCGCGCGCGCCCTGTCGAGCGGGTTCAACGACGAGCCCATGCGCGCCTCGCGCCCGTTCGATCGCGACCGCGACGGTTTTGTCATGGGCGAAGGCGCCGGCATTCTGGTGATCGAGGAGCTGGAGCATGCACTCGCCCGCGGCGCCACGCCGATCGCCGAGATCGTGGGATACGGCACCACCGCGGACGCCTATCACATGACGTCCGGTCCACCGGACGGCGACGGCGCCCGCCGCGCCATGGAGATCGCGCTTCGACAGGCGCGGCTCGCGCCCGCTGACTTGCAGCATTTGAACGCGCACGCAACCTCGACACCGGCTGGCGACGAGAGCGAGCTTGGCGCGATCGGCGCGCTGTTCGGCCGCAACAACGGCATCGCGGTGAGCGCGACCAAATCGGCCACCGGCCATCTGCTCGGCGCCGCAGGCGGCCTGGAGGCGATCTTCACCGTCCTCGCCTTGCGCGACCAGATCGCGCCGCCGACGCTCAACCTTGAAAATCCCGATCCCGGCGCGGAAGGCATCGACATCGTCTCCGGCGCGGCGCGGCCAATGCCGATGCAGCACGCCATCTCCAACGGTTTCGGCTTCGGCGGCGTCAATGCCAGCGTGATCCTCCGCCGCATGGGCTAAGCGAGAACACTTGCAATCACGCCGGGCATCGCTACGACAACAGCATGAGCGCAACGAATTTCTGGCTGTTCCTCGCCGCGGCTTTTCTCATCGCCGCCATACCTGGCCCCGGCATCTTCTACGTGGCGGCGCGGACCTTGTCGGAGGGACGCGCCGGCGGCTTTGCGTCGACCGCGGGCACGGCGCTGGGCGGCCTGGTTCATGTGGTGGCGGGCAGCCTCGGCATCTCCGCGATCATCCTTGCGAGCGCCGAGCTGTTCGCGGTCGTGAAGTTCGTCGGCGCGCTCTATCTGGTCTGGCTCGGCATTCGCACCTTTCGCAGCGCTGACCGGATGCTGTCGCTCGAGAGCGAGCCCGTCGGTGACAAGCGCGCCTTTCGCGACGGCGTGCTGGTCGAAGCGCTGAACCCGAAGACCGCGGCATTCTTCCTCGCCTTCATTCCGCAGTTCCTCGATCCGGCGTCAAACCTCACGCTGCAATTCATCGTGCTCGGCGCGATCTCGGTGACGCTGAACACGCTCGCGGATGTCGTCGTGGTGCTGATGGCCTCCGCAACGCGCGCGCAGCTGATCGGAAGGCCCCACCTGATGCGACGACTGACACAAGGCTCCGGCCTGTTCATCGCTGGCCTGGGCCTCACGCTCGCGATGACACGGCGGCCGACACACGTCTAGCCAGTAACGCCGTAGCGGCTGGTCCGCGCGCAAACGCGTAGGAATCCGCAACGGCTACGGTGCGACGGCGATGTAGGGAATGCAGCCGACGACAACGACCAGCTGGAGCGCGTTGCTCAGCATGCCGCCCCAATGTAGCCGTCGCAACCCACGCACTGCATCGGCATTCCCGGCATCTCTGTCATGAAGCCGGGCATCCATCTGCCGCAAGAACCAGCGGCGCGACGAGACCGCGAGAACCGCGATCAAGCCGATGCCGATGGCTAAAACCACACGACCAGCCATAGCAACGGCGATCGTCCCGACCGCACCGGCAACGGCCAATGCCAGGAAATAGCCATTGAACATGCCGCGCAACAGCTCGGCGACGGTCGGGACATCCAGCCTCACCAGCAGAAAGGCGGGTGCTGCCAGCAGAAAGTAAAACATCGGAAGTAGCAGGATGATGGTGGCGAACAGGGCGACATTGTCTGGCGTCATCCACACACCCTTTCCTGTCCCTGCCGGGCAAGCGGCTTCTCGCGGCTTTTCGCGAACAATATCTGCCGCGTCCCGGCACGAACGCCATTGGGCTTTGGTCGGAGGCAACAGGCGGGAGCGCTAGCTCAGCGTCCCCGAATGCACCCACCAGCCGGGATGATCCTTGCGGATCTTTTCGGCGGCGGCATGCGCATCAGCGGGTGCGCCGAAGATCGCAAAGCACGTTGCGCCGGAGCCGGACATGCGGGCGAGCTTGACGCCGGCGGAATAGCGCAGCGCCTCCAGCACGTCGCCGATCACCGGTTCGATGCGCATCGCGGGCGCTTCGAGATCGTTGGCCACGGTTTCCAGAACCTCGACCCAGTCGGCGATGGAGGCGCCCTCCTCCGGCCAGGCCGAAGCGTCAAGGACATCGGTGGCGCCGACCAGGAGCTCGCCATTGCGCAGGCCAAGCGCCTGGAACACGTCCTTGGTCGCGACCGGCACGCGCGGATTGACCATCACGCACGGCATGCTCGGCAACGCGAGCGGCAGGAGCTGCTCGCCGACACCGGTCATGTCGCAGGCGCGCGAGAGCAGGCACACCGGCACGTCGGCGCCGGTCGCGAGCGCGACCTGCTGGAGGCGGGGATCGTCGAGCGACAGATTGTTGAGGCGCGCAAGCAAGCGCAGCCCCGCGGCCGCGTCGGCAGAGCCGCCGCCGATGCCGGCTGCAACCGGCAATACCTTGTCGAGCGCGAAGGCGCCGAGCTTCAGGTTCGGCACCGCTTCGGCCAGAAGCCTTGCTGCCTTGAACACGAGATTGTCGGAGGTCTCACCGCAGGCGGCCGCGAGCGGCCCCGTGGTGGTGAGCTTGAGCTCGCCACCCGGCTCCAGCGTGAGCCGGTCGGCGCAGTCGGCAAACGCAACCACGCTTTCGAGATCATGGTAGCCGTCGGCGCGACGGCCGACCACGCGAAGGCTCAAATTGACCTTCGCCCGCCCTTCTTCGATCAACGCCGGCATTCGCGACGACCCCCTACCCCTTTATCTGGATCAGCCGCCCTTGCCGTCGTCCTTCTTCTTCTCGGCCTGCGCGGCCGAAGAATTCGAATTGTCGTCCACCATGCCGTTGGCGATCTTGGCCTCGATCTTCGGCAGATCGTCCGGCTCGGGCTTGAGATCGCGGGCGTGTGCCCACTGGAATTTCGCTTCCAGCGTGCGGCCGACGCGCCAATAGGCGTCGCCGAGATGGTCGTTGATGGTCGGATCCTCGGGCTTCAGGTCGATAGCGCGCTCGAGGTTCTTCACCGCTTCCTCGTAATTGCCGATGCGGTAATAGGCCCAGCCGAGGGAATCGACGATGTAGCCGTCGTCGGGACGCTGCTCGACGGCGCGCTTGATCATCTTCATGCCTTCGTCGAGATTCACGCCCTGGTCGATCCAGGAATAGCCGAGATAGTTGAGGACATGCGGCTGGTCGGGCTGGAGCTCGAGCGCCTTCTTCATGTCGGTTTCGGCCTTGCCCCACTCCTTGGAGCGCTCCTCGCAGATGCCGCGATAATAGTACCAGACGCTGTTGGCCTTGTCGTTTCCGGCCGGCAGCACGTCGATGCCTTGCGAATAGGTCGCACCGCAATCACCGAACTTCTTACGGCCGCGCTCGAGATTGCCGAGGGCCATGATGGCTTCGAGATCCTTGGGGTCTTCGCTCACCACGCCCTTGAGGATCTTGATCGCCTCGTCGGTGCGGTCGGCGGAATCGAGGTCGACGGCGAGCTGGATCTGGGCGTTGCGCTTCAAGGGCGAGGACGACGGCACGCGCTCATAGACCTTGATCGCCATCTGCGGCCGCTTCACCGATTCATAGAGGTCGGCGAGCGACAGCAGGGCCAGCGGATGGGTGGGCTGGAGGTAGAGCGAGAGCTGGAGATAGACCAGCGCAAGATCCTCGCCGCCGCGGCGGGTCAGCGTGGCGCCGATGCCGTAAAGCGCCTCGGCCGCGCCGGCCTGTGCGGAATCGACCAGCGGCTGCATCTTCTTGCCGGCCTTGGTCTCGCGCAGGCCTTCCACTATCAGCGGATGGCGGGCGAGCTTCTTGTCGAAGGCCTCGTAGATCGCGGTCGCGGAAGCTGCGTCCTTGTTCCGCGACAGCCAGCGGGCATAGGCCTCGGTGACGCGCAGCATGGAATCGTCGAGCTTGTAGGCGCGCTCGAAGCGGGTGCCCGCGTCCTTTTCCTTGCCGGCGAGCTCGAGGATCATGCCGGCGTGCAGGTCCTTGAACAGCGGATACCATTCCGGCCCGGCCAGCTTGTCGATGGAGGCAACCGCACCCTTGGCATCGCCGGCGCCGTAGGCGGCCCAACCGGACAGCAGCGTCGCGACCAGATCGGTGATCGGTCCGCGGATCGACTGGTTGATGTTGCTCTGCGCGCTCGGATACTTCTTCAGCTTCAGGTCATGCACGCCGACGACGAGGCGCGCGACGCGGTTGGTCTTGTCGATGGTGAGGATGCGCTCGGCGAGCTTGACCGCTTCATCGATGTCGCCATCGGCAACCGAGGAGATGAAGGCCCGGTCGAGCAGCTCGTTGTTCTTGGGATCGGTGCGCAGCGCGGAGCGGTAGAAGGCGGCGGCGGAGGCCGCATCGCGCTCGACGCTGGCATGGCGCGCGGCGAGATAGCTGCCGGAGGTGGTGAGCGCCCTCAAATCGTTTCGGGTCGGAAACTGCGCCGCCGTGTCGGCCGGATGATCCGGCGTCTGCGCCATGACCCCGCCGGGGACCGCCACAATCGCAGAGCCAGCAAGGGCGATGGCAGCAGCAGTCCAGCGGTTGAAACGATTTGAAAACATCAGGGCTCGCCTTGAGTTGGTAGTGCCTGGGTTTGGAGCAAAAGGCCGTCTCGCATGCGAACGCGGCCGGCGACATCGGGACCCGGAACCGTCAGGCCCGGACAATGCCGCTTTTGGCGCTTCACCGCAAGGATTCGGACCGGGCGATCCCCTCCGCACGTCCCAAATCGGCCAAGTGAACGGTCAAGAGCGTCCCAAGACGCTGCTAGTATGGCCTTATCGTGACCGGGGGCGCCCGCTGTGCCCCGGTTCTCACGCGAACGTGCGTCACATGCCTTTGTGACCTGGCCGCCCTCACATCGCCTCGTAATTCGGGCCGCCGCCGCCCTCAGGGGGAACCCAGGTGATGTTGCCGTTGGGATCCTTCACGTCGCAGGTTTTGCAGTGGACGCAGTTCTGGGCGTTGATCTGGTAGCGGGGGCTCGTACCCTCCTCGACCCACTCATAGACGCCGGCCGGGCAATAGCGATTCGACGGACCGGCAAAGACATCATGCTCGGACATTTTCTGGAGGTTCATGTCGGCCACCCGGAGGTGGACCGGCTGGTCTTCCTCATGATTGGTGTTGGACAGGAACACGGAGGACAGCTTGTCGAACGAGATCTTGCCGTCCGGCTTCGGATAATTCTTCGGCACGTGGCGCTTGGCCGGATCGAGCGTCGAACGATCGGGCTTGGCATGCGATTGCGTACCGAACAGCGAACCGCCGAACAGCGTGTTGCACCACATGTCAAAGCCACCGAGGGCGACGCCGATCACGGTGCCGAACTTCGACCACAGCGGCTTGACGTTGCGAACCAGGAACAGGTCCTTGCCGACCGGCGAGGAGCGCCACGCATTCTCGTAATCCACGATCTCGTCGTTGGTGCGATCGGCAGCAAGCGCGGCGGCGACGTGCTCGGCGGCGAGCATGCCGGTGCCCATCGCATTGTGCACGCCCTTGATGCGCGGCACGTTGACGAAGCCGGCCGCGCAGCCGATCAGCGCACCGCCGGGGAAGCTGAGCTTCGGCACCGACTGATAGCCGCCCTCGGTGATGGCGCGCGCACCGTAAGCGAGCCGCTTGGCGCCTTCGAAGGTGCCGCGGATCGAGGGGTGGGTCTTGAAGCGCTGGAACTCGTCGAACGGCGACAGATAGGGATCGTCGTAGTTCAGATGCACGACGAAGCCGACGGCGACGAGATTGTCATCGTAGTGATACAGGAACGAGCCGCCGCCGGTCTTCAGATCGAGCGGCCAGCCGAACGAATGCTGGATCATGCCCTTCTGATGCTTGGCGGGGTCGATCTGCCAGACCTCCTTGAGGCCGATGCCGAACTTCGACGGCTCGCTGTTGGAGTCCAGTGCGTACTTTGCGATCAGCTGCTTGGTCAGGCTGCCACGGGCGCCTTCAGCGAACAGCGTGTACTTGCCGAGCAATTCCATGCCACGGGTAAAGGAGTCCTTCGGCTTGCCGTCCCTGCCGATGCCCATGTCGCCGGTGGCAATGCCCCTCACCGCGCCCTGCTCGTCATAGAGCACTTCGGCCGCGGCGAAGCCCGGATAGATCTCGACGCCGAGCGCCTCGGCCTTGCGCGCCAGCCAGCGGCAGACATTGCCGAGCGAGCCGATATAGCAGTGATGATTGTTCATCAGTGGCGGCATGATGAAGTTCGGCAGCTTGATCGCGCTGCCGCCCGTCATCCAGTAGAAGCGGTCGTCCTTGACCTGCGTCTTCAGCGGACAGTCGGAATCCTCGCGCCAGTCGGGGATCAGCTTGTCGAGCCCGGCCGGATCGATCACGGCACCGGAGAGAATATGCGCGCCGACCTCGGAACCCTTCTCCACCACGACGACGTTGAGATCGGTGTTGAGCTGCTTCAGCCGGATCGCGGCCGCCAGGCCCGACGGGCCGGCGCCGACGATGACGACGTCGAATTCCATGGATTCGCGCGGGGGAAGTTCTTCGGTGCTCATCTGATCTCAGCCCTTGAGACGGTTCCTTGGTCGTTTGCGCTCTCTTGTTTCCGATTTTTCCGGGTAGGACAACCACGGAAATGCGTTCCGCTGGGATGCAAGGCGGCCCAAACTGATATAAAAGCCTGACTTTCCAAATGATCCCCGAACCCGCGCCCACCGTCCGAGAGCTTCTCGCCTTCTATCTGGAGGCCGGAGTCGATTGCGCGCTCGCGGAGGAACCGATTGACCGCTTGGCGGAAGCAGACGCCCCGCCTCCGGTCCCGCGTGCGGCGCCGCCGGCCGAAGCGCCGCGGCCCGTTGCCGCGCCTGCCGTCCTGCGCGGCGAGGCCGCGCCCGCACCCGACATCGCGATCGCTTCGGCCCGCGATGCCGCGCGCACCGCACCGACGCTGGAGGTGCTGCGCGAGCTGATGCAAAGCTTCGAGGGCTGCGCGCTGAAACACACCGCGACGCGGCTGGTGTTCGCCGACGGCAATCCGCAGGCGCGTATCATGTTCGTCGGCGAGGCACCGGGCCGCGATGAAGACATCGAGGGGCTGCCCTTCGTCGGACGCAGCGGCAAGCTGCTCGACCTCATGATCGGCGCGATCGGGCTCAACCGCACCACCACCTACATCGCCAATGTGATTCCGTGGCGACCGCCCGGCAACCGCACGCCGACGCCGCAGGAGACGCAAATCTGCCTGCCCTTCATCCAGCGCCAGATCGAGCTGGTGAACCCGGATGTGCTCGTGACCCTCGGCAATCCCTCGACGCAGACGCTGCTTTCGACCCGCGAAGGCATCATGCGCACCCGCGGGCGCTGGTTCGACTATGACACGGGCCAACGCACCATCCGCGCGATAGCGACGTTCCACCCGGCCTATCTGCTGCGTTCGCCATCCTACAAGCGGCTGGCGTGGCAGGATTTGCGGGCGATCGCGAAGGTGCTGGGGCAGATTGGCTCACCCTCATCCTGAGGAGCACGCGGAAGCGTGCGTCTCGAAGGATGGGCCGCGGGCCTTCATGGTTCGAGACGTCGCTTCGCGCCTCCTCACCATGAGGGTCGCCTACGTCCCCTTCGGCCGCACGATGGCCCAGCCGATGCGCAGCAACTGCTGGCGGCCGGTCACCAGCCATTCGAATGCGCGCGGCACTTCCGGCACGATATCCGGGAAGCGCTTGAGGATTTCGGGCGGCGGGGTGCCGGCGGTGTCGGAGGCGCGCCAGACCACGACGCCGCCGGTCTCGCTGAACCGCGCCGATGTCATCCACGGCGTCCGCGCTGGCTCGGCATCGATGAAGAGATGCGGGCGGCCGGAATGCAGCGTGATCAGGCTCGCGAGCTGCGTTTCGCCGGCAACCGCGCGCAGACGATGATTGGTGCGGCGGGCAAAGCTGTCGTCGAAGAAGTCCGAGATCGCGCGCGCCGGCATCGAGGTCGCGATCTCGCCGGTGCCGCTCCAGGGCAAAAAAAGCACGGCCAGCACGACACCGGCGGCGGGCGCCACGACGGCCGCAGCCCACACCGTGCGCAGCATCCGTGCGCGGCGCATCGCGATGAGATCCCCGGCCACCACGACCACGGCGAGACCCGACATGGCCAGCACGACGCCGGCGCCACCGACGACGGCATCGAGGCCGAACACGCCGGAGATCAGGACGGCGCCGAGCGCAGGCGCCAGCGCGAAGAAGTAGACGAAGTAGCGCGCGAGCAGCTCGACCGGCGGCCGGTAGATGATCGGCGCCTCCTCGCTCTTGCCGGCGAACAGGCCGGTGTTGAGGAACGTCAGCACAGGGATTGCCGCCGCGCCGAGCACGAGGCCGCCGAGCAGCCAGGCCGCGTGCAGCGCACGGGCGTTCAGCTCAGAGACGTGTGGCAAGGCGGGCAGGACAAGCGTCTCGGCGCGCATCAGCCAGACCGCATAGGGCAGCGCCAGCACGGCGACGACGATCAGCGCGAACAGCGGATCGAGCGCACGCAGCGTCCGGCGGCCGCCGGCGGTCGCGACCGAGAAGATGACGAGCAGCAGCAGGAGGAAGATTGCCGCGGGCGTCGTCAACAGCAGCAAGCCGGCCTCGATCGACCAGGCGAACCAGGCCGTGCCGCGGCGCTGGCCGATGATCTGCCACGAGTGCAGGAGCAGCAGCATCCAGAGCGGCCGCGCCAGCACCAAGGGGCCGAAGTCGAGCGCGGGCGAGGAAAAGGCCAGCACGGTCATGGTCAGCAGCACGGCAAGCACGGCCTGCTGGGCGCCGACCACGGCGCGGGCCAGATGATAGAGCGTGATGAAGGTCGCGATCTCGCAGAGCTCGGCCAGGACGTAGACGCCGAACATGTGGCCACCGGCGGCGCGATAGGCGATGTCGGCGAGCCAGATCGGCAAGGGCGGGCCGAGATCGGTGCCGACCTGGTACTCGCGACCGAAAGCCAAGAGGGTCGCGAGGCTGCCGGGAGGGCTGCGGTAGAACACGAGTGCCACGAACAACCACATCGCGGCCTGCAACAGCACGGCGATCCACACGATCAGCCGCGGCCGGGCGCGAATGAGCTCGATGACCAGGGAGGTAAACCGCATGCAACGTCCGCAAGATGCAGCCAACCCGTCCAGCCGGCCCTATTCGCTCAGGAGTGTTTTGATAAAGGTCGCTGCGCGTCGTGGCAACGACAGTCTGGTCTAGAGGCCCGCTGAAGCATCGATTTCGACGGCCGTCTCCACCTGCACGTCGACCTCGGCGACAGCAAACAAGTCCCGCACCGGCTCGACCGTCCAGGGCATGTGCTTGGCGCGAGCGGCAGCAACCGGGGCGAAGAAGCTGCGGTGGTGGATGGAGGGGCCGAGACGGTCGAGCGCGTCGAGATGGTCCGGGACGGCGTAGCCCTTGTGCTGTTCGAAACCATAGCCCGGGCAGTCCTGCGCCAGCGCGCACATCAGCCGGTCGCGCGTCACCTTGGCGACGATCGAGGCTGCGGCTATCGACAGCACGATGCCGTCACCGCCGATCACGGCCTCGCAGTCGCACGCCGTGTCCAGCCGGTCACGGCCGTCGACGAAGACGTGCCTGGGCGACTCGGGCAGCGCCACCACCGCGCGCTTCAGCGCCCACAGCGATGCGCGCAGGATGTTGTCGCGGTCGATCCGGGAGCGGGAGGCAACAACGACCGAGACCTGCGCGGTCGCGCAGATCTTGTCGAACAGCCTTTCACGCTGCTCTGCGGTCAACCGCTTGGAATCGTCGATGCCGCGCGGAATGCGGTCGGAATCGAGGATCACGGCAGCTGCCACCACGGGGCCCGCAAGTGGCCCGCGGCCGGCCTCGTCGCAGCCTGCGACCGGCCAGATCCCGCGCTTGATCAGCGCGCGCTCACGGCGGAAGGTCGGCGAAGCGACGGCGATGATGCCCTTGCCGGCAGCGGCCTTGCCAGACTCCGCCTTGCCGGCTGTGGCCTTCGCAGCCTTTTGAGGCGCGGCCTTTTTGGCCGGCTTGCTGGCGGACTTGTCCCGAATCATAGGCGGGATCGTGCGCAAGCGGTCCGGGATGCGCAACCGGGAACTCCGGACAATTCCCGTTATTCAGCGACTCGTCAAAACAAACTGAGCTGATCACCGTTCCGCTTCGGCCTGGCAAAATGATCCGTCGTCAGTTTTGCGCGCCGCTTGTTGATCCCGAGCCTGTCGCAAGCGATCTCGAAGCGGCGGCCGATGGTCCAGGCCATCGGGCCGGTGCCCTTCATGCGCTCACCCCATTTCGCGTCATAGTCGCGCCCGCCGCGCATGTCGCGGATCAGCGTGAAGACGTGGCGATAGCGGTCCGGATAGTTCGCCATCAGCCATTCGCGGAAGAGATCGCGCACCTCAAGTGGCAGCCGCAGCAGCACGTAGGACGCTTCCTTGACGCCGGCATGGGCCGCTGCATCCAGGATGCGCTCGATCTCGGAATCGTTCAGCGCGGGGATGACGGGCGCGACCATGACGGTGGTCGGGATGCCGGCATCCGAGAGCTGTTTGAGCGCCTCCAGCCGCTTCGGCGGCGTCGACGCCCGCGGCTCCATGGTGCGCGCCAGTTTCGGATCAAGCGAGGTGACGGAGATCGCGACCTTGGCGAGGTTGCGTTTGGCCATGCGTGCGAGAATGTCGATGTCGCGGGTCACCAGCGCCGATTTGGTGACGATACCGACGGGATGGCTGGTGCGCTCCAGCACCTCCAGAATGCCGCGCATGATTTTGCGCTCGCGCTCGATCGGCTGATAGGGATCGGTGTTGGTGCCGATCGCGATCATCCGCGGCTCGTAGCCGGACGCGGCGAGCTCCTTCTCGAGCAGTGCAGGCGCCTCGGGCTTGGCGAACAGCTTCGACTCGAAGTCGAGCCCCGGCGACAGGCCTAGATAGGCATGCGTCGGCCGTGCGAAGCAATAGACGCAGCCGTGCTCGCAACCGCGATAGGGATTGATCGAACGGTCGAAGCCGATATCGGGGGAGTCGTTGCGGGTGATCACCTTGCGTGAGGTGTCGACCGCAACAATGGTCTTGAACGGCGGCAGCTCCTCCAGGCTCTGCCAGCCGTCGTCGAAGGCGACGCGCGCCTCGGCTTCAAAGCGGCCGCTGGCATTGGATTGGGCGCCTCGCCCTCGCCTGCGCTGGCGATCGATCGCGACCGCCAGCTCAGGAAAGTCGGCAGGGATATCTGAAAGCGCACCCGCCGGCTCGGAGGGCGCCGTGACCGGCGGGTGCTTGAGAGCATGAGAGGATGCTGGACTCATGAAGCCAACATAGCACGCCAAAGGAACAAATCAAGAACACAAACAAAAAACGTGAAAACAACCCCATGCAAAGTAGAGCTGCCCAAACTTCGCGCGCGTTCCTTTGACTTCACGCAACACCGGCGTCGCCGCGAACCCGTTTGATCCCGCCGAAGGATCGATCGCCCCCGAACACCGTTGGTGACGATCCCGGTGAAGGTCGGCAGGAACATGACAAATCAACGACAATCGGGCGCCGCGAGCAGTGAACTCGATCTCCTCGATCGCTACTGGCGTGCCGCCAACTATCTGTCCGTCGGGCAAATCTATCTGCTGGACAATCCGCTGCTGCGCGATGCCCTGCGGCCCGAGCACATCAAGCCGCGTCTGCTCGGCCATTGGGGTACGACGCCCGGATTGAACTTCATCTACGCCCATCTCAACCGCGTCATCCGCGCGCTGGACCTCGACATGATCTACGTCTGCGGTCCCGGCCATGGCGGCCCTGGCATGGTCGCCAACACCTATCTCGAAGGCAGCTACAGCGAGATCTATCCGAACATCGGGCGCGACGCGGATGGATTGCGCAAGCTGTTCAGGCAGTTCTCCTTCCCCGGCGGCATTCCGAGCCACGCGGCGCCGGAAACGCCGGGCTCGATCCACGAAGGCGGCGAGCTCGGCTACGCGCTGGTGCATGCCTATGGCGCGGCGTTCGACAATCCCGAACTGGTTGTCGCCTGCGTCGTCGGCGACGGCGAGGCCGAGACCGGCCCGCTCGCGGCGTCATGGCACTCGAACAAGTTCCTCAATCCCGCACATGACGGCGCGGTGCTGCCGATCCTGCATCTCAACGGCTACAAGATCGCCAACCCGACCGTGCTCGGCCGGATGCGCGACGAGGAGATCCGCGATCTCTTCCGTGGGCTTGGCCACGAGCCGCTGTTCGTCGAGGGCGACGATCCCAAATTGATGCACCGGGCCATGGCCGACGCGCTCGACGTCGCGCTCGCCAGCATCCGCTCGATCCAGCAGCACGCCCGCGACGGCCGCAAGAGCGTCGAGCGGCCGCGCTGGCCGATGATCGTGCTGCGCAGCCCGAAGGGCTGGACCGGCCCGAAGGAGGTCGACGGCAAGAAGGTCGAAGGCTTTTGGCGCGCGCATCAGGTTCCCGTCGCAAATTGCCGCGAGAATCCCGCGCATCTGAAAATTCTCGAAGACTGGATGCGCAGCTATCAGCCGGACAAGCTGTTCAACGCGAACGGCGCGCTCATGGCCGAGCTCCAGGCGCTCGCACCGGAAGGCCACCGCCGCATGGGCGCCAATCCGCATGCCAATGGCGGCTTGTTGAAGAAGGAACTGAAGCTGCCTGACTTCCGCAGCTTAGCACTCGATGTGCCGCAGCCCGGCGGTGTGACGGGAGAAGCGACGCGCGAGCTTGGAAAATTCCTGCGCGACGTCATCCGCCTCAATGCGCAAGAGCGCAACTTCCGCATCATGGGTCCGGACGAGACCGCGTCAAACCGGCTCGATGCCGTGTTCGAGGCGACCGAACGGGTCTGGATGGAGCCGACCGAGCCCTACGACGTGCACCTCGCGCAGGACGGCCGCGTCATGGAGGTCTTGAGCGAGCATCTCTGCCAGGGCTGGCTCGAAGGCTATCTGCTCACCGGCCGGCACGGCTTCTTCTCCTGCTACGAGGCCTTCATCCACATCGTCGATTCCATGTTCAACCAGCACGCCAAATGGCTGAAGGTCACCCGCCATCTGCCGTGGCGGCGCCCGATCGCCTCGCTCAACTATCTCCTGACCTCGCATGTCTGGCGCCAGGACCATAACGGCTTCAGCCATCAGGACCCCGGCTTCGTCGACCTGGTTGCCAACAAGAAGGCGGATATCGTCCGCATCTACTTCCCGCCGGACGCCAACACGCTGCTATGGATCGCCGACCACTGCCTGCGCACCTATGACCGCATCAACGTCATCGTCGCCGGCAAGCAGCCGGCGCCGCAATGGCTCTCGATGCAGGACGCGGCCAACCATTGCGACGCCGGCATCGGCATCTGGACCTGGGCCGGGTCGGAGGACGCGAATGGCGAGCCCGATGTGGTGATGGCCTGCGCCGGCGACGTGCCGACATTGGAGACTCTCGCCGCCGTCGACATCCTGCGCAAGGCGCTGCCGGATTTGAAGATCCGCGTCGTCAACGTGGTCGACCTGATGACGCTGCAACCGAAGGAGCAGCACCCGCATGGCCTATCCGATCGCGACTTCGACAGTCTGTTCACGCCCGACAAGCCGGTGATCTTCGCCTATCACGGCTATCCCTATCTGATCCATCGGCTGACCTATAACCGCACCAACCATGCCGGGATGCATGTGCGCGGTTTTGCCGAGGAAGGGACCACGACGACGCCGTTCGACATGGTCGTGCTCAATGGGCTCGATCGCTATCACCTCGCGATCGAGGCGATCGAACGCGTGCCGGGCCTTGCAACCAAGGCCGCCCAGGTGAAGCAGCAGTTCCGCGACGCGCTGATCGAGCATTCGCGCTACATACGCGAGCACGGCGAGGACATGCCTGACATCCGCGACTGGGTCTGGCCGGGCAAGGCGGGGTGACGTTATGCCGGTGTCCGACACGGTGCTCGTTCTCAATGCCGGCTCGTCGAGCATCAAGTTCGGCCTGTTCGATATCGCCGCGGCCGAACCTGCCCTGTTCTGCAAGGGCCTGCTTGACGAGCACGAGGCCAAGCCGCGGCTCGTCGTGAAAAGCCCCTCGGGAGAGAATCTCTTCGAGAAGCAAAGAGCGGCGGCTGATACGGACGGCGATCATCTGTTGGGCGACGTGCTGGCCTTTGTCGAGGACCGTTTTGGTGAGCACTGCTTGCGCGCCGTAGGCCATCGCATCGTTCACGGCGGGCCTGATTATTCAGGCCCGGTCGAACTGACGGACGATGTCTACGCGAAGCTGGAAGCACTGACGCCGCTGGCGCCCCTACATCAGCCGCGCTGCCTGGCACCGGTGCGCACCATCAGGGTGATCCGGCCTACCCTGACGCAGATCGCCTGTTTCGACACAGCTTTCCACCATGGCCTGACGCCGCCCGCGAGCCGCTTGGCCATTCCGCGGCGTTACGAGGCGCGCGGCATCCGGCGCTACGGCTTTCACGGACTTTCCTTCGAACATGTTGCGGGCCGCCTCGGTGAAATCGCGCCCGAGCTCGCGGCCAGGCGCACCGTCATCGCCCATCTCGGCAACGGCGCGAGCCTCTGCGCACTTCACAACGGCCGCAGCGTCGACACCACGATGGGACTGACGCCGCTCGACGGGCTGGTGATGGGAACGCGCTGCGGCACCATCGATCCCGGCGTCCTGCTCTATCTGCAACAGCATGAGAAGATGTCGGTCGAGGATGTCGAGCACCTGCTCTATCACGAGTCAGGCCTGCTCGGCGTCTCCGGCATCTCTGCTGACATGCGCACGCTGCTTGCGAGCGGCGAGGCCGCGGCACATGAGGCTGTCGATCTCTTCACCTTCCGTGTGGCGCAGGAAGTCGCGGTGATGGCGAACACGCTTCAAGGGCTGGATTGCCTCGTGTTCACCGGTGGCATCGGTGAACACAGCAACGACGTCCGTGCAGAGATCGGCGAACGTCTGGCCTGGCTTGGCGTGCGTATCGATCCCGTTGCGAATGACGCAACGCGCGAACGCATCAGCGGCAGCGACAGTGCCGTCGACATCTTCGTCATCCCCACCAATGAGGAACTGACGATCGCACGGCATTGCGCCGCGATGCTGCAAGGCGCTCAGTGAATGCCGGTATAAATCTGGAAGCAGCCGATCGCGACCTCGATCACGATCAGCACCACCACCGCAATTTCGAGGCGCAGCGAGCGCTGGGTGTCGATGATGTCGGTCAGCGCATTTGCGGTCGCCGACACGGCCGTGAGCTTGCGCTCGAGCGTATCCAGACGTTCCTTCAGTTCGTACTCGTCTTCGAGGCGCGCATAGAGCCGGTCGAGCTCCGGCTTCTCCCAGAGCACGTCGGGCTTCTCGGCAACGGCGACGCGGCCCGCCACGCGCTGCTGGACCAGCAGCGCGTTGCCGATCAATCGCAACATGCCCTTGCGCCGGGGCGGCGTGCGGCCGCGCTCGGCGAGCTTGCGCGCGAAGGGCTCGATCACATCGAAGACCGCGGCAACGCGCCGCTCGTCGCGCGCCAGCGATGTGCTCTTGGCGAGCGCGTCCGCAATCAGGAGCAGCCGGTCGTCGGAGAATTTGGCCAGGCAGATCGGGCCGCCCGGCTGGATCGCCTCGGCGTTTTCGTCTTTGCAGAGCTGCGCCTGCGCGGTCTCTTCCTCATAGGGGCTGAGCTCGCCGATCACCCGCGGCTTGAGGCTATCGATCAGAACCTTCTCCTCCGACGGAAGGAGGCCGATCAGCACCACGACCCCGTAGCGGAAGATCACGGCAAGGCCCGCATGGACGCGGAAGGCGGCCGGCGTCGAGGACACCAACGGGCCGAGCTCGAGACCCGAGGCATTGATGCGGTCGCCCAGCATCAAGGCACGGATCCGCAAGGTCGGCGCGGCCTCCTGTTTCGGCGATGTTGGCGTCGTGCCAATGGACAATTGATCGACGTTCACGCGGACATCCTGTACGGGCCACGGCGAAGCGACCGGCCGGTGGGCGGTGTGGGCGTAACCCGGCGGCAGCTGGCCACATGCTTCGGACGGATGACGTCGCCTCTTTCCATCATTGCAGGTTTTTCCTGGCCGAGCCGTCGATCGCGATACCGACGCTTGCGAGAACGTGATCGGCAGATGCCCGACAATCGCGTCGGCGATATCCGGTTTCCTACGGTCACGTGAGCGTTTGCCGAAACATTCGGCAATATGGCCACCCTGCGCGCGACACATTCGGCTGCGATGGTTTGGCGGGTTTACCATCGAACGCCGAAGCGCGGCCAAAAAGTTGCGCTCGGCAGCGCAGCATGTTTATGACAACATCATAACAAGCTACGCTTCTCCCGAAGTCGCAGATACCGAAGCCCAATCATGTTGAGCGTCATCATTCCGACCGAAGGCGTCGAGCAGACGGCGGTCGCAACTCTGGCCGCGCTGGTACCGGGTGCCGCGGCCGGCATCATCCGCGAAGTCCTCCTGATCGACGGCACCCGCAACGGCGTCATCGAGCGCGTTGCCGACGTCGCCGGCTGCCGTTTCATCGGCTACGAGGGGTCGTCACAAGGCGCAGCGCTGGCCGCCGGCGCGCTCCAGGCCCGTTCGCCCTGGCTGATGTTCCTCCCCGCCGGCGCCGTGCTGGAGACCGGCTGGATCGAGGAGACCACCCAGTTCATCCAGGCCGTCTCGGCGAGCGGCCGGGATCGTGCGGCCGTGTTCCGATACGCTCGTTCCCCTTACGCAGATACCGGGTTCCGCGACTTCCTGCGCTCCATGGTGCGAAAGCTTGCCGGCCCCCTCGGCGATCAGGGACTTTTGATCGCGCGTGATCATTACGACCGGATCGGTGGCTATCCACCCCAGGCCCGCCGTTCCGAGGCGCGCCTTTTGCGGCGGCTCGGCCGCTCATCACGCACGCTGCTGCGGAGCCGGATCGTCATGGTCGGGTGAGCACATCAAATACTTGCCAAAGTCAAATAGTTGATTGACAATGGCAAGTATCGAGGTGCCCCATGCCATCAAGCCCGACGCATTCGACTGACCCGTTTTCCGGCGGCCAGGTCTTCGAGGATCAGGTCTCCGAGGACCAGGTTCTCGCGGTTCGCGCCTTCAACCGCTTCTACACCCACAAGCTCGGCGTGCTCGACCAGCGGCTCCTGAAAAGCCCGTTCTCGCTGAGCGAGGCGCGCGTGCTCTACGAGCTCGCTCATGGTGGTAAGCAAACTGGCGGCGAGCAATCGGCCAAGGAGATTGGCGTCGCGCTCGGGCTCGACGCCGGCTATCTCAGCCGCATCGTGCAGAATTTTGACGAGGGCGGGCTGATTGCGCGCAAGCCGCTCGCAAGCGATCGCCGGCAATACCAGTTGAGCCTGACCGCGAAAGGCCGCCAGGCTTTCGCCAAGCTCGAACGCGTGACCCAGGACGACGTCGCCGCGATGCTGCGGCCGTTGCCCGGTGAGGACCGCAAGAAGTTGACCGGCGCGATGGAGACGATCGAGCGGCTGCTCGGCCTGCCGCGCACGCCGGCGCGAGCTGCGACCTTGCGCGATCCGCGTCCCGGCGACATGGGTTGGGTGGTGCAGAGCCACGGCGCGCTTTATGCCAGCGAATACGGTTTCGATTCCGGCTTCGAGGCGCTGGTCGCCGAGATCGTCGCCAAGTACATGACATCCTATGACGCCTCGCGCGAGCGTTGCTGGATCGCCGACATCGAGGGCCGCCCGGTCGGCTCGGTGTTTCTGGTGAAGGCGAGCGACGACGTCGCCAAACTTCGCCTGCTGCTGCTCGATCCGGCCGCGCGCGGACAGGGCCTCGGCCAGCGGCTGGTCGCCGAATGCGTCTCGTTCGCACGCGCCTGCGGTTATCGAAGGATGACGCTGTGGACGCAGAGCAATCTGATCGCCGCGCGAAAAATCTACGAGGACGCGGGCTTCAAGCTGACCGCGACCGAGCCGCACCGCAGCTTTGGCCAGAACCTGATCGGCGAGACCTGGGAGCGCGATCTCTGATGCGTCCGCGGCACGAGCTCGCGAACAACGTCGCCGCAGAGCTTGTCGATCTTTACAAACGCCGTGCCCGCCGGCTGCGCGCGGAGGCATGCCGGAATTTGCGGCGGATGGTGTGGGGTTCGCTAAGGCGGAAGAAGTAGCAACGGTCACTGGATCACCAGGCGCGATGCGCATTATTGCGCCCTCGCCCCTTGTGGGAGAGGGCAGCACCGCTGGTAGACGCGCACTCACTAGGGTGAGGGGTCTGTCTCAGCGAGCATCAGTGCGCGCGGATAGACACCCCTCATCCGGCGCCATAGCCGAAGCTTCGCTTCGGCGTTCTCTTAAGAACGGCGGCCGAAGGCCGCCTATGCCACCTTCTTCCACATCCGCCTTCGCCAAGGCTTCGGCGGACATGAGGGGAGTAGGGAAGAAAGCAAGCGCTTAGACCGTCGCGCCTTGCGCCTTCGGCCGTCGCAAATGCTCGTCCAGCCGCGGCATGATCTCGACGAAGTTGCACGGGCGGGTGCGGTAGTCGAGCTGGGCGGCGAGGATGCCGTCCCAGCCATCGCGGCAGGCGCCGGGAGAACCAGGGAGACAGAAGATATACGTCGCTCCCGCAACGCCCGCGGTGGCGCGGCTCTGGATCGTCGAGGTCCCGATCTTGGCGTGGCTCATCATATGGAAGGCGATCGAGAAACCGTCCATGCGCTTCTCGAACAAGGGCTCGATCGCCTCCGGCGTGACGTCACGCCCGGTAAAGCCGGTGCCGCCGGTGGTGATGACGACGTCGATGCCGGCATCCGCAATCCAGCGGCGGATCACCGCGCGGATCGCCTCGACGTCGTCGGTGACGATCTCGCGCGCGGCGAGATGATGCCCAGCCGCGGTGAGGCGATCGGCGAGCGTCTGCCCGGACTTGTCGTCGGCGAGCGCGCGCGTGTCGGAGATCGTCAGCACCGCGATGTTGAGCGGGATGAACTGTTTTGATTCGTCGATGGAGGGCATTTCAACGCACCTTCTTTCCCGCCCACCGACGTCATCCTGAGGTGCTCGCCGTGCGGTGCAAGCGCATCGCAGGGCGAGCCTCGAAGGATGGGCCACGGGCTCGCCATCCTTCGAGGCTCGCCAAGGGGCGAGCACCTCAGGATGACGTCACAACCAGTGTACTACAATGCCCCGCTGCCGAACGTGTTGCAGGCCTGCACCGTGCCCTGCTGATAGCCGGTCATGAACCACTGCTTGCGCTGCGCGGCCGAGCCATGGGTGAAGGAATCCGGCACCACCCTGCCCGTCGCCTGGCGCTGGAGCGTGTCGTCGCCGATCGCGCTCGCCGTGGTCAGCGCGGCGTCGATGTCGCCGGCTTCGAGGAAGCCAGGCCGCTTCTTCTCCTCGCGGTTGACCCAGACGCCCGACAGGCAGTCGGCCTGGAGCTCCACCTTGACCTGAAGCGCGTTCGACTCGGCCTTGCTGCCGGCCTGCTGCTGGAGCCGCGTCACGCGCGGGATGATGCCGAGCAGGTTCTGGATGTGATGGCCGGCCTCATGCGCGATGATGTAGGCCGCGGTGAACTTGCAGGCGTTGCCGGAGCAGCCGCGGAAGCGCGTCTCGACCTCGCGGAAGAAGCCGGTGTCGAGGAAGATGGTCTTGTCAGGCGGGCAGTAGAACGGCCCCATCGCCGACTGCGCCATGCCGCAGCGGCCGCCATTGGTGGCGTTGCGGAACAGCACGATCCTAGGACCGGTGTAGGACTGGCCGCTGGCCTGGAAGATCTCGCTCCAGCGATCGTCGATCTCGCCGAGCACGCCGGCGATCATGCTGCCCATCTCGTCGGTCGGCGCACCGCGCTTGGCGGTCGAGGACGACTGGCGATCGGTCTGGTAGCTCGGTGCCTGGCCGCCGCCGGTGAGAATCTCCGCGCCGCCGATCAGGATGCGCGGATCGATGCCGAAGGCGTAGCCGATCAGGCCGAGCACGATGACGGTGCCGATGCCGAGCCCACCGCCGCCCATCGGCAGACCGAACCCGCCGCCTCCGCCGCCGCCACCATCATCGCCGCGACGATCCTCGACGTCGTCGCTGCGGCGGAAATCATCATATCGCATGGCGGGCTTCCCTCAGGTCGTCGATTGCACGGCGTGGGCACGCAGAAACGCGAAAAGCTCAGCGTGCCACAGACGTAAAATTTCCATTGCGTTAATCAATATCCCGCTCGGCAATTATTGCCTAGTGCGGCAGCGTGCCGGGGCCAGCAATTTTTTCCGAGGATCGTGCAGTTTTTTCCGAGGGAAATTTGCAGTCTCGACTGCTCCCGCAACGCGAAGAAGCACGAAATACACTGCAAAACACGGAGAATGCGCGCAACGAACCACGCGCAAAGCGCGATGCGACGCCTGCTCACAAAAGCAGCGGGTTAAGTCGATTTTTACTTTGCCGCTTCAATGTAACGGTCAGTCGGTTGTTTGGTCCCGCGTCGCCGACAGCGTCGCCTGAGTCAGAGTTCTTGAGTCATGGTAGAGTCGCGTCGCGGGGCGTCTGCAAGGGCGCCCCGCACAAATTTTGAGTCCGCCTCGCATCGCATCATTCTCGGTGATTGCGTCGCCGAGATGTCGAAGCTTCAGGCAGGTTCGGTCGATCTGGTGTTCGCAGATCCGCCCTACAACCTCCAGCTCAAGGGCGATCTCAAGCGCCCCGACGAATCCCATGTCGACGCCGTCGACGACGACTGGGACAAGTTCGATTCGTTTTCCGCCTATGACGATTTCACCCGCGCCTGGCTGCTCGCCGCGCGCGCTGCGATGAAGCCGTCGGCGACGATCTGGGTGATCGGCTCATATCACAACATCTTCCGCGTCGGCGCGATCATGCAGGACCTCGGCTTCTGGCTCCTGAACGACATCGTCTGGCGCAAGTCCAACCCGATGCCGAATTTCCGCGGCCGCCGCTTCACCAACGCGCACGAGACCATGATCTGGGCCGCGCGCGACGAGAAGGCCAAGGGCTATACCTTCAACTACGAGGCGCTGAAGGCGGCCAACGAGGACGTGCAGGCGCGTTCCGACTGGCTGATCCCGCTGTGCACCGGCGAAGAACGCCTCAAGGGCGCCGACGGCAAGAAGGTTCATCCGACGCAGAAGCCGGAAGGCCTGCTCGCGCGCGTGCTGCTGTCGTCGTCCAAGCCCGGCGATCTCGTGATAGATCCCTTCAACGGCACCGGCACCACCGGCGCGGTCGCAAAGCGCCTCGGCCGCTCCTATATCGGCTTCGAGCGCGACAAGACCTATGCCAAGGCGGCAGAGGCCCGCATCGCCGCGGTCGAGCCGCTGCCGGAGGAGAGCCTCGCTCCCTTCATGACCGCGCGCGACGCGCCGCGGGTCGCGTTCTCCGAGCTGATCGAGCGCGGCATGATCATGCCCGGCACGAAGCTGTTCGACGCCAAGAAAAAGCTCGGCGCGCTGGTGCGTGCCGACGGCGCCATCATGCTCGGCGACAAGGTCGGCTCGATCCACCGCATCGGCGCGGTGGCGCAAGGGGCTGCCGCCTGCAACGGCTGGACCTTCTGGCACGTCGAGACCAAGAAGGGCCTCAAGCTGATCGACGAACTCCGCGCCGAAATCCGCGCAGGTATGGCGGCGGAGTAGTTTCCCTCTCGATCGTCATTCCGGGGCGCTCGCAAGGCGGGCGAGCCCGGAATGACGAGGGGTGGTTGAAAGCCGCCACCGTCAGGACTAGATTTGACCGATTAGCCCCGTCCTGACCGGCCGGCTCCCATGCGACGACAGTCCGAGACATTGCTGCTGGTGCCGCTCCTGCCGATCTTCCTGGTTGGCATGTTTCCGATGTTCCTGATCGGGCTGTTGGGATTCTTCGGCCTTGCCCTCTTCGGCGTGCTCATTGTTTGCGTCGGGCTCGCCAGCAGCAACGAGGCCCACGACGCCTTCAATCACGACGTCATCGTTCACGGCTATGCGCGGGGATCGGAACGCGCCACGCAGGCCTCCAACATGCACACGGCGACGCGGCTGGCCCTGCGGCTCGAGGCCGTGGGTGCGGCCATGATAATTACGGCGGCGATCGGCCTCTGTTACGCCGGCTGATCTGCGCGGCGCGCAGATACCGTACGGCAAACTCGCCGGTTGTGCCCCCGGACCAGGTTCAGGCAAGAGAAGGACGCCCGCGGCATGACGCTGCGTTCGTTCTCTAAAACGGGAACTGGGGAGACAAACATGCTCAAGTTCTATTTCAACGGATCGCCCAACCCGACCAAGGTCGCGCTTTATCTCGAAGAAGCCGCCCTGGCGTTCGAGCCGGTAAAGGTCGACACCCGCAAGGGCGAGCAGTTCACGCCGGACTATTTGAAGATCAATCCGAACAGCAAGGTACCGGCGATCGACGATGACGGCACGATCGTTTTCGACAGCAACGCCATCCTGCTCTATCTCGCCGAGAAGACCGGCAAATTCCTGCCCGCCGCCGCTGTGCGCGGCGAGACGCTGTCATGGCTGATGTTCGTCGCCACCGGCGTCGGGCCCTATTCAGGCCAGGCCGTGCACTTCAAGCATTTCGCGCCAAAGGACCAGAACCACGACTACGCCCACAACCGCTACCAGTACGAGACCGATCGCCACTACAAGATTCTCGACGGTCACCTCGCTGGCCGCCGCTACATGGTCGGCGACAGCTATTCGATCGTCGACATGGCGCTGTGGGGCTGGGCGCGGATGGTGCCGTTCAAGCTCGGCGACGACGCCTTCACGCGATATCCGAACGTGAAGCGGCTGGTGGACGAGATCACCGCACGCCCTGCGGCGGCGCGTGCGATCGCGCTGAAGGACAAGTTCACCTTCAAGGCCGAAATGGACGACGAGGCCCGCGGCAACATGTTCAGGCACATGACGACCAAGGTGGCCTGATCGCCCTACGCCGTTGTTTGAGGCCACGCGCATGCGCGTGGCCTTTTGCTTTTGCGAGGCGTGTCGACTAGGCCGCGTGGACCGAGTTCAGGAACCTGGCGACCTCTTGCTTCAACCGGTTGCTGTCGGCCGACAGCGAACGCGCCGCCGACAGCACCTGCGAGGAGGCCGAGCCGGTCTCGGAGGCGCCGCGCTGCACGTCGCCGATATTGGTCGAGACGCGCTGGGTGCCATGGGCTGCCTGCTGGACGTTGCGAGAGATCTCCTGCGTGGCGGCGCCCTGCTCTTCCACCGCGGCTGCAACCGTCGACGAAATCTCCGACAGCCGCTCGATGGTGCCGCTGATCTCCCGGATCGAGCCGACCGACTCCTCGGTCGCGGCCTGGATGCCCGACACCTGCTGGGCGATCTCGCCGGTGGCTTTCGCGGTCTGCTCGGCCAGCGCCTTGACCTCGGAGGCGACCACGGCGAAGCCTCGGCCGGCCTCGCCCGCCCGCGCCGCCTCGATCGTGGCGTTCAGCGCCAGCAGGTTGGTCTGGCCGGCGATGGTGCTGATCAGCTCGACCACATCGCCGATGCGGGCGGCGGCCCTGGAGAGTTCACTGACGCGATCGTTGGTCCTGCTCGCCTGGCCGACGGCCTCGCTGGCGATGCGGGCGGACTCCTGAACCTGACGCGCGATCTCGCTGACCGAGGAGGAAAGCTCTTCGGTGGCGGACGCAACGGCCTGCACGTTGGCCGTGGCTTCCTGCGACGCGGACGCCACTTCGGTCGATAGATCCTGCGCGTGCGTGGCGGTCGCCGTCAGCGTGCCGGCCGAGGCTTCGAGCTCGTGCGATGCGGACGACACGGTGTCGACGATCTCGCCGACCGCCTGCTCGAACTGGTCGGCCAGCCTGACCATGTCGGCCTTGCGGCTCTCGGCCTGCCGCGCCTCGAGCTCGGTCTGCTCGTGACGCAGGCGCTCGGTGGCGACCATGTTGTCCTTGAACACGTCGATCGCCTTGGCCATGTCGCCGATCTCGTCGGCCTTGCCGCGGCCGGGGATCTCGACCTCGAGATTGCCGCCGGCAAGCAGCCCCATCGCGCGTGTCATCGAGGTCAGGGGACCTACGATGCTGCGGGCGATCAGGAAGGCGACGATCAATCCGAACAGGGTGGCGAGGCCGCCTGCGATCTCCTGCACGGACGTCGTGCCGTCGATCACGGCTTCGGCGGTGGCGCGCGACTCCTTGTAATCCTTCTTGAGGGCGGTCTCGGCAACCTTGAGCTTGCCGATGCTCTCGACGATCAGGGGCGCGAGGCTCTTGTGGTAGATCTCGTCGGCCTGAAGCATCGCCGCGGATGTCGTCTCGAATGCGGATTTGTAGATTCCGAACGAGGTCTTCACCGGAGCGATGGCAGTTCGCAATTCCGCCGCCTGCGGGCTCTTTTCGAGCGCCGCGAGCCGTTGCGCCGCCCTGTCCGCATTCGTGCGGAAATTCGCAGGCCCCTTGGTGTCGCGCAAGGCCAGGAAACGCCAGTTTGCGATTTGAACGAGAAGGAGCCGGGATTCGAGGTCTGCGACGAGCGCTGCGGTGTCTTCATCAGCGGATGCGCGCGCCGCATCGACCAGTTTGCCCATCTTGACGGTCAGCTCATCGCCGCTCGGCAACAGTGTCGCCTTCCCGGTCCTCGCCTCATTGACGGCGTCGCCGAGATTGTCGCGCAGGGTCTTCATCTTCGCGATGTCTTCGATAAGATCGTTGTAAAGCTTCCGCCGCTCGTCGGAGAGCGTTCCCTTCGCCCCGACCTTCAACAGCTCGGTCGCAGCAGTCTCCCGTTCCGACGCCTCCCTCATCGCGGGCTCGTTGGCGTCGTAAATGTAACGCAAATTGGCCCGCTGGATCGCCTGGAGATGGGTCGAGATCTCGAGCACCCGCGCGGTGCTGTCCGAAAACGCCGAGGCCTTTGCGACCTGCTCCTGCACCGCCCGCAAATTCCAGACGGCAACCACCGCCATGACGAGACCAACCGCCACCAGGGCCATGAAACCTGCGTACAGGCGTCCCCTGATCCGCAAACCAAACTTCGGCATTCCCACTGTCCACCCAGAAGCATGTGAATTCGAGCGGCCGAACAACTCCGGCGATCGTCACCGGCCACCCTGGCAGCCACGCGTCGCGACCCGGCGACCCACGCTGCACCGCGACACAATGGGGGACACTCGTTAATTGAACCTTCAAATTCTTCGCGCGCACTCAAGTCGGCCCGCACAAAATCTGCTGATTTTATCAGCAGTTGCGCAAGGTTTTGGCGCAAGGCCAGCAGCGGCCGGCGACAAAGGCTCGCCACCGGCCGAGGGCATCCCATATCCAGTTCGGATCAACCGGCCGCCGTGCGCCGTGCCGACTCTGGAAATGGCCCCAGCGCCTTCTCGGTGAGGACCGAGTCGCAATATTCCCGGATCTCCTTGATCTTGCCGTCCTCGAGACGAAACACCAGGCAATAATCGTTGTCGTAGCGCACGCCTTCCGGGGTGACGTTGTCGCCCTTGGCTTCCACCACGACGATGTCACCATCGGCGATGAAGCGGTGGGCGACAGTGCGCGTCCGGTCGCGAAGGCGGGTCCGCACGTAGCCGTGCAAATCATTCATGATCGCCTCCTTTCCCATGAAGGTGCGCGACCAGGAGTACTGGCCGGTCACGACCCATTTGGCATCGTCGGCAAGGCTTGCGGTGAACAGAGCGCGGTCGCGCGCGGCCGGATCGGGATTGGCGGCGGCGGCAAAGATATCCTGCATCAGTTTCTTGTTGGCGCTCGCGCTCATGGCGGCATCTCCTTGTGGTGGCAACACGGAGATGATCGCTGCTCGATGAGAATTCTTCAAATCGATAGAGGATATGATATCTATTCGCCTCATGAATTTGAATTCGCTCGACCTCAATCTCCTCACCGCGCTCGACGCGCTGCTGCGCGAGGCCAATGTCAGCCGCGCCGCCCTGCGCATCGGCCTGTCGCAGCCGGCAACAAGCCACGCGCTGCAACGCCTGCGCGACATCTTCGGCGATCCGCTGCTGGTGCGCACCGGTGCGCGGATGGAGCTGACGCCCCGGGCGCAAGCGCTACGCGCACCGCTGGCGCAGGCGCTCGACCAGGTGCGCGGGCTGTTCGTGTCGGAGGACTTCGACGCGGCGCGCAGCGAACGGCAATTCCGGCTGATGATGCCGGATCTCGCAGTCGAGCTCTTGATGCCACCCTTGATGGAAAGGGTGACGCAGGCCGCGCCCAACGTCCGCATTGATGTCGTGCCGTGGCGGGGGCCGGCGATCTTCCACGTCGAGTTCGCCCGCACCATCGACCTCGTGATCTCGATCGGCAACGCCTTTCGGGGTTTTCACCGCCAGTTGCTCTACACCGACAGCGATGCGCTCGCGGTGCGGCGCGACCACCCCGGGGCTGCGAAGCTGAAGCGGCGCGAGGTGTTCCTGGCCGCGCGCCATGTCGGCGTGATCATCCGCGGCAATAGCGAGGATTTGATCGACACCTGGCTCCGGGCCAAGGGCATCGAGCGGCACATTTCGCTGGTGGTGTCAGGCTATCTCGAAGCGCTGCACGTCGCCGCCCGCACCGACCTCGTCGCCTTCGTGCCGCGCCGGCTGATCGCGGCGCTGTCAAAACAGCTCGGCCTCGCCGCAGTGACACCGCCGCTCGATCCCGGCATCGACGAGCAGTTCATGTTCTATCCGACGCGGGCACAGATGGATCCCGGCTCGATCTGGCTGCGGCGGCTGATGCTGGAGACGGGGCGGGAGCTGGAGAAGCGGAAGGCTGGATAGGATGCAGCTTCAACAAACACAGTGTCGTCCCGGACAAGCGCGCCCCAAGCGCGCGCCGATCCGGGACCCATAGCCACAGGAAGAAGTGGTTACGGGGACTCGGAGTTACCGCCTTCGCGCCACAACCGCTCCCTGTGGTTATGGGTCCCGGGCCTGCGCTTACGCTTGCCCGGGACGACACCGGGGTTGTTACCCCTTCTGCGCGTCCATCACCTTGCGCACGGCGGGGCGGTCGGACATCCGCTTGAAATGATCCGCGATCTTCGGCGTCGCGTTGATGTCGACGCTGTCGCCTTCGAGCCAATTCGAGAGCGTGTGGAGATAGGGATCGCAGATCGTGAACTGATCGCCCATCACCCACGGCCCCTTGAACATCTTCTGTTCAATCAGCGAGAAGCAGGCGCTCATGGTCTTCGGGATCATCGCCTTCATGTCGGCGAACGAGCTCTCCTGCGTCGCCCAGCGCGCGCCGCGCATCTTGTGGGCATGGTTGATGTGCACGGTCGAGCAGAGATAGGAGTTGAACGACTGCACCTGGGCGAAGTCGAAGTGATCGTCGAGCGGCGCGAGCTTCGCCTTGGGGAAGGTTTGCGCGATGTACGCCAGCATCGCCGGCGTCTCGGTGAGGACGCCACGATCGGTCACCAGGGCCGGCACGCGGCCCTTCGGGTTGATCGCGAGATAATCCGGGCTGTTCTGCTGGTTGTCCTTGAAGCTCAGCCGTTCAGCCGTGTAGTCGGCGCCGGCCTCCTCCAGGGTCATGTAGGTGGCGAGCGCGCAGGTGCCGGTGGCGTAGAAGAGCTTGAGCATGTCTGACCTCATGGGAAAGCTGGAAATTAACGGCTGTCGTCCCTAAGGTCTATAGCATGACATTCTCTTCGCAGTTGCCCACATCCGCCCGGCTGTGCCAAGACGCCCGCAATCGGAGGGGTTTTGTCATGACCGTACTCATCGCCGGTGGCGGCATCGGCGGGCTGACGCTTGCGCTCAGCCTGCACGGAATCGGCGTTCCCGTAAAAGTGTTCGAGAGCGTCGCGGACCTGAAGCCGCTCGGCGTCGGCATCAACGTGCTGCCGCACGCGGTGCGCGAGCTGATCGAGCTCGGGTTGATGGACAAGCTCGACGCCAGCGGCGTCCGAACCCGTGAGCTCGCCTATTTCTCCAAGCACGGCAAACCGATCTGGAGCGAGCCGCGCGGGCTGGAGGCCGGTTACAAATGGCCGCAATTCTCGATCCATCGCGGCACGCTGCAGCAGCTCCTGCTCGACACCGCGATCGAGCGGCTCGGCCGCGAGAACATCCTCACCAGCCATCACCTGACCGCGTCGAGCGAGACCGCCGACGGCATCCGCGCTGACTTCATCGACAAGGCGACCGGCAAAGCCGCAGGCACCTACGAAGGCGCGATCCTGATCGCCGCCGACGGCATCCATTCTGCGGCGCGCGAAAAGCTCTATCCGCAGGAAGGACCGCCGATCTGGAACGGCCGCATCCTCTGGCGTGGCGTCACGCCGTCAAAAGCCTTCCTCAGCGGCCGCACCATGATCATGGCCGGCCACGAGATCCTGAAATTCGTCTGCTATCCGATCTCGAAGGCGCCCGATGCCGCCGGCAACCATTTGATCAACTGGGTCGCCGAGCGCCACATGCCGCCGACCTATCAGTGGCGCCGCGAGGACTATAACCGCACCGCGCGGCTCGAGGAGTTCCTGCCCTGGTTCGAGAGCTGGCAGTTCGACTGGCTCGATGTGCCCGGCCTGATCAAGAACTGCCCGCACGCCTATGAATATCCGCTGGTCGACCGCGATCCGGTGTCGCAATGGACCTTTGGCCGCACCACGCTGATGGGCGATGCCGCGCATCCGATGTACCCGATCGGCTCGAACGGCGCGTCGCAGGCGATCCTCGATGCCCGCGTTATCACCCGCGAGATCCTGGCACATGGTCCCACGACGGCGGCGCTGCTCGCTTATGAGGCCGCGCGAAGGCCTGCGACCACCGACCTCGTCCTGCTCAACCGCAAGAACGGCCCCGAGCAGGTGATGCAGCTGGTCGAAGAGCGCGCGCCGGACGGCTTTGAGGTCGTCACCGACGTGCTGTCGCAGCAGGAGCTGGAAGACGTCGCCGCGAACTACAAGCGCGTGGCGGGCTTCCAGGTCGAAGCGCTGAATGCCAAGCCGCCGATCGTGAGTGGGGATGCGAAGCGGGTGGGGGCGTGAGTTTTTCTAGCGAGATGCACGTTGATGTGCCCTCGCCCCTTGTGGGAGAGGGCAGCGACGCAGGTGGACACAGACTCACTCGGGTGAGGGGTATGTCTCGGCGCGCGACTCTTGCGACTCTCTTGCGTTAGCGTTCGCTGAAGCGACCCCTCATCCGGCGCTTCGCGCCACCTTCTCCCACAAGGGGAGAAGGGACATCGCGCGCGGCCCGGCTATTTGCCCACCACCCTCGCCGCCTCCAGCAACCGCTCGCTCGCCGTTGCCGTCGCCAGCACCGTGCCGTCCTCGGCCATCAGTTTGGCCTCGACGAACGCGATGGTTTTGCCGAGTTGCGTGACCGTCGCCTCGGCGATGATCGGCCCGGGCTTTGCGGGCGCCAGAAAATTCACGGTCATGCTGATGGTGGTGGTGTAGAGCCGGCCTTCGCTCATCACGAGCACGGCCGGCCCCATCGTGTCGTCGAGCATGGCCGAGAGCATGCCGCCCTGGATGAAGCCCGCCGGGTTGCAGAACTCGGGCTTGCCCTCGAAGGCGAGCTTGATCCAGCCATCCTCGGGACGGGCATCGAGCAGGCGCCATCCCAGCAGCTCGGCGCAGGGCGGCCTCTTGAAGTTGTCGAGCGCGGTCTTGACCATGCGAAACCTCCGTTGCCGTCAACAGGTAGCGTAGGCCTGCTGACATCATCGTGTCAGCAGTCGATACGCCGCAGCGCGACACTCCTGGGAAATGCGGAAAGATGTACGAATGAGGTTTCAGCCCAATCCATGCGCGATCACCTTGCGCATGACGTTGGGCAGCGCCTCATCGGCAAGGGTCGCGATCGGCACCCAGCGCATCCCCTCGGGCGCCCGCGTGCGGGCTTCGGCCTTCGCCGTATAGACCACCACCTCCAACGGAAAATGCGTGAAGACGTGGGTGACCACGCCGACCTTCCGCTGCCAGCGCGAGAGCCCCTTCAGTTCCGGCACCTGCTGCTTCGCCGTCTTGTCCTCCTGGCCCGCGAGCCAGTCTGAGCCCGGCACCTCGGTCATGCCGCCGAGCAAGCCCTTTTCTGGCCTCGTGCGGACGAGCAGCTCGTCGCCGCGCGTGACGACGAAGGCAGCACCGCGCCGCAGCGTTCCGCTCTTCTTCGGCGCCTTGCGCGGAAATGTTTCCTGGGTGCCCTGCGCACGCGCGACGCAATCCTCGTTCAGCGGACATAGCGAGCAAGCCGGTTTCTTTGGCGTGCAGATCGAGGAACCCAGATCCATCAGCGCCTGCGCGCTGTCGCCGGCGCGAGACTTCTCGTCGCCTGCGCGAGTATCCGCCAGCAACGTCGCGGCCAGTTGCTGGATCAGCGGCTTGGCCTGCGGCAGTTCCTCCTCGACCGCGAAGAGGCGTGACACCACGCGCTCGATGTTGCCGTCGACCGGCATGGTGCGGCGATCGAAGGCGATCGCGGCAATCGCGGCGGCCGTATAAGGCCCGATGCCCGGCAGTGCACGCAGCCCCTCCTCGTTATCGGGAAAGGCCCCGCCATGGTCGCGCGTCACCGCGACAGCGCAGGCATAGAGATTGCGCGCGCGCGAGTAATAGCCGAGCCCGGCCCACATCCGCAGCACGTCGTCCAGCGAAGCCCGGCCGAGCGCGCTGACATCCGGCCAGCGCGCGACGAACTTTTCGAAATAGGGCCCGACAGCCTTCACCGTGGTCTGCTGGAGCATGATCTCCGAGAGCCAGACCCGGTAAGGGTCCGACGTCTCGCCGGAAGCGGCCCGCCAGGGCAATCGGCGACGGTGGCGATCGTACCATTGGAGCAGCAAGGCGGGACGAGCGGGCGAGGTGCGCGCCGCTGACCTCTGTTCCTTCTTGAGCGCGGTTGTGGAAGGCATTCGCCTTTCCTAAAGCAGGATTCGGTCTGTGGCCAGCACGCCAGAACGTTGCGCGCTATAACGCCTTACGTTATACATGGACATGATCCAGAGCTTCGCAAACTCCGAGACAGCGTTGATCTGGTCCGGGCGGCGAAGCCGAAAGCTGCCGCCAGATATTCAGAACGTCGCTTTGCGAAAGCTGCGCTTGTTGAATCAGGCACGCGTGTTGGTCGATCTCAGGGTTCCCCCGGGCAACCGGCCGGAAGCGCTGAAGGCCGACCGCCTGGGTCAACATTCGATCCGGATCAATGATCAGTGGCGCATCTGCTTTGTTTGGGACGAGGGAGGACCGAGAGATGTCGAAATCGTCGACTACCACGGCTAGGAACGGGCTCCTCCGCAATCCCCATCCGGGCGAAATCCTGCTGGAGGAATTTTTGAAGCCGATGGAGCTCAGCCAGAACGCGCTGGCGCGCGCCGTCCGCGTGCCGCCACGGCGGATCAACGAGATCGTCCTCGGCAAGCGTGACATTACAGCCGACACGGACCTGCGGCTCGCCCGCTATTTTGGTCTGTCGGAGGGCTTTTTCCTGGGCCTCCAGATGGATTACGATTTGATGCAGCGGCGCCGCGAGATCGATCGCGACTTGAAGGCCATCCGGCCCCGCGCGGCAGCATAGCTATGGCCCGCTTTTCCAAACCTGGCCCGATCAGCGCAAAGCCGCTGTCGCTGCTGCTCAACGACGTCTTTGCCGAGGCCTATGCCAAGCAGGGCTTTGCCGCGCGCGAGCTGGTGACACGTTGGGCGCAGATTGCCGGACCGGAGATCGCGGCCCATGCCGAGCCCCTCAAGATGCAATGGCCGCGGCCGGTCGAGGGCCAGCCACAGGAGCCGGCGACGCTGGTGCTGCGGGTCGAGGGCCCGATGGCGCTGGAGATCCAGCACTCGGCCGACGTGATCCTGGAGCGGGTCAACCGCTTCTTCGGCTGGAGCGCGGTCGGCAAGCTGGCCTTCCGCCAGGCGCCGCTGTCGCGGGCCCGTCGGCCGGTCCGGCCCGGCCCGCCGGACCCCAAGAGCGTCGCCAAGGTGGCGGAGAGCCTGGGCGACATCGAAGATGAACAATTGAAGACGGCGCTGGCGCGGCTCGGGGCCGCCATCAAGCGAAATTGAGCCTTATTCCGCCGCTAATCTGGACCCGTCCTTGCCGCTCGCCATTGCCTCAAACCACGTTTCAAGCTAGCGACAGGCCGCCCGAACGGGAACTTCGGGCGACGCCACGCCAATCCCGGGAGCCGACCTTGATCATCACCCGCCGCGCCTTCACCACGATGCTGTCGCTGACCGGGCTTGCCGCGCTCGCCGGGCTCTCCCCGCTGCGGTTCATCTCCGAGGCCATGATCCCTGAAGCAATGGCGCAGGCCGCGACCGATGTCGCCAAGCCGGTGTCGCTGCCGGACATGGCGCTCGGCCCGAAGGACGCCGCCGTCACCATCACCGAATTCGCCTCGATGACCTGCCCGCACTGCGCCGCCTTCAACGAGCAGGTGTTCCCCAAGATCAAGTCGGAATACATCGACACCGGCAAGGTGCGTTACATCTTCCGCGAGTTCCCGCTCGACATCAAAGCCGCCGCCGGCTCGATGCTGTCGCGCTGCATCGCCAATGGCGACGCGCCGAAATACTTCGCCGTCACCGACATGCTGTTCCGCCAGCAGAACGACTGGGTGGTGAAGAATACCACGGAGACGCTGACGCGGATCGGCAAGCAGGCCGGCCTCACCCAGCAGCAGGTCGAAGCCTGCCTGAAGGACCAGGCGCTGCTCGACAAGATCGCCGCCGACCAGAAATATGCGAGCGACGTTCTGAAGGTCGATTCCACGCCGACCTTCTTCGTCAACGGCGAGAAGATCAAGGGCGAGACCTCGTTCGAGGAATTCGCCAAGAAGATCAATCCGCTGCTCAAGAGCTGATTTTCACGCTCAACGCCTGATTCGCATCTCAAAAGCCGTATCTTTCCCGTCACAAATCCCTTGGGAAAAGCGGCTTTGGCCGGTTGCCCTCGCGGCGCACCGCGGCCATTGTCCAGCCGCATGAGGCGCCTCGCGCGACTCGCCCGGATAGCGACATTGCATTCCATGGTATTGTCCCGGCAGGGGGATTCGCGCCTGCCAACAGAGATGCGTGCCTATGAAAATCACCCGCCTGCGCCTTCACGGCTTCAAGTCCTTCGTTGAGGCCACGGATTTCGTCATCGAGCCCGGCCTGACCGGCGTGGTCGGACCCAACGGCTGCGGCAAGTCGAATCTCGTCGAGGCGCTGCGCTGGGCGATGGGCGAGACCTCGTACAAATCGCTGCGCGCCGCCGACATGGATGCGGTGATCTTCGCGGGCTCCGGCAACCGTCCCGCGCGCAACCACGCCGAAGTGACGATGACGATCGACAACGCCGATCGCACCGCGCCGGCGGCGATGAACGACAGCCAGCTTCTCGAAATTTCCCGCCGCATCGAGCGCGAGGCTGGCTCGGTCTATCGCATCAACGGCCGCGACGTGCGCGCCCGCGACGTGCAGATCCTGTTTGCGGATGCCGCCACCGGCGCGCGCTCGCCGGCGCTCGTCCACCAGGGCAAGATCGGCGAGATCATCCAGGCCAAGCCCGAGCAGCGCCGCCGCGTGCTGGAAGACGCCGCCGGCGTCGCCGGCCTGCACGCCCGCCGCCACGAGGCCGAGCTGCGGCTGAAGGCGGCCGAAACCAACCTCACCCGCGTCGAGGACGTGATCGGTCAGCTCGCGGGCCAGATGGAAGGCCTGAAGAAGCAGGCCCGCCAGGCCGTACGCTATCGCGAGGTCGCTTCCAAGGTCCGCAAGGCGGAAGCAACCCTATTCCATCTGCGCTGGATCGGCGCGCATGCCGATGTGAACGAGTCCGGCCACACCCATGATCTCGCCGTCCGCGAGATGGCCGAGCGCACCCAGCACCAGGCTGAAGCCGCGCGCATCCAGGCAATCCGCGCCGCCGAGATGCCGGCGCTGCGCGATGCCGAAGCGCGCGCCGCGGCGGGCCTTCAGCGCCTCACCAATGCACGCGAACTGCTCGACCGCGAGGAGGCGCGCGCCAAGGAACGCGTGGCCGAACTCGAGCGCCGGCTGACCCAGTTCGAGGGCGACATTGCCCGCGCCCAGCAACAGACCATGGATGCCGATGTCGCGCTCGAGCGGCTCGACACCGAAGACGCCGAACTCAAGGAAGAGATCAAGTCGCGCGTCGAGAAGCGCTCAGGCGTCGACGAGCGCGTCGCTGAGGCCGAGGCGGTGCTGACCGAAGCCGAGGGCCAGTTCTCCGAGCTTACCACCGCGCTCGCCGACCTCACTGCCAAGCGCAATCAGTTCGAGGCCAATGTCCGCACCCACCGCGACAAGCTCGCCCGGCTCGACCAGGAGATCGCGAATGTCGCCGCCGAAGAGCAGAAGCTTGCGGATGAGACCGGCGGCTTTGGCGATCTCGACGAGTTGACCGCAATCGTCGAGAACGCGGAGCAGACGTTGGCGGCCTCCGAAGCCGCCGCGCAGGCCAGCGAATCCGCGCACGTCGCCGCGCGCCAGACGCTGGAATCCTCGCGCTCGCCGCTGAACGAGGCCGACAAGCGCGTGCAGCGGCTCGAGACCGAGGCGCGCACGATCGCCAAGATCGTCAACGGCGAGACCAAGAATCTGTGGCCGCCGATCATCGACGGCATCACCGTCGACAAGGGTTTTGAGAAGGCGATCGGCGCAGCACTCGGCGACGATCTCGATGCACCCGTTGATCCGTCCGCGCCGATGCGCTGGACCAATGCCGGCGTCACCGAAGGCGATCCCGCGCTGCCCGCGGGCGTCGTGCCGCTCGCCAACCATGTGCAGGCGCCGGCCGAGCTTTCGCGCCGCCTGGCGCAGATCGGCGTAGTGCCGCGCGAACGCGGCGCCGAACTCGTCTCGCAGCTCAAGACCGGCCAGCGGCTGGTCTCGCCCGAGGGCGACGTCTGGCGCTGGGACGGCTTCGTCGCAGCCGCTCACGCCCCGACCGGCGCGGCGCGGCGTCTTGCCGAGCGCGCCCGCCTCGTCGACCTCGAGAACGAGCTGGAGCAGGCCCGCATCGACGCGCAGATCAAGCGTCAGGCGCTGGAGAATGCCGAAGCCGAGCTGCAGATGGCGGCCAGTACCGAAGGCGCCTCGCGTGAAGCCTGGCGTGCTGCCCAGCGCGAGCTCAATACGGCGCGCGAGCGCCATGCCACCACCGAGCGCGAGATCAACCGTCACTCCGCGCGCAAATCGGCGCTGATCGAAGCGCACAGCCGTCTCGCCGCCGACCGCGCCGAGGCCGAGGCCGCGCATGAATATGCTGCCGCCGCGATCTCCGAACTGCCGTCGAGCGAAGATACCGAGACCCGTCTCGCCGCCGTCCGCAGCGACATCGAAGGCCATCGCCGCATGGCCGCGCAAGTCCGCGCCGAGGCGCAGGCACTGGCGCGCGAGGCCGAGCTGGCCGACCGCCGCGTACAGGCGATCCTCGCCGAGCGCACCGAGTGGCAGAACCGCAAGGGCAGCGCGGCCTCCCACATCGACACCATTCAGGCCCGCATCACCGAAGTCTCGATCGAGCGCAGCGATCTCGAAAACGCACCGGCCGTGTTCGCCGAGAAGCGCAGCGCGCTGATCACCGAGATCGAATATGCCGAGAACGACCGCCGCGTCGCCGCCGACGCGCTTGCGGCCGCGGAAACCGCGATGGCGGAGACAGATCGTGCCGCGAAGCTGACGCTCGAGGCACTGTCGAGCTCACGCGAGGCGACTGCACGCGCCGAGGAGCGCATGGAAGGCGCCCGGCGCCGGCTCGACGACATCGAGCGCGAGATCCGCGACATGCTGGAAGTCGAGCCGCAGGCGGTCGCCGGCCTTGCCGAGATCGAGCCCGGCGCCGAGCTGCCGCCGCTCGGCGAGACCGAGGAAGAGCTGGAAAAGCTGCGCCGCGACCGCGAGCGACTGGGCGCGGTGAACCTGCGCGCCGAGGAAGAGCTGCGCGAGGTCGAGACCCAGCACACCAGCCTGACCACCGAGCGCGACGATCTCGTCGAAGCCATCAAGCGGCTGCGCCAGGGCATCCAGAGCCTCAACAAGGAGGCGCGCGAGCGGCTGCTGACCTCGTTCGAGGTCGTCAACAGCCACTTCAAGCGCCTGTTCGTCGAGCTGTTCGGCGGCGGCGAGGCGGCGCTGCATCTGATCGAGAGCGACGACCCGCTGGAAGCCGGCCTCGAGATCATCGCCAAGCCCCCGGGCAAGAAGCCGCAGACGCTGTCGCTGCTCTCGGGCGGCGAGCAGGCGCTGACCGCGATGGCGCTGATCTTCGCGGTGTTCCTCACCAATCCTTCGCCGATCTGCGTGCTGGACGAAGTCGACGCGCCGCTCGACGACCACAACGTGGAGCGCTACTGCAATTTGCTGCACGAGATGACCAGCTCGACCGACACGCGCTTCATCATCATCACGCACAACCCGATCACGATGGCGCGGATGAACCGGCTGTTCGGCGTCACCATGGCCGAGCGCGGCGTGTCGCAGCTCGTCTCGGTGAACCTGCAAGAGGCGGTGGACATTCTCGATCAGAACGTGGCGTGAGGCCGCGCGCGTTCCGCAACCATTGACGTCATCATCCGCCTTGTGCGCAATTGCGCACTGGGGCGGATGATCCAGGATGCTGCGGCCTCTCGGTTGACGGCACTGTCCCGGAATACTGGATGCCTCGCCTGCGCGGGGCATGACGATGGAAGATGATTTCACCAACGCTTCCCGCTGAGCTAAAGGCAGCCCTCGACGCAAAGCTCCAGGGCTTTTCGCGCACCGACGCGGCGCAGCGGTCGCAGAAAATCTCGAACACCTACCGGAGCGGCGGCGGCTCGGGCACGATCAAGTCGGACGCCGATGCGCTTGCCTATGCGCTCGCGCGGATGCCAGCGACCTACGCGGCGGTGGCCGCCAGCCTGAATGCACTGACCGAGATGGCACCGGACTTCGCCCCGGAAACGTTGCTCGATGTCGGCGCAGGCCCGGGTACCGCGAGCTGGGCCGCTGCGGAAGCTTTTGCCTCCCTGCAATCCTTCACCCTGCTCGACGCCAATGCCACCCTGAGCCGGCTGGCGCTCGAGCTCGCGCAAGACAGCACGCGGCTTGCCGATTGCCGCTACCTGCCCGGCGATGCCGGCGCGAACCTCGCCGGGGCCTCGCAAGCCGACCTCGTCGTTGCGAGCTACGTCATCGGCGAGCTCAGCGAGAGCGGCCAGCGCGCGCTCACCGACGCCATGTGGGCCAAGGCGCGCCACGCGCTGGTCGTGATCGAGCCCGGCACGCCAGCCGGTTACGCGCGCATCCTCGCACTACGTCATCAGCTGATCGCGGCCGGCGCCTATGTCGCGGCCCCCTGCCCGCACGAAAAGCCCTGCCCGCTCGCAGCGCCCGACTGGTGCCATTTCAGCCAGCGGCTGCCGCGCTCCCAGGCGCACCGCCAAATCAAGGGCGCCGACGTGCCGTTCGAGGACGAACGATTCATCTACGTCGCCCTGACCCGCACGCCGCTTACAGCCCGCGCCTCGCGCGTGCTGGCGCCGCCGGATGTCGGCAAGGCCGAGATCACCGCAAAGCTCTGCACCGAGCAAGGCGTTGAACTCGCGAAGGTCCCCCGCCGCGACAAGACCGCCTACGCAAGCGCCCGCCGTTGGCGCTGGGGCGACGCCGTCATGGCCGAAAGTTAACCTCGTTAGCCGCTTTTGCCTTGAACTTGGATGGTTCCCCATTCGACCAAGTCTTACCTTTCTTGCGCGCCGGGCTCTCGCCCGGCCCCGTTTTGGTTTACGCTGCGCGCCTCAATCCCCTTCAGGAGCTCTCCATGTCGACCGGCTGGATCGTTCTCGGCGTTATCGTCGTCCTCGTGCTGTTCGCCTTCAGCGCCTACAACCGGCTGGTGGCATTGGGCCAGCGCGTCGGCCAGGCCTTTGCCGATGTCGACGTGCAGCTGAAGCAGCGTCACGACCTCGTCCCGAACCTGGTCGAGACCGTGAAGGGCTATGCGTCCCATGAACGCGGCACGCTCGACGACGTCATCAAGGCGCGCAATTCGGCGATGTCCGCACAAGGCCCAACGCAGGTGTCCGCCGCCGAGAACCAGCTGTCCGGCGCGCTGGGCCGGCTGATCGCGCTGTCGGAAGCCTATCCGGACCTCAAGGCCAACGCCAATTTCCAGCAGCTTGCCAGCGAGCTCTCCGACCTCGAGAACAAGATCGCGGCGAGCCGCCGCTTCTTCAACAACGCGGTCCAGGAATACAACACCGGCATCCAGCAGATGCCCGCCGCGCTGTTCGCCGGCATGTTCGGCTTCACCAAGAAGGACTTCTTCGATCTTGGCGCCAGCCGCACCGAGGTCGAGGCCGCGCCGCAGGTGAAGTTCTGATTTGAGCCGATAGGCCGGCAGGGCAGCGCGTCATGGCCGCGTATGGTCTCTACACGCACATCGCCTCGAACAAGTTTCGTTCGATGCTGCTGCTCGCCGGCCTGTTCGCGCTGGTCTACGTGCTGGTCTATGCCGGCGCGCTGGTGGCCGAGGTCGTCATCAACGGCAATGAGACCGTCGCCACCTATCTGAACCGCGCCTTCGCCGACCTGCTCAAAGCCGCGCCCATCGCCACTGTTGCGGCAATCGCCTGGATCGTGATCGCCTACTTCTTCCACCAGTCGATGATCGATGCGGTGACCGGCGGCCACGACGTGACCCGGCAGGAGGAGCCGCGGCTTTATAATCTGCTCGAAAATCTCTGCATCTCGCGCGGCATCACCATGCCGAAGCTGAAGATCATGGATTCTCCGGCGTTGAACGCATTCGCGACCGGCCTCAACCCGCGGCAATATGCGGTCACCGTCACCACGGGCCTCCTGAAGGCATTGAACGACCAGGAGATCGAGGCGGTGCTGGGCCACGAGCTCACCCACATCAAGAACGGCGACGTGCAGCTGATGGTGGTCGCCGTCATCATCGCCGGCGTGGTCGGCTTCTTTGGCGAATTGTTCTTCCGCATGTTTACGAATTTGAGCTGGAGCTCCGGCGGCTCGTGGTCCTCCAGCTCCTCCTCGTCGTCGCGATCGTCCTCGTCATCGAGCGACAGCAAGAGCTCCGGCGGCGGCGCCATCGTGGTCATCATCATCGCGGTCGTGCTGATCGTGGTGGCCTGGCTGGTGTCGCAAGTGGTCAAGCTCGCGCTGTCACGTTCGCGCGAATATCTCGCTGATGCCGGTTCGGTCGAGCTGACGAAGAATCCCGACGCCATGATCTCGGCGCTGCGCAAGATCGAGAACCGTGGCGAACTGCCGGGCGCGACCTCGGCGGTGATGGAGCTTTGCCTCGACAATCCGCGCGAAGGTTTTGCCGATTTGTTCGCGACCCACCCGTCGGTGCAGTCCCGGGTCGATGCGCTGGTCAAGTTTGCCGGCGGCCATGATCCCGGTCCGCTGCCGCCGCCCACCGGCGAGACGGAACAGCCCGAGACGGAAGAGCCCGAAGCGCAGACCGATCAGCAGGACGCCCCGCCACCGCTGCCACAGGGTCCATGGAGCGATGCAGGCAGCCGGGCCAGTCCGCCGCCCGTGCCCACCCCAAGCCGCTCCGGAACCGCAGCCGGCAATCCGCTGGGCAATCCCATGGGTCCTTGGGGCCGCCACTAAGCGTGCAATTTGCCGCGTCTTGCGGCCGGTTTCACAACGATCGGGAAAAACCTCGGGAATTGCCGCAACGGCGTGCCGAGGAATTGAATTCTCCCTTGTTTCTGCCATGTTCGCGCCCAACAGCAGACTCGGGACATCGATTTGGGGCCCGGCCGATTGCGACCTCGCGATCGGGGGCGCGCGTTAGGGGACAGCAATGGCAAAGCCGGCAGTGGTTGTGGTGGGCGCGGACAAGGGCGGGGTCGGCAAGACTACGGTCTCGCGCACCCTGCTTGATTATTTTTCCGCCAACAACGTGCCGACCCGCGCGTTCGACACGGAATCCCCGCGCGGAACGTTGAAGCGCTTCCACCCCGAGATCACCGAGATCGTCGACATGACGACGACCTCCGATCAGATGAAGATCTTCGATACGCTCAACGCGACGAGCCCGTCGGTCACCGTGATCGACGTCCGCGCCGGTCTGCTCTCGCCGGCGCTCGCCTCCTTGCGCGACATCGGCTTCCTTGACGCCGCCAAGGCCGGCCAGATCACCTTTGCCGTGTTCCACATCCTGGGACCCTCGATCGCCTCGCTCGACGAAATCGCCGAGACCGCGGGCTTCATGGGCGGCGCAAAATATTTCCTGGTGAAGAACTTCATCAACGACACCCAGTTCTTCCAGTGGGACCAGGCGACCTACAATTCCTACTTCCACCGCATCAAGGACGCGACCGAGCTGACCATCCCCAAGCTCAACGAAATGGCCTATGAGCAGGTCGAGGTTTCCTCCGTTCCGTTCCTGAAATTCGTCGCCAACAAGGGCATCAACGACGAGGCCGCCAATTACTCGTTCGTGCTGCGCGGTTATGTCCGGCACTGGCTCGCGAACGTCTGGAGCGAGTTCGACCGGATCCGGCTGACCGACATCGTCGGCTCGAAGCCCGGCGCCCGCAGCAGCGAAAAATAGTTGCGCAAGCCGGGCGGATACGGCTGGATTGGGCGGTGAGTTGGCCTGATATAGCTATCGATGCCCGCGACGCCCCTCTACATCATCTGTTCGCCCCGCCCGCAGGTCGGCAAGACGTTGCTGGCGCGGGTGTTGAGCGAATTTTTGCTGCTCAAGAACGGCAATGTCACGGCCTTCGACGTCAATCTGAAGGAACCGTCGCTGCTCGACTATCTGCCGAGAATCACGGAAACCGCCGACGTGATCGACACCTACGGCAAGATGCAGCTGATGGACCGCGTCATCGTCGATGACGGGCTCGCCAAGGTGATCGACCTCGGCTTCCACGCCTTCGACGAGTTCTTCAAGATGACCGACGAGATCGGCCTGCTGAAGGAGGCGGCGCGGCGGCATGTCGCGCCGATGATCCTGTTCGTTGCCGACACCGACCGCGTCTCTGCCCGCGCCCATGAGATGCTGCGCGGGCAGACCCCGCGGATGAACCTGATCACGGTGGACAATGAATTCATCATCCGCGGCGAGCTGCCGCCCGCGATGGCCGGCGGCCGGCTGCTCCGCCTGCCGGCGCTGCCCGGCTTCCTGAAAACCTATATCGACCGGCTGAACTTCTCCTTCACCGGCTATCTGCGCCAGGAGAAGGACGCCTCGACCGAGCTGCACCAGTGGACCCGGCGGAATTACCTCGCGTTCCGCGAGCTCGAGCTGAGCCTGATCCTGCAACGGTCGTAGAGCTCGCCGGGGCGACGGTGACTCAACAAATATACCCGGACAATATTATCGACCCGTGATCTTTCAATGTCCCTCGAACGTCATCAGCGTGCGCACCGGCACGTCCATGGCGCGTAGCTTGGCGGCGCCGCCGAGCTCGGGCAGGTCGATGATGAAGCAGGCGGCGACGACATTGGCGCCGATCTGCCGCAGCAGCTTCACTGCGCCTTCCGCGGTGCCGCCGGTGGCGATGAGATCATCGACCAGGATGACGCGCTCGCCGGGCGAGATGGCGTCAACATGCATCTCCATCTCGTCGATGCCGTATTCGAGGGAGTAAGCGATGCGCACGGTGGTGTGCGGCAGCTTGCCCTTCTTGCGGATCGGTACGAACCCGGCCGAGAGCTGATGCGCCACCGCGCCGCCGATGATGAAGCCGCGCGCTTCCATGCCGGCGACCTTGTCGATCTTGTTGCCGGCCCAGGGATTGACGAGCTCGTCGACCGCGCGGCGGAACGCGCGCGCATCGGCAAGCAGCGTGGTGATGTCGCGGAACATGATCCCCGGCTTGGGATAGTCGGGGATGGTGCGGACGCTCGCCTTGAGATCGTGGTCAAATGTCATTCGTGCCTCTCAATTGACCGGCGCATCCAGCCGGAACGCATTCTCGACAATACGCAGTCCCACCTCGTTGCCGAGCGACATCAGCGATTCCGGATGGAATTGCACGCCGGCGACCGGCAGGGTCTTGTGCTCGAGCGCCATGGCGACGCCGTCCTCGGTGCTGGCAGTGACGTTCAACACATCCGGCATGCTGTCGCGCTCGACATAGAGCGAATGATAGCGGCCGATCACGATTTCGTTCGGCAAATTGCGCATCAGCCGTCCGCCGCGCACCTGGACCCGCGAGGGCCGGCCGTGGGCGGGATGGGTGAGCTGCCCGAGTTCGCCGCCAAAATATTCGCCGATCGCCTGCACGCCGAGGCAGACGCCGAACACCGGCAGCTTGTTCTCCAGCGCCGCATCGATGGTTGTCTTGATCCCGAAATCCTCCGGGCGACCCGGGCCGGGCGACAGCACCAGCAAATCCCACCTTTTCTGCTTGAGCATGTCGAGCGCATGCACATAGCGGACCACGGTGACGCTGGCGCCGACCTGGCGGAAATAATCGGCGAGCATGTGGACGAAACTATCGTCGTGGTCGATCAACAGTACCCGCTTGCCCGAACCGGTGGCATCGGGCGCAAAGGCTGATAGCGGCTTCGGCGGATCGCCGCGCAGCGCCTGGAACAGGGCTGCCGCCTTGACCTGGCATTCGCGGTCTTCGGCAGCGGGGTCTGAATCGAAAAGACAGGTGGCGCCGACGCGAACCTCGGCGAGACCATCTTTCATGCGGATGGTGCGGATGGTGAGGCCGGTGTTGATGCTGCCGTCGAAATTCACCGCGCCAATCGCGCCGGCGTACCAGCGCCGCGGCGACCGCTCGTGATCCTCGACGAACTGCATCGCCCAGAGCTTTGGTGCGCCGGTGACGGTGACGGCCCAGGCATGGGTGAGGAAGGCATCGAGCGCGTCGAAGCCGGGGCGCAGCATGCCCTCGACATGATCGACGGTGTGGAACAGCTTTGAGTAGGTCTCGATCTGCCGTCGCGCCAGCACCTTGATCGTGCCGGGGACGCAGACGCGCGCCTTGTCGTTGCGGTCGACGTCGGTGCACATGTTGAGCTCGAACTCGTCCTTCTCCGAGTTCAGGAGCTGGCGGATCTGCTCGGCATCGCCAATCGCATCGGTGCCGCGCGCGATGGTGCCGGAGATCGGGCAGGTCTCGACGCGGCGTCCGTCGGAGCGCACGAACATTTCCGGCGAGGCGGAGACGAGAAACTCTCCGTCGCCGAGATTCATCAGCGCGCCGTAAGGCGACGGGTTGATCACGCAGAGCCGCTGGAACACTTCGGCCGGCGAACGGTCGCAAGGCTCGGCGAAAAGCTGGCCCGGCACGGCCTCGAAGAGATCGCCACGCGCAAACGCCGCACGCGCGGTCTCGACGGTGGCCTGATATTCGCCGGGCGCGTGATCAGCAAAGCCCTGGCGCAGCGTCTTCTGATATGGGCTCTCGGCCGTCTCGCGCGGCCGGCCTTCCGTGGATTTGCCCTTCCATGCGAAGTCGTAGCTCAGCACCACACCGCGTCCGGTGGCGCGGTCATAGGCGAGCAGGCGATCGGGGACGTAAAGCACGATGTCGCGCTGGTCCTGCTCGCGCGGACGCTTCTGGACGAGATCCTCGATCTGGAACACGAGGTCGTAGGCGAAGGCACCGAACAGGCCAAGCAGCCCGTCCTCATTGGCGGAGAAGGCGGCAACGATATCGCGCACCAGCGACATCACGCTGGCGCGCCGCGTGCGCTGGTCTTCCTCGATCGGGGCATCGCCGCGAATGATGTGGCCGGACAGACACGTGGCGGTCTTCTCGGAGATCACGAGGCAGGGTTCGCGCAGCACGTCAGCGATGAAGGCGATCAGCACCTGCCCGCGTTCGTTGAGCGCTTCCAGCTTGAAATTGACGCCCGTGGTCTCAAGCTTGAGCGGTGGATCGGAGAAGCCGAGGTCAAAGCTTTCGTAGCGGCCGGGCACAGTCGTGCCCGACGACAGCACGACGCCGTGGCGGCGGTCGAGCAGGCTGACGAGATCGTCGAGCCGGTTGGCGCCGCCGGTAAACTGCTCCGCCACGCGCGTGATCGCGAGACCGCCACGGGTCACGTAATCGCTTCTGGCCGGGAGAGCAAACACTGTCCTGTTCATGGGGTCCTCTTACGAAACTTGCCGAGGGAACGCCACACAGGACAAACGATCAGGCCGCCGCGCTGTGCTGGCGACCTTCGACGATTTTGAGAAAAGAAATCGCACCGGCCACCTCTCAGGAGGTGTGCCACCAAAGACGGGATGGGCGGACGGCGGTGCTCATGGGCGGATACTCACCATGGCGCGCGGACGGCGTCAAGGCGGTTGGGCCCCGCTGGATCATCAAAATGGCGCGGGATCGTGCCGCGGATCATGATTGGCCCCGCATGCTGTCACGACCAGCGGCCGCCTCCGCAGCATGGCGCTCAATTTCGGCTCGCGTCACCGTGAGCGCGGCTCTTCCGTCTAAGCCGACGACGTCAGCACGGTCGCCGAAGGTTGCGACCACGATGCGTGCCTCTCGCGTGACCGCATACCATGTCGCCGATCCATCGCCGACTCTGATTGCCGTGATCGTCCCAGCTGGATCCAGGTCCGACCTTCGCAGCAGCAAATCGATGGCTTCGGCCGCCAGATTCTGCTCAGCAATTCTTGTGAAGGTCCTGATCGTATCAGCCCCTACGACCGATAGCCGCACACCCACATGCGGCAGGAAATTTCCCAAATTCTGTGGTGTCATCCGTGCCTGCCCTGGCATTGGGCGGGGCTCGCGCAATTCGTAAAGCCGTCCCCCCGTTTCTTCAAAGACGCAAATCCGCGTTCCCTTGTCGGTGAGAACGACGAAGGCCAGACATTCCTCTCCCTCTACGTCCATATGGCTACCCGAACGGACCGCAAGCTTGATTTCCGGGTCCGGCGCCACCGCTCCGCACGCCGCAGCGACCGTGATTTGCAACGGGTCAGTCATCTGGAAGCTGATCTGGCGAACGCTTCGCCAAATCCGACGCTGCGACAGATGCGGGTGAAGTTGCGCAAGCCGCTCGATTTCGGACGAGTACTGCTCTGTCGCTACGGCGCGCAACTCGGACCAGCTCGCAATCCATCGGGCAGCGAGTGGCGTCATCGGCTGAAGTCGCTCTGCCCCATAGAAACGCTCGTCAAGCGCTTTGAGCGTCGCTGCGCGTTCGGTGAATCCGTTTTGCAGTGCAGCTTCGTCGGGGTGAGCCTCGACCCAAGCCATCGCTTCCAGCAATATCTGGTATTGTGCGTCGGCCCCCATGGCCTTCAGTCCGGCAAGTGCATCGCCAGATGTCGTCGGAAGCATTTTGATGCCGGTGTTACCGATGAACTGACTATGACCGCCGTTGCAGACCTGAGAGAGATAGTAATCGGCGTGATAGGCCTGCATGGCCGCAGCAGGCAGCTCAGGCCCCGTGTAGATGCCGACACGTTGAATGTCGTTGACGTAAGCGACCACAGCGCAGGTCAGAGACTCAGCGTTTCGCGGCTCGCGAGCGGCCTCGAGCGCATCGCGAGGCACGACAACCGTTGCTAACCGGCCACCTTCGATCATCGCGCCCCCCGCGCTCACCATAGCGAAACGTCACGCAATTACGACTTATGATTGCAGAATACAATTGCAATCATGACGCAGCAAGAGGCATCGGCCGGCCCGCGCGCTCTGGCAGGCCACAATCACCCCAGATGCTTCCGGAAAAACTCCGTTGCCCTTCCCCAGGCGAGCTCGGCGGCTTCGCGGTCGTGCACGGCCTGGCGCTGCTCGTTGACGAAGGCGTGCTCGGCGTCATAGCGGAACAGCTCAAGCGACTTGCCGGCGGCCTTCATGGCCTTCTCGAAGCCGTTGACCAGCTCCGGCGTGCACCAATCGTCCTTGTTGGCGAAATGGGCCTGGAGCGGAATCTTGACGTCGGCGGGCTTGGCCGCCTGCTCCGGCGGGATGCCGTAGAACACGACGCCGGCCGCGAGCTCCGGGATCTTGGTGGCGCCGATGATGGTCACGGCGCCGCCGAGGCAGAAGCCGGTCAGGCCAACCTTGGCGCCGTTGCGCGACAGATATTGCGTGGCGCCGCGCACGGTCTGCGTGGTGGCGTCCATGAAATCGAGCGAGTTCATCTCTTTGCCGGCCGCGTCCGTGTCGTGATACGGCACGACCTTGCCCTTGTAGAGATCGGGCGCCAGCGCATCGAAGCCGGCGATCGCAAAGCGGTCGCAAAGGCCCTTGATCTGGTCCGACAGCCCCCACCATTCCTGGATCACCACCACGCCGGGCGCATTGCCGCGCGCGGCATTGGCGAGATAGCCTGATGCGTCCTTGCCGTCCGGGCGCTTGAAGGTGATCGCGGTTCCCATGGTGTCCTCCGACGAGTTTCTGGGGAATGGTTGGGGTATTTTGGCCGCTGGGAGCGCGATAGGCAATCGCGCCAAACAACACACGCTCGTGTCCAACAAAAAAGCCCCCTTTCGGGGGCTTCTTCATTCTCGTCCCGCGTGCGCCGCTCAGTGCGAGTCGGCCCAGACCTTCTTCTTGGTGAAGTACATCAGGAACGCGAAGATGATCAGGAAGATGAACACCTGGAAGCCGAGGCGCTTGCGCGCTTCCATGTGCGGCTCGGCGGTCCACATCAGGAAGGTGGTGACGTCCTTGGCGTATTGCGCGACGGTCGCCGGCGAGCCGTCGTCGAAGGTCACCTGGCCGTCGCTGAGCGGCTTCGGCATCTTGATGGCGTGGCCCGGGAAGTACTTGTTGTAGTAGGAGCCCTCCGGGATGGTCACACCTTCCGGCACCTTCTCCTCAAAGCCCTGGAGCACGGCCGCGACATAGTCCGGGCCCTGCTCCTGGTACTGGCTGAAGAAGTCGACGAGGAACAACGGGAAACCGCGGCCGTAGGAACGCGCCTTGGTGATCAGCGACAGATCGGGGGGCGCCGCGCCGCCGTTCGCCGCACGCGCCGCCTGCTCATTCGGGAATGGCGAGGGGAAGTAGTCGGCCGCCCGGCCGGCGCGCTCGAACATCTCGCCCTGGTCGTTCGGACCGTCCTTGATCTTGTAGTCGGAGGCAAACGCCGCCACCTGCGCCACCGAATAGCCCGGGCCGCCGGCATCTCCGAGATTGCGGAAGGCGATATAGGAAAGGCCGTGACAGTTGGAGCAGACCTCCTTGTAGACCTTCAGACCGCGCTGAAGCGCACCGCGGTCATATTTGCCGAAAGGGCCGGCGAAGGACCAGTTGTTGCCGGGCGGCTTGGTGCCGCCTTCCTCGGCGCGGGCATCCTGCAGGGTGCCGACAAACAGCGCGCCGGCCGCCGCGAGAGCGACCGCGATGGAGGCCGCGGCCTTGCCGCCCTTGGCCAGAATCGCCTCCGAGATCGAGTTCGGCACCGGCCGCGGCGTCTCGATGCGCGAGAGCAGCGGCAGCACGATGAGGAAGTAGGCGAAGTAGCAGACTGTCAGGACCCGGCCGGCGATCACGTAGATGCCTTCCGGCGGCTGCGCACCGAGATAGCCGAGCAGGATGCAGACCGCGACGAAGATCCAGAAGAACTGCTTGGCCAGCGGCCGGTACTTCGACGATCTCGTCTTCGCGTTGTCGAGCCAGGGCAGGAAGCACAGGATGATGATCGCCGAGAACATCCCGATCACGCCCGCGAGCTTGTTCGGGATCGAGCGCAGGATCGCGTAGAACGGCAGGTAATACCATTCCGGCACGATGTGCGGCGGCGTCACGCCCGGGTTCGCCGGAATGTAGTTGTCGGCGTCGCCGAGATAGTTCGGCATGTAGAAGATGAACCAGGCGTAGAGGAGAAGGAAGCAGGCGACGCCGAACCCGTCCTTGATGGTCGCGTGCGGCGTGAACGGAACCGTATCCTTTTCCGTCTTCGGCTCGACGCCGTCAGGATTGTTCTGGCCGGCAACGTGCAGCGCCCAGACGTGGAGCACGACGACGCCCGCGATCAGGAACGGCAGCAGATAGTGCAGCGAGAAGAAGCGGTTCAGCGTCGGGTTGCCGACCGAATAGCCGCCCCACAGCAGCGTCACGATGCTCTCGCCGACATAGGGAATGGCGGAGAACAGATTGGTGATGACGGTGGCGCCCCAGAAGCTCATCTGGCCCCACGGCAGCACGTAGCCCATGAAACCGGTCGCCATCATCAGGAGGTAGATGATGACGCCGAGGATCCACAGCACCTCGCGCGGCTCCTTGTAGGAGCCGTAGTAGAGGCCGCGGAACATATGGACGTAGACGGCGACAAAGAACATCGAGGCGCCGACCGCGTGCATGTTGCGCAGCAGCCAGCCGTAATTGACGTCACGGACGATCAGCTCGACCGACTTGAAGGCGAGATCGGCGTGCGGCGTGTAGTGCATCGCCAGGATCACGCCGGTCAGGATCTGCATCCCGAGCATGAAGGAGAGGATGGCGCCGAAGGTCCACCAGTAGTTCAGGTTGCGCGGGGTGGGATAGGCGACGAACGAAGAATGGACGAGACCCATGATCGGCAGACGTCGCTCGATCCATTGCAGGGCCGGATTGCTCGGCTGGTAGTCGGATGGTCCGCTCATGATGCGATCCTGAGGAAATAATACGACGTGACGGTTCGAGGCTTCGGACGCAGGCCCGAAGCTCAGCCGATCTGGATTTTGGTGTCGGAAACGAACTGGTACGGCGGAACCGGCAGGTTCGCGGGCGCGGGCCCCTGGCGGATGCGGCCGGACGAATCGTACTGCGAACCATGGCAGGGGCAGAAGAACCCGTCGTAATTGCCTTCATGAGCGATCGGGATGCAGCCGAGATGGGTGCAGATGCCGATCACGACCAGCCACTGGTCATGGCCGGACTTGACTCGGGCCTCGTCGGTCTGCGGATCGGGCAGGCTCGCTACGTTGACGGCGCGCGCCTCGTCGATCTGTTTCTTGGTACGGTGGCTGATGTAGATCGGCTTGCCGCGCCAGAACACCTTGATGTCCTGCCCCTCGGCGACCGGGGTGAGATCGACCTCGATCGGCGCACCGGCGGCGATGGTCGAGGCGTCCGGATTCATTTGGGAGATGAAGGGCCAAAGTGCGGCCGCGCCCCCTACTGCTGCGGCAGCCCCCGTTGCAACGAATAAGAAATCACGGCGTGTCGGATGGTCCGCCGAAGACGCTGTCGTCACGATTCCAACCCTTTCTTCTTATGCTGCCGACGGAACCGCTCCAGGGGGCGCCCAAAAGGTCCCCAGAACAGGCTGCCGGCGCCCGCGGCCCCCCGCGGCGGCAGAACTTCGCGTGTCCCCACCAAAACAAGGCGAAAACAGCAGTCCAGAATCGTTCTATTGGCACCCTTGCCGGGCGAGCGCAAGCCCGCTAACGGCGTGGAAGCGTGCAATGCACGAATTCCCGCGCCAGCGATGTTTTATTGAGACATTTCCGGCCCGCAACCAACCCGCCAACGCCCATGCAGATAGCGCTTTTCCAACCCGACATTCCGCAGAACACCGGCACGATTCTCAGGCTCTGCGCCTGCCTTGACATCGCCGCCCACATCATCGAACCGGCCGGATTCCCCGTCTCGGACCGGATGTTCCGCCGGGCGGGAATGGACTACCTCGACCATGTCAGCATCACCCGTCACGACTCCTGGTCGAAATTCGAGGACTGGCGCGCGGCGCAAGGCTACCGGCTGCTGCTGTTCACCACCAAAAGCGCCACCGACTACCGCGATTTCCGTTACCAGACGTCGGACATCCTGCTATTCGGGCGCGAGAGCGCCGGTGTCACCGACGCGGTGGTCGAGGCCGCGGATGCGCGGCTGGTGATCCCGATCACCCCGGGGCTGCGGTCGCTCAATGTGGCCATGACCGCGGCAATGGCCGCAGGCGAAGCGCTGCGGCAGGTCCGGAACCCGCAAGTTTGATATGTTGAGGAGAGAGAGTTGAGTTACGCGGTCAAGGAAATCTTCCTGACCTTGCAAGGCGAAGGCGCCCATGCCGGGCGCGCGTCCGTGTTCTGCCGTTTTGCCGGCTGCAACCTCTGGAGCGGCCGCGAGGCCGACCGGACGGATGCCGTCTGCAAATTCTGCGACACGGATTTCGTCGGCACCGACGGCACGCTCGGCGGGCGCTATGCCTCCGCCGCGGAACTCGCCGGCACCATCGCCGCACAATGGCGTGCTACGGCCGACAACCGCTACGTGGTGCTGACCGGCGGCGAGCCGCTGCTCCAGGTCGACACCGCCCTGATCGACGCGCTCCACGCAAGCGGCTTCGAGATCGGCGTCGAGACCAACGGCACGGTCGTGCCGCCCAAGGGGCTCGACTGGATCTGCGTCAGCCCCAAGGGCGGCAGCGAACTCGTGCTGCGCCATGGCCACGAGCTGAAACTGGTCTATCCGCAGGCGCAGGCCGCACCGGAGACTTTCGAGGGACTCGCCTTCGAGCGCTTCTCGCTCCAGCCGATGGACGGGCCCGAGATCGCCCAAAACACCGCGCGCGCGATCGACTACTGCCTGCGCCATCCGCAATGGCGGCTCAGCGTACAGACGCATAAATCGCTCGGCATCAGATAGGATTGGTTGACGGACAGATGTGGGAATTGACGAAATCGTTCCGCTTCGAGGCGGCGCATTCGCTGTCGGGAACGACGTTTGGTGCAGCGAGCGAAGAGATCCACGGCCACTCCTTCCGCGCCGAGGTGACTGTGCGCGGCACGCCCGATCCCAGAACCGGCATGGTGGTGGACCTTGGCCTGGTGCAACGCGCGATCGAGGACGTGCGCGTGATGCTCGACCACAAGTTCCTCAACAAGGTCGAAGCGCTGGGCACGCCGACGCTGGAAAACCTCTCGCGCTTCGTCTGGGAGCGGCTGGCGCATATCGGCAAGCTCACCCGCGTCAGCATTCACCGCGACAGTTGCAACGAGAGCTGCACCTATTACGGTCCGCAGGGTTGACGGAATGGCATCCACAATGGACCTGAACTTGATCGACGATCGCAAGGCCCGCGCCCGCGGCTGGTTCGAATCTTTGCGCGACGACATCTGCGCGAGCTTCGAGCGGCTGGAGGACGACGCGCCGCAAAGCCTCTATCCCGGCGAGGCCGGCCGCTTCGCGCGCACGCCCTGGCAGCGCACCGATCACAGCGGCGCGCCCGGCGGTGGCGGCGTCATGTCGATGATGTACGGCCGCCTGTTCGAAAAGGTCGGTGTGCACTGCTCGACCGTGCATGGCGAGTTCGCGCCCGAGTTTCGTGCGCAGATCCCGGGTGCGGCGGATGATCCGCAGTTCTGGGCCTCCGGCATCTCGCTGATCGCGCATCTGCGCAACCCGCACGTGCCCGCCGTGCACATGAACACGCGTTTTGTCGTCACCACCAAGGCCTGGTTCGGCGGTGGCGCCGACCTCACACCGGTGCTGGATCGCCGCCGCACGCAGGACGATGCCGACACCATCGCTTTCCACGCCGCGATGAAGCAGGCCTGCACCGGGCCGAACGGCGTTGCCGACTACGCCAAATACAGGAAGTGGTGCGACGAGTATTTCTATTTGCCGCATCGGAACGAGGCGCGTGGCACCGGCGGCATCTTCTACGACTGGCATGACAGCGGCGATTGGGACGCTGACCTCGCCTTCACCCAGGATGTCGGCCGTACTTTCCTGAACATCTATCCGGACATCGTGCGGCGCAATTTCGCGACCGCCTGGACTGCGGAGGATCGCGAGGAGCAATTGATCCGCCGCGGCCGCTATGTCGAGTTCAACCTGCTCTACGACCGCGGAACGATTTTCGGACTCAAGACTGGCGGCAATGTGGACTCGATCCTGTCGTCGCTGCCGCCGGAGGTGAAGTGGCCATGATGACGATGAAGCCCGCTATCAAGCCGCTGCCCCGCGCCATGCTGATCGACATGGACGACACTATCCTGTCGGCCTATGGCCGGCCCGAGATCGCCTGGAACACGGTCGCGAACGAGTTCGCCGAAGAGCTTGCGCCGCTGCCGCCGGAGCAGGTCGCATCCGCGGTGCTGGCGTTCGCGCGAAACTTCTGGGCCAATGCGGACGCCGCGTGGCGGATGAAGCTGGCCGAAGCGCGGCAGCTGACCGTCAAGGGCGGCTTTGCCGCGCTCGCTGCGGCCGGCCACCGCGCCCTGCCCGACGATCTCGCCATTCGCCTGGCCGATCGCTTCACCACCTATCGCGAGGAGGAGATGTTCGTCTTCCCCGGCGCGCATGAGGCGATCGACAAACTGAATGCGCTCGGCATCAAGCTCGCGCTGGTGACCAACGGCGCCGCCGACACGCAGCGCGCCAAGGTCGAGCGCTTCGAGCTGGAGCACCGCTTCCATCACATCCAGATCGAGGGCGAGCACGGTTTCGGCAAGCCCGAGGAGCGCGCTTATCTGCACGCGATGGACGCACTCGGCGTCACCGCTGATGACACGTGGATGATCGGCGACAATCTGGAATGGGAAGTCGTGACGCCGCAGCGCCTTGGTATCTATGCGATCTGGATCGACGTGCATGGCGATGGCCTGCCCGAAGGTTCGACCGTCAAGCCCGACCGCATCATCCGCTCGCTGACCGAGCTCGTGCCGGACCGGGCGTAACCAGGGCGCGAAACAAAAATATCGAAAACAACCCCATGCACAGTAGCCGGCTGCTGCAATTTCAATGGCTTGCCGCAAACGCAAGTGCATTGCTGATTTTACGAAATCCTTTGACTCGTCGGGCAAAACAGGCGCATGATGCCATCATCGCCGCGCCTGGGATGGAATAGTCCTTGGGCGACTATCGAGCGATCCCCCACTCGAACCTCTGCCATCGACGTTTCGCGCAGTCTACGCAAGCCAGCGCAAATTCACGGGTCACGCAGCCCGTGATCGGCGTGTCATGACGGCTTGCTAGCCTTCCCTCGTCGATCAACCCGAAAGGACCATCCATGGAACTGAAAACCGGCGACGTCGTGATGCTGAAATCCGGTGGCCAGCCGCTGACTGTCGCGGAGGTGAAGGGCGACGACATTCTCTGCCTCTGGATGGGCTCGGAGGGCGATCTGTTCCGCGAGACGCTGCCGCTGGCCACGCTCGACCGCCTGGAAGTGGAAGACGAGGACGACGAGGATGAGGACGACGAGGACGAGGACGAGGACGAGGAGTAGGCACGCCTAAGACCGCATCCTGGTTACGTCGGAACGTTTCGCTCCGGTGCTCCCGATGTCCGCTTCTCTGCCAACAACGGCGCAATAGCGGACATCGCTGGATGTCGCACATTTTCGAGTTTTAGGGCAAGAACCGGAGTTCGACACTCGAACACAACGCCTAGACATTGCAGCGATCGCCAGTCGATCCATGATTCCTGCAAATGAAGGGTGTTTTTCGATGAGCAAGCAAGATGAGAACAAGGCCGTCGTCGGTCGTTGGTTCACCGAATTCTGGGGCAAGACCGTCAATCTTGGCGTCATCGACGAGATCGCCGCCCCCGACATGCTGCTCAAATATTCGCTGCATGAGCCCCGGCGCGGCCGCGAAGACATCAAGGCGTTCATGACCGATTTCCGCGCCGCGTTCCCCGATCTCAACTTCTGGGGCACCGCGGATCTGATCGCTGAGGGCGACTATGTCGTCGGTCAATGGGAAGGCGGCGGCACCCACACCGGCCCGGCGTTCAGAGATTTCCTGATCGGCGGACTTCCGGCTGCGACGGGCCGCAAGATGCGCTTCACGGGCACCACGGTGCTCAAGGTCATCGACGGCAAGATTGTCGAGGAGATCGGTCTCGATGACGGCGTCACCGCACTGACCCAACTCGGGTTGCTCAAGGCTGCGGCCTGATCGGAACGCTTCCGTACCATCGGCACATCCGATGTCGTTGAACGAGGCTCGCAATTCGTGCGGGCCTCGTCTGCTTTTACGCGCCGGGCGCATATCATCTGCTTTGCGCGGTCCGCGCCCCCGATCCGTCGCCGGCGCCATCGATTGAACGCACGGAACAGAGTGCGTCCTCGGAAATCGGGTGGCACCGTCTGCGCTATCGTGGAGACTAGAACCTATGACCGCAGCGCCCGCTCAGTTCCGCAAGCAGATGCCCCTGCCGGTCGCGGATGATCCGCGATGGGCCCGCGTCCTGGCGCGCGACAAGGCCGCAGATGGCCACTTCTGGTATTCGGTGTCGACGACGGGAGTCTACTGCCGGCCGTCCTGTCCCTCGCGCGCGGCAAACCCGAAGAACGTCCAACTTCACGACAGCCTGTCGAGTGCCAAGGCGACTGGATTTCGGCCCTGCAGGCGTTGCAATCCGGACGGGCCCTCGGTCGAAGCCGGGAATATCACGCTGGTCGCCAAGGTTTGCCGCATCATTGAGACGAGCGAGGAGGAGCCGTCGCTGGAGGAGCTGGCCGGAGCAGTCGGCTTGAGCCCCAGCTATTTTCATCGCGTCTTCAAGGCCGCCACCGGGCTGACGCCGAAGAGCTATGCCGCCGAATTCCGTGCCAGGAGGGTTCGTGAAGGTCTGGTTTCCGGCAATTCCGTAACCGAGACGATTTACGACGCCGGCTTCAATTCGAGCGGGCGGTTCTACGAAAAATCGATGGGGATGCTCGGCATGACGCCAACCCAGTATCGCGCCGGAGGGGCGAACGAGGAGATCAGGTTTGCGGTCGGTCAAAGTTCTCTCGGCCCAATCCTGGTCGCATCGAGCAGGAAAGGCGTGGTTGCGATTCTTCTTGGGGATGACGCAGAGGAGCTGGTTCACGATCTTCAGGATCGCTTCCCCAAGGCGGGTCTGATCGGCGCTGACCAGGACTATGAGGCGATGGTCGCGCGAGTGGTCGGCTTCGTGGAAGCGCCGGAGATCGGTCTCGATCTGCCGCTCGACATTCGCGGCACCGCGTTCCAGCAGCGGGTCTGGCAGGCGCTTCAGGAGATACCCGTCGGTGCGACGGTCTGCTATGCCGAGCTCGCGCAGCGGATCGGTGATCCCAAAGCGGTGCGCGCGGTCGCCGGCGCTTGTGCGGCCAACAAGCTCGCGGTCGCCATTCCGTGCCACCGCGTGATCCGCAACGACGGATCGACCTCCGGATATGCCTGGGGAGTGGAACGCAAGCGCGCCCTGTTGGACAGGGAAGCCTCGCGAGCCACCTGAGCCGCGCGGCACGGCCGGACGCCATAGCGTAAGATTACGGTAAGATTACGGTGACAGTGCACTTAACTAGACGTGGGTTGAGCCGGGTTGAGTGCACTGTCACCGTAACTCCGCATGGGTGTCGAGCGGCCGAGCAAGGGCAGCAGCCGAACCAGCTAGACCAATAATGAATTTCCGCCGTCGCATATGCCCCCCTTGTAAGGACCACGACCTGGCATTCGGAGACTAGCACTTTGTGGCCTTGTACGGAGGCCTATTGAGGACCGCCCGATGCAAGGCGTTTCGGGCCGCTTAGGGTCAAAGGCGACATTAGCAGTGTGGCCCGGTCACCCGATCCGTCGTACAATGTCTCGTTGGTTGGGTTGAGAGCCATGGTGCAGGAGCGGCCGGTCCGAGTCGAGCGCAGGTTGGCCGCGATATTGGCGGCCGACGTGGCTGGTTACTCGCGGCTCATGCACAGCGACGAAGAGGCTACGCACACCAAACTGAAAGTGCTCCTCGCGGGCAGTGTCGAACACGCGATTGCGGAACACGGCGGCCGCATCGTCAAGAACACCGGCGACGGATTCTTGGCGGAATTTCCCAGCGCTGTCGAAGCAGTTCGGGCTGCTATGCAGTTCCAGACTCGCATTCGTGAACTGACCATCGCCGACGTGGAGGACAGGCGTATTGCTTTCCGCGTGGGCATCAATATTGGCGACGTAATTGTCGAACCCCACGATATCTTTGGGGATGGCGTGAACATTGCCGCTCGTCTTGAGAGCATTACAGAACCGGGCGGTATCTGCATCTCGTCCGCCGTCTATGATCATGTCCGCGGCAAGGTCGCTGTTGAATTTGCTGACCTGGGTGAGCAGAACCTCAAAAATATCGCCCGCCCGGTCCGGGCCTACGCTGTCGTCCGGGATGGGCCTAGCTGTGGAGCCTCAAGAGGTTGTCCTCGGTTAGACCGAGTCTGCTGATAGGCGTTTGAGATTTTATACCACCGTGGGGCCGGTGCCAGTTGTATTGG